>NZ_SZUA01000004.1 GCF_005239095.1 Luteimonas gilva | reverse complement strand
GTGTCGATCACCGCTCGCGGCGTGCCCAGGTGGTCGGGTTGCAGGTAGTGCAGCTTTTGGTTGGTGGTGGCGCCGGCCAGTAGGCCCACCGGCAGATCGTCCAGCCAGATGGCTTGTTGGATCGGTTGGCCGGTGGCGTCGTAATCGCCAACCCACTGCCCTGCTTCGTTGTACACCGTGTAGGTGTTGTTCGCAGCGAGGTATTGACGCACCTGCTCGCCTCTTCCGCTGAGCTGGTAGTTCATCGTCGCCGTGCCGCCCACCTTCACCTGGCTCATCCGGTTCGCATCGTTGTACACGAACTCCTTCGCCGTCCCGCCGATCTGGGTCGTGTTGCCGACGCTGTCGTAGGCTCGGGGCGTGGCGCCGACTTGGGTCAGGCGGTGGTTGGTGCTCGGGTAGGTGTAGTTGGTCGTCCCGCCCGCATTGGTGAAGCTGGTCCGGTTGCCGGTGGCGTCGTAGGCATAGTGGTCGATCACCGTCCCGGTCGGGCCGTCCTTCACGTCCGTCAGCCGGTTCAGCGCGTCGTAGCCGTACTGGGCCTTGGTGACGGACTGGTCGGCATTGAACAGCTTCTTCAGATTGCCCACCTCGTCGAACTCGTAGCCCAGCGACAGGCCGCCGGCGTTCGGGTCCTGGATCGCTAAGGGCTGGTAGTTCTGGTTGAGCGATCGGCTCATCGTGCGGCCGTTGCCGTAGGTCCAGCTCGCCACCGGACCGAAGGGGTAATAGGTGGCCTGATTCAACAGAACACTACGCGTGCCGCCGTTGGGGGTGACGCCTACTTCGGTGGTGCGTCCCTGCCCGTCCCGGACGTAATCCACCACCGCCCCGTCCGGATAGGTGATCGCCTGCAGCTGCCCGGCCAAGGTGTAGGCATAGCGGACGGTGAAGACTTGGCCGTTGGTGGTTTGCCGCTTCCTCGTCAGGTTGCCGAAGCGGTCGTAGCAGTACTCGGTTTGGCCGCTGCTGTCGGTCATCTTCGTCAGCCGGCCGATGGCGAAGGTCTCGCCGGCGAGGCAGCTCGCGTTGACCGTGTCGTAGGCATAAGCGACATCCAGGCTGCTGGTCGGATAGCCGATGCCGGTGAGCCGGTTCAGGGCGTCGTAGCTGTAGGTGGCGGTGACGCCGCGCGCATCGGTCTGGGTCTGGCGGTTGCCGGCGCTGTCGTAGGTGTACGTGGTGACGCCCGTGTCCGGGCTGCTCAGCTGGGTCAGGTCGCTGAAGCCGTTGTAGGTGTAGGTGGTGTCCAGGCCCTTGGGGTCGGTGACCTTGGTCAGGTTGTCCTGGGCGTCGTAGGCGAAGCTCGTCTGCGCGGCGATGCCGCCCACGTCCTGCAGGGTCTGCACCAGGCGGTTGAGCGGGTCGTAGTCGTTGTCGCTGACCCGGCTCAACGCATCGGTCACCGTCTGATTGTTGCCGTTGGCGTCGTAGGTGAAGCCGGTGGCGTGGTTGTAGGCGTCCTTGGCCGTCTGCAGTTGGCCCAGCTGGTTGTAGACCCGCGACAAGGTCCGGCGCAGGGTGTTGCCGGCGTCCTTGGTCGACTCGGCCGTGCGGTTGCCGGCGTTGTCCAGGGTGTAGTGGATCGTGTTGCCGGCGTTGTCGGCGATGTCGGTCAGGCGATGGGCGGCGTCGTAGGTGTAGGCCGTGAACGCGCCGTCGGGTTGGGTGACCTTCTTCACCAGGCCGGTGGGCCAATACTCGATGGCGGTGATCTGGTCGTCGGC
>NZ_SZUA01000003.1 GCF_005239095.1 Luteimonas gilva | reverse complement strand
TGTCGGCGATGTCGGTCAGGCGATGGGCGGCGTCGTAGGTGTAGGCCGTGAACGCGCCGTCGGGTTGGGTGACCTTCTTCACCAGGCCGGTGGGCCAATACTCGATGGCGGTGATCTGGTCGTCGGCTTCCGAGGCGTTGTTGGTGCCGCGCACCTTGCGGGCGGTGAGCCAGCCGCGCGGGTGGTAGGTGAAGTCGGTGACGACGTTGTTCGCATCTTTCACCGACAGCACCCGGCCGGCGCCGTCGTAGGCCAGGGTCTCACTGATGCGGCCCAGCGCGTCGGTGACCTTCCACAGATCGCCCTTGCGGTGCGGACAGGTCGTAGGCGCGGACGCGCACGCCGCGTCGTCGCTGGCGTAGTAGGTGTAGGTGGTGGTGTCGCTCACGTCCGTGCGCGGGCCGTTGACCGAGGTCACCAGCCCAGCAGCGGGCAGGTGCCGTTGGTGAGGTCGGCCGCTTCGCAGTAGGTGGTCGTGGTGGTGCGGGTGGTGGAGGTGGCTGGATTGGTCTGGGTTGAGGTCAGCGTCTGGCCGCGCGAGTTGTAGGTCCAGGTGGATTTGGCGGTCAGATTGCCGGCGGCGCTATATACGCGGCGTTCGGTAGGCTTGCCGTGGCTAGACGACCAGTCCGTCTGAGTAGTACGCAGCTCGCCTGCGGACGGATTGGCCACGTCGATTCCTTCTTCTCGGGACGTTTCCCGGCCGAGACTATCGATGGCGAAGTTCGTGATTGCGCCGTCTTTTTGTTTGGCTTGGACGTATCCGTTCTGATCGTAGGTGTACGCGGTCGTGGAAGTTACGCAACCCGAACAGCTATCGATGATGGAAGTCGGAACGATGCGGCCGCGATACGCGACGTAGTCGATTCGGCGATTCGCGCCATTGGCCAGCGCAATGTCGGCGCGCGATACGAAATCGTGGTAGTTGGACGGCACGTATGTGGCCGACTCGGCGCCCAAGCCTCCGGCCAAGGTCGTGGCGTAGGCCCTGCGATCGCTATCGTATTTCGTCGTCGAAACGCGCACCCCATCTTCCAAAACGCCCGTAAGAGCGCCCTCCGACGAGGGACTGCCTACATGAGCGCTTTCGTCGTAAAGATAGGAGACGGCATGCCCGCCCGGATAATTGACTTCGGACAGGAACAGCCCTTGGTAACTGAAGGTCAAGACCTGGCCATCCGGAGTCGAAAGTTGCTGGAGCCGTCCGTCCGCGTCGTAAACGAACGCCAGGCTTCTTCCGTACTCGTCGCTCGCCGACTCTATCTTGCCGGCAGAGTCGTAAGCGATCTCGACCGTCTTGCCGTCTGGATTCGTCAGCTTCAGCAGTTTGCCGCCGGTGTCGAAATACTCCTCGTTGCCATAAGCATCAGAAAACCGCCAACCGCTTATCTCTTCGTTGAGCTCGTAGTGCGCTTCCGCCACAGGCACCCAGGAGGTCCCGTTGCTGTTGAATCTGACCGTGTTGCCGTCCGGCCTGCCGACATAAGCGGTCCGTGTACCGCCCTGCTCGGCCACTTCCACTCCGCGCGAGAAGACGGTGGAACGCATCGCGCCGAGCATGTCGCCCGGCGTGTGGACCGAGGACGCCCCTTTGCTGTTATATGTCCAAGCAAATTCCAACGGCGACGCCCCTACAGCGGGCACTTCGACTCGGTATTCGAATTTGTTACCGACTCCTGGATTGATAGGATCGCCAAAACAAGTTGGGCACTTCGGCCCCTTATTCTGCGAAGGATCCACTTTACCCAATTGAATCTCGCAAACCTCTGGAAGCGAGGGAGACCAAGGCTCTCGCCAATAATCGTCACCGCAGGTCCAATGTCGAGTAGATGAGTTGTACGGCCATGGCCCAGTCGAGCCGGAACCATCGCATTCCACGAGAAAATAGTTTGCTGACGCCATTTTTCCGTTGTAGCCCGGCTCCAGATAAGACTCGTTAAACACCCAATTGCGCACATCTCCAGGCCCGCAGGGTAATTCAGGGCCATTAGTTATCTCTCCGTACCAGAACCAATCCGAATAGGAAGCCTGGTAGGTCGAAAACCACCGCCGGTGCCACTGCGGTCTGCCTTGATACCAATTGTCGACCGCCCATTTAAATATCGGCGCATACGAATCCGTAGCCTGCGCCTTCACCTCGAACGCTGGCGCCGAAGCCAGCAGCCATCCGCACGCGAGGAGGAACGCAAGCAAAATTCCGGAGAAAAGACTCTTGCGCGATTGCAGACGGCAATCCGCAGGCGAAATCCGACTCATGACGACCCCCATCCCTGAGGCGCCCGCCGACCGGGGCCTCGGCCGACCATATCAAAGGCACAGCTTCGGTTTCGTGACTAGCTTGGCATTCGCATGGCGCCTAGTAAGGACGATTTCTGAAACAAAACAACCGCGCAAAATATGGCGCTAAGTGGATGCACCAACCTGTGCTTCTGCACCACATTGCAGCCCGCATTCGCGCAGGATGCGTATCATCCTTCCATCTCCGCACTCTCAACGACTGCGCTGCTCAGCGAATGCGCTATCGATACGATAGTAGTGGCGGTCAAACTGCGGTCGGCTCCGCTAGCGTCAGGGCACTCCGATGGGGACAACATCCAATAGGCTTGCAGCCAATGCTCAACGTCGACACGCAGGCCAAATCTGACCTAACCCCGAGCCCCGCACCAAAATGTGACGTCATGCGTCAGTTTCTGACATCGGCCTTCGTTAACGAGCCAACACTCCACTAGAGTCTGAAGTCACAGTTCGCGACACTCATCCGCCAAAACCGCCGTTTGGCACGGCTTCTGCGTATTATTCGGGTGCACGTGCGGTGTCGCACGGCTGCCCACGGACCGGAACAGTCGGCCTCCAGCGGCACGTGAATAGCTATCACTCCTAGGGGAAACATCCATGAAGAACGAACAGGGCTTTACCTTGATCGAACTGATGATCGTCGTCGCGATCATCGCCATCCTGGCCGCCATCGCTCTGCCGGCTTACCAGGACTACGTTGCCCGCTCGCAGGTGTCGGAAGGCATGAGCCTGGCCTCGGGCGTCAAGACCGCCGTGGCCGAGTACTATGCCAACTATGCGGCGTGGCCGACCACTAACGGCGCCGCTGGCGTCGCCGGCTCGGGCTCTATCACCGGTAAGTACGTTTCGTCGACCGCCGTTGGCGCCAACGGCCAGATCACCGTGCAGTTCCAAACCTCGTCGGCTAGCTCCAAGATCAGCAGCAGCAACCTGACGCTGACCCCCGCTGATCGCGGCGGCAGCATCGCCTGGACCTGCGGCGGCTCGCTGGCTTCGAAGTATCGTCCGAGCTCCTGCCGCTAATACCGGCCGGTTTCGGCAAGCAAGCAGAAGGGGCCGCACTGCGGCCCCTTCTTTTTGCCAGAATCCCAGACGTGAACCCCTACTTGAAATGGTGCGCGCCGATCGCGCTCCTGGCGGCCGGCCTGCTGGCCTATTGGGCCGGCCTGCACGGCGGCTTCATTTTCGACGACTTCGCCAACCTCGTCGAAGACCCCGACTGGAAAATGACCCATCTGGGCCTGGACGAATTGCGCCGGGCCGCGTTGAACGGCTTCGCCGGCGCCGGCGGCAGGCCGCTGGCGATCCTGAGCTTCGCGTTCAACCATTACTTCACCCAGATGGACGCCTTCGCGCTGAAGGGGACCAACCTTGGGATGCACCTGATCAACGGCTGCCTGGTCCTGGCGCTGTGCACCCGCATCTTCGCGCTGGCGCCAGTGGAAAACGCACGTCTGGGACGCTTCGCCGCCTGGGCGGTAGCGACCGCCTGGGTCGTGCACCCCTTGCAGGCGTCCACTGTGCTGTACGTGGTGCAGCGCATGGAGATCGGAGCGGCCATGGGCACCCTGCTCGCGCTGCTGGCCTACTTGCGCGCGCGCCGCCTGCAGATCGAAGGCCGCGCGAGCCTGCCCTGGTTCCTGGCCGCAGGACTGGCCGTGCTCTTCGGATTGGGTTTCAAGGAATCCGCGCTGTTGGCGCCGGGCTACGCATTACTGCTGGAAATTTTCGTCCTTCGTTTCCGCGTTTCCGCCGGACGTTCGAAGGCGCTGATCGGCCTGTATGCGGCCGGCATCGCCGTCGCGCTGATCCTGTTCGTCGGGTGGGCGCTTCCACACTACGCCTCGGGAGCCGCTTACGCCGCACGTGATTTCGGCTTAGGCGAACGCCTGCTGACTCAGGCGCCGGTCCTGACGATGTATCTCCGTCAGATCGTCGCGCCCACGCCGGGCGCGCTGCTGTTTTATTACGACAACTTCCCCATCTCCGGCGGACTGTTCTCGCCGCCGGCTACGGCCGTATCGCTGGCCGTGCTAGCGGCGCTGATCGCTTCCGCGTTCTTACTGCGCAGGCGTTGGCCGCTTTACGCGCTTGGCATCGGTTGGTTCTTCGTGGGCCATGCGCTCACCAGCAACGTGGTGCCGCTGGAGCTCGCGTTCGAACACCGAAACTATCTCGCGCTTCTGGGTATCCTGATCGCCATCGCGCAGATATTCGCCCGGATCGGCGCGCGCTTGAATACCGACGCGCGCAGAACTTTGGCGACCGCAGCATTGGCGGGTCTAGCGGCGCTATCCATCATTCAGGCGAGCACTTGGGGTGAGCCCATGCGCCTAGC
Organism: Luteimonas gilva; assembly: GCF_005239095.1. GTDB lineage: Bacteria > Pseudomonadota > Gammaproteobacteria > Xanthomonadales > Xanthomonadaceae > Luteimonas_C > Luteimonas_C gilva. The sequence goes on along the minus strand of NZ_SZUA01000003.1, from coordinate 701,566 downwards.
GACGGCCCTGGCCTCGCGCAATCCCGATTCGCCCCGCGCCGGCTTCGAACTCGGCCGGTTGCTGTTGCAACAGTCCGGTGGCGATCCCTCTTCGGCGCAGTGGTTCCTGGCCCACAAAGAATTCGAGCACGCGGCCTTCCTGCCGCGCAGTTCGCCTCTCGCGGAGCAGGCGCTGATCATCATGGACAGCCGTTTGCGACGGCCGGTCCCGCAAGATATCTGGCGAAGCTTCCAGCGCAAGTTCCGCGAACGCGCGATCGGCCCCGAAGGCCTGAACGCGCTGCACGGAGTCCTGGCCTGCCGCCAAAGGGACGAATGCCATTTCGAAGATCGCGACCTCTACGACACCTTCGCCATTGCGCTAACCGTGAATCCAGATTCGGCCATCGTGCACTCCCTGTATGCAACTTTCGCCTTCAACATAATGCGCGATCATGAATTAGGCATTCGCGTAATGCGCGACGCCGTCCGGCTGGCGCCAAACGATGCGCAATACAAAGCGAACTTGGCCCAGTTGCTGGCAGCTTCCGGCGACGCCTCGCCGGAACTCGATGCCCTGATCGCCCAAGTCAACGCAGCGAACGGCAAGGGCACCTACACCGACGTTCTCCGGCAAATCCAAGCTTTGCGGCGGAACGCCGCCCGCCCCGTCCCCACCGGCAGTCCGGCGCGTTAGGCACGAATCTTGCCTGGCTGAATAGCAGGATTTTTGGCCGTGACCGACAGGGGAAGGGAGATGGCAAAAGAACGGGGTTTCACGCTGATCGAGCTGATGATCGTGGTGGCCATCATCGCCATTCTGGCCGCTATCGCTGCGCCCGCCTATCAGGATTACGTGGCTCGGTCGCAAGTAGCCGAAGGCTTGAGTCTTGCCACCGGGGCCAAGGTCGCTATCGCTACGTATTACGGCGACTATGGCGCATTTCCGTCGAATAATGCCGCAGCGGGCATGTCCGCTCCGGGATCCATCCGCGGAAAATATGTGGCGAGCGTCACAATCGATGGCACGGGCCAGATCACTGTCGCGTTCGATCCGGCTGCCGCCTCGGCAAAGATCAATACCAGCAACTTGACCTTGAAGATGCACGACAACAACGGCAGCTTGGGATGGGAATGCGGGGGACTACCCGGGAAGTATCTCCCCACGTCCTGCACCCGCTGACTCGCGTCGCTCGTAAAAGAAAAAAGTCGTCGCCAGACCCCGGTTGAATTCGACCGGCGGCGGCGACGACGATTCTTCTTCCGTCATCCTCGCGAACCCCGGGAAGCGCAAGGCGACATCTTCCGTAACCTTCCGATCCCTCACATGCTTCATGGCTCCGGAACGGTTTTCGTCGGTCGAATAGATGATCACGTAACGTTCGGCGGCGGCGAACAAACGGCCCAGATAATCGTCGTATACGTCGTCCTCGACCAAATGGAACACCACATCCAGCGAGAGCGCCAAATCCGCTCGCTGGCCGCCGTACTCATCAAGCACGACGAAGCGCTTGCTAGGATCGCCCGCAAAACGTCGCGAACACGCCTGGACCGCGTCCCGGCTGATGTCAACGCCGAGATAGCGGGGGTACGCGGCCCGCTCCAACTGGCGGCCGTCGCCGCTGCCGAATTCGATGACCGACGACACCGAATGTCTTGCTACGAAAGCATTCAATACGCCGGCTTTGTACTCCGCCGGCACGCCCGAAGATCCCGCGCCGGAATCGCCGCCGCGGCGGTATCTCTGCCGCCAATATTCCTGCGAATCGCTGAATCTCAACAATGCCGACCAGCGGGCCCAAGCGGTCCGAAGCACGCTAAACATGCTCGCTCCTCCTTGCTTTCCAAGATGCGGTCAACCCTCCGACCGCCAAATCGGAAGCGGTGAAAGCCAACCTCATCGCGGCCGCAAGTGCTGTCGCCTGAGCGGGCGGCATGACGGCGCTGCTCAGCGCTATGAATACGCCTTCGCGAACGAGAATGCCCCCGGGCGCGAAAACCGCGGCGATACCCGCGGCTACGCCCAGGCCATAGCTACCTGCGACGGCGGCACCCTCCGCGAATCCCAGGCCGAATGCCTTCATCGCCACCCCGGCTACCAAGGCGAGTATCGACGATTGCTGAAGCAACGCAATGCAAGCCGCGACGCGCAAGGATCCGCGGGCATCCATGGATCCGATCGCGTCGCGAAAACGCGCTGGCAGCAAGCGACCGAAAACCGTCACGATCGGGCCTATCCATGCCGAAGTGACGACTACGACCATAGGCACCAGCGCGAGCGCTACGAAAACCGATGCGCTTTGCCACCCGAATGAAGCCAAGGCGACCAGCGAAACGAGCGTAATCGTCGAGAGCGACATCCATTGTTCGGCCAAACCGGCCGCCAGCATCTGCGTGGCCGGCAGGCGCGATGCCGAATCCCCCAATCGGGCCAAAAAGCCCCATACGCCGCCTGGAATGTATTTCCCGAGCAACAACAATGCGAGATGGCGCGCCGCAACGAGGAGATCTATCCGCTCACCGCTATAAGCCAGCACCACTTGCCGCCAAGCGACTACGGAAAGGAACCAGATCAGCAACAGAACGGCGACGACCGCAGTCACGCCCTCCATTCCCAACGCGAGAACGATCGCTCGGGACTGTTCCCAGTATTTCGCCGCCGCGACGGCACAGAGGGCTAGGCCTAGCCACAAAAATACTCGCAACGCTAGCGGCCGTATGCCGTCAGCCCGACGCATGCATCTCGCTCCTCAATACGCGCACAATAGCCGCGGAGGGCGAATCTGTTCCGATGGCTTGCAAGGTCCACCGGCGGTGCGCGTTGTTCTCCACGAAATCGCGGATGATACGAGGCTGCAATCCGGACAAGACGACATTCCCGCCCAGACCGTCGGGCCGCTCGGTCGCACGCCGCAGCAATAAGGTCGGCAGGCCGAGCATTGCGGCCTCCTCCTGGTTGCTGCCTCCGTCGGTAAGCAAACAGCTGCTTCCCACGAGCAAACGCACGAAATCCGGGTAATTCATGCGCTCCATCAGTTCCAGGCCTTGGTTGAGCCGCAGCCTATCCATCCATCCCGTCGTCCGCAGTCGCGCCCGAGTCGCCGGATGCAGCACGAATTTCAACGGCATTACAGCGGATGCTCTAACCACTTCCCCCATCAGCAAGTCGAAATCCCCCGCATTGGACAGGTTCTCGTTGCGATGGATCGACACGACGCCATAACCCCCTATGCCTCCTTCGCTCATGCCGGGCTCAACGGCCGCCAGGGCGAGCCGCAAGGCGTCACGCAAAGTGTTGCCGCCCGTGTCGATCACCTTGCCACGAACATGGGCGAGGTTCGCTGCCGCCGTGGAATCCGGCGCGAAATGCAACTTCGACAAACGAGAGACACAGCGCCGGATGATTTCTTCCGGAAACGGATCCATCAGCTTCGGCGAACGTAAACCTGCCTCGATGTGAGCGACGCGCCCGCCGCAATACCGAGTAGCCATTGCGCCGAACAGCGTGGACATCGTGTCCCCGTGGACCACTCCGATGCGGCAGCCGCGCCATTCCTCGCTTCTTGCGCGGGCAGCGACCGCGCGCCAGAAGCGCGCCGACCATCCTAGCAGCGCCGATTTGGTGGCCGCTTCGGTATCGGGTACGAGCACCTCGTCGGGAGGCCTGGTACCGAAGCAAGCCTCCAACGCTTCGAACGTTTCGCTGTGTTGGCCCGTGTATACCAAACGGTATGGGACCTTTTGCACGTCGAGTTCGCGCAGCACCGGCGCAGTCTTGATGAACTGGGCCTTGGTGCCGATCAATACAATCAATGCTGCATCAGTCACGAAGATAAGTCAGATTCGTGATCTGCTCCGAAATCAATCCGATCAGGAAAATGATCACGGCCGCGCTTAACAACAAGGCGCTCATATTCGTGAAACGGTGCTCGGTCACGAAGGTATACGCGTAGTAGCCCAGCCCCAGCAATCCGAACCCCATGCCGATCGGCGCGAACAGCTTCAACGGCGAATACAGCGTGGCGATCTTGAAGATGATCAGCAGGAAGCGGATGCCGTCCTTGATCGGGCGGATGTGGCTGTTGTTACCGACCCGACGGGCTACGGGGATGGGCACGTAGGCGACCGGATAGGCGCTGCGGAAGAAGGCCATCGTGGAGGTGGTCGGGTAGGAGAACCCGTTCGGCAGCAGGTGCAGGAATTCGCGGAAACGGTCGGCGCGCACGGCGCGGAAACCCGAGGTCAGGTCGGCGACCCGCATGCCGGTCATCCAGCTCGCCAGGCGGTTGTAGAGGGCGTTCGCCGCCCCCCGGCCGGCGTTCGCCTGGCCCGAGGAATCCCGCGCCCCGACCACCATGTCGTAGCCCTCGGCCAGCTTGTCCAGCAGGCTTTGAATATGGGCCGGATCGTGCTGACCGTCCGCATCCATGAACACGATCACATCTCCGGAAGCCGCCCGCGCCCCTCTCTTGATCGCCGCCCCGTTTCCCATGGAATAGGGGGCGCTCAGCGCCGTGGCGCCGTGTTGGGCCGCTACGGCGGCGGTATCGTCGGTCGAGCCGTCGTCGACCACGATGATTTCCGCTTCGGGCAGGCGCGAGCGCAGGGCGGGCAGCACCCGGCGCAGGCCCTCGGCTTCGTTTTTCGCGGGCAGGACGATCGATAGACGCATGGCTTCCCCTTGCTTGGCCGCAGATTAGCCCAAAATCCGGTTTGTTATGAAAAAGTGATGGCGGCGGCGTTCGCCGTCGTTGGTTTGAGGTAAAGTCCGAAGACCTCGGGGGAGGAGGTTGATTCTTATGAGCGCGGTCCCGACAGCCAATCTGGTCGGCATCACCGGCATCGCCCGGCGGCTGGTGCTGGACGGTGCTATGGACGAAGCCACCGCGCGTAGCGCGCTCGAAGGCGCCAGCCGCGAGCGCAAGCCGATCGCCGCGTACCTCGCCGAGAACAAATTGGTGAACGCCTCGCAGATGGCGGCCGCCAATTCGATCGAATTCGGCATGCCGCTGTTCGATCCGTCGATCATGGACCCTGCCCAGAACGCGCTGAAGCTGGTCAAGGAAGACCTGATCACCAAACATCATGTATTGCCGCTGTTCAAGCGCGGCAACCGTCTGTTCGTCGGCACTTCCGATCCGACCAACAGCCGCGCGCTGGACGAGATCAAGTTCAACGTGAACATGGCTGTCGAGCCGATCCTGGTCGACGAAGAAAGCATCCGCCGCACGCTCCAGCAATGGCTGGACATGAACGATACGCTCGCCGACATGACCGGCGACGCCGACGGCATGGAAAGCCTGGACGTAGGCAGCGGCGACGAGGATTTGGCTGCGGGCGACAGCGGCGTGGACGCCGCGGGCGACGACACGCCGGTGGTCAAGTTCGTCAACAAGGTCTTGGTCGACGCGATCCGCCGCGGCGCTTCGGACATCCACTTCGAGCCTTACGAGAACGATTACCGCGTGCGCCAGCGCATCGACGGCATCCTCAAGACGGTGGCCAAGCTGCCGGTCAAGCTGCAGGCACGGGTCGCGGCGCGCCTCAAGGTCATGGCGCAGCTGGACATCGCCGAAAAGCGCGTCCCGCAGGACGGGCGCATCAAGCTCAACCTTTCCAAGACCAAGCAGATCGACTTCCGCACCAGTACGCTGCCGACCTTGTTCGGCGAGAAGGTGGTGCTTCGCGTGCTCGATAGCGCGGCCGCCAAGCTCGGCATCGACAAGCTCGGCTACGAAGAAGATCAGAAGAAGCTGTTCCTGGACGCCGTGCAGAAACCGTACGGCATGGTGCTCGTCACCGGTCCGACCGGCTCCGGCAAGACGGTTTCGCTGTATACGGCGCTGAACATCCTCAACGACGAGCAACGCAACATCTCCACCGTCGAGGATCCGGTCGAAATCCGCGTGCCCGGCATCAACCAGGTGCAGATGAACGTCAAGCGCGGCATGACCTTCGCCGCCGCCCTGCGCAGCTTCCTGCGCCAGGATCCGGACGTGATCATGGTCGGCGAAATCCGCGACCTGGAAACCGCCGAGATCGCGATCAAAGCGGCGCAGACCGGCCACATGGTGCTGTCCACGCTGCATACCAACGACGCGCCGCAGACCATCGCCCGCCTGATGAACATGGGCGTGGCCCCGTACAACATCACCAGCTCGGTGAGCCTGGTCATCGCCCAGCGCTTGGCGCGGCGGCTGCACGACTGCAAGCGCGAAGTGCACTTGCCGGACCATGCGCTGCTGGCCGAAGGCTTCACCAGCGACGAAGTCCATGCCGGCATCAAGCTTTACGAGCCGGTGGGCTGCAGCGAATGCACGGAAGGCTACAAAGGACGCATGGGCATCTACCAGGTCATGCCGATGAGCGACGAGATCCAAGAGATCATCCTCGCCGGCGGCAATGCCATGGCCATCGCCGAAGCGGCGCAGAAAGCCGGAGTCCGCGACTTGCGCCAGTCCGCATTGTGGAAAGTCAAGAACGGGCTCACAAGCCTGGCCGAAATCAACCGAGTCACCAAGGACTAACCATGGCCGCCAGCAAATCTGCAGCCGCCGCCAAGGCGCAAGCCAAGATCCGGACCGCCAACTCGCTGGAGACTTTCGTCTGGCAGGGTACCGACAAGCGCGGGACCGTGATGAAGGGCGAACAGCAGGCCAAGAACGCCAACCTGCTGCGCGCCGAGCTGCGCAGGCAGGGGATCACCCCGAAGATCGTCAAGCCCAAGGGCAAGCCGCTGTTCGGCAGCGCGGGCCGCAATATCAGCGCCAAGGAGATCGCGATCTTCAGCCGCCAGTTGGCGACGATGATGAAATCCGGCGTGCCGATCGTGCAGGCGCTGGAAATCATCGCCGGCGGGCAGAAGAACCCGAAGATGCAGAAGATGGTCGACGGCTTGCGCGCGGACATCGCGGGCGGCTCGTCGATCTATGAGGCGATGAGCAAGTATCCCGTGCAGTTCGACGAACTGTTCCGCAACCTGGTCCGCGCGGGCGAGAGCGCGGGCGTGCTGGAAACCGTCCTGGATACGATCGCGACCTACAAGGAGAACACCGAGGCCTTGAAGGGCAAGATCAAGAAAGCCCTGTTCTACCCGGCCATGGTGATCGCGGTGGCGATCATCGTCAGCTCGATCCTGCTGGTGTTCGTGGTCCCGCAGTTCGAGGAAGTGTTCAAGAACTTCGGTGCGGAACTGCCCGCCTTCACCCAGATCATCGTCAACGCCTCGCGCTTCATGGTGGGCTGGTGGTGGCTGATCCTGTTGTTCCTGGCGGGTACGATCATCGCCGCGATCTTCTTCTTCAAGCGTTCGCCGCGGTTCCAGCATTTCATCGACCGGATGATCCTCAAGATCCCGATCATCGGCCAGATCATGCACAACGCCGCCGTCGCCCGTTTCGCGCGGACGCTGGCCACCACCTTCAAGGCGGGCGTGCCGTTGGTGGAGGCGCTGGACACGGTCGCCGGCGCCACCGGCAACACGGTCTACGAGAACGCGGTCAAGCGCATGCGCGACGACGTCTCGGTCGGCTACCAGGTCAACATGGCCATGAAACAGGTCAATCTGTTCCCGCATATGGTGGTGCAGATGACCGCGATCGGCGAAGAGGCCGGCGCGCTGGACACGATGCTGTTCAAGGTCGCCGAATTCTACGAACAGGAAGTCAACAACGCGGTCGACGCCCTGGCCAGCCTGATCGAGCCGATGATCATGGTCTTCATCGGCGTGCTGGTGGGCGGCATGGTGATCGGCATGTACCTGCCTATCTTCAAGCTGGCGGCTGTCGTCTAATAGCGGCATGGCTTTCCTCGACCAAAACCCCGGCCTCGGCTATCCCGCCGCGGCCGGCCTGGGGCTGCTGCTAGGCAGCTTCCTGAACGTCGTCATCCTGCGCCTGCCGCGGCGGCTGGAATGGCAGTGGAAACGCGACAGCCGGGAGATCCTGGGCGAACCGGACCTCTACGATCCGCCGCCGCCGGGGATCGTGGTGGAGCGCTCGCACGATCCGGAGACCGGGCACCCGCTGGCCTGGTGGGAAAACATTCCAGTCCTGAGCTATCTGATGCTGCGCGGCCGCTCGCGCTACAGCGGCAAGCGCATTTCGCTGCAGTACCCGCTGGTGGAATTGCTGACGATGGCGCTGGTGCTGTGCTGCGTATGGAAATTCGGCTTCGGCTGGAAGGGCTTCGGGGCGATTCTCTTCACCTGTTTCCTGATCGCTCTGTCGGGCATCGACCTGCGCACCCAATTGCTGCCGGATCAATTGACCTTGCCGTTGTTGTGGCTGGGATTGATCGCCGCGGTGGAAAATCTCTTCATCGGCCAGAAAGCAGCCTTGTTGGGCGTGATGGCCGGCTATTCCAGCCTATGGACGGTGTGGTGGCTGTTCAAACAGCTGACCGGCAAGGACGGCATGGGCCACGGCGACTTCAAGCTGCTGGCCGCGCTGGGCGCCTGGGTGGGCTTGAACGGCGTCTTGCCCACCATCCTGCTGTCGTCGCTGGTGGGCTTGGTCATCGGTTCGGCTTGGCTGGCGATGAAGGGCCGCGACAAGGCCACCCCGATCCCGTTCGGCCCCTATCTGGCCATCGCCGGCTGGATCGTGTTCTTCTGGGGCAAGGAAATCATCGATTTCTATCTCCGCCTATCGGGAATGAAAGCGTGATTCGTCCCTCTCCCTAACGGGTGAGAATGGAACCATGAGCGAGTTCATCGTAGGCCTCACCGGCGGCGTCGCTTCGGGCAAGACCGCGGCCACGCGCTGCTTCGAAGCGCTGGGCGTCTTCGTCGCCGACGCCGACGTGGCCGCACGCGAAGCGGTGGCGCTCGGGTCCGAAGGCTTGGATGAAGTGGTCGCCGTCTTCGGCGCCGACGTTCTGGACGCTTCGGGGGCGCTGGATCGCGCCGCGATGCGCCGCATCGTGTTCGCCGACGAAGCCGCGCGCAAGCGGCTGGAGGCCATCGTGCATCCGCGCGTGCGCAAGGCGCTGAGGGCCGCGTGCGAAGCGGCGCCCTCGACGTATGCGATCGCCGCGATTCCGCTGTTGGCCGAAGGCGGCGGTCGCGGGGCCTATCCTTGGCTCGACCGCATCCTGGTGATCGACGTGCCGCGCGAAACGCAGATCGAAAGGCTGATGCGCCGCGACGGCGTCGATGCGGCGTTGGCCGAGAAGATGCTCGCCGCGCAATCCAATCGCGAACAGCGGCTGGCGATCGCGGACGATGTGGTCGTCAACGCCGGTTCGCTGCAAGCCCTGGAGGCGCGGATCGCCGAATTGCATGCCCGCTATCTCGCACTGGCCGCCGTTTCGTAGCCGCGGCCCGCTTTTGTGGGAGCGGCTTTAGCCGCGAGCTTTTTCCGGCAGACTGCAGCGAACCGAAGGAAGAGCTCGCGGCTAAAGCCGCTCCCACAAAAAAAGCGGGGCTCAGGACCACAAACCGCGGATCGCGGCGATGCCCTGCGCGCCGTGATCGCGCGCTTCGGCCATATCGGCCGGCGCCAAGCCGCCGATCGCGTAGATCGGCAGCGAAACCCGTTCACGCAACGCAGCGAACGCGCTCCAGCCGATGCCCGGCGTTCCGGGATGCGTAGCGGTCGCCTTGACCGGCCCGACCACCGCGAAATCGCAGCCCAGCGCTTCGGCCATGCGCAATTCTTCGGCGTTGTGGCAGGAAGCGGCGACTTGCAGCGCCGGCGGCAGCGGACGCGCCTCCAGACGCGGCAGTTGCGCCGCGCGCAGGTGGACGCCGACTTGCAGCTCGGCGGCCAAGGCCGCATCGCCGTTCACCAACACGTCCGCGCCCGCTTTGCGGCATAGGCCGATCGCTTTGGCGCAGAGCCGGCGCCAGCGCGCCGCATCCAAGCCGGGCGCTCGCAGTTGCACGCGCCGCACGCCGGCGGCGAGCGCGCGCTGCAATCCTTCCAGCCACGCCTTGTCGTCGGCGGGCGTCGGCGTGACCAGATACCGATCGGTTTGCAGCAACGCAGCGACCACCGGCCGATCGGCCGGCGGCATCGCGTAGCTCGCCAGCTTCGCGGGCGGCACCCAAGCCAAGGCTTGGCCGTCCAATCCTCGCGGCGCCCCGCCCTGCCACGAGGCGATGCGGCGCACATCCAAGCGCAGACGCTTGTGCGGGTAGCGTTGCGGGACCGCGATCAGCGGCGCGCCGAGTTCGACTTCGATGCCGAGCTCTTCGCGCAATTCGCGGGCCAGCGCGGCCTCGGCGGATTCTCCGGGCTCGCGCTTGCCGCCCGGGAATTCCCACAGGCCGGCCAGATCGCGGCCTTCGGTGCGCCGCGCCAGCAAGATGCGGCCGCGTGCGTCGCGGATGACGCCGGCGACGACTTCGACGACGGGCTCGTCGACGCTGCCCGGCGCTCTTGCGGGAGGGGCTTCAACCCCGACATGTTTCGCGGCCGGGGCTGAAGCCCCTCCCGCAAAGCCCCCGGCCGGATCGGCAGAGGGCGGTCTTCGGTCAGGCGAGCTGCCCATGGCAGTACTTGAACTTCTTGCCGCTGCCGCAAGGGCAAGGATCGTTACGGCCGACTTTGGGCCCGGTAGCGCGCTCGACGCTCAACTCGGGAAGGCCGGCCTGCGCCTGCGCCGCTTCTTCGTCGGCGCCGTAACCGCCGGCATCGCGATGCTGGAACTGCATCTGCTGGGCGACCGCGGCTGCCTGACGGCGCTCTTCGGCTTCCAGCGCGGCCACTTCTTCTTCGGTGCGGATCCGCACCCGCGCCAGCAGCGTCACCACTTCGCGCTTGACCTTGTCCAGCATCTCGCCGAACAGCTCGAACGCTTCGCGCTTGTACTCCTGCTTGGGCTGCTTCTGCGCGTAGCCGCGCAGATGGATGCCCTGGCGCAGGTAGTCCATACGCGCCAGATGCTCCTTCCAGTTCTGGTCGAGCACGTTGAGCATGATGTGGCGCTCGAGCATGCGCATGGTTTCGCCGCCGACCTGCGCTTCCTTGTCGTCGAACTGCTTGGCGACCGCGTCCTGCACGTGCTGGGCCAGCTGGCCGGCGTCCAGTTCGTCGGACCGCTGCACCAGATCGGTCAGCGACAGCTGCAGGCCGAATTCGTTGGCCAGTTCGGCTTCCAGGCCCGGCAGGTCCCATTGCTCGTCGATCGAGTTCGGCGGCACGAAGCGCGCGACCATGTCCGCGACCACGTCTTCGCGGATGCCGACCACGTTCTCGTGCACCGACTCGGCCTCCAGCAGCTCGTCGCGCTGCTGGTAGATGACCTTGCGTTGGTCGTTGTTGACGTCGTCGAAGTCGAGCAGGTTCTTGCGGATGTCGAAGTTGTGCGCTTCGACCTTGCGCTGCGCGTTGGCGATCTGCTTGGTCACCAGCGGGCTTTCGATGATGTCGTCTTCCTTCAGGCCCATCCGCGCCATCATCCGCTGCACCCAGTCGGCGGCGAAGATGCGCATCAGGTTGTCTTCCAGCGACAGGTAGAAGCGGGACGAACCCGGATCGCCCTGGCGGCCGGAGCGGCCGCGCAGCTGGTTGTCGATGCGGCGCGATTCGTGGCGTTCGGTGCCGACGATGTGCAGGCCGCCGGCGGCCTTGACCGCGTCGTGGCGCTGCTGCCATTCGGCCTTCACCCGCGCGCGGGTGACTTCGTCGACTTCGCCCTGCGCTTCGAGCGCGGCGAGTTCGGCTTCCAGCGAGCCGCCGAGCACGATGTCGGTGCCGCGGCCGGCCATGTTGGTGGCGATGGTCACCGCGCCCGGACGGCCGGCCTGGGCGACGATGTGCGCTTCGCGCTCATGCTGCTTGGCGTTGAGCACTTCGTGCGGCACGCCGGCCTCCTGCAACTGCTCGGACAGCATTTCCGACACTTCGATCGAGGTGGTGCCGACCAACACCGGCTGCATGCGCGCGTTGGCTTCCTTGATCTCGTTGACCACCGCGCGGTACTTGCCGGCGCGGTTCAGGAACACCTGGTCCGAATGGTCCTTGCGCACCATCGGCTTGTTGGTCGGGATCACGATCACTTCCAAGCCGTAGATGTTCTGGAACTCGAACGCCTCGGTGTCCGCGGTGCCGGTCATGCCCGACAGCTTGTTGTACATGCGGAACAGGTTCTGGAAGGTGATGCTGGCGAGGGTCTGGTTCTCGCGCTGCACGTTGACGCGTTCCTTGGCTTCCACCGCCTGGTGCAGGCCGTCGGACCAGCGCCGGCCCGGCAGGGTGCGGCCGGTGAACTCGTCGACGATGATCACCTCGCCGTCGCGGACGATGTAATCGACGTCGCGCTGGTAGATGGCGTGCGCGCGCAGCGCGGCGTTGAGGTGGTGCACCACGTGGATGTTGTGGGCGTCGTACAGGCCGTCTTCGCCGGACAATACGCCGGCCTTGCGCAGCAAGTCCTCGGCGTGTTCCTGGCCGGCTTCGGACAGGTGCACTTGCTTGCCCTTCTCGTCGACCCAGTAGTCGCCGTCGCCTTCCTCGGTCTTCTGCCGGCTCAGCTTCGGCACGATCGCGTCGACCTTGTGGTACAGCTCGGGCGATTCGTCGGCAGGGCCTGAGATGATCAGCGGCGTGCGCGCCTCGTCGATCAGGATCGAGTCCACTTCGTCGACGATCGCGTAGTTCAGGCCGCGCTGGAACCGGTCTTCCTTGGCCAGCGCCATGTTGTCGCGCAGGTAGTCGAAGCCGAATTCGTTGTTGGTGCCGTAGGTGATGTCGCTGGCGTAGGCGGCGCCCTTGTCGCTATGCGGCATGCCCGGATAGACCACGCCCACCGACAGGCCCAGCCAGTTGTACAGCTTGCCCATCCAGGCCGAGTCGCGGCGGGCCAGGTAGTCGTTCACCGTGACCACGTGCACGCCTTTGCCGGCCAGCGCGTTCAAATACACCGGCAGCGTCGCGACCAGGGTCTTGCCTTCGCCGGTGCGCATCTCGGCGATCTTGCCCAGGTGCAGGACCATGCCGCCGATCAGCTGCACGTCGTAGTGGCGCATGCCGAGCACGCGCTTGGACGCCTCGCGGCAGACCGCGAAGGCTTCGGGCAGCAGCTTGTCCAGCGATTCGCCGTCGGCGATGCGCTTCTGGAATTCGGGAGTCTTGGCTTGCAGCTCGGCGTCGCTGAGCTTCTGCAGTTCGGGCTCGAGAGCGTTGATCTTGGCGACGACGCGATCCAGCTGGCGCAGCAGGCGGTCGTTGCGGCTGCCGAAAACGCGGGTAAGCAGGCTGTTGAGCATGGTTTGACCGATAAAAGGGTAAACGCCGCACCGGGCGACGACCGGGCTGGGCCCGAAAACAGAAAAGGGCGCTGGGCGCCCTTTTTGGCAACGCGCATTGTAGCTTGGGGCCGGAAAGGCTGCTTACAAGGCTTCTTGAACCCTTCTCCCGCCCGCGGGAGAAGCTGGCCGCGCAGCGGGCGGATGAGGGCGCGCGCAGGTTGAAATCGCGTCGAACGCTAGTTCCCACCCGCTTCTAATTCACCGCCAGCGGGCTACTCCGCGCGCCCTCACCCAACCCTCTCCCGCAAGCGAGCGAGGGTTAATGCGAGCTCAACCCCGCTTCAGCAGCCCATTGCCCTGCTCGCCCAGGAACTTGCGCGGATTGACCACCGCGCCGTTCTGCCAGACTTCCAGGTGCACGTGGGCACCGGTGGAACGGCCCGTGGAGCCGGCCTTGGCGATGGTCTGCCCGGCCCGCGCCAGGTCGCCGACCTTCAGCAGCAACTTGGAATTGTGGGCGTAGCGGGTGACGTAGCCATTGCCGTGGTCGATCTCGATCACGTTGCCGTAGCCCGAACGCACGCCGGAATAGCTGACTACGCCGTCGGCCACCGCGGTCACCGGATCGCCGACGTTGGCCTTGAAGTCGATGCCCTTGTGGTATTGGCTGCCGCCGCCGAACGGATCGGCGCGACCGCCGAAGCCCGAAGTGATGTAGGTGTTGGCGATCGGCATCCGCGAAGGCACCGCGTTCTGATCGAGCTGACGGTTGAACAGCAGCGATTCGAGCAGGGTCAGCTGGCCGCCGGAGGACTGCAACTGGGCTTCCAGCTGATCCAGGCCGTCGTGCAACTCGCCCGGCTTCATGTCGCGCACCGGGCCGGCGCCGCCGACGCCGACCGGCTTGTCGAAATCGAATTCCCCGTCCTGCAACTGACCGATGCGGGTCAGGCGTTCGCCCAAAGCGTTCAAGCGATTCGCTTCGGCCTGCAGCTCGGCCAGGCGCGCGGCCATAGCGTTCACTTCTTGCTTGGCGTGCGTGCGCACGTCGTCGAATTGCGCTTGCTGGCGATCGAGCTTGGCCTGAAGTTGATCGACTTCGACGCTGCCGATGCCGCTGCGCATGCCCGCGCCGGCGGCGATGCCGATGGACGCCAACACGATCGCGGCCAAGCCGGGACGGAAGGAAATGAAATCGCGCGTCCGGTAGGGCAGATCCATCACCCAATAGCGCGCATTGTTCAAATAATCGGAAAAATTCATCGAAACCGAAGCATCCATCTCAAGACTCCGCCAGCTAACGAGCAACGCTGCCCCTGTTGCGCTTCTGATAAGACGGAAATCGAAAAAATCTGGGCCGTATGGTTACACTGCCCGCGTTGTGAAATCGCCTTGCTAACCTTTCTTTAATCTCCGAGTCCGCAATGACCGGCTCCGGATCTCGTGACTCCCTACCGCAAGCCGCACTCGAAGCGCTGCTGGCCGATCCGGCCGGCGATCCACTGCGTCGAGCCCTGTGGCTGGATGCGTTGGACCTGCGCTTGCGTCCCTGCTTGCCTCCCGAACTGGCCGCGCATGTGCGGCTGGCCAATGTCGCTCCGGGCGGCAAACTGGTCTTCCTCGCCGATGCCCCGGTGTGGACGGCCAAGCTCAGGCTCGCCGCCGCCGAGGTGCTCGACGCTGCCCGGTCCGTCGGGCTCGATGCGACCGTCCTCACCGTCAAAACGACGGCCGTCCCGCTGATCGACAAGCCATCGCGGGTGGAAAGGACGGTCAAACCGATGTCGACGGCCTCGCGTGACGCCCTGCGAGCCGCCTTGGATTCCCTGCAAGATCCCGACTCCGCGGAACCTGGAGAACGCTCTTGACTGGCCGAGTCCGGCGGGAAAATACGTTTCCCCAGCGGGCCGCCGTACCCAGCCAGGGGGCATGGTAACGGCGTCGTCCGCCCAATTCGTTAATATCCGGGAAGAAAAAAGTTAAATTTGGGCATGCGCTTCACAATCCGCTCACAGGGATGAGCGGGGGCCTGCGCCCGATGGGCGGTTCGGAAAGGTGCTTTTTGGAGTCGAGCCTGCTCGACTGCCCTTAGGGCACGTTCCCGGGATCAGGCCAGAAAGCAGTCGAGCAGGCTCGACCCTAAAAAGGCGGGCTCAGACCGGGGCCAGCTCGCCATAGAAGGCCGGGGCGGCCTCGGCATCCGGGTATGTCACCACTTCCCAAGCCCCGGCATCGGCCTGGAGGGCCCTGACCAGCTTGTTGTTGAGGGCATGGCCGGATTTGTGGCCCTCGTAGGCGCCGACGATGGCGTGGCCGACCAAGTACAGGTCGCCGACCGCATCCAGGATCTTGTGGCGGACGAATTCGTCGGCATAGCGCAGGCCGTCGTCGTTCAATACCCGGAATTCGTCCAGGACGATGGCATTGTCCATCGATCCGCCCAAGCCCAGGTTGCGCTCGCGCATGAATTCCAAGTCGCGCATGAAGCCGAACGTACGGGCGCGGCTGACTTCCTTGACGTAGGCGGCGGTGGAGAAATCGAGGGTGGCTTTCGACTGGGCCGAAGGGATCATCGGGTGGTCGAATTCGATCGTGAAATCGAGCTTGTATCCGTCGTAAGGCGTGAACCGGGCCAGCTTGTCGCCCTCGCGCACTTCCACCGGACGCTTGATCCGGATGAAGCGCTTGGCGGCGTCCTGTTCGACGATGCCGGCCGATTGCAGCAGGAATACGAAGGGGCCCGCCGAGCCGTCCATGATCGGCAGCTCGGCCGAGGACAGCTCCACATAGACGTTGTCGACGCCCAGGCCGGCCAGGGCCGACATCAGGTGCTCGACGGTCTGGACCTTGGCGCCATCGCGGGCCAGGCCGGTGCACAGGGTGGTTTCGGCGACGAGGTCGGCGTCGGCCGGGATCTCGACGACCGGCTCCAAATCGACGCGCCGGAACATGATGCCGGTATTGGCGGGCGCGGGGCGCAAAGTCATATAGACCTTCTCGCCGCTATGCAGTCCCACGCCGGTGGCGCGGATGACGTTTTTAAGGGTGCGTTGACGCAGCATAGGTCGGGGGGCGGAGCCTTGCGCTGACGTTGTAATTATTGGAGCCGCGGGACGCCGCGGCCGGCCACAAGAAGCGTGCCTGGCCGCCAGACGGCGAAGATTAGCATGCGCCTTCCTGAACCTGAACGGAAGGGGCGCCGGGACGGGGAACGATCGTACGGCCGGGCCGGGCGAACAGTCAGCCCTCCCCGGGATACGAAGCGACGTGAGCCGCGTCACAGAACCCGCATGAAGCGCGAAGAGCACGGCCATCAAGGCTCGGTTTTACCGTGCATCGGCAGGTCGGAATCACGCAGGCACCTATGAACTTTCGGCCACTTCTGTGCTGCTTGTTTTTTTCGCTTTCCGCGGGCGCGTGCTCGCCGCCGAACGCAAGACATCCGATATCCGATGCCGGCCTGTCGCCGATCGAATCCGAAACTTCGCTTCTCGCAGAACGCAGGGCCGAATCTGCGGTCATCGAGCGAGCGGAGACCAAGCAACCGCTGAAGCTGTGCCCATCGCTGGACTTTTCGGTATTCATCGAAAATTTTCTTGCAGACGAACGGTTGCAAGAAGCCTTCACCCGTTTCCCGTACGAAACCGTCCAGTACGACCCTCAAGATTTAGACCGGGCTCCTCGCGTGCTTCTTCTCCAGAAAGCGGAGGTGAATTTCCCTCTGATTCTCAACCGGCGCCTTCTAGCTGAAAAAGGCGTCGAGATCGAGATATCGAAGAAAAGCAGTAATCGATACGAGGTTTTTACGCACAGCCAAGGAAGCGGCGCATATAGCCGGGCCTATCTGTTCCAGAAATATGCGGCTTGCTGGTTTCTGATCAGCATGACGGATGGCTCTACCTAATTTTCAAGGAAATTTATGGCTCGCAAATACGAAGTTGCGGAGAGCGTTGGCAAGTCCTGGGGGCACGTCGATTCTTACGAATCTATCGAGAAGCATCACCCCACCTGGGTCGAAGATCTCAATAAACGCAGGTACGCCGAGATCGACGGAAGCCGCGAGGAATATGTCGAATCCCCAACCCATCAAAGGATGGTAAGCAAGGACTTGGTGCTCTCGGTAGAGGGCAGCGCACTAGTGGATGTACCGTCTCCGGTATCTGGATACATCCGACGCTCCCCGCGGCTCGATCGTTGGGGGACCGTTGAAATTTATAACCGATCAAGCGAAGACGCTGAACTGATCGCGCGCGTGCGGCACATGCATCCCATCCATGTACAAGAGGGGCAAAAAATAGAATATGGTCAATTGCTCGGCAGACAGAGCAATAAAGCTCCACCTGGCGTAAAAGTAGGGCTGCATACCCACATCGATTTCAACGAATGGCAACTCAATCATTTTCGTGAATACATTCGTGATCTCGACACCGGAGTCATTACACCGGAAGGGCGGATCGATGAGTATCAGAGACGAGATAGCGTGCGGCCACACATGGATAGCGAACGCCCTGCAGACCGTTGGCTAGGAAATACGGAGCCGCAACAATCTCTGGACAGTCCACGCAGCTACAGCGACCCCCGCCATCCCGACCACGCCCTTCACGAAACCATCCGCCGACACCTACCGGCAGGCACATCCGACGAAATGGCCGCCCACGTAACGCTGCAAGCCAAAGTCGGCTGCGTGCGGGATGCCGAGCATCTGGACATTGTCATGGTGCACGAGGGCCGCGTCTTCGTGATGAGCAAGACGCCTGGCTTCCGGGCGCACGTCGACCTGTCGGAAACGCCGCCGCCGATCAGCGAGACGATGCAACGATCCGAATCGCTGGATGCTCAGCGGGCCCAGCAGCGCGAGCAATGGATGGCGCAGGAACAGCAACTCACGCAAGGCCGCAGCCTGAGCCGCTCGCTATAAACGCTGCCGGACGTGCGGTCCGGCAGCGTCGCCGGATTCAACCGTCTGCTACCGCGACAGATACGGCTCCAATACGCCCTGCCCGCGCTTGTCGATCTGGTCCAAGCGCTTGCCCATCGCCGGGTGGGTTTTGTACAGCTGCGCCAGGAAGCCGGATTTGTTGCCCATCGACCCCATCTTCTGCAGCACCGAGTACAGAGCCAGCGGGTTGTAGCCGGAGCGGGCCAGGTAGATCTGCGCCGCCTCGTCCGAACGGTATTCGGCGCTGCGATCCAGGCCGCGCATCAAGATGGCCGCGCCGTTCTTCTCCACGAAATCGCGCGCGTACGCCGCCGCGGGATTGCCGTCCGCCGGAGTCTTGACATTACGCATGGCGATCTTGGCGCCCGCCTGGGTCATTTCCTGTTTGTGGATGACGTTGTAGTGGTCGCGTTGAACGACATGGCTGATTTCGTGTCCCAACGCGGCCGCGAGTTCGGCGTCGCCATCCAAACGCCGATACAGGCCGCGCGTCATCAGCACATAGCCGCCCGGCATGGCGAAAGCGTTGACTTCGTCGGTGGCGATGACGCCGAAGGTCCAAGGCAAATCGGGACGGCTGGTGTTCGACGCCACCCAGCGGCCGATGAGGTTGATCCGCCGTTGCGCGGCATCGTCGCTCCACAGCGGGCTCGCTCCCAGCACGCGCGCGGCCAAGGCCGGGCCCAGCGCCAATTCCTCTTGCTGCTGTTCGGCTTCGGATTTGCCCGCGGACGCGCTGGCCATCTCTGCGGCGTCGTTGGTCTTGCCGCCGCCCATGCCAAGGCGCCCCATTGCGCCTTGCGCCTGGGAGATGCCTTCGCGCTTTTGCGCTTGCGTCGCCCCGCCCTGCCCCGCCGCGGCCGGCTTGGCTTCGGCGGCGTAAGCCACGGCCGTGGCCGTGAGCCCTTGCTTGCGCGCGTAAGCCGCAGCCGCTTTCGCAGCGGCACGATAACTTTGCATCTTCTCGAGCTGCACGTTATTCGCGGCTGCGATGCGCAATTGATTTTCATCGAGGCCGCGCACGCCGGCGGTTTCGCTGCCTCGCCCCAAGCCCGATTTCCCGACGAACAACACGTTGGGGCCGCTGTCGTCGCGGCCGGCTTGCGCCAACCGCACATCGTTCACCCGAACGAATCCCGATTTGCCGGGCATCGCGCCGACCTCGTACCATAAGCCCTTCTGGCCCGCGATCTTGACCGCGTCGTTCCGCTTGAGTGTCAGCAGGCGCTCGGCGTTCAAGTCGGGGGCGCTATAGACGTCGACGCTGGGTTTGCTGATCTTGGCGGGAAGTTCTTGGGCTACGTCGGCGGCGTAGGCCGCGCCGCCCAGCAAGAGTAAAGCGAACAGGTAACGCATGGACTGCTCCGTTGGCGATATGGCAGAGAGATGCCGTGCCAAAAAGACGGAGACCATGCGAGGCAAGGGCCATGGATCGCAGTGGCGCACCGACGAGCCCGCAGACCCGACAGGACGCCGATACCGAAAATGCTGCCGGGCCGGCGCGGCCCGGCAGCCAAGAGGACGTTACCGCTGGCTAGCTGAAAACCTCAATCGGCCTGCCGGCGCAGGAACGCCGGAATGTCCAGGTAATCGCCCGGCAAATCGGCTACCGCCGGCGCGCTCTCCGACGCATGGGCGCGGCCGCTGCGCAGGCCGCCGAAGCCGTGGGTCGGCGCCGGTTCGACGTGCGACATCGCGTCGAAGTCGGGCTGGCCCGTGGTGGCGTTGCGCACCAGCTTGATCGGCGTGCGGATCGGCTCATGCTCCTGCACGCGCACGTGCTGACGCGAGGCGACGCGGTTCAGGCCGGTCGCGACCACGGTGACCTTCACTTCGTCCTGCATGTCCGGATCGAGCACAGTGCCGATCACGACGGTCGCGTCTTCCGAAGCGAAGTTCTCGATGGTGCGGCCGACTTCGTCGAACTCGGCCATGGTGAAATCCGGACCGGCGGTGATGTTGACCAGGATGCCGTTGGCGCCCGACAGGTTCACGTCGTCCAGCAGCGGGTTCTGGATCGCGCTCTCCGCCGCCGCTTGCGCGCGGTCGTCGCCGCGGGCGTGACCGGTGCCCATCATCGCCAGGCCCATCTCGCTCATCACGGTGCGCACGTCGGCGAAGTCGACGTTGATCAGGCCCGGACGCACGATCAGGTCGGCGATGCCCTGCACGGCGCCCTGCAGCACGTCGTTCGCGGCGCGGAAGGCCTGGATCATCGTCGCGTTGCGGCCGAGCACGGTGATCAGCTTCTCGTTCGGGATCGTGATCAGCGAATCGCAGTGGTGGGACAGCTCCTCGATGCCCTTCAGCGCCACCTGCATGCGGCGACGGCCTTCGAACGGGAACGGCTTGGTGACCACCGCGACCGTCAGGATGCCCATCTCTTTCGCCAGCTGCGCGACGACCGGCGCCGCGCCGGTGCCGGTGCCGCCGCCCATGCCGGCGGTGATGAAGACCATGTCCGCGCCCTGTAGCGCATCCATGATCTGTTCGCGGTCTTCCAACGCCGCCTGCCGGCCGACTTCGGGATTCGCGCCCGCGCCGAGTCCCTTGGTGACGTTGCCGCCCAACTGCAATTGCAGTTTGGAACCGCAGTTCTTGATCGCCTGCGCGTCGGTGTTGGCGGTGATGAATTCCACCCCGTCCACGCTGCTGTTGACCATATGCGCGACCGCGTTGCCGCCGCCGCCGCCCACGCCCACGACCTTGATGATCGCGTTCGGAGCCATTCTTTCAACCAGTTCGAAATGCGCCATGTCCACGTCCTCCGTTCTGTACCGCTAGTTATGAAATCGGGTTGTTGTCGCAATGTGTTGCAATCGTCTTGCCTCTTGCCGCCGCGCGTCGCGCCATCACGCCGCGCTTCTGCCTGTGTAGAGCGGAGCTTGCTCCGCTGCTTTTTCTTCGACTCCTGAAATCAAGATCAAGAGCAGCGGAGCAAGCTCCGCTCTACACAAGCCAAATCAGAATTCGCCCCGGTACCAATCCTTCAATTTGTTGAACAAGCTGCCCGCGCGGCCGGTCGGGATCGATGGCCGCCGCGGGTTCTCCAATTGGCTGCCCATCAGCAACAGGCCGACGCCGGTGGCATGCACCGGATTGCCGACCACTTCGCCCAAACCGGACACGTGCTGCGGAATGCCCACGCGCACCGGCATCTGCAGCATCTCTTCGGCCAGTTCGACCACGCCTTCCATTTTCGAAGCGCCCCCGGTCAGCACCATGCCGGCGCGGACCAGCTCCTCGAAGCCGGAACGGCGCAGTTCGGCCTGCACCATCTCGAAGATTTCCTCGTAACGTCCCTGCACCGCCTGCGCCAGCGAATGCCGCGGCAAGCGCCGCGGCGGACGGTCGCCGACGCTGGGCACCTGGATGCTTTCTTCGGCCGTCGCCAGCTGCGCCAGCGCGCAGGCGTAGCGGACCTTGATCTGCTCGGCCTCGGGCGTGGGCGTGCGCAGCATGTGCGCGATGTCGTTGGTGACGTGATCGCCGGCGATCGGCAGCGAAGCGGTGTGGCAAATCGCGCCCTGCACGAACACGGCCAAGTCGGTGGTGCCCGCGCCGATGTCGACCAGGGCCACGCCCAGCTCGCGCTCGTCGTTGGTCAGCACCGCGATGCTGGAGGCCAGCGGGGACAGCACCAGATCGTCGATCTGCAAACCGCAACGCTGCACGCACTTGCTGATGTTCGCGGCGGCCGACTGCGCGCACACCACCAGATGCGCGTGCACTTCCAGGCGCACGCCGGTCATGCCGACCGGGTTGCGGATGCCTTCCTGCGAGTCGTCGAGCACGTATTCGCGCGCGATCGCGTGCAGGATCTTCTGGTCGGCCGGAATCGCCACCGCCTTGGCCGCGTCGAGCACGCGGTCGAGGTCTTGGTACGTCACCTCGCCGTCGCGGATCGGCACGATCCCGGGCGAATTGCGGCACTGCACGTGGTTGCCGGAGATGGACGCGTACACCGAGCGTATTTCGCAGCCGGCCATCAGCTCGGCTTCCTCGACCGCGCGCTGGATCGACTGCACGGTCGATTCGATGTCGACCACGACGCCGCGCTTGAGCCCGCGCGACTCGTGCGAACCGATGCCGATGACCTCGATCGGATTGCCCGGCGAATACTCGCCGACCAGCGCGACCACTTTCGATGTGCCGATGTCGAGACCGACGATCAGCGATTTGTCGCCTTTGCGGTTCATGTGTTACCTGCTGCTGCATTACCCCCTCTCCCGCTTGCGGGAGAGGGCTGGGGTGAGGGCGTCGCCGGAGCGGCTTCGCCCCAGCTCAAAGCAAAACCATTCGTGTAACGAAGGTCGGCGCGCTGCAGCGGCCGGCCTTCCTGCGACAAAAGCTTCGGCATGAGCCGCGCGAAACGCGCCAAGCGCAGGCGCGCGTCTTCGTCGCCGCGGCCGACCACCACTTGCGCGGCGTTGCCCAGGGTGAGCGACCAGCTGCCGCGCGGATCGAGCGCGATCCCGCGCACGCCGACGCCGGTGGGCGCGAACATTTCGCGCGATTCGTTGTACAGCTCGACCACGTCGGCGGTGCGCGCGTCCGGCCCATCCAACTGCGGCAAGCCCTTCGGCACTTCGATGCCTTTGATCGGCAGCAAGCGGCCTTGCTGCGACAAGAGGCGATCGGCGCCCCAACGCGCGAACGGCTTGTGTTCGATCAAGCGGATTTCCAGCACGTCCGGCCAATGCTTGCGCACCTCGGCGCGATCCACCCACGGCAGCTTGCTGACCGCGTTCTGCGCGTCTTCTAAGCGCACCGCGAAGAAGCCCTGCTTGGCGTAAGGCAGCACGGTCTGCCGCAGCAATTGCGGATCGACGCGCTCGAACTGGCTGGTCACGCGCAGCTTGCGCAGCGGGAAGCGTTCGGCGCCGATCCAGCCGTTGACCACGGCCACCACCGGCAGCGCGACCAGCGCTAAGGCCAGCGCCCAAGCGAAGAAGCGCAGCATCGCGCTCACGGCTTGGCCTCCGGCATCGTCATCTCCAGGATCCGCCAGCAGAGTTCGTCGAACTCGATGCCGACCTGACGTGCGGCCTTGGGCACCAGCGAATGGCTGGTCATGCCCGGCGCGGTGTTCGCTTCCAGCAGATAGAGCTTGCCGGCGCGGTCGCGCATCACGTCGACCCGGCCCCAACCGCTGCAACCGGCCGATTCGAACGCGGCCGACGCCAGCGCGCGGATCGCGTCCTCGTCGGCGCCGGACAGGCCGGGGCACAGATACTGCGTGTCTTCGGCCACGTACTTGGCGTGGTAGTCGTAATACTCGCCGGCCGGCACGATCCGGATCGACGGCAGCGCGACGCCGCCGAGGATGCCGACGGTCAATTCGTCGCCTTCGATCAGCTGCTCCATCAGCAGCTCGCCCGGGTAGCGGGCCGCGAGTTCCACCGCCGCATCCAGGCCCGCATCGTCGAACACGCGCGACACGCCGACGCTGGAACCTTCGCACGATGGCTTCACGATCACCGGCAGGCCGAGTTCGCGCGCCGCGACGTGCACGTCGCCGCCCGGCTGCAAGCGCAGATAGCGCGGCGTGGACAGGCCCAGCGACAGCCACACCTGTTTGGTGCGGATCTTGTCCATGCTCAAAGCCGAGCCGAGCACGCCCGAACCGGTGTAGGGCACGCCCATCGTCTGCAGCAAGCCCTGCAGCACGCCGTTCTCGCCGTCGCCGCCGTGCAGGATGTTGAACACGCGGTCGAACTGCTTGGTGTTGAGTTCGCGCAGCAGGTTCGGGATGCCGTCCACGCCGTTCGCGTCGACGCCGCGCGAGCGCAGCGCCTCCAGCACGTTGCGGCCTGAATCCAGCGACACTTCGCGCTCGGAGCTGTTGCCGCCCATCAGCACGGCGACGCGGCCGAAGGCGGCCGGATCGGTGATGCGCAGCGGTGCGATGGACTTGCTCACTTCTTCTTTTCCTCGAATCCGTTGGTTGCCAGGTTCTGCGCCGCGTAACCGATGTCGCCGGCGCCCATCAGCAAGAGCAGATCGCCGTCCTGCAGCACGTCGGGCAGCAGAGCGGCGAGATCGCCGGCGCTGGCGGTCACCACCGGATCGATCCGGCCGCGGGCGCGGATCGCGCGCGCCAGCGATTTGGCATCGGCGCCGGCGATCGGCGCTTCGCCCGCCGGATAGACCTCGGTCAGCACCAGCGCGTCG
This sequence comes from Luteimonas gilva, assembly GCF_005239095.1. Classification (GTDB taxonomy): domain Bacteria; phylum Pseudomonadota; class Gammaproteobacteria; order Xanthomonadales; family Xanthomonadaceae; genus Luteimonas_C; species Luteimonas_C gilva. The sequence continues at coordinate 677,279 of NZ_SZUA01000003.1, read as the reverse complement.
ACGTTCGATAGCACCGCGGCGAACTCGTCGAACAAATCGCGCGTGCGGCTGTAGCGGTGCGGCTGGAACGCGACGACCAGACGCTTGTTCGGCCAACCGCCGCGCGCCGCCGCGAACACCGCTTCCAGCTCTTTCGGGTGATGGCCGTAATCGTCGACCAGCTGCACTTTCGCGCCGCTGCCGGTCTTCAGTTCCGCCAACAGGTTGAAACGGCGGCCGATGCCGGCGAAGTTCTCCAGCGCGCGCACGATCGCCTCCGCCGGCACGCCCAACTGCCAACCCACGGCCGCGGCGGCCAGCGCGTTCTGCACGTTGTGACGGCCCGGCAGCGCCAGCGTCGCCGGCGTGCGCGAGCCGTCGGGCAGGCACAGGTCGAAACGCATCCGCGCGCCGTCCTGGGCGACGTTTTCGGCGCGCACGTCGGCTTCTTCGGAGAAGCCGTACGCCATCACGTGGCGCGGCGTCTTCGCGGCCAGCGCGGCGACTTCCGGATCGTCCACGCACAGCACCGCCAAGCCGTAGAACGGCAAGCGATGCAGGAATTCTTCGAACGCAGCCTGCACCTGGGCGAAATCGCCGCCGTAGTTTTCCAGGTGATCGGCGTCGATATTGGTGATCACCGCGATTAGCGGATTCAGGCGCAGGAAGCTGCCGTCGCTCTCGTCGGCTTCGGCCACCAGCCACTGGCCGCCGCCCAGGCGCGCATTGGCGCCGGCGGCGAGCAGTTGCCCGCCGATCACGAAAGTCGGATCGATGCCGCCCTCGCCCAGCACGCTGGCGGTGAGCGAAGTGGTGGTGGTCTTGCCGTGCGTGCCGGCCACCGCGATGCCGCGGCGGAAGCGCATCAGCTCGGCCAGCATCTCGGCGCGCGGCACGATCGGGATGCGCTGCGCGCGCGCCTCCATCAATTCGGGATTGTCGGGCTTGATCGCGCTGGACACGACCACGCAATCGGTGCCCAGCACGTTCGCGGCCGCATGGCCCTTGTGCACGGTGGCGCCGAGTTGCGTCAGCCGGCGCGTGACCGCGTTATCGGCATTGTCCGAACCGGAGACTTGGTAGCCGAGCGTGCACAGCACTTCGGCGATGCCGCTCATGCCGACGCCGCCGATGCCGACGAAATGCACGCGGCGATAGGCCGCGGCCAGATCGCCGCTGTCCTGCATGCGCCGGGTGTGCATGGTGCTCGACATCAGGCGGCCTCCTCAAGCACGATCGCCGCGATGCGGTCGGCCGCATCCGGACGCGCCGCGGCGCGCGCGGCTTCGGCCATCGCCAGGCGCTTGCCGGCGTCGGCGAACAAAGGCTTCAACGCAGCGGCGAGGCGGTTTTCGAAATCGGCGCCTTCGGGCACCAGCACCGCGGCGCCGCGCTCGACCAGATATTCGCCGTTGCGGGTCTGGTGATCGTCGACGGCCGCCGGGAACGGCACCAGCACCGCGCCGAGCCCGGCCGCGCACAGCTCGGCGACGGTCAGCGCGCCGGCGCGGCAGACGACCAGATCGGCCCAGGCATAGGCTTCGGCCATGTCGGCGATGAACGGTTCGACGCTGGCGACCACGCCGGATTCCGCATAGCTCTGACGCGCGGCGTCGAGCATCTTCTCGCCGCATTGATGGCGGATCTGCAAACCGTCGACGGCCAACGTACGCAACGCTTTCGGCAACGCGACGTTGAGCGCGCGAGCGCCTTGGCTGCCGCCCAGTACCAGCAGGCGCACGCCGCCTTCGCGGCTGGCGAAGCGCGCGGCCGGCGGCGCGATCGCCGCGATCTGCGCGCGCACCGGATTGCCGACCGTTTCTTCCCCGGCGCCCGCAAAACTGTCCGGAAAGCCGCTCAGCACGTGCTTGGCGAATTTCGCCAACACCCGGTTGGTCAGGCCGGGCGCGCGATTCTGTTCGTGCACGATCAGCGGGATGCCGGCTAAGCGCGCGGCGATGCCGCCCGGGCCGGCGGCGTAACCGCCGAAGCTGATCACGGCGCGCGGCTGACGCTCGCGCAAGGTCTGGCGTGCGGCATTCACGGCCGCTAAAACCTTGAACGGCGCCGCGAGCAAAGCCGCGATGCCTTTGCCGCGGATGCCGCGCACCGCGATCGTATCGATCGCGATGCCGTGCTGCGGGACCAATCGCGTTTCCATGCCGCCCTCCGCGCCGAGCCACAGCACTTCCGCCCCGTGCGCGCGCAATGCCTGCGCGACCGCAAGACCCGGGAAGATGTGACCGCCGGTGCCGCCGGCCAGGATCATCACCGGATGCAAATCGGAATCGGTGGCGGCGCGCGTCATGCGCCCCTCCTCAAACCGAGGTTCGGTTCGATGCGCTGGCGCAGGCGGCTGGTGCCGCGCACCGGAGCGACGTCGGCCGGGGCCGGCTGCGCGGTATGGGGCGTGCCCGCCGAGGGTTGCGCCGCTTCGCCGCGCAAACGCGCGACCTGGCGTTCGGCGCGGTCGAGTTCGTAGGACACGCGCAGCAGCAAGCCGAGCGCCGCGCAGGTCATCAGCACGCTCGATCCGCCCGAAGAGATCAGCGGCAAGGTCAGGCCCTTCGTCGGCAAGAGGCCGAGGTTTACGCCGATCGAAACGAAGCTCTGCAGGCTGATCCACAAAGCGATGCCGAACGCGCAATAGCCGGCGAAATGGCGACGCATCTCCACGCAGCGCAGGCCGATCCAGAACGCGCGGCCGACCAGCAGCGCATACAGGCCGATCACCAGGCAGATGCCGGCGAAACCGAGCTCTTCGCCGATCACGGCGAGGATGAAGTCGGTATGCGCTTCCGGCAGATAGGACAGCTTCTGCACCGAACCGCCCAGGCCCACGCCGAACCATTCGCCGCGGCCGACCGCCATCAGCGCATTGGTCAGCTGATAACCGCTGCCGAGCTGGTCCGCCCACGGGTCCAGGAACGAAGTGAAGCGGCGCACGCGATAAGGTTCGGCGATGGCGATCGCGGCCAGCACCGGCAAGCCGATCAGCACCGGCCCGAACATGCGTGGCATGTGCACGCCGCCCAGCACCAGCATGCCGGCGGTGATCGCCAGGATCAGCGAAAGCGAACCGAAATCCGGCTGCATGATCAGCAGCGCCACCAGCAGGATGGCCACGCCGATCGGCTTGAGCATCGCGATCCAAGTCGCGTTGACCTCGTCGCGGAAGCGGACCAGGTAGCTCGCCAGCCACACCACGTACATCAGCTTGACGGCTTCCACCGCCTGGAAGTTCGACACGCCCAGGTTGATCCAGCGCCGCGCGCCGTTCACGGTCTTGCCGATGCCCGGCACGAACACGGCCAGCAGCAGCACGAAACACAGCAGCAGCAGCCACTGGTTCTTCTGTTCGATCGTCTTCAGTTCGGTGCGCATCGCCCACACGGCGAGCGCGCAACCGCCGGCCAGGAACACCAAATGCCGGGTGAAGTAATAGAACGGGCCGGCGCCGTCGTTCTCGGCGATGGCGATCGAGCTGGACGCGACCATCACCACGCCCAAGCAAGCGAGCGCGATCACCGCGCCGAGCAGCCACGGATCGTAGCGGCCTTGGATCGCGTCCAGTCGCGTCGCTTGGCGGGGCGTGTCGAAGGGCGTGCTCATCAGCGCACCTTCAGCGTGGCTAGGCCGACCAAGACCAGGATCACCGAGATGATCCAGAAGCGCACGATCACGCGCGGCTCGGGCCAGCCTTTGAGTTCGAAGTGGTGGTGGATCGGCGCCATCCGGAACACGCGCTTGCCGGTCAGCTTGAACGAGGCCACCTGGATCATCACCGACAGCGTTTCGATGACGAACACGCCGCCCATGATCACCAGCACCAACTCCTGGCGCACGATCACCGCGACCGTGCCGAGCACCGCGCCCAAAGCCAGCGCGCCGATGTCGCCCATGAACACCATCGCCGGATAGGTGTTGAACCACAGGAAGCCCAAGCCGGCGCCGGCGATGGCCGCGCAGATGATCACCAGCTCGCCCGCACCCGGCACTTGCGGGATCTGCAGATAGTTGGAGAACACCACGTTGCCCGAGGCGTAGGCGAACACGCCCAGCGCGCAGGCGACCAGCACGGTCGGCATGATCGCCAAGCCGTCCAGGCCGTCGGTCAGATTGACCGCATTGGAGAAGCCGACGATCCAGAAATAGGCGATCGCGACGAAGGCCACGCCGACCAGCGGCAGCGCCACCGCCTTGAAGAACGGGATATAGAACGTAATCGCCGCCGGCGCATCGGCGGTGTAGTAAAGGAACAAGCCCGCCGCGAGACCGAAGATCGATTGCGCCAGATATTTCCAGCGCGATTTCAAACCGTTCGGATCGCGCTTGACGATCTTGATCCAGTCGTCGTACCAGCCGATCGCGCCGAAGGCCAGCATCACCCCTAGCACCAGCCACACATAACGGTTGCGCAGATCGCCCCACAGCAGCACCGACAGCAGCACCGCGATCAGGATCAGCGCACCGCCCATGGTCGGCGTGCCGGCTTTGGAGAAATGCGTTTGCGGGCCGTCCTGGCGGATCGGCTGGCCGCCCTTGTATTGGGCCAGCTTGCGGATCACCGCCGGGCCCATCCACAACGACAGGAACAATGCGGTGAGCGCTGCGAGGATGCCGCGGAAAGTGAGATAGCCGAACAGCCCGAACAGGCTTTCCAACTGCTGCAGCCAGCGTGTCAGTTCAAGCAGCATGCGCGGCGCCCTCCCCGTTGGGCAGCAAAGCGGTCACGACCCGGTCCATCGCGCTGCCGCGCGAGCCCTTCACCAATACGCGCAACCTCGTGGGAGGGGCTTCAGCCCCTCCCACAAAAGCCTGCAGGTCGGCGCGCAGCGCTTCGGACAACGCAGCATGCGATTCGAACGATTTCGCGCCTTCGCCGAACGCGTTCGCCGCGGCCGCGCTCAACGCTCCCAGCGCGTACAGGCGGGCGATGCCGGCGCTCTTCGCGCGGCGCCCGGCTTCGGCGTGCAAAGCCTGCGCATCGGCGCCGAGCTCGCGCATGTCGCCCAGCACCAGCCAGCTTTCGCCGCCCTGGCCGGCCAGCATGTCGATCGCGGCGTTCAGCGAACCGGGATTGGCGTTGTAGCTGTCGTCGATCAACTGCACGCCGTGTTCGAGCGCATGCGAAATCAAACGGCCGGCGACCGAACGCGCCGCTTCCAGGCCGGCGACGACGTCCTGCAACGCGACTTCCGCGCCGAGCGCCATGCCGGCGGCCGCGAGCGCGTTCGAAACGTTATGGCGCCCCGGCAGTTGCAACCGGACTTCCGATTCGCCGGACGGCGAAACCAGCACGAAGCGCATGCCCTCGTCGGTCGCGCGGATGTCGCGCGCGGACAAGTCGGCGCTGGCCTCCAAACCGAAACGCAGGATCCGGCGTCCGTGCGCGCGCTCGGCGAAATACGGCGCGAACGCGTCGTCGGCGTTGATTACGGCGGTGCCGTCGGCCGGCAATGCGTCGTAGATCGCCGCCTTGGTGCCGGCCACGCCGAGCAAGCTGCCCATCCGCTCCAGATGCGCTGGCGCGATGTTGTTGACCAGCGACACGTCCGGGCGCGCGATGTTCGTGAGGTAGGCGATGTCGCCCGGCTTGCCCGCGCCCATCTCGTAAATCGCAAAATCGGCGGTCTCGGGCGCATCGATCACCGCCAGCGGCAGGCCGATTTCGTTGTTGCGGTTGCCCGGATTGGCGTACGCGCTTTTGCCGGCGACTTGCTTCAGGATCGACAACAGCAGCGTCTTGACGCTGGTCTTGCCGTTGCTGCCGGTGATCGCGAACACCTTGGCTTTGCGGCCGGCCTGCAGCGCCGCCGCGAAAGCCGCGAGCGCGCGTTCGGTGTCGGCGACCACAATTTGCGGCAGATCGATGCCGAGCTGGCGCGACACTAACGCCGCGGCCACGGCTTTTGTGGGAGGGGCTTCAGCCCCGACAGCCTTGCCTGCGGCTCCTGTCGGGGCTGAAGCCCCTCCCACAAGAGCCGCCAGCGAATCGTGGCCGTCGAAACGCTCGCCCTTCAACGCGACGAACAGCGCCGAGCCCTGGGCCGGCAGGGCGCGGGTATCGGTCGCGAGCGCGTCGATCGTGCGGTCCTCGCCATGCAGGCGGCCGCCGACTTTATTCGCGATCTCAGACAGGCGCAGCGGCTTCATGCCCTGCCCTCCAGCGCCCGGCGCGCGACGTCGCTGTCATCGAAGGGATGCTTCACGCCGGCGACTTCCTGATAGGTTTCGTGGCCCTTGCCCGCGATCAGCACGATGTCGTCCGGCCCGGCCTCGCCGATCGCGCGAGCGATCGCCGCGGCGCGGTTGCGTTCGACCACCGCGTCCTGCGGGCGCGCGAAGCCGGCGACGATGTCGGCGACGATGGCATCGCCGTCTTCGCCGCGCGGATTGTCGTCGGTCACGTAGACGCGCTCGGCGTGCGCTTCGGCGATCGCCGCCATCTGCGGACGCTTGCCGCGGTCGCGCTCGCCGCCGCAGCCGAACACGCAGATGAGGCGGCCGCGCAGATGGCCGCGCAGCGATTCCAAAGCCTGCTGCAGCGGATCGGGCTTGTGCGAGTAGTCGACCACCACCAGCGGCAGCTTGCCGTCGCCGCCGAAGCGGTTCATGCGGCCGGGAATCGGCTGCAGCTTCGGCAGCGCCGCTGCGATGGCTTCGTCGCTTTCGCCCAAGGCGTGCAACACGCCGGCCACCGCCAGCAGATTGTCGATGTTGAAGCGGCCCAACAGCGGCGAACGCACCGGATAGCGCGCATCGCCCAACACCAGGTCGAAAGCGATGCCGGACGCGTCCAGCGCGACGTTCTCGGCCCGCACTTGCGCCTGCGCGTTGCCGCGCGCGCTCAGGCCGATGCCGCGCACGCTCTCGGGCAGTTGCGCCAGCAACGATACGCCGAACTCGTCGTCCAGGTTGATCGCCGCCGCGCGCAGGCCCGGCCGCACGAACAGCTTGGCCTTGGCGGCGCCGTAAGTGGCCATGTCGCCGTGGTAGTCGAGATGGTCGCGGGTGAGGTTGGTGAACACCGCCACGTCGTAATGCACGGCATCGACGCGGCCCTGGTCCAAGGCGTGCGAGCTGACTTCCATCGCCACCGCCGCGGCGCCGGCGTCGCGCAGTTGCGCGAGCAGCGCGTGCATCTGCAGCACGAGCGGCGTGGTGAAGCCGGTGGGCTCTACCGCGCCGTACAGACCGGCGCCGAGCGTGCCGATGGTGCCGGCGCGCTTGCCGCGCGATTCCAAGGCTTGCGCGATCAGCTGCACGGTCGAGGTCTTGCCGCTGGTGCCGGTCACGCCGACCATCGTCATGGCGCGCGAAGGCTGGCCGTGGAACTGGTCGGCCATCGCGCCCATCCGCTTGCGCAAGCCGGGCACGGCGATCGCGTCGTCCGGCGCCGGCAATTCCTGCGGCGCCGGCGGTTCGAACAGGATCGCGCTCGCGCCCGCGGCCTTCGCCTGTTCGACGAAGCCCAAGCCGTGCGCGCCGAAGCCGGCGATGGCGACGAAAGCGTCGCCGGCCCGCAAATCGCGGCTATCGAGCACCAAGCCGGTGATCGCCAGTTCCGGCGGCACCGCGGCCACGTCCGGCAGCAATTCTGCGAGCAGCATGGCGCGGGTCATTGCCGCGCTCCCTGCGTCGGCAGCAGCACCGGCGGCGCCGTTTCTTCTTCGACGGCCGCCGTCGCGGCGATCGGCGCCGGCTTGCCGCCGTTGCGCTTCGCCTCGGCCGCCTGCTGCGCGGCGAGCCAGGTTTCGATGTCGTCCGGCGGCACGTCCATCAGGCGCAAAGCGCCTTCCATCACGTTGCGGAACACCGGCGCCGACACGAAGCCGCCGCCGCCGAACTGCCAGCCCTTACTGGTGTCCGGTTCGTTGATCACCACCGCCATCGCGAAACGCGGGTTGTCCACCGGCACCACGCCGGCGAAAAACGACACGTACTTGCGCGAATAGCCGCCGCCGCTGGCCAGGCGCGCGGTGCCGGTCTTGCCGGCGACGTGATAGCCGAGGATGGCGGCGCGAGTGGCGGTGCCGCCGGGCTCGGTCACCGTCTGCATCATCTTCATCACTTCGTGCGCGATGGCCGGATCGAGCACTTCGCGCGCTTCGTTGTCCTGCCCTTTCACGAACGTCGGCGCGCGCAGCTTGCCGCCGTTGGCCAAGGCGGAGTAGGCCTGCGCGATCTGGATCGGCGTGGCCGAAATGCCGTAGCCGTAGGACATGGTCTGCTTGGTCGTGCCGCTCCAGCGCGCCGGCGCGGGGAACAGGCCCGGCACTTCGCCGGGGAAGCCGCTCTGGGTGCTCTGGCCGTAGCCGAACTTGCGCAGGAAATCGTAGAAGGCCTGGTTCGACAAGCGCGCGGCGATCTTGGACACGCCCACGTTCGAGCTCTTGCGGATCACGCCGGTGGTGTCGAGCACGCCGTAGTTGTGCGTGTCGGTGGTGCGATAGCGCCCGTTCGGGATCCAGCCCGGATTGGTGTCGAAGGTCGAGCGCGGCGTGATCACGCCGGCTTCCAATCCCGCGGCCACGGTCAGCGGCTTCATCGTCGAGCCGGGTTCGATGACGTCGGTGACCGCGCGGTTGCGGTGCGTGTCGCGATTGCCGACGTCGACCGCATTCGGGTTGTAGGACGGCAGGTTGGCCATCGCCAGCACTTCGCCGGAGGCGATGTCCAGCACCACGACCGAACCGCTGCTGGCCCCGGACACGAGCAACGCGTTCTTCAGTTCGCGGTAGGCCAAATACTGGATGCGGCGATCGATGGTGAGCGTCAGGTCCTTGCCCGGCTGCGCCTGCTTGATCAGATCGACGTTTTCGACGATGCGGCCGCGGTTGTCGCGGATCACGCGCTTGCTGCCCGGCGTGCCGCGCAGCCAATCGTCGAAGGCGAGTTCCAAGCCTTCCTGGCCGCGGTCGTCGATGTCGGTGAAGCCCAGCACGTGCGCCATCGCTTCGCCTTGCGGATAGAAGCGGCGGAACTCGCGCTGCGAGGCCACGCCCGGAATATCGAGCGCGACGATTTTCTTGGCCGCGACCGGACTGATCCGGCGCTTGAGCCACATGAATTCCTTGCCGGCGCGCTGCGAGACCTTGCGGGCCAGATAGTCGGCGGGCACGCCCAGCGCCTTCGCCAGTTCCGGCAGGCGCGCCGGATTCTTCAGCAATTCCTGCGGATCGGCCCACACCGATTCCACCGGCGAAGACACCGCCAGCGGTTCGCCGTTGCGGTCGGTGATCATGCCGCGCGATACCGGGATCTCGATGTCGCGCAGGAAGCGCGCATTGCCTTGCTTCTGGTAGAAATCGTTGTCGATCAACTGCAGATCGACCGCGCGCCCGACCAATGCCAGCGAGCACAGTCCCAGCGTGCCGGCGACCATCGCCAAGCGGGCGCGCAGGTTGAATTGGGCGCGGTTGCGCGGCTTCATGGGCGCACCACCACGATTTCGCCGGCTTCCGGGAATTTCATGCCCAGCTTGTTGCGCGCGATCTGGTCGATGCGGTTGCTCTCGGCCCAGGTCGCTTGCTCTAGCTGCAGGCGGCCGAATTCGATGTTCAGCGCGTCGCGCGCCTTCTCCAGCTTGGTCAGCTCGTAGAACAGCTGGCGGTGCCGATGCTGCGCATAGACCGCCGCCACCGCGGTGGCGATGTTGGCGGCGATCAGCAGGGCCAGGAGCACGCGCAGGCTCATGCGGCGGCCTCCAGCTTCTCGGCTACGCGCAGCACCGCGCTGCGCGAGCGCGGATTGGACGCCACTTCCGCGGTATCGGCCTTCTGCGCGTCGCCGATCGCGCGCAAAGTCGGCACGAACGTTTCGGCGACGGGCAAACGGCGGTTGGCCGGCGGCGCTTTGGCGCGCGCGGCGATGAAGCGCTTGACGATGCGGTCTTCCAGCGAATGGAAGCTGATCACCGCCAGCCGTCCTTGCGGCTTCAACGCGGCGTAGGCGGCGTCCAGGCCGGTTTCCAAATCGGCCAGCTCGCGGTTGACGTAGATCCGGATCGCTTGGAACGAGCGCGTAGCGGGGTGGATGTCCTGCTTGCCGCGCGGCATCGCCGAGGCGATCAGCTGCGCCAAGTCGGCGGTGCGCTCGATCGGCTGCTGCGCGCGTCGCGCGACGATGGCGCGGGCGATTTTGCGGCTCATCCGCTCTTCGCCGTAGGTCCACAGCACATCGGCGATCTCGCGCTCGTCGGCGCGCGCCAGCCACTGCGCGGCGCTTTCGCCGGCGTCGGGGTCCATGCGCATGTCGAGCGGGCCGTCCTTGCCGAAGCTGAAGCCGCGTTCGGCCACATCCAGCTGCGGCGAAGACACGCCCAAATCGAACAGGATGCCGTCCAGGCCGGCGCGAACCGCGTCCCAGCGCGCGAGGTCGGCGAAGCTGCCGCGGCGGATCGAGACGCGGGGATCCGTGCCGAACTCGCGTTCGGCCGCGGCGATCGCCTCGGGATCCTTGTCCATCAGCAGCAGCCTTCCTCCCGCGCCGAGCCTCCCCAGCACTCCGCGCGCATGACCGCCGCGCCCGAACGTGCCGTCCAAATAGGTTCCGTTCTCCACCACCCGCAGCCCTTCCATGACCTGCTCGAACATCACAGGTAAATGCGGCACCGGAAGGTGGGCGGACCGGATGTCCGCGCCACCGCCCGTCACAGCTGCAAATCGAGCATGTCCTCGCCCAGATCCTCGTCGCCGAGCGTCCGGCGGATCTGCGCGTGGTGAGCCTGCTCGCTCCACAATTCGAATTTGTCGCCCATGCCCAGCAGCACGGCTTTTTTCTCGATGCCGACCGCGTTGCGGTGGCTGGCCGGCACGCTGATCCGCCCGCTGCCGTCGGGCTCGACGAAACTCGCCGCGCCGACCAACTTGAGCTGCAGATTGCGGCTGACCGATTTGGTCCGCGGCAGCGCATTGATCTGGTCGCGCACGCGCTCCCAAACCGGCTGCGGATAGAGGTAAAGGCTGCCGGCCTCGAACGGGTTGTAGGTGATGACCAGGCGGTTACCGCACTCGCGCGCGACAAGGTCCCGGTAACTGGTCGGGATCGCCAGCCGGCCCTTGTCGTCGATCGTGATCGCGGTCTCGCCCTGGAACACAAACCCGTCCGGTCTTGCCCGTCTTCGGCGGGCTTCAGCGCCGGAAAACCACGAAACTCCCGGTTTTCCCACGAGACGCCACCTTAGGAGTCGTCCAAAGGGTTGTCAACAACTTTCAAAGCTGAATTTCGCTAGGCGCGTCAAGGACTTGCAGCAAACTTCAGAGACTTGTTCAAGCTTTATCCACAAGCTGCTGTTTCGTCTCAAATTTTGAGATTTGGCGAATCTCAGTCGACTAGAGACGAGCGAACGGCGACGGCGGTCGCAGTTCTGTTGCGGCGCAGCATTTGCGTGAGGCGAAGGAATTGTCCTGAAAATAGGACGTATTCTGCGGTAGAAATTCGACTGGCAACAAATCTAGGACGATATCGATTTCTAGGCATCGGCCTCTCCGTCGTAAGCGATCGTCCTATCCTCCAACTCGCCGTCGGCGGCTAATTGCCTCAGCACTGTATCGATGACGGCAGGAGTGAGTTCGCTGACGATGATCATGTGCTTCTCGCCCAGATGCACGCGAACACCGGTTGCTTCTGCGTAGTCGCCCGCCGACGCCAACTGATCGGGCGTAATGAAGAACAACCAACGCTTGCCGGCAGGGAATTCGATGGTGACTTCGACGCACGCTCGTTTCGGCGATTCGATGGCATCGTCGATGGTGTAAGGAAACATGCGCATACGATTCTTCCGAAGATGCGTAACATCGGCTCGAACGCGGTGAAACTCAGCAACATCGATTCCGCGATTCGTCGCTCGCGCATCGCGCATCGCGAAGCAAGCCTAGCGACGAACCCTCATGAAACGAACAGCCCCCTTTAACAAAGGGGGCGCGCGACAGCGCGGGAATTGGAAGCGCATAGCGGGGCCCAAATTGCTTCGCAAAATTCGGGGGTTTTTCAATGCGTAGCATTGAAAAAGCGGCGGAGCCGGCCGATAAGCCGGGTTCTGTCGTGGACAGCCATTCCTCTAGGCGCAGCGTCGCCGCTACGCTCGAGCAACCTACCCGGAGACACCGCGGGCCGCGGCATAGTCTCCCTATTTGGTCTTGCTCCCGGTGGGGTTTGCCGTGCCGGTCCGTTGCCGGACTCGCGGTGCGCTCTTACCGCACCATTTCACCCTTACCTGCCGGATCGCTCCGACATAGGCGGTATCTTTCTGTTGCACTTTCCGTCGGCTCGCGCCGCCCAGGCGTTACCTGGCACCGTGCCCTGTGGAGCCCGGACTTTCCTCGGCACCCTTGCGAGTGACGCGACTGTCTGGCCGGCTCCGCCGCGGGCATTGTCTCACCAACCCGCCGTTCATGGCTTGATGGCCGATGTATGGTCGTTAGCCGCCTGTCCGCGGCATCAACCCAATCCGCCCACGATATAACTCGTCAAAGCCACCCCCAGCACGATCGCCCACGAAGGCAGCTTCCATCGGATCAAGGCGACGATCCCGATCGCGACCAAAGCCACATCCACGAGATCGTGCACCGCGCTGACCCAAACCGGCCGATACAGCGCCGCCAGCAGCAGACCGACCACCGCGGCGTTGACGCCGTTCAGCGCCGCCTGAGCGAACGCATTGCGACGCAGCGCGCTCCAGAACGGCAGCACGCCGACGACCAACAAGAACGACGGCAGAAAAATCGCGATCAGGCACAGCAAGCCGCCGAGCCAACCGCCCGGTCCGGCGGACATCGCCGCGCCGAGATAAGCGGAGAAAGTGAACAAAGGTCCGGGCATCGCCTGCGCCGCGCCGTAGCCCGCCAGGAAGGCGTCGTCGGACATCCACCCGGTCGGCACGACGGCCGTCTGCAACAACGGCAACACGACATGCCCGCCGCCGAACACCAAGGAGCCCGCGCGGTAGAACGCGGCGAAGATCTTCAGTTCCGGCGTCGGCCAAAGTCGGGCCAGCAAGGGCAATGCGAACAGCAATACGAAGAAGGACGCCAGCGCCCATGCCCCGACCCGCCGCGATACGCGCATCGGCGGATCCGCAGCGTGCGGTGCGACCGGCTTGCGCGCGAACAGCGCAAGCCCGGCGATGGCGCCGATCGCGATCGTGCCGACCTGGCCCCAGACATCGGGGCGCAGCAGCGCGACCGCCGCCGCCGACAACGCGATGGCGATGCGCGGCGCATCCGGACACAACGTGCGCGCCATGCTCCACACCGCCTGCGCGACCACGGCCACCGCCGCCAACAACAGGCCGCGCACCGCGCCTGCCGGCCATTGCATGCCCCATCGCGAGGCCGCCAACGCGAACAGGATCATCGCGATCGCCGACGGCGCGGTGAATCCCAACCACGCCGCGAACGCGCCGCGCAAACCGCCGCGCGTCAGGCCGACCGCCATGCCGACTTGGCTGCTCGCCGGCCCGGGCAGAAACTGGCTCAACGCGATCAGGTCCGTATAGCGGCTTTCCGAAAGCCAGCGCCGGCGCGCGACGAATTCTTCGCGGAAATAGCCCAGATGCGCGATCGGGCCGCCGAACGAAGTCAGGCCCAGCCGCAGGAAGACGAGGAAGATCGTCCAGGCGCGATCGCGATCATCCTCGTCCGCGCTATCCACCATACAGCGCCTTGCGCGGCGCGCCGGTCAATTCGGCGGCCAACTTCGCCGCCGTCGACGGCGGCAAATGCTCGCTGAGCTTGGCGTAGACGCGGCGGCCTTCGGCGATCTTGGCGTCGGCGTCTTCGCCGGCGCCTTGCACCAGCAATACGAATTCGCCTTTGCGCTGGTTCGGGTCGCCGGCGACGCGCGCTTGCAGATCCGACAACGCGCCGTCGAGCACGGTCTCGAACAATTTGGTCAGCTCGCGCGCGATCGCCGCCGGGCGTTGCGCGCCGAACGCGGCCGCGGCGTCGGCCAAGGTTTCTTCGATGCGGTGCGCGGATTCGTAGAACACCAAAGTCCGCGGCTCGCCCGCGAGCTGCGACAAGCGCTCGCGGCGGGCGACCGCTTTCGCCGGCAGGAAGCCTTCGAACACGAAACGGTCGCTGGGCAATCCGGCCACGCTGAGCGCGGCGATCAGCGCGCTGGCGCCGGGCACGGGACTGACCTTAATCCCCGCCGCGCGCGCCGCGCGCACCAGGCGGTAGCCGGGATCGCTGACCAGCGGCGTGCCCGCGTCGGACACCAGCGCCAGCGATTCGCCCGCGCGCAAACGCCCGACCAGGCGATCGGCCATCTCGTCCTCGTTGTGCTCATGCAGCGCCAGCAGCGGCCGTTCGACCCCGAAATGGGCCAGCAACTGGCGCGTATGCCGCGTGTCTTCGGCGCAGATCGCATCCGCGCGCTTCAGCGTTTCCAGTGCGCGCGGGCTCAGATCGGCGAGATTGCCGATCGGCGTGGCGACCACGAACAAGGTGCCGGAAGCGGCCGTGCCGTTCAGCGGGGGATGGGCGGACATCGTCTCTCCAGAGCTGCGCGGGTAGAATCCTAGCCGTTCTTCATAACCGGACCCGCGAAGATGCGGAAAGCGACGAGATGGACCGCCCTCGCCCGCCTGTGGCTGGCCGCCGCGCTGTTGGCCTCGCTGGCCGGCTGCGCCACGGTGCAGGTGAGCGGCCCGGACGGCAAGCCCGCCGCGGCTTCCGACAATGCGGCGATCCAGCAGGCCGGCGCGCTGGCGCGCAACGATGCGGCGCTGAGCGGTCAGGCGAAGATCGACAACGCGCGCCAGATCGACCGACTGCTGTCCGGATTGGACGATGCGACCCTGGCCCGCGAAGCCAAAGCCTTGGCGGCCGACGACCCGCTCTACAACTTCGCCGGCCGCGCCTTGCTGCGCCGCGGCCTGCCGCTGCCGCGTCCTTTCGATCGCAGCGCGCAATGGGGTTTCGACACGAGCAAGCGCGCGCCGGCCGACCGCGACGGCTATCGTCCGCCGAACAAGCTCGCCGTGCTGTTGCCTTTGTCCGGCAGTCTCGCCACGGCCGCCGCGCCGGTCCGCGACGGATTGCTCGCCGGTTATTACGGCGAGCGCCGGCAGCGTCCCGACATCCATTTCTACGACACCGCCGGCACCCCGGGCGGCGCCGTCGCGGCCTATGCCAAGGCCGCGGCCGAGGGCAGCGATTTCGTGGTCGGCCCGCTCGGCCGCGACGAAGTCAGCGCTTTGTTCAATCAGGGCAACCTGAGCGTGCCGATGCTGGCGCTGAACCGCGGCAACGTCGCGCCGCCGGCCGGCAACGCCAGTTTCTCGCTGGCGCCGGAAGACGAAGCGATCTCCGCCGCCGAATACCTGATCGCCAACCGCATCCGCCACGTGCTGGTGCTGACCAGCGGCGACGCCACGATGCGGCGCGCCGCCGAAGCCTTCCGCGAGCGCTTCGGCGAACGCGGCGGCACGGTGGCCGACACGCTTACCACCAGCGAAACCGCGGACGGTTTCGGACCGGTGTTGCAGGCCGCCGTGGCCAAGGGCCCGATCGACGCCGTATTCCTCGCGGTGAAAGGCAACCAAGCGCGCCCGCTGGTGCCGCTGCTTGCCGGCGCCGGCTTGGGCGGCAAGCCGCGGGTGGCCACCTCGCAGTTGACCTCGGGCACCGGCAAGCCGGAACAGGATCGGGTACTGGACGGCATCATCTTCCCGAGCGACGCGTGGAGCGTGCGCGGCACGCCCGGCCTGCCTTCGGCGAGCCTGACCGAACAGACGCTTCCGACCGCACGCGGCGGCGCGGCGCGCCTGTTCGCGTTCGGCTACGACGC
Source organism: Luteimonas gilva (assembly GCF_005239095.1). GTDB lineage: Bacteria > Pseudomonadota > Gammaproteobacteria > Xanthomonadales > Xanthomonadaceae > Luteimonas_C > Luteimonas_C gilva. The sequence goes on along the minus strand of NZ_SZUA01000003.1, from coordinate 661,502 downwards.
CTGGATGATCGCTGCGTATCTCGAACGCTTGGCGACCAGCGCGGAAGGCGAAGTGAAAGGCGCCACCGGCGAGCTGAGCATCGACGGTTTCGGCAACGTGATCCGCACGCCGGCCTGGTCGACCTTCAGCGGCGGCCTGGTCGTTCCTGCCGGACGCAGTGGCGGTTGACCGGCGCGGGCGCGGCGCGGCGGTCGAAGCCGCGGCGCGCGCGTTCCTGCTGAAATCCGGACTGGCCGACGTCGCCGCCAACGCGAATTTCCGCGGCGGCGAACTCGATTTGGTGATGTGGGATGCGCGCGCACGCAGCCTGGTCTTCGTCGAAGTGCGTTACCGCCGGGATCCGCGCTTCGGCGGCGGCGCGGCCTCGGTGGATGCGGCGAAGCGGCGCAAATTGGTCCACGCCGCGCAATCGTTCCTGCTCGCGCACCCTGCCTATGCGAATGCGGCGTGCCGGTTCGACGTGGTCGAGGCCGATGGCGATCCCGCAGCGCCGCGCCTGAATTGGCTGCGCGACGCGTTCCGCGGCGACGATGTTTGATCCGTAGGCTGGGTTGAAGCGCAGCGAAACCCAGCGGTGCCATCCATCACACCTCGCGATGCTGGGTTTCGCTGCGCTCAACCCAGCCTACAATAGCGATATGGTCGCTTTGCCCATCGCATTCGTCGAAGAACTCTCCGCCCTGCTCGGCGACGGTTGGTCCGCATCCGACGCCGACCGCAGCGCGCACGGCACGGATAATTCGCGCCGCACCGCCCTGCCCGACGCCGTCGCCAAGCCGCGCACGCGCGAACAGGTGCAGGCGATCGTGCGCGCTTGCGCCGCGCATCGCGTGCCCATCGTCGCGCGCGGCTCGGGCACCAGCAGCACCGGCGCCGCGCTGCCCACCGCCGGCGGCGTGGCGGTGTCGTTCGAACGCATGAACCGCATCGTCGACATCCGCGCCGAAGACCGGATCGCGATCGTCGAGCCCGGCGTGCTGAACGGCGAACTGCAGCAGGCGCTGAAACCGCACGGACTGTTCTGGCCGCCCGATCCGGCCAGCGCCGAGCTGTGCACCGTCGGCGGCAACCTCGCCTGCAACGCCGGCGGCCCGCATACGGTGAAATACGGCGCCACCCGCGACAACGTGCTCGGCTTGTCCGCGATCACCGGCACGGGCGACTTGATCCATTGCGGCAGCGCGACCACCAAGAACTCGACCGGCTACGACCTCACCCATCTGCTGATCGGCAGCGAGGGCACGCTCGGCCTGATCGTCGAAGCGACGCTGAAACTGGCGCCGCTGCCGCCGCATCGCGCCAGCCTGCGTGCGCTGTACGCCGACGTCGCCAGCGCGGCCGCGGCGACGGCGCGGATCATGGCCCAGCCGAACACGCCGGCGATGCTGGAATTCATGGACTCGGCCTGCATCAAGCTGGCGCGCGACGTCGGCGGCGCCGACATTCCCGATGCCGGCGCGTTGTTGATGATCGAAGCCGACGGCGATGCGGCGACGTTGCCGCATGCGGTCGCGGTGTTGGCGCAAGCAGCGCGCGGCGCAGGCTTGCTGTCGCTCGACACCGCGCCTGACGAAATCGCCAGCGAAAAACTGTGGGCGGCGCGCAAAGCCTTGTCGCCGGCGCTGCGCAGCATCGCGCCGGGCAAGATCAACGAAGACGTGGTGGTGCCGGTGTCGCGCATCCCGGAACTGGTCGACGGCATCCAAGCGCTGGCCCGCGAATTCGATCTGCCGATCGTCGCTTTCGGCCATGCCGGCAACGGCAATCTGCACGCCAACATCCTGTACGACCCGGACGACGCCGGCCAGGACGCGCGCGCCCAAGCCGCCTTGCCGCGCCTGTTCGCGCTGACCTTGGAACTGGGCGGCACGCTGTCCGGCGAACACGGGATCGGCCTGGCCAAGCGCGATTTCATGGCCCGGGCGTACGACGCGCCGACGCTGGCGGCGATGCGCGCGGTGAAAGCCGCTTTCGACCCTAATGGCCTATTGAACCCCGGCAAGGTCCTGCCTTAGTTTCTGGACGCGCGATCCGCGCTTGCAGGAGCCGGCCATGCGTCTCTCCCTCCGCTGCGCCGCGGTGCTGATCGGCGGCTGGCTGATCGCCGGCGCGGCGCCGGCCTCGCCTCCTTCCGAACGGCCGACGCAACGCGTGCTGTTCGTAGGCAACAGCCTTGTGTACGTGCAGAACGTATCCGGCCTGCTGCACGCATTGTCGAAAGCGCAAGCGGGCGGCCCGGTCATCGAAACGGCCACCTTCGTCGCGCCCGGCGGCACGCTCGCCGAACGCTGGAAAGACGGCGCCGCGGCGAAGGCGATCCGCGAAGAAAAATGGAACGTGGTGGTGCTGCAGGAACGCGGCGGCGTATTGGCCTGCCTGGCCAGCCCGCAGCGGCGCCAGGAACCCGATTGCCGCGCCAGCGAACGCGCGCACAAGCAGTTCGCCGACTTGGCGAAATCGCGCGGCGCGCGGGTGCTGCTGTACGGCACTTGGGGGCCGGATTCGGCTTGGCAGCAGAATTTGGATCGCGGGCAGACCCTCGTTTCTCGCAGCAGCGGCGCGGAAGTCGTCGAATTGGGCGAGATGCTGCGCGCACAAGACAAGCGCCAGCCCGCGACGCCGATGTTTTCCGACGGCATCCACGCGAGCCTGGAAGGCGCGGTGATGATCGCGGCGCGGCTGTACCGCGGCATTGTCGGCACCGCGCCGAAAGCGAACGATTTGGAATTGGATTTCGCCTTGCTGCCGCCGAATGCGGCGATCAAGCCGGAATTGCCGATCGAGAAGCAGCCGCAATTGGCAGCGACAGGAAAGTCCGTGCGCGTGCCGGCGGATTCGATCGCCGGATTGCTCGCCGTCGCGAACGCCGCTCCCTAAACCTGGGATTTTGTTTTTTAGCCGTCATTCCCGCGAAGGCGGGAATGACGGCCAGAAGCAAGATTCAGCCGAAATGCTCGTATCCCGCGTTCGCAGGCCGCCATTCGCTCCCGTCGGCGAGCAAGACGCGCACGCCGTCGCCTTCGACGATGCGGCCGATGCGCGTTACCGGCGTTCCGGTCCGATCGGATGCCGCTTCGACCGCTGCGCGGGCCTGTGGCGGTGCGCTGAAGCACAATTCGTAATCGTCGCCGCCCGTCGCCTGCAACGTGCGCAACGCATCCGCATCGAAAGCGGCGCGCAAAGCGGCGGATGACGGCAACGCAGCGACATCGATTTCGGCACCCACGCCGCTGCGCGCGCAAAGATGCCCCGCATCGGCCAGCAATCCGTCGGATACGTCGATGGCCGCGCTCGCGAAGCCCACCAGCGACAACCCGAGCGGTAGGCGAGGAAACGGTCTGTCCAGCCGCGACCGCAACGCCGGATCGATCGCTCTGCCCACGCGTCGTTGCGCCAGCGCTCCCGCGGCATCGCCCAACGTGCCACTGACCCAGAGATCGTCGCCCGGTTCGGCCCCGTCGCGGCGCAACGCCTTGCCCGCATCGACGAAACCGTGCGCGGTCACGCAAACCGAAAGCGGACCGCGCGTGGTGTCGCCGCCGACCAAAGCGACCTCGTGCCGCTGCGCCAGTTCGAGGAAGCCGTCGAGGAAAGCGTCGATCCACGCCTCCTCCGCCAGCGGCAGCGACAACGAAAGCGTGCACCAGGCGGGCTGCGCGCCCATCGCGGCCAGGTCGGACAGGTTCACGGCGAGCGCTTTCCAGCCGATGTCGGCAGCACCGGTTTCGGCGGGAAAATGCACGCCGGCGTTCAACGCATCCATCGTCACGGCCAGCTGCTTGCCGGCCGGAACTTGCAACAAAGCGGCATCGTCGCCGATGCCCAGGATCACGTCGGGACGTCCGCGCGCGCGGGCGCGGATGCGGTCGATCAGGTCGAACTCGCCGGTCACTTCGTCCGCGCGGCGTTCGCTTCGATCGCGCGCCATTCGGCGGCGGCGTGGTCCAGCACGCCGTTGACGTAGGTGTGGCCGTGCTCGGAGCCGAAGCGCTTGGCGGTTTCCAGCGCCTCGTTGATGATCACCCGGTACGGCACGTCGATCCGGTGCTTCATCTCGTAGGCGGCGATGCGCAGCACCGCGCGTTCGATCGGATCGACCTGTTCGACATCGCGGTCCAGGTACTGCTGCAAGGCCTGATCGAGTTCGCTGCGGTGCTGCAGCACGCCGCGCACCAGGTCTTCGAAATATTCCAAGTCGGCGACTTCGTGCGCTTGCTCGTGCGCGAACTGCGCGATCACCTGGCGCACGTCGCCGCCGGAGATCTGCCAGGCGTAGACCGCCTGCATCGCCCGCCGGCGCGCGCGCGAACGCGCGACCGGATCCACGCCGCTCTTATGGCGCGAACGGGTCACGGCAGCTTATCCAGCAGATTGGCCATCTCGATCGCGACCAGCGCGCACTCCTCGCCCTTGTTGCCGTGGCTGCCGCCGGCGCGCGCTTCGGCGTCCTCGGGCACGTCGACCGCGAGCACCCCGTTGGCGACCGGCAAGCGGTACTCGACCGACACCTGCATCAAGGCCTGCGCGCAATTATCGGCGACATGTTCGTAATGGCGGGTGTCGCCGCGGATCACGCAGCCCAGCGCCAGGATCGCGCTGTGCTTGCCGGCCTGGGCCAGGTGCGCCGCCGTCGCGGGGATTTCCCAAGCGCCGGGCACGCGGACCACGTCCACCGCCGACTCGGCCACGCCGTGTTCGGCGAAGGTCTTGCGCGCGCCGGCGACCAGCGTATCGACGATACGCGAGTTCCAGCGGCTGGCGATGATCGCGAAGCGCGCGCCTTCGGGGGCGCGCAGGTCGCCTTCGTGATGGGTCATGGGAGGGCGGTCTGGATGGGTCGTGCAGTTTAACAGCGGGGGGAAGCCATAGCTTTTGTGGGAGGGGCTTCAGCCCCGAGATCAACCTCAGCTGCGCGTGTCGGGGCTGAAACCCCTCCCACAAAAACCCGGTTTGCGTCGTAAGCTCGGCATGAATTTCAAGGTTCAACGTACTCCACGACCTCCAACCCGAACCCCGCCAGCCCTACCTGCTTGCGCGGCGTGCCGAGCACGCGGAGCTTGCCCAGGCCCAAATCGGCCAGGATCTGGCTGCCGGCGCCGTTGCGCCGCCACTCGGCTAGCGCGCCGGAGCGGCCCGCGGCCGAGCCGACCTGATCCGGCTGTTCGCGGATGCGGGCCAGCAAGGCTTCGGGGGTCTGCGCTTCGCCCAGCAGCACCAGGGCGCCGCTGCCGGCGGCGGCGATCGCGGCGAGCACCTCGCCCACCGCCGGTCCGAAATCCGGCCGCCGCCAATGCAGCGCATCGGCAAGCGGATTGAGCATGTGCACGCGGACCAGCGTCGGCCGCGCCGCATCGATCGGACCGCGCGACAGCGCGAAATGCAGGCCGTGGCTCAAGCGGTCGCGATAGGTGCGCAGTCGGAAAGGCCCGTGTTCGGTATCGATGTCGCGCTCGTCGACGCGTTCGACGGTGTGCTCGTGGTGCAAGCGATAACGGATGAGTTCTTCGATCGAACCCATCTTCAAGCCGTGCTCGCGCGCGAAAGCTTCGAGCTGCGGGCGCCGCGCCATGGTGCCGTCTGCGTTGAGGATTTCGACCAGGACGCCGGCCGGTTCCAAACCGGCGAGCAGCGCCAAGTCGCTGGCCGCTTCGGTGTGCCCGGCGCGGTTCAGCACGCCGCCCGGCTGCGTCATCAGCGGGAAAATATGCCCGGGCTGGGAAAGGTCGGCCGGACCCGCGTCGGGCCGCACGGCGGTGCGCACGGTGTGGGCGCGGTCGTAAGCGGAGATGCCGGTGGTCACACCTTCGGCGGCTTCGATGCTCACGGTGAAATTGGTGCCGTGCGGCGAGGTGTTGTCGCGCACCATCGGCGGCAGGCCGAGCTGCTTGCAGCGTTCGCGGGTCAGCGACAGGCAGACCAGGCCGCGCGCATGGGTGACCATGAAGTTGATGTCCTGAGGCCGCACGAGTTCGGCGGCCATGATCAGGTCGCCCTCGTTCTCGCGGTCTTCGTCGTCGACGATGACGACCATGCGGCCGGCGCGGATTTCTTCGAGAAGTTCGGGGATCGTCGCAAACGCCATGGGTTTCTCTCTCTTGCCGTCATCCCAGCGAAAGCTGGAATCCAGCTTGCTGTTGCCCTTATTTCTTTGGAGCGAAAAATCAAAAAATGGGTCCCAGCTTTCGCTGGGACGACGGTCATGCGGGGGCCTGCAGCAACCGCTCGACATAGCGCGCCACCAAATCGACTTCCAGATTCACCGAATCCCCGACCCGCGTCCGCGAAAACGCCGTATGCGAAACGGTATGCGGGATCAGCGCGACTTCGAAGCCTTCGCCGTCGACCGCGTTGACGGTGAGGCTGACGCCGTCGACGCAGATCGAGCCTTTCTGCGCGATGTATTTCAGCAGCGCCGGCGGCGCGGAAAACTTCCAGCGCTGCGCGCGAGCGTCTTCCCATACCGCGGCGACTTCGCCGACGCCGTCGACGTGACCGCTGACTAGGTGGCCGCCGAGCCGGTCGCTGGGCTTCATCGCCCGCTCGAGATTGATCGCGCGGCCGACCTGCAGGCCGCCGAGCGTGGTCAGCGAGAGGGTTTCGTTGGAAGCGTCGGCTTCGAACGAGGCCGCGTCGAACGCGACCACCGTCAAACAGACGCCGTTGACCGAAATGCTCTCGCCCAGCGCGACGTCGGCGAACGGCAGCGTGCCGGCACCGATGCGCAAGCGCGCGTCGCCGCCGCGCGTTTCGCGGGAGAGCAAGGAGCCGACGCCTTCGATGAGACCTGTAAACATGCGACATTTCTCGCGACGTGTCTCGCGAAAAACGCCTCAAGGCATGAGGCAGGCGCACGGCCGAGAGGCCATGCGATGCCGTCTTCTTTCATCCGGACTATACCGTCGGCCCCGGCATTGGACCGGGTCTGCTGACCTTCCGCGGTGCGACGACCAGGGAAGCGCTCGCGGGCTCGCGCGGACTGCCGCGCCTACCGCCGGTGGGGAATCGCACCCCGCCCTGAAGACGTTCTACGAGTTGTGGGTGGATCTTGAAGAACAAGCGCTGGCGGCGCCAGACCGGCGAACCGGCGCGCGCATTCTATCACCCGGCGGGCTTGCGCCGGGCGTGCACGAACAGCGGCCAATGCAGACGCTGCGTTGCATCGGCGTCGCCCCAGGCCGCGGCGAACGCGTCGGCGTAGGCAGCCACCGGATCGGCGCCGCGGGCTTCGCGATAGCGCTTGGTCGCCGAATAGCTGGAGAAATAGCCCAGCATGCGCGCCAGCGGCCAATCCGCCTCCAATTCCAAAACCGGCGTTGCGACCGGCGCGAAAGGCCAATCGAAACCGGCGTAGGCGGCATCGATCAGCGCGCGCTCCGGCGGCCAGTAGTCGCGGATGTCGTCCTGGAACGCGTCGTTGACCGCGGCGAGCGCATCGGGCACGACGATGTCCTGATAGCCCCAAACGACGAGCAAGCCGCCCGGCTTGAGCACGCGCTCGGATTCGGCGAAGAACGCGTCGCGGTCGAACCAATGCAACGCCTGCGCCACGCAAACGGCGTCGACGCTCGCATCGGCCAGGCCGCAGCGCTCGCCCGGCTCGACCGCGAAACTCACGTTCGCCGGCGCGGCGGCTTGCGCGATCTGCGCGGCGCTCGGATCGGTGGCGTAAACCGCATCGAAATGGCGCGCCAAGTCGCGGCTGGCTTGGCCGCTGCCGCAACCGGCTTCCCACACGCGTCCTCGCGCCGCCGACTCCGCGGCGATCCATTCGAACAAGGCGGCCGGATACTCGGGCCGCGCGTTCGCGTATTGCGCGGCGACCGCGGAAAAATGGTCGTGGAAGCTCACGCCGCGACGCCGTCGGGCTGCAGCAGCACGCGCACGTCCTCGCCGATGCGGCGCGTCTCCACGATGCGCATCTTCAGGCGGTGCGCCATGTCGTCGATCATCAATCCTTCGAACAAAGGCCGCGCTCGTTCACCCAACAACACCGGCGCGACGTACAGCAGCAACTCGTCGACCAAGCCGGCCGCGATGAACGCGCCGGCCAGCGTGGCCCCGGCCTCGACCTGCACTTCGTTGATCTGGCGCTCGGCCAACAGATCGAGCACCGCGTGCAAGTCCAAGCGGCCGTCGCGGATCGGCACCGGGGCGTGCTGCGCGGCGAATTCGCGCGGTTTTTTCGCGTCCGGCGCGTGCAGGTACAAGGTCGGCGCGTCGCCTTGGCGGATGCGACCGCGCGCGACGGTGGCCAATCCGGGGTCGAGCACCACGCGCAACGGCGGCACGAACTCGGTCGGCGCGCCGAAACGCACGGTCAGTTGCGGGTCGTCGGCGAGCACCGTGCCCGATCCGGTCAGGATCGCGCCGCTGCGCGCGCGCCAGCGGTGCACATCCTCGCGCGCCGCGTCGCCGCTGATCCACTTGGAGTCGCCGTTGGCCATCGCGGTGCGGCCGTCGATGCTGGTGGCGAGCTTGACCCGCAGCCAAGGGCGGCCGCGTTCGACCCGCGACAGGAAGCCGCGGTTGAGCTTGCGCGCCTGCGCTTCCATCAAGCCTTGGTGCACGGCGATGCCGGCCGCGCGCAATTTTTCGAAGCCGGCGCCGTCCACTTGCGGAAACGGATCGCCCATCGCCGCGATCACGCGCGCGACGCCCGCGGCGATCAGCGCATCGGCGCAAGGCCCGGTGCTGCCGGTATGCGCGCAGGGCTCGAGCGTGACGTACGCGGTCGCGCCGCGCGCGCGTTCGCCCGCGGCCTGCAGCGCGAACACTTCGGCGTGCGGCCCGCCTTTGCGCTGATGCCAGCCCTCGCCGACCACTTCTTGGCCCTGTGCGATCACGCAGCCGACCATGGGATTGGGCTTGGTGGTGTAGGCGGCGCGTTCGGCCAGGCGCAGGGCCTGGGCCATCATGGCGTGGTCGGTGGAGGAGAAGTCGGTCATGCGCGCATTTGTTTTTTGTCCCCTCTCCCATCGGGAGAGGGTTGGGGTGAGGGTTCGGCGAAGCGACGAGTGTTCGGACTAAATCGCGCATGCAGCAACGCGACTCCGCCGAACCCTCATCCGGCGCTTCGCGCCACCTTCTCCCGGCGGGAGAAGGAGATCGTTCTCAACGCTTCTTGCCTTTCTCGATCGGCACCACATCCGCAGCCAACAACGGCAATTGCCCTTCGCCCGGCAAGTCGCGTTCGAGGCGGTCGAGCTCTTCGCGGAAATCGGCCACGTCCTCGAACGATCGGTACACCGACGCGAAACGCACGAAGGCGACGTGATCCAATTTGCGCAACTCGGCCATCACGAATTCGCCGACCCGGCGCGACGGCAATTCGCGTTCGGTGGTCATGCGCGCCTGGTGCACCACCGCGCGCACGGCGGCCTCGATCTGCTCTTCGGACACCGGGCGCTTGTGCAGAGCGCGGTCGAAGCCGCGGCGCAGCTTCTTGGCGTCGAAAGGCTCGCGCCGGCCGTCGCCCTTGATGATCGCCGGCATCTTGATTTCGACCGTTTCCAGCGTGCTGAAGCGCTCGCCGCAAGCCTCGCATTCGCGCCGGCGGCGGATCGTGGCGCCGTCGTCGCTGACGCGCGAGTCGATGACGCGGGTGTCGACGTGCTGGCAGAACGGGCAATGCATGGCAGGATTCTAGCCGGTTCCCACTGGGGGCGCCCCTGCCCTCCGGAATCCCTGCGGGCGCCCCAGATCGAGCAGCGCGATCCGCCGCCGTGGATCACGGCGGCGTTCGCCTGCGATCAGCCGTAAACCGGATACTGCTTGCACTGCTTGGTCACGTTCTCGCGCACTCCGGCGATCACGTTCTCGTCCTTGGGCGCGTCCAGCACGTCGCACAGCCAATTCGCCAGCGCCACGCAATCCGGCTCCTTGTAGCCGCGGGTGGTGACGGCCGGGGTGCCGATGCGCAGGCCCGAGGTGACGAAAGGCTTCTGCGGATCGTTCGGCACCGCGTTCTTGTTGACCGTGATGTGGGCGCGGCCGAGCGCGGCTTCCGCGTCCTTGCCGGTGATGCCCTTGCCGATCATGTCGACCAGCATCAAATGGTTCTGGGTGCCGCCGGAGACGATCTTGTAGCCGCGCTGGATGATGGTTTCGGCCATGGCCTGCGCGTTCTTCACTACTTGCTGCTGGTAAGTCTTGAATTCCGGCTCCAGCGCTTCCTTGAACGCGACCGCCTTGGCCGCGATCACGTGCATCAGGGGGCCGCCTTGGATGCCCGGGAAGACGATGGATTGCAGCTTCTTCTCGATCTCCTCGCCCGCGCCCTTCGCCACGATGATGCCGCCGCGCGGCCCGCGCAGGGTCTTGTGCGTGGTCGAGGTGACGACATGCGCATGCGGCAGCGGATTCGGGTACACGCCCGCGGCGACCAAGCCGGCGACGTGCGCCATGTCCACGAACAGATATGCGCCGATCTTGTCGGCGATGGCGCGGAAACGCGCCCAGTCCACCACCTGCGAATAGGCGGAGAAGCCGGCCACGACCATCTTCGGCTTGTGCTCGAGCGCCAGGCGTTCGACTTCGTCGTAATCGATCAGGCCGCTATCGTTCACGCCGTACTGCGCGGCGTCGAACAGCTTGCCCGAAGCGTTGACCTTGGCCCCGTGGGTCAGATGGCCGCCGTGCGCCAGCGACATGCCCAGGATCTTGTCGCCCGGATTGAGCAGGGCGAAGTAGACCGCCTGGTTGGCCTGCGAGCCGGAATGCGGCTGCACGTTGGCGTAATCGGCGCCGAACAGCTGCTTGACGCGGTCGATGGCCAATTGCTCGGCCACGTCGACGAATTCGCAGCCGCCGTAGTAGCGCTTGCCCGGATACCCTTCGGCGTACTTGTTCGTGAGCACGCTGCCCTGCGCTTCGAGCACGCGCGGGCTGGCGTAGTTTTCCGAGGCGATCAGCTCGACATGGTCCTCCTGGCGCCGCGCTTCGTTGGCGATGGCCTGGGCGAGTTCGTCGTCGTAACCGGCGATGCGGGCGGAGCTGGGGAACATGGAGGACCTCGGTGGGGTGGTCGGAGGGGGCGGAAACGGCGCTGTAACGCGGTTTTCGTGCCGATCATGGTAGCCGAGGGCTTAGAATGCGGCCAGCAACCGATCATGCCGCGGACCGCCGTCCGCCCCTCCCCCAGGGAAGCACCGCCTTGTTGAAATGGATCCTCGTCCTGCTGTTCATCGCCAGTGCGCTTTACGTGCACTTCCGCGGCGCCGTGCGCCACCGCTGGAACCGGCAGTTGCTGGACCATTCCACCTTCATGGCCCCGATCAACGTGCTGATGTACGCGTTCTCGCGGGTGCCGACCACGCCCTTCCTGGACGACCCGGGCCGCCATTTCCCCGAACTCGAGCCGCTGCGCGCGAACTGGCAGAACATCCGCGAGGAAGCCCGCCATTTGCGCGAGCAGCAGCACATCAAGGCCGCCTCCGGCTACAACGACGTCGGCTTCAATTCCTTCTTTCGCCGCGGCTGGAAGCGCTTCTACTTGAAGTGGTACGACGACGCCCACCCGTCCGCGGCCGAGCTGTGCCCGAATACCACCGCCCTGCTGCGCTCGATCCCGAGCATCAAGGCGGCGATGTTCACCGAACTGCCGCCCGGCTCGGAGCTGCGGCCGCACCGCGACCCGTACGCCGGTTCGCTGCGCCTGCACCTGGGCCTGGAAACGCCGAACGACGACGAATGCTTCATCAGCGTCGACGGCCAGCGCTACAGCTGGCGCGACGGCCAGTGGACGATGTTCGACGAGACCTACATCCACTTCGCCCGCAACGACACCGAGGAGAACCGGATCATCCTGTTCTGCGACGTGGAACGGCCGATGAAGTTCGGCTGGGCGCGGGCGCTGAACCGCTTCATCGCCAAGCACATGATCGCCGCCGGCGCTTCGCCGAACATGGAAGGCGACAAGACCGGCGGTTTCAACCGCGCCTTCAAGTACTTCTATGCCTTCCGGCTCAAGGCCAAGGCCCTGCGCGAGCGCAACAAGGCGCTTTATTACGGCTTGAAGTACGCGTTGGTGGCCGGCGTGGTCGCCCTGATCGTCTGGATCTGAGGCGTAGGGTGGGCTTTAGCCCACCATTGCCATTTCTCCAGATTCGACAGGCAATGGGCGAAGTTCCGCTCTTCGTTCGTCGTGTCCGACCGATGGCAATGGCGGGCTAAAGCCCGCCCTACCTCTGGAACGCAGGCCCCGCCTGCGGGATAATTAACCCCTAGCCCGCTCATGCCCCAGGCCATCCGGCCGGGCTCGGCGCGCCCGGATTCCGGAGTTCTCCATGCAATACATCTACACCATGAACGGCGTCAGCAAGGTCGTGCCGCCGAAGCGCCAGATCATCAAGGACATCTCGCTGTCGTTCTTCCCGGGCGCCAAGATCGGCCTGCTCGGCCTGAACGGCGCGGGCAAGTCGACGGTGCTGAAGATCATGGCCGGCGTGGACACCGATTTCGTCGGCGAAGCTCGCCCGCAGCCCGGCATCAAGGTCGGCTATCTGGCGCAGGAGCCGTTGCTGGATCCGAACCAGACCGTGCGCGAAGCGGTCGAGCAAGGCGTCGGCGAAGTGCTGCAGGCGCAGGCCGCGCTGGACAAGATCTACGAAGCCTACGCCGAGGAAGGCGCCGACTTCGACAAGCTCGCCGCGGAGCAGCAGCGGCTCGAGTCGATCCTCGCGGCCGGCGACGCCCACACCCTGGAAAACCAGCTGGAAGTGGCCGCCGACGCGCTGCGCCTGCCGCCGTGGGACGCGGTGATCGGCAAGCTGTCCGGCGGCGAGAAGCGCCGCGTGGCCTTGTGCCAGCTGCTGCTGCAGAAGCCGGACATGCTGCTGCTCGACGAACCGACCAACCACCTGGACGCCGAATCGGTCGAGTGGCTGGAACAGTTCCTGGCGCGCTACACCGGCACCGTGGTGGCGGTGACCCACGATCGCTACTTCCTCGACAACGCCGCCGAATGGATCCTGGAGCTCGACCGCGGCCGCGGCATTCCGTGGAAGGGCAACTACACCGAATGGCTGATCCAGAAGGAAGAGCGTCTGAAGCAAGAGGAGTCTTCCGAAAAGGCGCGCCAGAAGGCGATCGCGCGCGAGCTGGAATGGGCGCGCAGCAACGCCAAGGGCGGCCGCAGCAAGGGCAAGGCGCGCCTGGCGCGGATCGAGGAACTGCAATCGGTCGATTACCAGAAGCGCAACGAGACCAACGAGATCTTCATTCCGCCGGGCGAGCGCCTGGGCAATTCGGTGATGGAGTTCAAGGGCGTGACCAAATCCTTCGGCGACCGGCTGCTGATCGACGACCTGAGCTTCATCGTGCCGCCGGGCGCGATCGTCGGCATCATCGGCCCGAACGGCGCCGGTAAATCGACCCTGTTCAAGATGATCACCGGCCAGGAAAAGCCGGACAAGGGCGAGATCGTCAAAGGCCCGACCGTCAACATCGCCTACGTCGACCAGAGCCGCGAGAAGCTGGAAGGCAACCACAACGTATTCCAGGAAGTCTCCGGCGGCGCCGACATCCTCAACATCAACGGCGTGGAGATCCAGTCGCGCGCCTACATCGGCCGCTTCAACTTCAAGGGCCAGGACCAGCAGAAGCTGGTCGGCACGCTGTCGGGCGGCGAACGCGGCCGCCTGCACCTGGCCAAGACCCTGCTGCAGGGCGGCAACGTGCTGCTGCTCGACGAACCGTCGAACGACCTGGACATCGAGACCCTGCGCGCGCTGGAAGACGCGCTGCTCGAGTTCCCGGGCAACACCTTCGTGATCTCGCACGACCGCTGGTTCCTGGACCGCATCGCCACGCACATCCTCGCCTTCGAAGGCGATTCGCACGTGGAGTTCTTCCAGGGCAATTACCGCGAGTACGAGGAAGACAAGAAGCGGCGCATGGGCGAGGAAGGCGCGCAGCCGCACCGGTTGCGGTTCAAGGCGCTCAAGTAAGCATGACCATCCGGCACCCGCACGAACTCGACGGCCTGCGCCGCGCGGGCGCGCTGGTGTCCGGCGTCCTCGCGGCGATGCGCGAACGAGCGGTCGCCGGCGCGGTGTCGCGCGATCTCGACGCGCACGGCGCCGAGCTGATGCGCAAAGCCGGCGCGCGTTCGGCGCCCGAACTGACTTACGGCTTTCCCGGCGCCACCTGCATCAGCGTCAACGCGGTCGCCGCGCACGGCATTCCCGACGACACCGTCTTGCGCGACGGCGATCTGGTCAACATCGACGTCTCCGCCGAACTGGACGGCTATTTCGCCGATACCGGCGCGAGCTTCGTGGTCGGCGGCGCCAACCCGGCGCAGCGGCGCCTGCTGGATGCGACGCTCGAAGCGCGCGACGCGGCGATCGCGCAATTGCGCGCGGGCGATTTGATCAACGGCATCGGCCGCACGGTCGAAGCCGTCGCTGCGAAGCGCGGCTTCCGGGTGATCCGCAATCTCGGCAGCCACGGTGTCGGCCGCGCGCTGCACGAAGCGCCGGGCACCATTCCCGGCCACTACGACCCGCGCGACACGCGCCGTTTGCACGACGGCATGGTGATCACCGTCGAACCGTTCCTCGCTACCCATTGCAGCCAGACCCGCGAAGCCGCCGACGGCTGGTCGATGGTCTGCCCTCGCGGCGTCGCCGCGCAATTCGAACACACGGTCGTCGTCACCCGCGGCGAACCGATCATCGTCACCTGATGCCGGCGGGGGCCGGGGGAGATTGCGGATGGCCTTCATCGCGGATTTGCGGAAACGTTGGGCGAACAGCGGCAGCCTAGTCTGCGTCGGCCTGGATCCTGAGCCCGGCAAATTCCCGGCGAAGTTCGCCAGCGATCCCGACGCCATCTTCGCCTTCTGCCGCGACATCGCCGACGCCGCGGCCGAGTACGTCTGCTGCTTCAAGCCGCAGATCGCCCACTTCGCCGCGCACGGCGCGGAAGACGCGCTGCAGCGGCTGATCGCGCACATCCACGCCGCGCATCCCGGCATCCCGGTGATCCTGGACGCCAAGCGCGGCGACATCGGCAGCACCGCGCAGCAGTACGCGGCCGAGGCCTTCGACCGCTACGGCGCGGATGCGGTGACGGCGAATCCGTATTTGGGCAAGGACTCGGTGCAACCATTCCTGGACCGCGCCGACAAAGGCGTGGTGATCCTGTGCCGCACTTCGAATCCGGGCGCCGGCGATCTGCAGGACCTGCTCGTCGACGGTAAGCCGCTGTACCAGCGCGTCGCCGAAAAAGTCGCGCGCGAGTGGAACGGCAACGGCAACTGCGCGCTGGTGGTCGGCGCGACCTGGCCGGAGCAATTGCGCGAAGTGCGGGAGATCGTCGGCGACGTGCCGTTCCTGGTGCCGGGCGTCGGCGCGCAAGGCGGCGATGTCGAAGCGGTGGTGAAGAACGCGAAGACGGCGGACGGCACGGGTTTGATCGTCAGTTCGTCGCGCGCGATCTTGTATGCATCGAACGGCGGCGATTATGCGCAAGCCGCCGCTGCCGCCGCGAAGACGTTGCGCGACGAGATCAACCGCTATCGATGACCTCCGCTATGCCCCCTTTGAAAAGGGGGCGAATCGGCCGAAGGCCGATGGGGGATTTTGCTTTTGACTTTGTTGTTTCATTCAAGCAAGAGCAAAAGCAAATCCCCCTCAATCCCCCTAAGAACTGCAACTTCAATCTTTTTGCGAGGACCGTGCGACTGCACGCAGTGCGGCGAGCGGAAAACGTCCCCAAATCGCAGCGAACACGCCCAGACGCGTGAACCACCCGCGCCGGCTAGCCTCGAATTTACGGAAATAGCGCCACAAGCCGCGATGCTTGTGCCATTCGACGAACACCGGCCGCGAGCGGCTGGACACGCCGCGCACGTGCACCACCCGCACGTCGTTGGCGACCGCGATCGCCGCGCCGGCTTCGCGCGCGCGGCGACAGAGATCGAGATCCTCTGCGTGCAAGCGATAACCCTCGTCGAAGCCGCCGATCCGCTCGAATAAGCCGCGCGGCATCAGCATCAGCGCGCCGGACACCGCGTCGACGGGCTGCAGCGCTTGCAGATCGTCGGCGGGCACGTCCAACGAACGCGCCGAACGGGAACCGAGCATCGCGCCGAAATCGGGATCGCGCCGGCGCGCGGCGGCGTCGCGCGCGCCCGCCTCGTCGACCAGATCGGCGCCCAGCAGGCATTCGCGGCTCAAACGTTGCGAATGCCGCTGCAAACGCGCGAGCGCATCGGCTTCCAGCAAACAATCGGGATTGACGAAGGCCAGCCACGGCGCGTCGCTGTCGCGCGCACCCTGGTTGCAGGCCACCGCGAAGCCGGGATTGTCCGGATTGGCGACGAAACGCAGGCGCGGATCGTTCGCGGCGTGCCGCTGCACGATGTCCATCGTGCCGTCCGTGGATCCGTTGTCGACCGCGCGGATCTGGGCGACGCCTTCGGCCGCGCGCAGGCGCGACAAGCATTCGTCGATGGTCGCCGCGCTCTGATAGCAGACGACGACCGCGGCGATGCCCGCTTCGCCGTTCATGCGGGCCTCTCCGGCTTCTTGGCCGCGCGCGGGAACAGCTCGCGCTGCGATTGCGGCAGATCGACTTCGGCATAATTCTGCGCCAAACGTTCGCGCATCTCGCGCAGCGGATCCGCCATCAGGAAGTGGGCGATGCGCGCATGCCAATCCGGCCAGCGCGCGGCCAGCGCTTCCATGTCGCCTTCGTAAGGACCGCCTTCGCCGCCGCGCGCGACGTAGGCCGTTTCGCACAACGCGTTGCGCCAACCCAAGCCCGACAAGCGCAGCGACAGATCCACCAAGGCCGCGTACCAGGAACCGTAGCTGCTCGCGTCCAAACCGCCGGCGCGGCGGCGCGCGCTGCCGCGCAGCAGCACGGCGTGGCCGACCGCCGCGGGCAATTCGGGATGCAGCGGCGGCAGCGCCGAAGCCGCGCGCGCGAGGCGTTCGGGATCTTCCGGCATCGGCGCGATCTCGCCGCAACGCGGCCAGGACGCGGATTCGCCGGCGTTGCACCACGGCGTCGCGGTCGCGATGGCGGCGTCGCGCGCCAGGCAAGCGGCGAGCTGCTGCAGCCAACCCGGCGCCGGCATCGCATCGGGCGCGAGCACGGCCACGTCGGCATCGCCGCAGGCCTTCAAAGCTTCGTCGAGATGCGCGGTCTCGCCGACTATACGCTGACGCCGCGTGTAGTCGGCGGCGAGCGGCGTGCGCTGCAGCCAGCGTTCGATGATCGCCAACCCGCGCGGCCCCGCTTGCGCGTCGTCGGCGAGCCAGACCCGCGTGCCTTTGGGCGTGCCCGCGTCGAGCGCGCCCAGGCAACGATCGAGCGCATCGTCGTCGGTGCCGACCGGAAGCAGCACGATCGGCAGGGCGGGATCAGCCGCCATGGTCGAAAGGCTCGCTGTCGCGGGGAAGACGTGGGGCTGGCAACCGCGATCTCGTCGTTGGAAGCTGGGCGGACTTTAGCAGTTTGCTGGCATTCGTCCGCTGCTTGAACCCTCTCCCTTTTACGGGGTGAAGGGGCATTGCTTGCGAATCACTGATTCGCATGCCCCTGAACGCCCTCGCGTAAGCGAGGGCCGGGGTGGGACAGGCGCGAAGCGCCAGGGAGAGGGTTCGGCTTTTGGCGGGCCGCTACAGACAACAGCAAAAGCACGCTTCGCTACGCTCGCGCACCCCGCTCCTGTCCTTCGGGCATCCCGCTGCGCGCCCCGGCCCGCAAGGGGAGAGGAAGAAGCAGTCATCCCACCCAAACCCGCGCATTGCGGAACATCCGCACCCACGGCGATTCGTCCGGCCAATCCTGCGGATGCCAACTCAGATTGACGCTGCGCGGCGTGCGTTCGGGATGCGGCATCAGGATGGTCGCGCGGCCGTCGTCGCTGCACAGGCCGGCGATGCCGTCCGGCGAGCCATTGGGATTGGCCGGATACGCGGACGCGGCACGGCCATCGCCTTCGATGTAGCGCAGCGCCACCGCCGCCGCGGCTTGGTCGGTCGCGCTCGCGAACGAAGCGCGGCCTTCGCCGTGCGACACCACGATCGGAATGCGCGAACCGCCCATGCCGCGGAAGAACAGCGACGCCGATTCGGGCACTTCGACCAGGCTCAAGCGGCCTTCGAACTGCTCGCTGCGGTTGCGCAGGAACTGCGGCCAATGCGCGGCGCCGGGAATGATGTCCTTCAACTGCGCCAGCATCTGGCAGCCGTTGCACACGCCCAGCGAGAACGTATCGCCGCGCGCGAAGAACGCGGCGAACGCATCGCGCAGCGCATTGCGCTCGAGGATCGAAGTGGCCCAGCCGCGGCCCGCGCCCAGCACGTCGCCGTAGCTGAAGCCGCCGCAAGCGGCGATGCCGCGGAAATCCTCCAGCTTCACGCGACCGGCGATCAGATCGCTCATATGCACGTCGTAGGCGACGAAGCCGGCTTTGGCGAACGCCGAGGCCATTTCGATCTGGCCGTTGACGCCCTGCTCGCGCAGGATCGCCACCTTGAGCTTGGCGCCGGTGGAAACAAAAGGCGCGGCGATGTCCTGCGCAGGATCGAACATCAGCTTCGGCTGCAAACCTGGCGCGGCGAACGCGCGCGCGGCCTCGCGTTCCTCGTCGGCGCAGGCCGGATCGTCGCGCAGCTTCTGCATCGCATGCGTCACCGACCACCAGGCGTCGAACAAGGCGTCCCAGCGCCATTCCGCCAGCGTTGCGCCTTCTTCGCTGACCCGGATCGCCGGCGCCGTGCTCGGCCGGGCGATGCGCTGCGCGCATTCCACCAGGCCGTGGCGTGCGACCAGATCGGCGAATTCGGCGCGATCCTCGGCGGAAATCTGCACGACCGCGCCGAGTTCTTCGTTGAACAGCGTGCGGAACACGTCGTCGGTGCGGCCGTCGCCCCAGCCGTCGAGCAGGATGTCCAAGCCCAGGTGCGAGCAGAACGCCATCTCGCACAGCGCCGCGAAAGCGCCGCCGTCGGAACGGTCGTGGTAGGCCAGCAAAAGGCCGGCTTCGCGCGCATCGCGGATCAATTCGAAGAAACCGCGCAGCCGTTCCGGGCTGTCGAGGTCGGGGCAATCGCCGCCGAAGCGTTCGTAGCATTGCGCCAGGATCGAACCGCCCAGGCGCTGCTTGCCCGCGCCCAGGCCGATCAGCCACAGCTCGGTGTCGGCCGCGCGCGACAGCAGCGGCGTCAGCTGCGCGCGCGCGTCGGCGACCGGCGCGAACGCGGTGACGATCAAGGACACCGGCGACACCGATTTGTGCGCCTGGCCGTCCTGCGACCACTGCGCCTGCATCGACAGCGAATCCTTGCCGACCGGAATGCTGAGGTCGAGCGCCGGACACAGTTCCATGCCGACCGCTTTCACCGCGTCGAACAGCTTCGCGTCCTCGCCGGGATGCCCGGCCGCCGCCATCCAGTTCGCCGACAGCTTGACGCGCTCCAGGCTTTCGATCGGCGCGGCGCAAAGATTGGTGATCGCCTCGCCGACCGCCATCCGCGCCGACGCCGCCGCATCCAGCAGCGCGAGCGGCGTGCGTTCGCCGACCGCCATCGCTTCGCCGGCGCCGCCTTCGAAACCGGACAGCGTGATGGCGCAATCGGCCACCGGCAGCTGCCACGGACCGACCATCTGGTCGCGCGCGGTCAAGCCGCCGACGCTGCGGTCGCCGATGCTGACCAGGAAGTTCTTCGCGGCGACGGTCGGATGCGCCAGCACGCGCAAACCGGCTTCGCGCAGCACCTGGCCGATGTCGGCGCCGAGATCGTCGCTGTCGAGTTCCGGCCAGCGCACGGCATTCGGCCGCTGCGTATCGCGATGCATCTTCGGCGGCTTGCCGAACAGCACGTCCATCGGAAGATCGATGGGCAGTTCGCGGTTTGAAGGCCCTCTCCCATCGAAAGAGAGGTTGGGGCGAAAGTTCGGCGCAACGACGCCGTCCGAATTCGCGTCGTGCTCCGAACCCTCATCCGCCCTTCGGGCACCTTCTCCCGAGGGAAGAAGGGAAACGCCATAGCCGACCACCAGCCGCTCTTCCGCCGTCGCCGTGCCGACCACCGCGAACGGGCAGCGTTCGCGCGCGCACAAGGCTTCGAAATCCGCGATCCGGTCCTGCGGAACGCCGAGCACGTAGCGTTCCTGCGATTCGTTGCACCACAGCTGCATCGGCGACAGCGAAGGATCGTCGCTGGGCACCTTGCCCAAATCGATAACGCCGCCGACGCCGGAGTCGTGCAGCAGCTCGGGAATCGCGTTCGACAAACCGCCGGCGCCGACGTCGTGCACCGACAGGATCGGGTTGCGTTCGGCCAGCGCGACGCAAGCGTCGATCACTTCCTGGCAACGCCGCTCCATCTCCGGGTTGTCGCGCTGCACGGATGCGAAATCCAAATCCTCTGCGCTCTCGCCCGATGCCACCGAACTCGCCGCGCCGCCGCCCAGGCCGATCAGCATGGCCGGGCCGCCGAGCACGATCACCGCGTCGCCGGGCGAAAGTTTTTTCTTCGCGACCAGCGGCCGGTCGACTGCGCCCAAACCGCCGGCGAGCATGATCGGCTTGTCGTAGGCGCGCACGGCGCCATGGGTTTCGCGCAACTCGAAACTGCGGAAATAGCCGGCCAAGTTGGGCCGGCCGAATTCGTTGTTGAACGCGGCGGCGCCGATCGGGCCGTCGGTCATGATTTCCAGGGCCGGAGCCATGCGCGGATTGAGCGCGCGCTCGGATTCCCACGGCTGCGGCAATCCGGGAATGCGCAGGTGCGAAACGCTGAAGCCGCACAAGCCGGCCTTGGGCTTGCCGCCGCGTCCGGTGGCGCCTTCGTCGCGGATTTCGCCGCCGGCGCCGGTGCTGGCGCCGGGGAACGGCGCGATCGCGGTCGGGTGGTTGTGGGTTTCGACCTTGATGCAGAACGCGCTGGGCGTTTCGCTTTCGGCGCGGTATTCGCCGTTCGCGCCGTGCGGCCGGAAACGCCGCGCGGGATAGCCTTCCACCACCGCGGCGTTGTCGCTGTACGCCGACAGCGTGTACTCCGGCGTTTGCGCGTGGGTGTGCTTGATCATCTTGAACAGCGACATGGGCTGTTCGCGGCCGTCGATGGCCCAACTGGCGTTGAAGATCTTGTGCCGGCAATGCTCGGAATTGGCCTGCGCGAACATCATCAGCTCGACGTCGGACGGATCGCGGCCGAGTTCGGCGTAGCGTTCGCGCAGATAGTCGATTTCGTCCTCGGCCAGGGCCAAGCCCAGGCGCGCGTTGGCCGAGGCCAAGTCGGCGAGCGGAATGCGCTCCAGCGCGCCGCGCGGCGGCGCCACGAACAGCGCGGCGGCCGCGTCGCGGTCGGCGAGCAGCGATTGGGTCATCGGATCGTGCAAAAGCTTGGACAGCGCCGCTTGCGCCGCTGCGTCCTGAGGCCAGCCGCCCAGGTCGATCCGCGTGCCGCGTTCGACCCGGCGCACCGGCAAGCCGGCGCCGCGCAGCAATTCGGTGGCCTTGCTGGCCCAGGGCGAGATGGTGCCCAGCCGCGGCAGCACGAAGCGCGAAACGGCGCCGCTCGAAAGCGGCTGGGCTTGCGGTTCGGCTTGCAGGATCCGGCGCAACGCGGCCGGGTCCGGCGCGACGCCGCTTTCGGGCTCGATCCAGTAGACGTGCCAAGCGCCGACGAGGCGGACGGTGGGAACGAGGGCTTGCAGGCGGGCTTCTAGCCGCTCGCGACGGAACGGCGACAGGGCCGGCAGGCCCTCGAGGACGATCATGTCCGGATAGATCGAGGAACGGGCGCCTATTGTAGCCGGGCCGGCGGCGGCCTGTCCGCCGGAACCGGAAAAGCGGCGATCAGGGCACGATCTGCGTGCAATGCTCCGACAGGACTTTCCATTCGCCGCTGGCTTTGGTCAGCGCCATGCTGCAACGCTGATCGTCGCGGAAAGGTTTGCCTTTGGACGTACCGTGGCCCTTCCAGCGCGTGCCGACCACGGCCGCCGTGCCGCTGACGTGGGCGTCCATCTCGCCGCGCTCGGTCGAATCGAGCCGGTAGGTGGCGTTGGACAACCGGTCCAACCATTGTTGGCGCGACAGCACGCCGCCCTTGGAGCTGAAGTACACGTACTCCGGCGCCAGCACCGCTTCCAGCCCGGCCAGATCCTTTCGATCCCAAGTCTCGTCGTAGGTCTTGATCGCGGCCGCGATGCCGGCGTCCACGTCGCTCGCCATCGCCGGCGCTGCGAAAACCAAGCCGACCGCGGTCGATAACGCGATGCGTTTCATGCCGCGATGCTCCAAATTCTTGGATCAGCTCTTGGCCGCGGTTTTCGCTTCGGGCTTGGCCAGTCCGTCCAGATAGGCTTTCAGTTCCTTCGGCGGCATGTAACCGGGCACCTGCTCGCCGTCGGCGGTGATGATCATCGGCGTGCCGGTGAGGCCGGCGCGCTGGCCGATGTCGTATTCCATCGATACCGGATTCGTGCAGTTCTTCATCGGCAGCGCCTTGCCCGACTTCGCGGCGGTCAGCGCTTGCTTGCGGTCGGCCGAGCACCACACCGCGATCATCTTCTTGTGGTCGTCGGTGCCCAGGCCCATGCGCGGGAACGCGAGGTACTGGATTTCGATGCCCTCCCGGTTGTACTCGGCGATCTCGCTGTGCATCTTGCGGCAATAGCCGCACTCGACGTCGGTGAACACGCTCAACGTGTACTTCGGGTTGGCCGGCGCGAACACGATGCGGTCGCGCACCGGCACCTGCTTCAGCAGTTCCTTGCGCAGCGCCGACACGCTGGCCTCGCTGAGATCCTTCTTGGCCTGCATGTCGTACAGGGAGCCTTGGATCATGTACTTGCCGTCGTCGGTGATGAACAAGGTCTTGCCGCCGACGATGGCTTCGCGGAAACCGGACATCGGCGCGGCGCCGATCTTGTCGATGGGCACCTGCTGGTTTAGCGCGCGGATCGCGGCGATCGCGCGCGCGTCGGCCGAACCCGGCGCGACCTTGGGCGCCGTGCCGGCCGGCGCGGCGGCGGCGGCCGTCACGGGTTTGCCGGCGGCGGGCGCCGGGGCCTGCGATTGCGCGCAAGCGGACACACTGATCGCACCCAGCAGCGCGGCGGCGGTGAAACGCTTCATCGTGAGGATTTTCCGTTCAGGAGGCCGGGTTGGACCGCGGCGGGCGGGGTTGGTTCGGGATTTTCGCATAGATGGGATCACGCATTCCGGGCCCGGTTTCGGCCTTGCGGGCCGTAGAGTCGAGCCTGCTCGACTCTACAAAAAGCGGTCAGCCGCGCGGGTGATGTTTGGCGTGAAGCTGTTTCAGGTGTTCGCGGGCCACCAAGGTATAGATCTGCGTCGTCGACAGCGAACTATGGCCCAGCAGCATCTGCAGCGCGCGCAGATCGGCGCCGCGGTTGAGCAGGTGCGTTGCGAAACTGTGGCGCAAGCCGTGCGGGCTGATCTTGGCCGGATCGATCCCGGCCGCGCCGGCGTAACGCTTGACCAACTGCCAGAACTGCTGCCGCGAAGGCGGCTCGCCGCCGCTGCCGACGAACAGGGCAGCGACGCTGCGCTTGCCCGCTAATACGGGCCGCGATTGCGCGAGATAGCGCTCAAGCCAGTGCTGCGCCTCCTCGCCCAGCGGCACCAGGCGTTCCTTGCTGCCTTTGCCCATCACCCGCAGCACGCCCTGGCGCAAGTTCAGCGCGGTCGCGGGCAAGCCGACCAGCTCGCTCACGCGCAGGCCGCAGGCGTACATCAGCTCGAGCATGGCGCGGTCGCGCAGGCCCAGCGGCGAATCGACGTCCGGCGCGGCCAGCAGCGCGTCGATCTGGCTTTCGGCCAAGGCCTTGGGCAGCGATCGCGGCAGCTTGGGCGGATCCAGCAGCGCGGTCGGATCGTCGCCGCGGTCGCCGCGGCGCAATCGATAAGCGAAGAAAGCGCGCAACGACGACAGCAAACGCGCGTTGCTGCGCGCCGAATAGCCTTCGCGCGAACGCCAGGCCAGATATTCGAACAACGCGGCGCGGTCGGCGCCGGCCAAACCGCCGCCGCGGCCTTCGCGCCAGCGCGCGAAGCCTTCCAAATCGCGCCGATAGCTGTCGAGCGAGCTGCGCGCCAAGCCGCTTTCGGCCCAGGTCGCGTCGATGAAGGCGGCGATCGCCGCGTCGTCCGCATCCGGCACCGGCGGCAATGCGTTGACCGATCGGCGCCGGTCGGCGGGCGTGCGGGAAACCATGCCGGCAGCTTAGCGATGCGCGCCGCGCCCGGCTATGCTGGCGGGCTATGGAAACCCGCGATTCGCCCCTTCCGCCGAAACCGCGCGCGCTGATCGGCTGGCGCCTGCTCGCCCTGCTCTACGATTTCTGGCCGGCGCTGGCGCTGTGGATGCTCGCCTCGCTCGTCTTCACCGTCGGCTACACCGTGGCCGGGCATGCGCCGCGGCAGAACATCGCGCCGCTCAGCGCGCTGCAGATCGAATTGTGGATCGTGTGCTGGCTGCTGACCGGCGCTTACGCGACCGTCAGCTGGCGCCGCGGCGGACAGACCTTGGGCATGCGGCCGTGGCGATTGCGCCTGACGACGGCCGATGGCGGGCGCCCCGCTTGGCGTGCGTTGTGGTTGCGCTACGCGGTCGCGACCTTGTCGCTGCTGCTCGGCGGATTGGGCTTCTGGTGGGCTTGGATCGATCGCGGCCGCTTGACCTGGCACGACCGCGCCAGCGGCACTCGGCTGATCCGCGAACCTAAGCGCTGACTCGCTTCGTAGAGTCGAGCCGGCTCGACTGCTCTTATTTTCAATGCCGAGAGAAAATCAAAAAGCAGTCGAGCCGGCTCGACTCTACAAGAAGCGGTGCCGCACAAATCAGCCCGAACGGCGCCGGAACAGATAAGCCGATATCGCCAGCATCACCACCGACGGCAGCAAATAAGCGAGCCGGAAGTCGAACTTGAACACGCCGGCCAATTGCACGAACTGTTCCTGCAGCATCCAGAATCCCAGCGCGAACACGATGCCGACGAACAGGCGCTTGCCCAGGCCGCCGCTGCGCAAGGTGCCGAAGGCGAACGGGATCGCCGCCAGGCACAGCGCCAGCACGTTCAGCGGATAGAACCAGCGCGACCAATAGTGCTGCTCGAACTCGCTGGCGTCCAAACCGTTGCGCTTGCGGTAATTGATGCTCTCGCGCAACGAAGCCGAACTCAGATAGCGCGGCCTGGCCACGCTGGCGGCCAGCGCCGAGTCGTCGAGCTTGGACTCCCAGCGTTCTTCCGGGACTTGGGTGCGGACCACCGATTTGGCTTCGAAACGCGTGCGTTCGACATCGCGCAGCAGCCAACCGCCGGGACGGTGCTCGGCGACCGCGGCATGCGCCAGCGACTGCAGCCGGCCTTCCTTGGAAAACTCGTACAAACGCACGTCGCGCAATTCGAGCCAGCGATCGTCGCCATCGCTGCGTTCCTGCCCGGTCTGTGCATTGAGGAAAATATCGCCCTCGCGCGCCCACAAGCCGGTGTACTGGGCCACGATCAGGTCTTTGGATTTCGCCGAAGCCTTGACCGCATCCGCGCGCCGCTGCGCCCACGGCGCCAAGGTTTCGCCGTTGAGCACCATCAGCGCGGTCAGCAGCGCCAGCGATAGCGCCACGGCCATGCTAAGGCGCCGCCGCGACAGGCCCAGCGCGCGCAGCGCGGTGAGTTCGGAACTGGCCGCAAGCTGGCCCAAGCCCATCAGCGAACCGATCACCGCCGCGGTCGGAAACAAGGTGTAGGCGCGGCGCGGCAAGGTGTAGCTCACCGTGGTCAGCGCGGTGAAGAAGTCGTAGTCGCCCTTGCCCAGATCGCTGATCTGCGGCACCAGGCCGCCGAGGATGAAATCCAGGCCCAGCAGCACCATCCAGGTAAGCAGCACCGTGCTCAGCACCACCCGGCCGATGTACAGATCGTGCAGTTTGGGGAACGGTCTCATGCCGGGCGCCTCTTGCGCCAGAAGCGGCCGTCGCGCGAGTACAGCCACACCGCCAGCACCAGCACCGGCAGCAGCAGCCACCACAAGCCCAGGAACATCGGCAGCTTGCCGTCCGCCAACCAGCGCGTGCCCAGCATCATCAAGTTGACGCTGACCATGTAGCCGAGGAAGCCGATCGCGATGCGTCCGTAACGCGCCTGCCGCGGCGAACTGCGCGCCAGCGGCACCGCCAGCAGCATCAGCGCGAAAGCCATCAGCGGCGGCGCGATCCGCCAATGGATCTGCGCATGCGCATCCCGGCGCTCGTCGCCGAACAGGTCCAGGGTCGGCATCAATTCGGGATCTTCTTCGTCGCGGGTGTCGTCGCGATCGGGCATGCGCAGTTCGTTGCCGGCGTAGCGCATCATCCGGTAATCGAGGCCGGCGCCGACCGGCCCTTCCACCTGGAAGCCGTCTTCCAAGCGCAGATAGCGTTCGCGGTCGCCCTGCAACGACAGGCCGCCGTGGTTGGCCGTGGTCACGTCCATCCGGTCGTTGTGCTGGCGGTAGACGAAGATCCGGCTGAAGCGCGTGCCGTCCGACGACATGCTGCCGAGGTAGACGATGCCGCCGCCGCCCGGCAATTCGGTGAAGCGCCCGGGTTCCATGCCGACGAGCAGCAGGCTGCGGTTCGCCTCTTCGACCATCTTGTGCGAATAGCGGTCGGCCCAGGGGCCCAGCCACAACGAGCAGGAGGCGATCACCGCCAGCACCGGCGCGCCGGCCAGCAGCAGCGGACGCATCAGGCGCTTGGGCCCCACGCCGACCGCGGCCAGCACCGGCATCTCCGAGTCGCGGTACATCCGCCCCAGCGAGAGCAGCAAGCCCAGCATCAAGGCCAGGGGCAGGATCAGCGGCATCCACTTCACGACCTGCAAGCCGAGCTGCGAGAGCATCATCACCGCCGGCAGCTTGCCGCGGGCGATGTCGCCCAGCACGTCGGCGAAGATGCCGCCCAGGCTGACCATCATCAGCACCACCAACGCCGCGAAGATGGACTGGGCGAACTCGCGGAACAGATAGCGGTCCAGTTGGGGCATCGGCGCTCGTTGGGCGGAGGGACGGGCATCCGGCCCGTTTTCGGTGGCGGGCCGGAACCGGTGGGGCTTCCTGCCGGATCAGGCGTTTACGCGTTCTTCCGGCGGCGCAACGGCCGCTCGCGCCGTCTCAGGGCGGCCCGCCCTGATAAACTCGAACGTTCTCGTCGGCCCAGCCGGGCGCAAGCCGCCGGAAACGCCGAACGATTGTACGGAATCACTGACGGAATCTGTTTGATGACCCTCGAATTGGAACTGAACCGCGACGCCGCTGCGACCGCGCAGACCGGCTGCGTGGTGGTCGGCGCCTATGCCGACAATACGCTCACCCCCGCCGCGCAGGCGCTGAACGCCGCCAGCGGCGGCCGCCTGACCGCCCTGATCGAACGCGGCGACATCTCCGGCAAGACCGGCAAGACCGCCCTGCTCCACGACTTGCCCGGCGTGACCGCGCCGCGCGTGCTGGTGGTCGGCCTGGGCGAAGCGGCCAAGTTCGGCGTGCCGCAGTACTTGAAGGCGGTCGGCGACGCCGCCCGCGCGCTCAAGGCCGGGGCGGCCGACGACGCGCTGTTCACGATCTCCGAAGTCGACGTGCTCGGCCGCGACTCGGCCTGGAACATCCGCCAGGCCGCGATCGCCGCCAGCCACGCGACTTATCGCTACACCGCGACCCTCGGCGACGCGAACAAGGCGAAGAAGGACGACTCCGGACTGAAGAAGCTGGCGATCGCCGGCGACGACGCGCAAGCGCTGGCGCACGGCAAGGCCATCGCCGCCGGCGTCGCGTTCGCTCGCGAGCTCGGCAACCTGCCGCCGAACGTCTGCAACCCGGCTTATCTCGCCCAGCAGGCGCAATCCTTCGCCGAGCGTTTTGATCGGGCCGAATGCGAAGTGCTGGACCGCGAACAGATGCAGGCGCTGGGCATGGGCTCGCTGCTGGCCGTGTCGCAAGGCTCGGCCAATCCGCCCAAGCTCATCGTGCTGAAGTGGAACAACGGGGGCGACGCCAAGCCCTTCGTGCTGGTCGGCAAGGGCATCACCTTCGACACCGGCGGCATCAATCTGAAGGTGCAAGGCGGCATCGAGGAGATGAAGTACGACATGTGCGGCGCGGCCACCGTGATGGGCGCGTTCGTGTCGGCGGTCGGCCTGCGGTTGCCGATCAATTTGGTGGCGATCGTGCCGGCGGTGGAGAACATGCCCGACGGCAACAGCTACCGCCCCAGCGACGTGCTCACGTCGATGTCGGGCAAGACCATCGAAGTCGGCAACACCGATGCCGAGGGCCGCTTGATCCTGTGCGACGCGCTGACTTACGCGCAGCGCTTCGAACCGCAGGCGCTGATCGACGTGGCCACGCTGACCGGCGCTTGCGTCGTCGCGCTGGGCAAATACGCCGCCGGCCTGATGAGCAAGCACGACGACCTGTCGGGCGAACTGCTCGACGCCGGCGAGAACGTGTTCGACCGCGCCTGGCGCCTGCCGCTGTGGGACGAATACCAGACCCTGCTGGATTCCAGCTTCGCCGACGTCTACAACATCGGCGGCCGCTGGGCCGGCGCGATCACCGCCGGCTGCTTCCTGGCGCGCTTCGCCGAAGGCCAACGCTGGGCGCATCTGGACATCGCCGGCGTGGCCAACGACGACGGCAAGCGCGGCATGGCGACGGGACGGCCGGTCGGATTGCTGTCGCAGTGGCTGATGGATCGGGCGGGAGGAGCGAGAAACTAGTAAAGAGAAACTAGGAACTAGAGAAAGCAACGCGTCCTCACTAGTTCCTAGTTCCTAACCACTAGTTCCTGTCCCCCCATGCCCCGCGCCGATTTCTACCTGATCGCCAAGGACCGCTTCAAAGCCGAGCCGCTGCGCCTGGTGTGCGAACTCGCGCGCAAGGCCTACGACGCGAACCTGTGGACCCTGGTGCTGGCGCGCAACGCCGCGCAGGCCGAAGAACTGGACGAATTGCTGTGGGCGTTCGACGACGACGCCTACATCCCGCACCAGATCGCCGGCACCGACGACGAGGACGAATTGACGCCGGTGCTGATCGCTTCGCCCGAGACCGACGCGCCGCTGCGGCCGCTGGTGATCAACCTGCGCGACGGCGCGGTGGAAGGCGGCTTCGAGCGCGTGCTCGAAGTCGTGCCGGCGGACGAGTCGGCGCGCGGGCCGCTGCGGGAGCGTTGGACGCAGTACAAGGCGCGCGGGCTGGAAGTGAACAAGCACGACATGTAAGCCCTCTCCCGCTTGCGGGAGAGGGTTGGGTGAGGGCCTGGCGGCCGAGAGCCCAAAGTCACTGGATTCCCGCCTTCGCGGGAATGACGGCTATAAAGTCAAAGGCACTGGATTCCGGCTTACGCCGGAATGACGAGCGAAAGAAAAGATGACGACCCTCAGCTCCGGCTACGAACCCAAAACCTTCGAAACCCGCCTCTACGCCGAGTGGGAAAGCGGCGGCGTGTTCGAGCCGCAAGGCGACGGACCGACCTACGCCATCCTGCTCCCGCCGCCGAACGTCACCGGCACGCTGCATATGGGCCACGCCTTCCAGCACACCCTGCAGGACGCGCTGATCCGCTACCACCGCATGCGCGGCTACCGCACTTTGTGGCAGATGGGCACCGACCATGCCGGCATCGCCACCGAAATGGTGGTCGGCCGCAACCTCGCCGCCGAAGGCAAAGGCGAAACGCGCGATTCGCTGGGCCGCGAGAAGTTCATCGAAAAGGTCTGGGAGTGGAAGGCGCAATCGGGCGACACCATCGAACGCCAGATGCGGCGCCTGGGCACGTCGGGCGACTGGTCGCGCAGCGTGTTCACGATGGACCCGATGGCGGCCGACGCGGTCGCCGAAGCCTTCGTGCGCCTCTACGAACGCGGCCTGATCTACCGCGGCAAGCGCCTGGTGAACTGGGACCCGGTGCTGAAGACCGCGATTTCCGACTTGGAAGTCGAGAACCGCGAAGTGCCCGGCCATATGTGGCACTTCAAATATCCATTGGCCGGCGGCGAAACCTACGAATACGTCGAACGCGACGCCGACGGCAACGTAACGCTGCGCGAAACGCGCGACTACATCTCCATCGCTACCACCCGCCCCGAAACCATGCTCGGGGACGGCGCCGTGGCAGTGCATCCTTCCGACGCGCGCTACGCGCCCATCGTCGGCAAGCTGTGCGAGATTCCGGTCGGTCCGAAGCGGCATCGGCGCCTGATCCCGATCATCGTCGACGACTACCCCGATCCGGAATTCGGCTCGGGCGCGGTGAAGATCACCGGCGCGCACGATTTCAACGATTACCAAGTCGCCAAGCGCCACGGCATCCCGCTCTACGCGCTGATGGACGAACAAGCGCGGATGCGCACGGACGGCCTGCCGTACGAAGACAGCGCCGCCGTCGCCGGACGCGCGGCGCGCGGCGAGGACGTCGGCGACGTGTCCGCGGTGAACCTGGTGCCCGACGAATTGCGCGGCCTGGATCGCTACGAGGCGCGCGCCAAGGTGATCGCCGCGATCACCGCCGAAGGCCTGGCCGTGACCGACGCCGAAGGCGCGCCGGTGGTGGACTCGAAGCCGATCATGCAGCCCTTCGGCGACCGCAGCGGCCAGGTGATCGAACCCTTCCTCACCGACCAGTGGTTCGTGAAGATGGACCACCTGGCCAAGCGCGGCTTGCAGCTCGTCGAGTCCGGCGAAGTGAAGTTCGTTCCGCCGAACTGGATCAGCACTTATCGCCACTGGCTGGAGAACATCCAGGATTGGACCATCAGCCGCCAGCTGTGGTGGGGCCATCGCATTCCGGCGTGGTTCGACGAGGCGGGCAACGTCTACGTCGCGCGCAGCGAAAGCGATGCGCGCGCGAAGGCGCCTGCGGGCGCGGCATTGCGCCAAGACGGCGACGTGCTCGAAACCTGGTTCTCCTCGGCCATGTTCCCGTTCTCGACCATGGGCTGGCCCGACGCCACGGCCATGCGCGAACGCGGGTTCGACGAGTTCCTGCCCACCAGCGTGCTGGTCACCGGCTTCGACATCATCTTCTTCTGGGTCGCGCGGATGATCATGATGACCGACGCGCTGATCGGAGAAATTCCGTTCAAGGACGTCTACATCACCGGATTGGTGCGCGACAAGGATGGACAGAAAATGTCCAAGTCCAAGGGCAATATCCTGGACCCGCTGGACATCATCGACGGCATTTCGCTCGACGATCTGGTTGCCAAGCGCACCACCGGCCTGATGCAGCCGAAGATGGCCGAGAAGATCGAGAAGGCCACCCGCAAGGAATTCCCGAACGGCATCGCCGCGCACGGCGCAGACGCGCTGCGCTTCACCATGACCGCGCTGGCCGGCCCCGGCCGCGACATCAAGTTCGACCTGGGCCGCGCCGAAGGCTACAAGAACTTCTGCAACAAGCTGTGGAACGCGACCCGGTTCGCGCTGATGAACACCGAAGGCTTCCAGGCCTCCGGCGCGCCGCAGCCCAAGACCGATGCCGAGCGCTGGATCCTCGCCCGCCTTTCCAAAGTTTGCGCCGAAGCCGAAGCGCATTTCGCCAGCTATCGATTCGACCTGCTGGCGCAGGCGCTGTACGAATTCGCCTGGAACGAGTTCTGCGACTGGTTCGTCGAACTCGCCAAACCCGCCTTGCAAGGCGACGACGCGGCGGCCGCGGACAGCGCTCGGCACACCTTGCTTTACGTGCTCGAAGCGCTGTTGCGCCTGCTGCATCCGCTGATTCCGTTCGTGACGGAAGAATTGTGGCGCCAGGTCGCGCCGAAAATAGGCATCGACGGCAGCACCGTCTCGTTGCGCGATTATCCGCAAGCCGCCGACTTCGCCGGCCAGGATTTCGCCCAAGCCGAAGCCGACATCGAATGGCTGAAGCAAATGGTCTCCGCGTTGCGCCGGATCCGCAGCGAACTCGGCGTTTCGCCCGCGAAGACGATCAAGCTGCTGCTGCAGGGCGGCGGCGCGAACGATGCCGCCCGGGTCGAACGTTTCGGCTCGCAGCTGAAATTCCTGAATCGCCTGGAAGCGATCGAATCCATTTCCGCCGATCCGCCGCCGGCCGCGCCCGCCTTGGTCGGCGAACTGAAATTGTTCGTGCCGCTGGAAGGCCTGGTCGACATGGACGCCGAACGCGTACGACTGGACAAGGAGATCAAGCGCGTCGGCGCCGAGAAGGCGAAGTCCGAAGGCAAGCTGGCCAGCGAAACCTTCGTCAACAACGCGCCGGCCGCGGTCGTCGAACAAGAACGCCAACGCTTGACGGACTGGACCGCGCAGCTCGAAGCCCTGGTCGCGCAGCGCGCCCGCCTCTGATTCGTAGAGCGGAGCTTGCTCCGCTGTTCGGTTTTGTAGAACGGGGCTTGCCCCGCTGTTTTTTTGTCGCCCTTACCGAGGGATCGCCAGAGCGGCGAGGCAAATCTCGCTCTCGACGGCAAGAGCAGCGGAGCGAGCTCCGCTCTACAAAAGCGAAAGCAGCGGCGTTCGGGACCGCCTACTCTTCCGGAAACAACTCGATCGCCATCACCAACGCATCCTCGCGCCCGTCCTTGGCCGGGTAGTAGCGCGGCCGGCGGCCGATCTCGTTGAAGCCTTCGTCGTGGTACAGCGCGATCGCGTACGGATTGGACGGCCGCACTTCCAGGAACATGCGGCGCACGCCGCGGCCGCGGGCGATCTGCAGCAAGGCGCGCAACAGGCGGCGGCCGTGGCCGCGGCCTTGCGCTTCCGGCGCGGTGCAGATGTTGAGGATATGCGCTTCGTCGGCGGCGATGCTGAGCACGCCGTAGCCGATGATGCGATCGCGCTGGATCAGCACCCAGGCCGGATAGTCGGCGCGCAGGCAGTCGCGCAGGATGCCGCGCGTCCATGGGAACGGATAGGCGCGCTGTTCGATCGCGATGACTTCGTCCAGATCGTCCTCGCGCATCGGCCGCAGCGCGGTGGCGCCGCCGGCGTCGCGTTCGGCATCGACCGCGACCGCGCTCATCCGGCCTCTCCGCGCCGCAGCGCGCGCAAACGCGGCCACAGCGCGCGCTTGGCGGTCGGATTCGCGCGCAATGTTTGCGTCGCGGCCAGCAGCGACGCGTCCGGATCGCGGCGGCCGGCGGCGCGCAGCACCGCGCGCTGCAGCGGCGTCAGAGCCGCCGCGTCGGGAACGGCGGCCGGTTCGGCATCGGCCAAGCGATAGACGCTGTGGCCGAGCGCATCGAGCACTTCGCGCTGGAACGCATCCCAACTCACGGCGCCGGCTCCACCGACGCGATCCGCCGGCGCTTGAACCA
This sequence comes from Luteimonas gilva, assembly GCF_005239095.1. Classification (GTDB taxonomy): domain Bacteria; phylum Pseudomonadota; class Gammaproteobacteria; order Xanthomonadales; family Xanthomonadaceae; genus Luteimonas_C; species Luteimonas_C gilva. Next base: position 628,195 of record NZ_SZUA01000003.1, on the reverse strand, counting down.
GAACGCAGGACCCGACAGCGCGTACAGCGTCGCTGCGGCCAACAACGTCTTGGGCGGGTCGATCCACAACGCGATCAGCACCACCACCGCGATCAACAATGCGAAGAACGGCACGCGATCGGACTTCGGCCCGCTGCCGCTGCCCTTGAAGCTGTTGTAGCGCAGGCGGCTGACCATCAGCAGGCCGGCGATCACCGATACCGCGATCGCGGCGTAACGCAAATCCTCGCCCACCCAGCCGAGGTCGTGGCAGGTCCAGACGAAACTGGCCATCAGGCCGGCGGCGGCGGGGCTGGCCAGGCCGATGAACCAGCGCTTGTCGACCTGCGCCACCTGGCTATTGAACCGGGCCAAGCGCAAAGCGGCGCAAGCGGCGTAGAGGAAGGCCGCCAGCCAGCCGATGCGTCCCGCGGTCACGCCGTCCAGCTTCAGCGAGGCCAGCGCCCAGTGGTACATGACCAGCGCCGGCGCCATGCCGAAGCTGACCAGGTCGGCCAGAGAGTCGTACTGCACGCCGAATTCGCTTTGCGTGTTGGTGAGCCGGGCGACCCGGCCGTCCACGCCGTCCAGGATCGCGGCGACGAAAATCGCCACGCAAGCCGCTTCGAACCGGCCCTGGGAGGCGGCGATGATGGCGAAAAAGCCGGCGAACAGGCCGCCGGTGGTGAACAGGTTCGGCAGCAGGTAGATGGTGCGCGAGCGCGGTCGCGGCGATGGGGCATCGGTCATGAACGCAGTGTATCCGCTCGGCCGCTTGCCGGACTTGTGACGGCGCGACTTGCGCCCGCCCGGCGGCGATGCTGCAATCGCGCCCTGTCCCGCCGCAGGAGCCTGCGATGCTACGTCTGGCCATCGGAATCGCCCTGTGCCTGGCCGCCGCCGCCGCGTCGGCGCAAACCAAGGCGGCTTACCAGTGGAAGGACGCCAACGGCGTCACCCAATACTCCAGCACGCCGCCGCCGAAGGGCGACTACAAAGTGCGCGCGGTCAACACCCAGGGCGCCAGCCTGGCCGCCGCCGCCAAGACGACGCAGGCGGCCGAAGACCCGCAATGCACCACTGCCCGCGCCAACCTCGCCCTGCTCGGCGGCAAGGCCGAGGTGAAGATGGACAGCGATGGCGATGGCAAGCCGGACAAGGCCTTGTCGGCCGAAGACCGGGCCAACCAGACCGCCCTGGCCGAAGCGACGCTGAAAGCGAACTGCGCGGCGCCGGCCGCCAAACCCTGATCCGCAGCCGATGCGGCTCGCCTGGGCCCTCGCTGCCGGTCTGGCCGTCGGCATCGGCCTGGCCTGGTGGTTGTCGCGCGAAACGCCCGAGCAGGCCGCGCGCAAGCAAGCACGCGCCGAACGCGCCGCCGCGGCGATGGCCGAAGACGCCAAGCCCGTGCTGTACCGCTGGACCGACGCCGACGGCGTGGTCCACTTGACCGACAAGCCGCCGAAAGGCCGCAAATACCGCAAGATCGACATGCGTCCGCAGGACGGCATCCGGGTCGACGGCGACAAGCAGTAGCGACTGGTAGCCCGGGTAAGCGCAGCGCACCCAGGGAAACACGTCGCGACGTGTCCGGTTGCGCTGCGCTTACCCGAGCTACGGTCTTCCCAGAGTTCCAGCGATCCGGTTGCTGCATGGCACAATGCCAGGCCCTGCTCCAGATACCGTTGCCATGCGCCTGTCGCGATTCCACCTGCACACCACCAAGGAAACCCCGGCCGACGCCGAGATCGTCAGCCACCAGCTGATGCTGCGCGCCGGCATGCTGCGCAAGCTGGCCGCCGGCCTGTACACCTGGTCGCCGCTGGGCCTGCGCGTGCTGCGCAAGGTCGAGCGCATCGTCCGCGAGGAAATGGACCGCGCCGGCGCGATCGAAGTGCTGATGCCGACCGTGCAGCCGCGCGAGCTGTGGGAGGAAACCGGGCGCTGGGAGAAGTTCGGCGGCCAGCTGCTGAAGATCAAGGACCGCAAGGAAGCCGAGTACTGCTACGCGCCGACCGCGGAAGAAGTGATCACTGATTTCGCCCGCGACGAGCTGTCCAGCTACAAGCAGCTGCCGGTGAACTTCTACCAGATCCAGACCAAGTTCCGCGACGAGATCCGTCCGCGCTTCGGGGTGATGCGCGCGCGCGAATTCCTGATGAAGGACGCGTACTCGTTCCACCTGACCGAGGCGGACCTGGAACGCGAATACCGCAACATGCACGCCGCCTACAGCCGCATCTTCGAGCGGCTCGGCTTGCGCTTCCGCGCGGTGCAGGCCGACAGCGGCGCGATCGGCGGCGACGCCTCGCAGGAATTCCACGTGCTGGCCGATTCGGGCGAAGACTCGATCGTGTTCTCCACCGGCTCGGACTATGCAGCCAACGTCGAGGCCGCGCAGGCCGCGGCGCCGGGTGCGCGCCCGGCCGCGAGCGAGGCTATGCGCAAGGTCGACACGCCGACGCAGAAGACCTGCGAAGACGTGGCCGCGCTGCTCGGCATTCCGCTGGCGCGCACCGTCAAGTCGGTCGCGGTGACGACCGACGATGGTTTCGTGCTGGCGCTGGTGCGGGGCGACCACGCTGTCAACGAAATCAAGCTCGGCAAGGTGCCGGGCCTGGGCGATTATCGTTTGGCGACCGAAGCCGAAATCCTAGAACACCTCGGCAGCGAGCCCGGCTTCCTCGGTCCGATCGGCGCGAAAAAAGCGATCCGTGTCGTCGCCGACCGCGACGTCGCGGCGATGGCCGATTTCGTGGTCGGCGCGAACGAGGCCGGCTTCCACCTCGCCGGCGTCAATTGGGGCCGCGACCTGCCCGAAGCGGCGCTGGTGGCCGACATCCGTAACGTGGTCGAAGGCGACCGCGCTATCGACGGCGGCGAACTGCGCTTGGCGCGCGGCATCGAAGTCGGCCACGTGTTCCAGCTCGGCCGCAAATACGCCGAAGCGATGGACGCGACCGTGCTGGACGAGAACGGCAAGGCGGCGGTGATGTCGATGGGCTGCTACGGCATCGGCGTGAGCCGGATCGTGGCGGCGGCGATCGAGCAGAACCACGACGCGGCCGGCATCCTCTGGCCCGAAGCGATGGCGCCGTGGAAAGTCGCGGTGTGCGTGATCAACCCGAAGAACGACGCGGACGTGGCCGCCGCCGCGGAATCGCTGTACGCGGACTTGAACGCCACCGGCCATGAAGCGGTGCTCGACGACCGCGGCCTGCGCCCGGGCGCGATGTTCGCCGACATCGAACTGATCGGCATCCCCCACCGCGTGGTGGTGTCCGAACGCGGACTGGCCGCTGGGACTTTCGAATATCGAGCGCGCAATGCTAGCGAATCGGACAATCTAGATCGCGAAACCTTGTTCGCGAAGCTTTCCGGCTAAGGTCGAAGCATGCTTTGTCCCTCTCCCATTTCGGGAGAGGGCTTTAAAGATTCCGCCGCGCCGGCACGAGCAGATTGCCGATCAGCAACCCCGCGATCAACGCCAACAAAATGTTGATCACCGCCATCATCGCCGCCTGCCCCACCGCGAAATCCTGCTGCTGGATCAGGGTGAGCACGCCGCGCAAACTCGCACTTCCCGGCACCAGCATGATGATGCCCGGCACCCGGATCAGCGCGCCCGGGCGCTGGCCCCAGCGCGCATAAGCGTTGCCCGCGGCGGTCAGCGTCAGCGCCGCCAGGAAGATGCCCACCGGGCTGCCCCAGTAGTCGCCGGCGAAGCGCGAAATGAGATAGCCCGACGCGGCGGCCAGCATCACCAGCCAGTAGTCTCGCCGGTGCGCCCGAAACAGCAGCGCGAACGCGTACGCCGCCAACACCAGCGCGCCCGCTTCGACCCATACCGGTTGCGGCCGCAAACTGCGCACCTGCGGCTCGATGCCCAACAGCTGCGCCACCGTCAGCGCGATCACCGAACCCACCGTGAGCTTCATCACCGTCATCAACGCGCCGGCGAAGCGAGCGGTGCCGGAGACCAGATGCTGGCTGGCGAGTTCGTTGATCGCATTGGTCAGCGCCAGGCCCGGCAACAGCACGATCAGCGCCGCGATGATCGTGGTGTTGAGGTTCAACGGCCCCACGAACGCGGCCACGAGGATCACGATCCCGCTGGCCAGCATCGCCGCGACCGCATCGCTGGCCTCCCTCATCCGCGGCCGCGATTCGGACCACTGTTCGAGCAAGCCGATGCAGAGTCCCGCAAGGCCGGCGGTGGCGATGTCCAGCCACGGCAATTGCAGCAGGCCGCCGACCGCGGCCGCGGCCAAGCCGAAGGCGAAGACCTGCATGGCCCGCCAGCGCGCGCTGGGCTGGCGGTGCAGTTTTTCCAGCGCCGCCTGACCGCCGGCGATATCCAGCCGGCCATCCATCACCTCTTCGGCGATGCGATCGGCCTCGCACAGTTTGTACAGATCGTTCTGACCCGGCGCCAGGCGAACGACCCGGGTCGTGTCGGTTTCTCCCGGCGGACGCGTCGGGTCGCTGAACGACAGGATCATGCCGGTGGGGTTGGACCAGGGTTCGCAATCCAGTCGCAGGCGCTGCGCCACCGCCACCACCGCGGCTTCCAGCCGCTGCGCCGTAGTGCCGTAGCGGTGCAGATGCGCGGCCAAATCGACCACGAACTGGACGCGTGCGGCATAGCGTTCGCTGGCGGGAGAAAAAATCGACACGCGGCAGGCCCGGAACCGAAGGCCGCCAAGGATCGCACGCCGGTCGTCGCGCGCGCAGCCCCGCCGGCGCCGGTGGATAGCCGCGTTCACGCTGGGCATGGGAAACTGCCGCCGCCATGGCCGGACCCTCCGCCAATGCGGAACCGCAGATCGCCGTCGACGAGAGCGACGGCCGCCGCTTGCGCTTGCGCGGCCGCTGGACGCTGCGCTTCGCCCAGCACATCGCCGAGGCCCTGCGCGGCGCGCCGGAAGACGCCCGCAGCATCGACGCCCGCCACATCGATCGGCTCGATTCGGCCGGCGTGCTGCTGTTGCTGCGCTTCCTGCGCCGGCGCGGCTTGGAGTACGACGCGATCGAATTCCGCGCCGACCACCAAGCCCTAGTCACCACCATCGAGGACGTCGCCGACGACCGTCCGCGCAGGAAGCGCGACTACGGCTTCAACGCCGCTCTCGCGCGTTTGGGCATGGCAGTGCAGGACAATTGGAACGAGATCGTCGCCCTGATCAGTTTCCTCGGCGAAAACCTGTCCAAGCTGCTGCGGATGCTGAAGGAGCCGCACCGGTTCCGTTTGACCGCGACTGTCTTCCACATGGAACAGGTCGGCCTGGATGCGGTGCCGCTGGTGATCCTGCTGTCCTATCTGGTCGGCGCGGTGATCGCGTTCCTGGGCGCCAACATCCTGGCCGACTTCGGCGCGACGATCTTCGTGGTCGAACTGGTCAGCATCGCCTTCCTGCGCGAATTCGGCGTGCTCCTGACCGCGATCATCCTGGCCGGCCGCACCGCCAGCGCGTTCACCGCGCAGATCGGCGCGATGGTCAGCCGCGAGGAAGTCGACGCGATCCGCACCTTGGGCCTGGACCCGGTCGACTTGCTGGTGCTGCCGCGGGTGATCGCGCTGCTGATCATGCTGCCGCTGCTGACCTTCATCGCGATGGTGTCCGGCCTGGCCGGCGGCCTCAGCGTCGGCGCCTTCAACCTGGACATCCCGCCGCCGGCGTACCTGGCGCGGATGCAGGACACCTTCGAGATGCGGCACATGCTGGTCGGGCTGTCGAAAGCGCCGATCTTCGCCATGCTGATCGCCCTGATCGGCTGCCTGGAAGGCCTGCAGGTGAAAGGCACCGCGCAGTCGGTGGGCGAACGCACGACCTCCAGCGTGGTGCAGACGATCTCGCTGGTGATCGTGCTCGACGCGATCGCCGCGATCTGGTTCATGGAGATGGGCTGGTGACGGAGCACGAGCGCGCCGACGACGAGATCATCGTATCCGTGCGCGGCCTGGCCAACCGCTTCGGCGAGCAGATCGTGCACGAAGGCCTGGACCTGGACGTGCGGCGCGGCGAAATCCTGGGCGTGGTCGGCGGCTCGGGCACCGGCAAGTCGGTGCTGATGCGCTCGATCCTGGCGCTGCGCCGGCCCGACGAAGGCCGCATCGAAGTGCTGGGCGTGGACGCGCGGTCGGAAGATCCGCACGACCGCCGCCATATCGAACGCAACACCGGCGTGCTGTTCCAGGACGGCGCCTTGTTTTCCTCGCTCACCGTCGGCGAGAACGTGCAGGTGCCGCTGAAGGAGTACTACCCGCATTTGCCCGATTCGCTGCGCTACGAATTGGCGCTGCTGAAGGTGAAGCTGTCCGGCCTGCCGGCCGATGCGCTCGACAAGCTGCCTTCGCAGCTCTCCGGCGGCATGCGCAAGCGCGCCGGCCTGGCCCGCGCGCTGGCGCTGGACCCGCCGCTGCTGTTCCTGGACGAACCCACCGCCGGCTTGGACCCGATCGGCGCGGCCGCGTTCGACCAGCTGATCAAGACCCTGCAGGAGGCGCTGGGCCTGACCGTGTTCCTGATCACACACGATCTCGACACGCTATACGCTATCTGCGACCGGATCGCGGTCCTGGCCGACCGCAAGGTGATCGCGGTGGCGCCGATGGCGGAGATCGAAAAACTGGACCACCCTTGGGCGCACGAGTATTTCCACGGCCCGCGCGCCCGCGCCGCGCAGGATGCGCGCGAGCGCGAAGGCCGCGCACCGCAGACACAGGCGATCTGACATGGAAACCAAAGCCAACTACGTGCTGATCGGCGCTTTCACCATCGCGGTGGCGATCTTCGGCCTCCTGTTCGCCCTGTGGGCGGCGAAATACTCGTCGGAAAAGAGCTTCCGCGAGTACGACGTGATCTTCAACGAGCCGGTCACCGGACTCACCGAAGGCAGCAGCGTGCAGTACAACGGCATCGCTATCGGCACGGTGCAGAGCCTGAAGCTGGCGCCGAACGATCCGCGCCAAGTGATCGCGAGGCTCAAGTTGCAAGCCGACGCGCCGGTGAAGACCGACACCACCGCCAAGCTGTCGATGACCAGCCTGACCGGCAGCCCGATCATCCAGCTCACCGGCGGCGATCCGCGCAGTCCGGCGCTGCGCGCGACGCCGGGACGCGAAGTGCCGGTGATCCGCACCCAGCCTTCGGCCCTGCAGAACATCGCCGACACCGCCAACCGGCTGGTCGAACGGATGGACAAGGTGTTGAGCGAGGAGAACGTCAAGCGCATTTCCGACACGTTGGCGCATATCGAATCGCTGACCGGCTCGATCGCCGGCCAACGCGAGGACTTGCGCGCCATCATCGCCAACGCGCGCGAGGCCAGCGACCAGCTGTCGAAGACGCTGGCGACCACCGATCGCGCCGTCGGCGACGTCGACCGCGAGCTCGTGCAGAAGCTGCCCGGCCTGATCGCCAAACTCGACAGCACGCTGACCAAACTCGACTCGGCCGCGAACGGCGCCAACAACATCGTCAGCGAGAACCGCACCGCGATCAGCAGCTTCGCCAACGACGGCCTGTCGCAACTGGGCCCGACCCTGGGCGAATTGCGTTCGCTGATCCGCGACCTGCGCCGGGTGAGCGATCGCTTGGACAACAATCCCGCGCGCTATCTGCTCGGCCGCGACGCGCCCAAGGAGTTCGAACCGAAATGAACGCGAGATTCGAGATTCGGGGTTCGGGATTCGGCAAACGCGCCGTCGGTGCGGCCGCGCTGGCGCTGACGATGCTGTCGCTAAGCGCCTGTTCGATCCTCGGCGGCGGTTCCGAGCGCGACCGCGCCAGCATCTATGCGCCGGATCCGCGCATCCAGGCCGATCCGGCCTGGCCGACGGTGACGTGGCAATTGGGCATCGCCCCGGCGACCGCGGCGCGGATGAGCGACACGCTGCGCATCGCCGTGCGCCCGACGCCGGGCGAAATCCAGGTGTACAAGGGCGCCAGCTGGGCCAAGACGCCGACCGACATGCTGGAAGACGCGGTGCTGCGCGGCCTGGAGGACTCCGGCAAGATCGCCGCGGTCGCGCGCCAGGGCAGCGGCGTCGCGGCCGACTTCAAGCTGGTGATGGATTTGCGCCGCTTCGAAGCGGACTACGCCGGCGGCGCGGCGCCGGCCGCGACGATCGAAGTGAATGCCAAGCTGCTGCACAGCCTCGATCAGCAGATCGTCTCCTCGCGCACCTTCCTCGCCCGGCAGACGGCGGCGAGCCCGTCGGTGCAGGACGCCGCCGCGGCCTTCGAGCCGGCGCTGGCGCAGATCGCGCGCGAGATAGACGGCTGGGCGCTGACCACGGGCGAAGCGCATATCCGCGTACATAACGACGGCAATGCCCGTTAGCAGTTTGATGCGGCTTTTGCCGCACCCGTTAGGCTAGCGCGGCGCGAGGATCCGCCTGAAGGTCAGGTTGATCCGCGCCCCGACCGGCTTGGCGGTGCGCGGCAAGGCGTGGCGGTAATTCGTCTGCGTATCGCCGGCCATCGTCAGCAAGCTGCCCGGCGCCAGATCCAGCGCGAGCTTCCTCTCCGGATCGCGGCGATTCTTCAGCGCGAAACGCCGGGTGGCGCCCAAGCTCAACGACGCGATGAACGGCTGCGGACCCAATTCGGCTTCGCTGTCGCTATGCCAACCCATCGAATCCGCGCCGTTGCGGTAGAGATTGGCGAGCACGCTGTTGAAATCCGCGCCGAGTTCGCGATTCAGCCGCTCGCGCACCGGACGCAGCGCCGCGGGCCAATCGTGCGGAACGAAACGGGTGCCGGAAAAGGTGTAGACCGCGTCCGGATCGCCGATCCAGCAACTCAGCCGCGGCGAGTCGACCAGACGGCCGTAGATGCGGATGCGATGGGTTTCCCACGGCACCTGTAACATCAGCGCGTCGAACAGCGACCGCGCCGCGGCCGCGTCCAGCCAATGCGGATCGAAAGTGAGTTGGGCGCCGGGCAAGGCGAGCGGCATCGAAGGCATCCCGCGACCCTAGCGCGTCTCGACCGCGCTTTGTAGAGCGGGGCTTGCCCGCTGCTTCATTGCTTGTGTAGAGCGAAGCTTGCTCCGCTGCTCTTACAGTAGCTCTCGTAGAAACCAAAGCAGCGGAGCAAGCTCCGCTCTACACGAGCAAAGGCCAAAACAGCCCGCTCTACGAAGCCGCAGCGGGCCGGAAGGCCCCGGATTTGCCCGCCCGGGCGCAAAAACGCGACAATCCCTGCCGATGCAAGCCAGGCAGCCAGCATGAGCGAAACCCGATCCGCGGCGGCCGAAGCCGTCGAACGCGACGTGATGGAGTACGACGTGGTCGCCGTCGGCGCCGGCCCGGCCGGGCTGTCGTTCGCGATCCGGCTCAAGCAGCTCAATCCGGATATTTCGGTCTGCGTGATCGAGAAAGGCGCCGCCATCGGCGCCCACATCCTGTCCGGCGCGGTGATCGAGCCCGAGCCGTTGGACGCGCTGCTGCCCGGCTGGCGCGAGGCGCCGCCGCCGATCTGCGTGCCGGCTACCGACGACGAATTCTGGCTGCTCAGCAAGGACGGCGGCCGCAAGCTGCCAGTGCCGCCGGGCATGCACAACAAAGGCAACTTCATCGTCAGCCTCGGCGCGCTGTGCGCCTGGCTGGCGCCGCAGGCCGAAGCGCTGGGCGTGGAGATCTATCCGGGCTTCGCCGCCGCCGAAACGCTGCACGACGACGATGGCAAAGTCGTCGGCGTGCGGATCGGCGACATGGGCGTGGCCAAGGACGGGTCGCACAAGCCCGGCTACACCGCCGGCATCGACATCCGCGCTAAGGTCGTCGTCCTCGCCGAAGGCGCGCGCGGCCATCTGACCAAACGCTTGATCAAGCGTTTCGGCCTAGATAAGGACAGCGATCCGCAGGGCTATTCGATCGGCATCAAGGAGCTGTGGCAGGTGCCGGCCGGGCGCGTGTCGCCGGGCAAGATCGTGCACAGCTTCGGCTGGCCCGCCGACAATCATGTGTACGGCGGCAGCTTCCTCTACCACTTGGATAAGGACCGCATTGCGCTCGGCTACGTCAGCGGCCTGGATTACCAGGACCCCGACTACAAGCCGTGGGAAGCGTTCCAGCAGTGGAAGAACCATCCGCAGGTGAAGGCGCTGCTGGAAGGCGGCAGCATCCTTTCCGCCGGCGCGCGCGCGATCGTTACCGGCGGTTTCCAATCGCTGCCTAAGACCGAGATGCCCGGCGCGCTGCTGATCGGCGACACCGCCGGCCTGCTCAACGTGCCCAAGATCAAGGGCACGCACCAGGCGATCCGCAGCGGCATGCTCGCGGCCGAGCATCTGGCGGCCAACGGGCTCGCGCCGGAAGGCTTCGACGCGAAATTGCGCGCGTCCGACGCGATGAAAGAACTGCGCAAAGTCCGCAACGTCAAGCCTGGCTTCAAGCGCGGGCTGTGGTTCGGCCTGTTGAATGCGGCCTGGGAAACCGTCACCGCGGGCTTGTCGCCGTGGACGCTGAAGAACAAGCCCGACTGGTCCGCGCTGGACAAGCTGGGCGAACACGAACAGCCCAAGCGCGATTACGTGCAGCGCGACCTGGCACCGCGCGATCGCTTGCAAGGCGTCTACTACGCCGCCACCGAGCACGACGAAGACCAACCCGTGCATTTGCGCATCGCCGACACGAATATCTGCGTGACGCGCTGCGCCGAGGAATACGGCAACCCCTGCACCCGCTTCTGCCCCGCCGCGGTCTACGAGATCGTCGAGGACGCCACGGGCAAGCGCCTGCAGATCAACGCCGCCAACTGCGTGCACTGCAAGACCTGCGACATCAAGGATCCGTACGAGATCATCAACTGGGTCACGCCCGAGGGCGGGTCGGGACCGAATTACCAGAATCTTTGAGCCGCGGCCGCTATGGCCGGCCGCGCGAAATCAATCCGTCGAGCGGACGGCAGGCGCCGCATCCTGCATCGGCGCGCGCACCTGGCCGGCGAGCGCCGCGCTCGGATCCGCGGCCCCGTCCAAATCGCCGGTCCGGAACGCCGCCACGATCGGTATCGTCTGATTCATGCTGCGGACGTTGTCGGCTTCGTTCATCACCCCGGTAGGCCGATCCTCGTAGGTGGCGTGGGGGCTGGCGAAGTACGGAATCGCGATTTGATCGCCGTCCGGCAAGGCATAGGCCATCACGGTGTAAAACCCGTTATTCGACGGCTCACGATAGCCGTAGGCGTAGGCATGGACGCCAGCTTGTCGGCTGTCATCGCGATCGTGCGCCTGGCCCATGCTGTGGCCGAATTCGTGCGCCAAGGATTCTTCGCGGCAGAAATAGGACAGATCGTCGGTTTCGTCGATATCCGCACCGTCGCCGACCACCGCATAACCGTAGGGTGCGCGCGATACGTCGAAGCCCGCACCGCCGCCGCCGATGAGCCAAGCCGCGCCGCAGCCTTCGTTCTGCGGCGCGCGGAAGCTGCGCACCAACGCGACCAAGTCGGCCGCATGGGATTCTCTCGCGGCGCGCAAGCCGGCGAAAGCGCGCTCGGTCGAGCCGGTCAGCCGCTTCAGGGTGTCGGCGTTGGCGGTCGTATCGGGATAGTCCACCGCAACCGTGCCGACCAGTCGGAGCTGGGCGTTCACGTCGCTGTTGGCATAGGCCTGGTTGGCGACGTCGATCAAATTGTTGAGCCGGGTGACGGCTTCGGATTCGCCGCCCAGCGCGCGCGCATATCCGACCGTGTAGCCGAGCAGCACGTCCACCGTTGCCGCGGGCCCGTCGCCCGCCACCATGGTGATCGCGCTGTGCGCGCCGGGCGATTCCGATTGCGAACGGCCGGCTTCCGCGGCTTCGTCCTGAGGCGTCAAGGCGTCGCTGCGCCCGTTGCGGCGGGGGCCCATCGCGCCGATCCGATCGCCGCGCATCAGCCAGGCGCGCCCGGCGAGGGTGGTCAGGCGCAGGATTTCGCCGTCGCTTTGCCGCAGCGTGCCGAAGACGGCCTTCTCGCCGAAAGTGATCACCGCGTCGGCGCCGCCGGCGTCGCGTCCGATCCAGGTCCAATTGCCGTCCGCATGCTCGATGTGGCGGCGATAGGTGAACACCATGGTCCCGCCATCGGGACCTGGCACGACGATCCTGCCGCCTTCGCGCGCCGCCTTGAACGCATGCGCTTCGCTCAGCCGCACCTCGTACGCGCGCCGGTCGGCACGCATCGCGGAGTCGGGCGCGTAAGCCAACAGCTCGCCGCGGTCCGGAAGCGTGGCGAAGTTCGCCGAACGCGGATCCGTATTGTTGGCCTTGGCCGACGCGATGACTTTTCCCGCCGTCTCCGCGGAATTCCAGTCGGCGCTGCAGCCTGCAAGCAGGCCCAGCAACACCGCACCAGCGGCGTAGTTGCGCATGGCGATTCCCCGCGCCAATCGAGCGTCACAGCATAAGGCCAAACCCGACGGCCGATCACGCCGCGACGCAGGGAAATTCATGAACGGGCGCCATTCGCGCCCGCCGCCCGCCGCGCTGTTCAATACTGCGGCGAACGGTGCCAACGCCAGGCGCTGTCGACGATGCCGGCGATATCGGGATGCCGCGGCCGCCACCCCAATTCGCGCCGCGCCTTGCCGCTGTCGGCCACCAATCGGGAAGGATCTCCGGGCCGGCGCCCCGCCACCTCGTACGGGATCGCCCGTCCGGCCGCCGCCGCCGCGGCCGCGACGACTTCGAAAACGCTGAATCCGCGGTCGCTGCCCAGGTTGAAGACGTGGCTTCCGGCGCGACTCCGCAAATGTTCGAGCGCCAGCAAATGGGCGTCGGCGATGTCGTCCACATGCACGTAGTCGCGCACGCAGCTGCCGTCGGGCGTGGCATAGTCGTCGCCGAACACTTTCAGCCCCGGTCCCGAACCCGCGGCCGCACGCAGCGCGTTCGGGATCAGATGGGTCTCGGGCTCGTGCGATTCGCCGAGGGATGCGTCCGCGGAGGCGCCGGCCGCGTTGAAATAGCGCAAGGCCACCGAGCGCAGCCCATAAGCGTTCGCAGCGTCGGCCAGGATCGTTTCGGCCATCAGCTTGCTTCTGCCGTAGGGATTGATCGGCGCCGTCGGGTGGTTTTCGTCGATCGAATCCGAGTGCGGCTGCCCGTATACCGCGGCCGTCGAAGAAAATACGATCCTATCGACGCCGGACTCGCGCATCGCCGCCAGCAATTGCAGCGTGCCGGCCACGTTGTTCGAGTAGTAGGCGTAAGGGTCGGCGACGGATTCGGCGACCAGCGAACGCGCGCAGAAATGCATGACCGCATCGAACGCGTTCGCCGCGAAAACCTGCCGCAACGCGCTCGCGTCGAGCACATCGGCATGGACGAAGGCCGCATCGCCGATCGCTTCTGCGTGTCCCGTCGAAAGGTTGTCGTAGACCACGGGCTCATGGCCGGCCGCGATCAGGCGCCGCACCATATGCGAACCGATGTAGCCGGCCCCGCCGCAGACCAGGATTTTCATGGCGGCCGCCGGGTCCGTGCGCGCTTCAGGCGGCGAACGGCACGCCGGTCTTCTCGCGCAGTTCCTGTTCGCTCACGCCCGGCGCGGTTTCGACCAGCTTCAAGCCGCGCTCGGTCACGTCCATCACCGCCAGCTCGGTGATGATGCGGTCGACCACGCCCACGCCGGTCAACGGCAGCGTGCATTCGGGCAGGATCTTGTGCTCGCCGCTCTTGGCGGTGTGCTCCATCAGCACGACCACGCGCTTGACGCCGGCGACCAGGTCCATCGCGCCGCCCATGCCTTTGACCATCTTGCCGGGGACCATCCAATTGGCCAGATCGCCTTGGTCGGTGACCTGCATCGCGCCGAGGATGGCCAGGTCGATGTGGCCGCCGCGGATCATCGCGAACGAATCGTGGCTGCCGAAATAGCTGGCGCCCTTGCGCGCGGTGACGGTCTGCTTGCCGGCGTTGATCAGGTCCGGATCGACTTCGGCTTCGGTCGGGAACGGGCCGATGCCGAGCAGCCCGTTTTCGGACTGCAGCCACACGTCGATCCCGTCGGGGATGAAATTGGCCACCAGCGTCGGCAGGCCGATGCCCAGGTTGACGTAGGCGCCGTCGGTGAGTTCCTGCGCGGCGCGTTGCGCCATTTGATCGCGGGTCCAGGGCATGTCGGTTCCTTCGTGGTTAGGCGGCGCGGACGGTGCGCTGTTCGATCCGCTTTTCCGGATTCGGGTTATGGACGATGCGGTCGACGTAGATGCCGGGCAGGTGGACGTGGTCGGGATCGATCGCGCCCACTTCCACCACTTCCTCGACTTCGGCGATGCAGATCTTGCCGGCCATGGCGCAGGCCGGATTGAAGTTGCGCGCGGTCTTGCGGAACACCAGGTTGCCGGACTTGTCGGCCTTCCACGCCTTCACCAGCGAAACGTCGGCGCGCAGCGCGGTTTCCATCACGTAATGGTGGCCGTCGAACTCGCGCGTTTCCTTGCCCTCGGCCACGACGGTGCCGTAGCCGGTGCGGGTGAAGAATGCCGGAATACCGGCGCCGCCGGCGCGCAAGCGTTCGGCCAACGTGCCTTGCGGATTGAATTCCAACTCGAGCTCGCCGGACAGGAATTGGCGTTCGAACTCTTTGTTCTCGCCGACGTAGGAGGAAATCATCTTCTTGATCTGCCGCGTCTCCAGCAGCAAGCCCAGGCCGAAACCGTCGACGCCGGCATTATTGGAGATCACGGTGAGGGCCTTGACGCCGCTGTCGCGCAAGGCGGCGATCAAGGCTTCGGGAATGCCGCACAGGCCAAAGCCGCCCACCGCCAGGGTCTGGCCGTCGGCGACCAGGCCGCGCAGGGCTTCGTCGGCGCTCGCTTGGAGCTTGGTCTTGCTTCCGGTCTTTGCGGCATCGGCCATGAGGCGGCTCCCGTGCGTGATGGCGGCATTTTAGCCGGTCGGGATGCGGCGCGGCATCGGACTTCCGGACAACGGCGCACAGTCGCGGCCAAGCGATGCCGCTAGACTTGGCCGATGACCCGAATCGCCCTCGCCACCGCCGTCGCCGCCACCGGTCATGACGAAGACATGCCCGCCCTGCTCCATGCCTGCGCCCGCGCCGGGCTGCAGGCGCAAGCGTTGGCCTGGGACGATCCGACGGTGAGCTGGCAGCGCTTCGACGCCGTCCTGCTGCGTTCGACCTGGGACTACACCGAGCGCCTGCCCGAATTCTTGGATTGGTGCGCCCGGGTGGACCGCGAGACGATTCTGCTCAATCCGCTTCCGGTGCTGCGCTGGAACACCGACAAGCATTATCTGGCCGAGTTGGCCGCGCGCGGCGTGGCGACGATCCCGGGCAGCTTCGTCGAGCCGGACATGGAACCGCTGCCGTCGCTGCAAGCGTTCCTGGCGTCGCATGCGGAAGCGGCGGAATTCGTGGTCAAGCCTGCGGTGGGCGCCGGCTCCAAGGATACGCAACGTTATCGGCGGGGCCAGGAATTCGCCGCCGCCAACCACGTCGCGCGGCTGATCGACGCGGGCCGCAGCGCGCTGCTGCAGCCTTATCTGCCCTCGGTGGACCGCGACGGCGAAACCGCCCTGCTGTTTTTCGACGGCGTTTTCAGCCACGCCATCCGCAAAGGCCCCCTGCTGCGCCCCGACGAAGGCGCGACCGACGCGCTGTTCGCGGCGGAATCCATAACGCCGCGCACCGCGGGCGAGGACGAAAAAAAGCTGGCGGCGGAAGTACTGGCGGCGATGGCCGCGCATCTGCGCCTCGACGCGCCGCTGCCTTACGCGCGCGTCGACCTGATCCGCGACCAGGACGGCTCGCCGCGCCTGCTCGAATTGGAATTGTGCGAGCCCTCGCTGTTCTTCGAACATGCGCCGGGCAGCGCGGAGGGGTTCGTCGCGTTGCTCGCCAAGCGGCTGGCGCCGTCCCGGGCGAAACGCGCCTCCGCTTTGTAGTGCGCAGCTCTCTCCGCTGCTGTCGTTTCGGCTCTTCGTAGGAGCGGCTTTAGCCGCGAGCTCTTTCCTTCAAAATCGCGACATCGCGGCGATTTGGGGGAGAAAGCTCGCGGCTAAAGCCGCTCCTACGAAAAACAAGGGAAGCCGGGCAAGCCGCCCTACAAAGCAAGTCAGGAACGGCCGTACACGTCCTCGAGCCGGACGATGTCGTCCTCGCCCAGATAGCTGCCCGACTGCACTTCGATCAGCTCGACCGGCTCGGTGCCGCGATTGCGCAACCGATGCACGCTGCCCAGCGGGATGTAGGTGCTTTCGTTCTCGTGCAGGTCGAACACCTTGTCGTCGCAAGTCACCTCGGCGACGCCCGACACCACGATCCAGTGCTCCGCGCGCTTGTGGTGCTTCTGCAGGCTGAGCGCGGCGCCGGGCTTGACCACGATGCGCTTGACCTGGAAACGCTCGCCCATGTCGATCGAATCGTAGCTGCCCCAAGGACGATAGACCTTGCGGTGGAACAAGTGTTCCTGGCGGCCGGCGGCCTTGAGCTTGTCGACGATGGTCTTGACGTCTTGCACGCGGTCCTTGCGCGCCACCAACGTCGCGTCCGGCGTGTCGACGATGACCAGATCCTCGACCCCGATCGTGGCGATCATGCGCCGCTCGGAAGCGCGCACCAGGCTGTCGCGCGTATCCACCGAGATCACGTCGCCTTCGTAGCGGTTGCCGTCGGCGTCGCGTTCGGCCACCGCCCATAGCGACGACCAGGAACCGATATCGCTCCAGCCGCAACTCACCGGAACTACGGCCGCGCGGTCGGTCTTCTCCATCACGGCGTAATCGATCGAATCGGACGGACCGACGGCGAATGCGTCCTTGCCGACGCGCACGAAATCCAGGTCGGTTTGCGCCTGCGCATAGGCCTCGCGTGCGGCGGCGAGGATCGCGGGCGCATGCCGGGACAGCTCGTCCAAATATCGCTGCGCTTGGAACAGGAACATGCCCGAATTCCAGGCATACGTACCTTCGGCCAGATAGCGTTCCGCGGTGGCCAGTTCGGGTTTCTCGACGAATTTCTCGATGCGGAATCCATCGTCGCTCAATGCCTGGCCACGCAGGATGTAACCGTAGCCGGTCTCCGCGTAGTCGGGGCGGATGCCGAACGCCACCAGCCAGCCTTCCGTTGCGAGGGAAGCGGCATGAGCGACCGCGTCGCGGAAAGCCGCTTCGTTTTCGATCAAGTGATCGGCCGGCATCACCAGCATCGTGGCCTGCGGATCCTTCGCGACCAAATGCAACGCGGCTAGAGCGATGGCGGGCGCGGTGTTGCGCGCGACAGGCTCGAGCAGGATCCCTCCATTGCCGACGCCGATGGCCTGCAACTGCTCGCCCACCATGAAGCGGTGTTCTTCGCTGCAAACCGTCACCGGGGGCTGCGCTCCCGGCAGGGCTTCGGCACGCCGCACCGTCTCCTGGAAAAGCGACAGCTCACCGATCAGGGCGAGGAATTGCTTGGGCAGGTTCTGGCGCGAGAGCGGCCACAGGCGCGAACCGCTGCCGCCGCTGAGGATCACGGGATGGAGCATGGAGGGGGACGTCCTTGAGAAGTCGCCGCATTTTATACGCTTCGGGCAAGCCCGCTTCCCGGGACGGACGGCATGGTCAGGCCCAGTTAGGCTACGTTCCTGCGCGGGTCAACGCGTCGCCAGCAATCTCTCGACCAGGCGTTCGGCCAGCGTTTCCGCATCGTAGGCCACGGTGTCCAACGAAATCTCCGGGCGCTCGGGCGCCTCGTACGGCGAATCGATGCCGGTGAAATTCTTGATCAAGCCGGCGCGCGCCTTGGCGTACAGGCCTTTGACATCGCGCCGTTCGGCCACGGCCAATGGCGTGTCGACGAAAACTTCGACGAATTCGCCTTCGCCGAACAGCCCGCGCGCCATCCGCCGCTCGGCGCGGAACGGCGAGATGAAGCTGACCAGCACGATCAAGCCCGCATCCACCATCAGCTTCGCCACTTCGGCGACGCGGCGGATGTTTTCGACGCGGTCCTCGTCGGTGAAGCCCAGATCCTTGTTCAGGCCGTGGCGGACGTTGTCGCCGTCGAGCAGATAGGTGTGATGGCCCATCGCCAGCAGGCGTTTCTCGACCAGATTCGCGATGGTCGATTTGCCCGATCCCGACAAGCCGGTGAACCACAAGCAATAAGGATGCTGGCCCTTGATCCGCGACCGTGCGGCCTTGTCGACATCGACGTGCTGCCAGTGGATGTTGCCGGCGCGGCGCAAAGCGAAGTCGATGGTGCCGGCGGCGACGGTGGCGTCGGTCTGCCGGTCGATCAGCACGAAAGCGCCGAGCTCGCGGTTGTCGGCGTAGGCCTCGAACGGGATCGGCTGGTCGAGATACAGATTGCAATACGCGACTTCGTTCAAATCCAGATGCTTGGCGGCCAAGCGCTCTTGCGTGTTGACGTCGACCTTGTGCTTGATCTCTGTGACCTGGGCGCTGACCGTGCGCGCGCCCGACTTCAACCAATACGAACGTCCGGGCAACAAGGGGCTGTCGCCCATCCACAACAGGTGCGCGGCGAACTGATCGGCGACTTCGGGCGCGTCGGAGGCGGCGGCGATCACGTCGCCCCGGCTGACGTCGATTTCGTCGGCAAGGGTCAGCGTCACCGCGCGGCCGCGGCCGGCGCGCGCGAGATCGCCGTCGGCGGCGACGATGCGCTCGATCGTCGACGCGCGTCCGGAAGGCAGCACGATCACCCGCGCGCCCGGCACCGCTTCGCCGGCCGCCACGGTGCCGGCGAAACCGCGGAAATCCTGGTTAGGCCTCGCCACCCATTGCACCGGCAGACGCAATCCCAGATCGCGCCCGGCGGGCGATATCTGCGCGTTTTCCAGGGTTTCGAGCAAAGTCGCGCCGCGATGCCAAGGCATCGCCGCGGAACGCGCCTGCACGTTGTCGCCTTTCAGCGCGGACAGCGGAATGGCGTCGACTTGCGTTATTCCGAGCCGCTCCGCGAGCTCGCGATAACCGGCGACGATGCCTTCGAATACGGCCTGGTCGTAATCGACCAGATCCATTTTGTTCACCGCCAATACGACATGGCGGATGCCGAACAGCGAGACGATGTAGCTGTGCCGCCGCGTCTGCGTGAGCAGGCCTTTGCGCGCGTCGACCAGCACCACCGCCAAATCGGCGGTGGAAGCGCCGGTGGCCATGTTGCGCGTGTACTGCTCGTGGCCGGGGCAGTCGGCGACGATGAAATCGCGCTTGTCGGTGCCGAAGAAACGATAAGCGACGTCGATGGTGATGCCCTGCTCGCGCTCCGCCGCCAGGCCGTCGACCAGCAGGGCGAAATCGATCTCGCCGTTCTGGGTGCCGTGGCGCAAGCTGTCGGATTGCAAGGCCGCGAGCTGGTCGCCGAGCAGCAGCTTGCTGTCGTGCAGCAGTCGGCCGATCAGCGTGCTCTTGCCGTCGTCGACGCTGCCGCAGGTGATGAAGCGCAGCAGGCTCTTGGTTTCGTGCTTGCGCAGGTAGGCCGCGACTTCGGCGGCCGCATCTTCGGTGCGCGCCATCAGAAGTAGCCCTCCTGCTTTTTCTTTTCCATCGAGGCGCTCGGGTCGTGGTCGATCACCCGCCCCTGCCGCTCCGAGGTGGTGGCGACGAGCATTTCGGCGACGATCTTCTCCAAGGTGTCCGCTTCGGATTCGATGGCGCCGGTCAGCGGATAGCAGCCGAGCGTGCGGAAGCGCACTTTCTTCAGCGCGGGACGCTCGCCTTCGCGCAAGGGCAAGCGTTCGTCGTCGACCAGGATCAGCGCGCCGTCGCGCTCGACCACCGGCCGCTCGGCGGCGAAATACAGCGACGGCACCGGGATCTTTTCCCGGTAGATGTACAGCCACACGTCCAGCTCGGTCCAATTCGACAGCGGGAACACGCGCACCGATTCGCCGGGTTGGATGCGAGTGTTGTACAGATTCCACAGCTCGGGCCGCTGGCGCTTGGGATCCCAGCGGTGCTGGGCGTTGCGGAACGAGAAGATGCGCTCCTTGGCCCGCGATTTCTCTTCGTCGCGGCGCGCGCCGCCGATCGCGGCGTCGAAGCGGCCCTTGTCCAAGGCCTGCTTCAAGGCCTGGGTCTTCATCACGTCGGTATGCACGGTCGCGCCGTGGCTGAACGGCCCCACGCCCTGGGCCAGGCCTTCGGGATTGGTGTGGGTGCGCAGCTCCAGCCCGGTTTCGGCCGCGCGTCGGTCGCGGAAAGCGATCATCTCGCGGAATTTCCAGCCGGTATCCACATGCAGCAGCGGAATCGGCGGCCGGGCCGGATAGAAAGCCTTTAGCAGCAGATGCAGCAGCACCGAGCTGTCCTTGCCGACCGAGTACAGCAGTACCGGGTTGCGGAAGCCGGCGGCCACCTCGCGCAGGATATGCAGGCTTTCGGCTTCCAGCCGGTCGAGGTGGGAAAGCGGAGTCGAAGTCACCGGGCGGTCGGGTCTGCGGAACGATCCGGCATCTTAGCCCCGCCCATCGGCGGCCAGGCCCTTCCCGGCGCGCCGAGCGGCGGACGGCTCGTCATGAGCTTATGCCGCTCGGGTCGCCCGCCGGCAGCCGAACCGCTAAAATCCCGGTTCTGCCTTCAGGCTCGGCATCGCTACTTGGCGCGGCCGGGCCCGCCGCCCCCACAAGGAACCCTCCCCGATGAAGATCCTCGTCGGCTACAAGCGCGTGGTGGACTTCAACGTCCGCATCCAGGTCAAGCCGGACGGCTCCGGCGTGGTCACCGACGGCGTCAAGCTGTCCGCCAACCCCTTCGACGAAATCGCCTTGGAAGAAGCCCTACGGCTGCGCGACAAGAGCATCGCGACCGAAGTCGTGGTCGCCACCATCGCCCCGGCCGACGCCCAGGCCCATCTGCGCAACGGCCTGGCCATGGGCGCCAACCGCGCCATCCACGTGGTCGCCGACCAGCCGATCCAACCGCTGACCGCCGCCCGTACCCTGCTCAAGCTGATTGAGAAGGAACAACCGGACCTGGTGATCCTGGGCAAGCAGGCGATCGACGACGACGCCAACCAGACCGGCCAGATGCTGGCCACGCTGTGGGGCCGGCCGCAGGCCACTTTCGCTTCCAAGTTGGACGTGGCCGACGGCAAGGCGACCGTGGTGCGCGAAGTCGACGCAGGGCTGGAAACGCTCGAAGTCGACTTGCCGGCCGTCGTCACCACCGACTTGCGCTTGAACGAACCGCGCTTCATCAAGTTGCCGGACATCATGAAGGCCAAGAGCAAGCCGCTGGAGACGATCCCGTTCGCCGACCTCGGCGTCGACGCCGGCGACACGCTCAAGACCACGCATTACGCCGCGCCGGCCAAGCGCAGCAAGGGCGTGATGGTGAAGGACGCGGCCGAGCTGGTCGCCGCACTGAAGCAGAAGGGGTTGCTGTAATGAGCAAAGTACTCATCGTCGCCGAACATCTGGACGGCAAGCTCAACGCCGCCACCGCCAAATGCGTGTCCGCCGCGCAGGCGCTGAAGCCGGAAACCATCGACATCGTCGTGCTGGCCGCCGATCCGGGCGCCGTCGCCGCGCAAGCCGCGCAGATCGCCGGCGTGGCCAAGGTGCTGACGGTCGCGAACGCGGCCAATGCCAATGCGATCGCGCAGGTACTGGCGCCGCAAGTCGCCGCGCTGGCCAAACAGGGCTACAGCCACGTGTTCGGCCCCAGCACCACCTTCGGCAAGGATCTGATGCCTTGCGTCGCCGCGCTGCTCGGCGTGGCCCAGGTGTCCGACGTGATGGCGGTGGAAGCCAGCCATACCTTCAAGCGCCCGATCTATGCGGGCAATGCGATCGTCACGGTCGAAGCGCCGGCCGACCACGCCGTCGTCGCCACCGTACGCACCGCATCGTGGCCGGAAGCCGCGCAAGGCGGCAGCGCCGCGGTCGAAGCCGCGTCCATCGATGCGGCCCTGCCCACGCACACCCGCTACGTCGGCCTGGCGGCCGGCAAATCCGACCGCCCCGACCTGCAGAGCGCCAAGCGCGTCGTCTCCGGCGGCCGCGGCGTCGGTTCGGCGGAGAACTTCAAGATCATCTACGACTTCGCCGACAAGCTCGGCGCCGCGGTCGGCGCCTCCCGCGCCGCAGTCGACGCCGGCTACGTGCCCAACGAACTGCAGGTCGGCCAGACCGGCAAGATCATCGCGCCCGAGCTGTACGTCGCCATCGGCATCAGCGGCGCGATCCAGCACCTGACCGGCATCAAGGACGCCGGCACCATCGTCGCGATCAACAAGGATGCGGATGCGCCGATTTTCGAGATCGCGGATATCGGCCTAGTCGGCGATCTGTTCAAACTGCTGCCAGAGCTTCAAACGGCGCTCTAGGCGTGACTAGGGGAGCGCTTCCCAGCTGACCGGATAATCGGAAACGTGCGGTCCGCCGAAGGTGCTCCCATTGCCGTTCCACATATGCAGATCGCCGTACGGCCCTCTCAACAACACGTCGGCGCGACCATCGCCGTAGTAATCGCCGATGGCCACAACGGTATAGCCCGAGGGAAGCGGCTGACCATAGGCCCGCACCACGTTGGCGCCGCTCATGATCCAGTAAGCGAGCGTGCGCGAACTGGGTTGATACCACAGCACATCGCTCTTGCCGTCGCCATCCACATCAGGACTGCCGATGATCAGCCAGCTGGCCGGATAGTCCGAAACGTGCGGTCCGCCGAAATTGGAGCCGTTGCCGTTCCACATGTGTAAATCGCCGTACGGCCCCTGCAGCAGCACGTCGGCGCGACCGTCCCCGTAATAATCGCCGTTCGCCACCACGGCGTATCCAGCGGGCAAAGGTTGACCGGACGAACGCACCACATTGCTTGCATTCATGATCCAGTACGCCAATGTGCGCGAAGTGGCTTGGTACCACAGAAGGTCGCTTTTTCCATCCCCGTCCACGTCGGGGCTGCCCAATATGTTCCAACTATTCGGATAACCCGAGCTGATCGTGCTCGCGGAAAAGGCGTTGCCGTCGCCTCGCCATAGAGTCATCTCGCCGTTCTGGCCTTTGATGACGACATCGGCATGGCCGTCCGCGTCGTAGTCGCCGTTGGCGATCAACGTATAGCCGGCGGGAAGATTTTGACCATAAGAACGGCCGACGCTAGCGCCGTTCATGATCCAATACGCCAGGATCCGCGAGGTCGGCTGGTACCAAAGGACGTCGCTTTTGCCGTCGCCGTCCACGTCCTTGCTCGCCTTCGAGACCGGACCGACGCTGGCGCGAAATGCCGCGATGATCGGCATGGTTTGATTCATGCTCAATGCGTTGTCGGCCGAACCGGCGACGCCGGTTGGGCGCCCGCTGAACTGGATGGACGGATTGGCGAAATAACGTATCGCCGTTTGGCTGCTGTTGCCCAGGCGGTAGGCCATGACGGTATAGAAACCATTTGTGGTCGACTCGCGATAACCGTAGGAATACGGATGCGCGCCGGCACTCGTACTGTCTTCGCGGTTATGCGCCTGGCCCATGTTGTGGCCCATCTCATGGGCTAGCGATTCGTCTCTGCAGAAGTACGTGCTGCCGTCGCCTTCGTCGACATCCGAGCCGTCGCTGACGACCGAGTAGCCGAACGGCGCGTCTTCTTGAGTTACGGGTTCGCCGCCACTGCCGATCAGCCATGCGATGCCGCAGCCGTTGTTCTGCGGCGTCCTGAAATCGCGCACGAGCGCGACCAAATCCGCGCCGTACGCTTCCCTGGCCGCGCGCAAGCCTGCGAACGCAGGATCGGGCGTGGTAGGACCGTTATTGGTGTACCCGCTCAGTTTCTCCAGCGCATTCCCGTTGTCGGTATCGTCCTGGAAATTCACCGCAACGGTCGTCACAAGCTTGACCTGCGCGTTGATCCCGCTGTTCGCGTACGCCTGGTTGGTGACTTCGATGAGATTGTTCAGCCGGGTAATGGCTTGCGACGTGCCGCCCAAGGCGGCGGCGTATCCGTTCGTGTAGCCGATCGCCACGTCGATCGTCGTCGCCGCTGCGGCAGCTGCTGCGGCGGAGACAGGAGCCGCGGCGGCGGTTAGATGCCGGACCGGCGGCGCCAGAGAAGCGCTCAGCGCATTGGACGCCGCCATCTTCGGAGGAACGAAATAATCGCTCTCTCCGCCTCGACGCACGCCAGGATCGCGTTTGGGGAGCCGGTTACGATCGCCCGCCACCAACCATGCTCCGCCCATCGAAGTGGTCAGGCGAAGCGGCTCGTCGCCGGGTATCGATACCGAACCGAACACCGCCTTCTCGCCGAACGTGAGCACGGCGCTCGTGCCGTCCGCATTCCGGCCGATCCAGGTCCAGTTCCCGTCGGGATGTTCGACATGACGCTCATAAGCGAGCCTGATCGTCCCGCCATCGGGAGAGGGAATGCTCAATTGGCCGCCGGCGTGAGCCGCCTTCAATGCATGCTCTTCGCTCAACAGCACCGGATACGCCTTATAAGCGCCGCTGCTGCGAGGCTTGCGCCCTTGTTCGTAAGCGATGAGGCTTCCGCGATCCGGCAAGGATGCGAAAGCACGCGGCGCCGCCATGCCCGCAGAAGATGCGCCGAGCGCGGATGCTCGCTCCGCCGCATTCGGCCGGCCGCTGGCCGCTATGCTTGTGGCTCTGGTCGAATCCCAATCGGATGTGCAACCCGTCAGAATCAACAATATTGCTGCCAGCGAATGTGCGCGCATGATCGGGTCCGCCTCATCGACGAGGGTAGGATACGTCCAGACTAGGGCAGAGTTCATGCCCGCCTTTAGCAAGGGCACCCTCACATCGTGACGCCGGTCACACGCCTATTCAGCAGAAATTCACGAAGCGTGCACAGCCCCGCACTCCGTACGCAGTAGGCGTGGCCGCCGGTTAGGACGGGCACGGCGCGGCAAGGCGCAACCGGCGAACTTGACGCTCCCCAATGCGGTGCCCACACTTTCTGCACGTAGGTCGCCGGCGATGCTTGTCTCCGGGTCGAGGATGAAAGAGTGAACACGCCTGTGGAGCCGCAGTTTGACCGTTACGCGCGAAGCTATCGCGACCTGCACAAGGACAGCATCCGCGCCAGCGGCGAAGAGCCCGATTATTTCGCCGCCTACAAGATCGCCTATCTCGCCGATGAATTGCGCAAGGGACCCGGGCCGGTCGAACCGCAAGACATCCTCGACTTCGGCTGCGGCATCGGCAACTCGATTCCGCATTTGGCCAAGGCTTTTCCCGACGCGCGAGTGCATGGCCTGGACGTGTCGAGCGAAAGCATCGAGATGGCACGTACGGGAAACCCGCAAGCCTCGTTCGGAGTGATAGGCGAACAGCTCCCTTTGCCGGATAGCTCCATGGACGTGGCGATGGCCGCTTGCGTCTATCACCACATCCCGCCCGCAGAAAGAGCGCACTGGACGCGCGAGCTCCACAGGGTGCTCAAACCTGGGGGCAGGATGTTCATTTTCGAACACAATCCGCTCAACCCCATGACGCAGAAGGTCGTCCGCGATTGTCCCTTCGACGACGATGCGATCCTGCTTCCGAGGAAAGAGTCGCTTTCGCTGTTGTCCGAAGCAGGTTTCAGCGAGCCTAGGGTCGACTACATCGTCTTTTTCCCGAAGTTCCTCGCATTGCTCCGCCCGACCGAAAAGTACCTCTCCCGCCTGCCGCTGGGCGCCCAGTACGTCGCATGCGCGCGCGCTTAGCGCGGGGAAACGGCGATCGCAGGCGCCGGACCGGCCTTAGAGGAATAACGGAATGATCATCGGAAACGGGTTGCTCGCGCGCAGCTTCGCGCTGGAGTTCTCGACCGATCCCGATATCGTCGTATTCGCCTCCGGCGTCTCCAATTCCTCGGAATCACGCGCCTCGGAATTCGCGCGGGAGCGAGCCTTGCTCGACCGCGCGCTCGACCAACGCCGCTTGCTGGTCTATTTCGGGAGCTGCGGCGTGGCAACGGCCGAACAGGATCCGAGTCCGTACATGCAGCACAAACAGGAAATGGAAGCCAGGGTGCTCGATTCCGGCCACGGCCTCGTGCTGCGGCTGCCGCAGGTGGTGGGAAGCACCAGCAATCCCCATACGCTGATCAATTTCATGCGCGACCGGATCCTTTCCGGGCAATCGTTCACGGTCTGGTCGAAGGCTCAGCGCAACCTGATCGACGTCGACGATATCGCGGCGATCGGCGGCCGGTTGATTCGCGGACACCGCATCGCGCCCAAGCCGATCTCGGTAGCCGCACCGCAGTCCCTGACCGTGATCGAGATCGTGGGGCTCATGGAGCGTATCCTGGGACGCAAGGCGCATTACGTGGTTGAGGACCGGGGGGCTCCGCTGCGGATAGACGCCGACGAAGCCTGCGCCGCGGCCGCGGACCTCGGAATCGACATGGGGCCCGGCTATGCGGAGCGCATCTTGCGCAAGTACTACGCCCCCTGAGGTCGCGCCGCGGCCGATCATGGGCCGACGACCGGCCCGGCTATAATTGGCCGGCCCCCCAGCGCTGAACTGCATGACGCCCACCGGCCCATCTCCCGACATCGACGTTTCCGTGGTCGTGCCCGTCTATGGCGGCAGCGCCGCGCTTCCCGAACTATGTCTGCGTCTGAAGCGAACCATGCAGTCGGCCGGACTCTCGCACGAAGTCATCCTGGTGGACGATCGCGGGCAAAAGGAAGCATGGCCGATAATCGCCGGTCTGGCCGCGCAGCATCCCGAAGTCGCCGGCTTGCGCCTGGGCCGTAATTTCGGCCAGCACGCCGCCACCATGTGCGGAATCGCGGAAGCGCGGGGGCATTGGGTCGTCACCATGGACGACGATCTGGAACACCCGCCGGAAGCCATTCCGGAACTGCTTGCCGCGGGCGACGCGGACCATCCTCTGGTCTACGGCGTATTCGGGCAGCGCACCCACGCGCGTTACCGGAACATCACCTCCGAACTGATGCGGTGGACGTTGAAGCGCGCGTTCCCGGATCTCAACGAAGACTACACATCGTTCCGCGCCATCCGTTCTTCGGTCGCCAGGGAACTGGCGTCGTTCGGGCTCAGCAGGCCGTACATCGACGGCATGCTCTCCTGGATCACTTCCGGAGTGAAAACGGTGCAGGTCGCGCACGGAGAACGCCAGCATGGCCGCAGCGCGTACACGTTGCGGAAATTGCTGTCGCACGCGGTGAACATCTTCGTCACCTTCTCGCATCTGCCGCTGCGCTTGGCGAGCTATTGCGGCGGAGGCTTGGCGGCGCTGAGCTTCCTGTGGCTGATCTGGATCCTGTACGGGAAGCTGACGGGCAGCATCACTAGCCCCGGATACGCTTCATTGATGTCGGTCGTGCTCTTCGCCTGCGGCATCCAACTTGTGATTTTGGGCGTGCTGGGCGAATACGTCGGCCGGCTGATGGGCGCCGCTTACAGGAAGCCCGTCTACGTCGTGGTCAACCGGACGTCCGTACCGGCGCCGGTGTCCGCATGAGCGGCGGCTTTTCGACGAGACGCACAGCAGAAAGCAAGCCGGCCGACCGCACGAAGCACGGCCGCCTCGGACTTTCGGGCGGACAGCGGATCATTGCGGTCGAATTCGTCCGCTTCGTGGTCCTGCGCGCGGTATGCGCGGTGTTCAGTTACGGGCTCTATCTCTTGCTCCTGCTATGGCTGCGCTACGAAGCGGCTTATGTGATCGCTTTCCTGGCGGGGATCGGCCTGGCTTACGTGGTGAGCGCCGTATTCGTATTCCAGGAACCCATGCGCAAACGTTCCGCATTCCGGTTTCCATTCGTTTATTTGCTCCAGTTCGTGCTTTGCCTGGTGCTGCTGAGGGCGGGCGTCGAGCTGATCGGCATACCCGAAGCGCTCGCGCTTGCGTTCGCGGTGGGCATCACGCTGCCGCTGACCTTCCTCCTTTCCAGATGGATCGTCCGCGCCGGCTGAAGCCGAGCGCCCAACCGCACTACCTACGAGGTCGAATCAATGGATCAGGTCACCACGGGCATAAGGCGGGTACTCTCCGCACCGATCGTCTACGACACATTCCAATCCATACTCGGTGGATCGTCGGCGCGCCGCCGCATCTGCCAGGAGCATATTCGGGCCCGCGACGGCGACACGATCGTCGACGTGGGTTGCGGCACCGCGGAACTGCTCAACTTCTTGCCCAAGAGCGTCCATTACTACGGTTTCGATCTTTCGCCCGATTACATCGAGGCGGCGAAGTCGCGTTTCGACGGACGCGGGGACTATCACTTCCGCTGCGCGGATTTGAACACGCTCGGGCCCGACGAGATCCCGCCGTGCGACCTGGCCATAGCATTCGGCGTCCTGCACCACATCGGCGACGATACGGCACGCACCCTGATCGGCAGCCTTCGCGACCGCCTGACCCCCGGCGGTCGTCTGGTCACGATCGACAACGCCTTCGTCGAGGGCCAGTCCTTCATCGCGCGGGAATTGATCAGGCGCGACCGCGGCCAGCATGTCCGCCGGGCCGAGGAATACCTGGAACTCGTCCCGGACGGATACCGCGAAAAGAAGATCACGATCCATCACGACCTGTTGCGAGTGCCCTATACGCACCTGATCATGGAATGCGTCAAGTAACTGCAGGGCGACGCCGTCCGGAAGCTTCGCCGAACGCTCAACTGGCCACGGACTGATATGGGCACCCCCGCACAAAGACGATCCGCGGCCACCGGCATCTGGGTCTACTGGCTGCTGCTGGCATGCACCGTCGCCGTCGTGTCGCTGACGCTGTTCGGCAACTACCGGTTCGTCTTCCACAGCGACGGGGCGATCAAGTCCGTGCTCGCGCAGATGGCGTGGGCAGAAGGCCGATTCGTGCCAACCGAATGGGTATATGCGAACGGCGATCTCATGTTCGTCGGCCCGCAGTTCTTCTCGATCCTGCTGCACCCGTTCACAGGAATCGGCTACGGCTCGAATGCGGCGGCGGATCTGCTCGTGTATCTGTGCATCGTCGCTTCGGCGTTTTTCTGCTGCCGCGTATTGGAAAGGCCGCTCCGCTTGGCCGCGGTTCTCGGTTGCACGCTCATCGCCGGAGGCGTCTCGGCTTCCAGCTTCGAATTCGTGATCGGCCAAGGCATCTATGGCTTGTTCGCCGCTTTCGCCTTGCTCTTGTTTTCGCTGCCCGCCTCGGAAGCCGACGGCAGACCGATCGGCCGTTTCGGCGTATTCTGCGCCGCGGCGCTGGCCGCGGCGGTTTGTTCGTCCAATCCGATCAGGGGCTGGGTCACGATCGTGCTTCCGATCGTATTCGGCTGGATCGCAGCAAGCCTTCTGGGGCCCGCGCCGTCTTGGGAAACGCGCCTGCGCCGCTTGCACAGCCCTACGATCTACAGCTCGGTCGCCGGGGCTCTGCTCGGCAGCGCCGCTTACCAGTGGTTGCTTCGCCCATCCATCGTCAATTTCGACGCCGCCGCACGGCTAGGCCTGGCCGATCTGCCGGTATTGGCCGAACATGTGCGCAAATTGCCGTCCGCGTGGTTCGAATACTTCTGGGTGGCGGGCCCATGGGATTCGTTGACGCCCGCTGCGCGCATCGTGCAGTACTTCGCGTGGCTGCTCGCGGTTCTGGCCATCGCCGCGCCGGTTTGGGTCGTCCTGACGCCGCGCCGGCACGGCCGGGGATTGCTCGTTTTCGCTTGGATCGTCTTGGCCGCATACGGCACCAGCCTCGGAGCCTTGATGGCGGCTTCGGAGTTGTTCACCGCAGCCATCGAAATCCGCTACGCCACATTCGCGATCTTCGGTTCGCTTTGCGTACTGGCCGCGCTTGTCGCTCGCTGGGCGAATCGGATCGCACCGGCACGCTGGGCGTCTTTCGCACTCGCCGTCGGCGCGCTATCGACCTGCCTCGTTTGGCGCGCCGCCCATCCCTCCGACTATCGCGATCACGACGTCGTCTACGCCGATCGCGAAGCCTTGATCGACGCGCTGGAACGTTCCGGGGTGGGGGCGATCCTTACCACCTACTGGCACTCGCACGTCACCACCGTTTTGTCGGAAGGCCGCGTCGTCGCCTATCCGGTCGGCATAGGCAATCAACTGTCAGCCTTTCCTCATCACATGCCGAGGGCGGCGGTCGCGGGCCGCGGCGGCGCCAAGCAGGCCGTTGTGCTCACCCGCAACGAAAGCACCGCAGCTGCGTGGGGCGCCGTCGAATACCAGCTCGGCGCGCCGCGACGCAAACTCGATCTGGGCAACTATCAGGTCTGGATCTACGACCGGAATATCGTCGCCGCCGTTTTAGGGTTCGGATACGAACATGACGCCCAGGTACGGCCGGACCGTTTGCGCGTCCGTCTCTCGCAAGCCACGCTTCCGCCTTGTCGCGCGCAAGAAGCATGCGAAACCTGGTTAGAGGTCACCAATACCGGCCAGCTGCCGTTGGCGACCGCCGGATCGCGTCCCTTGCGGCTCGGCTTGCAGGGCTTGGACGCTAACGACAATTTAGTGGTTCAAGACCTCGGTCGGGCCGATTTTCCCCACCCCTTGCCGGTCGGCGCCACAGAACGAGTCAGAGTGCCGTTGCCGGCCTCGCGTCAGGCCGAAGTCGCTTCGTACCGGGTATGCCTGCTGCAAGAGAACATCGCTTGGTTATGCGATCGCACCCAGGCTCCTTCTCTCTCTGCGCGCATCGATGCCGCGGTGGATCCGGCGCAGGCGTCGATAGGCTTGGAAAGCGCGTCTTTGCCCGCTTGCGCAGGCTCGGGCCAGGCTTCCTGCTTGCACCGGATGACGGTTCAAAATCAAGGGAATACCGCTCTCGTTACGGCCGGTTCGTTGCCGATGCGTGTCGGCATACAGGGCCTGGATGCGGCGGGACGCGTCGTCGAATGGGATTTGGGTCGCGCCGATTTCCCGCGGCCTCTCGCGCCCGGCGCGCGAGCCAGTATCCTGATTTCGGTGCCTCGCTCTCCGAATAAACCGATAAGCCGCGTGCGTTTGTGCCTCCTGCAGGAAAACGTGGCTTGGCTTTGCGATCGAACGGCGGTTTTGGCGCCGCCGCAATAGCATGCCGGCCGAGCGCAGCCCGAGCATGGATGATCCGCCGAGCCGTCCTGCGCGCGCGCGTTCCTTGAACGCCGTACTGTGCCTTTTATTGCTGTGCACCGCCGCAACCGTGGGCTGGATATTGTTCGGCCCGTACCAAGCCGTTTTTCACAGCGACGGCGCGATCAAGTCGGTTCTTGCACAACTCGCCTGGCAAGAGGGCCGACCGATTCCCGCAGCCTGGGTATACGCCAACGGCGATCTGATGTTCGCAGGCCCGCAGGCGCTCACGCTGCTGTTCTACCCGTGGATGGGCGCCGGCTACCAAGCCAATGCCCTGGCGGACTGGATCGTCTACCTGCTGCTGCTGACGGTATGCGTTTGGACCTGCCGCTCGCTCGACCGCAACAGAAGCGACGCTGCGCTGGCGGCTGCAGCATGCGCGGCCGGCGGCCTGTCGTATCTGAACTTCGAGTTCGTGATCGGACAAGGCACCTATGCCGGCCTCACCGCACTCGCGCTGGTATTGTTCGTGTTGGCAGCTCGCTGCGACGGGGCGGCGCGCATGCGTCCGAGCCAGATTCTGGCGACGGCGGCCGTTTTGGCGGGCATCGCCTGCGCTTCCAACCCGAGACGCGCGTGGATCACCATCCTGGTGCCGATTTTCGCAGGATGGGCCGCATCACGATACCTCCACAGCCATGGCCCTTGGCGCGAACGCGTTCGCTCCTTGTTCGGCAGGACGATCGTCGCCATCGCCATCGGCGCGGCCATCGGTACGATCGTCTATCGATGGATGCTGCAACCGTCCATGCTCAACATCGACGCTGCCGCGCGGCTGCAGCTCGCGGCACCGGGCGCCTTGGCCGAACATCTCCTGAGATTGCCCGGAGCATGGTTCGGCTATTTCCGGATCGCCGGCGATTGGGGTTCGCTCGGGCGGGCCATGCGCTTTCTGCAATGCCTCCTGTGGTCGCTTTCTGTCCTGTTGATTTTGGCGCCCATCCGGGTCGCGGCCAGCCCGTCGCGCTACGGCCGCGGAATGCACGCGTTCGCTTGCATCCTATTGGCGGCCTACGCTTGCAGCTTCTTCGCGTTGGTAGTCATGGCGGGGTTATTTAACGACGCCACCGAGATCCGATATGCGACGTTCGCGATCTACGGATCGCTATGCTTGACCGCCGTCGTGATCGCCGACGCTGCAGGCTCTCGCCCGGCCTTCGCGCGCGGCTTATTGCTAGCCCTCGGCGCGAGCGGATTGGCCTTCGCGCTCGCGTGGCGCGCATCGAACCCGATCGCGATGCCGCGTAATGGCGTCACCTTGGCGGAACGCCGGGCGCTTATCGAAGGCCTATCGGCCCGCAGCGTCGGCGTCGCTCTGGGTAGCTACTGGCAATCGCATGTGACGACGGTTCTGTCCGAAGGACGGCTCGTCGTCTACCCGGCCGCCTTCGATACTCAGATCTCCCCTTTCCCCCACCATGCTCCGCGCATTGAAATAGGCTCGAGCACGCGCCGGCAGGCAGTCGTGCTCACGCGCGATGAACTGGCCTCCGGCATGGGGCAGGCGATTCAGGAAGAACTGGGCGCTCCCGTGGAAAGGGCCGACATAGGCCCCTTTCAGGCTTGGATCTACGACCGCAATATCGTGCGGGAAGCGATGGCCTTCGGTCACGAATACGACCGCCCCCTGCCGGCGGATGGATTGCGAGTCCTGTTGTCGAAGACCACCGTCGATGCCTGTTTTTCGGCGACGCCCTGCACAGATCGGCTGTGGGCCAAGAATGCCGGGCATCTATCGTTGGCGAGCGCGGGCATTCGGCCGCTGCGTCTCGGATTCCAAGGACTGGACATTAGCGGACGCCTGGTGGCCCACGATCTCGGGCGCGCCGATTTCCCGCATCCCTTGCCTCCGGGCGCCTCCGGTCGAATGAGGCTGGCGCTGCCCGTCGCATCGGATCCGCGCATTCGCACTTACCGGATCTGCCTGGTTCAGGAAACCGTCGCCTGGCTTTGCGAACGCACGGCCGCGTCGGCCGATGCCGGACGCGCGGCGCCGGAGCCTATCGATCCGGCGCCGTAGGTTTCAGACGGTAGAGGGCGCCGGCGGCGTGACGTGATACGTCTCGTAGTCGCAGAACGCGACCTTCTTGTACGCCGCGCAAGTCGGGAGGAATTCGGTGGTGAGCCAAGCATTGGCGCTCTGCCATCCTTCGCGCTTGCACATCAGCAATTTGTTGTCTCCGTAGCATAGCGGCGCAAGGCCATGCGCGGGATCGGTCAAGTAACGCACTACGCCTTCATTCACGCCGGGCCAATCGGCATTGTAGAAATCGTCGACGAAGACGATGCCATCGGCATGTAGCCAGGCGCTCGCAAGCGCCAAGTCGTTGAGCACATGCTCTCGCGTGTGACCGCCGTCCACCGAGAGCAACCTCACCTTCTGCCCGGACAGATGCTCGTCGAGACTGTTCGGTCCGAGATCGAGACTATTGGCGCGAATGGCGATCACCCGTTCGCGGTCGCCCAGATAAGTGTCGATGTTCTTCCATAGCGCCGCGCGATCGCCGCGACCCGACCAATCGATGTTCAAGTGCTGATCCTCGAACAGGTCCAGCGCCAAAGCCTTCTCGTCCGAGCGCGCCAGCATCGCGAAAAGCAGGAACAATCGCCCGTGGTGCACTCCGATCTCCAGCACGGGCCCGCGGACCCCTGCGGCCTTCTGCCTCCTGTCCGCGGCCAAGATCAGCGAAATCGCGCCATCGCCGAGCCAACCCTCCACGAGACGATGCTGTTCGCCTTCGACATAGTTACTCAAAGCCTGTTTATGCACGAACTGTCTCCTGTAGGTATGCGGCCTTGTCGGCCATCAAGATGCTTTGTATTCGTCGAGCCAGGCCGGCAGACTGACGCGGTATTTCTCGGCGCCACGCGCCAAATGATCCCAGAATCCGGCGGTATTCAGGAAATGGGCTTCGGCCAGGAAAAGCTGCCGGTACCGCTCCGGATGCTTGCTCAGGAGCAATGCGTCCTTTTCGAAGAATCGGTTGCGCTCGGCCTGCGACTCCCTTTCGATGTCGCGCCGGTGCGCGGGGTGAAAGACCTCCACGTCGGCCGCATACGGAACACCCCCTTCCGTTTGCATGCGCCAGCCGAAATCGGTGTCTTCCCTGAAATGCGGATTGTCGAAGGACAAGTCAAATCCATCCAAGCGCTGGAAGACATCGTTCTTGACGAACAAGTTGGCCGTCATGAAACCAACCCCCTCAAATCCCACGTTGGTCACTGCTCGCCACTCCGGGTCGCCGACATGCTCCGATCGGACGAGCCCTTCCACGCCGACAACGGTGGGATCGGCAAGCCATTTGCCGGCATTAGCCAGCCACTGCGGGGTTGGTTCGCAGTCGTCATCGGTATAGGCGATACAGGCGCCGGTCGCCAATCGCCCACCCGTATTACGCGCATGCACGGCCCCCTTGACCTCGCTTTTCACGTAATGGAGATCGAACCCATAAGCCGCGTCCGCTCCCGGCCATCGCTCGCGCGACTGGTCGACGACGATGACCTCGAAGTCCTTCTCTTCCTGCGCCTCCAGGCAAGCCGCGAGCGCGTCGAGCAGATGGTGGCGTTCATAAGTCGGCACGACCACCGAAAAGCGCGGCTTCTCGCGTTGGCGCTGGGAAAGGAACTTCTGCAGCAAACGGCCTAGGTCGGGCGAAATGCGTTCCCAGGAATAGAAATCCTCGACGACCTTCCGCGCTTTTTCGCCGATCGACGCGCGCCGCCCCGCATCGTCCAGCAGTCCGTTCAGCGTACGCGGAATATCCGCCATGGCGCACGCGACGAAGGGCGGCTCTCCAGGCGAAACGATGCCGCGAGCTCCGATCGGCGTAGTGACGACCGGCAAGCTGGCGCTCATGAAGTCGAACATCTTGATGCTCGTTCCGGAGCCTGCGTCCAATGGGTTCACCGCGACATCCGCGGCTCGCATCCATCGCCGCTTGTCTTCTTCTCCCAGCACGCCCAGCAAACGCACATTGCTGCGCGAACGGCCGTCCAAGGCCTGGCAGCAGCTCCCGATGAGCGCATAGTCGGCGCGAGGCACCGCCGCCGCCAGCTCGTCGGCGATGTATGCGGCCGCAGCGTTGTTGGGGCCGTAGTCGGAACCGAGGAAAACCACGACGGGCCTGTCGCCCAGCCCCAGTTCCTCCCTGGCGCGTCGCTTCTCGTCGGGGCCGGTCGCGCCGACCGCGAAGCTGAAGATGCCGTTTACCGCGATCCGCAGCTTAGACCACGGCACCTCATAGATCCGCGCGAAGGTTTCTCGGTCTTCGTGAGAGCAAGCCACGATCAGATCGGCGTCGCGGCATAGCTGCAGCTCGCATTCGACGGCGCGGCGCAGGAGTTGCGCCGCCTGCGGCAGGTCTTCGTGCAAGGACAACCTAAGCACCGATTCCACGTTGTGCGAGTCGTAGACCAGCAATTGGCGTCTGTCGACCGCTTCGCGCAAGGCGGGATACGCCCATGGATGCGAAAAGACCACGATGTCGGCTTCTTCGATGTGTCGGCGCGCGACGTCCAGGAAAGCGGGCGACAGATGCACCTGGTCGGCGAAGGCGATATCGATCATCACCCTGCCCTCCATCCGGTCCGCCAAGGCTTCCGCGCTTGCGTGATGGGCTTCGGACAAGGGAACCAACACTTCGCGCAGATTCGGCGTGAGCATCTGGTCGCGCGGCGCTTCGCCGCGCCAATCGTAGGTGCCGACGTAAGTAGCGTGCATATCCGGGCCCAAGGCATGGTATAGGCCCAACAACCTCTGGCGCCCTCCCCCGACGGCGGGCGTTATCGGCTGCATATCGATAATGGTGACTTTGCTCATCCTTTCCCTTTTTGTCGTCAGGGCGCGGTTCCCTGTATGCGCGCCCTCAACCGTCAATCGCCGCCTCAATCAACCTGCGCGCTACGCGTTCCCACGAAAGCCCATTGACCCAGGCCTTGCCGCACAGGCCCATGCGCACGGCCAGTTCGCGGTCGGCGGCCAGCGCGTCGATCGCCCTGCCGATGGCCTGCGCGTCGGCTTCGCAAACGAAGCCGTTCTCGCCGTTGCGGACGATCGCGGCCGCCTCTCCCGAATCCGAACAGGTAATCACCGGCTTCCCGCTGGCGAAGGCTTCCAAAGTGACGTAACCGTAGTCTTCCCGCATCGGCGTGAACGGGACCGCCAACGCATTGGCATAGAGGT
This sequence comes from Luteimonas gilva, assembly GCF_005239095.1. Taxonomy (GTDB): domain Bacteria; phylum Pseudomonadota; class Gammaproteobacteria; order Xanthomonadales; family Xanthomonadaceae; genus Luteimonas_C; species Luteimonas_C gilva. The sequence goes on along the minus strand of NZ_SZUA01000003.1, from coordinate 592,032 downwards.
CGAGAAGCGCGGCATCCGTCACGCGCCCGAGGAATTCGATCCGCTCGTCTCGTGCCGCCAGCGCTCGCAGCTCTTCGTCCGCCTCCCCTACTCCCGCTATCTTCAGCCGCACGTCCGCCGAAACATGGCGCATCGCTCTGATCGCCAGGTCGACGCGCTTCCAAGGATGCAGACGGCCGGGAAGGAACAAATAGTCTCCGGACCGACCTTCGCGGAAATGATTGTTCCATAACGGCGGATGCAGGACCTCCGCATCCAGCCCGTTGCTTTCGCGCAAGCGCCGCGAAACCTCCTCGCCGATCGAGAATACGGCTTTGCAACGCGGAGGAGACATGCCGCCGGTGTCGAGGCGGTGGATCAGGTCGCGTTGCGCCCTCTGTTCTTCGTTCGGCGCCGGGAACGACCAGTCGAACATGTCGTAGAAAACACGGATGGTGTGGACCAGATAGCAGACATGGTTCGGATGCCTCACCATCCAGGTCGGAGCCTTGGTCGAAACGACCATGTCGTAGCTGGAAACGTCAAGGTCGTAACACGCCAAATAATTGCGCTTGATCTGTTCGAAGTCGGGTTCATCGGCCCGCAAGCGGATTTCCTCCGCATCGTGCCCGATATCCCCGAAAGCCTTGACCAACGCGGAGAAGAAGCGTTCCGCGCCGCCGGATTGGTCGCCCGCAATGCCGGTCGTTATCACCGCGATCCGCACCCGCTCAGCCCCCCAGCCTGCGCAGATCGGCGTCCACCATCATCCCTATCAGCTCCTTCAAGGAGGTTTGCGGCGACCATCCCAACCTATCCCGCGCCTTGGAGGCGTCGCCAAGCAGCACGTCCACTTCCGCAGGCCTGAACAGGCTCGGGTCTACGACGACATGGTCCTCGGCTCTCAGGCCGACATGATCGAATGCGATTTGGCACATGTCGCGCACCGTCGTGGTCTTGCCGGTGGCGACCACATAGTCGTCCGCCTCCGGTTGCTGAAGCATCAGCCACATCGCCTGCACGTAATCTCCTGCATATCCCCAATCGCGCTTGGCGTCGATATTGCCCAGGCGAAGCTCGCTTTGCAGACCCAGCTTGATCCGGGCCACGCCGTGGCTGACCTTCCTGGTCACGAACTCGATCCCGCGCAGCGGCGATTCGTGGTTGAAAAGTATGCCGCTCGAAGCGTGGAGCCCGAAGCTTTCCCGATAGTTCACCGTCGACCAGTGCGCCATCACTTTCGCGACTCCGTAAGGGCTGCGCGGATAAAACGGCGTCTTCTCGTTTTGCTTCTCCGCCTGTATCAGCCCGAACATCTCGCTCGTGGAAGCCTGGTAGAACCGGCATTTCGGATTGACGATGCGAACCGCTTCGAGCACGTTGAGCGCACCGACGCCGTCCACCTGTGCGGTGACCAAAGGCTGCCGCCAAGAGCTGCCGACGAAACTCTGCGCACCCAAGTTGTAGAGCTCGGATGGCGCGGACGCCTCCATGGCGTGGATGAGCGACGCCAGGTCGGTGAGATCTCCGTCCACGAGCCGCACATCGTTTTCGATCCCCAGTTCGCGCAACCGCCAGAGCGTATCGCTGCTGCGGCGCGCAAGCAGACCGTTCACCGCATACCCTTTCTCGAGAAGCAGTTTGGAAAGATAGGCGCCGTCCTGGCCGGTAATGCCCGTGATCAAAGCGCTTTTGTTGCTCATGGGTGGTTCCTTGCGTACGTAAGGATGTCGTTGAGAGTGGTTTCGAAAGCGATGCGGGGCCGCCAGCCCGTGTCGGCGCTCAGGAGCGCAGGGTCGGCGACCATCCGCCGCTGCTCGACCGGGCGGAGCTTGGCGGGGTCTTGGCGCACTTCGGGGTTGATGCCGGCGATCTCGCACATCGCACGCAGTATGTCCCGCACGCGGCGTTCGACCCCCGACCCGATTACGTAGGTGGCCCCCGCCGCGCCTGCGGCGAACATCGCCGCGTAAGCTGCGACGATATCGCGTACGTCCGTGAAATCCCGGGTCGTATCGAGATCGCCCGCTTCGACGATGGGACCTCGCTCTCCCTTCTCTATTGCCGCGATCTGGCGCGCTAGGGCCGGCAGCACGAATCTATCGTCCTGGCCGGGTCCCACATGGTTGAACGGCCGGGCGATGACGATGTCCAAGCCCGTCGTCCGTCGCCATTGCAGGCACAGCTGTTCGGCCGCGACTTTGCTGGCCGCATAGGGATTGCGAGGTTCCGGGATCCGGCCCTCGTTCACAGGCAATTGAGACTCCGGCACCAGCCCATACACGTCCCCGGAACTGACGTAGATCATCCGTCCGGAAAAACCGGTCTGGTCGAGCGCCTGAAGCAAATTCAGCGTACCGATTAGGTTGATCTCGAAGGTTTCGCGCGGATCGGCGAACGATTGCGGGACGAAACTCTGCGCCGCGAGATGCAATACCGATTCCGGCCCGACGCGATCGATCAGATCGCGAAGCGCCTGCGCATCGCGCATGTCCAGCCCTTCCGGCGTCCCGTGGAATTGGGCCTCGCCGAACAAGCCGGACTCGACCGCCATACGGACGTGCCGACCGACGAATCCGCTCGCCCCGGTCACGAGCAATCGTCCGACCTTGCGGTGCATCGGCCTCAAGCTCACGGCCGCCATGCTAGAACCGCATAGTCGGGCGCCGCGTTCAATGCGGCGAGCAAGACGTTGACGGAAGCCGAACCCGGCACCTCGTCGGCAAGGAGCGGAGGCGCAGCGATCTCGCGCATTGCGGTCAAGCGCTCGACCGTCGCGCCGTCGAAGCCGCGCGCGCCCACCACCCACCTCAGCGTTTCCGGCGGAATGGGATTGCGGTGCGTGGGATCCAGGTAGAACGACAGCGTGGCCACCGAACTGTTCTCCGGATTCGGCGTTTCAAGCAGGATCAGACCGCCCGGCCGAAGCACTCTCCTCGCCTCATCCAGAAGGCGGATGACGTCCTCGAACGCCAAATGCTCGACCAAATGCATGGACGTGATCGCGCCTATCGATTCGGACGGCATCGCCCTCATGCAATCGATGGCGTCCCCTTCTACGACGTCCAGACCCTGCCGCTTGCAGATATCGATGAAAACGCGGTTCAGATCGATGCCGCGTCCGACCAAGCCGTGATCGCGCAGGAGCTCCAACCATTCGCCGCGTCCGCAGCCGATGTCCAGGACCGGTGCGTCCTGCGATCCGGCGCCGACCGCCCGCACGAACTCCAGGTAAGGTTCGCATCGCCCGCGCACGAGCGCGCGGTCGCCGCGGAAGGCGTCCTCGAAGGCCGCGTACAACGGCGCCAGGCGTTTCGAAGCCGCTTGCTGACTGCGCCGCCTGTCCTCCATGTCTTCGACGACGGGCGCGATGCGTGACAAACGCTGCTTCGTCTCCTGCAGCGAGGAAGCGGTCCGCTGTAGATCTTCTTTCAGGCTCTGCGCCGAGGCTCGATCTTTTACGGCCGAAGTCTCGATCGCGGACAATCGGGCCGAAAGCTTCGCCAGCCGTTGTTCGAATTCGCCGACCGCCGTATTGAGCGCGCGGCCGACGTGATGGGTTTCGTGGTCCTGCGCCGCTTCCAGCGCGAGCTGGCGATTCGCGGCGGTTCCGAGCATGGCGAAACCGCGCAACCACGAAATGACGGGGCCGATTACCGGCTTGCGCCGCCAGGTATGCAGCAGATATGGGGCGAGCAGTCCGTCGATGTGCACTTCGCGGGACCGTCCTTCGGCCGACCAGCGCAACTTGCCGAGTATCTCGACCTTGCTCAAGGCCCCGCTTCGCAACATGGCCACGAAATGCTCGAAACCGCCTTCGTCCGGCGAGCGGCGCAAAACCGTGCGGTACGCGGTGTCCACGAAATCCGCGTCCGAGTAATGCAGCAATTCCGATAGGGTGTATTGGCGCTTCGAAGGCAGACGAGGCACGGCCGGCCGCCAAGCGGGTGCCGCTTCCGGCCCGATAGGAACCGATTCGGCTTCCACCCCGTCTTTTCTCCTTTTTATTTCGGCGCGCACGCGATCCATCACCTCGTCCAACGACGGCTCCTGCTCCGAGACAGGCGGCGTCCGCGCGAGATCTCGCCTAATTTGCTCCATCATCTCGTCGAGGTCGCCCGCGCCTTGCTTGTTGTCGCTCATGCTGTCTCCATGCCGTTTCGAGCGGAGCCGCTATCCGGACGTCGGCTCGCCGCAACGATCGATTTCAATGCCTCGGCGCTCTGCGCCCAAGTAGCCCAATGACGCGCCCCCGTATTTGCCTCGGCGCGTCGATCGAGCCACGCGCTGATCGCGTCGGCGATGGCTTCTGCGGAGCTACCTTCGAAATACGTCGCCGCATCGCCCGCCACTTCGCGGAAAACGGGAATATCCCGCACGAGCAGGTCCAAATTCAGCTTCCCGGCCTCGACGATTGGCAGGCCGAAACCTTCGCCTTGCGAAGGGGCCAGCAGCAGATCGCAACGGCGATATAGCGATGCCAGCACGCGATCGTCCGGCCCTTCGACCCAGCGCAGACGCCGTCCGGCCTCGGGATGCGAACGCAAAGCCTCGGCCAGTCGCGCGACCCGCCAGCCTTCGCGGCCTGCGATGATCCACTCGACATCGCACCCCCGGCTCCAAAGCAGTTCGAACGCCGCCAGAGCTTGGGCATGCCCTTTGCGCGGCTCAAGCGTGCCAACGGTCAGCACCCTCGCCGCCTGCGAACCGGCGGGCAGCACTTCGGCATCGGGAGCCGGCGGCATGTCCGCGCCGAGCGGAAATACGGCCAGGCCGCAAGCGGGTTCGGCCAAACCGCGTTCAGCCAAAGCGTCGCGCAGCCGCATAGCCGTGTCGGAGGAGACGCACAACGCACGGTCGCCGCAAGCCGAAAGCACCGCAAGCCACGATTCGTAATCGCGCACGACCTCGTCGGGAAACCACTGCGGATCGGAAAGCGGAAGAACATCATGGACGACGAGACTCGCTTCCGTTCCTGCGGCGCGCAGCGCTTCGAGCGCGGACCGCAGCTCGGTCGCCCGGCCTCGGCAAAAATCCAATCCGAGCAGACGATCGTGCGCGCGAGGCTGTACGGCGTCGTCCGGTCCCAAGAGCGCGGCGGGCACGCCCAGGAATCGAGCGAGGAATCTTCGCGCGTGATGATAGCGGCCCTGCACGAGACGCACCGGCTCTATCCTGCAGCGCTCTGGCGGGCTGAATAGCATTTCGGCCAGCAACCTTCTCGTCACGCGCTGCACTCCCGCGCCGAGATCTTCGCTGTCCAGCATGGTGACATCCACCAACCATCTTGGACTGACGCCGTCGTCCGCGGCCAGAACCTTCGACACCCAAGGTGCCGCAAGCAGTGCGCGGTCGGGTGCGATTCCGTCGGCACCGAACGCGCACCGTTTGGCGCCGCTTGCGCCAACGGGCCGCAGCAGCCGCATCGCCGCGCGCAGCGGAGCCGTCAAACGCCAGCTCCTGCTCGATTTCAATGAAGCCAATTCGGCCTCGAGTTCTGAGCTACGCGCAGCCTGCTCCGTCAATGCGATCCACAAACGCCAAGCGTCGTCCGCGTCTTCGCTCGGAATGGGTTGGGCATCGATGCTCTTCATGAAGTCCACGGATCAAGCCGTCGGTTCGCGATCGAGCGCAGACACTTCTATCGCCGCCGGGATCCATGCCGAACCGACGAACGGCGGCAGACCGATGTTGGCGACCGTGAACACGAGCGCGAGATCGCGCCATTGGTAGTTGTTGACCAAATGAGTCTCGGCGCTGGTCAGGGCGACCGACACCGAATAAGTGCCCGGGCCGAGATTCATCGGGAACCGGACGACGAACTCGACCCTATCCCCGGATTTCAAATGCTGGCAAGGCTGATCCGTGTAGTGCGTATTAGTGCCGAACATCGGGCGGCCCAGATGATCCCGAATCGTATATCCGAACACGAGCCTTTCGATCCCCTGCACGACCCTTGCGCGCACGCGCAGCGCCGCGGCCTGCCCGACACCGATGTACTCCACCGGAAGACCACCGCCATCGGTCAACGCCACATCCTCTATCACCGCCTCGCCCGTGCCCGACTGCGTGACGATGCGTCCGCTGGACGAGCGCTCCGTGCGAACGGTGCGGTTCTCCTTCTCCGCCACGAGGGCGTTGTAATAGTCGAAGACTTGCTGAGGTTCGCCGTCCAACACCATCCGCCCGTCGTCCAGGAGGATCGCCCTATCGCACAAACTTTGGATCGCCGTCGGGTCGTGAGAGACGATCAAAAGCGTCGTGCCCGCCTCTCGGAATTCGCGGATGCGCTGGAAGCACTTATGCACGAAGTACGCGTCGCCGACCGACAACGCCTCGTCCACGATTAGGATGTCGGGCCGCACGGCCGTGGCGACGCTGAAGGCCACCCTCATTTGCATCCCGCTGGAATAGGTGCGCATCGGCTGATCGAAATATTCGCCGATCTCGGCGAACTCCTCGATCGAAGGCATCAACGTTTGTATGCGCGACTGGGGCAGGCCCATCAATCCCGCCGAATAGATGGCGTTTTCGCGCCCGGTCAATTCCGGGTTGAATCCCAGTCCCAGCTCAAGGAGGGCGGAAACGCGCCCGCGCAGCGCCACCTTGCCTTCGCTCGGCTGGGTCGTGCCGCTGATCATCTTCAGGACGGTGCTTTTACCGGCGCCGTTCTGCCCTATCAATCCGACCGATTCTCCGGTCGCGATCCGGAACGTCAGGTGCCTTAACACCCAGTGCTCGGCCTTCGGCTTGACGGGGAAACCGAACCAGCGCGCGAAGCGCTGCAACTCGCTGGCATATTCCACGTATGCCTTGCCTATGTTGTCGACGCTCAGGACCACGCCGCTCATAGAACATCCACCATTTCCGATGACGCGCGCCGGAAAAGGAACAGCCCTGCCGTCAACAACACGACTGCCAGCACAGCGACCCAAGCGATCTGCGGCGATGGAGGCTGCCCATAGAGCAGGATGTTCTGATAGCTGACTACCAGCGGCACCGCCGGATTGAAATTCAGCGTCGCGCGGAAACCCTCCGGAACGATCGACATAGGGTAGACGATCGGCGTCACCCAAAACCAGAATTGCAGCGCTACCGCCACCACCTGACCGACGTCCCGGGCGAAGACGTTCAAGGTGCCGAGCAACAAGCCTATTCCGGCGGCCAATGCGACGGTAAGGCCCATAAGCAACGGTAGCCACAGGAAGTGCCAATCGGGAAGAATGCCGAGCACCGGCAGGATCACGAGGCTGACCGCCAGCAGCGCGACGTTGTTGACGGAAGCCGAACCGATCGCGATCGCGGGCAGCGCAATCCGCGGAAAATGCACTTTTTTGAGCAGCGATCCGTTGTCGATGAAAACCGTCGTGCAGCGCATGATGATTTCCGAGAACAGCGACCAGCACAACGTTCCGGCGATCAGATAGATCGCATAAGCGTACTTGCTGTCTATGCCCGCCAGCCGCGCCGCTAGGACGTTGGAAAGGATGGTGGCGAAAATCAGCACCTGCGCCAACGGCTGCAGCACTATCCATGCCGTGCCGAAGCGGCTGCGGCCGAGCCTCGACTTGAACTCGTTGGCGACCGAGGAAGTGATGAAGCCCCGATAACGCCATGCCGCCTTGACCAGCGATGACATCGACGCTCCTTACCGTGCCTGGCCGTGGCGATCGTCTGAGAGTGCGCGCGCAAGATCGTCGCGCAGATCGTCCATTCCTTCGATGCCCACGCTCAGCCGCACCAGGTTGTCCGTGATGCCCAGTCGCGCCCGGTTCTCCGGCGGGATCGACGCGTGCGTCATCACCGCTGGATGGTTGATCAGGCTTTCGACGCCGCCTAGCGATTCGGCCAGGGTGAACAGTTGCGTGCGCTCGCACAACCGCTTGGCCGCTTCGAAGCCGCCCTTGAGCGCGATCGAGATGATGCCGCCGAAGCCGTCCATCTGGCGCTTGGCCAGGGCGTGCTGCGGATGCGAAGCCAGGCCGGGATAGATCACTTTCTCGATCTGCGGCCGCGACTGCAGCCACTCGGCCAGCGCCATCGCGTTCTCGCAATGCGCCTTCATGCGCAGATGCAGGGTCTTCAGGCCGCGCAAGGCGAGGAAACTGTCGAACGGGCCTTGCACGGCGCCGATCGAGTTCTGCAGGAAAGCCATTTTCTCGGCGAGCTCGGCATCGTCGCCGACCACCGCGATGCCGCCGACCATGTCCGAATGGCCGTTGAGGTATTTGGTGGCCGAGTGCACGACGATGTCGGCGCCGTATTCGATCGGGCGTTGCAGGATCGGCGAAGCGAAGGTGTTGTCGACCACCATCCGCAAGCCGCGCTTCTTGGCGATCGCCGAGATCGCGGCCAGGTCGACCACCTTCAGCATCGGATTGGTCGGCGTCTCCACCCACACCATCTTCGTTTCGGGACGGATCGCGGCTTCGAACGCGGCCAAGTCGGTCAGGTCGACGAAGCTGAAATCCAAACCGGCCGAACGCCGGCGCACGCGTTCGAACAGGCGGAAGCTGCCGCCGTACAGGTCGTCCATCGCCACCACGTGCGAACCGCTGTCCAGCAGCTCCAGCACGGTCGAAGTGGCCGCCATGCCCGAAGCGAAGGCGAAGCCGCGGCTGCCGCCTTCCAGCGCCGCCGCGCACCGCTCGTAGGCGAAGCGGGTGGGGTTATGGGTGCGGGAATATTCGAAGCCCTGATGCACGCCCGGGCTGGCCTGGGCATAGGTGCTGGTGGCGTAGATCGGCGGCATGACCGCGCCGGTGCTGGGGTCCGGAGCCTGGCCGCCGTGGATGGCCAGGGTGCCCAGGGCGGGCCGGCCGGCGCCCGGGGAAGCGTCGCCGCTGTGTTCGTTCACGGGGGTTTTCCTGAAAATCGTCGGCCCGGATTCTACCATCCGGCCCCCTTAAGCCCCGATTTACTGGACCCGCCGGCGCAGGTAGTTCAGCAGGTCGATCCGTGTGATCAGTCCCAAAAAAGCGCCTCCGTCGGTGACGATCGCCACCTGCCCGGCGTCGAACACCGGCAGCAGCGATTCGATCGGCGATTTGACGTCCAATTTGTTCAGCTTGGACACCATCGCGGTCGAGACCGGATCGCGGAACCGGGCCTCGTCGCCGTACACGTGCAGCAGCACGTCGCTTTCGTCGACGATGCCGACCAGGTGGTCGCCTTCCATCACCGGCAATTGCGAAACGTCGTACAGCTTCATCCGCTGGTAGGCGGTGACCAGCAGATCGTTCGGCCCCACCACCACGGTATCGCGGCGCGAATACGGACGCAGGATCAAGTCGCGCAGGTCGCCGGTCTGCTCGCGTTCCAGGAAGCCGTTGTCGAGCATCCAGTAGTCGTTGTACATCTTCGACAGGTACTTGTTGCCGGTGTCGCAGACGAACACGAGCACGCGCTTCTTCTCGGTCTGCTCGCGGCAGTACTTCAGCGCCGCGGCCAGCAGGGTGCCGGTGGACGAGCCGCCGAGGATGCCTTCCTTCTCCAGCAGCTCGCGCGCGGTCAGGAAGCTTTCCTTGTCGGTGATCGCGTAGGCTTTCTTGACCCGCGTGAAATCGGAAATGCTCGGCAGGAAATCCTCGCCGATGCCTTCCACCATCCAGCTCGCCGATTTCTCGCTGAGCGTGCCTTCGTTGATGTATTCGGCCAGGATCGAACCGACCGGATCGGCCAGGACCATCTCGGTGTGCGGCGACAACTTGGCGAAGCAGCGCGATAAGCCGGTCATGGTGCCGGAGCTGCCGCAGCCGAACACCACCGCGTCCAGGTCGCCATCCATCTGGCGCAGGATTTCGGGGCCGGTGCCGTGCTCGTGCGCGGCCGGATTGTCGGGATTGCCGAATTGGTTGATGAAGTACGCGCCCGGCGTCTCGCGGGCGATGCGCTCGGCCAGGTCCTGGTAGTAGTCCGGATGGCCCTTGGCCACGTCCGAGCGGGTCAACCGCACTTCGGCGCCCATCGCTTTCAGGTTGAAGATCTTCTCGCGGCTCATCTTGTCCGGCACCACGAGGATCAGCTTGTAGCCCTTCTGCTGCGCGACCAGGGCCAGGCCGATGCCGGTATTGCCGGCGGTGCCTTCCACCAAGGTGTCGCCGGGCTTGATGTCGCCGCGGCGCTCGGCCGCTTCGATCATGCTCATGCCGATGCGGTCCTTGATCGAACCGCCGGGATTGGCGCTTTCCAGCTTCAGGAACAGCTCGCACGGGCCCGCATCCAGGCGTTGCGCTTTCACGATCGGCGTCTCGCCGATCAGTTCCAGGACGGAGGAGTGGGTGGTCATGCGGATCGGGCTTAGCGGAAAGAGCCCGGATTATCCGCCGGATGGGGCCGCTTTTGTAGGAGCGGCTTCAGCCGCGGGCTTTTTTCTTCAGATCGCCGCGACGTGTGGGAAAGAGTCGCGGCTGAAGCCGCTCCTACAAAACCCGCACGAAAAAAATCATGCCGGAAATAAAAACGCGGGCGGCGACGGCCGACGAGGAGGCCGTCACCGCCCGCGGCGGTTGAACGTCAGTGGTGGCGGGCTTCGTACAAGTGGGTCAGGCGATCCTTAGCCGCGAGCTTTTCGCGCTTCATCTGCGCGAGCGTGTTGTCGTCGAGCGGCAGCACGCCCAGTTCCGCATCGAGCACCTTTTTGTCGAGGTCTTTGTGCTTCTGATAAAGCTGCCGGAATTCCGGATCGGCTTTCATGATGGCCTCGATTTCGGTCTGCGATTGCCCTTCGAACATGGATGCCTCCTTCGATTCAGTGGATGACCCGGCCGGAGCGATGCCCCGGATCCAACCCGGAGCGGCCGAAGTCGTTGCGCGAGGGATCCGCATACAGCAACGCCCCGGCCTTCGCGGCACAGGGCGTCGTTGGGAGCGAGATGGCCAGGGCTTCGATGCGGACGCGTCCCGATGGGGCGCCCGCTACCGCTTTTCCGACGGTGGCGAGCTCCTGCGAATCGGGGGCGTGGGTCATCGGTCTGGCTCTGCCGGACGGTGGAGGCCATCCGGTGATTCGACCCTACTCCTCCGATTTCTGGGCTTCAAGCGTATGGCGCAAGTGCTTGATTCGGCTGGGGCGTAAACGATTCCAAGCTGAATCGGTCAGGCGGCCGGAAGCCCGCTCAAAGCCGTTGCTTATTAATTCAAGCCATTGATATTAAATGACTTTATGAGTGCGCAGGCGCGGCCTTATTCGGTCGAGAAGCTATCGGAAGCTGACTGGGGGGCGCCATGAGATCGAAGGCTGGCTTTGGCCCGTGTAGAGCGGAGCTTGCTCCGCTGCTCTTCGGCCAGATTGAGCGGAGCAAGCTCCGCTCTACACGAGCAAAAACAACCTCAAGGCAACCGGGCAAGCCTCCGCGCTACAAAGCGCGAAACCGATTAGGGCTTCTTGGGTTTCTGCTTCGGCTTATCGCTCTGCGGCTTGCCCGAATCGCCCGTGCCGGACATCAATTCGGCCTCGCGCTTGGCCAGTTCGGCCTGGCGCTGGCGCGCCGCGCGCAGCTTCGCGGCCTGCGCGCCGGCGACGTCGTCCAACACGCCTTCGGCTTGCTGGCGCGCGGTCGCTTCCTGCTCGGCGGCCTGACGCAGGCGTTCGGTTTCTTCGGCCTGGATCTGCGCTTGCACGCGCAGCCGTTCGGCTTCCTGCCGCGCCTGCTCTGCGTCGCGGCGGCTGGCTTCCACCAGCAAGTCGCTGCGCTCCCGGTCCAAGCGTTCGATATCGCGCCGGCCCAGATCGTTGCGCGCCGCGATTTCGGCCGTTTCCACGCGGCGTTCGGCCACGTACAGCGCATTCTCGCGGTCGCGGCTGCGCGCGGCGATCAGGCGCTCGATCGCCTGCCGCGCCTGCAATCTTTCGTACGACGCCGCACCCGCCAAACGCAGATCGTTGTCCAGCTGCTGCAAACGCTGCGACAGGCGCGCGGCATCCGGATCGTCGTCGGCCGCGCGGGCGAGCGGGGCGGCCGCAAGCAAAGCCGCCAGCAGGAAGGTCGCGACAGTGGCGCCGATGCGAGCTTTAGTGGGAAGGGCGGACGGAATCTTCATCATTCGCCTCCCATCTGCAGCTTGCGGCGCAAGTCGGCGATCTCGGCGCGGCGCTGCGCCAGCTCGGTGTTCTGCGCGGCCTCGCGGCTGCGCGCATTGGCCAGGTCGGCGTCGGCCGCGGCCGACAGCGCGAAGCGGCGCGCGGTGTCGTCGTCGCCGCGGGCCATGGCCTCTTGGGCGCGGCTGAGTTCGCCGCGTGCGGCGGCGAGCAGGTCGGGCGCATGCTGGTCGGCGTCGGCCTGGTCGGCGCGGGACACGGCCTGCTGCGCCGCCTGCAGTTCGCCGGTCGGCGGCGGCAGGCTGGCGCAGGCCGCCAATGCGCACCCGATCACGGTTGCGGCCAGGGCGGCACGAATTCCACGGATATGTGCGAAGCTAATCGGCATGGGCGGTCCGGCGGCGCAATTGGGGGTGTAGCCGGCCCATTGTCTGCAGCCCGCGGCGCGCATGCAAATGGATCGGGTGCGCCTCGCGGTTTTATCGGGGATTCATCTATGGACATCGGCTATTTCCTCAAGCTGATGACGGAAAAAAACGCGTCGGACATGTTCCTGACATCGGGCGCGCCGATCTACATCAAAATCGAAGGCAAGCTGTATCCGCTCGGCAACAGCGGCCTGCCCGCGGGCATGGTCAAGAAAATCGCCTATTCGCTGATGGACGAAGGCCAGATCGCCAGCTTCGAGCGCGACCTGGAACTGAACATGGCGCTGGCCCTGGTCGACACCGGCCGCTTCCGCGTCAACGTGTTCAAGCAGCGCGGCGAAGTGGGCATGGTGATCCGCTCGATCCGCAGCGTGATCCCCAGCATCGAAGAGCTGCAGCTGCCGCAGGTGCTGAAGGACATCATCATGGCCCCGCGCGGCCTGGTGCTGATCGTCGGCTCCACCGGCTCGGGCAAGTCGACCACGCTGGCGTCGATGATCGACCACCGCAACAGCAACACTTCGGGCCACATCCTCACCATCGAGGATCCGATCGAATACCTGCACCGGCACAAGAAGTCGATCGTCAACCAGCGCGAAGTGGGCCTGGACACGCACGGCTTCCACAACGCGCTGAAGAACGCGATGCGCGAAGCGCCGGACGTGATCCTGATCGGCGAAATCCTGGACGCGACCACGATGGAGGCGGCGATCGCCTTCGCCGAAACCGGCCACATCTGCTTGGCCACGCTGCACTCCAACAACGCCGACCAGACCCTGGAGCGCATCCTGAACTTCTTCCCGGAAAGCGCGCACAAGAACATCCTGATGAACCTGGCGCTGAACCTGAAGGCGGTGGTCTCGCAGCGCTTGGTGGTCGGCGTCGACGGTTTGCGCCTGCCGGCCGCGGAAATCCTGATCAACACGCCGATGATCCGCGACCTGATGCGGCGCGGCCAGGTCCACGAGATCAAGCAGGCGATGGAGGAATCGCTGGAGGAAGGCATGGAGACCTTCGACCAGTGCCTGTACCGGCTGCACAAGGAAGGCAAGATCGAAATGGAAGAAGCGCTGCGCGCCGCCGACTCGCGCGACGGGCTGATGCTGAAGTTCCGCCTGTCCGAGGGCAGCAAGGAAGCGCACGATCCTTACGCCGAAGTGTTCAGCGCGCCGTCGCAGGGCGGCTACGAGCATTGAGCGAACGAGGAAACTAGTGGAGAGGAACTAGAAACTAGTAAAGGCGGAATCTAGCGCGACTGCTTTTACTCGTTTCTAGTTCCTCTCCACTAGTTCCTCGCACTAACTAGCCGGCGCATCCGGCTGCCGCTCAGGCCGCGCCGCATCGAACGCCGGCAAGGCCAAGCAAGCCTGCTCGATCCGCACGATGTTCGGGAATTTCTCCAGGTCCACGCCGAAGCGGCGCGCGTTGTAGACCTGCGGCACCAGACAGCAGTCGGCGATCGTCGGCGTATTGCCTTCGCAGAAGGTGTCGGTGGACGGATGGTCGCTGAGCATGGACTCGAACGCGGCGAAGCCTTCGCTCATCCAATGCCGCATCCATTCGTCGCGCTCGGGTTGCGGCACGTGCCAGGTGTGCTCGAAATAGCGCATCACCCGCAGGTTGTTGAGCGGGTGCACGTCGCAGGCGATCAGCTGCGCCAGCGCGCGCACGCGCTGGCGGCCGCGCGAGGTGGCCGGCAGCAGGGCCGGCTCGGGCCAGACTTCGTCGATGTATTCCAAAATCGCCAGCGACTGCCGCAGCATCCGCTGGCCGTGTTGCAGCACCGGCACCAGACCCTGCGGATTGGCCTGCCGATAGCGCTCGCTGTGCTGTTCGCCGCCGTCGCGCAGCAAGTGCACGGGCAAGATTTCGTAGGCCAGCCCCTTGAGGTTCAGCCCGATGCGCACGCGGTAGGCGGCGCTCGAGCGCCAATACGAATACAGCAGCAGCGATTCACCGGTCATCGTCCGTTTCCCCAACGGTGCATGCGCATAGTAGCCCGGGTAAGCGCAGCGCACCCGGGAACGCGGCGCGAATCGGTCCCGGGTGCGCTGCGCTTACCCGGGCTACGGCCGTCACGGCTTCGGTTGCCGCTCCATCCGCTGTTCGATCGCGCCGAACACGCTGCGGCCTTCGCGGTCGAGCATTTCGATGCGGACGACGTCGCCGAAACTCATGAACGGCGTCTTCGGCGCGCCGGTCTCCAGCGTTTCCACGGTGCGCTTCTCGGCGAAGCAGGACGCGCCCTTGGCGGTGTCCTGGTTGGCGATGGTGCCCGAGCCGACGATGGTGCCGGCCGACAACGGCCGCGTTTTCGCAGCATGCGCGACCAGCTGCGCGAAATCGAACTGCATGTCCACGCCCGCCTCCGGCGCGCCGAACCATTCGCCGTTGATGTGGGTCAACAGCGGCAGATGCACCTTGTTGCCGCGCCAGGCCTCGCCCAATTCGTCGGGCGTCACGAACACCGGCGACAGCGCCGAACGCGGCTTGGATTGCAGGAAGCCGAAGCCCTTGGCCAATTCCGGCGGGATGAGGTTGCGCAGCGAAACGTCGTTGACCAAGCCGATCAGCTGGATATGCTCGGCCGCCTGTTCCGCGGTGACCGCCATCGGCACGTCGTCGGTGACCACCACGATCTCGGCTTCCAGATCGATGCCGTAGGCCTCGTCGACCACTTTCACCGGATCGCGCGGGCCGTAGAAACCGGCGCTGACCGCTTGATACATCAGCGGATCGACGTAGAAGCTTTCCGGCACTTCCGCGCCGCGCGCGCGGCGCACGCGTTCGACGTGCGGCAGATAGGCGCTGCCGTCGACGAATTCGTAGGCGCGCGGCAGCGGCGCTGCCAGTTGCGCCATGTCCAGGTCGAACACGCCGTCGGCGCTGCCGTCTTCCAGCGATTGCGCCAGCGCCGACAGGCGCGGCGCGACGTTCGACCAGTCTTCCAGCGCCTGTTGCAGGGTCGATGCGATGCCGGTGGCGCGCACCGCGCGCGCCAGGTCGCGGGACGCGACGATCAGCGTGCCGTCGCGGCCGCCTTCCTTAAGCGAAGCCAGTTTCATGAAGCGGTCCGTCGAAAAACGAGGACCGGATTGTATGCGACCCCGGCGGCGGCCGCGCCGCGCGCGGCGGGACGGACTATTTCGCGGCGCCCGGCGCGGGGCACTCGCCCTCGCGGAACAGGGTCCATTCGTCGCATTGCCGGCCGTCCGGCAGTTTGCAGTCGGCGGATTGGCCTCCATCGGCCGCGATTCGCGGGATCGACGTGCCGCCGAGCTTGGCGCAATTCACCGACGCCGGATTGGCCATTCCGACCTTGGCGCCGTCTTGGTCGCGCGGCGCCATCGCCGCGCCGCGCAGGTCGCGCTCGGTCTGGCGCAGGGCTTTGACGTCGACTTTGCGGATCTCCTCGATGCGGCAGGGGATCCGCATCGACGAGGTACCCGCGACGATGACCTTGTCGAACCGCGCCGACACTTCGCCCATCAGATTCGTGAGCGCGATCGATTGGGCGAAATCCAGATCCTGGCAAGGCCCGTACAGATCGAGCAGATAGGCCTCGCTGGGCCGCGTCCACACCACCAGCGCAGAATCGTCGAGCGGGGTCCAGCCGTTGATGTCGCCGAAGTAGCGGAAGCTCTTGACCGGCTGGCCGGCGTGCTCGCGATAGAGCGTGTAGCGCTCGCTGTCGCTGAGCTTGGAGGTGCTGGCGCAAGAGGCGATCGTCAACAACGCGCACAGCGAAGCGGACATCCTCAGGAATCGATTCATGGACGGCTCCCTTAGTCGAAGAGGCGGACGACTTCCGTATCTCCGAAAGATTGCGCCGGCGATCGATAGCCGATGCTGAACGCGACTGCGCCGGAGCGGCAAAAAAACTTGATGGGCCGGGCCGCCGGACTCCGGTTATCCATGCAAGCGCGACGCGGTGCCGCTCGGACTAACCGGGGTGGCCGGCCGGATCGGCCGGATCGAGGGTTCTGCGTCCCTATCTGCGTTCGCGCGATTTCCCACTCACCTGGAGAACTTCCGTGAACATTCGACATGGTTTGGAAAAAACGCGCGGCCGGCTCGCGCTGGCCCTGGGCGTCGCGCTATGCCTGGCCTCGGCCGCCGCCAGCGCCGGCGAACTCTGCGACCTGGAAAGCGCCGGCGAAGACGGCGCTGGCGCCGCCGCGCCTCCGGAAGCTTTCGCCTGCGGCCCGGGCGCCACGGCCAGCGGTTTCCACAGCACGGCCATCGGCACCTTCGGCCTCGCCGACAGCACCGGCAGCGTCGCGGTCGGCTCGCACAGCATCTCCACCGGCATCGGCAGCGTCGCTACCGGCGGCTGGGTGGACTACAACGGCGACGGCTTGGCCGGACCCGGCGAAATCACCATCGCCACAGGCCAGCGCGCGACGGCCGTCGGCGTCATCGCCCAAGCCACCGGCGAATTCAGCACGGCGCTGGGCGGCGGCAGCACCGCGACGGCTTTCGGCAGCGTCGCCATCGGCGGCGGCTACGCCGACAACACCTCGAGCATCGCGATCATCGGCGCGGCCACCGGCGTGCACAGCGCTTCGATCGGCTGGGCCAGCGCCGCTAGCGGCAGCCGCGGCGTCGCGCTGGGCGCCTATAGCGACGCGTCGGGCGAAAACAGCTCGGCGATCGGCGGTTTCAGCACCGCCAGCGGCGATAACAGCGCGGCTTATGGTTACGGCTCCGAAGCGAGCGGCGATTCCGCGCTCGCGCTCGGCGCGAACAGCACCGCCAGCGCGGCCGGCAGCGTCGCCATCGGCGCCGGCGCCGTCGCCGACCAGGCCGGCACGGTGTCCTTCGGCAATGCAGGCAACGAACGGCGTTTGACGAACGTCGCCGCCGGCACCGCGGCGACCGATGGCGCGAACGTCGGCCAAGTCTCCGCCGGCGATGCCGCGACCTTGTCTTCGGCCAATGCTTACACCGATGGACGCATCGCCGAGGTCGCCGCGTTCGCGGACGATTTCAATGCTTTCCGCAGCGACGTCGACCGCCGCATCGGCAAGTTGGACGACCGCCTGGACCGCGCCGGCGCATTGAGCGCGGCGATGGTCGGCATGGCGGCGAGCGCCGCGGCGGTGGAAACCGGACGCACGCGGGTCGGCATCGCCGCGGGCAGCTACGGCGGCAAGCAAGCGCTTTCGATCGGCGTGCAACAGCGGATCAGCCCGCGCGCGGCGATGACGCTGGGCGGCGCGTTCAGCGGATCGGAACGCTCGGCCACGGTCGGCGTCGGTTTCGGCTTCTGAGCGAGGCTCCAAGTCCGGTCGATGCCCCAGCGGCGGACCGGCGGCGGGCGCGGCGATTCCTTCGTCGCGCCCGTTTTTGTTTTCCGGCGGGCGAAACGAATCGTCGCCGTCCGATGATGGGTTTCGAACGCTTTCTCCGGTGGGTCTTACAGCGCACCCGCTCGCCGCCACGGCGGCGCAACGCTTTCCTCACCGACTTGGAGATCCGCCATGCACTTCCCCATCCCCTCCGCACCGCAACGGCGATGCGTTCTGACCGCCGCCATCTTCTTGTGCCTATCGGTTTCCGGCGCGGCCTTCGCCGGCGACGTCTGCGACTTCACCACGCCCGGCGAAGACGGCGAATTCGGCAACGCGCCCGGCAACATGGCGCTCGCTTGCGGCTACACTCCGAAGCGGGCGGCGAACGCAGCGTGGCTTACGGCGCGCTGGCCAATGCGTTGGACGAAGGCGCGACCGCCATCGGCGGTTCCGCTTACGCCAGCGCCATCCATACCACCGCGATCGGCGGTTGGATGGATCTGGACAACGACGGCGGCGTCGACGACAACGAGCGCGTCCGCGCCACCGCCGCGCGCGCGTCCGCCTTCGGCGCGGCGGCGAATGCGAGCGGCAACGACAGCCTGGCCATCGGTGCGCGCAGCAACGCCAGCGGCGCTTTCGCCACCGCCAGCGGCGCGCAATCGACGGCCGCAGGCGCCGGCGGCACGGCGCACGGCGCTTTGAGTTCGGCGAGCGGCGCGTCGAGCACCGCGGTCGGTTTCTTCAGCAGCGCTGGCGGCGACAACAGCGCGGCGTTCGGCGCGCAAAGCGTGGCCAGTGCCGATTACGGCACCGCTGTCGGCTTTCAAAGCCAGGCCAGCGGCCAAGTCGCCACCGCCATCGGCGCGGGCAGCATCGCCAGCGGCAGCCTGAGTACGGCGCTAGGCACCAACAGCGAAGCCAGCGGCGTCACCAGCACCGCGATCGGCGTTGGCACGCGCGCGACTGGCCTGGGCAGCTCGGCTTTCGGCCAATCCAGCGACGCCACCGCCGAACGCGCGACGGCCATCGGCGCTGCGAGCCAGGCCACCGCGCAGCAGAGCACTGCGGTCGGCGCGAACAGCATCGCTACCGAGTCGGAGGCTTCCAGCTTCGGCGCGGACAGCGTCGCCGGGAATTTCCGCGCTACCGCGCTGGGATACGACAGCCAGGCGATGGGGTTCTCTTCGACGGCCGTCGGCTCGTTGAGTTCGGCGGGCGGACAGATGAGCGTCGCGATCGGCAACAGTGCGACCGCTACGGCGGAAGGCAGCACCGTGATCGGCGCCCAGGCCTCCGCCACCGGCTACAGCAGCAGCGCGATCGGCATCCTCAGCCAGGCCAACGCCAGCTTGTCGTTGGCGGTCGGCGGATACGCTATCGCCAATGCCGAGAACAGCGTCGCGCTCGGCGCGGATTCGTTGGCCGATCAAGCCGATACCGTGTCGATCGGCGGCGCGGGCAACGAACGCCGCATCGTCAACGTCGCCGCCGGCACCGGCGCGACCGATGCGGTGAACTTCTCGCAATTGCAGGCCACGCTCGCCACCGCCAACGCCTACACCGATACCGCGGTCGCCACCGGCGGCACCGCGGCGAACGCCTACACCGACGATCGCGAAGCGGCGATCCGCGGCGACATGGAAGCGGGCGATGCGGCGACGCTGTCGGCCGCCAACGCCTACACCGACAACCAGATCGCCGAGCTCGCCGGTTTCGCCGACGGCCTGCAGTCCTTCCGCGACGAAACCGAACGCCGTTTCCGCGGCCAGGACCGACGCATCAGCCGCACCGGCGCATTGAGCTCGGCGATGGTGCAAATGACCGCCAACGCCGCCAACGGCACCGGCGCGCGCGGACGCCTGGCGATCGGCGCCGGCTTCCAGGACGGCGAACGCGCGCTGTCGGTCGGCTACGGCAAACGCATCGGCGCCCGCGCCTCGCTCACGCTCGGCGGCGCGTTCAGCGGTTCGGAACGCTCGGCCGGCATCGGCTTCGGCGTCGATCTTTGATCCCCCTGCCTACAAAGGAGACTGCCATGACCCCGCAGAAATCGTTTCTTATCGTCGCCATCGTCGCCGCCCTGCTCGTTTCCGGCGGCATGGCGTTCGGTTACCCGCAACAACGCGTCGCCGCCGCGCCCGAGCAGCGCGCGCTGCAAGCGATCAATGCCAAGCGCGCGTCGATGGGGTTGCCGCTGGCCAACGCCGGGCTCAAGCCGCGCGATTGCTCGATCACCAAACAGTGTCCGGGCGGCGGCCAGGTTTCCTGTTCGGCCAGCGGCGATTTCACCGACTGCGGCGTGCTGAAGGACAAGCACGGCAACGTCGGCGGCGTGGCCTGCAGCCGTTTCACCAACACTTCGGCGAACGGCGGCGAACAGGCGACGGTGAACCAAAGCAAGTGTTGAGATCGAACTAGCGTTGCGGAGGGCCACCACCCCGGCCTTCCCGGCACGCCGCGCGGGCTTCCCGCGCGGCGTTTTTTCAGGCCAGCTGCCGATTCAGCCAAGCGCGCGCGAAGCGCAAATCGCGCTCCACCGTGGGCACGGAAACGCCGAGCACGCAGGCGATCTCTTCGCGCTCCATCCCGCCGAAATAGGCCATTTCGACGCCGCGCGCGGCGCGTTCGTCGTGCTCGGACAGTTTTTCCAGCGCCTGATGCAGGGCCAGCACGTCGTATTCGACGCCGTCGCCGGCTTCGCGGTCGGCATGGGACAAGGTCAGCGCCACGGCATCGCCGCCGCGTTTTTCCGCGGCGCGGGCGCGGGCGTGGTCGACCAGCACGGCGCGCATCTTCAGCGCGGCCAGCGCGAAAAAGTGGGCGCGGTCTTCCCACTCGGTGTCGGCGCCGAGCAGGCGCAACAAGGCTTCATGGACGACGACCGTCGGCTGCAGCGTGCGTCCGCCTTCGCCGCGGCGCAGGCGCGCGGCGGCCATGTCGCGCAGCGTGTCGTACACCTGCGCCACCAGGCGGTCGCGCGATGCGCTATCGCCCTCGCGCCAGGCGTGCAGCAACCGGGTCAGTTCCTCCGCCATTCCCACCCCCGACGCAAGCCGGCGGAACCGCCACCGGCGACGCATCGTAGCCCGGGTAGGGCCGAAGGCGAAACCCGGGGAACCAAGATGGCGTTGCGCGGGATTTCAGGGCTTGCGCGACACGCGCAAGGTCGCCAGCGCGATCAGCCGCGACACCACGACCGCGATGTACATCACGCCCGCGAACATCTCCAGCATCGACAGCGCCCGCGCCGGCGCGGTCACCGGCACGATGTCGCTCAAGCCGGTGGCCGACAACAGGCTGAAGCTGAGGAACAGCAATTCCATCCAGGTGCGCGGCGATTCGGTGTTCAACGCGGCGGTGAAGCTGCCCGGATACCAGCTCTGGCACACCGAGAACGCGAACGCGAACGCCCAGGCGAGCAAGGTGAAGGTCGCGCCCGCGGCCAGCAATTCGTCGAACGTCACCCGCGCGTCGCCCAGCATGTACGCGGTGAGCGCGCCGGCTGTGTAGAAATACAACGCCGACTCCAGCAGGTGCGCCACCGGCACCAGCTGGCTTTGCCCGCCGACGTTGGCGGCCAGCGACAGCGCCACCGAAGGGACGGCCAACAGCCAAGCGATCCAATTCACCGCCTGGCTGCGGTTGATCACCCACAGAGCCAGCGCCAGCACCACGATGCCGAATACGCCGAACACCGCGCGTCCCGCGGCGGTGTTCTCCATCAGCGGATTCACCACCACGGTGAGCAACTGCACGGCCAGCAGCCAGCCCGAAGGGTGGCGCCTCAGGCTGTCCTTCAGCGCGCCGACGCTCGGCGGCCAGGACGAAGACGCGTCCTGCGTCTTCGCCATTTATTTCACCGGCGGCGCCGGCGGCACCGGCACATTGGAACCGGCTTGGAAGGGGAAGCGCTGGAAGATCTCGAAGATCGCGCGGTCCACGTCCTGCAGCTGCTGCTGCGGCGCTTTGCGGCCGACGCGGCCGATCGCATCGCCCGTCCACACCAGCCGATTGCGCGCGGCATCGACCAAATCGACCGTCAGCGTGCCTTCGGTGTAGTTGCTGACGTGGGTCTGGTCGTACCAGAACGGCACCGCGACGTAACGCTGGGCGCGGTAGTTGTAGAAATACTGGTAATCGACCATCGGCGTGCTGTAGACGTCGGTGCGCTGCTGCAGGATCCCTTGGAAATTCACCTTCAGGTCCGGCTTCTTCGCGTCGAACGTGTAGCCGCGCCGGCCCATTTCCTGGCGGATGTCGTTCCTGATCCGGTCGGTGATCCAAGTGGAATAGCCGGCGTTCTCTTCCATCGCGATCGGGTCGTAGAAGGCCCAGGTGCGGTAGCGGGAGAAGTCGGCTTCCGGATCGGTTTCGCTGCGGATGCGCGGACCGGTCGCGCAAGCGGAGAGCAGCGCGGCGAACATCAGCAGCACGCCGCCGCGCCAGAATCGGGAAGTTCGCAAGTCGATCGCCATGTTCAGGCCCCTGTTTTTCGCCTTCGTCGCCGCGAAGTCTACGCCGGACCGGTGGATCCGGCGTGATCGGTTCCCGAACGGTTCATGCCCGTTCAGCGCTTAGCCGGCGCGATAGACCTCGGCGCCCTGTTCGCGGAACTGCGCCGACTTTTCGGCCATGCCCGCTTCCAGCGCCGCCTTCTCGTCCACGCCGTGTTCGGCGGCGTAGTCGCGCACGTCCTGGGTGATCTTCATCGAGCAGAAATGCGGACCGCACATCGAGCAGAAATGGGCCAGCTTGTGCGCGTCCTTGGGCAGGGTCTCGTCGTGGAATTCCTTGGCCTTCTCCGGGTCCAGGCCCAGGTGGAACTGGTCCTGCCAGCGGAACTCGAAACGCGCCTTGCTCAGCGCGTTGTCGCGCACCTGCGCCCCGGGATGGCCCTTGGCCAGATCGGCCGCGTGCGCGGCGATCTTGTAGGCCATGATGCCGTCGCGCACGTCCTCGCGGTTGGGCAGGCCCAGGTGTTCCTTGGGCGTGACGTAGCAGAGCATCGCGGTGCCGTACCAGCCGATCATCGCTGCGCCGATCGCGCTGGTGATGTGGTCGTAGCCGGGCGCGATGTCGGTGGTCAGCGGGCCGAGCGTGTAGAACGGCGCCTCGCCGCATTCGCGCAGCTGCTTGTCCATGTTTTCCTTGATCAGCTGCATCGGCACGTGGCCGGGACCCTCGATCATGGTCTGGACTTCGTGTTTCCAGGCGATTTTGGTCAATTCGCCCAAGGTTTCCAGCTCGCCGAATTGCGCGGCGTCGTTGGCGTCGGCGATGCAGCCCGGGCGCAGGCCGTCGCCGAGCGAGAAGGCCACGTCGTAGGCCTTCATGATTTCGCAGATCTCTTCGAAATGCGTGTACAGGAAATTTTCCTTGTGGTGCGCCAGGCACCACTTGGCCAGGATCGAACCGCCGCGCGAGACGATGCCGGTGACGCGCTTGGCGGTCAGCGGCACATAGCGCAGCAGCACGCCGGCGTGGATGGTGAAGTAATCCACGCCCTGTTCGGCCTGTTCGATCAGGGTGTCGCGGTAGATCTCCCAGTTCAGCTCTTCGGCGCGGCCGTCGACCTTTTCCAGCGCTTGGTAGATCGGCACCGTGCCGATCGGCACCGGCGAATTGCGCACGATCCATTCGCGGGTCTCGTGGATGTGCTTGCCGGTGCTGAGGTCCATCACCGTGTCGCCGCCCCAGCGGATCGCCCAGACCAGCTTTTCGACTTCCTCGGCGATCCCGGAACTCACCGCACTGTTGCCGATATTCGCGTTGATCTTGGTCAGGAAATTGCGGCCGATGATCATCGGTTCGCTTTCCGGGTGGTTGATGTTGTTGGGCAGGATGGCGCGGCCGCGCGCGATCTCGTCGCGGACGAATTCCGGCGTGATGAGCTTCTGGATGCTCGCGCCGAACGCCTCGCCCGGATGCTGTTTCAGCAGCAGCGCGTCTCGCACCGCTTCCAAACGCTGGTTTTCGCGGATCGCGACGTACTCCATTTCCGGCGTGACGATGCCGCGGCGCGCGTAGTGCATCTGGGTGACGTTGGCGCCCGCTTTGCCGCGGCGCGGCAGGATGCGGCCCGGGAAACGCACGCCTGCGAGCTTGGGATCGCTTTCGCGGCGGCGGCCGAATTCCGAACTCAGCGCCGGCAAGCGCTCGGTGTCGCCGCGTTCTTCGATCCACCGCGCGCGCAGCGGCGCCAGACCGGCGGCCAAGTCGATGCGCACGTCGGGATCGGTGTACGGACCGGACGGGTCGTACACGGTCACCGGCGGATTCTCCTCGCCGCCGAACAGCGTCGGCGTCTGGGTCAGCGCGATTTCGCGCATCGCCACGCGCAGATCGGGGCGCGAACCCTCGACATGGATCTTGCGCGAACCGGGAATCGGCCGCGTCACGGATTCGGACAGCTGCTCGGTCTGCTGCAGCAGCGAGGAAGGAACTGCGTTCATGTTCGACCGCCTTTTGCTTTATTGGAAAGTCCGCACAGGGATGTGCGGGCCTTTGCGAAGGGACTCGCATAAAGCGGCGGCGCAGGCGCCAATGAGGCGCAAGCTGCGAAGCTTCCCTACGCCGGTCTCAACCGGATCAGGTTCGAAGGGTCTGTCTCAACCGCCGGAAAGCTGGCGGTACCCCCGCTTCGGTGACCATTGAACCACGGACCCCGCCCCATCGCCATGCCTTTGCTTGTGTAGAGCGGAGCTTGCTCCGCTGCCTTACCCTCGCCTCGGAGGGGAAATCAAGAGCAGCGGAGCAAGCTCCGCTCTACACAAGCGAAACAGGCCTTGACGCGGCGCACCATCGTCCGGTATTGCTGTCGGCATGCACGCGCCGTCCGCCATCGCCCGCTTCGCCGCCCGGCTCCCAAGCCGGAGCGCGGTCGCGCCCATGGCGACGATTACCACCACCACGACCACCACCCGGACCCGGGTGCGGACGCGCGTGTCCAGCTGATCGACCACGCCGCTCCGCACCCGATCCGGGTGCGGGCCGGCAGCCTTCATCCGATATCGCGGCGGAGCCCAACCGGAGCTCCTCTCATGCCGTCCTCGCCGCCTTCCGAAGATCCTTCCCAGTCCTGTCATGTCCACAAATTCGGCGGCAGCAGCCTGGCCGACGCCGCCAAAATGCGCGCGATCGGCGCGCTGCTCGGCGAAACCGGCACGCGCCTGGTCGTCGTCTCGGCGATGCAAGGCACGACCAACGCCTTGGTGGCGATGGCCGAGGCCGCGCGCGAAGGCCGCGACTGGGCTTTGGATTGGGAAGCGCTGCGCCAGCGGCATCTCGATGCGGCCGAAACGCTCGGCGATGCCGATGTGCGGGAAACCATCGCCGCCGGTTTCGACGATCTGCGCGCCGATCTTCTCGAACTGGCCGCCGACCCCGCCGACGCGCAAACGCTCGCCGCGCGCGTGCACGGCGCCGGCGAAATCTGGTCGTCGCATCTAGTGCGGGCCGCGCTAGGCGACGGCTGGCAGCGCCTCGACGCGCGCGAAGCGCTGGTCGTGCATCCGGGCGAAATGGGCGTCGGCGTGGATTGGGACGAAAGCCGACGCCGATTCGCGCGCTGGCGCGCCGAACATGCGGGACGCGATACCGTCGTCACCGGTTTCGTCGCCCGCGATGCCCAGGGCCGCGACGCCACGCTCGGCCGCAACGGCAGCGATTTTTCCGCGGCGATCTTCGCCAATCTTTGCGACGCCGACGCGCTGACCATCTGGACCGATGTCGACGGCGTGCTGTCCGCCGATCCGCGCCTGGTGCCGGACGCGGTGCTGCTGCCCTCGCTGTCCTATGCCGAAGCCTGCGAACTGGCTTATTTCGGCGCGAAAGTGCTGCATCCGCAAACATTGGCGCCGGTGCAGTCGCGCGGCATTCCGCTGCGGATCCGCAACACGCTGCGGCCGCAAGCGCCCGGCACCGAAATCGTCGCGAAGCATTCCGCCGACGGCACGCCGGTCAAAGGCCTCAGCCTGGTCCGCGACTTGGCGGTGCTGGAACTGGTCGGCAACGGCATGGTCGGCGTGCCCGGCGCGGCCGAACGCCTGTTCGCCGCGCTGCACGGCGCCGGCGTCTCGGTGACGATGATTTCGCAGGGCTCGTCCGAGCATTCGATCTGCTGCATCGTCCGCGCCGACCAGGCCGAACGCGGCCGCGCCGCGATCGCGCAGGCTTTCGCTGGCGATATGGCCGACCAGCGCACCCAGGCCGTGCGCGTCACCCAAGACATCAGCGTGCTCGCGGCGGTCGGCGACGGCATGGTCGGCACGCCGGGCGTGGCCGCGCGCCTGCTCGGCGGGCTGGCGCAGGCGCGGGTGAACGTGCGCGCGATCGCGCAAGGCGCGAGCGAGCGCAATGTGTCCGTGGCGGTGGCCAGCGACGACGCCACCCGCGCGCTGCGCGCCGCGCATTCGGCGTTCTGGCTGTCGCCGCAGCACGTGTCGATGGGCGTGATCGGTCCGGGTCAGGTCGGCCGCGCCCTGCTTTCGCAGTTGGCGGCGACGCTGCCCAAGCTGCGCGCGCGATCGCAGCTGGACCTGCGCATCCGCGGCCTGTGCGACAGCCGGCGGATGGCGTTGTCGGAAACCGGTTTCGATCCGGATTCCGCGTTGGCGGCGCTGCAGGAAGGCGCCGCCAACCCGATCGATTTGGACGCTTTCGCCGCCCATATCCGCGGCGAGCATCTGCCGCATGCGCTGATCGTCGACTGCAGCGCCAGCGACGCGGTCGCCGCGCGCTATCCGCAATGGCTGGCCGCCGGCATCCATGTGGTCACGCCCAACAAGCACGCCGGCAGCGGCGAATGGGCGCGCTACGCCGCGATCGGCGAAGCGCAGCGCCGCGGCGGCGCGCGCTTCCTGTACGAGGCCACGGTCGGCGCCGGCCTGCCGGTGATCCAGACCCTGCGCGGCTTGCTCGACACCGGCGACGAGCTGCACGGCATCGACGGCATGCTGTCCGGCACGCTGGCCTGGCTGTTCAACCGTTTCGACGGCAGCCAGCCGTTTTCCGCGCTGCTGCGCGAGGCGATGGCGCTGGGCTATACCGAACCGGACCCGCGCGACGACCTCTCGGGACTCGACGTGGCGCGCAAGCTGGTGATACTGGCGCGGGAAGCCGGGCGCGAGCTGTCGGTGGAGGATGTGGACGTGGAAAGCCTGGTGCCGGCATCGCTGCAGAAGATCGGACGCGAGGATTTCCTCGCCCGGCTCGAAGAGATCGATGCGCCGATGCAGGCGCGGCTCGACGCCGCGGCCGCGCGGGGATTGGGCTTGCGCCATCTGGCGCGGCTCGGCGCCGACGGTTCCGCCCAAGTCGGCGTGGTCGCTTTGCCCGCCGATCACGCCTGCCGGCACACCCGCCTGACTGACAACCTGGTCCAGTTCCGCACCGCGCGCTATTCACAGAACGCGCTGGTCGTGCAAGGGCCGGGCGCGGGACCGCAAGTGACGGCGGCCGGCGTGTTCGGCGACATGCTGGCGGTCGCGCGCTCGCTGGGCGCGCATACCTTGCGCGCGGAGCCGCTGGCATGAGCGTACGGCGCGAAGCGCGCGCGTACGCGCCGGCCAGCGTCGGCAACATCGGCGTGGGTTTCGACCTGCTCGGCCACACCATCGCCGGGCCGCGCGACACCGCGACGGTGCGGCGCATCGCCGAGCCGACGGTGCGCATCCGCTCGATCGGCGGCGATGTCGCCGGCGCGGACCGGCTGCCGCTGGCGGCCGCGGAGAACACCGCCGGCCAAGCCTTGATTTCGCTGCGCGAAAAATTGCGTTTGGGCTACGGGTTCGAACTCGAATTGGAGAAGGGCATCGCGCTGGGTTCCGGGCTCGGCGGTTCCGCGGCTTCCTGCGTGGCGGCCGTGGTCGCCGCCAATGCCTTGCTCGACGCGCCGCTGTCGCGTGCGGCGCTGTATCCGTTCGCGCTGGACGGCGAATCGGTGTCCAGCGGCAGCCGCCACGGCGACAACGTCGCGCCCATGCTGTTCGGCGGCGTGGTGATGGCGACCGCGACGCGGGTGATCGAATTGCAGGCGCCGGAATGGCTGCATTGCGTGGTGGTGCATCCCGACCAAGTGCTGGAAACCCGCCGCGCGCGCGCGGTGCTGGCCGAACCTTATCCCTTGGGTTTGGTGGTCGAACAAAGCGCGCACCTGGCTTTGTTCTTGACCGGATTGCAGCGCGGCGACGCCGATCTGATCCGCGAAGGCTTGCAGGACCTTCTGGTGGAACCGCGCCGCGCCCCGCTCATTCCCGGCTTCGCCGCGGTGAAGTCCGCCGCGTTGGACTCGGGCGCGTTGGGCGCCAGCATTTCGGGCGGCGGCCCGAGCGTCTTCGCCTGGTTCCGTTCGGCGCGCGAAGCCGACGCCGCCGCTGCGCCGATGCGCGCCGCGTTCGCCGACGCGGGCTTCGGTTCGCGGGTCTATGTGTCGCCGGTGGCGGGGCCGCGGGCGGAGGTGATCGGCGATGACGTTTGATGCCCCGGCACCGTCATCCCAGCGCAAGCTGGGATCCACGTTGCTTTCCGCTTTGCTTTTGCCTTCAAAGCTGTCGTTCCCGCGAAGGCGGGAATCCAGTGACTTTAAGCCCTCTCCCGCTTGCGGGGCGAAACAGCGCTTCTTGCGCGGCACTGCTGCGCGCGCCGTTGAGCGCCTGCGCGTAAGCGCGGGCCGGGGCGCGGAGCGAGGGTCGGGTGAGGGCGCGCAGACTTGCATGATCGCGTCGTCGTTTCTGGCGCGAAAGTCACTGGATTCCCGCCTTCGCGGGAATGGCGGCTAAAACAAGAGCATGGAATTCCTCAGCACCCGCGGAGCATCGCCTTCAACTCCCATCGACGACGCCCTCGCCGCCGGCCTCGCGCCCGACGGCGGCCTGTATGTGCCGGAACGCTTTCCGGGCCCTATTTTCATAGGTCCGGAGGCGACTCTGGACCGCGCTGCGCATGCGCTTCTTGCGCCCTATTTCGAAGATTCCGCCCTGCGCGACCGGCTCGCCGATATTTGCGCGCGCGCCTTCGATTTTCCCGCGCCGCTGCGTGCACTGCGCGGCGAAGGCGACTGGCTGCTGGAGCTCTTCCACGGCCCCACCGCCGCCTTCAAGGATTACGCGGCGCGTTTCCTCGCCGAAGCCTTATCGGGCTTGCGCGATGAAAGCGCGCCGCCCACCACGATCGTCGTCGCCACCTCCGGCGACACCGGCGCCGCGGTCGCGGCGGCCTTCCATCGCAAGCCGGGTTTCGAAGTCGTCATCCTCTACCCCGATGGACGCGTCTCGCCGCGGCAAGCGCACGGTTTGGGATGTTGGGGCGACAACGTGCGCGCCTTCCGCGTCGACGGCAGTTTCGACGACTGCCAACGTTTGGCGAAACAAGCTTTATCCGACGAGCCCTTGCGGCGCGTACGGCCGCTGAGCTCGGCCAACAGCATCAGCCTGGGCCGCTTGCTGCCGCAGGCGGCGTATTACGCGCAGGCCGCATCGCGCTTCGCCGCCGAACGCGGCGCGCCGCTGAATTTCATCGTGCCCACCGGCAATCTGGGCAACGCCTGCGCCGCTTACGTGGCCAAGCGGATGGGCCAGCCGATCGGCGAAATCCGACTGGCAACCAACGCCAACGACGCCTTGCCGCGCTACTTCTCCGGCGCCGATTACGCACCGCGGCCGACCCGCGCGACCTTGGCCAATGCGATGGACGTAGGCGCGCCGAGCAATTTCGAGCGGCTGCGTTATTGGCACGGCGACGATGCGGCATTGCGCGCGAGCTTCGTCGCCGAATCGGTGGACGACGCCACGATCCGCGACACGATCCGGCAAGCGCCCGCGCGGCACGGCATCGTGCCCTGCCCGCATACCGCCACCGGCCTGCATTTGCTCGAACGCTTGCGCGAAGCGGGCGACGACCGTCACTGGGCAGTCGCGGCGACCGCGCATCCGGCCAAGTTCGAAACCATCGTCGAACCGCTGGTCGGCCATCCGGTCGAACCGCCGCCGGCCTTAGCCGAATGTCTGGCCAAGCCCGCGTCGGCCGAGCCGCTGCCGGCGGACTATGCCGCTTTGCGCGAGCGTATACTCGGTCGCTGTGATGCTTTTTTTTTGGACGCGGCTTTAGCCGCGAGCTCTTTTTCGTATTCGCCATCTGATCGAAAGAGCTCGCGGCTAAAGCCGCTCCCACAAAAGATCGACTCTCTAAGCTTTAGGGGTCGTCGGCGGAGAGCAGCAGCATCCCGGCCCGAAATAATTTCCTGCGAAACTATTGACAACTCCCAAACCGGCATGTTCTTCTCGACCCATGACGCAGCGCAACATCCATCCGCAGACCGCGAAGGCCATGTCGACCGACATGCGCCCGCTGCTGCTTAGCGTCGCGACCGCCGCCCTTATTCTCGTACTCGTCCTTATTACCGTCCAAACAGGCGCGGGAATCGGGTTTGCGTAACTAAAAAGCAAAACCCAGGTCGAGAGAACCAAGACCCCGCGCCCTAACAAGGCGCGGGGTTTTTGTTTTTGCGATCTGAGGTTTTCCAAGGAACCTCAGCGTGAAAAGCGATGCCATAAAACTCGGACCCGCAAGAGCCCCGGCGCGCGCGATGCTGCGCGCCACCGGCCTGGACGATGCGGCGATCGCCAAACCGCTGGTGGCGGTGGTGCACACCTGGTCCGACGTGTCGCCCTGCAACTTTACGCTGCGCGATCTGGCGCAGCACGTGCGCGCCGGCGTGATCGCCGGCGGCGGTACGCCGGTCGAATTCAACACCATCGCCGTCACCGACGGCATCGCGATGGGCAGCGACGGCATGCGCGCTTCGCTGGCCTCGCGCGAAACCATCGCCGATTCGATCGAACTCGCGGTCTCCGGCCATTGCCTCGACGCGGCGGTGATGCTGGTCGGTTGCGACAAGACGATTCCGGCCGCGGCGATGGCCGCGGCGCGGCTCGATATCCCGAGCGTGATTCTGTACGGCGGCACGATCATGCCGGGCCAATGCCGCACGAAGGACGGCGCGGACAAAGCGCTGACCGTGCAGGATGTGTTCGAAGCGGTCGGCGCGCACTCGGCCGGCAAGATCGACGACGCCGAATTGCACCGCATCGAATCGCACGCCTGCCCCGGCGCCGGCGCCTGCGGCGGCCAGTTCACCGCCAACACGATGGCGATGGTGCTGACTTTCCTCGGCCTGTCGCCGCTGGGCGCCAACGATATCCCCGCGATCCATACCGGCAAGCCCGGCGCCGCGAAAGCCTGCGGCGAACTGGTGATGCGCCGATTGCGCGAAGGCGGCCCGACACCGCGCGCCCTGCTCTCCCCCGCGGCCTTGCGCAACGCCGCGCGCGCGGTGTCGGCGACCGCCGGCTCCACCAATGCGGCGCTGCATCTGCTGGCGATCGCGCATGAGGCCGGCGTGGCGTTCGACTTGGAGGAATTCGAAGCCGCGTCGGCGAACACGCCGGTGATCGCCGACTTGAAACCGGGCGGCCGCTACACCGCCGCGGAAATGTTCGAACACGGCGGGACGGCATTGGTGGCGCGCGAACTGAGAGCGGCCGGTTTGATCGAGGATATTCCGACGGTCACCGGCCTTTCCCTTTTTCAGGAACTCGACGAAGTGCCCGCACCGGGCGCGCAAGACGTCGTGCGTCCGGTGAGCGATCCGATCAAACCGCGCGGCGGCTATTCGATCCTGTACGGCGATCTGGCGCCCGAAGGTTGCATCGTCAAACTCGCCGGCCACGGCCGCGAACGCTTCGAAGGCCCGGCGCGCGTGTTCGATTCGGAAGAGGCCGCGTTCGCCGCGGTGCAAGCGCGTGCGATCAATGCCGGCGACGTGGTCGCGATCCGTTTCGAAGGTCCGGCCGGCGGACCCGGCATGCGCGAGATGCTGGCCGTTACCGCCGCGCTGGTCGGACAAGGCCTGGGCAACGACGTCGCCTTGATCACCGACGGCCGTTTCAGCGGCGCGACGCACGGCTTCATGGTCGGTCACATCTCGCCCGAAGCGATGCGCGGCGGGCCGATCGCGAAATTGCGCGACGGCGACATCGTGCGCATCGACGTCGCGGCGCGTCGGATCGACGTCGATGCGGATTTGGAAGCGCGCGAACCGACGCGGATCGCGCCGCGCGTGACCAGCGGCGTGCTCGCCAAGTACGCGCGCGACGTCGGTTCGGCATCGAAAGGCGCCGTCACCGCTCCCGGGCCGCTCGACGCGGCGGGAGAAACGCCTCGCGGCATTCCGATCTCGGTCGTGCCGAGCGAACGGCACGAACCGATTTACGCATGACCTCTACGGATTCGAAACCCCTCCACCACCAGGCCAACGACATGAGCACTGCAAGCAAACCCAAGATAGCGATCCTCGGCTACGGCAGCCAAGGCCGCGCGCACGCCCTCAACCTGCGCGATTCCGGCTTCGACGTCACCGTCGGCCTGCGTCCGGGCGGCCCGACCGAAATCAAGGCCAAGGCCGACGGCTTCGCGCCGAAAACGCCGGCCGAAGCGGTGCGCGGCGCCGAACTCGTCGCCGTGCTGACGCCCGACATGGTCCAGCCGCAGCTGTACGGCGAAACCATCGAGCCGAATATCGCGCCGGGCGCCTGCCTGCTGTTCGCGCACGGCTTCAACGTGCATTACGGCCAGATCGCGCCGCGCGAAGACCTGGACGTGGTGCTGGTCGCGCCGAAAGGCCCGGGCGCGCTGGTGCGGCGCGAATACGAGATCGGCCGCGGCGTGCCCAGCGTCTACGCCGTGCACCAGGACAAGAGCGGCCGCGCCGAGGAATTCGCGCTGACCTATTGCGCCGGCATCGGCGGCGCGCGCCAGAACGCGATCAGGACCACGTTCAAGGAAGAAACCGAGACCGACCTGTTCGGCGAACAAGCCGTGCTCTGCGGCGGCGCCACCAAGCTCGTGCAGGCCGGCTGGGAAACGCTGGTCGAAGCCGGTTACCAACCCGAAGTCGCCTACTACGAGTGCCTGCACGAACTGAAGCTGATCGTCGACCTGTTCTACGAGGGCGGCATCACCCGCATGCACGAATTCATCAGCGAAACCGCGCAATACGGCGCGCTGACCCGCGGCACCTACGTGATCGACGACGACGCGCGCGCGCAGATGAAGAAGATCCTAGCCGAAATCCAGGACGGCACTTTCGCCCGCCAGTGGATCGCCGAATACGCCGCCGGCAACGCCAATTACAAGGCGCTGAAGCAGGCCGATCTCGAGCATCCGATCGAAGCGGTCGGCAAGAAGCTGCGCGCCAACATGAAGTGGTTGTCGACCGCGCCGCAGGCGCCGGCGAAATCCGCCGCCGCCAAATCCGCGCGAAAACCGCAGCCCGAGGCCGCCTGACATGAACGGGGCGCGCTGGTTGGTGCAAGCATTGTCCGCGGAAGGCGTGGACACGCTGTTCGGTTATCCGGGCGGCGCGATCATGCCGTTCTACGACGCGCTGCACGGGTCGGACCTGAAACACGTATTGGTCCGGCACGAACAAGGCGCGGCGTTCGCGGCGAACGGCTATGCGCGCGCCGGCGGCCGCGTCGGCGTATGCGTGGCCACTTCCGGCCCCGGCGCCTCCAACCTGGTCACCGGCATCGCCGATGCGATGCTGGATTCGGTGCCGATGGTGATCGTCACCGGCCAGGTGCCGACCGCGCTGATGGGTACCGATGCGTTCCAGGAAATCGACGTGTTCGGCATGACGATGCCTATCGTCAAGCACAGCTTCCTGCCGCGCAGCGTCGACGACCTGCCGCGGATGTTCGCCGAAGCCTTCCGCATCGCCCGCTCCGGCCGTCCGGGCCCGGTGCTGATCGATTTACCCAAAGACGTGCAGAACGGCGACGCTTCGCATCTGCCGCTGCACGCGCCGCTGCCGACCGATCCGGTGCCCGCACCGATGGATGCTTCTCTACACGCAGCGTTGGCGCTGATCTCGCAGGCGCAGAAACCGGTGCTATACGGCGGCGGCGGGTTGGTGTTGGGCGATGCGGTGCAAGCGTTCCGCTTGTTCGCCGACGCGACCCAAATCCCGGCGGTGCTGACGCTCAAGGGCTTGGGCGCGCTGCCGGCCGCTCATCCGCTGAACCTGGGCATGGTCGGCATGCACGGCAGCCGCGCCGCGAACATGGCGGTGCAGGAATGCGATCTGCTGATCGCGGTCGGTGCGCGCTTCGACGATCGCGCCACCGGCAAGCTGGCCGAATTCGCGCCGCATGCGCGGGTCGTGCACATGGACCTGGACGCTTGCGAGATCGGCAAGCTGCGCCATGCCGAAGTCGGCGTGCGCGGCGACATCCGCACGACGCTGACCGCGCTCACCCTGCCCTGCGCCGCACACCTGCACGGACGCCACGGCGTCGCGCGAAAGCAGTGGCGCGCGGCCTGCCAGCAGCGCGCGCGCCAGCATGCCGCGCGCTACGACGCGCCCGGCGAGAGCGTGTATGCGCCGGCCTTGCTGAAGCGCTTGTCGGAATTGGCGCCCGAGGCGGTGGTGTCCTGCGACGTCGGCCAGCACCAAATGTGGGTCGCGCAGCACTGGCGGCTCAAAGACCCGCGCAAGCACCTGACCAGCGGCGCGCTCGGCGCGATGGGCTTCGGCCTGCCGGCCGCGATCGGTGCGCTGCTCGCTCTGCGAGAGCCGGAAAATCCGGATGCGCAGGTGATCTGCGTCAGCGGCGACGGTTCCTTCCTAATGAACGTGCAGGAGCTGGCGACCATCGCCCGCTATCGACTGCCGATCAAGATCGTGCTGCTCGACAACCAGGCGCTGGGCATGGTCCGGCAATGGCAGGAGCTGTTCTTCGAGCGCCGCTATTCCGAAGTGGATTTGTCGGACAACCCCGATTTCGCCGCGGTCGCCGCCGCGTTTGGCATTCCGGCTTCGTTCGTCGACCGCGCCGACGGCGTCGATTCCGCATTGCAGGCGCTGCTCGCCGCGCCGGGGCCGGCCGTGCTGCATGTGGCCATCGACCAAGCGGCGAACGTTTGGCCGCTGGTGCCGCCCAACCGCAACAACGCGCAGATGCTCGACGCCGACGAAGTCGCTTCGCTGTCCGTCGCTTCCCCCATCGCCGAATCCGAGGAACCCTCCAATGCGCTATCAGCTTGATCTCACCTTGCGCCAAGCCGAAGGCGCGCTGGCGCGCGTGCTCGGCACCGCCGAGCGCCGCGGTTTCCGCCCGTTGTCCGTCGACGGCGAAGCGCAAACCGACGGCGACCGCTGGTACGTGCGCATGACCGTCGAAGGCGAACGCTCCGACGAATCCCTGCAGCACCAGCTCGCCAAGCTCTACGACTGCCTGGAAGCGCGGGTGACGCCATGTTGACCTCGACCGCCGCGGAACGGCGCGCCGACGCGCCGGCGTTCGCCGAAAAACGCGAAACGCGCGACAAACCGAAGCTGTGGTTCGACGGCGAGATCGCCGACGCTGACGCGCTGCAAGCCGACCTATCGACCCACGCCATGCATTACGGCAGCGGCGTGTTCGAAGGCATCCGCAGCTACGCCACTAAAAACGGCGCCGCCGTGTTCCGCCTGCCGGAGCATCTGGAACGCATGCGCAAGGGCGCCGATTTGCTGGGCATCGCCTTCGACGCCGCGCAAGCGACCGAAGCGGTGCTGCAGGCGCTGCGCGCCAACGGCCATCGCGACGCCTATATCCGCCCGCTGGCTTGGGTCGGCGCCGGAAGCTTCGGGCTGGACGTGGCCGGTCATGCGCAGCATTTGATGGTCGCGACCACGCCGACCTTGGTGCATCTGGGCGGCGCCAAGGCGCGGATGACGGTGTCGCCGTGGCGGCGCAATCCCGCCAGTTCGCTGCCGCCGCTGAAGCTGTGCGGCGCTTACGTCAATTCGATCCTGGCCAAGCGCGAAGCCAAATCACGCGGCTTCGACGAGGCTTTGTTCGTCGACGAGCGAGGATTCGTCGTCGAATGCACCGGCGCCAACGTCTTCATCGTAAAAGACGGGCGCGTCACCGCGGTCGAGCATCGCGATGCCCTGCCGGGCATCACCCGCGATACTCTGATCGCGCTGAGCGGCGCGCCGTCTCGGCCGGTGACGTTGGAAGAGTTGCGCGACGCCGACGAAGTTTTCGCCTGCGGCACCGCTGCCGAAGTCGCACCGATCGCCGCCGCGGACGACCGCGCCTACGGCGACAACCCGATCGGCCGCGAACTGGCCGCGCTGTACGCGCGCACGGTTCGCGGCGAAGAAGCGGCCTCGCAAGCCTGGCTGACGCCGGTCTGAGCCGTGGATCCCGCCGTAGCCAGCGACGTGTCCGTCACCGCCGCCGACGTGCTGGCGGCGCAGGCGCGTTTGCGCCGCTACTTGGATGCGACGCCCGTGCATTACGCGGAGCGTTTCGGCTGCTGGCTGAAACTGGAAAACCTGCAGCGCACCGGCTCGTACAAAGTGCGCGGCGCCTTGAACGCGCTGCTGGCGGCGCGCGAACGCGGCGACGAGCGCGCCGTGATCGCCGCGTCCGCGGGCAACCACGCGCAAGGCCTGGCCTGGGCCGCGTACCGGCTCGGCGTGCAGGCGATCACAGTGATGCCGCGCTGCGCGCCGGAAACCAAAATCGCCGGCGTCGCCCACTGGGGCGCCACCGTACGCTTGCACGGCGATAGCTACGACGAAGCCAAGGCTTTCGCCCGCGACCTCGCCGAACAGCACGATTATCGCTTGCTGTCCGCCTTCGACGACCGCGACGTGATCGCCGGCCAAGGCACCGTCGGATTAGAACTGGCGGCGCTGGCGCCGGACGTGGTGCTGGTGCCGATCGGCGGCGGCGGATTGGCCGCCGGCATAGCGTTGGCCCTCAAAATGTGCGTATCCGCGACGCGAGCGTCGCGTCGGCAAGACGTGCGCATCGTCGGCGCACAGATCGAAGGCGTCGACGCGATGGCGCGCGCATTGCGCGGCGATCGCTCCGAACGCGAACCCGCCGTCACGCTCGCCGACGGCGTGCGCGTCAAGGAACCCGGTTATCTGACCCAACAACTGCTGTCTTCGCTGCTGGACGACATCGTCATCGTCCGCGAAGCCGAATTGCGCGAGACGCTGGTGCGGCTGGCGCTTGAAGAACACGTGATCGCCGAAGGCGCCGGCGCGTTGGCTTTGGCCGCGGGACGACGAGTCGCAGGCAAGCGCAAGTGCGCCGTAGTTTCGGGCGGGAATGTCGATGCCGGTGTGCTCGCGAGATTACTCTCCGAAGTACGGCCGCGCGCTCCGCGAAAACCGCGGCGTCGGGTTCAAGAACGCGACGCGCCTAAGCCCTCTCCCGTTCACGGGAGAGGGTTGGGTGAGGGCGCGCGGAGTACCGAGGTCGCCGCGCCGCCGCCTGGAGAAAAAGCAAAGTCGCTGGATTGCACGACGCATCCTGCGGCGTGCCCTTCGGGCCATCGCTGCGCGATGTCCGCTCCGGCATCCATGCCTTCGCAGTCCCGCTTTCGCGGGAATGACGTCCAAAGCAAAACCAATCTACTCGAGGAGATCTGCGCGTGACCACCCCAGCGCACGTACGCATTTTCGACACCACCCTGCGCGACGGCGAGCAATCGCCCGGCTGCAGCATGTCGCCGCAACAGAAAGCGGTGATGGCGCGCGCGCTCGCCGAACTCGGCGTCGACATCATCGAAACCGGCTTCCCGGCCAGTTCGCAATCCGATCGCGAAGCCGCCGCGCTGATCGCGCGCGACCTGCGCGAAACCACGCTGTGCGTGCTGTCGCGCTGCCTCGCCGGCGACATCGAAGCCTCTGCCAAAGCGCTGGAAGCGGCCGCTAAGCCGCGTCTGCACGTGTTCATCTCCACCAGCCCGCTGCACCGCGAACACAAGCTGCGGATGAGCAAGGAGGAAGTACTCGAAGCGACCGCCCGCCACGTTACCCATGCCCGCCGGCTGGTCGACGACGTCGAATTCTCGACCGAGGACGGTACCCGCACCGAAGAGGACTTCCTGGCCGAAGTCATCGGCGTCGCCATCGCCGCGGGCGCGAGCACGATCAACGTGCCGGACACGCTGGGTTACACGACGCCGGCTGAAATACGTGCCTTGTTCCAGCGCTTGATCGCGACCGTTCCCGGCGCCAGGAACGTCGTGTTCAGCGCCCATTGCCATAACGATCTGGGCATGGCCGTCGCGAACTCGCTGGCCGCGATCGAAGGCGGCGCGCGCCAGGTCGAATGCACGATCAACGGCATCGGCGAACGCGCAGGCAACTGCGCCATGGAGGAGCTGGCGATGGCGATGAAGGTGCGCGGCGCGTACTTCGACGCCGACACCCGCATCGATACGCGCCGCCTGGTGCCGACCTCGCAACTGCTGTCGCGCCTGGTCGGCATGCCGGTGCAGCGCAACAAGGCCATCGTCGGCGCCAACGCCTTCGCCCACGAATCAGGCATCCACCAGCACGGCATGCTGCGCCACCGCGGCACTTACGAAATCATGCATCCGGAAGACGTCGGCTGGCCCGCCTCGCAAATGGTGCTGGGCCGCCACAGCGGCCGCGCCGCTGTGGCGCATCGCCTGGAAAGCCTGGGCCATGCGCTGCAAGACGAGGCTCTGGACCGCGTCTTCGCCGATTTCAAGGCGCTGTGCGAGACGCAGCGCGTCGTCGGCGACGACGATCTGCACCGCCTGGTGCGCGGCAACGACGACGACGACGGATACCGCCTGGCCGCGATGACCGTCAGCGACCGCGGCCGCCGCGCGAGCGCGCTGATCGAGCTTTCCGGCCCGGACGGCGCGCACGTCGCCGAAAGCGCCTTGGGCGACGGTCCCGTCGACGCCTTGTTCGCCGCCTTGGCCGCCGCCACCGGCGTCGATCTGAAGCTGGAGAGCTACCACGTGCACAGCGTCGGCATCGGCAACGACGCGCGCGGCGAAGCGAACCTGAGCGTGCGCTGCGAGGGCGCCGAATACCAAGGCACGGGAACCAGCAAAGACATCATCGAGGCCAGCGCATTGGCCTGGCTGGACATCGCCAACCGCGTATTGCGCACGCGCCGCCCGCAACGCCTTTCCGCCTTCGCCTGACGCCGAGACCCTCATGACACCCAAGACCCTCTTCGACAAATTGTGGGACGCGCATCTGGTGTCGCCGGAAAGCGAAGTCACGCCCGCGATTCTGTATATCGACTTGCACCTGATCCACGAAGTCACCTCGCCCCAGGCCTTCGCCGAACTCGACGCGCGCGGCCTGCGCCTGCGCAGGCCGGACCTGACCAAAGCGACGCTGGACCATTCGACGCCCACCCTGCCCGCCGATGCCGCAGGCCGCCTGCCCTACGCCAGCGCCGAAGCGGAAACGCAGGTGGAAACCTTGCGGCGCAATTGCGCGAAGCACGAAGTCGAATTGTTCGACTTCGGCAGCGCCCAACGCGGCATCGTCCACGTGATCGGCCCGGAACTCGGGCTGACCCAGCCCGGCATGACCATCGTCTGCGGCGACAGCCACACCGCCACCCACGGCGCGTTCGGCGCGCTGGCGTTCGGCATCGGCACCAGCGAAGTGGGCCACGTGCTGGCCACGCAATGCCTGCTGCAGCGCAAGCCGAAGACGCTGGCGATCACCGTCGAAGGCGAATTCGGACCGGGCGTCGGCGCCAAAGATCTGATCCTGCACGTGATCGGCGCGATCGGCGTCAACGGCGGCACGGGCCACGTGATCGAATACCGCGGCCCGGCGATCCGCGCCTTGTCGATGGACGAGCGCATGACGGTCTGCAACATGTCGATCGAGGCCGGCGCGCGCGCCGGACTGATCGCGCCGGACCAGACCACGTTCGATTACCTGGCGACGACGCCGCGCGCGCCGCAAGGCGCCGATTTCGCCAAGGCCGTCGCGCGCTGGAAAGAACTGCATAGCGACGAAGGCGCGCGCTTCGACCGCGAAGTGCGGATCGATGCGAGCCGGATCCGGCCGACCCTGACCTGGGGCACG
Source organism: Luteimonas gilva (assembly GCF_005239095.1). Lineage (GTDB taxonomy): Bacteria > Pseudomonadota > Gammaproteobacteria > Xanthomonadales > Xanthomonadaceae > Luteimonas_C > Luteimonas_C gilva. Next base: position 552,348 of record NZ_SZUA01000003.1, on the reverse strand, counting down.
CATCCGGGCCAAGTGGCGCCGGTGGACGCGCGCCTGCCGGCGGCGCGCGACGCCGACGAGAGCAAAGCGCTGGCTTACATGGGTTTCGAAGGCGGCTCGGCGCTGGCCGGCAAGCCGATCGACGTGGTGTTCGTCGGCAGCTGCACCAATTCGCGCTTGTCCGATTTGCGCCAAGTCGCCGAAGTGCTGCGCGAACGCAAGGTGCATCCGCGGGTGCGGATGCTGGTCGTGCCGGGTTCGGAACAAGTGAAGCGCGCGGCCGAGGCCGAGGGCATCGACCGTATCGTCAAGGACGCCGGCGCCGAATGGCGCGAGCCGGGGTGTTCGATGTGCATCGCGATGAACGGCGATCTGGTCGGCCCCGGCCAGCTCGCGGTGTCGACCAGCAACCGCAATTTCGAAGGCCGCCAGGGCAAGGGCGCGCGCACGCTGCTGGCGTCGCCGCTCACCGCCGCCGCGTGCGCGGTGATGGGCGTGGTGACCGATCCTCGCGATCTCTTGCCGACGCCGCCCGTGCGCAGCGCCACCTTCGCGGAGGTGGCCTGATGTCCGCCCTCGCCGGATTGGTATCGCGCACCGTGGTGCTGCGCGAACGCAACATCGATACCGACCAGATCATCCCGGCTCGTTTCCTGACTACGACCGAGCGCAAAGGCCTCGGACGCTTCGCATTCAACGATTGGCGCACTCTGGCGGACGGATCGCCGAATCCCGAGTTCGCCTTCAACCGGCCCGAAAACGCCGGCGCCGCGATCCTGGTCGCCGGCCGCAACTTCGGCTGCGGCTCTTCGCGCGAGCACGCGCCTTGGGCCTTGACCGACCTGGGCCTGCGCGCGGTGATCAGCAGCGAGATCGCCGACATCTTCCGCAGCAACGCACTGAAGAACGGCTTGCTGCCGATCGTGCTGGACCAGGCGGTGGTGGACGAATTGCTGGACCGACCCGGCATCGAGCTGAGCGTCGACGTGGCCGCGCGCAGTGTCGCCTTGCCGGACGGGCGCTGCTTCGAATTCCCGCTCGACGCTTTCGCGCAAACCTGCCTGCTGCAGGGCGTGGACCAGCTCGGCTATCTGCTCAATCAGCAATACGTGATCACCCGTTTCGAAAACAGCCGCCTGACGGCGCATCCGCGACAGGAGTTCCAACATGCACGCTGAAATCGTAGTCCTGCCCGGCGACGGCATCGGCCCGGAGGTCACCGCCGCCGCGGCGGCGGTGTTGCGCACCGTCGGCCAGCGCTATCGTCATCGTTTCGACCTGCACGAGCACGCGATCGGCGGCGCGGCGATCGACGCCCATGGCGATCCGCTGCCGGAGAAGACGCTCGCCGCCTGCCGCAACGCCGATGCGGTGCTGCTGGGCGCGGTCGGCGGCCCGCAATGGTCGGATCCGCAGGCGAAAGTACGCCCCGAACAAGGCTTGCTGGCCTTGCGCAAGGCGTTGGGTCTGTACGCCAACCTGCGCCCGGTGCGGCCGCATCCGGCCACGCTCGGCGCGGCGCCGATCAAGCCTCATCTGCTGGCGGGCGTGGATCTGCTGGTGGTGCGCGAACTGACCGGCGGCATCTATTTCGGCGACAAGACCCGCGACGCCGATGGGGCCAGCGACGTTTGCCGCTACAGCGTCGCCGAGGTCGAACGCGTCGTAAGGCGCGCCTGCGTGCTCGCGCGCCAGCGCCGCGGGCATGTGACTTCCGTCGACAAGGCCAATGTGCTGGAAACTTCGCGGCTGTGGCGAGAAGTCGCCACGCGCGTCGCCCGCGACGAATTCTCGGATGTGACGATCGAACACCAGCTGGTCGACTCGATGGCCATGCATTTGCTGTCGAAGCCGCGTGCCTTCGACGTCGTCGTGACCGAGAACATGTTCGGCGACATCCTCACCGACGAAGCTTCGATGCTGGCCGGTTCGATGGGCCTGCTGCCCTCGGCCTCGCTCGGCGACGGCCGGGTCGGCCTGTACGAACCGATCCACGGCTCCGCGCCGGACATCGCCGGCCGCGGCATCGCCAATCCCTGCGGCGCGATCCTGAGCGCGGCGATGCTGTTGCGCCATTCGTTGGGACTGGAGCTGGAAGCCGGCTGCGTGGAGCGCGCAGTGTCGGCGGCGTTGGAAGACGGCATCTTGACCCGCGACCTGGCGCCGGAGCGCGGCGTGGGCACGGTGCGGTTCGCCGCCGAAGTGATCGAGCGGATCGGCGCGGATTGCCACGTGGCCGAGCTGCGCGATTGACGCCGGGCGAGAATCTATCCCGCACCGAGGAACCGCTCTTCGTAGGAGCGGCTTCAGCCGCGAGCTTTTTCTCCGAAATCGCCGCGATGCCGCGATTTGAAGGAAAGAGCTCGCGGCTGGCCGCTCCTACGAAAATCAGGCTAGCGCAGAGCCGCGTTGATCTTCGCCAACGCTGCGGCTCCGGGGTTGAGTTCGGCCGCATTCAAGGTGTTCAACGGCACAGGCACCGTGCCCAGATGCCCATGCAGATCCCGCGCTTCGCGGTCGACGAATAGCAAACCCGTCACGACTTCGCCTTGCGCCTGGCGCTGCTGGATCAAATTCATCGCCGCCAGTTTGTCGCGCGGGTCGTAGGTTTCGTCTAGTTTGCGCAGACGCAGCACGGTGCCGTCGTGCTGCTCGACCTCGATGCTGTCGCCGGCGGCGTAGTCGACCGCGATTTCGGCCCGCGGCAGCATCACGTCCAGTTGATTGACGGCATCGTTGTGCTCGCGCACGTAGTCGTAGCTCTTGGTGCTGCCCGGATGGTTGTTGAAGGCCACGCAGGGGCTGATCACGTCCAGGAACGCCGCGCCGCGGTGGGTCAAGGCGCCCTTGATCAGCGGCACCAGTTGCTGCTTGTCGCCGGAAAAACTGCGTGCGACGTAGCTCGCGCCGAGCTGCAGCGCCATGCTGACCATGTCCAAGGGGCTGTCGGTGTTGGCGACGCCCTTCTTCGACACCGAACCCTGGTCCGCGGTCGCGGAGAATTGTCCTTTCGTGAGCCCGTACACGCCGTTGTTCTCGACGATGTAGACCATGTTCACGCCGCGCCGGATCGCGTGCACGAACTGGCCGATGCCGATCGAGGCCGAATCGCCGTCGCCCGACACGCCCAGGTAGATCAAATCGCGGTTGGCCAGATTGGCGCCGGTCAGCACCGAAGGCATGCGCCCGTGCACCGTGTTGAAGCCGTGCGATTGGCCGAGGAAATAGTCCGGCGTCTTGCTGCTGCAGCCGATGCCCGACAGTTTGGCGACGCGATGCGGTTCGATGTCCAGTTCCCAACAGGCCTGGATGATCGCCGCCGAGATCGAATCGTGGCCGCAGCCGGCGCACAGCGTGCTGATCTTGCCTTCGTAGTCGCGCCGGGTGAAGCCGATCGCGTTGCAGGCCAGGGTCGGATGGTGGAGTTTGGGCTTGGCGAGATAGGTCATGGCACGAGCTCCTCCGGATGCTTCCGCAACCACAGATACAGCGTAACCAGGCGCGAGGCCACCATCGCGACGCCGCACCAGAACAAAGCCCAGTTGCTGTCGTCTCCCGGACGCAGATAGCTGTCCGCATAACCGGCGACGGCTCCCCCCACGACCAGCAAGGCTCCGAAGCCGGCGATCGCGACCGACAGCAGCAAACTCAGCCAGAACGGCCGCTGCAGGAAGGCGGTGGCCCAAGACGCCACGATCAGCGTCCAGATTAAGGTCCAGTCGGCACCCTCGCGATCCGGCGGCGGCGTTCCGCTCACCACGACCGCTTCCTGCGGCGTCGGCACGAAACTCCCCGCCAGCCAAAAGCCGAGCAGGAGTACGGCGGTGAAACCCAGCAGCAGGAACAGCATGCCGCGCACCGTCAGGCTACCTTTTCCCGATGCTCCGCCGGCCGCAACCGTGCGCAGATCGCGTCGCCGATGAAGCGTGCGGTGATAGGCGTGCCGTCGTAGTGCAACACCGCGATCAAACGGGCCGGATCGATGCCGAATTCGTTGACCAGCAGCGACCGCAGTTGGCCATCGCGGTTCTGCTCGACCACGAACACCGATTCGTGCGCGTCGATGAAGTCCTTCACCGAATCCGGGAACGGGAACGCGCGGACGCGCAGCGTATCCAGGGCGATGCCTTCGGCGCGCAACCTTTCGATGGCCTCCTGCATCGCCGGGCTGGTCGAACCGAAGTAGATCGCCCCATGCCGCGCCGGCAGATCGGCTTGCGCCGCGATCGGCTGCGGCACCAGCGATTTGGCCGTATCGAATTTCTGCAGCAGGCGCTGCATGTTGTAGACGTAGTCCGGGCCGCGCTCGGAATACTGCGCTTGCGGATTGCGCGAGGTGCCGCGGGTGAAGTACGCGCCCTTGTCCGAGTGCGTGCCCGGATAGGTGCGGTAGGGAATGCCGTCGCCGTCCACGTCCTTATAGCGGGCGAATTCGCGGCCCGATTCCAAGTCTTCGGCGGTCATCACCTTGCCGCGGTCGTAGGCGCGCGCGTCGTCCCAGGCGAACGGCGCGCATAGGCGCTGGTTCATGCCGATGTCCAGGTCGGTCAGCACGAAGATCGGCGTTTGCAGCCGGTCGGCCAGGTCCAGCGCGGCCGCGGCGAATTCGAAGCATTCGTGCGGATCTTCCGGGAACAGCAGCACGTGCTTGGTGTCGCCGTGCGAAGCGTAGGCGCAAGCGAGCACGTCCGATTGCTGTGTGCGGGTCGGCATGCCGGTCGACGGCCCGCCGCGCTGCACGTCGATGATGGTGACCGGAATTTCGGCGAAATAGGCCAGGCCGATGAATTCGTTCATCAGCGAAATGCCGGGGCCGGCGGTGGTGGTGAACGCGCGCGCGCCGTTCCAGCCGGCGCCGACCACCATGCCGATCGAGGCGATCTCGTCCTCGGCTTGGATCACCGCGTAACGCGCCCTGCCTTCGCTATCGACGCGGTATTTCTGGCAATACTTCTGGAACGCCTCGGCCAGCGACGACGAAGGCGTGATCGGATACCAGGCGCAAACCGTGGCGCCGCCGTAGACGCAGCCGAGCGCGGCGGCGGCGTTGCCTTCGGCGAAGATGCGGTCGCCGACGGCGTCGGCCTTGCGCACTTGCAAACTGATCGGGTGCTGCAGATGCGTTTTGACCCAATCCCGGCCCAGGTGCAGGGCCTCGATATTGGGTTTGAGCAGCTTTTCCTTCCCCTTGTACTGCTCGCCGATCAGGGTTTCGATCGTCGGCACGTCCATGTCCAGCAAGGCGCTGAGCGCGCCGACGTACATGATGTTCTTGAACAGCTGGCGCTGGCGCGGATCGCTGTAGGTCGCGTTGCAGATTTCGGTCAACGGCACGCCGATGATGGTGACGTCGTCGCGGAACTTGGATTTCGGCAGCGGCTTGCTGTTGTCGTAGAACAGATAGCCGCCGGCTTCGATCTCGGCGATGTCGGCGTCCCAGGTCTGCGGATTCATCGCCACCATCAGGTCGACGCCGCCGCGCCGGCCCAGCCAGCCGCGCTCGCTGACCCGCACTTCGTACCAGGTCGGCAAGCCTTGGATGTTGGACGGGAAGATGTTGCGCGGGCTGACCGGCACGCCCATGCGCAGGATGGCCTTGGCGAACAGTTCGTTGGCGGAAGCGGAACCGGAGCCGTTGACGTTGGCGAATTTGACGACGAAGTCGTTGATGGATTGGAGCGGGACGAGGGCCGAAGTCATGCCTGAATCCTCCAAACCGTCATCCCGGCGAAAGCCGGGACCCAGGCACAAAGCGGCTGAGCGTTCACGGGCCTGGATCCCGGCTTTTGCCGGGATGACGAGCAAGAACGCATCACGCCGCCTCCTTTCGCTTCGCCCCTCGGCATCCCGAGCCGGCATAAGTCTCCAGCAACAGGAATTTCTGCATGTCCCAGGCCCCGGTCGGGCAGCGCTCCGCGCACAAGCCGCAGTGCAGGCACACGTCTTCGTCCTTCACCATTACCCGCATCGTCTTCAGCGGCTCGGACACGTACAGGTCCTGTGTCGTATTGAGCGCCGGCGCGGTCAGGCGCGTCCGCAGCACGGCCTCGTCGGCGTTCGGAGTGAACGTGATGCAATCGGTCGGACAGATGTCGACGCAGGCGTCGCATTCGATGCACTTGTCGCGGGTGAACACGGTCTGCACGTCGCAGTTCAGGCAGCGCTGGGTTTCCTTCCATGCCGTCGCGGGGTCGAAGCCGAGTTCGACCTCCACTTGCATGCTGTCCAGCTTCTTCGCCGCCTCCGACCAGGGCACGACATAGCGTTCGTCCGGCGAGACCGCGTTGTCGTAGCTCCATTCGTGGATGCCCATCTTCTGCGAATCGAGCTGGACCAGCGGATCGGGCCGTTCGCGCGTATCTTCGCCATGCAGCAGTTTGTCGATGGAAATCCCGGCCGCGTGGCCGTGCGCGACCGCCCAGATGATGTTCTTCGGCCCGAACGCGGCATCGCCGCCGAACAGCACGTTCGGCAAGGTCGACTGATGCGTGACCTTGTCGACGATGGGCATGCCCCACTCGTCGAATTCGATGCCCAGGTCGCGTTCGATCCAGGGAAAGGCGTTTTCCTGGCCCACCGCGATCAGCACTTCGTCGCAGGGATGGAATTCGTCGGGTTCGCCGGTCGGAACCAATTTGCGCCGGCCTTTGTCGTCGTATTCGGCGCGGACGAGTTCGAAAGTCATGCCAGTCAGGCGGCCGCTGGCGTGGACGAAGCTCTTGGGTACGCGGTAGTCGAGGATCGGGATGCCCTCATGCATCGCGTCCTCTTTTTCCCACGGGCTCGCTTTCATTTCGTCGAAGCCCGAGCGCACCAGCACCTTGACGTCGGTGCCGCCCAAACGCCGCGCCGAACGGCAGCAGTCCATCGCGGTATTGCCGCCGCCGAGCACCAGCACGCGCTTGCCGACCGCAGTGACGTGGCCGAAATAGACGTTCGCCAACCAATCCAAACCGACGTGGATTTGCGCGGCGGCTTCTTGCCGGCCCGGCAGATCGAGATCGCGACCGCGCGGCGCGCCGCTGCCGACGAAGATCGCATCGAAGCCTTGCGCCAGCAGATCGCGCATCGATTCGATGCGATGGCCGCCGACGAAATCCACGCCCAGATCGAGGATGTAGCCGGTTTCCTCGTCGATCACCGATTCGGGCAGACGGAAGCGCGGTACCTGGGTGCGCATGAAGCCGCCCGCTTTCGGATCGGCTTCGAACACGGTGACCGAGTAGCCCAACGGCGCCAGATCGCGCGCGACGGTGAGCGAGGACGGCCCGGCGCCCACGCACGCGATGCGTTTGCCGTTGCGCTGCATCGCCGGCTTCGGCATCCGCGCTTGCACTTCGCCTTTGTTGTCGGCGGCGACGCGCTTGAGCCGGCAGATCGCGACGGGTTCGGGTTTCTCGCCGTTGTTTTCTTCGACGCGGCCGCGTCGGCAGGCCGGTTCGCAAGGACGGTCGCAAGTGCGACCGAGGATTCCGGGGAAGACGTTGGATTGCCAGTTGACCATGTACGCGTCGGCGTAGCGGCCGGCGGCGATCAGGCGGATGTATTCGGGCACCGGCGTATGCGCCGGGCAGGCCCATTGGCAATCGACGACCTTGTGGAAGGTGTCGGGGTTGCGAATATCGGTCGGCTTCACCGCGATCCTCGCTGCTGGCTCGCCGGACGCGCCGGCCTCGCTTGCTGGGGCGAGTCTAGACCTGAAAGGCGCCGCGCGGCAAAGGCGCGGTCATCCCCTCTCCCGCTTGCGGGGCGATGCGGCGTTGCTTGCGCAGCACTGCCGCGCGCGCCGCTGAGCGCACGCGCGAAAGCGCGGGCCGGGGCGCGAAGCGGAGCTAGGGTGAGGGCGCGCGGGGTAACTGATCGCGTCAAACAACGCGATTCCGACGTCTCGGGGAATCCAACCTATCGACGCGACTTAACGCGGTGCGCGCCCTCACCAACCCTCTCCCGCAGGCGGGAGAGGGCTTCAAGCGGCGCGGGCTTCTTCGGGCTTCACCTTGAACCAGGCGGCGTACAGCGCCGGCAGGAACAGCAGCGTCAGGGCGGTCGCGACGATCAGGCCGCCCATGATCGCCACCGCCATCGGTCCGTAGAACACCGAACGCGACAGCGGAATCATGGCCAGTACCGCCGCCAGCGCGGTCAGCACGATCGGGCGGAAACGGCGCACGGTGGCGTCGATGATCGCGTGCCAGCGGTCGTGGCCGGCGGCGATGTCCTGTTCGATCTGGTCGACCAGGATCACCGAGTTGCGCATGATCATGCCGGCCAGCGCGATGGTGCCCAGCATCGCCACGAAACCGAACGGCACGCGGAACAGCAGCAGGAACAGCGTCACGCCGATCAGGCCCAGCGGCGCGGTCAGGAACACCAGGAACACCCGCGAGAAGCTGCGCAGCTGCAGCATCAGCAAGGTGAACACCACCACCAGGAACAGCGGCATGCCGGCGTTGACCGAGTTCTGGCCGCGTGCGGAATCCTCGACCGTGCCGCCGGTTTTCAGCAGATAGCCTTCCGGCAGTTCGGCGCGGATCTTGTCCAGCGTGGGTTCGATCTGTGCCACTACCGTCGGCGGCGTCAGCGCGTCCTTGATGTCGGCGCGCACCGTCACCGTCGGCAGGCGGTCGCGGTGCCAGACGATGCCTTCCTCGAAGGCGTATTCCAGCTTCGCGACCTGCGACAGCGGCACCGACTGGCCGCTGGCCGTGGGGATCGCCAGGCTCGACAGCAGATCCAGCCGCGCGCGCTCGTCGTCCGGGCCGCGCAACAGCATTTCGATCAGCTCGTTGCCTTCGCGGTAGGTGCTGACCCGCAAACCGGACAGCGAGCCGGACAGGAAATGGGCGACGTCCGAAGAAGTCACGCCGAGCACGCGCGCGCGGTCCTGGTCGATGCGCAAGCGCACGACTTTGCTCGGCTCGTCCCAATCCAAATTGACGTTGGCGACGTGCGGATTGGCGCGCACCCGCTCGGCCACCCGGCGCGCGAGCGCGCGGACCTGGTCGATGTGCTCGCCGGACACGCGGAACTGCACCGGATAGCCGACTGGCGGGCCGTTTTCCAGGCGCGTCACCCGCACCTGCAGTTCGGGGAAGCGCGGAATCACTTCGTCGACGATCCAGCGGCGCACTTTTTCGCGCGCCTCCAGATCGTCGGCACGCACCACGAACTGGGCGAAATTGGCGGCCGGCAACTGCTGGTCCAACGGCAAGTAGTAGCGCGGCGAACCGGTGCCGACGTAGGCGACGTAATTGTCGATGCCTTCGTGGCCTTGCAGCAGCTTCTCCAGCTTCTTGGCCTGCGCTTCGGTGGCGCGCAGCGAGGCGCCCTCCGCCAGCTCCATGTCCACCATCAGCTCGGGGCGGGTGGAATCGGGGAAGAATTGCTGCGGGATGAAGCGGAACATCATGATCGCGGCGAAGAACGCCGCTACGGTGACGGCGATGACCCACCATTTGCGCGACAGGCACCATTCCACCAAACCGCGGAAACGCTGGTAGAAGCGCGACTGGTACGGATCGTGCGCGTCCTGGGCCGCCGGCGCCGCCTCATGCGCCGGCGCGGTTCGGGAGCCGAAGCGCGAACGGAAGAACGCGAACGCCCGCTGCCGCAGGGTCGGCTTCAGATGCGCGTCGTGCAGGTCCGGCAGCATCTTGTCGCCCAGGTACGGGATGAACAGCACCGCCGCGACCCAGGACACGATCAGCGCGATGGTCACCACCTGGAACAGCGAACGCGTGTATTCGCCGGTGCTCGAAGCCGCGGTCGCGATCGGCAGGAAGCCGGCCGCGGTCACCAAGGTGCCGGTCAGCATCGGAAACGCCGTGGATTCATAGGCGAAGCTGGCCGCTTTCAGGCGGCTGAACCCCTGCTCCATCTTGATCGCCATCATCTCCACCGCGATGATCGCGTCGTCCACCAACAGGCCCAGCGCCAGCACCAGCGCGCCGAGCGAAATCTTGTGCAGGCCGATGCCGAAGTAGTGCATCGCCGCGAAAGTCATCGCCAGCACCAGCGGGATCGACACCGCCACCACCAAGCCGGTGCGGAAGCCGAGCGAGAAGAAGCTGACCAGCAGCACGATCGCCACCGCCTCGGCCAGCACGCGCACGAATTCGCCTACCGATTCCTGCACCGCGTGCGGCTGGTCGGCGACCTTGCGCAGCTGCATGCCGGCCGGCAAGGTTTCCTGCAAGCGGCGGAACTCCGTTTCCAGGGATTTGCCCAGGCGCAGGATGTCGCCGCCGTCCTTCATCGCCACCGCGAGGCCGATGGCGTCCTCGCCCATGAAGCGCATACGCGGCGCGGCGGGATCGGCGAAGCCGCGCTGGATCGTGGCCACGTCTTCCAGGCGGATGGTGCGGTCGCCGGCGCGGATCGGGAATTTGCGGATCGCTTCGATCGAATCGAAGGCGCCGTCCACGCGCAACTGCACGCGCGTGCTGGGCGTTTCGAAAAAGCCGCCGGGCGCGATCGCGTTCTGCTGCTCCAGCGCCTGCTGCACCGCCGACAAGGGCACGCCCAGCGTCGCCAGCTTGGTGTTGCTGACTTCGATCCAGACCTTCTGGTCCTGCAGGCCGACCAATTCCACTTTGCCGACGTCCGGCACGCGCTGCAGTTCCAATTGCAGGCGGTCGGCGTAGTCCTTCAGCACCGCGTAGTCGAAGCCCTGGCCGGTGAGCGCGTAGATGTTGCCGAAGGTGTCGCCGAATTCGTCGTTGAAGAACGGGCCGACCACGCCGTCGGGCAAGGTCGGGCGGATGTCGCCGATCTTCTTGCGCACCTGGTACCAGAGCGGTTCGATCTGCGAGGACTTCATCGAATCGCGGGCCATGAAGATCACTTGCGATTCGCCGGGCCGCGAATACGAGCGGATGAACTCGTAGCTGCCGGTCTCCATCAATTTCTTTTCGATCCGCTCGGTGACCTGGGTGGACACCTCTTCCGCGGTCGCGCCGGGCCACAGCGTGCGCACCACCATCGCCTTGAAGGTGAAAGGCGGATCTTCGGACTGGCCGAGATGGCGGTAGGACCAGGCGCCGACCAGGCCCAGCAGCAGCATCGCGTACAGCACCAGGCTGCGGTTGTTCAGCGCCCACTCGGAAAGGTTGAATCTGCGCATTGGTTCGCTCTGGCTTTTAGCCCCCTCTCCCGCTTCGCGGGAGAGGGTTGGGGTGAGGGTGAGTGTCGACTGCGCTCGTTATCTAAAGCTTGGTTTCGTCGCGACCGTGCCCCTCTCCCCATCCCTCTCCCGCAGGGGAGAGGGGGAGTCGGTGCCGAGCGGGAGTCGCTTTGTTCGGATTACTTGGCGCTTGCGGTGAGTCGCTTCTGTTGGTTCGGGTAGAGGGGTCTGTTTTCCCGATCCACCGGCGCCACCCACTGGTTCTCGCGCAGCAGATGTCCGCCGGCGGCGACCACCAGCGCATCGGGCCGCAGGCCGTCGAGTACCGGCACGCTGTCTTCGCCGAAAGCGCCGGTGCGCACCGTCACCGCATGCACGCGCTGGGTTTGGGGATCGACCACCCACACCGCGCTGCGTCCGTTCGCGTCGCGCTGCAACGCCGACAGCGGCAAGGTCAGGGTGGCGCGTCCGACGCCTGCGGCGTAGACGCGTGCGCTCTGGCCCAGTTCCACCGCATTCGCGGCATCGCCTTGCAAGGCGATGCGCGCGGCGTAGGTGCGCGCTTGCGGGTCGGCGGCCGGGGCGATTTCCCGGATCTTGCCCGGCAGGCGTTCGCCGGGCGCGTTCCACAATTCGACCAGCACCGGCTGACCGACGCTGAAATCGCGGATGCTCGCTTCCGGCAAAGCGATGGCGACCTCGCGGCCGGCGTCGCCGGCCAGGGTGAACACGGTCTGGCCGGCGGCGACCACCTGCCCCGCTTCGGCCTGGCGGCTGGCGATGACGCCGTCGCGCGGCGCGCGCAGTTGCGAGTACTCGGCCTGGTTGCGGGCCACATCCATATTGGCGCGCGCGGCGCGGGCCTGGCCTTCGGCGGCGCGGAAGGCGGCGTTCTGCGCATCCAGCGCCGAACGGCTGACCAGTTGCTGCTTCTCCAATTGCGCGTAGCGGACTTGGTCGGCGCGGGCGCGGCCGAGTTCGGCCTCCGCGGCGGCCAACTGCGCCTGCGCGGCTTGGGCCTGCAGGCGCAGATCGCCCGGATCCAGCACCGCCAGCAGATCGCCGCGCTTGACCCGCGCACCGACATCGACGTCGCGGCGGATCAGATTGCCGCCGACCCGGAACGACAGCGCGCTCTCCTCGCGGGCGCGGATTTCGCCGGCATAGGCGGTGGCGGCGGGTCCGGAGTCCCCCGCGCGGGTGACCAGCACCGGACGCGGCGTTTCGCTGGGCGTGGCCGCATTGCTGCAGGCGGCGAGGAGGACGAGCATGCCCGGCAACGCGCCCGCCAGCATGGCTTGCCTGAAGATCGGCGACATGGTTCCACTCCGGCCTATTAATGGACTTGCCGGTATAGTATAAATATAAAACCGATTAGTCTAGTATTGCCGCATGAGCAAGCCAGCCACCGCCAGCCCACTCGCTTCCAAGGCCCCCAAAGCGGCCAGTCCAGGCCGTCCTAAGGACCTGAACAAGCGCGCCGCGATCTTGGATACGGCCAAGCGCTTGTTCACCCTGCAGGGGTACGACGGCGTCAGCATGGACCAGATCGCCGGCGAGGCCGGCGTGTCCAAGCTCACCGTCTACAGCCATTTCGGCGACAAGGACGCGCTGTTCATGGAGGCCATCCGCGCCAAGTGCGAAGAGCAGATGCCGGCGGACTTGTTCCCCTCGGACCTGAAAGGCCCGTTGCGCAGCCAGCTGACCCGGATCGCGCAGGCGTTCTTCGCGCTGATCACCAGCGACGAAGCGCTGTCGATGCACCGGATGATGATGACCCAGGCCAGCGACATCCGCGTGCGCCAGATGTTCTGGCAGGCCGGTCCGCAGAAGGTGCAGGACGCGTTCAAGGCCTTTTTGGAAGCGCGCGCGGCGGCGCACGAACTCGACGTGCCCGACATCGACCGTGCCGTGCCGCAATTCTTCTGTTTGTTGAAAGGCGAGCTGCACATGCGCATGGCCAGCGGCCTGTGCGGCGCGCCGAGCAAGCGCGAGGTGGACGCGCATATCGACGCGACGGTGGAGTTGTTCCTGCGCGCCTACGGGCCGCGCTGAACGGTGTCCGCCGCGGCGATGCGGACGTCCGCGGTCGTCTGACAGCTGTCATGGAGACGAGGAGACGTTTGCCCGATGCCCGCTTGCGGGCGCTGCAGGAAGCTATAGACGGTCCCGCGGTACGAGAGTCTTGGTTACTTCCGGCACTCAGACCCGGATGAAGCGTGATGAATGCTATTCCCCGGCTCCCCGCAGGCGCGGAGGAGCCCCGGACCCGGTAAAATCGCGGGCCGGCCGCTCCCTACTGCCCCTATGACGATCGATTACGCCAAAGTCCGCGAAACCATGGTCGAACAGCAAGTACGTCCCTGGGACGTGCTGGATATCCGCGTGCTCGAGGCGCTCAACGCCGTGCCGCGCGATGCGTTCGTGCCCGAGGCCTATCGCGCGCTGGCCTACGCCGACCTGGAACTGCCGATCGGCCACGGCCAATCGATGATGAAGCCGGTGGTCGAAGGCCGCATGCTGCAGGCGCTGGAGATCGGCGCCGGCGACGAAGTGCTGGAGATCGGCGCGGGCAGCGGCTTCGTCAGCGCCTGCCTCGGCTACCTGGCACGCGACGTGCATAGTCTCGAAATAGCGCCGCAGTTGGCCGAAGCGGCGCGGGCGCGTTTGGCGCAGCACGGTTTCGACAACAACGTGCGCGTCGAAACCGCCGATGCGCTGGCTTGGAACACGCAGCGGCGCTTCGATGCGATCTGCGTGACCGCGGCGGTCGATGCGGTGCCGGCCCGCTTCGTCGAATGGCTGCGCCCAGGCGGACGCTTGTTCGTGGTCCGCGGCCGGGCGCCGGTGATGGAAGCGGTTCGCGTGCGCAACGAAGTCAACGGAGCGCGCATCGAATCGTTGTTCGAAACCGAGCTGCAGTACCTTGCCGGCGCCGAGCCGGCGCCCGAATTCCGTTTGTGATGCGACCGTAGAACCCGCCCGCGCATCGATGCGCGGACAGCCAAATAAAAACCCAAGGACCTCCCCGCATGAGTCGCCGCCCGTTGTTTTTCGCCCTCGCCCTGGCCCTGTTGCCGGCCAGCGCCTTCGCCGAAGACCTGTTGCAGACCTACGAGCTGGCACGCACCGGCGATCCGCAGCTGTCGGCCGCAGAATCCGACCGCCGCGCCGTCAAGGAAGGCGCCGTGCAGGCGCGCGGCGCGATGCTGCCGCAGATCGACGGCAGCGCGTCGTTCAACCGCGATTGGAACCACGTCGACGGCAATACGCCGACCCGGATCGACCCGATCACCGGCCAGATCACCGGCGGCAACCGCACCACCGAGACCAATACCCGCCGCACCGGCGTGAACCTGGACCAGATGGTCTACGACCGCGCCCTGTTCACCGGCCTGAAAAGCCAGAGAGCGCTGAGCAAGGGCGCCGACTTCTCGCTGGACAGCGCGAACGACGACCTGATCATCCGCACCTCGCAGGCCTACTTCAACGTGCTGGTCGCGATCGAAACGCTGGCCGCGGCCGAAGCGCAGGAAACCGCGCTGAAGAAGCAGTTCGACTTCGCCGACAAGCGTTTGGAAGTGGGCTTGGCGCCGATCACCGACGTGCACGAAGCGCGCGCGCAGTACGACAGCGCCCGCGCCAACACCATCGTCCGCCGCAACGAACTGGAAGACGCCTACCAGGCGCTGACCGAAATCACCGGTCAGCCGGTGCGCAACCTGAAGGGCCTGCCGGAAGACTTCAAGCCGGAATTGCCGCCGGAACAGACGGTGGAAAGCTGGGTCGATAGCGCGGTGAAGAACAATCCGGCGCTGATGGCCAAGCAATACCAGGTGCAATCCGCCGCCGCCGACGTGGAAACCGCGCGCGCCGGCCATTGGCCGCGGCTGTACCTGAGCGGCAACTACAGCGACACCAACAGCTGGGGCGACATCAGCCGCGGCGGCACCAGTCTCGGGCCGTTCAACAGCGACCACGGTTATGGCCCGGGCATCGGCCTGACCTTGTCGGTGCCGATCTTCTCCGGCGGCGTCACCCAGTCGCGAGTGCGCGCAGCGCTCGCCCGCCGCGACACGGCGCAGGATCAGCTGGAACAGCAGAAGCGCGCATTGGAGCGCAGCACCCGCAGCGCCTATCAGGCGCTGGTCGCGGGCGTCAGCGAAGTCGAAGCGCGCCGCTTGGCGGTGGTTTCGGCCAAGGCCGCGTACGAAGCTTCGCAAGTCGGTTTGGAAGTCGGCACCCGCACCGTGATCGACGTGCTGATCAACCAACAGAACCTGTTCAACGCGCAGCAGCTGTACGCGCAAGCCAAGTACGGTTTCCTGCAGAACCGCCTGCGCCTGGACCAGGCCGCCGGCCAGCTGGACATCGCCGACGTGCAGGAAGTCAATCGCCTGCTCACCGTCAATGCCGAGGCGCAGTTGAAGCCGCAGCAGTGATCTCGCCCGGGCACGCCCGGGACATTGCAAGAACTAGATCGAAGCCCGGAGAAATCCGGGCTTCCTTTCTTGCGCGGCGATTTTCCATCGTCACGCCGAGTATCCGGACGAGCGCTCGGCGCTTTCCGAAGCTGCGAATTACCACTCCTGGCCCGCCAGCGACTCAACAGCGAAGCGATGCCAATACGAACGGCCGCCATCGAACTACGGACCGAGACCGAGAGTCGGCGTGCTGTCCAGCTACAACGCCCAGTGGATCGAGAAGTACGACGCCACGCACCGCCGTTGAAGTTAGGCACTTTCTTTGGTTACTTCTTTATGCCAGTAAAGAAAGTGACCCGGGCGAAAGCCCGGAAGCTGTTGTCCACGTAACGAGTCGCATCGCCATCGACCAGTTCATCGGATGCCCTGGATCCCGGCTTACGCCGGGATGACGAGCAGTAAGCAAAGTCACTGGATTACGCTCCGCTCCTGCGGCGCGTCCTTCGGGCCATCGGCTTCGCCGATGTTCGCTCCGGCATCCTGCCTCCGCAGTCCCGCCTTCGCGGGAATGACGGCTTAAACAACGGCAGGATCAATGGCAAGAGCAATGAATCCCAGCTTGACTCGCGCTGCGCGCTCGCCCTTTGGGCCGGCTTCGCCGTTAACTCGCTTCGCTCGTTTCGTTGGGATGACTGTCGTTGGGGGATGAAGGTTTATTCGGCGACTGAAACCGCCGCCGGCAACTGCGGCTCGATCAAAGCCATCGTCCGCGCCAACGCGCCGCGCCCTTGCGCGACCAGCGCCAAGCCCGCATCGCCCATCGCCGTGCGCGCCGCTGGATCGGCGAGCAGCGTTTCGATCGCCGACGCCAGCGCTTCAGTTCCGGCGACGATGCGCAACGCGCCGGCCTGCTCCAGCTTCGCAGCGATTTCGGCGAAATTGTGCAGATGCGGCCCGGTGACGATGGCCTTGCCCAGCGCCGCCGGTTCGAGCAGGTTGTGCCCGCCGATCGGCTGCAGGCTGCCGCCGACGAAAGCCACGTCGGCGCAACCGTAGAACTTGGTCAATTCGCCCAGCGTATCGACCACGAACACCGCGTCCTTCGCCTGCGGCCAACGTTGCTGGCTGCGCAAAGCGACCGGCAGCCCTTCGCCGCGCGCCAGATCGGCCACCGGCCGGAACCGCTCCGGGTGCCGCGGCGCCCACAGCAGCAGCAAATCCGGCCAGCGTTTGCGCAAGCAGCGATGCGCGGCGATCACCGCGGCTTCCTCGCCGTCGTGGGTGCTGGCTGCGATCCAGACCGGACGCGGCGCGCCCAGGCTGGCCTGGAACTCGGCCAGGAAGCCCGACACGTCCGCCGGCACTGCGATGTCGTATTTCAGATTGCCGGTGACCACCACCCGCTCGCGTTGCGCACCCAAGGCGACGAAGCGTTCGCCGTCCGCGGCCGATTGCGCCGCCACCCGGGTGACGCTGCGCAACGCGCGTCCGATCAGCGGCGCCAGCACGCGATAGCCGCGCAACGAGCGCTCCGACAAGCGCGCATTGAGCACGTACGACGGGATATCGCGGTCGCGGCAGCCGAACAGCAGGTTCGGCCACAGCTCGGTTTCCAGGATCAGCGCGATCCGCGGCCGGAAATGGTCGAGGAAGCGGCCCACCGCGCCGGGCAGATCGTAGGGCAGGTACACGTGCTCGACCGCGTCCAACCACAGCGAACGCGCACGCGCCGAACCGGTGGGCGTGATCGTGGTCACCACCAGCTTCAAGTCCGGGCGCGCCCGGCGCAGCGCATCGACCAGCGGCGCGGCCGCGTTGACTTCGCCCACCGACACGGCGTGCAGCCAGACCATCGTGCCGTCGGGTTTTTCGGAATACGCCGCGTAGCGCTCGTTCCAGCGCTGGAAGTATTCGCGATGGCGGAAACCGCGCCAGATCAGGTGATACAGCGTGACCGGCGCCAACAAGTACAAGGTCGCCGAGTACAGGGCGCGTAGGATTCGTTCGATAGGGTCGCCCCGCATACGCGCACAGCATAGCGAAGCGGCCGGGCTTGTTGGCCTAAAATCGGCGCATGTCTTCCGAATCCCCCGCCGGTCCGCCGCCGCTCTCGCCGCGCCACTGGCCGATGTGGCTGATCATGGCCGGCATGTGGCTGGGCGCGCGCCTGCCTTGGGCGCTGCAGCGCTGGCTGGGCGGCTTGATCGGCCGCGCGCTGCGGCACCTGGTGCCGGACCGGCGCGAAGCCGCGCGCACCAACCTCGCCCTTTGCCTGCCCGAGCTGAGCGAGGACCAGCGCGAAACCCTGCTGCGCCATAGCTTCGAGGACCTGGGCATCGGCATGTTCGAATTCGCCCGGGCCTGGTGGGGCTCGATCGCGCCGATGCGGCGCGAGGCGAGCATCGAAGGCTTGGACAAGCTGCTCGCGCTGCAGGCCCAGGGCCGCGGCGTGCTGCTGATCTCCGGGCATTTCATGACCTTGGAGACCTGCGGCCGCCTGCTTTGCGACCACGTAGTGCTGGCCGGCATGTACCGCCGCCACCGCAACGCCGTGTTCGAGTGGGCGGTCAAGCGCGGCCGCCTGCGCTACGCCAGCGCGATGTACACCAACGACGAGATCCGGCCGGTGGTGCGGCTGCTCAAGCGCGGCGGGTTCCTGTGGTACGCGCCGGACCAGGACATGCGCGGCAAGGACACCGTGTTCGCGCCGTTCTTCGGCATTCCCGCTTCCACCATCACCGCCACCCACCAACTGGCGCGGCTGACCGGCTGCGCGGTGGTGCCGTTCTTCCATCGGCGCGAAGGCGGACGCTACATCCTGCGCGTCGGCGACCCGCTGCCCGACTTCCCCACCGCGGACGCCGTCGCCGACAGCGCGCGGGTGAATGCGGCGATCGAACGCATGGTGCGCGAAGCGCCGTCGCAGTATTTGTGGATCCACCGGCGCTTCAAACGCCAGCCCGACGGCCAGCCTTCGGTGTATTCGTAGCCCGGGTAAGGCCGAAGGCCGCACTCGGGTTGCGTCGTGTCCCGGGTGCGGCCTTCGGCCTTACCCGGGCTACGTCAATCGTCGCCTTGGAAGGCGCCGCGCCGGTAGGTGAGCACCAGCGTGTCGCGATGGCCCTGCCCGTCCAACGGTTGGATCGGCGTGGATTCGTGGATCACCCGCGCGTCGTCGAGCAGCAGCATCGACCACGGCTCCAGCAAGGTGAAGCGCTGGCCGTCCGGTCCCGCCGCTTCGAACACCCGCGTTTCGCCGCCCTTGATGCCGTGCCGCCCGACCAGGACCACGGCGACGTAATCGACGCCGTCGCGGTGCGCGCCCTCGGGCGTGGGCCGGCCGATGCCGTCGCTGGTGTCGATGCGGAACTGGTGCGCTTCGACGAACCAGCGCTCGACGCCGCTCAGCGCGGTGAATTCGGCGGCCAGGGCGCGCAACAACCTCGGCCAAGCCGGTTGCGCGATCGTCTCCGCGCGGATCGACTCGAACCAGCGGCGCATGCCGCCGTGCAACGCGTTGTATTCCTCCGATTGCCAATGCGCGCGGTGCGGCGCCTGTTCGATGCCGGCGGCGTCGACGACGAAACAGGAATGGCGGCGGCGACGGTAGTTGCCGCCGTCGCGCAGGTAATTGTCCAGCGCCAGGTCGTTCCAACTGGGCGCCAGCGCGTCGAACGCCGCCGAGGATCCGCCGCAGAGTTCGGCGACGCTCGCAGGCGTGAGCACCGCGTAGCCGCGCTCGCGCAAGGCCGGCAAGACGGATTGGACGGGCGTGAACGGAGCGGAGAATACGGCGACCATGGCGGCGACTTGCCTCTCTGAGCCCGGGCCGCTGCGCGGCGAGGCGAGCGGCATTATCCCAGCAAATCTGCGCTCGACGGCGCGCGCAAAAAAGCGAAGGGCCCGTTCGGGCCCTTCGCGATAGCGCATCGGAACGGCAGCTGCCCGCCCTTCGTCAGGCGATGTATTCCGAATAGACCAGCGTGCCTTCCACGCCGTTCTTGACGTCGCTGGCCGGGCATTGCCGATTGCCGACGTAACGCCTTTCCCAAACCTGCGCGCCGCCGACTTCTTGATAACCGCAGAACGTGGTTCCGGCGCCCGCGGAGGCGTTGCCGGCCACGCCGAACGTCATCACCAAGGCGGAAACGACTACGCCCGCGCTCAAGCACACATTCATTTTCATCCGATTCCCTCCGAATCAATGGTGGGGGACGATCCTTGCGAAGGTCCCATCGATGGCGGTGCCGGCGGACGCTTCGACCGATCCGAAGTTCGGTCGCAGTGGCAATCGCATCGCGTCTTGGCCGGACAGAGGCCGCGCTGCATGCGCGGCGAAGAAAACCTAGCACAGGGCATCGGCCGCCGCCGTGACGCAGCGAGAAGATCCGTGACGACGCGCAAAAAGAAAGCCCGCGCGAGGCGGGCTTTCGATGGAGCCAATGTGACGGCTGCGTATGGCAGCCCCGGATGGATTCGAACCACCGAATGCCTGAGTCAGAGTCAGGTGCCTTACCGCTTGGCGACGGGGCTATGTTTCGATTGTAGCGCCGGAATATCGATTCCGGCGCATACCCATTAACGCTTGGAGAACTGAGTGGCGCGGCGGGCTTTGTGCAGGCCGACCTTCTTGCGCTCGACTTCGCGCGCATCGCGGGTCATGAAACCGGCCTTGCGCAGCGACGTCTTCAACGACTCGTCGTATTCGACCAGGGCGCGGGCGATGCCCAGGCGGATGGCGCCGGCCTGGCCGGTGGTGCCGCCGCCGGCGGCCGTCACGACGATGTCGAACTTGTCGGTGGTCTGGGTGAGCTCCAGCGGCTGGCGCACGATCATGCGCGCGGTTTCGCGGCCGAAGAACTCGTCCAGCGGACGGTCGTTGACGGTGATGTTGCCGCTGCCCTTGCGCAGGAACACGCGGGCGGTGGAGGACTTGCGACGGCCGGTGCCGTAGTTCTGAGAGATGGCCATGAGTTAAATATCCAGGACTTGCGGCTGCTGGGCGGCGTGCGGGTGTTCGGAACCCTTGTAGACCTTGAGCTTGCGGTACATGGCGCGGCCGAGCGGATTCTTCGGCAGCATGCCCTTCACGCCGATCTCGATCACGCGTTCGGGATGGCGTTCCAGCGCCTGCGCCAGGGTCTCGGTCTTGAGGTTGCCGATGTAGCCGGTGAAGCGGTGGTACTGCTTGTCGGCCAGCTTGTTGCCGGTGACGTGGATCTTCTCGGCATTGATCACGACGATGTAATCGCCGGTGTCGACGTGCGGGGTGTAGACCGGCTTGTGCTTGCCGCGCAGGCGGCGGGCCAATTCGGAGCAGAGTCGGCCGAGGGTCTTGCCGGAGGCGTCGACGATGTACCAGTCGCGCTGCACGGTCTCGTTTTTAGCGGTGAAAGTCTTCATGACAGGGCTCTGGTAGCGGTACCTAGTCGGGCTGGTTCCGGGCCGGGGCCGCGGAATTTCGCCACGCGTTGGGGTGTCGGAGCGACAAAGAAACGGAATGATAGCCGGCCGGGCCTGGCGTCGCAAGCCGGCTTCACCCTCTCCCCTTGCGGGAGGGATAGGCCCGAAGGGCCAGGGAGAGGGTTCGGCGTTTGGCGCAGCCCCCCAGCAAGATCAAAAGCACGCTCGCTCCGCTTCGCCCTCTCCTGCCCTTCGGGGCATCCTCCCCCACGTGGGGGAGGAAAAAGCTCGCCGCTGGCGCTCAGAACCCATCGGCGGGAACATAGGCGCCATGACCGCCATCCGCCTGCAAACCCCTCTGGACCTGTTCCTCGGCGAATCCCAGCGCGCCCTGGAAACCGTCTTCGGCGCCCCGGCCGCCGCCCGCCCCAATCCGGCCGGCGACACCGCCGAGGTCGAGCTGGACGAGGCCGAACGCCGCCACGCCGCCGGCCTGATGCGGATCAATCACGTCGGCGAGATCTGCGCCCAGGCCTTGTACAGCGGCCAGGCCGCGGTCGCCCGCGATGCCGCGACCCGCGCACATCTTCTCGAAGCGGCGCAAGAGGAAACCGACCACCTCGCCTGGTGCGCCGACCGCCTGCATGAACTCGACAGCCGCCCCAGCCTGTTCAACCCGTTGTGGTACGCCGGCAGCTATGCGATCGGCGTCGCCGCCGGCCTGCGCGGCGACGGTTGGAACCTGGGCTTCGTGGTCGAAACCGAACGCCAGGTGGAAGCGCATCTGGACGAGCACCTGCAGACTTTGCCGGAGGCCGACCTGCGCAGCCGCCGGATCCTGCGCACGATGAAGGCCGACGAAGCCCGCCACGCCGACAACGCCGAACAGGCCGGCGCGCGCATCCTGCCGCAGCCGGTGCCGGCGATCATGGCCGCCGCGTCGAAGCTGATGAAGGCGGTCGCCTATCGGTTGTAGGAACTAGACAGAAGCAGGAACCAGAAACTAGCGACGACGCTGTTACTCGTTCCTGTTTCCTGTCTTTTCTGGTTCCTGGCCGTCATTCGACCAGATTGCGTCCGTGGAACAGCTCTTCGATCTCGCGCTTGAGCAGCGACTCGATCTTCATCCGGTCCTTGAACGACAGGTTCTTGGCCTTTTCCTCGAACAGATACTGGTCCAGGTCGAAGTCCTTCAGGTGCATCTTGGTGTGGAAGATGTTTTCCTGATAGACGTTGACGTCCAGCATCTCGTAGCGCGACTTGATGTTCTTGGCCAGGAAATCCTGGATCGAATTGATCTTGTGGTCGATGTAGTGCTTCTTGCCCTTGATGTCGCGGGTGAAGCCGCGGACCCGGTAGTCCATCACCACGATGTCCGATTCCAGGCTTTCGATCAGGTAGTTCAAGGCCTTCAGCGGCGAGATCACGCCGCAGGTGGCCACGTCGATGTCGGCGCGGAAGGTGGCGATGCCGTGCTGCGGGTGCGTTTCCGGATAGGTGTGGACGGTGATGTGGCTCTTGTCCAGGTGCGCGACCACCGCGTCGGAGATCACGCCCTTGGCAGCCGACTTCTCGATCACCGGCTGCTCGCTGATCAGGATCGTCACCGACGCGCCCTGCGGATCGTAGTCCTGGCGGGCGATGTTGAGGATGTTGGCGCCGATGATGTCGGCTACGTCCGTCAGGATCTGGGTGAGCCTGTCGGCGTTGTATTCCTCGTCGATGTACTCGATGTAGCGCTGGCGCTCCTCTTCGGACACGGCGTAGCACACGTCGTAGATGTTGAACGACAGAGCTTTGGTGAGGTTGTTGAAGCCTTGCAGCTTCAGGCGCGGCAGTGGCTTGACCACGGCGGTCGTCCCCCCGGTCAGGGCTGGCGAAGAAGGGCGCGATTATGCGGCAAACCGCTCATTCGCGATATCGCGCCGGGCATAGGGTTTGCCGCGCGCGGATTCAGGCCCTAAGCTGCGGTCTTCACCGACCTGTCCCCGCCATGAACCAGCCCCCCGCACTCTCGTACCCGACGATGCGGCAGCCGACCAGCCCTCTTCAGCTGGATGCGGCCGCCCTAGAGCGCTTCCTCGCCCATTGCCATCTGCGCCGTTATCCCTCCCGAACGGAGGTGTTCCGGCCCGGCGATCCGGCCGGAACCATGTATTACGTGGTCAACGGTTCGGTCAGCATCATCACCGAAGACGACGACCGCGAACTGGTGCTGGGCTATTTCGGCACCGGCGAGTTCGTCGGCGAGATGGGCCTGTTCATCGAATCCGATCAGCGCGAAGTGATGCTGCGCACCCGCACGCAATGCGAACTGGCCGAAATCAGCTACGAGCGCCTGTTCCAGCTGATCGGCGGCCCGCTGCAGCAGGACGCGGCCAAGCTGATGTTCGCGATCGGCAAGCAGCTGTCGCGGCGCTTGCTGGACACCAGCCGCAAGGCCGGGCGCCTGGCCTTCCTGGACGTCAGCGACCGCATCATCCGCACTTTGCACGACCTGGCCCGCGAACCGGAGGCGATGAGCCATCCGCAAGGCACGCAACTGCGCGTGTCGCGACAGGAGCTGGCGCGCCTGGTCGGCTGCTCGCGCGAAATGGCCGGCCGCGTGCTGAAGAAGCTGCAGCTGGACGGCAAACTGCACGCGCGCGGCAAGACCGTCGTGCTGTACGGAACCCGCTGAGCCGATGGCGATCTTCGGCCCCCGGGGGAAACTGCCGGATGCCGACCTGCGCAGCGCTTCCCGGATCGACGCCGACGACGTCGCCGCGCTGCTGTCGGAGCTGGGCTATCCCTGCGACGCGCAGGACGCGGCCCAGCGCATCGCCGCCATCGTCGACAACGACCGCCAGGCGCTGGTCGTGGCGCGTTGCGACGGCGAGGTCTGCGGGCTGATCGCACTGGACTTCATGTACTACCTGCCGCTGGACACCACCACCTGCCGGATCACGGCGTTGGTGGTGAGCACCTCGGCGCAGGGCCGCGGCCTGGGCCGCCAATTGCTGCGCGAAGCCGAGCGCCGCGCGCGCGCCGCCGGCGCGGCCCGGATCGAGCTGACCAGCGGTTCGCAGCGCGCCGATGCGCACGCCTTCTACAAGGCTTGCGGTTATAGCGACGGCACGCTGCGCTTCATCAAGCGCCTCGGCGACGCGTAATTCCAGAATCGTAGGCTGGGTTGGCTTCACCAACCCAGCGCCGCACGGGTTCAATTGCGGCGATATCCAGGCGAAGCGGGAGACCGCAATGCTGGGTTGATGTAGCCAACCCAGCCTACGTTCGGCGATTTCATCAGGGAATCCCGGTCGCCGGTTGGCCCGCGCGATCGCGGCAGCCCCAATTGAGGATCGGCGTCTCCGGCGGCAACACGCGCCGGAACGTATTCACGGCGCCCGCCTTCGGATTCACCACCACCGGCCGCTTGGCGATGCGCAGCAACGGCAAATCGGCGCGGCTGTCGCTGTAGGCGACGGCGACCTGGTCGTAGCCGGCGTCCCAGATCATCCGCACCTTGTTCTGCGCGTGGCAGTGCTGGGCGGTGATCAGGCCGCCCAGGAAGGGCTTGCCGAGGCTGCCGATCACGGGCAGGTCCTCGTGCGCGACGAAATCCAGGATCGCGCGCGCCAACTCCGGCGGCGCGCCGGTGGCGATCACGACGCGGTCGCCGCGGATGCGGTGCTTGTGCAGCACTTCCAGCGCCGTCGGCAACAAGCGGGCGCGGATGCGCTTGGCGTCGGCTTGCACGTATTCGTCGATCAAGGCGTCGAAATCGCGGCGCCGATGCAGGCCGAACGTGCCGATCCACAAGAATCCGGAGATGCCGCGGCGCCGCGTCGGCAACCAGGCGATCATCGGCAACAGCAGCGGCGCGGCGAGCAGCGCCGCGAGCTTGCGCAACGGATGGCGGCGGATCAGCCAGGCCACCAAATGGCCGCCGGAATCGCCGTCGTACAAAGTGTGGTCGAAATCGAATACCACCAGCGGCCGGTACGGCACCGCGGTTTCGCCGAACGCGCTCATGCGGCGAAGAACAACCGCTGCAGCGCCGCGCCCGGATCGCGTTCGCGCATGAAGCTCTCGCCGACCAGGAAGGCGTCGACGCCCGCGCCGCGCATTTTGCGCACGTCGTCGGCCGTGGCGATGCCGCTTTCGGTGACCAAGCGGCGATCGCCGGGCACGGCGTGCTTCAGCGACAAGGTGGTGTCGAGACTGACCTCGAAGCTGCGCAGGCTGCGGTTGTTGATGCCCAGCAAGGGCGCCGGCACCTGCAGGGCGCGCTCCAATTCGTCCATGTCGTGCACTTCGACCAGCACGTCCATGCCCAGCGCCAGGGCGAGATCGGACAATGCGGCCAAACGTGCATCGTCCAACGCGGCGACGATCAGCAGGACGCAATCGGCGCCGAGCGCGCGCGCTTCGTAGACCTGCCAGGGATCGATGGCGAAGTCCTTGCGCAGCGCCGGCAGCGCACAGGCCTCGCGCGCCTGGCGCAGGTAGTCGTCGGCGCCCTGGAAGAAATCGACGTCGGTCAGCACCGACAAGCAGGCCGCGCCGCCGGCTTCGTAGCTGCGCGCGATCGCGGCCGGGTCGAAATCGGCGCGGATCACGCCCTTGGACGGGCTGGCCTTTTTGACTTCGGCGATCACCGCCGGATGGCCGGCGGCGATCTTCGCTTCGATCGCCGCGGCGAAACCGCGCACCGGCGGCCCGTCGGCCGCCATCGCCTTGATCTCGTCGAGCGATCGCCGCGCCGAACGCTCGGCGACTTCTTCCGCCTTGCGTTGCAGGATTTTCTGCAGCACGTCGGGACGTTGCGCCGCGTTCATGCCGCGGCGTCCGATTTCGCATCCGGCGGACGGCGGTAGCCGGTGGCCAAATCCCAGCCGTAGGCGCGCTCCACCTTGGCGATGCGCAATTCGAAATGCCGGTACCACTGCGCCCGGCCCTGCTCGCGCGCCGCGGTGTGCTCGACGTGCAAGCGCCAGGCCTTGATCGCCTCCTCGCTTTCCCAGTAGGCGACGGTGATGCCGAAACCGTCCTCGCCGCGGACCGATTCCATGCCCAAGAAGCCGGGCTGCTGTTGCGCCAACTCGACCATGCGGTCGGACGCGGCGCCGTAGCCGTTATCGCCTTCGCGGCGTTGCGAGCTGAAGACCACCGCGTAATAAGGCGGCGGCGGGAGTTGGGCGAAAGAGTCGGTCATGAGCGCAATTCTACGGCTTCGCGCGGTTTTCTTGAGCGTAGCCCGGGTAAGCGCAGCGCACCCGGGGTTCCGTCGCGTCGTGGTCCCAGGTGCGCTGCGCTTACCCGGGCTACAGGCGCCGGGTGGTCTCGACGAATTCGCGCAACTTCGCCATCGCCGCGCCGGAGGCGATCGCCTCGCGAGCCTTCGCGATGCCGGCTTCGATCGAATCCGCCACGCCCGCCGCATACAAGGCCGCGCCGGCGTTCAGCGCCACGATTTCCAGCGGCAGTCCGGGTTCGTTGCCCAGCGCGCCGAGCAGCATCGTCTTCGACTCGGCCGCATCGGCCACCCGCAGATTGCGGCTGGCGGCCATCGCGATGCCGAAATCCTCGGGGTGCACTTCGTATTCGCGCACCGCCCCGTCGCGCAGTTCGCCGACCAGGGTGGCCGCGCCCAGCGACAGTTCGTCCATGCCGTCGCGGCCCCAGACCACCATCGCCCGCTGCGCGCCCAGCGCCTGCAGCACGCGCACCTGGATGCCGACCAGGTCCGGGTGGAACACGCCCATCAGGATGTTCGGCGCTCCGGCCGGATTGGTCAGCGGGCCCAGGATGTTGAACAGCGTCCGCACGCCCATTTCCTTGCGCACCGGCGCGACCACTTTCATCGCCGGATGGTGGATCGGCGCGAACATGAAGCCGATCCCGCAGTCGGCGATGCACTGCGCCACTTGTTCCGGCCGCAATTCGATGTTCGCGCCCAGCGCCTCCAGCACGTCCGCGCTGCCGGATTTCGAGGAGACGCTGCGGTTGCCGTGCTTGGCCACCCGCGCGCCGGCCGCGGCGACCACGAAGATCGACGCAGTGGAGATGTTGAAGGTGTGCGCGCCGTCGCCGCCGGTGCCGACGATGTCGATCAGGTTGGTCCGGTCCGCAACCGGCACCGGCAGCGCGAACTCGCGCAACACCGTGGCCGCGCCGGCGATCTCGTCCACCGTTTCCTTCTTCACCCGCAAACCGGTGAGGATCGCTGCGGTCATGCTCGGCGAGACCTCGCCGCGCATGATCTGGCGCATCAGCTCGACCATCTCGTCGAAGAAGATCTCGCGATGCTCGATCGTGCGCTGCAGGGCTTGTTGCGGGGTGATGGGCATTCGTTTCGTTCTCGTTCGCTGTCGTCCGAAGCCTTACTCGCGCCGTTCCGAGAACCAATAGGCTTGGCGCTCTTCTAGGATCGCCCTTGTGTGCCAATGACTCTTCATCCGCAGCGCGTCATACGCCGTTATCTCGATATCGGACAACGGACGCCAATGAGTTCCGCGTCGAAATCCTTGCACAATCTCGACCTGCAGCGGGAATTTGGCAAGGGCTGATGTCTGAGCCTGCGCCAGAGACTCGCTGTTGGCGCCGCCATCCGATGTCGGGTTAGCCAATTGCACGCCATCATCTTCCCAATCGCATAGACGGCAAAGTGCGTACGACCCATAAGCGCCTTCGAGCGTCATAAAACCGCATGCTGGGCAAGGGAGATCGGTCATTGGAAGATTGGCAGACGGCTCTGGATCCCGGCTTTCGCCGGGATGACGGCCTTGGAGATCATCGCTCGAGGAAATTCTTCAGCAACGCATGCCCATGCTCGGTCAAGATCGACTCCGGATGGAACTGCACGCCCTCCACCGGATGTTCGCGGTGGCGCAGGCCCATGATCTCCTCGACCGTGCCGTCCTCGTTTTCGGTCCAGGCGGTCACTTCCAGGCAATCGGGCAGCGAATCCTTTTCGACGACCAGCGAGTGGTAGCGCGTCGCTTCGTAGCCGTCCGGCAAGCCCGCGAACACGCCTTTGCCTTCGTGGCGGATGCGCGAGGTCTTGCCGTGCATGATCTTTCCGGCGCGGATCACGTGGCCGCCGTAAGCCTGCCCCAAACTCTGGTGGCCCAGGCACACGCCCAGGATCGGCGTGCGCGGACCCAGTTCGCGCAATACGTCCAGCGACACGCCCGCTTCGTTCGGCGTGCAAGGCCCGGGCGAAATCACGATCCGCTCGGGTTCCAGCGCGGCGATCTGCGCCACCGACAGCTCGTCGTTGCGCACCACCTTCACCTCCGACCCCAGCGCCTGCAGGTACTGCACGAGGTTGTAGGTGAAGCTGTCGTAGTTGTCGATCATCAGCAGCACGAGGCGCGGCTCCGGCGGCCATGCCGCGTGCGGGGGAAGACCAGCAATCTAGCGGCGGGCGGTGTCCATGGCAACGC
The DNA here is from genome assembly GCF_005239095.1 of Luteimonas gilva. Classification (GTDB taxonomy): domain Bacteria; phylum Pseudomonadota; class Gammaproteobacteria; order Xanthomonadales; family Xanthomonadaceae; genus Luteimonas_C; species Luteimonas_C gilva. Next base: position 523,990 of record NZ_SZUA01000003.1, on the reverse strand, counting down.
GGAAAGCTATTTTTTCGCCCGGATCCAGCTCCGCAAGGCGAGCCCTTGCCAGCCGAACCAAAGGGCGAGCCAGGCGAGGGCGAACGGCCACACCGGCACGACATAGTGCAGGCCTTCCTGCAGCGAGCGCACCGCCAGCCACGCGTCGAGCGCGACGGCCGCGACCAGCAAGGCCGAGTTCAGCTCTCGACGCGTATCGGGCGTTTGCGCGCCGACGAAAGCCGAGGGATACAGCAGCAGCGCGCACAGACCGAAAGGGAGTGCCGAATTCCAGCCATGGCCGCCGCCGGCGACGGCCACGGACAGCAGGGCGCACAGTGCGCCCAACACGAGACCGACGAACGGCGGCAGGATTTTGCGGGCGATGGACATGGCGTCGGCGCGTCGTGGAGACGGCAATCTAGCCGGCGGCTGCGTGCCCGGCAATCCGGCGGCTAGGCTCGCGGCAGGGCGATGCAGACCCGCAAGCCGGGCGCGGCGTCCGAGAGCTCGATGCGCCCTTCGTGGCGCAACACGATCGCCCGCACCAGGCTCAGCCCCAGGCCGGTGCCGGGCGAGCCGCGATGGGTTTCCAAGCGGACGAAGCGGTCGAGTACGCGCTCCCGGTCGGCGACCGGGATGCCCGGGCCGTGGTCGCGGACTTGCAAACGCACTTCCGCGCCGGATGCGCTCGAGGTGAGTTCGACTTCGCTGTCGGCGGGCGCGAACTTGACGGCGTTGTCGACCAGGTTCACCAGCAATTGGAACAGTTGGTCCGCATCGCCGCGCACGCTGGCCGGTTCGGTCGCGTCGCGCAGCGCGATCCGGCGCTCGGCGGCGCTGGGCGCGTACAGCTCCAGCACATCGCCGACCAGCGCCTGCAGATCCACCGCTGGCGCATCGTGCAGCGGCGGCTGCGCTTCGATCCGAGCCAATCGCAATAGCGCGCCGAAGGATTGCAGCAGCTGATCGGTTTCGGCGATGGCCGCGTCCAGCTCGGGCGCGGGCGCTTCGCGTTCGCGCAATTGGTCCAAACGATTGCGCAGCCGGGTCAGCGGCGTGCGCAGATCGTGGGCGATGTGGTCGGTGGCGTGGCGTACGCCGCCGAGCAATTCCTCGATGCGGTCGAGCATGGCGTTGAAGCGGTGCGCGAGGCGGTCGAAGGCGTCGTCGCTGCCGTCCAGGCGCGCGCGCAGCGCCAGTTCGCCCGCGCCGACGCGCGCCGCGGTCAAGTCGAGACTCTGCAATCGCCGCGACACCCAGCGCGCGGTCAGCCAGCCGATCAGCGCGCCCAGCGCCGCCGCCACCAGCAAGGCGATCAACGCGGTGCGCAGCATCATCGCCAGGAAACCGTCCTGCGAACGCGTGCGCAAACCGGTCAGCAGGGTTTCGCCGTCGTCCAACGGCGACAGCCGGGCTAGCACGCGGGTGCCGCCGTCGGCGCGGTCGCGGAACACGATCCAACGCGGCGCCGCGCTGCGCGGCACGGACAAGGGCGGCGCGCTGCCGACGATCGCGCGGCCGTCGCGGTCGACGAGCGCGTACACCGCATCGGGATCGTCCGGCGCGGCGAGCCGATCGCGCAATTCGGCGATCAACGGCGCACGCCCGGCGCCGCGATAGATGTCGGCCAGGCCCGCCGCGTCGGCGCGCACCACTTCGCGCGCATCGGCGGTGAGCAGCGTAGACACGGCGTAATAGACGCCTGCGCCGAGCAAGGCGAAAGCGAGGAGAAAGGAGACGGTGACCGCCAGCGCCAAACGCGCGCTGGTCGACAGCAAGCGTGCCGGCGCCGCGCTCACGAGCCCAATCGGTAACCGGCGCCACGCACGGTATGCAGCAGCGGCGCGGCGAAGCCGTGGTCGATCTTCTGCCGCAGGCGGCTGATGTGCACGTCGATCACGTTGGTCTGCGGATCGAAGTGGTAGTCCCAGACCGCTTCCAGCAGCATCGTACGGGTGACGACGCGCCCGGCCTGCCGCATCAGGTATTCAAGCAGGCGGTATTCGCGCGGCTGCAATTCGATGGCCTTGCCGTCGCGCGATGCGCTGCGCTTGAGCAGGTCGAGTTCCAGGTCCTCCACGCGCAGCCGGGTCGGTTCCGCCGACGCCGCCGTTCCGCGCCGCGCCAGGCCGTCGAGGCGCGCGCTGAGTTCGGCGTAGGCGAAAGGCTTGACCAGATAATCGTCGGCGCCGGCACGCAGGCCTTCGACGCGTTGTTCGACGTCGCCGAGCGCGGTGAGCAACAACGTCGGCACGCGATTGCCGGCGCCGCGCAAAGTCTTCAACAAGGTCATGCCGTCCAGCTGCGGCAGCATGCGGTCCAGGACGATGGCGTCGTAAGGCTCGGTGGTGGCCAGGAACAAGCCGTCCTTGCCGTTGTCGGCGTGATCGACGGCGTGGCCGTCTTCCTTCAGGCCTTTGGCGATGAACCCGGCGGTGTGCGGGTCGTCTTCGACGAGCAGGATGCGCATGTCGACTCCGGTTTCGGGCAAAGAATACCCCGCCGGCGCTGGGGGCGGCGGCGGGGTGCGCCCGCAGGGAGGAACGGGCTCAAGCCTTCAACGACGGGGATTTCGTTTTTGCTTCAGGAATCGACGGGTTGCGGATCAGCTCTTCTTCTCGGCCTTGGCGGCGTCCTGCTTGGCGTCGGTGGACCACTTCTCGCACTTGCCGATCTTGCTGCGCTGCACGCAATGCTTCGCGGGCTTGGCCTTGGCGCCGGCCGCGGCCGGCTGCGGCGTGGCGGCGAACGCGCTGGTGGCGGCCATGGCCAGGCCGAGCGCGATCAGGGTGTTGCGGATCTTCATGGCGGTGCTCCTTCGGAAATCTGGGGAATGGATGGGGCGTTTCCCATCGCCGGGCCAGATTGCGCCAGGGCGTCGTGCCGCCGGCTTTCCGTCGGATTAAAAATATTTAATGCGCCGAAATGCTGCTTTTTTTGTAGGAGCGGCTTTAGCCGCGAGCTGTTTCTCTCGAAATCGCTGCTATGTCGAGATTTGAAGGGAAAAGCTCGCGGATAAAGCCGCTCCTACAAAATCAAAGGCCCTTGGCGGCTTCGGCGACGGCGCGAAAGAGCGCGCGGCCCTTGTTCATCGTCTCTTCCCACTCCGCGCCCGGATCGGAGTCGTACACCACGCCGCCGCCGGCTTGCACGTACAAGCGTCCGTCCTGGATGACGGCGGTGCGGATCGCGATGGCGGTGTCGGCGTCGCCGTGCCAGCTGATGTAGCCGACGGCGCCGGAGTAGACGTTGCGCTTCACCGGCTCGAGTTCGCGGATGATTTCCAATGCGCGGATCTTGGGCGCGCCGCTGACGGTGCCGGCCGGGAACGTGGCGCGCAGCACGTCGGCGTAGCTCAGGCCTTCTTTCAGCTGGCCGGTGACTTCGCTGACGATGTGCATGACGTGGCTGTAGCGTTCGATCACGAACTGCTCGCCCACTTCCACGGTGCCCTTCTCGGCGATGCGGCCGACGTCGTTGCGGCCCAGATCGATCAGCATCAGGTGCTCGGCGCGTTCTTTCGGATCGGCCAGCAATTCGGCTTCCAAAGCCTGGTCTTCTTCCGCGTTCTTGCCGCGGCGGCGGGTGCCGGCGATGGGCCGCACGGTCACGACGCCCTCTTGCAAGCGCGCCAGGATTTCCGGCGACGAACCCACCACCTGAGTGCCGCCGACATCGATGAAGTACATGTACGGCGACGGATTCAGCGCGCGCAACGCGCGATACACGTCCACCGGCCGCGCCCGGAACGGCACGCTCAAACGCTGCGACGGCACCACTTGGAAGATGTCGCCGGCGCGGATGTATTCCTGCGCCTTGCGCACCACGTCCTCGTATTCCTCGCGGGTGAACGACGAGCGGAAATCGCTTTCGTCGATCGCCACCGGCACCAGCGTTTCCGGATAGCCGGCGCCGGCATGGCGCAAGCGATGGCTGAGCTCGTCCAGGCGGCGGTTGGCGCGCGCCCAGGCCTGCGGCTCGCGCGGATCGGCGTGCACGATCAGGTACAGCCGGCCCTTGAGGTTGTCGAACACCGCGATCTCTTCGCTCAGCATCAGCAGGATGTCGGGCGTGCCCAGTTCGTCCGGCTTGTCGCCGCCGGCCAGGCGCGGCTCGATGTACTGGATGCATTCGAAACCGAACCAGCCGACCAGGCCGCCGGCGAACACCGGCAGATTTTCCAGACGAGGCACCGAATGCTCGGCGCGCAAGCGCTCGACTTCGGCGAAGGGATCGGCGACTTCGCGCGTTTCGACCAGTTCGCCCAGCTCGGTGACGTATAGGGTGCGGCCGGCGAAGGCGTACACGCGTTTGGCCGGCAGGCCGATGATCGAATAGCGGCCGAAGCGTTCGCCGCCTTCGACCGATTCGAACAGGTAAGTGTGCGGGCCGTCGGCCAGCTTCAGATAGACCGACAGCGGCGTGTCCAAGTCGGACAGCACCTCGCGCACCACCGGGATGCGGGTGTGGCCGTCAGCGGCGTATTGCTGGAACTGTTCTTGCGTGATCACGCGATGTTTCCTTCGAAAGCGGGGGGACGACGGACATGACGGCGGCCGAGGGCCACCATCGCCAACCCAGATCGGCGGAAACGGAGTGCGGGTTCGCGTGGTTGGACATGGCGGACACTTTAGCGGGTCTCCCCAATCCCGGCGAGCCCCGCTGTTTTCCCCCTTTGAAAAGGGGACTGAGGGGGATTTGCTTTTGCTTTTTCGGCTCTTGCTCGATAAAGCAAGATCAAGAGCAAATCCCCTTTGATTCCCCTTTCAAAGGGGGAAACAGCGGTGCGCGGCCACGTGAAGCTATGACGCTTCGATGCGCGATATCAGCGGGCAATCTTCGGGGAGATGCATGCGCAACCGGCTCGCCGCGCATTCCACCTTGAAATGCCGCGATTCCAGCGGTTCGCCGTCCAGATTCAGCGCGAAAGGAGCGTCGGATTCGATCTCCACCCACGGCAATTGCACGCGCACCGCGGCTTGGTCCAGCGCCGCCTGCTTGCCGTCCTTGAGCAGCGTCGCCAGCGTGGCGGCCACTTCGCCGGACAATTCCGGGATCACCGTGACGTCGAGCAGGCCATCGTCGATCGCGGCATCCGGGCACAAGGCTTGTCCACCGCCCGCCTGCCGGCCGTTGCCGATGCCCAGCGCGATGAAGCCGCCTTGCCAGGCGAAATCGGGCCCGGCGATGCGCGCTTGGATCGGTTCGATCCTGCCCAGCTTGGACAGGCCGGTGATCAGATACGACAAGCCGCCGAGCAATTTCTTCAACCCGTCGTGCGTTTCCACCGTGACCTGCGTACCGAAGCCGCCGCTGGCCAGGTTCGCGGCCCAGTGTATCTGCCCGTTCGCTTCGAGCTTGAGCAGATCGATGGCGTTCGCGGGCCGGGTTTCGATCGTCTCCAAAGCCGGCAGCGGTTCGATCGGGATTCCGGCCGCCGCGGCGAAATCGTTCGCGGTGCCCATCGGCACTAGGCCCAGCGTCGGCAGGTCCCTCGCGTCTTCGTCGCGATGCGCCAAGGCGGTGGCGACTTCGCTCAAAGTGCCGTCGCCGCCGGCCGCGATCACGCTGTCGACGCCGTCGGCGATGGCTTCGGCGACGTAGCGTTCGGCGTCGCCGGCTTCCCAGGTGACGCGCACGTCCAGGGCGATGCCGCGTTCGCGCATCGCGGCCACCGCGTCTCGCAGCGGCTCGTCGCCGGTGGATTTGCCGTTGAGTATTAGTCGCCAATGCGTCGATGCCATGCTTGCCGCCGTTCGCCAAAACCACAGGCTAACCAGGCCGCGCCGAAGCGACGTGAAGCTCCGCTTGTCACGCGCCCGTCACTTGCCGCCCAGAGAATGGAAGGCCATAGCAAGGACGAAAGAGGGAGGCGGGATTGCCTCCAATATCCCGAAGGCCGCTGCCCTGCAGCGGCCTTTTTCGTCAGCGCGCGCCGGCGACGGCGTCCTTCATGCGGCGCACGATGCCGGCGTAATCCGATTGGCCGAAGATCGCCGAGCCGGCGACGAAGGTGTCGGCGCCGGCGGTCGCGATCTGCGCGATGTTGTCGGTCTTCACGCCGCCGTCGATTTCCAAACGAATCGGCTTGCCTGTCTTGTCGATCATGCCGCGCACGCGCTTGAGCTTGTCCAGCGCGGAAGGAATGAAGGACTGTCCGCCGAAACCCGGATTGACCGACATCAGCAGCACCAGATCCAAGTCTTCCAGCACGTAATCCAGCACCTCCACCGGCGTCGCCGGATTCAGCACCAAACCGGCTTGGCAACCGAGCGATTTGATCAACTGGATCGTACGGTGCACATGGGCGCTGGCTTCGGGATGGAAACTGATGACGCTGGCGCCGGCCTTGGCGAAATCGGGCACGATCCGGTCCACCGGCTGCACCATCAGATGCACGTCGATGGGCGCGGTCACGCCGTGCTTGCGCAGCGCTTCGCAGACCAGCGGGCCGATGGTCAGGTTGGGCACGTAATGGTTGTCCATCACGTCGAAGTGCACCCAGTCGGCGCCGGCGGCGAGGACGTTGTCGACTTCCTCGCCCAACTTGGCGAAGTTCGCGGACAGGATGGAAGGCGCGATGACGGTGGACTGCATGGAAAGGCCTGAAGGGTGGTGAGGGCTATCGCCGCTTGCGCAGGGTCTTGATCCGGTCGTAGGCGGCGTTGATCTCGCGGGCCTTCTTTTCGGCCTGCTGGCGCAATTCTTCGGCCAGGCCGCCGGTTCGGTCCGGGTGGTATTGCGAAATCAGGCGGCGGTAGGCCTGGTCGATTTCGGCATCGCTGGCCTCATCGGTCAGGCCGAACACACGATACGGGTTATCGCTCGGGCTCTTGAACCAGTCGATATCGAAGGCATGGCCGATCAGCAGCCCGACCAAACCGCCCGCCGGGTGCCGCATCAGCAGCCAGCCCGCCACGAAGCCCAGCAATTTCCCGTACCAGCGCATGGGCCCATTCTAGCCCGCGGGCATCGGTACAATGGCGCCCCGTAGCGAGCTTCCCGGACGATGGCGACGACTCTGCTTTCCGCCGAACTCCCCGGCCTCACGCTGCGCCACCGCGGCAAGGTGCGCGACGTGTTCGACCTGGGCAACGACACGCTGTTGATGGTCGCCACCGACCGGCTCAGCGCCTTCGACGTGGTCCTGCCCGACCCGATCCCCGGCAAGGGCGAGATGCTGTGCCAGATCAGCAATTTCTGGTTCGGCGAAACCGCGCATCTGCTGCCCAACCATCTGACCGGCGTCGACGTCGCTTCGGTGTTGCCGGACGGCGTGGATCCGGCGCTGTACGCGCAGCGTTCGGTGGTGACCAAGAAATTGAAGCCGGTGCCGGTGGAGGCGATCGCGCGCGGCTACCTGATCGGCAGCGGCTGGAAGGATTACCAGCGCACCGGCCGGGTTAGCGGCATCGCCCTGCCCGACGGCCTGCGCCAGGCGGAACGGCTGCCGCAGCCGATCTTCACGCCCTCGACCAAAGCGGCGGTCGGCGACCACGACGAGAACATCGATTTCGACACGATGGTGCGCAACGTCGGCGCCGAACTCGCCGAACAGGTGCGCGACGCCACCCTGCGCCTGTACCAGTTCGCCGCCGACTACGCGGCCCAGCGCGGCATCCTGCTGGCCGACACCAAATTCGAATTCGGCACCGACGCCGACGGCCGCCTGTACGTGATGGACGAGATGCTGACGCCCGATTCGTCGCGTTACTGGCCGGCCGACGAATACGAAGTCGGCACCAGCCCGCCCAGCTACGACAAGCAGTTCGTGCGCGACTATCTGGAAACCTTGGGTTGGGACAAGACGCCGCCCGGGCCGCGCCTGCCGGCGGAAGTGATCGAACGCACCCGGGCAAAATACGCCGAGGCGTTGCAGAAGCTGGCCGGGATCAGCGTCGACTGACCGCTTCGCTTTGCCTGTGTAGAGCGGAGCTTGCTCCGCTGCTCTTGATTCCGGCACGTCTCGCGAAAGCAGCGGAGCACTCCGCTCTACACAAGCTCTGGCTTAGCTGGTCCCGAACCGATTCCGGGCAGCCTAACCTGTCTAGAGTTATGCTTGCCTCCTGACCCGCCGGAGGCTCCGCCATGCACGCCCAGGCCGATTCCCGCGCCACTCCGATCCATCGCTGGTTCGACAAGTACGCCGAGGACCACCGCAATCCGACCAACCAGACGATCCACGTGTTCGCCGTGCCGGCGATCCTGTGGACGATCGTCGCGCTGTTGTGGTGCATCCCCTCGCCCGGCACTTGGTTCCGGCCCGGTTTCTGGGCCGCGCTGACCATGTTCGCGGCGTGGATGTTTTATTACCGCTCCTCGCGTTCGCTCGGCTTCGGCATGCTGGCGGTGTTCGTGGTCATGGCCTGGTTCACCCGCTGGCTGCACAACGCCTACGGCACCCAGGCGCTGCTGATCGCCGCGATCGTCGTGTTCGTCGTCGCCTGGGTCGCCCAGTTCGTCGGCCACAAGATCGAAGGGCGCAAACCCAGCTTCCTGACCGACATCACCTTCCTGCTGATCGGGCCGGCTTGGGTGGTGGCCAAGCTGTACAACAAGCTCGGCTGGAAATATTGACCCCCTCACTTTTGGGGGGAGCGGCTTTAGCCGCGAGCTTTTAGGAAGAGCTCGCGGCTAAAGCCGCTCCCACAAATATTCGCTTCTCGCGAGACCGCATGTCCTCCCGCGATCTTTTCTATCTGCTGGTCATCTGCATCGCTTGGGCCGGCAGCTTCCTCGCTTCGGGCTACGGCCTGCAGCAAATCCCGCCGATGATGTTCGCCGCGCTGCGGCTCGGCCTGCTGGCCTTGGTGCTGATCCCTTTCATCAAGCGGCCGCCGGCCGGGCAATGGCCGTTGTTGCTGGCGCTGGGCCTATGCAACGGCACCTTGAATTTCGCGCTGAGCCTGTGGTCGATCCGCTTGGCCGGCGATCTGTCGTCGCCGGCGATCATCCAGCAGTGCTATGTGCCGATGTCGGCGCTGCTGGCTTGGCTGCTGCTGGGCGAACGCTTCGGCTGGCGCACGGCGTTGGCGATCGGGGTCAGTTTCGCCGGCGTGCTGGTGCTGGGTTTCGATCCGATCGTGCTCGACCGGCCCTTGTCGCTGGCATTGATGCTCGGCTCGGGCTTCGTGCTCGCGCTGGGCACCATCGTCACGCGCAAGCTGCAAGGGCTGGATGCGATCAGCGCGCAAGGCTGGACCGCGGCGATCGGCGTGCTGCCGCTGCTGTTCGCGAGCCTGATTTTCGAACCCGGCGCGACCACCGCCGTGGTGCGCGCCGACGCCTGGGCCTGGGTCAGCGTGGTTTACGCCTCTCTGATCTCTTCGCTGCTCGGCTACGGTTTGTACTACGTGCTGGTGCAGCGCCACCCGGTCGCGCAGATCACGCCCTATCTGCTGCTGTCGCCGGTGCTCGCGGTCGGGCTGGGCATCGCGTTCTGGGGCGATCGGCCGGGCCCGAAACTGCTGATCGGCGGCGCGATGGTATTGGGCGGCGTGCTGCTGATCGCGCTGCGGACGCGCGCCAAGGCGCGCACGCCGGCGCCGGCCAAGGAAATCTAGGTTTCGCGCGAAGCGAACATGTCCGCGGTCGGCCGGAACGGCCGCGGCGCGTAACCGAAATCGCGCTGCGCCGGCCCCGCGTCGAAAACCAAATCGCTGCGCATCCGCGCTACCGCGGCTTCGCCGAAGCCGCGCGCATGGCCGGCGGCGTGCGCGGCGGCCAGCAACAGGTTGAACAGCGGCGACGGCAGTTCGAACAGGCGCGGTGGCGGCCGCAGCACGGCCAACGTGCGCCGCACCATCTCGCGATACGGCAGCGTTTCGCCGCCGGGCAAGGCATAGGCTCGGCCGTGCGTCCCCGGCGCGCCGACGACGGCATAGGCGGCGACGGCCAGATCGCCGACGTGCGCCGGCTGGCGCAAACCGACCGCGCCGCGCGGCAGAGCGAAACGGCCGAAACGTTGCGCGGTGCGCGCGATCCGGCTCAAGGTCATATCGCGTCCCGCGCCGTAGACCAAGGTCGGGCGCAGCACGGTCGCACCGGTACCGCGCGCTTGCGACGCGTCGAACAGCACCCGTTCGGCTTCGCGCAGGCGCGCGGCGGTTTCGCGCTCGGCCGGGTCCGACGAACCGCGCTTGACCTCGACGCTGGTGGAGCCGAAGGCGATCACGCGCGGCGTTTCCAGCGCGGCGCGAGCGTACCAATGCGAGAACAGATCGAGCGGTCCGCAGCTGAATACCGCATCGGCGTGGCGCGGCAAACCCGGCGTGTCGTTCAGATCGCCCTTCAGCCATTGCAGGCCGGGCTGGTCGGAACGATCGCCGCGCGAGACGGCGATCACCCGCCAACCGTCGTCGTGCAACAGGTCCAGCAAAGGCAATCCGATCTGGCCGCTGCCGCCGAACACGAGCGCGGTGCGCATCAGCCGCCCTGCGGCCGCAACGCGACCCGCAACCAAGCCAGGCCGGCCAAGGCCGCTACCAAGGAAGCGGCGAGCACGCCGATCACGCTTTCGGTATAGCGCACCGCATCGTTCGCGAAAGCCAGCGAAGCGATGAACAAGCTCATCGTGAAGCCGATGCCGCACAGCAATCCCAAGCCGAGCATCGCGCCCAGCCCCATGCCGTCCGGGAAACGCGCCAGGCGCAGGCCGCGCATCGCCAGCGCGGCGGCGACGATGCCCAGCGGCTTGCCCAACACCAAGCCGAGCGCGATGCCCAGCGGCAAGGGCGAGAGCAAATCGTCCAATGCGATGCCGCCGAGCGCGAGTCCGGCGTTGGCGAAGGCGAAGATCGGCAGGATGCCGAACGCGACCCAAGGATGCAGCGCGTGCTCGAGATGTTCGAGCGGCGAATGCTCGACTTCGTCGTCGATGCGGTTGCGCGGATCCACGTGCGGAATCATCAATCCCGTGGCGACGCCGGCCAAAGTCGCGTGCACGCCGGACTTTAGCACGCACACCCACAGCACGACGCCCAGCAGCAGATACGGCGTCAGCGCCTTCACCCCGCGCCGGTTCAGCACCCACATCGCGAAGAGCGCGACCGCGGCGCAAGCCAAGGCGACCAACGACATGCCGTGCGAATAGAAGATCGCGATGATCAAGATCGCGATCAGGTCGTCGACCACGGCGATCGTCGACAGCAGCAGCTTCATCCCCAGCGGCACGCGCGAACCGAGCAAGGCGAGGATGCCGAGCGCGAAAGCGATGTCGGTCGCGGTCGGAACCGCCCAGCCGCGCAGCGCATCGGCCTGGCCCTGGTTGAGCCACCAGAAAATCGCCGCCGGCACCGCCACGCCGGCGACCGCGCACACCATCGGCAAGACCAATTGGTCGCGGCTGGACAACTGCCCGCTCAGCGTTTCGCGTTTGATCTCCAGCGCCACCAGCAGGAAGAACACCGCCATCAGGCCGTCGTTGATCCACAGCAACAACGGCTTGGCGATCGCGAAGCCGCCGATGCGCACTTCCACCGGCATGTCCTGGAACGCCAGATACAGCGATTGCAGCGGCGAATTGGCGCAGACCAAGGCCAACAGCGCGGCGCCGATCAGCAAGATGCCGCCCGCCGCTTCCAACCGGAAGAATTCGCTCAGCGCGCGGACGGCGCGCCTGGGCAAGGCGCGCACGGGACGCGGGTTCGGCGGCGAGTCGGACATGGCCGGCATTGTAGCCGCCGCCTCGTCCGCTCAGCCGCGATGGCTGATCCAGAGTTCGAACGCGAGCCAGGCGAGGAAGGCCACGAACAAAATGCCGCCTTCCTTGCGGCTGATGCGCAGGTCGCCGCGCAGCATCGGATACAGCGCCACCGCGAAGGCCAATGCCGCCGGCAATTCGAAGCGTACGAACGAAGCCGGCAACGCCAGTTCGCCGGTGCCGGAAAACGCGGCCATGCCGCCCAGGATCAGCAACAGATTGAACAGGCTGGAACCGATCACGTGCCCGGCGACCATGCCGCCGTGGCCGCGCCGTGCGGCCGCGATCGCCGCTGCCACCTCGGGCAGGGCGGTGCCGATCGCGACCACCAGCAAGCCGGTCAGCATCGGTTCCATGCCCATCGCCAGGCCGATCGTCGGCGCGTGTTCGACCACTATGCGCGCGCCGAAGAACAGCAGCGCGATCGCGATCGCGAAACGCACCAAATTGAGTCCCAGGTTGTCGCTGGTGCGGGTGAACGCGGCGATCGCGTCCTGCACCTCGGGCGCCTCGCGGCGCGTGCGCGCCAACGCGAAGGCCAACACGGCGACGAAGGCCAAGATCAGGATCAAACCTTCCCAACGGTTGAGCGCGCCGTCCAGGCCGAAGCCGATGACCGCGACGCTGCCGACGATGAAGCACAGCAGCAGCGGCGCCAATGCGCGCCATCCGACCAGCAGCGGCGCCGTCAGCGCGGCCAAGCCCAGGGTCAGGCCGAAGTTGGCGACGTTGCTGCCGACCGCGTTGCCCAGCGCCAGCGCCGGGTTTCCGGTCCAGATCGCGCGCGCGTTGACGGCCAGTTCCGGCAGCGAAGTGCCGAAAGCCACCAACAACAGGCCGGCGACGAAAGGCGATGCGCCGAAGCGTTGCGCCAGCCCCGAAGCGCCCTTGACGATGGAATCGCCGCCGAGCGCGAGCAGCACCAGGCCCAACACGAAAAACGCCAGAGCTTCCGCCATCGCCGTTGCCTCCCCAGGTCGGTTCCGGCCGATTCTATGCCATTCGCCGTGGAGGGGTCGGCTAGCGGCTTTTAGCAGAGTCGAGCCTCGCTCGACTGCTCTTTCGTCCCCGTGCCAGGAAAGCAAAAGCGGTCGAGCAAGGCTCGACTCTACAAAATCGCCTAAGAACAGCCTTCGACGTAATCGACCTGCGGCGGCACGCCCACGCGCCAGGACGTGACCTTGCCGGCGGCATCGGTCTCGAACACGATCGCGCTGGCGCCGTCGTTCGACTTGATGCGCAAGTTCTTGCCGCCTTCGACGTACTTGTGCGGCTGCTCTTCGACGCGGCCGGCATAAGCGGTCTTGATGTCGTCGACGCTCATGCCCACTTGCCCGCCGCCGGGCGCGACGTCGGCGATCGTTTCCACGTCGTAGCGCACGAACTTGCCGTTCTCGAACATCAACGCGGGCCAGCCGGCGCCGTCCGTCTGTTTCGGGCGCAGGTAGTAGCAGGCGTCGGCGGACGCTCCTTCCAGTTCGCCGTCCCAGCCGCGCTTGACTTCTTCGGCGCTCATGCCGAAGCGCGCTGCGCCATAACCCTCGTAAGTACCGGGCACCGGCGCCGGCATCGGCGTGGCGGGCGGCGCGGTCGCCGGCGGCACATCTTCCGCAGGCTGGTCCAAGGGCTGCTGCGCTTGCGCTTGCTCGGCGCCGGCGCCGTCCTGTGGTTTGCGCTCGGCATTGCAAGCCGACAGCCCCACAATCAGCGCGGCCAGGACAGGAAGGGATGGCTTCATCTCGTTCGCTCCGGATCGGTCGGCGACAGCCTAAGCGAAGCGGGTGAACGGACCGCGAAAGCAGGAATCGTGCCACTGTCATGACAGCTTCATGCGCCGGCCTTAGCGTCGCCGCCTCATGAGTGCCGCGGCCATGCACCCACACAAGACCGAAAAAGCGCACAGCGCCTTGCGCGACCGTCCCGCGGACGTGAGCGTGCTCGAGCGCCGGATCCTGATCCTCAGCGACGGCAGGCGCGGCGACGAGGAAATCGCCGACTTGCTCGGCGCGCAGGCGCGCGACGCGCTCGTGCGCCTGTTGCGCGAAGGCTACCTGTACGATCGCGACGCGGCGCCGGTGATGCCGGCGGCCGCACCGCCCGTCGTGAGTGAGCCGCGCGAATCGCCGGGCGCGGCGCCGGCTTCCTCGCGCCGCTCGATCGCCGCGGCGAAGATGTACGTCATCGACATGCTGCAATTGCAGCGCGGCCCCGAAGCCGCCGCGATCGCCGCCGCCGTGCGCGTCTGCCGCGACCAGGACGAACTCGCCGCGCACATGCTGCGCGCGCTGCGCTTCATCCACGGCGCCGCCAATTCCAGCCTGAGCCGGCGCGTGGCCGACCGGCTGGCCGAGATCATGCCCGAGCAATACCTGCCCGAGCTCGACGTGTTCCGCGACGCCTTGTTCGGCGACCGCACCGCCGCGCAGCCCGGGTAAGCGCAGCGCACCCGGGACGCCATACGGCCGTATCGCGACAAACCCCGGGTGCGCTGCGCTTACCCGGGCTACGGTCGCCGCTCTTCTTCGTCTGAGAGAGTCGAGCAAGCTCGACTCTACGGAGCGAAAGCTAGCCGGGCGGTATGAAATGCTTGCGCAAACCGGCCCAGCATTGCTGGTAATCGCGCTGCCGATGCGCCGCGTCCAGCGCCTGCCGGGTCGGGCTGATCACCGCCCGCGTTTCGAACATGAAAGCCATGGTATCGCCGATGACGTCCGGCTTGGCCAGGTCGGCATGGGAGGCTTTCTCGAACGTGGCCGCATCCGGCCCGTGCCCGCTCATGCAGTTGTGCAGGCTGGCGCCGCCGGGCGCGAAGCCTTCGGCCTTGGCGTCGTAGGCGCCGTGCACCAGGCCCATGAATTCGCTGGCCACGTTGCGGTGGAACCACGGCGGCCGGAACGTGTGCTGCGCCACCAGCCAGCGCGGCGGGAAGATCACGAAGTCCATGTTCGCCGTGCCGCGCGTATCGCTGGGCGAAGTGAGCACGGTGAAGATGCTGGGGTCGGGATGGTCGAAGCTGATCGAGCCGATGGTGTTGAAACGGCGCAGATCGTATTTGTACGGCGCGTAGTTGCCGTGCCAGCCGACCACGTCCAGCGGCGAATGGCCGATCTTCGCTTTCCACAGGTTGCCCTGGAACTTGGCGAGCAGTTCGAAATCGCCTTCCAGATCCTCGTACGCCGCTTTCGGCGCCAGGAAGTCGCGCGGATTGGCCAGGCCGTTCGAACCGATCGGGCCGAGGTCCGGCAGGCGCAGCTGCGCGCCGAAGTTTTCGCAGACGTAGCCGCGCGCTTCGCCGTCCAGGAGTTCGACCCGGAAGCGCACGCCGCGCGGGATCACCGCGATCTCCTGCGGCGCTACGTCTAGAACGCCCAGTTCGGTCGCGATCCGCAGCGCGCCCTGTTGCGGCACGATCAGCAGTTCGCCGTCGGCATCGTAGAAATAGCGGCCTTGCATCGAGCGATTGGCGGCATACAGATGGATGCCCACGCCATGCTGCGCGGCGGGATAGCCGTTGCCGGCCATCGTGTACAGGCCATCGACGAAGTCCACCGGCGTGTCGGGCATCGGCAGCGGATTCCAGCGCAACTGGTCCGGCGGCACCGGTTCGTGGCCGAACAAGTTGTGGAAGCGCGGCTGTTCGTAAGCCGCGAAAGTCTCGTGCATCGCCGCGGGCCGGATCCGGTACAGCCAACTGCGCCGATTCTCGCCGCGCGGCGCGGTGAACGCGGTGCCGGACAACTGTTCCGCGTACAGCCCGTGCGCGACTTTCTGCGGCGAGTTCTGGCCCTGCGGCAACGTTCCCGGCAAGGCCTCGGTGGCGAATTCGTTGCCGAAGCCGCTCATATAGCCGTTCGGGCGCAACGCCGCGGCGTCGCGCTGCGGCATGCGGATCACATCGTCGTTGCTGGCGGTGTTCATGGCGTTGGCTCTTCAAGCCCCTCTCCCGCCGGGAGAGGGGTTGGGGTGAGGGTTCGGGGTCCGAGGATGTTCAAGATCGCATCCAGAACCCCATCGATGTTCAACAGGACGTCGGTATCCCAAAACCTGACGACCTTCCAACCTCTAGCTTCCAAAAACCGGCTTCTTCTCGCATCGCTTTCCGGAGTGTGCTGAGACCCGTCCAATTCGACAATGAGCCCGGCTCCCACGCAACAAAAATCGGCTATGTACGGCGGAATCGGATGCTGGCGGCGGAATTTGCGGCCCTCGACCTGACTGCCCTTCAATCGCCTCCAGAGCGCAGCTTCCGCATCCGTCTGGCCGTGGCGCAAGCGGCGCGAAATGGAGGCCGTCCGGCTTGGAAGAGGTGGTTTGATCGTCGGCATCCCAAGAGATTGCCGCGGCCTTCATCGCTCCTGTTATCGGATTAGCCACGATCTGGAATATCGTCGTACTCCGAACCCTCACCCCAGCCCTCTCCCGGAGGGAGAGGGGACTCAAGCATCACAGCACGCCGCGCTTCATCTGGTCGCGCTCGATGCTCTCGAACAGGGCCTGGAAATTGCCCTCGCCGAAGCCTTCGTTGCCCTTGCGCTGGATGATCTCGAAGAAGATCGGGCCGATCGCGTTCTGGGTGAAGATCTGCAGCA
Organism: Luteimonas gilva; assembly: GCF_005239095.1. Classification (GTDB taxonomy): domain Bacteria; phylum Pseudomonadota; class Gammaproteobacteria; order Xanthomonadales; family Xanthomonadaceae; genus Luteimonas_C; species Luteimonas_C gilva. The sequence goes on along the minus strand of NZ_SZUA01000003.1, from coordinate 507,718 downwards.
ATTTCCGCTGGTGCGTTTCCGGATCGGCGTCGATCAGGATCTTGTTCTTCGCCAACCGCGGCACGTCCTCGCCGTGGTTGGGCACGCGCTGGTCGATCACTTCGAAATAGGTGTCCGGCGTATCCAGGAATTCGACGCCCTGCGCGCGCATCGCTTCGACCGTTTCGTAGATGTTGTCGGTGAAGCAGGCGATGTGCTGGATGCCCTCGCCCTTGTACGCGTCCAGGTACTCGTTGATCTGCGACTTCGGATCGCTGGATTCGTTGAGCGGGATGCGGACGATGCCGTCGGGCGCGGTCATCGCCTTGGACACCAGGCCGGTCTTGGCGCCCTTGATGTCGAAGTAGCGGATCTCGCGGAAGTTGAACAGGCGCTCGTAGTAGTCCGACCACTTCTGCATGTTGCCGAAGTACAGATTGTGGGTCAGATGGTCGATGAAGGTCAGGCCGAATCCGCGCGGATCCTGCACCGCGCCCTGCACCGGCAGGTAGTCTTCGTACACGCTGCCGTTGCCGCCGTAGCGGTCGACCAGGTACAGCATGCAATCGCCGATGCCCTTCACCACCGGCGTGCCGACGGCTTTGGTATTTTCCTTATGGTCGATCGCTTCGCCGCCGTTGCCGAGCACGGCCTTGAAGACTTCCGCGCCGGGCTTCTTGAAACGGATCGCGAAACCGCAAGCGCAAGGCCCGTGCGCCGCCGCGAAATCCGCCGCGAACGAATCGGGATCTTCGTTGACCAGGAAGTTCACGCCGCCCTGTCGGTACACCGTGATCGGCCGAGTCTTGTGGTGCATGACGGCGCTGAAGCCCATCTTGCGGAAATAGTCGTGCAGCAGCTCGCCCTGGCCCGCGGGCGCGGCGAATTCGACGAACTCGAAGCCGTCGATGCCCATCGGATTTTCGAAGGTGGTGACTTGCATGCCGAGATTCGGCTGAACGGTCGTCTGCGGTTGCGCGTTCATGGGAAACTCCTGTTGCGGCGCGGCTTGCGAAATGCGTGCCAACGTTATAGTTTCATCTGAAACCATTTGCAAGGCGCAACGCAGCATGACGGATCGCACTGCCGAATCGCCCCGCTCGGGCCCCGCCGCGGCCGCCGCCGAGCCGTCGATCGGCGCCGCCCACGCCGTGCTGGAGCTGGAGCGCTTCCTGCCCTACCGCCTGTCGGTGCTGTCCAACCGGGTCAGCGGGATGATCGCCCGCATCTACACCGAGCGCTTCGCCCTGGGCGTCACCGAATGGCGGGTCATGGCCGTGCTGGGCCGCTATCCGGACCTGTCGGCCAACGAAGTGGCCCAACGCACCGCGATGGACAAGGTCGCGGTCAGCCGCGCGGTGGCGCGCTTGATCGAATCCGGCCGCTTGCAGCGCGACACGCACGGCGACGATCGCCGCCGCTCGGTGCTGCGGCTGTCGGAAGGCGGCTACCGGATCTACGACGAAGTGGCGCCGCTAGCGATGGCGTTCGAACGGCGCCTGCTCGGCGATATGAGCGACGAGGAGCGGGCGATGTTGTTCCGCCTGCTGGACCGGCTCGACGAGCTGGAATTCCGCGCCGAATCCGAAGCCGGCGATTGACGCCTCGGTTGTCGCCGGCCACTCCACCGCTTTCGTCGGACGCGATTTCGTAAAGCGGGCTTGCCGGGCTGCTTGCTCCCGCCGGATTCGCATCGCGGCGAACCAAGCCATCGCCGTCGACCTCTGCTTGAATGGGAGAGAGTCTGAAAAGCAGCCGGCGAGTGGTGCAATCGAGCCCGCAAGCCGCGCCTTCTTCCGCCCGTTGGGACGGAGGAAGGCGCGGAGGTGACTGCCGCAGGCTGCGGCAGGACCTTACTGCCTGACCGCAACGACCGACAAATTGCGATAAGGAGCGGCTCCGCCCAAACGCAGGTAGTAGGTTCCAGCCGCGGGGTTCGCCAGAGTGACCGACTCGGTGTTGCCCGGTTGCTGCGAGCGGCCATCGTAATCGTCCGCCGTCGGAATCCGCTCGCGCGCGACCAATAGGCTTACGTCGCCGATACCGCCATAGCTGCGCAGCGTCAAACTGCGGGTGCCGGCTTCGACCGTGAACTTGAAGAAGACGTTCTCGCCCCCTTCGCCGCCGGCACCCGAGAACGGGACGCGATTGGTCAAGGGCAGGGCGATCGCGCGCTCGTCGTATCCCTTGGCGGCGGCGCTCACCGCGGCGGCCGCATCGACGATGCCGGTGCCGATCGGGGTCGTGGGCGAAGGCGCCACGCCGAACGGCTTTGCGGTGCCCTTGAGCAAGGCCTTGACCTGGCTCGGCGCGAGCGCCGGATGGCCGTTGGCGACAGCCGCGCTCTGCATCATCGCGGCGATGGCGGCCACATGGGGCGAAGCCATGGACGTACCGGCCATGCCGAGCATGACATCGCCCTCCGGACTCGGAACGGGGGTGGTGGTACCGCTGTTGCCGGTGGACCAGATGTAGCCCGCCTCGATGGGATCGTAGGTGCCGCCGCCCGGCGCCGCGACGCTCACGCTCGTTCCGTAATTGCTGTAGAAGGTGATCGCGCCGTAAACGTCCGTTGCCCCCACCGTCACCACGCCGCTGCAGCTTGCCGGACTGTGGCCCGATGCGTTTTGCCCGCTATTGCCCGCAGCTACGATCACGCTGACGCCGCGACCCAAAGCGGCGTCTATCGCCGCCTGCGTCGCCGGATCCATCGAACAAGGAATATTGACTCCAAGGCTCATGTTCAGCACTTCGGCGGGCGTAGGATTGTCCGGCACGCCATCGACGCTGCCGCCGGACGCCCAGACGATCGCATCGACGATGTCGGACGTCAGTCCGCCGCAATGGCCCATCACCCGCACCGGCTGCACTTTCGCGCGATAAGCCAGGCCCGCCACGCCGAGACCATTGTTGGCCACGGCGGCGATCGTCCCCGCCACATGCGTGCCGTGCCAGCTGCTGTTGCTGACCACCGGGCACCATTCGGACATGCTCGCGTCGGTCCAATCGCCGGGATCGCTGGCATCCGCATCGCGGCCATCGCCGTCGCCTGCGATATCGGGATAAAGGACGCCGTCGATTTCCTGGCCGTGCCAACTGATGAAGTCGTAGCCCGGAAGCATGTTCGCCGACAGATCCGCATGCTGGACTGCGCCGGTGTCGATCACCGCCACGATCGCACCCTCGCCGGCCGTCACGTCCCATGCCAGCGGCGCATTCACGCCGCCGACCGGATCGTGCATATCCCACTGCAGATCGGCATAACGCGGATCGGTGGGCACGGTTTCGAGAGGGCGCTTGATGTAGTCCGGCTGGGCCCAGGCGACCCGCGGATCGCTGCGCAACTGGGCCAGGAAGCGGTCGGCTTGGACGCGATCGAGCGGCGTCGAGCTGGCGACGACGTGGCCACCCAGCGCGGTGCGCCTAACCTGGCGCAGGGTCACTGTCTTGCCGGATACGGCGCTCACCCCGGCCTGCCGGGCGGTTCGGGTGAGATGCGTGGAAACAACGGAGGCATCGGCCGCGCCTTCCCGATATTGAACGATGAATCGGTCGAACCGGGTCTGCCGCGACGGCGCGGCTTTCGCATCGGCAGCGGTCGGGGCAGGCTGCACTCGGAGCGGCAATTGGGATGGGCGGGAGGCCGCCGTCGCGGCCATGGCGCAGATCGCGATGACTGATCCGTATGCTGCGGATCGGAATGTTTTCATGGTGTGGTGTCCTGAATAAGGGAGGATCAGAGATCGACGCCGAAGCCGACGCTCGCCGAGCTTTCGTCGCTGGCGAAGGCGCCGCCGAGACTGAAGGAGGTTCGACCGATCGACTTCGAGTAGCCCACGGAGAGCGCGCCCTCGCTGCCCTGCCAGCCCATGCCTACGGCCAGGCGTCCGCGCGGGCTGCGGCCGTTCGCGGCGTTGATCGACATGCCCATCATGGCCGAGCTCATTGCTCCGATTTTGTCGATGCGCTCGTCCTGCTGGTTCAGCCGATGGCCGACGTTTTCCTCCAGCGCCTCGAACTGGCTGCTGAGCGCGCCGAAGCGCTGATCGGTATAAGTCTTGGCCGAAGACAAGGCCTGCGACGAGGCGCTATCGGCATAGCGCTTCGACGATGCGAGCGTCGCCGCATCGCCGGCGTCCATCTGCCGCTTGTTCACGGCGTCGGTGGCCGCGCTGCCATCGGCGACGTTGCGCACGCGGGTACCGCCCTCTCCTTCGAGCGTGAGCGATCCCTTGCCTTCGTCGTCGTACACGATGCCGGCGCCCGGCGCACCGGGCGTGCCCGGTTGGCCTGGAGGTCCAGGCGGCCCCGGAGGACCCGGCGGACCATCGGGGATGTCGTCGATGTCGTTTTGCAGGTTCGTCAAGCGCGCGTCCACCGCGGCGAACGCCGAGCCGATATCGGAATAGTCGAGGCCTTGGATCGTGTAGACGGGCGGCGTCAGCACGCCCCCGACCAAAGCCGCACCGCCGCCGAATATCGGAGCGAACTGACCCAACTGCGCTACGTTGACGGCATCGTGGTCCTCGGTTCCGGCCGCGACATTGATGATTTGGCGCTGGATCGCCTTGCGCCACAGGTCGCCGTCTTCGCCGTTGCCGTACCAATCCTCCGAAGCGCCGACGGAGACGACGTTGTCGCGGTCGGCGTGGGAACCGGAGCCGATGGCGACGCTGTTGTTTCCGGACACCAGGCTGAACGATCCCAGCGCAACACTGTCCTCAGTGTACGCCTGCGAGAAATTGCCGATGGAAACGGCACGGTGAGCCTGCATCGGATTGAGGTCGCCTTGGGCATTCCAGGGCCCGCAGATGTCGCATGGGGGTTCGTTCGGATCCGGCGCCTTGGGCAGGTATCCGCCGGCGACGGCGTATTCGCCGACCGCAACGCTGGCCGTGCCGTGCGCGACGGAATGGAATCCGGTAGCCACCGAGAAATCGCTGTACGCCTGCGCAGCGCCGCCGACGGCCACCGACATCTGCCCAACGCCCATGCTGCCCGGACCGACTGCCGTCGACACCGGACCTACGGCTCGCGCGGAAGGTCCGACAGCCAAGCTCGAGAAGTTGGCATAGGTGCCTTGTCCGAGCGCAGTGGCGTCCACGCCTTCGGCAGTTGCGCCGGCGCCGACCGCCGTCGAATCCCGGCCCAGGGCGCTGGCCGTGACCCCCATCGCCATCGCGCCGAGCCCGTCCGCGTGGGACCACGCGCCGACTGCCGTCGAAAAATGGCCGACCGCCTGTGCGCGCAAGCCGATGGCGCTGGAGATTTCTCCGGTGGCCTCGGCTCCGGCGCCCAGCGCCAGCGATGCGGTGCCGCCCGCATTGGCGCCCGGACCGACCGCGGTCGCATTCTCGCCGTTGGCCGTGGTCACCATTTCCAACATAGGCGGCGGCGGCAAACCGGGCGCGGCGTTGTATTCCGGCAAGACCGTATAGCCGCCGAGGGCGACCGACGACAGGCCGCCGCTGCTGACGCCGTAGCCGATCGCGGTGCTGAAATCGCCCAACGAGGTCGCTAGATGCCCCATGGCCAGCGAATGCGCGCCCACGGCGAAGCTGCTCGAGCCGACGGCCGTGGCGAAGTCGCCCAGCGCCAGCGCGGCGTCGCCGCCGGCGGGATCGCCGACGCTGTCGAAATACTGGTCCGCGGCCTCCAGGCCCTGGATGTCAGCGGTTTCTTCCTCCTGCTCCGCCTCGGCCGACGCCGAACTGTCCGCATCCACCTCGATCTGGTCGAGCTGGGCGGCGCGGACCCGCGCCGAAGCAGGGGCATCGGCGGACCGTGCCGGGGGCTCGCCCTCCGCCGCGAGCGCCGGCTGCGCCACGAACAATTCCAGCGCCGCAGCGATGCCCAGCGCGAGCGTTCCGCGTACGAGCGCTGCCCGCCAGGCGGTGCGGCGAGCGGGAAAACTGGATACTGAAATATCGGCATGCGGACGCATGCCTCCTAAGACCGGGTTCATCGGTGTCTCTACTCCACGTTGGGATTCGTCCGGCGGGGCCGAGGACCGGCCCGCCCGCTGTGCCCGATGTCTGCCATCGCGCATCCCGACGTTCTCCGCCCGAAGTGCGCGGAGTCATTCCTGTCTCTTGTGAATTGCGTGACGTTTCGATGAAACGTTTCAGGATCAAGGAGTTGGTGACGCCGCAGCCCGAGGCTTGGCGGTTTTGAGCAACGCCGGGATGTGGCGCTCCCCGGCGATCAGCTCCGCCTCGCGCAACGATCGCTTCCATAAATCGGGCGGCCCCATGGCGTGGAACAGCCGCACCTGCAATATCGCCGCACGAAAATCGGCCTGCGTCCATGGCGCCGTCCGTCCGACGATCTCGGCGGCTTCGCTCAGCCGACCCCGCTCGATCAGCCAGGTCGCATAAGCGGACGCCGCCTCGACGATCTCGTGCGGCACGCCATCGCGCTCGGCGTGCCGCATGGCTTGCAGGTAGAGCGCGTCCGCGGCGGCGTCCCGTCCGAGGCGGCGCAGCCTGATCGCGGCCGACAGTTTGTCGGGCAGCGCGCCCATGGCTTCCGCGGATAGCTCGCCGGGCCGGAACGAGGACGGCAGGTCCGCCGCCAATGCCGCCTGCTCGCGGCGAAGCTTCATCCAGCTCCGAAGCGGATCGCGCATTTGCGCCCACCGCTCGAGCGCGGCGTCAGCCAAGGCCGTCGCAGTCGCCGGATCGGCCGATTCCAACGCCAGCTCGACCTGGCGCAACGCGTAATGCTGCAATTGGCCCTCGGTCGGGCGCGTATCCTCGCGCGGAGCGCGCAGCAGCGCTTCGGCTTCGCGCAAGCGGCCGGTGTGCATCAGCACTTCTGCGCGATTGATGTCGATCATCGCGCGCTGGGCCGGGTCTGCCGCTTTGTCCCGCAATGCCCACAGCCGCTCCGAGGCGGCCCATGCCGGCTCCGCCTGCAGCAGATCCAGATGCGCGCTCACCAGCATCGTCCGCGCGCTCAGCAGCTCATTGACCGCGCCCAAGGCCTCGAAATCGTGCGCGGCCTTGCGGAAGTACCCCAAAGCTTCATGCGGACGATTGCGGCGACTTTCGAGATGGCCCAGATTGCTGTCCACGCGCGCGACGCCGATCGCATCGCCCGTCCGCATCAGCTGGATCCTCGCTTCGCCCAGATCACCCCGCGCGCCTTCGACATTCCCTTGCGCAAGCCGGGCGACGCCGCGTCCCGCCCTGGCTTGCGCCCATTCGGACGGATGGCGCGCGGGATCGATCAACGCGATCGCCGCATCGAAGCTGCGCTCGGCATCCGGATAGCGGTCCACGCGGATCTGCATCGCGCCGCGGCTGTTGAACAGGCGCGCCCGGAAACCCGCATCGCGCTTGCCCTCGGGCGTTTCCAGGAGTTCGGCGAGCTCCTGCAGTGCGGTTTCGTATTCCCCTTCGCGAAAGCGCAGCTGTACCCGCTGATAGCGCCATTGCGCCTGCTTCGGTTCCGGCATCGAATCCAGCAGCGCCTTGGCGGTATCGAGCTGATTCGACAAAAGGGCCGCCTGCATCCGCCGCAGCCGCTCGTCGGCGACGAGCCCCGAACCGACATCGCCGTCGGCGGGCGGATACCCCAACGCCGCCAGCAATCGATCGCAGGCGATCCGAGCCGCTTCGAACAGATCCTTCGCCTCGCCCTGTCCACGCTGGCGGATGCCGTTGTCGTCGGCGGCCACCAGGCTCACCTTCCAGACGCCGTCGCTGTGCGCGGCTTCGCTTTCGATCAATATCTGCGCCTTCGAGAGTTCGCGCAGCGAAGCCGGATCATTCTGCTGCCGCCTCTGCAGCAAGAGCAGCGTGCTCTCGCTCGGAGGTATCCGCAGCCCTGCCGCCCGGAGCCGCTCGGCCACGAAGTCCATGAGGCCCAGCCGGACCCATGCCATGTCCGCTCCGCTCCGCACTCGCGCAGGCAACACCAGGGTGGGCGCATCGCGTACGCCATCCGGATTCGGAGACGACCAAGGAGTCAGCAGCAAGATCGCCGCCAGTGCCGCCAGCCCCCCGGCAAACCATGGCCACCTTCTGCCTGCGGAGCGTGGGACGGAAACGGAGGGCTCGTTGGCCGTTCCCGCAACGATCGCGCTCACCTCCATGGTCCAGCGAAAACCGAAACGCTGAATGGTGCGGATGCTCCGCTGCTCCTGGCCATCGTCGCCGATCGCCCGGCGCGCGCGCACGATCACCTGGCCCAGCTGCGAATCGGAGACGTTCGTGCGCCCGAACACCGCGGCAGCCAATTCGTCGCGGCCGACCGCGCGATCGCGGTTGAGGATGAGGTAGCACAGGCAATCCAGCGCGCGCCCGGACACGGCAACCGGCTCGCCGTCGCGGAACAACGTCCGCTTGGCGAGATCGAGAGTGAATTGTCCGAAGCGGAAGACCGGTGCCTGCATGGATACGACGGGATCCCGCCCGGGCTACTCGACGCGCGCCGCGGAATTGTGCCATGCGGCCCGTCGCCCAGCGGTTCGACACTAGCCGTTGAACTGCAACCCCTCGCTCGCGAAAACCGTTAGGACTGCGCTGGCGCCCAGCGCTTGAGGAAAGCCAGGAACTTGTCGCGATCGTAACCCTTGCCCTGCTCCAGCGCGCCGGTGAATTGCGAGTGCAGCAGCTTGCCGTCGGCGTCCAGCACGAACAGGTGCGGGTAGCCCTTCGCTTTCGGGAATTTCGACAGGAACGTGACGTTTTCGTTCTCTTCGCTGTAGTTCACTTTCATCCAGACGAAGTGCGCGTCGCGGTAGGCGCGCACGGACGCGTCGTTTTCGACGAAGGCATCCATGCGTCGGCACCAGGCGCACCAATCGCCGCCCACGTCCAGGACGATGCGCTTGCCCTCGCGCTGCGCGGCCAGGGTCGCGGTGCGCAGATCGTCGGCAGGATCGCGCCGGGGATCGAAATCGGCCGCCAGCACCTTTTCGGCCTGGACTACGGCAGGCGCGCTCGGCGCCGGCGCCGCGTTCTGCGCGGATTTCTGTTCGGAACCGCAGCCGGCGGCGAGCGCCAGCCCCAAAATCAGCGGCGTCCAGCGGACGCCGCGCGCCGTCTTCTTCATTGGCCTTCTATCGCAATGTCATTTCACGCCGTGCATCAACTTGCTGATCAGCGGCGAAATCAGGAACAACAGGACGCCCGAACCCACCAGCGCCCAGAACCCGAACGTATAGCCGGTATGCGCCGATTCCACGGTCATGCCGGTTTCTCCACTGACGATGCCGGCGAAGATACCCGACAAGTTGTTGCCGATGCCCGTGGACAGGAACCAGCCGCCCATTCCAAACCCGACCAACCGTACCGGCGCGAGCTTGGTGACCATCGACAAGCCGATCGGCGACAGGCACAGCTCGCCTACCGACTGTATGACGTAGACCATGAACAGCGTCCAGAACGGGATCTTGAACGTGGTCGGATCGACCAAGCGGGACAGCGCGAACATCAGCAGCAGGAAGGCCAAACCATTGAAGATCAGGCCCAGGCTGAATTTGCGCGAAATCGACGGCTCCTTATTGCGCCGCCCCATCCAGATCCAAATGAAGGCCAGAACCGGCGCGAGGGTAATGATCGCCAGCGAATTCACCGACTGGAACCAGGCGTTCGGGAAAACGCGGTCGCCGGTGATCGCCATCACCAGCGATTCGGACCACCCGCTGAAGATATCGCGATCGACGATCTTGTCCGAGAGGAAGCTGAACGAGCTACCCGCCTGTTCGAAGAACATCCAGAACAGGATGTTGAACACGAAGATGACCAGCATAGCGATGGTCATGTCGCGCTGCACCTTGCCCTCGCGAATTCCTTCGACGAGCAGAAGCGCGCACAGAATGAGGAACATGGGCAGCAGGACGAACCAGTTGAGCGGTTCGGCGCCCATCGTCAGCAGAAAATATACGACGGGGATCGCGAGCAGCGCGCCGACGAAAACGTATAGAACCTTGCGCTTATCTGCGTTGCCCGGCGGCCGGCCGATGCCTTGCAACTGGCGGCGGCCGAACCAGAACCATACCAGGCTGAACAGCATACCCACGCCGGAAGCGATGAACACGACTTTGTAAGCGGGCATCCCTTCGTCGCCGAAGATTTTCTGCGCCAGGATCTGCGTCAGGATTGGGGCGGAGAACGCCCCCAGGTTGATGCCCATATAGAAGATCGTGAAGCCGCTATCGCGCCGCGGATCGCCTACCCCGTACAGTTTGCCCACCATCGTGGAGATGTTCGGTTTGAACAAGCCATTGCCGCAAATGATGGTCGCCAATCCCAATTGGAATATTTGTTGGTTCGGCAACGAAATCATGAACAACCCAGCCGCCATGATCACCGCGCCGAGCAGAATCGATCGCTGGTAGCCCAGGACCCGGTCGGCGACGTAGCCGCCGAAGATCGCCGCGGCGTAGACCAACGCCAAGTAAGCGCCGTACATCTGGTTCGCCGGCTTCTCGCCGGTACCCGAGCCGTCGTAGAACTGCGCGACGATGTAGTACACCAGCGCCCAGCGGATGCCGTAGAACGCGAAGCGTTCCCAGAATTCCGTCATGAACAGCATCCACAAAGGCTTGGGATGCCCCAAACGCTGGTCGAACGTGGGCGGCTGGGTGCCGGCGCCGGAGGGCGCTGCGAGCGGCGGACCCGCCGGTTCGGCGGCGTTCGGAACTTGGGCGCTCATGCGGAAGAATCCCCTGTGTGGTTGCAGACGGCGGCAAGGTGTACCCGCCGCGAGGGGGATACGTCAAACCCATTGGACCCTCGGATGGGCCAATGATTCATGCTGCGCCGCAGCAGATCGATTCCAGATTCGCGATTCGAATATGCCTTGAAGCCCTCTCCCGCATGCGGGAGAGGGGGAGGCAAGCCGGATCGCAGCGTGCCGCGGGGCTACGTAAGTTCGAACGCCGCCCGCAGCAATCGTGGAAACTCCGGATGCGCTCCGCGCAGTTTGTCTTCCGCATCGGAAAGCGCACACCAACTCAAAACGTCGTGCTCTTGCGGTTGCAGGTTATGCGGCTCGCCCGACCAGTCGGTCACCGCGTACAGCCGCAAGCGCCACGGGTCGGGCGCGCTGCCCGAAAGCTCGCCGAGCGCGCGCATCCGCAGCGGCGCGATGCCCAGCTCTTCGCGCAATTCGCGAGCCAATGCGGCTTGCGCATCTTCGCCCGGCTCGATATGGCCGCCGAACACGTCCCAAGCGCCGGGCAGCCATGCGCGATCCGCCGCGCGCCGGCCGAGCAGCAGCTCGCCGCCGCGCACCAGCACCGCGCCGACGCAGTCGTGCACGGTTACTTCGGCTCCGACGCGCCGGAATAGCCGCCGCCGATCAGCGTGCGCACTTCGAACAATTCGGGGAAGAAGGTCAATTCCAGCGCCTGCTTCAGGAAGCCGACGCCCGACGAGCCGCCGGTGCCGCGCTTGAAGCCGATGATGCGCATCACCGTGCGCATGTGGCGGAAGCGCCACAGCTGGAATTGGCTTTCCAGATCGACCAGGTCTTCGCACAGATGGTATTCGTCCCAGTGCGCCTTGGTGTTTTCGTAGATCTTCTCGAACACCTGCAGCAGGCGCGGATCGGACACGTGCGGCTTGGTCCAATCGCGCTCCAGGGAGTCGGCGGGAATCGCGTGCCCGCGGCGCGCGAGGAAGCGCAGCGTTTCGTCGTACAGGCTGGGCGACTCCAGCGCTTCGCGCAGCGCGCGCGAACCTTGCTCGTCGTGCGCGAACACTTTCAGCATCGCCGCGTTCTTGTTGCCGAGCAGGAATTCCATGGTGCGGTACTGCAGCGACTGGAATCCCGACGAAGGCCCGAGCAGTTCGCGGAACTCCATGTACTCGGACGGCGTCAGCGTCTCCAGCACCGCCCACATCTCGGTCAGCTGGCGCAGCACTTGCTTGCAGCGGGCGAAGATCTTCTGGCAGCGATCCAGGCGGTCGGCGCGCAGATCGGCGATCGCCGCGCGCAGTTCGTGGACCATCAACTTGATCCACAGCTCGGCCACCTGATGCTGGACGATGAACAGCAGCTCGTCGTGGTGCGGCGGATTCGACAGCGGCTGCTGGGCCGACAGCAGCCGGTCCAGGCGCAAATAGCCGCCGTAGGTCATGCGTCCGGACAGGTCGGTATGGATGCCTTCCTCGAGCGGGCGCTGGTTGTCTTCGATGCTCATAACGGGCCTGCTGCAATGCGGCAAACAGGGTAACCGATCGCGTCACCGGGGTGTCATGCCGCCGCACCAGGATTGCGGCACAATCGGCCGGTCGCCGGCCTTCCGCCGCGACCACTTTCGGGGACCCAATCGATGAACGGAATCGCGCGCCGTGCGGCGCTCGCCTTACTGCTTTCCTGCGGCTTCGGGGCCGCGCATGCGCAGTGCATCAACCTGAGCGCGGTCGATACCGCCTCCACCCAGAATTTCGACGCCCTCGCCAACAGCGGCACGACCAATGCGCTGAGCATCGCCGGTTGGTCCATGACCGAAACCGGCGGCGGCGCCCGCGACAACGAGCAATACGCCGCCGACATCGGCAGCAGCAATACCGGCGACACCTACAGCTACGGCGCGGCGGGCGGCATCGAACGCGCGCTCGGCGCGTTGCGCAGCGGCACCTTGATCTCTACCTTCGGCGCGTGCTTCGTCAACAACACCGGCGCGGCGATCGAAGCGCTGGACATCGCCTACGCCGGCGAGCAGTGGCGCCTGGGCACGACCGCGCGCACCGATCGCCTCGATTTCCAATACAGCCTCAACGCGACCGATGTCGCCACCGGCACCTGGGTCGACGTCAACACGCTGGATTTCGTCACGCCCGACACCGGCACCGTCGGCGCCAAGGACGGCAACGATGCGAGCCATCGCGTGCCGCTCGCGGCCAACATCGGCAGCCTGTCCATCGCCAACGGCGCCACCTTCTGGGTGCGCTGGACCGACTCCGACGCCAGCGGCGCGGACGACGGCCTGGCGGTCGACGATTTCTCGCTGACCGCGCGCGGCTCCGGCGGCGGCGGCCAGCCCTCGCTGAACATCGGCGACGCCGGCATCGCCGAAGGCAACAGCGGCGCCGCCGACCTGACCTTCTTCGTGACGCTGACCGCGCCCGCGCCGGCCGGCGGCGTGCATTTCGACATCGCCACCGCCGACAACTCCGCCGTCGCGGGCAGCGATTACGTCGCCAAGTCGCTGACCGCGCAGAGCATTCCCGAAGGCGCGACCAGCTATACGTTCACCGTGTCGATCAACGGCGACACGACCCAGGAACCGGACGAAACTTTCTTCGTCAACGTAACCAACGCGACCGGCGCCGTCGTCGCCGACGGCCAGGGCGTGGGCACGATCGCCAACGACGATCTGACCGTCCTGCCGATCCACGACATCCAGGGCAACGGCGCGACTTCGCCGCTCGTCGGCCAGCAGGTGAACACCACCGGCATCGTCACCGGCCGCAAGAGCAACGGCTTCTTCATCCAGGCGCCTGACGCCGACGTCGACGCCGACCCGAACACCTCCGAAGGCGTGTTCGTGTTCACCAGCACCGCACCGCCCGCGGCCGCCGCGATCGGCGCTTCGGTGCGCGTGAGCGGCACCGTGGTGGAATTCGTGCCGTCGCAGGATCCGTTCCAGTTGCCGCTGACCGAAATCGGCAGCGTCACCGCGATCGTGCAGCTGTCGTCCGGCAATGCGCTTCCGACCGCGATCCCGCTGAGCGAAAGCTTCCCCAACGCGAGCGGCCCGATCGACCAGCTCGAGCGCTTGGAAGGCATGCGCGTCGGCATCGCTAACGCGCGCGCGGTGGCGCCGACCGCGGGCAACGTCGACGAACCCAACGCCAACGGCAGCAGCAACGGCGTGTTCCATATCGTGGTCGGCAATACGCCGCGTCCGTTCCGCGAACCCGGCATCGAAGCCCCGAACCCGGCGCCGTCGGGCAGCAGCATTCCGCCGCTGCCACGCTGGGACGCGAATCCGGAACTGCTGAGCGTGGCCAGCGCCGGCATCGGCGGCGCGCGCATCGATGTGGCCGCGGGTGCGACGCTGACCCACCTGGTCGGTCCGCTCGACTACGGCTTCCGCCGCTACACCGTGCTGCCGGAACCGGCGACGCCGCCGACCGTCGTGCCCGGTCCCGCGCCGGCGCCGGCGCATGCGCCGGAAGACGACGAGTTCACCGTCGCCAGCTACAACCTCGAGCACTTCTACGACGACGTCAACGATCCGGCGATCGGCGAGACCGTGCTGACCACCGCCGCCTACCAGAAGCGTCTGGGCAAGGCTTCGCTCGGCATCCGCAACTATCTCAACGCGCCGGACATCCTGGTGACGATGGAGACCGAGAACCTGAGCGTGCTGCAGACGCTGGCCCAGCGCATCCACGACGACTCGGTCGCCGCGGGCGGCGAGGTGCTGGATTACACGGCCTACCTGTCGGAAGGCAACGACGTCGGCGGCATCGACATCGGCTTCCTGGTGCGCACCACCGAAGTGGCCGCCGGCACGCCGCGCGTGGAAGTGGTCTCGGTGACCCAGGAAGGCAAAAACGCGACCTGGACCGATCCCGCCAGCGGCAACCAAGCGCTGCTCAACGACCGTCCGCCGCTGGTGCTGTCCGCGGTGGTGCATTACGCCGACGGCCGCAGCTTCCCGATCACCGCGATCGGCGTGCACCAGCGTTCGCTGATCGACGTCGACAGCGAATCGCCGTCGGGTTCGACCACCGCCGGCGACCGCGTGCGCAAGAAGCGGCAGGCGCAGGCCGTGTTCCTGGCCAATCTGATCCAGACGATGCAGACCGCCGATCCGCAGCGCCGGATTGCGGTGCTGGGCGACTTCAACGCGTTCGAGTTCAACGACGGCCTGGTCGATCCGATGAACGTCGTGACCGGCTCCCCGACCCCGGACGAACAAACCGCGGTGCCGGGCGACGGCATCGATCTGGTGAATCCGAACCTGATGAACCTGGCGTCGCTGGCGCCGGCGGACCAGCGCTATTCGTACACGTTCGAAGGCAATGCGCAGTCGCTGGATCACGTGCTGGCTAACCAGCCGCTGCTCGATGCGACGGTGGGCGTGGCGCTAGACCATCCGCGGATCAACGGCGACTTCCCGGAAGTCAACCGCAGCGCCGGCGATACGCCATCGCGCCTGTCCGACCACGATCCCATCGTCGCCTACTTCCGCGCCGAACCGGTGTCGTTCGCGGACCTGTCGGCGACGGCGTCGGCCAATCCGGCCAACGTCGATGCGGGCGCGACCATGCACTTCGCCGCGACGATCGCCAATGCCGGCCCGAACGCCGCGGCGTTCCCGGCGATCGGCTTCGCCTTCGACGCCGCGCTGCCCGATCTGGCGGCGGTCGCGCCGAACGGTTGGAGCTGCGACGCGCCGGTGGTGAGCGGTCAAACCACGTCGCTGGCCTGCAGCAGCGCCACGCTGGCGAACGCCGGCAACGCTGCGTTCCAGCTGACGGCCGTCGCGCCGGCGAGCAGGATCGGCCAGTCGGTGGAGATGGCCGCGCAAGCGACCTCGCAAACCGAAGATCCGGATCCGGCCAACAACGGCGCGTCCGCGGAAGTGGCCGTGCAATCGCAGGTCGATCTGGGCGTAGGCGTGACCACCGCGACCACGTCCACTCGCCCCGGCGGCACCGTGAACTTCCAGATCCCGATCGTGAGCAAAGGCCTGTTGGCCGCGGCGCAAGCCAAGCTGACCGTTCGCGCCAACACGCCGAACGGCGTGGTGCAAGCGGCGGCCGGCTGGCAGTGCGTGCGCGACACCGCCGTCAGCACGCTGGTGGTCAACTGCACCCGCGCCGCCGCGATGCCGGTCGGCGCGAACGAGAACTTCCGCCTGACCGCGATCGTGCCGCCGCGCAATGCGCCGGCCGCATTGACGGTCAATGCCGAAGCCAGCTCGTCGGTGCCGGACCGCACGCCGGCGGACAACGTCGCTACGAAGAGCATTCCCGTGAACTGATTTCCGTACTCGCGGGAATGGTTGCAAACGGAAGCGCGGCCGAAAGGCCGCGCTTCTGCTTTTCCTCCCTTTTTTGGGAGAGGGACAGGCCGAAGGCCAGGGAGAGGGTTCGGCTTTTCGGCGCAATGCCGCGAGTGGAGAAAAAGCACTCGCTCCGCTCGTCCCTCTCCTGCCTTTCGGGCATCCCGCTCTGTGCCCGGCTCCGCAAGGGGAGGAATAGCGCACCGCAGCGTTCCGAGCGCCTACCGCGCCGCGCAACGGCCCTTAACGACGCACCGGGTATCATGTGGCCTTTCGCCGCCCCACGAGTCCGCGATGACCCTCGCCGCGCAATTCGAAATCGAATACCTGCAATACCTCACTCCGGAAGGCAAGCTGCAAGGCAAGCTGCCGCCGGCGGTGGCCGATGCGGAAGCGTTGCTGCCGCTGTTCAAGCAGATGCTGTTCGTGCGTACCTTCGATACCAAATCGATCGCGCTGCAGCGCACCGGCAAGCTCGGCACCTATGCCGCGTGCCTCGGCCACGAGGCCACCCACGTCGGCATCGGCGCGTCGATGCGCCCCGAAGACGTGTTCGCGCCCAGCTACCGCGAATACGGCGCGCAGTTCATGCGCGGCGTGAAGCCGCGCGAAGTGCTGATGTACTGGGGCGGCGACGAACGCGGCAACGATTTCTCCGGGCCGAAGAACGATTACCCGTGGTGCGTGCCGATCGCGACGCAGTGCCTGATGGCGGCCGGCGCGGCGCTGTCGTTCAAGCTGCGCAAGCAGGACCGCGTGGCGGTGTCGTGCTGCGGCGACGGCGGTTCTTCCAAAACCGATTTCTACGCCGCGCTCAATTCCGCCGGCGCTTACAAGCTGCCGCTGGTGCTGTGCGTGATCAACAACGGCTGGGCGATCTCGGTGCCGCGTTCGGCCCAGACCGGCGCCCAGACGCTGGCGCAGAAAGGCATCGCCGGCGGCTTGTACTGCCTGCAAGTGGACGGCAACGATTTGATCGCCGTGCTCGAAGGCATGCGCCGCGCCTACGAACGCGCGCGCAAGGGCGAAGGCGGCACCGTGATCGAATTCATGACCTACCGCCTGCACGACCACACCACCGCCGACGACGCGCGCCGCTACCGCAGCGACGACGAAGTCAAAGCGGCCTGGACGCGCGAACCGATCGCCCGCCTGCGCACCTGGCTCACGGCCGAAAAGGTTTGGGACGAGGCGCAGGAAAAAGCCTGGCTCGAGGAATGCGGCCGCCTGGTCGACATCGAGATCAACGCCTATCTGGAAACCGCGGTGCAGCCGGTCGAGGCGATGTTCGACTACTTGTACGCCGACCCGCCGCCGGACCTGCTCGAACAGCGCGCCGCGGCGATCGCATTGGAGAAGCGCGCATGAACGAGACCGCCACTAAGACTTCAACGGCCCCCTCGTCGGCTGCCGCTGTCGGGGCTGAAGCCCCTCCCACAAAGGCAGCGTCGACCGCGATCACCTTGATCGAAGCGATCACCCAGGCCCTGGCCTACGAAATGCGCCACGACGACAGCGTCGTCGTGCTCGGCGAAGACGTCGGCGTCAACGGCGGCGTGTTCCGCGCCACCGCCGGCCTGTCGCAAACCTTCGGCACCGAGCGCGTGCTCGACACGCCGCTGGACGAAACCACCATCGCCGGCCTCACCGTCGGCATGGCTTCGCAAGGCATGAAGCCGGTGGCCGAAGCGCAGTTCGACGGCTTCATGTATCCGATGGTCGACTTCATCGTCTGCCACGCCGCGCGCATGCGCTACCGCACTCGCGGCCGTCTGAGCTGCCCGATGGTGCTGCGCGTGCCGTGGGGCGGCGGAATCCGCGCGCCGGAGCATCATTCCGAAGCCAACGAAGCGATCTTCACCAACGTGCCGGGTCTGCGCGTGGTGCTGCCGTCGTCGCCGGCGCGCGCTTACGGTCTGCTGCTGGCCGCGATCCGCGATCCGGATCCGGTGATCTTCATGGAACCCAAACGCATCTACCGCCAGTACAAAGAAATCGTGGCCGACGACGGCGAGGCTTTGCCGCTGGACGTGTGCTACGTGCTGCGCGACGGCAGCGACGTGACCCTGGTCACCTGGGGCGCGCAGGTAAAGGAAACCCTGGAAGCCGCGGACAAGCTGGCCGGCGAAGGCATCAGCGCCGAAGTGATCGACGTGGCCACGCTCAAGCCGTTGGACTTCGCCACCATCGCCGAATCGGTGGCCAAGACCGGCCGCTGCGTGATCGTGCACGAAGCCGCGAAAACCGCCGGCTTCGGCGCCGAGATCGCCGCGCGCCTCGCCGAGGAATCGATGTTCGACCTGGTGTCTCCGGTCGAGCGCGTCACCGGTTACGACACCCACATTCCGCTGTTCCGCTTGGAAATGAAATACCTGCCCAGCGTCGACAAGATCGTCGCCGCGGCTAAGCGCGCGTTGGCGGCGGGATGAGCGGCGCGCCGACGTGAAACGCGCCCGCGTCGTCGCCCAGCATCGCGCCCCGGATCGCCCGGCGATCCGGATCGCGCCGGGCGACCAAGTGACGCTGGGCGAACGCGACAACGATTGGCCGCAGTTCGTCTGGACGACCTTGGCCAGCGGCTTGGGCGGCTGGATCCCGTCGGTGCTGTTCGACCGCGACATGGGCCTGGCCACCGCGCAGCGGGATTACGATACGCAGGAGCTGGACGCTGACATCGGCCAGATCCTGACTTTGCATCACGAGCTCGCCGATTGGTGGTGGGCAGAGAACGAACGCGGCGCGAGCGGATGGATACCCGCGCGCGCCATCGACATCATCGACTGACCGTTTCAGAGGACCGCATGGCCGACAAGAAATCCTTCCTCCTGCCTGACCTCGGCGAAGGCCTGCCCGACGCGACCGTCGTCGAGTGGTTCGTCAAAGTCGGCGATACGATCAAGCTCGACGAGCCGCTGGTGTCGATGGAAACCGCGAAGGCCGTGGTAGAAGTGCCCTCGCCCGTGTCGGGCAAAGTGCTGAAGCTGGCCGGCGGCGCGGGCGACGTGATCGTCACCGGCACGATGCTGGCCGAATTCGAGGTCGATCCGAATCTGCCGCAGCGCGCGGAAGGCCAGGACACCGGTCACCATCACGGTCCGTCGAAAGGCACGGGCAGCCAGGCGCCGAGCGACGGCGACAAGGTGGTCGCATCCGACGAAGGCGGCGAAATCGCCGAAACCGGCAAGCCTGCGCCCAAAGCCAAGTCCGAAGAACGCGAAGACAGCGGCACGGTCGTCGGCGCGATGCAGAGCTCCGATGCGGTGCGCAGCGAGCAAGCGGTCGCGGTCGGCGGCGTGAAGGCGATGCCCGCCGTGCGCGCGCAGGCGCGCAAGCTGGGCGTGGACATCGCGCGCGTGCGCGGCACCGGCGCCGACGGCGTGGTGACGATGGACGACGTGAAGCGCGCCGCCGCCGACGGCAGCGCGAAACCCGGCGCAGCACCTGTGGGAGGGGGTTTAGCCCCGACTCGGGCCAGCGTCGGGGCTGAAGCCTCTCCCGCAGCAGCGGCGCGCACTGCGCTCTCCGCGTCGGGCAAGCCGATGCGCACCCAACCGCCGTCGGTCAGCGTCACCGGCCAACCCGAACAGTTGAAGGGCGTGCGCCGCAACATGGCGCGAGTGATGGCCGATGCGCACGCCAAAGTCGTGCCGACCACGCTCAGCGACGACGCCGACATCCACGCCTGGACGCCCGGCAACGACGTCACCGGCCGCCTGGTGCGCGCCATCGTCGCGGCGTGCAAAGGGGTGCCGGCGCTGAACGCCTGGTTCGACGGCGACAAGCTGACCCGCACCCTGCATCCGCACGTCGACATCGGCATCGCGGTCGACACCGACGACGGATTGTTCGTGCCCGCGCTGCGCAACGCCGACGTGCTCGACGCGCGCGGCGTGCGCCAGGCGATCAATCGCCTGCGCGCGCAAGTCGAAGACCGCAGCATTCCAGCTTCCGAGCTCAGCGGCTATACGATCTCGTTGTCGAACTTCGGCATGTTCGCCGGCCGCTACGCGACGCCGGTGATCGTGCCGCCAACGGTGGCGATCGTCGCCGCCGGCCGCGGCCGGCACCAGATCACGCCGGTGATCGGCGGGTTCGAATCGCACAAGGTGATTCCGCTGTCGCTGACGTTCGACCACCGCGCCTGCACCGGCGGCGAGGCGGCGCGGTTCCTGAAGGCGATGCTGGACGATCTGGCCTTGCCGCAGTGAACACGCTGCGCGTGTTCAGCCCGAAGTTCGCTTCGCAAACTTCGGGCCCGCTAGGTGCTTCCATACCCCATTCGCGCCTGCGGCCCGAATCGCCCCTAACTAAGGGGCTCTTAAGCACGGCGACCCGAACGCCGTAAGGAGTACGCGATGGCGCACCGCAGCCGTTTGGCCGGCTTCATCATCGACTGCAACACCGGCGATCTGGACGCCGCGGCCGATTTCTGGGCCGGTGCGCTCGGCATGCGCATCGCCGAACGCCATGCCGGCGACGACACGGCCGAATACCAGCAGTTCGCCGATACGCCGTACGGCCTCGATGCCGAAGTGCAGAAGGTCGAGCACCCGTCGCGGGTGCACCTGGACATCGAAGCGGACGACATCGACGCCGAAGCCGAGCGTTTGGAAAAGCTGGGCGCGAAGAAGGTCGCTTTCGTCAAGCGCTGGTGGGTGATGGAAGCGCCGACCGGGCAGCGGTTCTGCATCGTGCGCATGAAGCATCCCGAACTCGGCGCGGCACCGAACGTCTGGTGAGCTTTGTAGAGTCGAGCCTGCTCGACTGCTTTCCCAGAATCCGAGCTTCCGCATCAAAAAAAGCAGTCGAGCAGGCTCGACTCTACAAAGATCGATATCCAAGGAGCGTTCCATGCACCGCAGCCGCCTCAGCACCCTCGTCGTCGATTGCCAAACCGACGATCTCGACGCCGCCGTCGCCTTCTGGAGCGCGGCGCTGGGCAAGCGGGTCAAGAGCGCCGACGTGGACGGCGACGGCCTCTACGCGGAATTCGAAGCGGCCGACGACGAGCCGATCGTCCTGCTGCAGAAAGTCGAGCACCCTTCGCGCGTGCACCTGGACATCGAAAGCGACGACATCGACGCCGAAGCCGCGCGCCTGGAGAAGCTCGGCGCGAAGAAGATCGGCTTCGTCAAGCGCTGGTGGGTGATGGAAGCGCCGACCGGGCACCGTTTCTGCATCGTGCGGCCGCAGCGCGAGAGCTTCGGGCCGCATACTAATACTTGGGAAGATTGAGCCCTGAAAGGTGGCCGAGTGGAGCGAAGCGATACCCGGGGTCGCCATCTTTCATGGAGCGGAGCGTCCCGGTTATCCATTCGCTCGACCCGGGCTACACCCGCTCAAAACCGCTGCGTATCGTCCGCGATCACCCGGTTGCGGCCGGCCGCCTTGGCCCGGTATAGGGCCTGATCGGCGCGCTCGAACACCCGTTCCGGCGCTTCGCCGGCGGCGTGGCTGCGGGCGATGCCGATCGACACGGTCACCGGGAACGGCAAAGGTTCCAGGGTCACGTTCTCGCGAATCCGCTCGGCGATTTCGAACGCGCCGGCCAGATGGGTGCCCAACAGCACCAATAGGAATTCCTCGCCGCCGTAGCGCACGGCGATATCGCCCTTGCGCTTGGACACGGCGATCACGCCGGCCACCGCGCGCAAGACTTCGTCGCCGATCAAATGGCCGTAGCGGTCGTTGACTTGCTTGAAGTGGTCGATGTCCACCACGGCCAGCGTGTAGTCGCCGGAGCGCAGCCGATCCTGCGCCTCGGGCCGCGTGCGCAGTTCGTCCAAGGCGGCGCGGTTGAGCAGTCCGGTGAGCGGGTCGCGGCTGACCGCGCGTTGCAGGTCGTCGTGGCGGCGCTGCAGATCGGCGCGATCGGTTTCCAAGCGTTCGGCCTCGGCCAGGCGCTGCTGCAGGATGTCGCCCTGGCGCACCATCATCCGGCGCAGTTCGAACAAGTGCTGCACTTGGCGCGCCAGCGCGGCCAAGCCGCGGCGTTGGCGCTCGTCGAGCGTGCGCGGCGCATGGTCCAGCACGCAGACCGTGCCCAGCGCATGGCCTTCCGGGCTCGTCAGCGGCATACCCGCGTAGAAGCGCAAGGCCTTGCCGGCGGCGTCTTGCGGCCGCATCGGCGTGCGCGCGTCCTTGTGCAGGTCGCGCACCTCCAACATTTCATACGGCGTGCGGATGGCGACGTCGCAAACCGCTTCGCTGCGCGGGGTCTGGCGCACGCCGAAGCCGCGGCTGGCCTTGAACCATTGGCGGCCGCTGTCGATCAGGGTGACGCTCGCGACCGGCGCATCGCAGATGGCGCAGGCCAATTCGACGATGTCGTCGTAGGCCTGTTCCGGTTCGCTGTCGAGCAGGCCGTAACCGTCCAGCGCGATCAAGCGTTCGCTTTCGCGCAACTCCTCTTCGCTGTCGGCCAGCATCGTGTTCATGCCTGAGTCCCGCCTCCGATCGGGCACCCGGGCAAATTGGCAAAAGCCGCATCCAGTTTCTGTGCAGGACTGCGCGGTTTCCGGGTTCGGACCTAGCTGCGGTTCAGGTTCCGGGCCAGCCAACGCCGGCGCAGGCCGAAAGCCGCACTCAGCACAGCCAGGAAGGCGCCGTACGCCACCGAAGTGGCCAGGATCTGCGGCCACATGCCGCCGTAGCTGGTATCGGCGTTGCGATAGCCCCAATGCATGGTCAGCACGAAGGCGGCCAGCGACGCGGCCAGCGCTAAGACGTCGAAGGCGCGGCGCGCGCCGTGGCGCGGCTGGCGCGGATAGAGCCAATACAGCACGCCCAGGATGAGCAGCCAGGGCAGGAACAGGATCAGCGCCAGGTTGAGGGTGACCAGCGGGCTCATCAGGCGTCGGCTTCCACCAAGGCCGCGACCGCGGCCAGCACTTCTTCCAGCGCCGCATCCTCGGCCAATTTGCCGATCAGCTCCTGGCCCAGATGCACGCCTTCGCCGGCAGCGTGATGCAACAACGATCCGCCTTCGCGCTTGAGCTGCGCGATGCGCGCGCCGGCGTCCTTGGGCGAATCGAAGCCGATGCTCTGCAGCAGCGTGCGTTCGCCTTGCACCAATTTGAAGTAGAAACGGCCGTCGTTTTCGCGGTATTGCTTGAGTTGCGGCGCCGCGGCCTTGGCGGCGGACGCCTTCTTCGCCCACTGCGCCGTGCGCGACAAATCGCGCAACCCGACCGCTTCGCGCAGTTCGCCCAACAGCGGCGTCGCATAGGCTTCGCGCACTCGGCGCGCGCCGTCGCGCAATTGCTCTTCGATCCGCTGCGGCGCGGCGATCAAACTTTCATAGCGCTCGCGCAGCGGCGCGATTTCGGCATCGATCCGCTCAAACAACTTCTGCTTGGCGTCGCCCCAGCCGATGCCGTCGGCATAGGCCTGACGCATCGCCGCGGTTTCTTCCGCGCCGGCGAAAGCCTGGTACAGCTGGAACACGTTGGAGCCGCCGGGATCCTTGGCTTCGCCGGGCGCCTTGGAATCGGTGACGATGGAGAAGATCAGCTTCTTCAACTCCTCGCGCGAGGCCGACAACGGAATCACGTTGTCGTAGCTCTTGGACATCTTGCGGCCGTCGAGCCCCGGCAAGGTCGCCACGTGCTCTTCGATCACCGCTTCGGGCAAGGCGAAAAACTCTTTGCCGGCCGGTTCGCCGTACAGATGGTTGAAGCGCTGCCCGAAATCGCGCGCCATTTCGATGTGCTGCACCTGGTCGCGGCCGACCGGGACTTTGTTCGCGTTGAACACCAGGATGTCCGCGGCCATCAGCACCGGATACATGAAAAGCCCGGCGGTGATCGCCGCATCGTCGTCCTCGCCCTCGGCGCGGTTCTTGTCGACCGCCGCTTTATAGGCGTGGGCGCGGTTGAGGATCCCTTTGCCGGCCACGCAAGTGAGCAGCCAAGTCAGTTCGGGGATTTCCGGGATGTCGGACTGGCGGTAGAACCAGACGTGTGCCGGATCCAAGCCCGCGGCGAGCCAGGCCGCGGCGATTTCCAGGGTCGAACGCTGCACGCGTTCGGGCGACTGCAGCTTGATCAGGCTGTGCAGGTCGGCCAGGAAGTAGAAGCTTTCCACGCCGGCCTGGCGGCTGGCGGCTACCGCCGGGCGGATCGCGCCGACGTAATTGCCCAGGTGCGGCGTGCCGGACGTGGTGATGCCGGTCAGGACCCGGGTTTTGCGGGATTTCGGATCGTTCATCCCGCCAGTTTACCGGCTTCAGCCGCGAGCTCTTCCCTGCACTGCCGGTCGAGGTCGAAAAGCTCGCGGCTGAAGCCGCTCCCGCAAAAAGCGGCAACCCCGTTCCCTGCCCCTACCCGTTCGTTCTCTTGCCCACCCCGGAGACGAACCATGTTGCGCAAATCGCTGTTGTTGAGCGCCGCCCTGGCCGCGGCCGCCGCTACCGCCTGCCAGCCCGCTTCGGCGCGCTCGCTGGTCGACATCGACCTGATCGATCGCGACGCCGGCCGATGGCTGCCCGAGTACCCGCACCACGGCCGCACTTACGTGCCCGGCGAACCGGGCCACCGCTACGCCGTGCGCTTGACCAACACCACCGGCGAACGCCTGCTGGTGGTGCTGTCGGTGGACGGCGTCAACGCCGTGGACGGACGCACCGCGCATCCGTCGCAGGCCGGTTATGTGCTGGGGCCGTGGCAGAGCACCGAGATCGCCGGCTGGCGCAAATCGATGGACGACGTGGCCCAGTTCTATTTCACCGATCTGCCGGACAGCTATGCGGCGCGCACCGGGCGGCCGGACAACGTCGGTGTGATCGGCATCGCCGTGTTCCGCGAATCGCAGCCGCGCTATTACCAGCCGCCGTATTCGCCGCCGCGTCCTTATCCGGACTACCCGCGCGGACTGGACGAAGCCCGCGCCAAGAGTTCCAACGCGCCGGCCGCCGCCGAGCGCGAAGCTTCGGCCGCGGCGGACGCGTCGTCGTCGCGCCGGGAGATGGCCCAGCAGCAGATCGGCACCGGCCACGGCGCGCGCGAATGGGCGCCGGTGAGCAGCACCGAATTCGTCCGCGCCAGTTCGCGGCCGACCCAAGTCACGCAGCTCCGCTACGACGCGCTGGACAGCCTGGTGGCGATGGGCGTGCTGCCGCCGCCCTACCGCTATTGGGGCGGCGACGAGCCGCGCGCGTTTCCGGGCGCTTTCGTGCCGGATCCGCCGAACGGCTGATGTCCGTCCGACAATCCGACATGAAAGAAGAGGCCGGCGAATGCCGGCCTCTTTCGTTCTGTCCGCGGGGGAGTAAAGAATCAGTTCAGGGTCTTCTCGAAATCGCTAACTTCGCGTTCGGCGCGATCGCGATCCCAGCCGTACTGTTCCTGCAGCTTGCCGGCGAGATATTTGCTGTCGCCTGCGGCGACGTCGAACACGTCGTCCGTCAATTCGCCCCATTTGGCTTGGGCCTGGCCTTTGAGCTGCGTCCACTTGCCCGCAATGATGTCCTTGTTCATGTTTTTCACCTCGACTGCACGGCGAATTCGCCGCGTAGCAAGTATCCGCCTGTCCACCTTCAAGCAAGATCAAGATTGCGTTGCGATTCGTTATTCGCCTGAACGGTTACGTTTCTTCTCGGCTTTAAACCGTCAGTCCGCGCAGGATGGATCGGCTCCTTTCGCGCCGATCGAAAAAGCAAAGCCGCTGAGGCGCGATCGCAAAAAAACGGGCCGGATCGCTCCGGCCCGTTTCGTATCGCGTCGGCGATGCGATCAGTCGGCGCCTTTCTCGTCGGCCTTCTGCTCGATCTTCTCGCCGGCCTTCTGAACGTCCTGGCCCGCGCCTTTCATCGTGTTGCAGGCGCTGAGCGCGCCGACCGAGAACATGGCCAGCAACATCACTGCAATCAAACGCTTCATGGATATCTCCTCGGTGGATGGTGGGACCGGCGCGGTGTCCGCCGCCGCCGGCGTATGGAACCGCACTCCGGCGTGAAGGCCGTGTGCAGCCACCGGGATTCTTCGCCGCTCCGGCGCAACGCGCAATGAACGGCCCGCGGCCGCTCAGTCGCGCATGAGCGTCGACTTTCCGAACAGGCTTTCGACCAGATCGACCGCCAGTTCGGCCGTGCGGTTGTGGCTGTCGAGCGCGGGATTGAGTTCCATGATGTCCAGCGAGCCCATCCGCCCGCTGTCGGCGATCATCTCCATCACCAACTGCGCTTCGCGATAGTTCGGTCCGCCCGGTACCGTGGTGCCGACGCCGGGGGCGATGCTCGGGTCGAGGAAGTCCACATCGAAACTGACGTGCAGATGGGTGTCCGCGTCCACGCCGTCCAAGGCCGCTTCCATCGTGCGCTTCATGCCGACTTCGTCGATGTAGCGCATGTCGTACACGTCCAGGCCGTACTGCTTGATCAGCCGCTTTTCGGGCGGATCGACCGAACGGATGCCGATCTGGCGGATCTGGTCGGGCCGCATCGCCGGCACGTGGCCGCCGAGGCCGGTCAGCACGTCGGGGCCGAGCCCGCAAGCGCAGGCCACCGGCATGCCGTGGATGTTGCCGGACGGGGTGACCTCGTGGGTGTTGAAATCCGAATGCGCGTCCAGCCACAGCACGCGCAGCTTCTTGCCGGTTTCGCGGCAATGGCGCGCGACCGCGCTCAAGGAGCCGATCGCCAGGCAATGGTCGCCGCCGAGCAGGATCGGCAGGCGCCCGGCGCGGAATTCGTCGCTCAGCGCATCCATCACCGCGCGGTTCCAGGCCAGCACTTCGTTCAAATGGCGATAACCGTCCACCGGCGGCAACCAGGGATTGCGCGGGCCGACGATATCGCCGCGATCGATCACGTCCACGCCGCGCGAGCTCAAGGCCGCGCCGATGCCGGCGATGCGCAAGGCCTCCGGGCCCATGCTGGCGCCGCGGTGGCCGGCGCCGATGTCGGTCGGCGCGCCGATCAGGGATACCGGCGGATAGCGGGAATTCATCGGCATGTTCCTTGCGGGTCGCCGCGAATGATAGGTCGTGGGCGCTGGACCGGCAAAAAAAACGGCTGTGCGTAGGCATTTTCCTACCCCGCTACGGGCAGAGGCCCGACTGCTTCCGGCTGCGAGCGGCGACATCCTGGCCCGGCTGGCGCGTGCGCTACCGCTCAATTCCCCTGGGTCGGTCATCCAATCGCACGAAAGGGGTCGCAGGGACAGCGACCCCGCCAGCCTCGTCCCGGTTTTCTATTTCAGCCTCAACCGCGCTTGCGATTGTCTTCCGCTTGCCAGCTGCGCTCTTCCTGGGTCCGTTGTTCGCGCTTTTCGTCGCGGCGCTGATCGCTTTCGCGCTCGTTGCCGTTCGGGTTCTTGTCGTCTTTGGCCATGGCCGTGCTCCGATGTTCGCCTCGAAGTTATCCCGGCCGCGGTGAGCGCTATGTGGAACGGCGCTGAACGGGACTAAGCGACCATCGCGTCTTGGGGCAAGCGTATCGACAGCGCGCGTTCGCCCGTCTGTTCCCAATGCCAACCCAGGCGTTCGGCCAAGCGCCCGGTCAAGGTCAGCGCATAGCCGCGATCGCCGCGTTGGCTCGGCGGCGCGGCGACCGGAGCGGGACGCGCGCCTTCGCCGACGAAAGCCAGGGAAAGTTCGGCGCCGTCCAAACGCATCGCCAACCGGCCTGGTTCTTCGGGCGGCAGGATGCGGCGGATCAGCCCGCGCAACAGCAACAGGCTTTCGTGGCGCGGCAAGCGCAAACTCCCCGCCGCGTCGATCGAAACCGGCGGCGCTTGCGCATCCGCAGCCGCGGATGCCGACACCGCTTCCTGCAGCAACTCGCGCGCATCCAGCACCTCGGGGACCGGCTCGCGGCGCCGGGCCAAGCCCAACAACACGTCCAGCAGATCGGTCAGCTCCTGCATGCCGCGATCCAGCCGGCGCAAGCGCAGACGCGTGCCCGCATCGGTTTGCGATCCGTCCAGCAATACCTCGGCGGTGCCGCGCACGACCGCCACCGGCGTGCGCAACTCGTGGCTCGCGTCGGCGAAGAAGATGCGTTCGTTCGCATCGGCTTCGACCAGGCGCGCTTGGTAGCGGTCGATCGCGCTGGCCAAGCGGCCGAGTTCGTCGTGGCTCACCGATTCGGCCAGCGCGGTCGGCTGCGGTTGCGTGGGCAGCGCGTCGACCGCTTTGGCCAAGCGCGCTACCGGCGCCACGGTGCCCGCCGAGAATACCCAACCCAACCAGCCCGCCAGCGCGGTGCCGAACACGACCATGCCCGCCAGAAACCAGGCCAAGGCTTGCTCGAGCTGTTCGATGTCGCGCAAATCCATCACGAACACCAGCCGTCCGACGTCCGTGTCGAATACGCCGACGTGGATGCCGTCGACGTCCTCGCTTTCCGATTCGTGGAACCCGGGCGAAAGGCCCGCGTAGACGACCGGTATGTCGCTGCGCCC
Organism: Luteimonas gilva; assembly: GCF_005239095.1. Lineage (GTDB taxonomy): Bacteria > Pseudomonadota > Gammaproteobacteria > Xanthomonadales > Xanthomonadaceae > Luteimonas_C > Luteimonas_C gilva. Next base: position 479,359 of record NZ_SZUA01000003.1, on the reverse strand, counting down.
GGAAAGATCGCGCCGATACCCGCTCAGCCGATGGGTTTGCGGCAACGGCAACGCGGGGTCGGCGACCAAACGCAAGCTGTAGTCTTCGGCCTGGCCGCGAAGGACTTCTTCGATCAGTATCGCCTCGTACCGGTCGGCCGTGTATACCACCGCCGCCGCGAACATCAGGCTCAGCATCAACCCGAGCACGGTGCAGGCGATCAGCACGCGGCGGCGCAAGGGCAGATTCGCGGCGAACGTCATGAGGGCGACAACCGGTAACCGATGCCGCGCACCGATTGGATCATCTGTTGCGCGAACGGCCGGTCCAGCAAGGCGCGCAGCTCGTACAGGTGCGTGTGCAGCGAAGCGATGTCGCCTTCTTCGTCGCCCCAGGCCGCGCGCATAAGCGCGGCGTGCGGGATCACCGCGGGCGAGTCGCGCATAAGCGCCAGCAAAATCGCGCCTTGGGTGCGGGTCAACGCCACGGTGCGTCCTTCGCGCGTGGCCAGCATCGACTTCGGATCGTAGCTCAGCGCACCGATCGCCAAAGGCATCCCCGCGCTCGGCTGCGCGCGCCGGCGCAAGGCGCGGATGCGCGCCTCGAGCTCGCGCATCGCGAACGGCTTCACCATGTAGTCGTCCGCGCCCTCCGCGTAGCCGCGCAACTTGTCGTCGAGCGTGTCGCGCGCGGTCAGCATCAGCACCGGCACGCCGCGGCCGGCTTCGCGCAGGCGCCGGCACAGGTCCAGGCCGTCGAGCCGCGGCAAGCCCAAGTCGAGCACGATCACATCGAAGCCGCCGGACAGCGCATGCGCCAGGCCGGTTTCGCCGTCGGCCGCGTGATCGACCGTGTAGCCGCGCCGCTCCAGGAAATCCCAGAGATTGGCGGCGATGTCGCGCTGGTCCTCGACGATCAGCACGCGCACGCCGCGGCCGGGTTGCGCTTCGGGGACGGCATTGGCGGAGGGTTGTGCGTTCATGTCGTTCACGCGATCGGCGGGAGCCGTCCGGTCCGAAGTATAGGCCGGGCCCGGGCCGGCGCTTAACGCGGCGCTGAGATGCGGCTGAGCTGGATTTACGCGGCCACCTCCAAGCTGCGCCGGCACCGCACGCCGGACGCGGTCGCCGGAGACGCCGTTTTGCCCATCGACAACGCTTTGCTGCGGCGTTTCCGTCCGCTGTTGTGGCTCGCCGCGTGCTTCTTGGCGATCTCGATGCTGACCCGCTTCGTCTTGCTGGTCCGCACCGGCGCCGGGATACCGCCGTCGCCGCGCTATTGGCTGTACGCCTACGAAGTCGGCCTGGGCTACGACCTGCTGGCTTTCGTCTATTTCGCCTGGCCGTTGGTGCTGCTGCTGTGGCTGTTGCCGGCGCGGGCGCCCGCCACGCGGATCGGCCATGCCGCCGTCTCCGGCTTGTGCCTGCTGATGCTGTTCGCGTCGTTGTTCGTCGCTGTCGCGGAGTGGACGTTCTGGGAGGAGTTCCAGACGCGCTTCAACTTCATCGCGGTCGATTATCTGGTCTATACCAACGAGGTGGTCGGCAACATCCGCGAATCGTATCCGGTGGGCTGGATCGTAGTTGCGCTGGCGGCGCTGGCGGCGGTCGTATTCGCCGTCCGCAAACCGGCGCTGCGCCGCGAGGACGGTTCGACGTTCGCCGCGCGCAGCGCTGTGGCGCTATCGTGGCTGGCGCTGAGCGTGCTCGGCACTTGGCTGGTGAACGCGGACCTCAAGGACCGCACCGACAACGCCTACGTCAACGAATTGGCCGGCAACGGCATCTACCAATTCTTCGCCGCGTACCGCAGCGCTTCGCTCGATTACGACCGCTTCTACCGCACCTTGCCGCTGGCCGAAGCTTTCGCCGAAGTGCGCCGGCAGCTCGCCACGCCCGACGCGCGTTTCGTCGACGACGACCCGACCGACATCGCCCGCGACATCCACAACGCCGCGCCGGAACGCAGGCTCAACGTGGTCCTGATCAGCGTCGAGAGCCTGTCGGCCGGCTACTCGGGCACCTACGGCCGCAAGCCCAGCCTGACGCCGCGCCTGGATGCGTTGAGCCGGGACAGCCTGGTGTTCGGCGACTTGATCGCATCGGGCACCCGCACCGTACGCGGGCTCGAAGCGCTGGCGTTGTCGGTGCCGCCGACGCCGGGCGAATCGATCGTCAAGCGCGGACGCAACGAAGGCCTGTACTCGCTGGCCGACGTGTTCAACCAGAAGGGCTACCGCTCCGAATTCCTGTACGGCGGCTACGGCGCGTTCGACAACATGAATTACTTCTTCGCCCACAACGGCTATGAAGTGCACGACCGCGCGCAGATTCCGGAGCCGGCGATCCACTACGCCAACATCTGGGGCGTGGCGGACGAGGACCTGTACACGATGTCGCTGGCCGAGTTCGACAAGGCGCATGCGGCGGGCAAGCCGTTCTTCGCCCACATCATGACCACTTCGAACCATCGCCCCTACACCTTCCCCGCAGGCCGCGGCCCGTGGCGGCAAGGCCAGCGCGAAAGCGCGGTGGCCTATACCGATTGGGCGATCGGCGATTTCATCGAACGCGCGCGCCGCAAGCCTTGGTTCGCGGACACCGTTTTTGTGATCACCGCCGACCATTGCGCGTCCAGTTCCGGCAAGGCGCAACTTCCCGCGTTTCGTTACCGCATTCCGATGTGGGTGTATTCGCCCGCGCACATCGCGCCGGGACGTTTCGACCGCATGCTCGGCCAGATCGATGTCGGGCCGACCATTCTCGGCCTGCTCGGCATGGATTACCGCAGCCATTTCTACGGCGTCGACGCTTTCCAGCGCGCGCCCGGACAGGAACGCGCCTTCATCGGCACCTATCAGCGATTGGGTTACGTGCGCGACGGGCAGTTGATCGAACTGTCGCCGCACCGGCGGATCGACGCGGTGCGCCCGACCTGGGATTCGGATCGCCCGCAGCCGCAGATTCCGCTGGACAGCAAGCTCGCGATACAGGCGATCAGCTACTACCAAACGGCGAGTTATCGCTACTCGCACCATTTGATGACGGCGGAAGGCGCTGCGCCCGGCGCGAGCGCAGTCGTCGGGGTTCCGTGATCTATGTGGCCAAGCCGACACCCCGTTCGTAAGTATCTGATTATTAAGCTGTAGCTATGGGATTCCCAAACTCCTGGCGATGCACTTGACTCGACCAATATTTTGATTATTCTAAAAATATGAAAACAAAAGCTGCCGTATCCCTTCTCGCCGGCCTCGCCCAAGAAACCAGGCTCTCGGTGTTCCGCCTCTTGGTCGAGCAAGGCCCGGAGGGGTTGCCCGCAGGCCAAATCGCCGAGCGCCTAGACATCAGCCCCGCGACCTTGTCGTTCCACTTGAAAGAACTCACGCACACCGGCCTGACCCAAGCGCGGCAAGAGGGCCGCTTTGTCATCTACTCGGCCAGCTACCGAACGATGGATGCGCTGTTGGCTTTCCTGACCGAGAACTGCTGCGCCGGCGCCGCTTGCGAAACCTCAACCTCTTCTTGCGCTGCACCCATCGCCTAATCCTGGAGCCTTCATGAAACGCCTGCACGTCCACGTTTCGGTCAAAGACCTATCCGAGAGCATTCGCTTCTATTCGGGCCTGTTTGCCGCCCCCCCCACTGTGGAGAAGCACGACTACGCGAAATGGATGCTGGACGATCCGCGCGTCAACTTCGCGATTTCGACCCATGCAGAGGCCGCCGGGGTAAACCATCTGGGAATTCAGACCGAAACCGCCGACGAGCTGGCCGAGCTCGAAGCCAGGGCGGATGCGGCCGGATTGGCTAGCGAACCGGAGGTGGGAGCGAACTGCTGCTACGCCCGCTCAGATAAGCATTGGCTCGAGGATCCGCAAGGCGTCGTCTGGGAAGCCTTCCACACGATGGGCGACATTCCGGTCTACGGTATGGGTCGGAACGGCCAGGCCACCCATGCCGAGGCGTGCTGCGCGCCAGCCAAACCGGAGGCTGTGCGCGCCTCGTCTTGCAGCGCGGCGAGCGGGTGCTGCTGATGCTGACCTTGCGCGCGGCGTCCGCAACCGATGCTCCGGTTATTCGCGATTTGCTGGCGACGGCGGCCCTACCGGTGGATGACCTGGAAAGCAGCGAGATCGACTTCGTCGTGGCCGAGCAAGCCGGAACGGTGCATGGGACGGTCGGCGTGCAGGCGCTCGGGAACATCGGATTGCTGCGATCGCTGGCGGTGTCGCCGGCAGCTCGGACGGCCGGCACCGGCACCGCCCTGGTCGACGCTATCGAAGCTCACGCAGCGGCCCGAGGCATCCGGCGGCTCGTGCTGCTGACCGAGACGGCAGCGCCCTTCTTCATGAAACGAGGCTATGCGCTTGCTGATCGCGCAACTATGCCCGAAGCGCTTCAAGACACGGCCGAGTTCCGATCGCTCTGTCCGTCGACCGCTACCTGCCTAGCCAAAGATCTCCGCCATGACTAAGCCTACGACATCCCTTCGCATGTCGTCGGTCAGCCTGATGCGTCTAAGCAGGAAGTTCACGACTATGGTGCCGGCACCCGGATTCGAACTGGGGACCTACCGCTTACAAGGCGGTTGCTCTACCGACTGAGCTATACCGGCATTTCGCTGCGGCGATCCGCCGCGGGCGCATTCTAGCGCGCGGCGTCAGCGCAGGCGCGCGCAATCCAGGGCGGGCGATTGCGCGGCGCCGGCAGCCTGGCGCAGGCGGGCGCGGTCGGCGTCGGCGCGCGCTTCGATGTCCAGCCACGACGGCCCGGCCGCGGCGGCTTCGCCCACCGGCCGGATCTGCGCATCGAAGCCGGCGGCGCGCAAGGCGGCCTGGCGGCGCTGCGCGGTGTCCTGCGAACCGTAGCGGCCAAGGGCGATGCCGTTGGCGTCGTCGCCGGTATTGATCAACAGGTAATCGTCGAAACCGGCGGCCTTGATCTTCTCGGTCGCGGCTTGGGCCAACTCGCGGCTCGCGAACGGCGGCAGCACCACGCTGTACGCGCGCGCCGGCGCGGCCGCTGCTTCGCGCGCGCGCAGACGCACGACCTGCGGACGCAAGCGCGTCTCGGCCGCGCGCATCGCCGCCGCATCGGCGAACGGACCGAGACTGAAGCATTGATTCGGCGCCGCGGGCGGCGGCGGCGTTTGCGCGGCCGCGACCGGAGCCGCCTGGGCGGGTGCGGACGCGGCCAGCGGTTTGGCTTCGGACAGCAATTGCAGGCGCGGCACGCCGGGCGGCGTCGCGGCGGCGGCCGGCGCTACCACATCGGGACGCAACAGCCACCACATCGCCACGCCCAGGTTGATGGCGATCAGCAGCACGATCAGGGCACGCGCGAACATGGCGGGTCCGGCAGGTTCGATGCGTTCCATTTTATTCGCCGCCGCTGCGATGCGCCCACTGCGCGAGGCCGCGCAGCACCAAATGTGACGCAATTTGCGCTTGCGGGAGATGCGCGGCCAGCGCGTCGGCGCCGCCGCCGTGCAGCAGCAATCCGGGCGCCGCGCCCAACGCCTCGGCGGCCTTCGCCAGGCTGCGTTCGATCAGCGCGACCGCCGCGCCTTCGCAACCCGAGGCCAGCGCGGCTTCGGTGTCGTCGGCGAATTCCGCGTAATCGCCGCCGACTTCGGGCAACTGACGCGCGCGCTGGTGCAAAGCCTCGCGCATCAGCGCGGGCGATGGCGCGATCCGGCCGCCCCGGTGCGCGCCTTCGCCATCGAGCAGATCGATGGTCAGCGCGGTGCCGACCCCGGCCACCAGCCATGCGCCGCCGCGCGCATGCGCGGCGAGTAAAGCCAAGAAACGGTCGACGCCGAGCTTGTCCGGCTTCGCGTAGGCGATGCGCAAACCCGCGAAATGCGCGGCGGTGCGCGCCACGGCGGTGCGCGCGAAACGTTGCGACAGCGCTTCCTGCAACGCCGCCGTCGTCTGCGCCGAAGCGACGCTGGCCAGATAAGCGATGTCGCCGTCGCGCGGCAACGCGGCTTCGATCGCCGCGGCGAAATCGCCTTCGCCGTGCGCGATCGCGACGACCTTGCCGGGCTCGCCGTCAGCCGTCAACGGCGCCATCTTCAGCCGCGTATTGCCCAGATCGAACAACCAACGCGTCATCGCCGCGCCTCCTGCGCCCCGACGCGCCTCACGCTGACTTCGCCGGAATGGAAAACGCCTTCGCCATCGGCCAAGCGTACCCGCAAGGCGCCGTCGGCGGCGATCCCCGTCGCGATACCCTCATGCGACGCATTTCCGGTCAGCACCGACACCGCTTCTCCGCGCAAGGCATCGTATTTTTCGTAGCGCGGCAGGAACGGCGCCAGGCCCTCGGCATCGAACAAATCGAACGCGGCCAGCATCCGATCGAGCAGCGCCGCGGCGACGGCGTTGCGCGTCGGCGTTCCGTCGCGCAGCGAGGCCAAGTCGATCCACGGCTGATCGATGCTCTGCGCTGCGGCGGCCGGCATGCGCACGTTCAATCCGAGTCCGATCACCGCCCGCACCGGGCCGGCATGCTCGCCGCCGCCTTCGACCAGGATGCCGCCGAGCTTGCGGCCATCGGCCAGCAGATCGTTCGGCCATTTCAAACGCACGCCGTCGTAGCCCAGCGCAGGCAGCGCCTCGGCCACGGCGACGCCGGCGACCAGGCTCAAGCCGCCCAGGCGCGCCAAACCGCCGCCGAATTGGCGCGACAACGACAGATAAAGATTGGCCGCGAGCGGCGACGACCACGCGCGGCCGCGACGGCCACGGCCGCCGCTTTGGCGTTCGGCCAACAGGATGTCGGCGCCTTGCGCCGGCGCCGCGCGGCGCAGCAGTTCGGAATTGGTCGAGTCGATCTGCCACGCGGCTTCCAGCGAAGCGATGCCGGCGCGCTGCGCGGGTGCGATGCCGGCCCGGATCGCCTCCGCGTCCAGCAAGTCCAAAGGTTGCGCCAGGGCGTAGCCGCGGCCGGCCTGGGCGTCGATCGCCACGCCGGCTTCGCGCAGCGCTTGGATCTTTTTCCAGATCGCCGCGCGGGTCAGCCCCGAAGCTTCGGCCAGCGCATCGCCCGAGACCGGGCCCTGGATCAGGCGGGCCAGCAGTTCGCGTTCGTTCATCTTGAGGCTCTGCGCCGGACCCTACGCGGTGCGCTAGGAGCGACGCCGGACAATGCGCGCAACGGGCAGGCGGCCAAGAAAACCGGCGGCAGCGGCGCGTACGGCATGCGGAAGGCGGTCATCGGGTGGCCGGGCAGTCTGGCCGAAAGCGGAAAAGACGCATGCTGCGATGCAACATGCAACCCTCAGCGCCATCCCTGCATCCAAGGTATAGTCCGCAATGCGAGCGGCCGTCTTCGGCTGGCTGTTTGCACCCCACAGGGAACCCCTTCGTCATGGTCCGACTCAGTCTCGCATTGCTGCTGTTGTGCGCTTGCACAAGCGTCTCCGCGCGAAACATCGGGCTGCAGAGCCCGAACGGGGAGTCCGGCTCGTGCCCGGAGGTCGAGACCCAAGCGGCCGAAACCCCGGCGCCCAAAACGAACGCCGGACACACGACCGCCCGCACCAAGCCGGCCGCCAAGCCCGCGCCGGCCGCTCAGGGCGGCGGCGGCGGCGAAACGGCGCCCCGCAGCCAAGGCCCGCGCTGGCACAGCTTCCTGCCGGGCATGTTCCGCTGACCGGCGGCCGCGCGGCCGCCGCATGCGCAAACTCCTGCAACGCCTGCGGCCCAAGCCGCCGAACGTCGATGCCGCGATTTGGCGGCATGTACGCAAGGCCGTGCCTTGGGTCGCCGCGCTAGACGACGATCGCGCCGAACGCCTGCGCGCGCTGAGCGCGCAATTCCTGCATCGCAAAGCGATCACGCCGCTCGCCGGCCTCGAACTCGACGCCACTCAGCGCGCGCTGCTCGCGGCGTTGTGCTGCCTGCCCTTGCTCGAATTCGGCGCCGAAGGCTTGCGCGGCTGGTCGCAGTTGCTGGTGTATCCGGAAGCGTTCCGGGTCAACCGCAGCCACATCGATGCCGCCGGCGTGATGCACGAATGGGACGACGAACTGATCGGCGAGGCTTGGGAAGCCGGTCCGGTGATCCTGTCCTGGGCCGACGTCCAAGCCGATCTGGCCGAACCCGACGCCGGCTTCTGCGTGGCCGCGCACGAAATCGCGCACAAGCTCGACGCCTTGGACGGCGCGCTGGACGGCACGCCGCCGCTGCCGCGCGAATGGCAGAAGCGATGGGCGCGCGATTTCCAAGCCGCTTACGACGCGCTTTGCTTGCAGGTCGAAAGCGGACGCCAGACCGCGATCGACGAATACGCGGCCGAAGCCCCGGAAGAATTCTTCGCGGTCGCCAGCGAATACCATTTCTCCGCGCCGGATGTCTTGCGCGAAGCGATGCCGGAAGTCGCCGAACATTTGGTCGAGTTCTACGGCCCCTCGCCGTTCGCTATTTCTTCGTAGAGCGGAGCTTGCTTCGCTGCTTTCGCTTTTGATCCGGCTCTATGTAGGAGCGGCTTTAGTCGCGAGTTTTTTCCTTCAAATCGCGACATTACGGCGATTTCAGAGAAAGGGCTCGCGGCTAAAGCCGCTCCTACGAAAAGCAGTGCAAGCGCAGCGGAGCAAGCTCCGCTCTACACAGTACGGCGTCAGAGACCGGGGGGCAGCTTGATCTCGAACCGGGCGCCGCCCAGTTCCGCCGACGAGCTCACTTCCATCTCGCCGCGATAGCCGTGGACGATATCCTGCACGATCGCCAAACCGATGCCGTGGCCTTGCACGCGCTCGTCGCCGCGTACGCCGCGCTGCAGCAGCTGGGCGACGTTTTCCGGGGCGATGCCGGGGCCGTCGTCGTCCACCGCCAGCATCAAGCCGGGACGGCGGTTGGTGGTGGCCGGACCGCGATGGGCGGTGAGCAGCACCCGCCGCCGCGCCCATTTGAACGCGTTCTCCAACAAGTTGCCGAGCAGCTCCTGCAGATCGCCCGACTCGCCGTGGAAGCGCGCTTGCGGATCGATGTCGAATTCGCAGATCACGCCCTTGCTGGAATAGATCTTCTCCAGGCCGCGCACGATCTGTTCGGCGTGCGCCTCGATCTCCACCGGCGCGGCGAACAAGGTGTGCCCGCCGGACGCCGCGCGCGCGAGCTGGTACGAAACCAGGCCGTTCATGCGGCGCAGTTGGATGTCCAATTCTTCGCGCAATTCGCCGGCCGGCGCGCCGTCGTCCAGGCGCGTGCGCAGCACCGCCAGCGGCGTCTTCAGGCTGTGCGCCAGATCGGCCAAGGTGTTGCGCTGGCGGTCGAGGTTCTCGCGTTCGCTCTCGATGAAAGCGTTGATGCTGTCGGTGAGCGGTTCCAGCTCGCGCGGGTGGCGCTCGCTCATGCGCAGGGCCACGCCGCGCTGCACGCGCTTGAGTTCGGCGATCACGCGCCGCAGCGGCCACAGGCTCCAGCGCAGCACCACCAGCTGCAGCAGCAGCAGCACCGCGCCGCCGATGCTCATGTAGCCCCACAGCGCGCGCCGGAACACGGTGATCTGCGCCTGCACCTGGCGCGTGTCTTCCATCACGTAGATCGTGTAGGGGAATTCGGCCGCGGTCGAACGTTCGGGCCAGACGAAACCCTTGCCGTAACGGTAGACCTGGCCGGCCTCGCCGTTGATCTGGACGATGGGCAAGGGGCCGTCGAAGCTGGTTTCGCCGGGCGCCAGCATGCTCGGCTCGGGCAGGCGCGGCCCCTGCGCCGACATCGACGTCCATGCCGGCGCGTCGGCCAGCGCGATCGCCGCGTACAGGCCGCTGCCCGGCCGGTCGAAACGCGGATCCGGCGGCAAGTCGGGGGCGATGATGCCGCCGGCGATGTCGAAATCGGTGTCGGCGGCGTAGGCCAGGGCGAAGCTTTCCAGGCGCTGACGCTGGTTGGTTTCGGCGGTGTCGACGAAGGCGCGGTCGAGCGCGTAGCCCGCCAAGGCCAGGAACGCGATCAAACCCAAGCTGGCCGCCAGCAACTGGCGCGCGGCGAGCGAACGCGGGCGCCAGACTTCAGCCACGTTCGCGGTTCCGGAGAAGGTCGGTCATCGGCACGGCGTTAGCGTGCAGCATGGCAGCGGCGGCGGCAACGTCGCGGGCCGCCGCCAAGGGAGCGCGCCGAACGCGCCTCAGCCTTCGTTGCTGCGCGCGATCGCGAAGCGGTAGCCGCGGCCGCGCACGGTCTCGATCGGCTTCAAGGCGCCGTCCGGGTCCAGCTTCTTGCGCAAGCGGCCGATGAAGACTTCGAGCACGTTGGAGTCGCGGTCGAAATCCTGCTGGTAGATGTGCTCGGTCAAGTCGGCCTTCGAGACCAGCTCGCCGGCGTGCATCATCAGGTATTCCAGCACTTTGTACTCGTAGCTGGTCAGGTCGACGTTGGCGCCGTTGACGCTGACCGTCTGCGCGGCCAGATCCAAAGTGACCGGGCCGCATTCCAGGGTCGGCTTGCTCCAGCCGGCGGCGCGCCGGACCAGCGCATTGATCCGCGCGAGCAGTTCTTCGACGTGGAAAGGCTTGACCAAGTAATCGTCGGCGCCGTGCTTGAGGCCGTCGACCTTGTCCTGCCAGCTCGAGCGCGCGGTCAGGATCAGCACCGGAAACTGCTTGCCTTCGTCGCGCAGCGCCTTGATCAGCTCCATGCCCGACATCTTCGGCAGACCCAAATCGATGATGCCCACGTCGAACGGCACCTCGCGGCCCATGTACAGGCCTTCCTCGCCGTCTTGCGCGGCGTCCACCGCGTAGCCTTCGCGCTTCAGGCGCGCAGCGAGGGTTTCGCGCAGCGGGGCTTCGTCTTCGACGAGCAGGATTCTCATCAGCGAACTCCAAAAGAGGGATCGGCCGGCCGCAGCCGGAGACAATGCGGAGACGGGCTAGAGGTTGGGCTCGTCGTCGTCATCGCGGCGTGTACGGGCGTCGGCGCTACGGCCGCGCTGCGAAGGATCGTCGACGTAGACGCGAACGCGGCCTTGGCCATCGACCACCTTGACCCGGTTGAGCTCGCGGCCATCGTACTGGAGCCGTTCGGCGCTGAGTACCTGGCCGCGGGTTTCCCGCTCGACCCGGCGCACCGAATCGGACAGCTCCGAACCGCGCCGGTCGCGGTCGGATTGGCCCTGTCCGCGATCGCGCGGATCCTGGTAGCGTTCCCGCTGCGGTACGGCCTGCGCACGCACCGGCTCCGCCGCGCCTGCGGCGAGGACGGTCAGCAGCACCAGCAGCAGGGGGCGGCACAGCGGCGACATGGGCAATCTCGGGATCCAGCACAGGACGACGGACCAGAGGATCCGTTCGGGAAGTCGATTTTCGAAAGCCGGCAGTGAATCCGTCCTTAACTTTTGCCGGTGCGGCAGGCTGCGGTTCAGTCCCGGCGGCGCCGAAAGGAGCTCAGAACAGCTCGGCTACGCAGCAGCGCAGCGAGCCGCCGGCCGATTCTATGGTCCGCAGATCGACCGAGCGGACCTCGAATCCCGCGTCGGCCAGCACCGCGCGGTCGGCCGGGGCCAAAGCGCTTTCGGCCGCGGCGCTCATCCAAACGGCATCCTCGGACAGAGCGATCGCATTGCCGGCGAAGGCCAGGCGCTGGGCGGCGGTCAGGCGCAGCGCATGCGCGTACGCGCCGGCGATGGCCTCGGCGACCGCCGGATCGGCGAAGCCATCGGCGCAGACCAGGACCGCGCGCCCGGCCAATACGGCCAGCACGACGTTGCTGTGGTACTCGCCGGGCGCCAAGTCGAACAGCAGCGTGGCCCGCAGGCCGAAGGCTTCGTGCATCAGCCGCGCGCCTTCCTCGTCGCAGCGTTCGGATAAGCCGCAGAAGCCAAGGCCGCGGGCGCGGTCGATCACCAACGCGCCGGTCAGCTCGCAAGCGTGCGGTTGGCGCGAGAGATCGGTTTCGGCGTAGCCCAGCACGTCGCGGAACCAGCCGCGGATGTCGTCGCGCTCGGCCTCGCGCTGCCGCACCGGATGGCGCATGCGGCCTACGATCAGCTTGCCCGACGCGGTCGCGAAGACGTTGTTCGGAAACAATGCGTCGGGCGCATCCGGATCGCCCGGAAAGCAGATCGTCGGCAAGCTTTGCGACAACGCGCGCTGCAGTTCGCGGTGTTCGGCCGAAGCGCGCGCCGCATCGAACGCATCGGCGCCGGCCATGTAGCGATTGTCCTGCGCCGACTGGTCGGCACGGGCGAAACCGTCGGGCGCGACCAAGAATGCGGCTTTCGCGGTCGCCGGGCCGAAATCCGGCGCGCAGCCGCGGGCGAAGGCGAAAAAGGCGTCGGCAGCGCGCGTGATCATTTGTCAGGCGGCGACGCGGGAATGCGGCGCTGTCGCGGCGATCGCGCTTTCGATCAAGGACCAGTCCGCGCCGGAGCGATGCGCGCCTTCGCTGAGGATTTGCCGGAACGCGCGCCCGCCCGGCTGGCCGTGGAACAAGCCCAGCACGTGGCGCGCGATGTGCTTGAGCGCGACGCCGTTCGCGAGCTGCGCTTCCACGTACGGCCGCAGCGCGCGCAATAGTTCGGCACGCGTCCGCAAATCGCCGCCGAACCAGGCGACATCGAGCCGGTGCAACAAATACGGATCGTGATACGCGGCCCGGCCGAGCATCGCGCCGTCGGCATGCGCCAAATGCGCCGTCGCTTCGGCCTCGCTCGCGATGCCGCCGTTGACCACCACCGCCAGCGCCGGCCGGTCGCGCTTCAACGCATACGCCCAGTCGTAGCGCAGCGGCGGCACTTCGCGGTTTTCCTTCGGCGACAAACCCTTCAACCAGGCGTTGCGTGCGTGGACGACGAAAGTGCCGCAGCCGGCTTGCGCGACCGTGTCGATGAAATGCAGGAAACGCGAATATTCGTGGTCGTCGTCCACCCCGAGCCGGCACTTCACCGTCACCGGCACCGTGCAGGACGCGATCATCGCCGCGACGCTGTCGGCGACCAACGTCGGTTCGCGCATCAAGCAGGCGCCGAAACGCCCGGCCTGGACCCGGTCGGAAGGACAACCGACGTTGAGATTGATCTCGTCGAAGCCGCGCTCGGCGCCGATTTGCGCCGCCTGCGCCAACATCGCCGGCTCGCTGCCGCCCAATTGCAACGCGACCGGATGCTCGACCGGATCCATCGCCAACAACCGGCCGCGATCGCCCAACAGCACCGCATTGGCATGCACCATCTCGGTGTACAGCCGCGCATGCGGCGCCAGCAGCCGGTGGAACACGCGGCAATGCGTGTCCGTCCAGTCCATCATCGGCGCGACAGCGAGAGTTTTTCCGTCGTAATTCAACGAATTGTCCAAAAAATCAAAAAACGCTTAGCTCAGTGCACACATGGCGCACGCGGAAATGGCGGCGATCGTCGGGTGCGAGCCAGTGTCGGATCCAGGTCCGAGGCAGGCAATCGTACCTGCAGGTGGGCGACATGTGCGAGCTCGGCAAGGCGCCGTGGCGCCCAAATAGTTCGCCCTCGACGCACTCAAGGACAAGCTTGGGCCGGGGGTCGGCGGCGTGCCGTCTTCGCCGCTCGCGCCGGCTCGTCCTTAGGTGTGCGGTGGCAGCTTGGTAAACAGGACGCATCCTGTAAATAGTTCGTTGTAGCGGGATGCGCATCGCGAATCGACGACCGCCGTGTCCTATACCGGCTGGCCCTGCCGTTGAAAGGGATATCCCCCGCAGTGGCGCGTCAGCGCACTGCGACAACGCAGGAGTAATTGAGCATGGAGCCGCTGTTCCGTCTGGTCTTGACGCGTCCCGCCATCGCGCAAGACCCCAAAAACCCCAGCATCCGCCTATCGCAGAACACGCCCTACCAAATCGCGCTACTGCGCCTGGCAGGCAGCGGCAATCGTCAGGGCCTCAAGGATCTGGCCAGGAAGTTCATCGAAACCGAGGACTTTCTCGGGAATCCGTCCGACACGCCGCTTGCCGAACAGCTCGCTGCCTTCTCCGAAGCCCTCGATGGCCTGGAGAACGAGGATGAGGTGAACCCGGACGATGTGTCCCGGGCGATCAAGGACCATTTCGGCACCGAGCCGGCCTCGCTAGTGAAAAAGGACGCTTTCGCGAGCGCACTGTCGCGTCTTCGCGACAGCATTACCGCCATCAAGCAACTTCCCGAAGAGCACTTCCGTCCCGTCGAAACGCTGACCGGACAACTGCGCACGTTGGAAGTCGTGATGAAGGCTGCCGAGGACGAGACATTCCCGGAAACCCCGGCCGCATTGCGCCGATATCGCCGCCGATCGGTCGAGCTGCCGTCCAAGGAGCGCCTGCTTTCGATCCTGCGCTTGAGCCAGGAGCAGCGCGACAAGGCCCGCAAGGCGCGCGAAGACGCGCAGGGCGCGCATCGGAAGTCCGTCGACGCGCTCATCGCGCGCCATCGCAGCCTGACGGCCGCGCTCCAAGAACTCGCCAAGTTCGGCGGCGAAGATTTCGAGAGCACCCAACCCCAACCCGCCAAGCAACGCGATCCGATCAAGGGACTGGAAATCGAAGCGATGTTGCGGTCGCGCGCGGGGTTCTCCGAAAAGCTGTCCGACTTGCAGTTGCGGCATTGGGAGCGGGTCTTGAACAACCCGCGCGAGAACGGCGAGCCTCGCACGCTCACGCCGCTGTCCGAGGACACCGGCGGCGACAAACTTCGGTCCCTCGCGTTGGCCGGCAGTCCTGCGATCACCGCCGCACAATTCCGCAAGGAAGGCCTGCGCTTGACGGAAACGGCCGCGGGCAAGCTCAGCCAGTCCACTCAGAAGGTGCTCAAGGAACAGGCTCTCGCACCCGAGCGCATGGGCATGGAGCGCATCGTCGCCGATCTGACGAAGGCGCGTGAAGCGACCCAGTCCGAACTGGTCAATACGCTGGGCCCGGTCGTCGAGCGCCGCTTTAAGCGCGTGGGCGGCACGCTGGTGGCCATGAAGACCACCAGGGCCTCCATGATGGGCAGCGTGCTCAGCGGCATCGGCGCCCTGCCGGGCTTCTTCCCGTTCGGGGAGAGCGTTCCTGGCACGCGTGGCGAGGTCAAGCCCGCGGGGGTTGCGGACCTGCTTATGGTGCGCCAGCAGCTGATCGGCTACGAGGGGGCCGATGTCGCCCACATCGAGAATGTGCTCAAGGGCGAGCGCAAGGAGCGCGAACACACCACCAAGAAGCAGACCGAGGAAATCACCTTCCTGGAAACGGAGGTGTCGACTTCGCAGGAACGGGAGCTGGAAACGACCGACCGGTTCGAAATGACCCGGGAAAGCAGCGAAACGATCAAGGAAGATGCCTCATTGAAAGCGGGGCTCACGGTCTCGGGCAAATATGGTCCGACGGTGGAATTCACCGCCAGCGCCGAAGGCTCGCTCTCGCGCTCCAAAGAGGAAGCGACCAAGTCCGCATCGAGCTTCTCTCAGGACGTCACCCAGCGCAGCTCCAACAAGATCAGCGAGAGAGTGCTGAAGCGAACCACTCTCCGCATCACCAACGAGGTGGCGGAGAAAAACAGCCACATCCTGGACAACACCGGCGGTACCGGGCACATCTCCGGCGTCTACCAGTGGGTCAACAAGGTCTACCAGGCGCAGATGTTCAACTACGGCCTGCGCACCATGTTCGACTTCATGGTGCCCGAACCCGCGGCCTATCTGATCAAGGCCATGCAGTCGGCGCACGAAAGCGCCGTGGAGTTGGAAAAGCCCGAGGAATTCACCCTCACGCCCGAGCAGATCACCGAAACCAACTACGGCGACTGGGTGAACGCCTATTCGGCGACCGACGTGTCCCCGCCGCCGGAGATGTACCGCACGGTGGCCGCGGACTTCAAGGCCAACGACGAAGAGCCGCCCACGATGATGAACCACTCCGGGCAGATCGCCATCGAAGACGGCTACGAGGCGATCAAAGCGTATCTCGGCACGCTGGTCTTCTACTGGGAGCAGAATTGGGCGCTGTTCGCGGTGGTCGGCGACAACTTCCGCCAGATCAGCATGGACGACGACATGACCTATCCGACCATGCAGACGCTTACGCTCTCCAACGAAACGGGCAGCGTGCCGTTCGCGATGATCACCAATCGCGTGGCCAACGTGGGGCTTACGATCGAGGTGAAGTGCCAGCGCACGGAGCTCGCGATGCGCAAGTGGCGGGCCGACACCCACGCCAAGCTGCTGAGCGCCTACCGGGCTCGCCTGTCCGAGTACGAAGAAAAACTGGCCAACATCGAAGTACAAGCAGGCGTGGCGATCAAGGGCGCCAACCCGGCGTTGAACCTGGAACGCATGAAGGACGAGTTGAAGAAGGACTGCATCAGCATCCTGACCGACCAGCATTACGACCTGTTCGATGCGATCGAGAGCGCCCCGAGCACCGGCATGCCCCAGATCGACGTATCCGAGGCGGCCAAGGAAGGAGCGTACGTCCGCTTCTTCGAACAAGCCTTCGAGTGGGAACACCTGACCTGGATCACCTATCCCTACTTCTGGGGCCGCAAGAGCGAGTGGGAAGACCGCATCGCGTTCGACGATCCCGACCCGCTCTTCACCCAGTTCCTCAAAGCGGGCTACGCGCGCGTGTCGGTGCCGGCACGGCCCGGTTTCGAAGGCGCCATCGACCACTTCATGACCTATGGCGAGTTGTGGGAGGGCGGTCCGCTTCCAACCATCAGCAGTCCTTTGTATCTGCCCATCGCCGACGAAATCGCCGAACGGCTGGATCGACCCGGCGACGAAATCCCGCAAGGCGAGCCTTGGACCGTGCGCATCCCGACCAATTTGGTGCATCTGCGCCCGGACGATCGGCTGCCCAAATGGGAGCAGAACGAAGAGGGCGAATGGGTCGAGGTCGAGACGCTCTAGGACGCAGCGTCATGGCCGGAATCAAACCCTATGAGGCGGCACGCGATGCTGCCAAAAAACGGCTGACTGCGCTGCTGTTGGGCGGAAAGGCGAGCGCGGGCGAGCTCGCCACCGCCCGGCTGGCGGTAGAGATCATGGAGCGGGAGCTGAAAAGCCCCGGCTCGGTTCTCGTCTACGACAAGCTTCCGCCCGACAAGCAGGGGTTCACGGGCGCGGAACGCTGGCGCATCGATGCGCAGAAGAAAGCCGGGCTGCAACTGGATCCGCAGTTCCTGTCGCCAACCGATCGGCTGACCAAAGCGCGGGAGTATCTGGATCTGGGCCAACGTATCGTGAGCGAAAAACGGGTGCGCCAACAGGCGGTGGTCGATCGGCAAAACGGCAAGAGCTACCTGATCCACGGAGAGCTTCCGATCGTCGGCGAAGTCATGAAACTTGTGGCGAGCGAGCTGATGGGCTGGTTCGGAGCGCAACCCAATTCCAAGGCCGCCATGTCGATGAGCGCGCAGGCCGGGCTTGCGACCATGCTTGCCGAGCGGCCGGATCTGGTGCTGATGGTGCGCCTGGCCCAGAGCGCACCTTTGGACAGCGAAGTGAGGAATGTGCCGGTGGATCGCCCGGCGGCGGTGGAAGCGATCGAGCTCGCCATCGCCTTCATCCCCGTCGTCGGCAACGCGGTGGCGGCCTATGAGGCCTATGCGGGCCGGGATTTGTTCGGTTATGCCTTGACCGACATCGAGCGCGGCATCCTCGGCGCCAGCGTGCTGCTGCCGATGGCGGGCCGATTGGTGAAGGGCGGGCGCGTGCTCTATACCGAGGTGCGGCTGGTGCAGCTTTACGGGCGCGATGCGGCCGCATGGTCGAAGGTCGTCAAAGCCAGCGGCCGGGCCGAAACCGCATCGACGTTCAAGGCCATCCGCGATGTAGAGGCCGCGGGCAACGAGTTGCGCGCCCAGACCAAGATCCTGGGCCAGGTCGCGACCGATGCGGCACCGGCGATGAAGGAGGTGATCAAGGGATCGAGTTCGGCGTCGTCCGCCGTCGACGCGGAGATCGCCAAGCTCCTGACGGACCTGCAATCCGCGAGTGCCGCCATGAAGTCGCTGGACGCGCCCGCTATCCGCCGCTGCGTCGGCAAGGGCCCCAATGTCGATCATCTGAAGGGCCAACTGCTCGAAGAACTGCTGGAAAGCAAGATCTTGCCCTGGCTGCGCGAGCGCGCCGGCTCGTTCGCGCTAGGCGTCCAGGTGCCCGCCGGGAAGAAGCTGGAGTTCATTCCCGGGCACATGATTCGCGACATCAAGGGCCGGCAAATCACCGACGGCATTCTCGCCTACCGCGACGCCGGCAAACTTCAGATCGTGGCCGTATTCGAGGCCAAAGCCGGCAAGCGTGCGGCGCGCGAACTGAGCAAGGCCTCCGGCTCGCTGGGGTCGTTGACCAAGGACGAACTCGCGGAACTTCGCGCCTATGCGCGGGACATCATCTTCGACCGCCGCATCGAAGCCGCCCGCAACGGCAAGCGGTATCGCGGAAAACTCAGCGACATCATGCGCGAGATATCGCTGTCCGAGTCGGGCGGGCAGGTGCGGCGCGATATCGAACGCCTCGCCCAGGCCGGCGGCTCGTCGGCCCTCAATATCGGATCGGAAATCATCCCGGTCAGTATCTCGCCCCAGAAGACCAAGTTCTTCGGAATCGTGCCCAAGAACGCCTCGGTCAACACGATCGAGGCGCAACTCAAGAAAGAGAAGTTCGCCTACGAACTGATCGCGGTCGAACTCAAAGACAGCGAACTCAAATCGTTGGCCGATAAAATGAAACCCTTGGCAGAGAAATTGTCGGCGCCGAGCCCCTGAAAAGCGCAATCGGCCCGATCAGAAATATGTAAACGCCGCCTTTGCGGGCTATTCGCCGTTAGTCGCCCGCGGCGGCTGGCGCCGGCCATGCCGGGCGCCAGCGCCGCAAGCAATGGAATTATTTGAAGCCTTTCGCGACGACTTCGACCCGACGGTTGGGTTGAAGGCAGGCGATCAAGGCTTCGCGATCGAGCTTGTCGTCGCATTGCTTGACCGGCTCGGCCTCTCCCACCCCGTGCGCGGACAGGCCGTCGGCGGATACGCCACTCTTGGCGAGGAAATCGCGGACGGTTTCGGCGCGCCGCCGCGAGAGTTCGAGATTAGCGGCATCGCTGCCGATAAGGTCGGTATGGCCGACGACCTGGACGACGCTCGCGTCCAACGCCTTCAACTCGTTGGCTACCTTGAGCAACTCGTCGCGGCCGCCGGACAGCATGTCTTCCAGGCCGGACCGGCCGAAGGCGAAGAGCGCATCGCCGGAAATCTCGAAGCGCTTCGGATCGGACGCGACGACGGGACGGTCTTTCAATCGGTCCGCGCAGCCCGCCGGTAGCCAGTGGAAATTCTGTCCGCGGTATTCGCCGTCGAAGATCACCTTGTATTGGCAGGTGACGACTTGGTCCCCATCGCGAAAATGGAAGAGGTAATCCCACTCCCGCGCATGGAATCCTTCGCGAAAATGCGGTCGGCCGATCAACTGGTACAACTGGTCTCGGGTGACGCCCGGGCCGATCTGCCGCAGCGCTTCCAGGGTCGGGAACGTGCCTTCCTTCAGCACGATCCTGTCCACGGCCGGGAAAACGACTTCTCCCGCTTGGCCTTGCGGCGTGATGTCCCGGCTCACGTGGCGCGTGCATCCGGCAAGCACCGCAACCATCGCGACTGCGGCGCAAAGCGCAAGCGGTATGCCGCGCACGATCTTGTTCGTATTTTCCATTTCGGCTGCCCCTATTGGATTCTGGCGATGGCGGGCCGCGTTCGATCGCGGCCCGCCTTCCTGGTTCACCACTGGATACCGGCGCCGGCCGAGAAGCCGAATTCGCGCGTGGTATTGCCGCTGACCTGCGCTTTGTAGACGTAGCGGCCGTTGTCGGTAATGCCGGACAAGCCGATGGCCATGCCGTATTCGCTCTGGTACCCGCCGACGCCGACCGACAGCATGCTCTTGCCCGGCAAGTAAGCCTGCGGCATGCCCGCCATCGCCATCGCCGAAGCGGTGCCGCCGCGAGCGTCGCGATTGGCGCTCCAGATGTCGTCTTGCAGTTCGTTGATGCGCGCGTCGGTGTAGCCGTTGGCTTGGTTGAGCGTGTTCGTCAGGCCGGATTGCAGCTGGGTCACGTTGACCGCGTCCGTGCCGGCGACGCCCGCGGCGACGTTGTGGATCGTCGTCGGCCCGGTGCCGTTCGGGTTCAGCGTGATGCTGTTGTTGTTGACCGTGCCGTCGACGTTCTTGTCGTATTGCACGCCGCCGTTGGTGAATCCCTTCAGTTGCGACACGTTCACGGCGTCGGTGTCGGCGACGCCGGCCGCGACGTTGGTGATCTTGCGCTCGCCGCCGACCGTGCCGACCGACACCGTGTTGTCGGCCGAAGCCACCGAACCGGCGCCGATCGCCACGCTGTTGTTGCCGCTGGCGGACGCGCCGTTGCCGAACGCGGAACTGCCGGTGCCCGAAGCCGAACTGTTGTTGCCGACCGCCGTGCTGCTGTTGCCGCTGGCGACCGCGTTGGCGCCGCCGGCGGCGGAATCCGTGCCGGTCGGGCTCGGCGGCGGCGCGTTGTGGTCCTGGCTGACCTGGAACATGCCTGTGGAGCCATTGCCGATGTTGGTGATCGAGTCTTCGATGTTGGTGACCCGCGCATCGATCTGGTTGACCGCTTGGTTGGTCGCGTGCAACTGGCTTCCGTTCACCGCATCGGTGCTGTCCTGCGCGATCCGGCCGGCCGCTACGTTGGTGATCGTGCGTTCGGCGCCGACGCCGCCTACGCTCACCGTGCCGGTGGGATTGGCTCCGGCGAAGTTATAGGTCGTACCGGCGATGGTCGCGCTGGCCGTCCCCACTGCGGCGGTAGTGGTCGAACCCGCACCCAAGGCCACGCTATTCGCGGTGCCGGCGGTGGCGCCGCTGCCGATCGCCACCGCGTCGGCGGCGCTGGCTCCGGCGTTCATGCCCGCGGCGATCGCGCCCGCGGCCGTCGCGCCGTTGTTGTTGTAGTTGCCGGCCGCGGCGCCGCCGTCGTTGACGCTGTAGTAGTGCGACGCGCTGGAATTGACGGTGGTGCTGAGGTTCTCCAGCGCCTGGTTGGTCGCGTACAGCTGCGAACCGTTGATCGCATCGGTGCTATCGCCCGCGATCCGGCCGGCCGCGACGTTGGTGATCGTGCGCTCCGCGCCCAACGAGCCCACGCTGACGGTTCCGACCGGCGCGACGCCTGCGAAGTTGTACGCGTTGCCGTCGATCACGATGCTCGAGGTGCCCACCGCAACCGCCGTCGAGGCGTTCGAACCCAGCGCCACGCTGTTGATGTCGGAAGCCGTGGCGCCGAAGCCGATGGCGACGGAGGAATCGCCCGCGGCCGTCGCGTCCACGCCGGCCGCCATCGCGTTGAGCCCGGTGGCGCCGTCGTTGGCGTAGTTGCCGCCGGCCACGCCGTTGTCGTTGACGCTGTAGTAATGCGTTTCGGCGGCGGCGATTTGCCCCGTCAAGGTATCGGCGACCGCATACAGCTGCGAGCCGTTGATCGCGTCCGTGGAGCCGGCCGAGATCTGGCCGGCCGCCACGTTCGTGACCTGCCTTTCGGCGCCGGCCGCGCCGACGCTCACCACGCTCGTGGGCGCGGTGCCCGCGAAGCCGGCATAGGTGATGCCGTTGATCGTCGCGGTGCTAGTCGGCACTGCGGCGGCGGTCACGCTGCCCGCACCCAAGGCCACGTCGCCGACGTTGTTGGCCACGGCGCCCGTGCCGATGGCGATGCCGTCGTTGGCGTTCACCGTGCCGCCGCTGCCGATCAGCACGCCGTCCTGGACGCCGGCAGCGACGGTGCCGTCCCGGGCCAGCACTTGGGTGCCGGTCATCCCGACGCCCAGCGTGTTGCGATAGCCGCCCACGAAGCTTTCGTTGGCCTGGGCCAAGGCGTTGTCGCTACCGATCACGACGTTCGTGGCCGAGTTGGCGACGGAGTTGCGGGCGCCCAGCACCATGGCGAGATTGGAATTGTCCACGGTATTGAGCGCGCCGCTGACCAGCGCGCCTACGCCGCCGGTCACGGTGTTGTTCGAACCCTGCACCATCGACCCGGCGCTGTTGCTGACTTGGTTGAAACCACCCAGCACCCCGGTCTGCGTCGAAGACGTGATGTCGTTGCTCTGGCCGAAGGCCCAGGAATTGAAGCTGTCGTTGATCGTGCTCGAATCGCCGATCACGATCGAGTGGTCGCTCAAACCCGGAATGGTATGGACGACACGGGCTTGGTAGCCGATCGCGATGCTCTGCAACGCTTGCGCCGTCGCGCCATCGCCCATGGCGGTGGCCTGCTGGCCCGCAGCGGTGGCGTTCACGCCGGCGGCGATGGCGTTGAGGCCGGTCGCGCCGTCGTTGTCGTAGTTGCCGCCCTGCACGCCGTTGTCGTTGACGCTGTAGTAGTGCGTCTGCCCCGCGTTCACTTCCTGGGTCAATGCCTGCAACTGCGCGACGTTGACCGCGTCGGTGGCCGTGGTGCCCGCCGCCACGTTGGTGATCTGCCGGGTCTGGCCGCTGCTGCCTACGCTCACCGCACCCAGGCGGCTGACCCACGTGCTGCTGGTATCGGTAGAAGGCAAGCCCGTGACCGGGTCGTAGCCCGCTGCGCCGGCGGCCGTATTCGCCACCGAGAACGCGCCCAGGGCGACGCCTTGGGTCGCGCTGGCCGTGCTGCCCGCGCCCAACGCCATGGCGTACTCGCCGGTTGCGTTGGATGTGTCGCCGAGCGCGACGGCGCTGCGCGCATTCGCTACCGACGCCGGCCCCATCGCCAAGGCGCCCAATGCGCTGGCGTTGGCGCCGCGGCCGAACGCTGCCGACGAGGCGCCGGACGCTTGCGAAGAATCGCCTAAAGCCATCGCGCTGGCGCCGGCGGCTTCGGCATTCGGGCCGATGGCCGTGGCCGCGCGCCCCGAAGCGAGCGAGGTCGCGCCGATCGCGGTCGAGAATTGGTCGGTGGCCTGAGCGTTGTTGCCGACGGCCGTCGCGAATTGCGCGGTCGCCGTGGCCGTGTCGCCCAGCGCGGTCGTCCATGCCGCTGCCGCGTTGGAATTCACGCCCATCGCCACGGCGCCTTGGTCGGCGGCGACGGAATTGAAACCGACGGCCGTGGACAAGTTGCCGGTCGCGCTGGCGCCCACGCCCGCGGCCAGCGCATTGGTACCGGTCGCGCCGTCGTTGTCGTAGTTGGCGCCGACCACGCCGTTGTCGTTGACGCTGTAGTAGTGGATGGCGTTGGCATCGACCTCGTTGCTGAGGTTTTCGATCGACTGGTTGGTCGCGAACAGCTGCGAACCGTTGATCGCGTCGGTGCTGGATCCGTTGATACGACCGGCCGCCACATTGGTGATCGTGCGCTCCGCACCCGCGGCGCCGACGCTGACCGTGCTGGTCGGCGTCGTGCCGGCGAAGTTGTAGGTGTTGCCATCGATAATCGTGCTGGCCGTAGCGACGGTCGCCGCCGTCGCCGAACCCGAACCGATGGCCACATCGCCCACGCTCGCCGCCGCCGTCGCGCCGTTGCCGATCGCGACATTGCCGGCGATGCCGGCCGCGCCCGCGGTCGAACCATTGCCGAGCGCTACGCTGCCCTGCCCGATCGCCCGGTTGTTGTTGCCGATCGCCACCGCACCATTGGCCTGGTTCGCGGCCGTCGCCGTCGCAGTGCCGTCGCTGTTGGCGATGTTGTTCGCGCCACCGACGAAGGCGCCGGTGCCGCTGGCGTAGCTCGGGTCGCCGATGGCGACGGCGCCGTCGCCGAAAGCGGTGTTCGAACGGCCGATCGCCACCGCGCCGCCCGCGGCGGTGCCTGCATCCGCTGTGCTCAGATTGCCGATAGCGACATTTCTGCCCGTCACGCCCGTGGTGGCGGCATCACCGATGGCGACCGATGAGGCGCTGCCGACCGTGGCCCGGTAACCCAGCGCGACCGATTGCGCCAGGGCAACCGTGTTCTGTCCGATGGCGATGGCACGGGTTCCCGATGCGAGGGCCGGAGTACCGGTGGGCACGGTCCCGCCGCCGCCGCCGATCGCGATGGACCCGCCGCCTGTTGCGGTCGCCCCTCCGCTAGGCGGCCCGGAGCCGATGGCAATGGTGTAGGCGCTGTTTGACGATGACTGCGCACCAAGGGCGACCGCGCCCTGCACCAGCGCCTCGGATCCGTAACCGACGGCTGTCGTGAAATTCTGGCTGGTCAGCGCGAAAGCGCCAATCGCCACCGCGCCGGCATTGCCGCTCGGATTGAGATTGGAAGCGCCATTACCGATGGCGATGCCATCCAGCACCGGCGAGAGCGCATTCTGTCCCACGGCGATCGAGTTCGTCCCGGCCGCACCGTCGTTATTGTAGTTGCCGGTGGCTACGCCGCCGTCGTTGACGCTGAAGTAGTGGATGGCGTTCGCATCGACCTCGTTGCTGAGGTTTTCGATCGACTGTTTGGTGGCAAACAGCTGCGAACCGTTGATCGCATCGGTCGACGTGTCGCTGATCCGGCCCGCGGCGACGTTGGTGATGGTGCGTTCGGCGCCGGCGGTGCCTACGCTGACCGTCGACGTCGGCGTAGTGCCGGCGAAGTTGTAGGTCGTTCCGTCGAGCACAATGCTGGACGTTCCCACCGCCGTTGCCGTGACGGCACCGGAACCCAGCGCCACGTCGCGCGCGTTGTTGGCGATCGCCGTATCGCCCAAAGCGACGGCGCCGGCGGCCAACGCACGGTTGGTGCTGCCGATCGCGACGGCGCCTTGGCCGACTACCGTGTTCTGATAGCCGATGCCCACCGCGCCCTGCGCGGCGATGCCTGGCGTGCTCACCGCCTGCCCGCCGCCGCCGACCATGTTGGTGTTGCCCATCGCCACCGAACCGTTGCCGGTGGCGGTGTTGTCCAGGCCGCTTGCGATTGCACCATTGCCGGTCGCGGTGTTGGGATCGCCGATGGCGACCGCGCCGTTGCCGCTGGCGAAGTTGCCGTCGCCGATGGCCACCGCCCTGCCGCCGGTGGCGGTCGAATCGTTGCCGATCGCCACGGCGCCAGCCGAATCCGCGAGCGCCGAACGGCCCATCGCGATCGTGTTGTCCGCGGCCGCATTGGCTTCGGTTCCGATGGCGAGCGCATTCACGCCGGTGGCCTGTGCCAAGGCCGAGATCGCCACGGCATTGGTGGCCGTCGCATCGGTATCGACGCCCAGCGTTATTGCGTTGACCGCGCCTGACGTGCTGTTGCGTCCGATGGCGATGGCGCTCTGGTCCGTCGATGCGGCGCTTTGACCCAAGGCGATGGCGTTGGTGCCGGTCGCCTGGCTCGAGAGCCCCACCGCAATGGCGTATTGCTGAGAGGCCGTCACATCCGTGCCGATGGCGATAGTGCCCACCCCCGTGGCGCCCGTTCCCGGAGCCGTGCGGCCGCCGATATTGATCGAGTTCAGTTGCGTCGCGACCGCCTGGAAGCCGATGGCGACGGCGTTGCGGCCGCTTGCGTTGGTGTTGGTGCCTTGCGCGACGGCGTCCAGTGCGGAAGCGCTCGCCCGGGTACCGATGGCGATCGCGTTCTCCAAGCTCGCTTTCGCGTTCAGGCCGATCGACGTCGTCGCGTTGTTCGCGATGCCGATGCCGGCGTTGGTGCCGATGGCGATATTGTCGTTGCCGCTGACCAGGTTGCCTGCCGAAGCGTCCAAGGTGGCATCGTAGGCGACCGTGCCGTCGCCTGTGCCGAAGGCGACGTTGCGCGTTCCCGTGACGCCCGAACCCGCGCCCCGCATCGCGCTCGCAATGCCTCCGCCCATGGCGGTGTTCTGCGCGCCGGTGACCAGCGTTCCGGAGGCAATGCCCACCGCGACCGAACCCGTATTGGCGACCGTCGAGCCCGCGCCGGCGCCCTGGCCGACCGCCACTGTGCTGGCACCGGCAGCGATCGCTTGCGCTCCGAGCGCAAGCGAACTATTCCCTTGCGCCTGAGCGGCGTTTCCGACCGCAGTGGCCGCCTCGTTGCTTGACGTCGCCAAGCGGCCGCCCGCAAACGAATTGAGACCGCTGGCATTGGCGCCGGAACCTATAGCGGCGGAATTGCCGCCACTGGCATTGGCGAAAGAACCCAAGGCGCTGGCGCCGACTCCGGTAACCTCAGCGGACGCGCCAACCGCGGTCGCATTGGTAACGCTCGCGTTCGTCCCGGATCCCAATGCGGTGGCATTGATCCCTGTGGCATTGGCTACGTTGCCCATAGCGACACCACCTTGGGCGGTCGCAGCGGCAGCGGTGCCCAGCGCGACGCTGAAACCACCCGTAGCGCGCGTATTGACGCCGATTGCGATGTCGTTGGGCAAGGCTGTGTTGGTTTGGACGCCCGCATTGGCGCCTAATCCGATTGCGATCGACTGGTTGCCCCATGCCCTGGATGAGGTACCCATCGCCACAGCGCTTGTACCCGTTGCTGCTGCTTGGATACCTATGGCGACAGTACCGCCCGCGGCAGCAGTCACGTCGGTGCCGATGCCTATGGCGCCTTCGCCCAGCGCACCGGTTCCTGGAGCGGTGCGCGCACCCACATAAATGGAATTAACCCCTGAGGCAAGGGCTTGGTAGCCGAGAGTCGCGGCATTCAGCCCCGAACTGACGGAGTTATAACCTACAGCAGTGGCTCCGCCGGCAGTCGCTTGGGACTGAAAACCCACGCACGTCGCGCTGCCGCTGTATTGATTGTAAGGCGGCGCAGTGCAGTCCACCGCCTGTGCCGACGGGGCCCATCCGATCCAGCCCACCGCCAACAGCGCCGTCATGATGCCCACAAGCCGCGGCGTTCCTGTCGAGCGAGAAACCTTCTTCGCGCCTGCGGATGCCTTGCCGTCCAGCGTCGCTAGTTCGGACGCGACCACCAGCTGGTTCAGAGAGCGGTTCCATACCACGCTATAGATCTTGTTCATTGCTCAATCCCCCGATTGCACGCAGATGCGATGGACAGAAAAAAGCGGAGCGATCCGCCGTAGGAAGTCGTTCGATAACGAGCGCATCCGTTGCCGCGCCTGTAGCGGTGCGCGCGCCGGCTGCGCATAGGCGCCGCGCGATCGAGCGGGCGGCGTACGCCGAAAGGCCGCGATCGCATGCTTGAAATTCATCTCACTTTCCATGTGTCTCCCGTCGTTCCAAGCAACCGCGCTTGCGCCGCTTTTTCGTTCGCGGCGCGCAGCGGCTACGGTTATCGGCCGCGTCCGTCGCCCGGCACGCAACCCGCGTTTCGCATCCATGACTAACCCCCTCTCGACTTCGCACCGCTACCGATTTGAAGTTTTCCCGACATCGATTCCGCTAAAAAACTTCGCAGCGACTAATCGTTCCGTCGCTGCGACGCTTCGATGAACGAACCTCCCCAGTGAGGAACGAAGCAAGCTGGAAACGATGGCCGGTCGCCTGCGCGTCCGCCGTATCGACAATCGAGGCGCATGGAGTTCGTTTCGCCACGTCCATGTCTTCCGCTTGCCGTACGCAGGTCGCGCGCTGTAAAACATTTCTTGCGCGCACTAAATCACAACGACTTTTGCAATACACCCACCGTTACTAACCGATTCTCACCGAATCTCGGAACGACGATGGCGGACCATAAAACGCGCGAATATGGGCTTCGACGCATTTCGCAAACGGCAATAACGAGCGGCATTTGCGACCGGTCCAAGAGATCGGTCGCCTTTACGGGGATTGGTATGAGCGACGTGCGGCATTGGGTGCTGGTCGTCCAAAACGACGCAGCGTTTCGCGACGGGGTTTTGATACCGGGGCTCCAAAACGCCGGCTTCGACGCCGTAGGCGTAGGCACCGCCATCGATGCCTATCGCTGCATGCTGTCGCGCGACTTTTCTTTGTTCGTCCTGGATGCCGGTATGCGCGACGCGCACGGATCGACGATGGCCGGCCGCCTGCGCGCCGTCACCGACGCGGGCATCGTGGTGATCGCCGAACGACGGCGCAGAAAGAGCGAGCAGATACGAAGCTTGAACGACGGCGCCGACGCCTATCTCGCCAAACCGATCGACATCGACGCGTTGGCCGCCACGCTGCGAAGCCTGTTGCGGCGCCTGAAGACGTCGGGCGCCTCTCGATCCGCGAGCAAGCATGCTTCGGACTGGCGGCTCGGAACGGCCGGCTGGGATTTGATTTCGCCCGGCGGAGCGAAAGTGCAGTTGAACCAACCCGAACGTTTGCTGATGGCCGCGCTCGCGGCTGCCCCGGGAAAAACGGTCGCGCGCGAAGCCATCCTTTCCCTGCTGGCGCGCGACGCGAAGAATTTCGATCGCCATCGTTTGGAGATGCTGGTGCACCGGCTGCGCCGCAAAGTGCTGTCCACGGCCGGCGAACCGTTGCCGCTGAAGGCCGTGCGCGGCGTCGGTTACGCGCTTCTTCCATGAGCGCTGCGCCGCATTAAGCGATGCGAATGTGTGCCGCGCATCACACAACCGTACGCGGAAAATCACCGACGCTCACCTTGGCCGCATGATGCGTACAGCCTGGGGTGCCCGCAATGAGGGGCGGCGCCACTCTGTCCACCGATAGGCGCGTGGACAAGCGGGGGCGGCAGGGGGCTGCACGATGTCGCAACAAATATGGGATCGCCGGGCGATGGCCCGTGGCGGGTTGCCGTTCGATGCTTGGCGGCGTTTCTCCGGCTGGATGAGGAACGTGCCCGTCGATGCGGCGCAGGGCAAACGCAACGCTTTGACGCTGCAGACGATGCTCGTCGTCACCGGCGCGATTGCATCGTCGATGGCGGCGATTTCCTATGTCGCCGCCGATGCGGCGGGTCTCGGCGAGAGCGGACACACTTTGGCCATCGCCGCGTACGCAGGCGTTTGCTTTTATCTTTTGCGCATCGGGCTGTTCCGGCTTTCGGCCGGCCTCACCGTCGTCGGCGGATTGATCCTGATCGGCCTCAGCTATCAAGCCTACGGGCTGCGCGCGCAATCGGGGCTGCAGATCACGCATCTGCTGCCTTTGCTGCTCGCGGGATTGCTGTTGGGACGCGGCGCGGTGTGGTGGACGGCCTTGGCCAACGTCGTCGCTTTGACGATAGGCGCGCGGGTCGACTTGGGGTTGGCGACGAACGCCGCGGCGCGCTCGGAAGTCATGTCCGCCCTGCTCCTGTCCGGCATGAACCTGTTCGTGCTGGCGGTGATCCTGGATCGGCTGATCCTGCTGCTGCAACGGGCGATCAAGCGCAGCGAAGAACTCGATGCGGCCTGCCTGGAACTTGAACGCGAGGTCGAGGAAAAAGAACGCGCCTACGCGCGCCTGCTGCAGACGCAGAGGATGGAAGCCATCGGCCGGCTTTCGACCGGCATCGCCCACGACTTCCACAACATCCTCAGCGTGATCCTGGGGCTCGCCACCTCGCCGGCGCTTACCGGCGACCCGACCGACGCCGTCCTTCCCAAAGTCGCCAAAGCGGCGCGGCGCGGCACCGCCGTCACCCGCCGGCTGCTGAGCTTCGGCCGCGCGCAGACCGAGGAAGTGACCACCTTCGATCTCGTCGAAGCGATCGATGAAGCGCGCTCGCTGATCCTGCCGATGTTCCATCGCGATATCGAAGTGCTGATGAACCTCCCCGCGCCGGGCCTTCGGGTCAGGATGGACCGCGAGGAACTGGAGCTCGTGCTGCTCAACATCGCCAGCAACGCTTGCGATGCGATGCCGGACGGCGGCCTGTTCGCCCTATCCGTCGAACGCGACGGCGATCATGCGCGGATCAGCATGGAAGACACCGGCGAAGGCATGGCGCCCGACGTGCTCGCCCGCCTGTTCGAGCCGTTCTTCACGACCAAGCCGAAAGACAAGGGCACCGGCATCGGCATGGCGATCGTGCAGCGCTTCGTCGCCGACAGTGGAGGCGAGATCGGCGTGGACAGCGTGCAGGGCCAAGGCACGCGCATCCGCATCCGCATACCGCTGGCGTCGTCCGAGCAAGCTTCCACGACTACGTCGATCCGGGAAGCTTCCGAATCCTAATCGGTCTCAGGCGGCCGCTTAGTTCGGCGGCTTGCGAATACCGAACCGCTTCTGGCGTGCCGCTGCGCGGACCGCGCTGGGTTGCTCGCTTTCGGAGCTCGAGCGGCTCTTCTCCAATCGCGTGCCGCCCACCAATACCAGCAGGCCCAGCGACGTCGCCAACATCCACAGCCACGGGCGCTGGTACCACGGCTGCGGATGCAGGATCCGCAGCTTCGCCGAAACCGCAGACCAGGGGCCACCTTCGGTGCGCGCCTGCACTTCGAACAGATGCTCGCCCCACGGAATCGACGGATAGAGAATGCTGCGGTTCTGTCCGGCTTCCACCCAATCCTGATCGAATCCGGAAAGACGGAAACGAAACCGGGTCTCTTGCGGCCTGGTCAAGTTGATCGCGGTGTAGCGGATCTCCAGATTCCGCGCGAAGGACTTCAGCGTCAACGTCGACCCCACGGCATCCTGCGCGCGCCCGGCGACCGACACGTGCTCGATGTGCGGCCTGAGCGAAACCGCGCGAACTTGCGGGACGTCCGCTGGATCGATGACGGCGAATCCTTCCACTAGGGAAAACCAGAAGCGGCCCTGCGCATCGCGATGGCAGGCGAAAGGAACGCCGCCGTTGATTTCGGCCGGCACCAGCCCATCGCTCGCCGAATAGCCGATCGACTCGATGCCGACCGCGGCTTCTTGCGGTGCCGGCAATAAAGCGACGCCGCGATTGCCCGCCAGCCACAAGCGCCCACGGTCGTCGGCCAAGATGCACGACACCGTATCGTCGATCAGCCCATTGTGGCTGTCGTAGCGTTGCACCTTGCCGTCGCGGATGCGATTGAGGCCGCCGCCGTAAGTGCCTACCCAAAGCGTGCCGGTCTTATCGTCCCGGTACAGGGCGCGAGCGAAACGGGAAGACAGTCCCTCGCGCGTTGTCCATTGTTCGACGACTTTTGCACCGACCAGCCGAAATACGCCGCGGTCGCCCACGAACCAGCGACCGCCGTTCGCGGCCGCCACGACGCTGTTGATGTTCATGCCTCCCAGAGCGTCGATGCGGCGGCGCGCGACGATGCGTCCCTCGGCGTCGGTCTCCAACTCGAACGTCGAGTCTCCCGAACTCACCAGATAGCGCCCCTGGTCGTCCTGCATATGAACCGAGGTTCCATTCGGCCAAGCCGCAATCTGCCTCGGCTCATCGTCCGCGATCCGCCCGAGCACGCCTCCCGACGTCCCCACCCAGAGCACGCCTTGCCGATCCAGCAACAGACTGTTGACGCAGTCGTTCTCCAACGCAGGCTCGAGCGGCAGCTTCTGTATCGTACCGTCGTGCCGCCGATGCAACAGCGGGCCGCAATCCGATCCGAACCATAAACCGCCGAGCCCGTCGGAGATCACCGCACGACCCGCCACATTCGCCTGCAAGTGCGGGGCCGCAAGCAATCCGAATAACGGTTTGCGCACCCGGAGCAGCCCCTTGCTGCCGCTGCCTACCCACAAGTTCCCTTCGTCGTCCCACGTCAAGCTGGTGGTGCCTACGGCCAGTTCGGGCACGTCGCGCCATGCTCCCATGCCGTCTTGGCGCAGCACTTGCCCGGACTCCAGGGATATCCACCACTGGCCGTCCGCGCTGCGCGCGGCATAAGCAGGCCTGCCGATGCCCAGCGCCCGCCATTGCCGGCGGACGGGATCGTATCGGTATAGATCGCGCAGGGTGCCCACCAAGAGTTCGTCGTCGCTTCTCTTCAGCAGCACGGTGCTTGTCTGGGCATCGGGCAGGGAAATCGACTCGAGCTTCTGACCGACCACGACCCAGAGACCGCCGTATCCGCCGACATAAATGCGTCCTTGCTTGTCGCTGGCCAGGCGGCTATATCCGCTTCCCTCTACCCGCTGGATCCACACCGCCCGTTGGCTGGCCGGATCCATTTTCAACAGGCCCCTGTTGGTGGCGACCCACAGTGCTTTATCCGGCCCTTGCAGGATGTCGTTAACCAGGCAAACGCCGCCGCAAACCGACAAATGCCGGAACGAACCTCGTTCGAATACGCTCAAGCCCGCATCTTGAGTGCCGATCCAAAGACGCCCCGCGTCGTCCTCGTACAGCGCCAAAATGCGGTCGCTGGCCGGTCCTGCGTACTGTCCGCCTTCCGGATCCGATAAACGAAGGGCGCTCTGTCCCTTGAACACCGTGAAGCTCAGCCCGTCGAACCGGGCCAGTCCGCCGAAGGTGCCGATCCACAGATATCCGTCGCGGGATTGGACGACGGCATTCACGCCCGAGGGCGGCAGCCCGTCTTCGTCGGTGAAGACCCGCACTCCGCTTCTCGATTCCAGCTGCGTGGGCGATGCCCATGCACAAGCGCATGCCGCGAGGATCGCGATCGTCAGCGCCAGTCGCCGTATCGCGCCTCGGATTCTCGCAATAGGCTCTTCCATCTCCGCCATTTTGCCTGAGGGCGGCTGCGCAAGACCTCGGTGGCCGTCACTCTTTTCGCGCCGAGCGTTCGATCGCGATTTGAAACCGAGCTACCAGTTCAGCACGTAGCCGATGCCGCGCACGGCGCGCAACGGAAGGTCATCTTTCGCCGCGCTGTGGCACTTCTTGCGCAGACGGTAGACCAACATGTCCAAGCGGTGCGGATCGAAATCCTGGTCGTTCTTGACCAGGCGCGCGATCAGCGCCTCGCGCTGGACCGGCACGCCCGGCGTCGCGGCCAGCACGGCCATCACCTGTCGTTCGGCGAGATTCATTTCGATTTCGACGCCATGGGGCGACAACAGGCACCAACCTCTTTCGTCCAAGCGCCACTTGGCGCGAGCTTGCGCGGCATCCGTCGCCTGCGCGGCGCCCGCCGCCGGAACGATGCGGCGGGCCAGATTCTTCAATGTCGTCACCAGCACGTCCATCTCCACCGGCTTGAACAAATACGCGTCCGCGCCGGCGAGCAATCCGCGCATCCGGTCCGGGCGCGTGTCGTATCCGGTGAGCATCACGATACCTATCGAAGGCGACAGGCCGCGCAGATGCGCGGCGATGCTGAAGCCGTCTTCGTCCGGCAACCCCACGTCGAGCAGCACAAGATCGAATGCGCGGACGGTCATCGCGCGGTAAAGATCCAACGCGCTGGTCATGCCGATGACTTCGAATCCCGATCGGGCCAACGTCGGGATAAGGACGTCTTCCCTCAGCTCCTGGTTGTCCTCCACGACGGCCAGCGTCGGCAGCCGGTCGGCGGCCTCCGGCTCGTTGACGGTATTCATCGGTCGAGCATGACCTCATGCAATGAGAGCGCGATCGCGACAGCATATCGGCAGCGCCGTATTGATTGTAAGCATGGCGATGCCCGCGCGGCATGAAACGTCGATGTAATGCGCCGCGGATACCGCTTGAGGATACCTGGACCGCTCGGCCGATACGCTCTCTCGTTCTTCATGGCCGCGGGGATAGGCTCAGCCCTCCCCTTTCATGCAGGAGGAACGAATGAGCCAGACCTCGCTCGCACGCGTCGCCGTCGATTCCATCGAGTTGAGCGCGCGCACGGCCGGCGACCGCGAACATCCGGCCCTTGTTCTGCTCCACGGTTGGCCGCACTCCAGTGCGCTCTACGACGGCGTCCTCGAAGCCTTGGCCGCCGACCGGTTCGTCATCGCATTCGATCTGCCCGCGATAGGCGCTTCCCGCGGCTTGCCGCCGTCGGCCGAGAAAACCGTATTGGCGGATATCGTCCTGCGGGGCGCCGAATCGCTCGGCGCCCGCGGCATCGCGATCGCCGGGCTGGACGTCGGCGGCATGATCGCCTTCGCCGCGGCGCGCGACCATGCGGATCGCATCGTCGGCGCCGTCGTCATGAATACGGTGATCCCCGGCGTGGATCCGTGGACGAAGGTCGTCGCCGACCCGCGCATATGGCACTTCGCCTTCCATGCCGTTCCCGAATTGCCGGAGGCCATGGTAAGCGGGCGCGAGCGCCGTTATTTCGACTATTTCATCGACATCCTGTCGGGCGATGCCCGGAAGATCGACGAACCGATGCGCGAGGCGTTCGCGGCGGCCTATGCGCGGCCGGAAGCGTTGCAAGCCGGATTCGATTGGTATCGCGCCTTCGAAAAAGACGCCGAGCGGAATTCGAAGCCGCGGACCATCGCAACGCCCATGCTGTACGTGCGCGGCGAGGCGGACGCCGGAAAAATCAGCGACTACGTGCGCGGGCTGGAGCGCGCCGGCGCCGTCGATGTGGAGCAAGCCACGCTTCCGGGCGGCGAGTTTTCGCCGTTGGAGGCGCCGGACGAGTTCGTGGCGATCTTGCGGCGCTTCTGCGCGCGGATCGCTCGCTCCTCTGCGCGGCCATAGCGCGCCCGGCCCGCGTGGGCGACAATCGGCGTCGATCATCGTTCGCGGCATCGGGAGAAAAACGTGGCCAATCAGTCGTTGTCCGGCAAGACCATCGTCGTCACCGGCGGTTTCGGCGCGCTGGGCCGGGTTGTGGGGCAAGCCGCGCAGCAGGCGGGCGCGAAAGTCGCGTTGGTCGACCGCGGACCCCAGCCGCAAGGCCTTTCCGCCGATCTGGCGGTGGGCGACGTGGATCTGGCCGATTTCGCGGCGGCCGAGCGCGCTTTCGCGAAGATCGGCGAAGCGTTCGGGCGCATCGACGCTTTGTTCAACATCGCCGGCGCGTTCGAATGGAGCCCGGTCGCCGATGCGGGCGCGGACGTATGGGAGAACCTGTTCCGCGCCAACGTGCTGACCGCGGTCGCCGCCAGCAAGGGCGCGCTGCCCTTCATGCAAGCGGGCGCTTCGATCGTCAACATCGGCGCCGCCGCGGCCACGGCGCGCGCGGTCAAGGGCATGGCGCCCTACACCGCCTCCAAGTCCGGCGTGCTGCGTCTGACCGAAAGCCTGGCCGACGAACTCAAGCCGCGCGGCATCCGCGTCAACGCGGTGTCGCCGACGACCATCGATACTCCGCGCAACCGCGCCGACATGCCGAAAGCCGACACCCGCGACTGGGTGCCGCCGGAAAGGTTGGCGCAGGTGTTGTTGTATTTGGCTTCCGAAGACGCGGCGTCGGTGACGGGGGCGAATTTGCGGGTGGGGGCCTAACCCGGAGGAGGAAGCTGCTCGCCTTAACCGCATCGAAGGTCCTATGTCCGAAATCGATCGATTCTTTCAACTTCTCTCGTCTCTGCCAGGGAAGTCGTACGACCGAGAATTGGATTTCATCCGGGACGTCATCCCGACGCTGGCAGAAATTCTCGGCTATTCCGAAGCGGAAACCTTCTACGAGTTGGCGGCCGGACGCTATCGCGCAGACGTCGTATTGACTAACTCCATCGACTCAACGCCTTGGGTCGTTATCGAGCTCAAGCGCAAGCAAGCTCGTAACCTAGGCGACTGGGCATACCAAATCAAAAACTACCTTAGTGCGTTCGGCAGCCGGACTGGCGTCGTGCTCTCGACCGAAGTCCTCATCCTTGTGCATGAGGGTCAAACGGTCACCTTTTCGTTGCGCGACCTGACGCCTCACGAAGCAGCGCACATACTCCAATCGATTTCCCGCGCCACACAACCCGCCCCCGCGAGCGGGATTTCACACCACGAAAGCGAAATCGCGAATTTGATCGAGGCCGCCGAAACAGCGGCCGATAATGAGAAAAAGGGGAAATCTTTAGAAGCGCTCGCCCGCGCACTGATAAGAAGCGTTCCATCGCTCGCATGCAAATATGCGAACCTGCAGACCCGTAGCAGCGAGATCGATATCGTAGTCGAGTACGACAGTTTGCGCGGGCGAATCCAGCTTCTTGAGGAATCCGGTCGTTACATTCTTGTGGAATGCAAAAACTGGAATAAGCCGGCCGGAGTGGCGCCGGTTCGGGACTTCATGGGCAAGCTGGATAAATGCAAGATTAGGCTGGGCGTGCTGTTCTCGAAGAATGGCGTGACAGGCGTGGACTCCGGCGCCGATGCGCTGCGCGAGATACAGAGCAGATTCGATCGCGATGGCGTTTATGTCCTGGTTTTTTCACTCGAGGACGTGAGGAGAATCGAGAATGGCAAGGATTTCATCAACAAGTTGGACCAGAAGGCAGACGCGCTGAGGTTCGATATGTAAGGGACTGGCCTCATCGATACAGCGCTGACTCTTACTATTGGAGTTGCCATGGAGATCTCCGCCACCGTCAAGAGTTCCCGGCTAGGCCATGCGGTTTCGGTCCGCACCGGCGAAAACACGCAGGAACTAGCCGTGCCTGCCAAGCCAACCGGGCAAGGGTCGGCGGTCAACGGTGGCGAGTTCCTGCTGCTGGCCTTGGCGACTTGCTATTGCAATGATCTCTACCGAGAAGCCGCGCGCCTGGAGATTCCCGTGGACGGTGTCGAGGTCGAAGCCACGGCCACGTTTCCCGGGGTCGGCCTAGCGGCCAGCGACATCCGCTATCGCGTCAGCGTGTCCTCGCCCGCGCCGCCTTCCGTCGTCGCCGAGCTCATTCGCCGGACGGACGCGGTCGCCGAAGTGCACAACACGATCCGCTCCGGGGTTCCGGTAGTCCTGGCTTCTGCCTAGATCGGCCAGGACCGACCGCGGCCGGCACAGCGCGCCCGACGGATTCGCTCGCGCCGCCCCATTGAGAATCGTCTCATTGACCGGCCCGATCTTCGGCGGCAAGACTTGCGCGCAATTCCTCCGGGAACTCTCGCCCGCAACCGCTACGGGTGAACCGCATGCCTACTTACGGGGCTCGCATCCGAATCGCTTTCGCCGACGCGTCCGTGAACAGCATGAGCTATCGTTCGTTGGCCCTTCGATCTGTCGATGATCGGATTGGTCGGAAGACGATACGCACGGCGTCTTCTCTTCCATGCCCGCCAGGACGGTTGCGGATCTGGAACACGGACTGGATATCGTCTTCAACAGATCGCCCCGCTGGGCGAACTCTCGCGGCTCAGTTGCGAGATTTCGCGAATGGGAAGTTAGTCTGCGTCCTGCTGGGTGCCGCGGGACAGCTGACGCAGGTGTTGCTGTACTTGGTTTCCGACGAAGCTGCGTCGGTGACTGGAGCATATATATGTGGGTCGGGTGTTAGGGAATCTCTTCCACCGCGAAGGGAAACCGCACCTTCGCAGGTTTCGGATCGCCGGGATAGGCGGTGAGCTTGCCGCGATATTAGTTATCGAGGTCGGCACGCCCTTATAAAAAACAGAGTTACGCACCGCAGATTTGTTAAGTTGTTGAATAACAATAAGAATTATCTCATTGACGGAAGTCTTGGCCTCTGCAACGCTTTTGTTTATGCCCCAATTTAGGGTCCAAATGTAGTTAGCCATCACAAGGGGAAATCTCATGGCTCATGAAGTAAGTGCAAAGCTCCACACCAAGGTCGTTGCCCACAAGGATCTGGAAGTTCTCGTCAAGACAAGCAGCACCGGAAAGCTTGGCACCCTGCTCATCAGCAAGGGAAACATCGAATGGCTTCCCCGCGGCAACTCCGTCAATAAAAAGCGTATGACGTGGCAGGCTTTCGCTGACCTCATTGAGGGCCAAGGCAAAACGGTTCGCGTCAAGAAGGCGGCCAAGAAGACTGTCAAAAAGGCAGCCAAGAAGGCCGTAGCCGCTCGCAAGTGATGGCCAACAATTCATTCAAGCCGACGCCGCTTCGCGGCGCGGCTTAATTCAGGTGTTATGCGTCAATCGAGCATGGTGACGACTTGAAGAAGTTAAAAGCCGTTGGTAAGTGGTTGGCTGCCGCAAGACACGTCTGGATTGGTATAGGCGTGATCGTAGCCGCTCTTTTCGTTTGTCTACAGCCCTCCACTCCAGAGCGTGTAATTCGACTCACCGGCATGGTTCTGCAACTGCTTGGCATCGGCACCGTAATTTGGGGGATTTCCACCACTAGATCTCTATTTGGACATCCCTCTGTACTTCAGAAGATAAAAACATGGTTCAAGAGTTTTCCGCTTTTTCGGCGTAATGCCGTAGTCACGGCTACTGGCTCCGGCACGTTTGTACTTTCAGGCGGTGGCCGTAGCTACGGGACATATGGCGCTGGTGCAAACCCAACAATTGAAAGCAGACTCGATGCTCTTGAGAAGAACATCTCAGTCTTACACAACCGCATATCCCAAGCGCAAGCCGAATCAGATCGGGGTTTGAGAAACCTGTCAGACCGCGTAGATAGCGAGCAGCACCATAGACAGGCCGGCGACGCTATGGTTCAAGAAAAACTGGAAGCAACTAGCACTGGTGGCGTACATATATCTGCCATAGGCGCGGCTTGGTTGTTTGTCGGCGTAATCCTTAGCACTGCAGCGTTAGAAATAGCAGACTTACTCAGTTAACGCATAACAATTCATTCAAGCCGAACCCGCTTCGCGGGTCGGCTTAATTCAGGCGTTAGCCCCCACTTATGCTCAACGACACTTTCAAACGCCGATTTCAAGAGCTCGCGGACTCGTTCGCGCAATTGCCGTTTGTTCCAAACAGCTCTGGTATGTCCGGAACTCATGTAGCAACTGGCGACTGGCAAAGGTGGGCGACAAGCGCCCAGAGCCTTGTCCGAGCTGTTTACGGCGAGACTTCTCCCCAGTATCAGAACTTTGCCCAGGCATTTCGTGACTGCAGTGGCTACGACTACCAAGTGACGACGCTGCGTGGTGTATTCCTATCGGCCAAAGACGATTTTGATGGTGGCTACGTTTTCAACGTTGACTTACGCGTGTCTGGCGAGGTCTTTGGTGATTTCGTCACCCTTGCAAAGCAATCGCTGAGCGAGGGCCAAAAAGACGTAGCAGCTGTTTTGGCATGCGCGGCTTTAGAAGACGCTCTCAAACGTTTCGCGGCGGCAAACGGCGAAGACCCGAGCGGAAGGACGATGCAAGAAGTTGTCAACTTGCTCAAAAGCAAGGGGCTGGTCGCAGGCGCTCAAAAGTCTCTGCTTGATGCTATGCCAAAGATTAGAAATCACGCCCTGCATGCTGATTGGGGCAAACTATCTGAGCCCGATGTGAGCAGCGTGATCGCTTTTGTAGAGCAGTTCCTGCTATCTAAGTTCGGCGGGGGCTAACAATTCATTCAAGCCGAGCCCGCTTCGCGGTCTCCGCAAACTTCAGCCGTCTCGTAGCGGGCCGGCTTAATTCAGGCGTTAGGTGCCATGTCAGACACCCCGCAACCTGCCAACAAAGTGCCCTCTTGGGTCGGGAAGTACTTCCAAGACTCATATGACTCCCTCGACAGATTGATGAGCGTAGTTCATCTCAGTCGGCGCTCAATTGCCGGCATGCGAGCTATGCCTCGCCTAAAGAAGGCGCTAGCTGCCGTTCAAGGCAAGGTTCAAGACGAAATCGAAGCTCAGCGCGTAGAGAAGGACGCGAAACTGGCGCAGTCTGAGGTGGAGAACGGGTTCCCTGTCTTGCACACCCTCGCGGTAGTCGCTCTTTGGAGTTGGCTCG
Organism: Luteimonas gilva; assembly: GCF_005239095.1. Classification (GTDB taxonomy): domain Bacteria; phylum Pseudomonadota; class Gammaproteobacteria; order Xanthomonadales; family Xanthomonadaceae; genus Luteimonas_C; species Luteimonas_C gilva. The sequence goes on along the minus strand of NZ_SZUA01000003.1, from coordinate 440,021 downwards.
AGCACACCATTAAGGGGTTATTGGTTGAGCACATCTCACGCAACCGAAAAGCATTGAAATCCGGCGCTTTCCCCAAGCTAAAAATTAAGCTCGGCGACTATGTGGCCCTCACTAAGAGAGAGCAAGCCTCATACATCGTTGACCTTCTTGAGCAGGAGACATCCTCCTCACTCAAGCAGGGCATTAATAGATTCGAGGTTCTCTTGGAATCCCTTGATCTCACGGGCTCCACGCCCGACAGTACTGCAAGGCAGCTCTACGAGCTCCAGCAAGTTAGAAATTCCATCGTTCATCAGAACGGCCGCTGCGATCGCAGACTTCGCACTAGCTGCCCTTGGCTAAAGCTCAAGCTTGGCAGTCAAATCACCGTAGGCACTGCGCAGTTGGAGTTGTACGCAGCTGCAGTTAGTGACTACGCCTTAGAAGTGCTTTATCGCATAGGAGACGGTCATGGAGTTGACCTGCGTTCGAGCACCCCCGATGGCACCTAACAATTCAATCAAGCCGAAGCCGCTTCGCGGCTCGGCTTAATTCAGGCGTTAGGCCCCATGAACACTACATCGCAAATATCATCTACACCTCACGCCAGAAAGTTCAGTAGGCTGGGTTGGCTTCAATAACTCAGCCCCTTCAGATTCCCGCAGCTCTTCGATGCTGGGTTGATGGAACCAACCCAGCCTACGGCCTGTCGGCTAATACGAGGCAGTAAAGCCGGCTTGGCGCGTTAGATGCGCAAGTTAGGTTCATCTGTCCTGCTCTCCAACGCATTCTCGTTGTCTTCTTCACCCCCCCCCATGCGGTCTTGCGGACTGCGAGGAAGGCTCGCTCGGCATATGAGTACATGAAGATGAAACCCCTGTCGCTTGCTCTTGGTGCTCTGGTCTTCGCTTCCCATGCGAGCGATTCGCTCGCGCAGCATCAACACTCAAGAGGCGCTTCCACGCCGTCTGGAGGAGGAACCATGATTTCTGGCGCCGTCTATGGACACACCAATCTGATAGCCCGCGACTGGAAAGCTTCGTCGCGCTTCTATCAGGACTTGTTCGGCTGCGTTCCGGTCCCGCCCGTGCGCGACTTCAAGGGCCCCGACTTGGAACTCGGCACGGGTATCTCGGGCGCCGAATTGCGCGGCGAGCATCTCAGGCTGCCAGGCCATGGACCCGAAGGGCCGACATTGGAGATTTTCAACTACAACATCCTTCTGGAAGCGCCCGAAGCCGCCGTGAACCGCCCTGGATTCGGCCACATCGCGTTTATCGTCGATGATGTTCCTGCTGCCCGCGAAGCCGTTCTCGCAGCAGGAGGAAAGTCGATAGGCGAAGTGGTCACGCTTACCAACGCACTAGGCAAGCGGCTCACGTGGGTTTACGTCACCGACCCAGAAGGCAATGTGATCGAGCTTCAGTCGCGACCCAAATGACTATCCGGTAGGCGGAACCCGCAAAGCGGATTCCGCCTCCCCACGGAATCGTCCATCCCGCGATCCGACGGAAACGCCTGCGGCGGTTCCGCCCCACGCATCCGGCTCGTCGACATCCAGGGCATAACCATATGCCCCTTCGTGCTTTCCCCCGTTCCGCCGCTCGGACTTACCGTGGACACCCGCCCTTCCCGCGCCGGTGCGCACGATGTCCTCCGCCGTTCCCTCGCCTTCGCCGCTGCCGTTTTCCGAGGAGGAAGCGGAGCTGCTGGCGCGGCTGACCGAGCGGCTGGACAGCGAGCGGCTGTGGTGGCTGTCCGGTTATGCCGCGGGGCTGGCCCGTGCCGACCGCGGTCCGCCGCGGGTTTTGCAAGCGGTGCCGGCGCCGCAGCCTGAGCCCGCTTCGCAGCCGCTGACCATCGTCTACGGCAGCCAGACCGGCAACGCCCAACGCATCGCCGAAAGCCTCGCCCAGCGCGTGCAGGACGCCGGCCTGCCCGTGCGCCTGCTGCGCGCGGACGCGTACCCGCTGCGCGAGCTGAAACAGGAACGCCATCTGTACCTGGTCGTCAGCACGCAAGGCGACGGCGATCCGCCGGACGATGCGCGGGGCCTGGTCGAATTCATCGCCGGCCGCCGCGCGCCCGAACTGAAGCAGCTCAAATACGCGGTGCTGGCGCTGGGCGATTCCAGCTATCCGCAGTTCTGCGCGATCGGGCGCACGCTGGACGAACGCCTGGCCGCGCTCGGCGCCACGCGCTTGTTCGAGCGCGGCGAAGCCGATCTGGACATCGACGCCATCGCCGCGCCCTGGACGCAGCGCGCGCTCGACTTCGCCGCCGAAGCCTTGAAAACGCAGGCTCCGCTGGCCACCGTCACCCCGCTGCGCGCGGCCGCCGGCGCCGGCTTCAGCCGCGAAAAGCCCTACGCGGCCGAAGTGCTGGCCAACCAGCGCATCGCGCTCGGCGCCAAGGACATCCGCCACATCGAGTTGTCGCTGGCCGATTCCGGATTGCGCTACGAACCGGGCGACGCGCTGGGGCTGTGGCCGCGCAATCCGCCGGCGTTGGTGTCGGCCGTATTGGAAACGCTGTCGCTGGACGGCGACGAAGCCGTGTCCGTGGCCGGACAAACGCTGCCGCTGCGCGATTGGCTGTCCGAGAAACGCGAGCTGACCAAGCTGGCGCGCCCCTTCGTCGCCCGCCACGCCGAACGCGCCGGCAACGCCGGCCTGCAAGCGCTGTTGGCGCCGGAGAACAGCGGCACGCTCGGCCACTGGCTGGAAGGCCGGCAAGTGATCGACCTGCTGCGCGAGCAGCCCGCCGCCTGGTCGGCCGAAGCCTTGGTCGAAGCGCTGCGCCCGCTGCTGCCGCGTTTGTATTCCATCGCCTCCAGCCAGAAAGCGGTCGGCGACGAAGCGCATCTGACCGTCGCGCACGTCGAATACGCGGCCGCCGACGGTGACGCGCGCTGGGGCGCGGCTTCGCATCTGCTCGCGGCCAGCGACGAAGGCGCGCGGCTGCCGGTCTATATCGAGCGCAACGAACGCTTCCGCCTGCCGGCCGATGGCGCCCGCGACGTGGTCATGATCGGCCCCGGCACCGGCGTCGCGCCGTTCCGCGGATTCGTGCAGGAACGCGCGGCCGTCGGCGCGAGCGGGCGGAATTGGCTGTTCTTCGGCAATACCCGCTTCCGCGAGGATTTCCTGTACCAGTTGGAATGGCAGCGCGCGCTGAAGTCGGGCCAGCTGCAGCGTTTGGATTTGGCTTTCTCCCGCGAGAGATCGCTCGCGAAAACCTATGTGCAGCATCGCTTGCGCGAGCACGGCCGCGAGCTGTACGCCTGGCTGGAAGGCGGCGCGCATCTGTATGTTTGCGGCGGCATCGCCATGGGCAAGGACGTGCACGCGGCCTTGTCGGAGATCGTCGCTGCGCAGCGAGGACGCGACGGCGCCGAGGACTATCTGAGCGCGTTGCAGCAGCAGGGCCGTTACGCCCGGGACGTGTACTGATGAGCGGGTCGGTCGAAGAGATCAAGCGGAGCAGCCGCCGGCTGCGCGGCTCGCTGCTCGAAAGCTTGGCCGATCCGGTCACCGGCGCGTTGCGCGAGGACGACCAGACGCTGATCAAGTACCACGGCAGCTACCAGCAGGACGACCGCGACGCGCGCGAGCCGCGCCGCCTGGCCAAGCTGGAGCCGGCCTACAGCTTCATGATCCGCACCCGCACGCCGGGCGGCGTGGTGACGCCCGCGCAATGGCTGCAGCTGGACGCCGTCGCCACGCGCTACGCCGAGCGTGGCCTGCGCATCACCACGCGCCAGGCCTTCCAATTCCACGGCGTGATCAAGACCGAGCTGAAGGCGACGATGCGGGCGATCAACGCCGCGCTCGTCGACACGTTGGCCGCCTGCGGCGATGTCAACCGCAACGTCGCCGTGGCCGCCAATCCGCTACAGTCGAGCCTTCACGCCGCCGTGCATGCGCAGGCCGCGGCGCTGTCCGAGCGTCTGCTGCCGAACACCCAGGCCTATTACGAAATCTGGCTGGACGGCGAACGCGCCGCCGGCAGCGGCGAGGAAGCCGAACCGATCTACGGCGAGACCTATCTGCCGCGCAAGTTCAAGATCGGCTTCGCGATCCCGCCCTACAACGACGTCGACGTGTTCGCGCAGGACCTGGGCTTCATCGCCGTCGTTGAGGACGATGAGCTGCGCGGCTACAACGTCAGCGTCGGCGGCGGCATGGGCGCCACCCACGGCGATCCGGAAACGTATCCGCGCTTGGGCGACGTGATCGGATTCGTCGCGCCCGACCAGGTGACCGCCGTCGCCGAAGCGGTGGTCACCGCGCAACGCGATTACGGCAATCGCACCGTGCGCAAGCGCGCGCGGCTGAAGTACACCATCGACGACCGCGGTCTCGAGTGGTTCAAGTCCGAAGTCGAACGCCGCGCCGGATTCTCCCTTCCCCCGGCGCGGCCGTTCGGCTTCACCCACAACGGCGACCGCTTCGGCTGGGTCGAAAGCGAAGACGGTCGCGCGCATCTCACGCTGCGCATCCCAGCCGGTCGCATCGTCGACGGCGCGCTCGACGGCCGCGGCAAACCGGTGCGGCATCTGAGCGGACTGCGCGAAATCGCGCGCCTGTTGCACGCGCAAGGCAGCGGCGCGGAATTCCGGATGACGCCGAACCAGAACCTGACCCTCGCCGGTATCGCGCCCGCGCTGCGCGCGCAGGTCGATTCGCTCGCCGCCGAATACGGCCTGGACGGCTACCGCACCGCTACGCCGCTGCGCCAACGCGCGCTGGCTTGCGTCGCGTTGCCCACTTGCGGCCTGGCGATGGCGGAAGCCGAGCGCTACCTGCCCGATTTCGTCGCCGAAGTCGAAACCTTGCTGGCGCGCCACGGCATCGCCGATGCGCCGATCCATCTGCGCATCAGCGGCTGCCCGAACGGCTGCTCGCGTCCGTATTTGGGCGAAATCGCCTTGGTCGGAAAAGCGCCGGGCCGCTACAACCTGATGCTCGGCGCCGACCATCGCGGCCAGCGCTTGAATTCGCTGTACCGCGAAAACGCCGACGAGGCGCAGATCCTGGCGGCGCTGGATCCGCTGCTGGCCCGTTACGCCGCGCAACGAGAACAAGAAGAAGGCTTCGGCGATTTCCTGCTGCGCCAGGGCATCGTCCAGCCGCGAACCCCGATTCCCAGCACTTTGATAGAGGCACTCGCATGACCGCCCCGCCCGACCCGATCGCCGCCGCCGAATCCGAACAGGCGCTGGCCGAACTCAACCGCTGGCTCGGCGAACGCAGCGCCGAGGAGCGCGTGGCCTGGGCGCTGGAGAACACGGCGGGACAGCACGCGCTGTCGTCCAGCTTCGGGGCGCAGTCCGCGGTGGCGCTGCATTTGACGACGCGCCAACAGCCGGACATGCCGGTGATCCTGATCGATACCGGTTATTTGTTTCCGGAAACCTACCGCTTCGTCGACGCCTTGAACGAAAAACTCAAACTCAACCTGAAGGTGTATCGCCCGCAGATCGGCATCGCTTGGATGGAAGCGCGGCTGGGACGGATTTGGGAACAGGGCGTGGAAGGCATCGACCGCTACAACCGCCTGCGCAAGGTCGAGCCGATGCAGCGCGCGCTGCGCGAACTGGGCGTGCGCACCTGGATCGCCGGCTTGCGCCGCAGCCAGGCGCGCACCCGTGCCGGCATCGATTTCCTGGAATTGCGCGACGGCCGCTGGAAGTTGCACCCGCTGGCGGATTGGAGCGATCGAGACGTGTGGAATTACCTGCAGAAGCACGACCTGCCCTATCACCCGCTCTGGCACGACGGCTACGTCTCCATCGGCGACGTGCACACCACGCGCCGGCTGGAACCGGGCATGGGAGAAGAAGAAACGCGCTTCTTCGGTTTGAAGCGCGAGTGCGGGTTGCATTTCGACGATGGGGTGGCTGCGTGACGCTTTTGTCCCTCTCCCTTTACGGGAGAGGGACAGGCGCGAAGCGCCAGGGAGAGGGTTCGGCTTTTGGCGGAAAGAACAGCAGCACAAAGCACTCGCTCCGCTCGTTCCCCTCTCCTGCCCTTCGGGCATCCTCTCCCGCAAGGGGAGAGGAAGAAGCATTACACTGTAATCGGCTGACTCAGTTCGGCCCAAGTCGGCGCCGTCGGCCACTGCGGTTCCTGATTGCCTTCCAGCACGCGACGCAGATCGCGCCGGTCCAATTGCGGCGCCAATCCGTGCAGCAACGCCATCGCGTACTCGCGCAGCACTCTGCCGCGCGGGATCACCGCCCACGTGGTGCATTCGGGCAGCGCCGCCGGCGCGGGCAGCATCTCCAGATCCGCGTCTTCGCGCGCGCCGTACGCCATCTCCGCCAACAAGCCCGCACCCAAGCCGGCGCGCACGTAGGTCTTGATCAGATTGGCGTCGCGGGCGGTCATCGCCACCTGCGGTTGCACGCCTTCGGCGGCGAAGCTGCGTTGTAAGGACGAATCGGGCTGGTTCGAGGATTCGTAGCTGATCAGCGGATGCGAGGCGAGTTCGATCAAGGTCGGCGCGCGTCCGAGCGCGGCCAAGGCATGTTCGCGCGGCACCAGCAGCACCCGCCGCCAGCGGAACAGCGGCACCGCCACGCCACCGGGCGGTTCGGCGCCGGCGGTGCTGATCAGGGCCAGGTCGGCGTCACCGCGCCCCAATCTTTGCAGCACTTCGCCGTCGGCCGCGGCCTGCAGATCGACGCTGACCTGCGGGAATTCGCGCTTGATCGCCGCGATCAGCGGCGGCAGCACGTAGCGCGCCTGCGTATGCGTGGTCGCCAACACCAAGCGGCCGGCGTGCTCGCCGCGTTCGTTGGCGGCGTAGGCGCGGATGTTGCCGGCTTCGTGCAGGATCCGCCGCGCGTGGCTCAGCACGCGCTGCCCGGCCGGCGCGATGTCCTCCAGGCTGCGCCCTTTGCGCACGAACAGCTGGAAGCCGAGTTCGTCTTCCAATTGCTTCAGTTGTTTGGAAAGTCCCGGCTGGGTGGCGTGGACGCGCTCGGCGGCGAGCGTGATGTTGAGGCCGGAATCAGCGATGGCGACGAGATAGCGAAGTTGAGTGAGCGTCATGACGGCGGTGTCCTGGCGAAAGCGAAAACGATGCGGAACAGCGTGCGTGGTGCGCGCCGCGACAACACATCGGTTTCGAATGGCCGGACCGGGTCATAGCTTTAATATCGCTTCATCTTGATATAGGGATGAACATACCCCCCGCCGCGGCGCTTGTCCAGCCCGGCGCCGCTTATGCCCAAACGGCATATGCACAGGCGGGGGCACCATTTCCCCCGGCCGATGCCGCGCGCTTAGCGTCGTCGCATGGCCCCTTCTTCCCCTTCGCCGCCGCTCTACCCGCTGTTCGCCGACCTGCGCGGCCGGCTGGCTTTGGTCGTCGGCGGCGGCGCGGTCGCCAAACGCAAGGCGCAAGCGCTGCTCGAAGCGGGGGCCCGGGTCCGGGTCGGCGCGATCCGGCTGGAACCGGAATTGGCGCGCTGGGCCGAAGCAGGCCGCATCGAACATCGCGAAGGCGCGTTCGATCCCGCCTGGCTCGACGATGCTTGGCTGGCGATCGCCGCGACCGACGATGCGGCGGTCAACCGCGCCGTCGCCGCGGCCGGCGAAGCGAGACGGGTTTGGGTGAACGTGGTCGACGACGCCGAATCGTCGGCGTTCCAAGTGCCGGCGCGGGTCGAACGCGGGCCCGTGCAGATCGCCATCTCCAGCGGCGGCGGCGCGCCGATGCTGGCGCGGCATCTGCGCGAAACGCTGGAAGCGCAGTTCGACGACTCGCTGGGTGCGCTCGCCGAACTGCTCTCGCGCGAACGCGAACGCATCCGCGCGCGTTTCCCCGACATCGCCCGGCGGCGCCGTTTCTTCGAACGTTTGCTCGGCGGCCGCATTCCCGCTTTATTGCGCCAACGCCGGCCGCGCCGCGCGCAACAGGAATTCGACGCTCTGCTCGCGCGCGACGCGCGCCCGGACAACGCCGGATCGGTCGTGCTGGTCGGCGCCGGTCCGGGCGATCCCGGACTGCTGACCCTGCGCGGCCTGCGCGCGCTGAACGAAGCGGATGTGATTCTCCACGACCATTTGGCCAGCGACGAAGTGCTGCGCCTCGCCCGGCGCGATGCGGAACGGATCGACGTCGGCAAGCGCGCCGGCGGCGGCGGCGTTCCGCAACACCGCATCCACGCGCTGATGATCGAGCACGCGCGCGCGGGCAAACGCGTGGTCCGGTTGAAGGGCGGCGATCCTTTCGTATTCGGCCGCGGCGGCGAGGAATTGCAGGCGCTGCGCGCGCAAGGCATCGCTTACGAGGTCGTGCCCGGCGTCACGGCGGCGCTGGCCTGCGCGGCGTATGCGGGCATTCCGCTGACCCATCGCAAGCTCGCGCAGTCGCTGCGCTTGGTCACGGCGCACCACAAGGATTCGCTGGACGAGGTGGATTGGCGTTCGCTGACGCAAGAGCGGCAGACGCTGGCCGTCTACATGGGCGTGGCGATGCTGGAGACGCTGCAGTCGCAGTTGATCGCGCACGGCCGCGCCGCGGATACGCCGTTCGCCTTGATCGAGAACGGGTCGCGGGCGGAGCAGCGCGTGGTCGTCGGCCCCTTGTCGGAATTGGCCGAGCGCGCGCGGATTCACGGAGTAGCGTCGCCGGCGTTGTTGATCGTCGGCGAGGTGGCGGCGTTGGCGGGCGAATTGCATTGGTACGGCGAAGCGCCGCTGACAATTTTGCCGCATGCGCCACTCTTGGAGGAAGCCGCATGAAGACCGCGAAGCATCCGCAACGATGTCGTCATTCCCAAGGAAGCGGGAACCTGGCGACTTTTCGCCTTTAAAGCGAGACTGCTCGTCGATTCCCAGGCCCTCACCCAACCCTCTCCCGCAAGCGGGAGAGGGCTCGAAGCAAAGTCACCGGATTCCCGCCTTCGCGGTGAATGACCGCCTAAAACCCGCCTCCGAGGCTCCCCCATGGCCCTTTACGACAGCATCCTCGACACCATCGGCCGCACGCCCATCGTCAAGCTGCATCGGCTGCCGCCCAAGCACGTTTCGCTGTACGCGAAAGTCGAATCGTTCAATCCCGGCGGCTCCGTCAAGGACCGCCTGGCGCTGGCGATCGTGCTCGACGCCGAACGCAGCGGAGCGCTGAAGCCCGGCCAGACCATCGTCGAAGCCACGTCGGGCAACACCGGCGTCGCGCTGGCGCTCGTAGCGGCGGCGCGCGGCTATCCCTTCGTCGCGGTGATGACCGAAACCTTCTCGATCGAACGCCGCAAGCTGATGCGCGCCTACGGCGCGAAAGTGATCCTCACGCCGGCCGCCGAACGCGGCACCGGCATGGTGCGCAAGGCCGAAGCTTTGGCGAAGCAGCACGGCTGGTTCCTCGCTCGCCAGTTCGAGAATCCCGCCAACCCCGCCTATCACCGGCAGACGACCGCCGCGGAAATCCTGCGCGATTTCGCCGGCGCGCGGCTGGACTATTTCGTCAGCGGCTGGGGCACGGGCGGCACCCTGACCGGCGTCGGCCAAGTGTTGAAAGTCGCGCGGCCCGAGGTGCGCATCGTCACCTCCGAACCCGCCGGCGCTTCGCTGCTGAGCGGCAAGGAATGGCAACCGCACAAGATCCAGGGCTGGACGCCCGATTTCGTCCCCGCCGTGCTCGATCGCAGCGTCGCCGACGAAATCCTGCCGATCGACGACGTGCTGGCCCGCGACACGGCGCGCCGCCTGGCCGCGGAAGAAGGCTTGTTCGTCGGCATTTCCGCCGGCGCCACCGTCGCCGCGGCCTTGCAGGTCGCCGAACGCGCGCCGCCGGGATCGGTATTGTTGGCGACGCTTCCGGACACCGGCGAACGCTATCTTTCGACCTTCTTGTTCGAAGGGGTCAACGAAGGATCGGACGACGAGTGGCTGGATGCGCTGGACGCGCGCCGGGCCGTGGCCTGAACCGGGCGACGAAGACGATGCGACGCCTCTTGCGCTCTACCCGTATCGGCACGCGATGTCGGCGCGTTGATCCTATGTCCACGGCGCTTCGGCGAAGCTGATCCGCCGCTTCGGCGCTACCGCTTAGCGCCTGTCGCCGCCTCAAGCCTTACTTCTCCACAGGATTCCGCATGCCCTTCCCTATCCAGCGATCGCGCCTGGTCGCCGCCATCGCGCTCGCTTCGGCGTTGCCGGCCGCGCACGCGCAAACCACGCAACCGAACCTGCAAGACATCGCGCGCCGGCTGCAGGCCATCGAGCAAAGGCTCGGCACGGCCGCTCCCGCCGCCTCGCTCGACGACAACGGCCTGGCCGATCTCGACCAGCGCCTGCGCATCATCGAACGCAAACTGGAACTGCAAGCCGAAGAAGCCGCCACGAAGGCGGCCGCGACGCCGACGGTCGCGCTCAGCGCCGAAAAGGGCTTGTCGGTGAAATCGCCGCCGCCGGGCGATGTCGAAGTGAAGTTCAAGGCGCTGGTGCAGGCCGACGGGCGCTTTTTCATCGGCGACGAGCAGTCTCCGCAGAGCGATACGTTCCTGTTCCGCCGGGTCGAGCCGACGATCGAAGGCAGCTGGGGCAAGCTGATCGGGTTCCGCTTGAACGCGCAATTGGCCGGCGACAGCGCCACGCTCAACGACGCTTACCTCGATCTGCGCTTCGATCCGCGCGCCACGCTGCGCATCGGCAAAACCAAGACGCCGGTAAGCTTGGAGCGGCTGCAGTCCAGCAGCGCGCTGGCGATGGTGGAGCTCGGCTTTCCGGGCGAATTGGCGCCGGGCCGCGATATCGGCGTGCAGTTGCAGGGCGAATTGGCGCAATCGCGCCTGAGCTATGCGCTGGGCGCCTACAACGGCACGCCCGACGGCCGCGACGCGATCGCCGCCAATCCCGACAACGACTTCGAATTCGCCGGCCGCGTATTCGCCGAACCTTGGAAGAACAGCGCCGGCGCCTTGTCCGGTTTGGGTTTCGGCATCGCCGCCAGCCACGGCGAAACGCACGGCAGCGGCAACAACTTCCTGCCGCGCTACCGCACGCCGGGGCAAGTCCAGTTCTTCAACTACCGCAGCGCGGTCGTCGCCGACGGCGATCGCAGCCGCTGGTCGCCGCAGGCCTATTACTACCGCAACGCGTTCGGCCTGTTGGGCGAATACATCGCCTCCAAACAAGAAGTGCTGTTGGCCGGCGCGCGCGCCGATCTGGACCATCGCGCCTGGCAACTCACCGCGGGCTGGGTGTTGACCGGCGAGGACGCCGGCTACAGGGGCGTGATCAAGCCTAACCAACCTTTTACGTTGGGTAGTGCAGGCTGGGGCGCGTTGGAATTGGTCGCGCGCTACGGCCGCCTGGACATCGACGATCGCGCTTTCCCGCGCTTCGCCGATCCGGCCGTCGCCGCTTCCGAAGCCAGCAGTTGGGGCCTGGGCTTGAACTGGTACCTGACCGGCAACCTGAAATTGGTGGCGAACTATACGCAGACCGCATTCGAGGGCGGCGCGCCTCGCGGCGCGGATCGCGAGGACGAAAAGGCCTTCTTCACCCGTGCGCAGTTTTCCTTCTGATCAGGCGAGGACCCCCATGAAAACTTTCGCATTACTGTTGGGCTTGACGCTGGCGGCCGGCAGCGCCGTCGCCAAGGACGCCGAACTGCTCAACGTTTCCTACGATCCGACCCGCGAGCTGTACGCCGAAGTCAACGAAAAATTCGCCGCGGAATGGAAACGGCAAACCGGCGAAACGCTGAAGATCCGCACGTCGCACGGCGGCTCGGGCAAACAGGCGCGTTCGGTGATCGACGGCTTGGAAGCGGACGTGGTGACCTTGGCCCTGGCCGCGGACATCGATGCGATCGCCAACAACGGCAAACTGCTGCCGGCCGATTGGCAGGGCCGCTTGCCGCACAACAGCGCGCCCTACACGTCGACCATCGTGTTCCTGGTGCGCAAGGGCAACCCGAAACAGATCCGCGACTGGGGCGATCTGGCCAAGCCGGGCGTGGCGGTGATCACGCCCAATCCGAAAACCTCCGGCGGCGCGCGCTGGAACTATTTGGCGGCTTGGACCTGGGCCTCGCAGCAATACCGCCAGGCCGACAAGGTCGTCGGCTACATGACCCAGCTGTTCCAGAACGTGCCCGTGCTGGACACCGGCGCGCGCGGCTCGACCACGACGTTCGTCGAACGCGGCATCGGCGACGTATTGATCGCTTGGGAGAACGAAGCGCTGCTTGCGCTGGCCGAACCGGCCAGCCGCGGCAAATTCGAGATCGTCGTGCCCAGCCTGAGCATCAAGGCCGAACCGCCGGTCGCCTGGGTCGACAAGAACGTGGCCAAGCACGGTACGCGCAAGCAAGCCGAGGCTTATCTGCGCTTCCTGTACTCGCCGGAAGGGCAGCGTTTGGCGGCCAAGCATTTCTACCGCCCTGCCGAACCGGACAAGGTGCCGGCCGCGGAGTTGTCGCGCTTCCCGCAAGTGAAGCAGGTGACCATCGACGGCGCGTTCGGCGGGTGGAAGAAGGCGCAGGCGGAGCATTTCGCCGACGGCGGATTCTTCGACAAGATCTATCGGCCGAAGTGACGGCTGAAAAGCGGAAAGCCGACAGCGACCGATGAACGCCGCCACGCTGCCACTGCCGACCTTGCGCTGGCGCCGACCGCTGCCCGGCTTCGGCCTCAGCCTCGGATTGGGCCTGGCTTGGCTCAGCCTCGTCGTGCTGCTGCCGCTCGCCGCGCTGACGATCAAAGCCGCAGGGCTGGGCGCGGAAGGCTGGCTGCGTGCGATCCAGGATCCGCGCGTGCAGGCGTCGCTGAAGCTGAGTTTCAGCGCGGCGTTTTTCGCGGCCGTGTTCGCGTCCGTCGTAGGCGCGCTGGTGGCCTGGGTGATCGTGCGCTACCGCTTCCCCGGCCGCCGTTTGCTGGACGCTTTGGTGGACTTACCGTTCGCGTTGCCCACCGCCGTCGCCGGCATCGCATTGACCGCGATCTACTCGGCCAACGGCTGGGTCGGGCGTTGGCTGGAGCCGATGGGATTGAAGATCGCCTACGCGCCCGCCGGCATCGTGATCGCCTTGATCTTCATCGGCCTGCCGTTCGCCGTGCGCACCGTGCAGCCGGTGCTCGAAGCGCTGGGCCGCGAGCAGGAAGAGGCCGCGGCTTCGCTTGGCGCATCGCGCTTCACCACCTTGCGCCGCGTGGTACTGCCGGAATTGCTGCCGGCGCTGCTGACCGGCTTCTCGCTGGCTTTCGCGCGCGGTTTGGGCGAATACGGCTCGGTGATCTTCATCGCCGGCAACCTGCCTTACAAGACCGAGATCGCGCCGCTGCTGATCACCATCCGGCTGGAGGAATACGACTACAACGGCGCGATCGCGATCGCCGCACTGCTGCTGGCGGCATCGTTCGTCTGCTTGCTGGCGATCAATGCGATCCCCTCGCTGTTCGCGCACGAACGCCGGGAGCGCGGCCGTGACTGAGCGCGACGAACTGCAAGGCCCCGCGTGGCTGCGCTGGCTGCTGATCGCGCTCGCCGTGCTGGCGATGGCGTTGCTGGTGGTGATGCCGCTGCTGATGGTGCTCGGCGCCGCGTTCGGCGACGGCTTCCGCACCTGGCTCGCCGCGCTGACCACGCCGGATGCGGTGTCGGCGCTGAAATTGACGCTGTTCACCGCCGCGATCGTGATCCCGGTCAATGCCGTCTTCGGCCTGCTCGCGGCCTGGGCGCTGACCCGCTTCGAATTCCGCGGCAAGCAGTTGCTGTTGGCGCTGATCGACTTGCCGTTCGCGGTCTCGCCGGTGGTCGCTGGCCTGTGCCTGGTGCTGCTGTTCGGCTCCAACGGCTGGTTCGCGCCTTTGCTGGCGCAATACGACGTCAAGATCCTGTTTGCGCGCCCCGGCATCGTGTTGGCGACGCTGTTCATCACTTTCCCGTTCGTGGTGCGCGAATTGATCCCGCTGATGCAGCAACAAGGCAGCGACGAAGAACTGGCCGCGCGTTCGCTCGGCGCAGGCGCTTGGACCATGTTCCGCCGGGTCACCCTGCCCAATATCAAATGGGGCCTGCTGTACGGCGTGCTGCTGTGCGGCGCGCGCGCGATGGGCGAATTCGGCGCCGTTTCGGTGGTGTCCGGGCACATCCGCGGGCTGACCAATACCTTGCCGCTGCACATCGAGATCCTCTACAACGAATTCGACAGCACGGCGGCGTTCGCGGCGGCGTCGTTGCTGACGGGATTGGCGTTGGTCACTTTGGTTTTGAAGTTCTGGCTGGAGGCGCGTCACGGCGACGCGTTGGCCAAGGCGCACCGGCGGCACTGACATGAATCTTATGGACTCCAACGCCCGTACCACGTGGGCTTCGGCCCTTTTCACGAGCACGTCACCCGCATCCTCTGCGATAGTTCATCCTGAAAACCCCCTCGCGATCCGCGGCATGGACCTGAAGATCCGCCAGCTGAGCAAGCATTACGCGAACGTCGCCGCGCTGGACGCGGTCGACCTGGACGTGGCTTCGGGCGAATTGGTCGCGCTGCTCGGCCCTTCCGGCTCGGGCAAAACTACGCTGTTGCGCGTGATCGCAGGCCTGCTGAGCCCCGACAGCGGGCGCGTGCTGTTCGGCGAGGACGACGCGACCCGGCTCAGCCTGCGCGAACGCAACGTCGGTTTCGTGTTCCAGCACTACGCTCTGTTCAAGCACATGACCGTGGCCGAGAACATCGCTTTCGGTTTGCGCAGCCGGCCGCGGCGGCGGCGCCCGGACAAGACGACGATCGCGCGTCGCGTCGAAGAGTTGCTGAAGCTGGTGCAGCTGCAGGAATTCGGCGGCCGCTATCCGGAGCAACTGTCGGGCGGACAAAAACAACGCATCGCGCTCGCCCGCGCCTTGGCCATCGACCCGACCGTGTTGTTGCTGGACGAGCCCTTCGGCGCGCTGGACGCCAAGGTGCGGGTGGAATTACGGCGCTGGCTGCGCCGCCTGCACGAACAAACCGGCCAGACCACGCTGTTCGTCACCCACGATCAAGAAGAAGCGCTGGAGCTGGCCGACCGCGTGGTGGTGCTGAAGGACGGCCGCATCGAACAGGTCGGCACGCCGGACGAGATCTACCGCGAACCGGCCTCCGCCTTCGTGTTCGATTTCATCGGCCGCGCCAATGCGCTCGAAGGGCGAGTGGACTCCGGGACCTTCGTCGCCGACGGGCAAGCGCTGCGTCTGCCGGCCGAACACGTCGTGGACGGCGCAGCGCAGCTTTACGTGCGGCCGCACGATTTGGCCGTGCTGCACGCAGAAACCGGATGGTCCGCCGAAGTCGTCGCCGTACACCGCCGCGCCGACCGCATCACGCTCGAACTGCGCTTGCACGGCCAAGCCAAGCCGTTCGAGCTGGATTGGCCGATCGCGCCGGACGACGTGCTTCCCGAAATCGGCAGCCGCATCGGCTTGGAACCGCAGCGTTACCGCATTTTCCCCGCCGCGCGCACGTAGCCCGGGTAAGGCCGCAGGCCGCATCCGGGACGCCGCGCGTTCCCGGGTGCGCTGCGCTTACCCGCGCTACGAATTCCGCACGGCCGGCGTTTCGCGATGCAGCCAGCGGTACAGCGCCGGCAACACCAGCAGCGTCAAGAGCGTCGAAGACACGATGCCGCCGATCACCACCGTCGCCAGCGGCCGCTGCACTTCCGAACCGGCGCCGACGTTGAAGGCCATCGGCAGGAAACCGAGCGAGGCGACCAAAGCGGTCATCAACACCGGACGCAAGCGGCCGAGCGCGCCGTCGGCGATGGCTTCGTCCAACGGATCGCCCTGCTCGCGCAATTTGCGGATGAAGGCGATCATCACCAACCCGTTGAGCACGGCCACGCCCGACAATGCGATGAAACCGACGCCCGCCGAGATCGATAGTGGAATCCCGCGCATCGCCAGCGCCACCACGCCGCCGGTCAGGGCGAGCGGCACGCCGCTGAACACGATCGCCGCGTCCTTCGCCGAACCGAAAGCCATGAACAGCAAGCCGAAAATCACCGCCAACGCGACCGGAACCACGATCGTCAACCGCTGGCTCGCGGAGATCAATTGCTCGAAGGTGCCGCCGTATTCGATCCAGTAGCCGTTCGGCACTTCCACTTCGGCGGCGACCGCGTTTTGCAGCTCTTCGACGAAACCGCCCAAATCGCGGCCGCGGACGTTGGCGGTCACCACCACCCGGCGCTTGCCGTTCTCGCGGTTGATCTGATTGGGGCCGAGCGCGGTTTCGATCTTCGCCACTTCGCGCAGCGGCACCGTGCGCGGCGCGCCGGCTTGCCAGCTGGCCGGCCGGCTGGATTCGTCGGCTTCGCTATTGCCGCCCAGAGGGATCGGCAGATCGGCGAGCGCGGCGGGATCCTGGCGCAGGTTTTCCGGCAAGCGCACGACCAAGTCGAAGCGGCGATCGCCTTCGAACAACTGTCCCGCCGTCTCGCCGCCGACCGCGGTCGCCACGGTGTCCTGCACATCGCCCGGGTTCAGTCCGTAACGCACCAGCGCCTGCCGGTCCGGCGACACCGTCAGCAGCGGCAAGCCCGCGACCTGCTCGGTCTTGACGTCGGCGGCGCCCTGCACTGCGGCCATCGCGCGCTGCACTTGCGCGGCGATGCGCGCGAGCTTGTCGAGATCGTCGCCGTAGATCTTCACCGCGACGTCGGCGCGCACGCCGGAGATCAGCTCGTTGGTGCGCATCTGAATCGGCTGGGTCAGCTCGTAGTTGTTGCCGGGCAGCTTCGAGATCGCCGCCTCGATTTCGTCCAGCAGCGCGTCCTTGCGTTTGCGCGGATCGGGCCAGTCGCTGCGTGGCTTGAGCATCACGAAGGTGTCGGCGATGGAGGGCGGCATCGGGTCGCTGGCCACTTCCGCCGTGCCGATCTTGGCGAACACGCGTTCCACCTCGGGGAAACCCGCCAGGGTTTTCTCCAGCGTTTCCTGCATCGCCACCGATTGGCTCAGGCTGGTGCCGGGAATGCGCATCGTCTGCACGGTGATGTCGCCTTCGTCCAGATTGGGCACGAATTCGCTGCCCAACCGCATGGCCAGCCATCCGCATACGACCACCAGGCCCGCCGCGCCGGCCAGCACGAAGCGGCGGCGGCGCAGCGACCGGGCCAGCATCGGCGCGTAGCGGCGCTTAGCCCAGGCGATCGCCTTGTTTTCCTTTTCCTCGACGCGTCCGCCCAGGAACACCGCCACCGCGGCCGGCACGAAGGTGAGCGACAGCAGCATCGCGCCGGTCAAAGCCAGCACGACGGTGATCGCCATCGGATGGAACATTTTTCCTTCGATGCCGCCGAGCGCCAGGATCGGCAAATACACCGAGGCGATGATGCCCAAGCCGAACAGGCTGGGCCGGATCACTTCGGCCGTCGCCGACGCGGTCAGATCGAAGCGTTCCTCGCGGCTCATGGCGCGGCCGAGCGCGTGTTGCGCTTCGCCGAAACGGCGCAGGCAGTTTTCGATGATGATCACCGCGCCGTCGACGATCAGGCCGAAATCGAGCGCGCCCAGGCTCATCAGATTGCCCGACACGCCGCCGCGGACCATGCCGATGACGGTGAACAGCATCGCCAGCGGGATCACCGCCGCGGTCACCAGCGAGGCGCGGAAATTGCCGAGCAATAGGAACAGCACGGCGATCACCAGCACCGCGCCTTCGATCAGGTTCTTGGCGACGGTCGCGATGGTGCGGTCGACCAAGGCGGTGCGGTCGTACACCGGTCGCGCGGTGACGCCTTTCGGCAAGCTGGCGTTGGCGGCCGCCAATTTGGCCGCCGCCGCTTGCGAGACCTCGCGGCTGTTCGCGCCGACCAGCATCACCACGGTGCCGATCACCACCTCGCGGCCGTTCTGGGTGGCGGCGCCGGTGCGCAGTTCCGGGCCTTCGCCGACCTCGGCGACGTCGCGCACGCGGATCGGCACGCCCTCGCGCCGGTCTAGGACGATGTCGCGGATCGCATCCAGATCCGCGACCTGGCCCGGCACGCGCACCAGGAACTGCTGGCCGTTGCGTTCGATATAGCCCGCGCCGACGTTCTGGTTGTTGGCGGAGATCGCGGCCACTACGTCGTGCAGGCTGAAACCCAGCGCGACCAGCCTGCCGGGATCCGGCGTGATGTGGATTTGCCGCTCGAAGCCGCCGATGGTGTTCACCTCGGTCACGCCGGGCGTGTTGCGCAGCTGCGGGCGGATCGTCCAATCCTGCAGCGTGCGCAAATCGGTGGCCGTGTACGGCGTGCCGTCCGGCTTGCGCGCCGCGGGATCGGCGTCGACCGTGTACATGAAGATTTCGCCCATGCCGGTGGCGATGGGGCCCATCTCCGGTTCCAGCCCGGCGGGCAATTGCGGTTTAGCCTGCTGCAAACGCTCGGCCACTTGTTGCCGCGCGAAATAGATGTCGGTGCCGTCCTCGAAGACGACGGTGACCTGCGACAAACCGTAGCGCGACAGCGAGCGGGTGTAGTCCAGGCGCGGCAAGCCGGCCAAGACGGTTTCGATGGGGAACGTCACCCGCTGTTCGGCTTCCAGCGGCGAATAGCCCGGGGTTTCGGTATTGATCTGGACCTGGACGTTGGTGATGTCCGGCGTGGCGTCGATCGGCAACCGGGTGAAGCTCCAGCCGCCCAGGCCGATCAAGGCCAGGGTGAGCATCAGCATCAGCCAGCGGTGCGCGATCGCGAATCGGATGATCTTCTCGAGCATGGCCGTGTCCTCAATGCTCGTGTTCGGCGGTCGATTTCTCGATATCCGCCTTGATCAGGAAGCTCTGCTCGACGACCACCTGCTCGCCGGCCTTCAATCCGGAGACGATCTCGGCGCGTTCCGCGTCGCGGCGGCCGATCTTCACCGGCCTCGCCGCATACGTTTCGCCTTCGCGCACGTACACGGCATCCACCTCGTCCGCCGTCTGCAGCGCGCTCAGCGGCACCACCAGCGCGGCCGGCCGCAGATCGACCGTGACCCGCGCCTTCACCGCCGATCCCGGACGCCACAAGCCGTCTTCGTTGCGGATCGTCGCGCGCGCGACGGTGCTCTGGCTGGCGGTCGCGGTGCCCGGCAGCACGCGCTCGAGCGTGGTGCGCGCGGTGGCGCCGTCGCTCATCCGCGTCACCAGCACCGGCACGCCCGCGGCGATGTGCTGGGCGTCCGCGCCGAAGATGTGCAGATCGACCCACAATTCGGACAGGTCGGCGATCTCGAACAAGGGCGCGCCCTCGCCGGCGACGGCGCCGACCGATGCGTTGCGCGCGAGCACCACGCCGGAAATCGGCGCCGGCACCGTGTACGCGGTCAGGCTGAGATTGCTTTCGACGGTCGCCAATGGTTGGCCGGCGCGGACGCGATCGCCGACGTTGGCGCGCAGCGAGCGGATCGGCCCCGGAAAACGCGCCATCGCCTTGGCGGCGCGGCCTTCGACCGGCGTCAGCAGGCCTTGCACTTCGTGTTCGTCGGCGATGATGCCGGCGGCGGCCGGCGCGGTGCGGATGCCAGCGTCTTGGGCGATCTTCGCGGCGATGCGGGTGCGGCCGTTTTCCTCTTCGTGTCCGGATTCGCCGGCTTCGTGAGCAGGCTCGTTTTTTTGCGCAGGTTCGGCGCGATCGTTTCCTCCGCAAGCGGCCAGAGCGGCCGACAGGACTAAAACACCGAGCCAAACCGCTTTTCGCAGGAAGTGGGTCCGCTTCATGGCGTCATTCCTTGTGCTTGCGCCGCGGCGACGAACGGCGCGCCGGTCAGGCGTTGGATTTCGATGAGAGCGCGTTGCGCATCCAATGCCGCTTCCAGTTGCTGCTTGCGCGCATTGGTGCTTTCGGACTGCAGCTGCGCCCATTCCAGGTAGCTGATCGCACCGGCGCGATAGGCGCGTTGGGCCGCGGCTTCGGCCTTGGCGAGTTTGGGAAGCACGTCCTCGCGCAAGCGCGCGACTTCGATCTCCGCGGAGCGGTAGCGGCCGTGCGCTTCAGCCAGCGTCGAATACAGCGACAAGCCTTTGGCTTCGCGTTCGATTTCGAGCGAAGCCAGCTCCGCTTCGGCCGCGCGTATCTGCGGCTGCGCGTGGGCGCGGGACCCCAGCGGCATCGACAGGCCCGCGACGAGGGCGAAATCCTCGTTTTCCTGCAAGCGGCGCACGCCGATTTGCCAATCGAGGTCGGCGGACGCTTCCGAGCGCGCAAGCTGCAGGCGCGCTTCGCCGATCCGCCGCTGGTCGGCGAATTGGGCGAGTTCGGGCGTGGCCTGGAGTCCATCGGCGAGCACCGAAAATTCCGGGATCGCCGGCAACGCCAGCGGATCGGCGGCGACGATGCCGAAACCGGGATCGCGCTCGCCCCACATCGCCGCCAAATGCTGGCGCGCGGCGAGATAGCGGCGATCGGCGCTGGCGCGGTCCAGTTCGGCGCGCGCCAGCGCCGCCTGCGCGGTCAGCACCACCGATTCCGGCGATGCGCCGGCCTGCAATCGCAGCTTAGCGCCCGCGACGGTGCGCCGGCGCTGGGCGATATCGGCGTCGGCGATGCCGCGCTGGCGCTGCGCGGCGACCATCGCCAGATAGCGCCGCGCGACTTCGGCGAGCAGGTCCAATCGCCGCGCTTCGCGTTCGACCGCGAGCGCATCGATCCGATGCTGGGCCAGCGCGCGCCGCGCGTCGAGCTTGCCGCCGCGCTCGAGCACGGAAGCCAGGGTCAGGGTGAGTTCGGCGCTATCGAAGCCGCGCGCCGCGCCGCTGCCGAGAACGTTCTCGGCAGTGGCGCCGACGACGAAGGCGGGCCGCAGCGCGGCGCCGTCGCGTTCGGCCGACAAGATGTCGGCGCGGCTGCGGATCAGGCGCAGATCGGGATGGGTTTCGGCGACGCGGGCGAACGCGTCGTCCAAACTGAGGGTATTCGCCGTTTGCGCCGCGGCATCGCGCAGCGCGAACGACAAGGCGGCCATCGCCGCCAAGCGCAACCACATGGATATTTCTCCGATGGAATGACGGGTTCGGCCGGCACGCAGCCGGCGGACGGCGTCAAGCCAGGATCGGAGGGCGGAAAGCGACCGCGAGCGCGGCGGGTTCGAACTCCACCGACAACGCGGGCAAGGGCGGCCCCGCGGCCGGTTCGGCGCGGAGCACGGCCAGCGTCGGCAGCATGGCGACGGTGTGGGCGCAACAATCGTTGCAATCGGGCAATGCGCAGCAGCCCTCGCCCTGGTCCAGTTCGGGAGCCGTCGCGGACACGCCTTGCGAGGCCTCGGCAATGGCGCGCTTGGCGTCGTGGATTTCGCAGGCGATCGCCAACACGGGCTTGGCCAGGATGCCGAAGATCAGCAGTCCGAACAGGAGCATCCGCAAAGGGAGAGGCGACGCGCGCATACTGCAAGCTTAGTCTAGCGGACTAGTGAAACACTATTTCATTTGCAGCGCCGTAGCGACTCCCCACTACCGAAATATCGGTTTATTTACGAGCAGGAAGCAATCTCTCGACCGCCAAACCGATCGCGGCGCAAACGATCAGCAATAACGCGGACACGGCGACATACTTCCACCCGCCTTCAGGAAAGTAGAGCGACCTGATCGCGCCAACCGCTGCGGCACTGAGTATCCATACCAGCCATCGGAGCCATCGTCCGAGCGTGTTAGGGCGGTACGTCATCGAGAAATACCGGCTATGGAATCCGCGCCAGCCGCATCGATGAATCGCAGCCCGACCCCCGGTTCGGTCACGATATACCGCGGCGCCGAAGCCTCGTCGCCCAATTTGTGCCGCAACTTCGCAACCAGAATACGCAGATAGTGCGTGTCTTCCTGATGGGTCGGCCCCCAAACCTCGCGCAGCAGTTGCGGTTGGGTGACCACGCGTCCCGCATGCCGCACCAATAGGGCCAGCAAGGCGTATTCCTTGCGCGTCAACGCCACCGGTTCGCCTTGCAGCGCCACTTCGCGGCGCGCCAGATCCACGCGCAAACGGCCGTCGTCGAACACCGGATTCGCGGCGTCGGCCGGCTGGGCGTGGCTGCGCAGCAAGCCGCGCACGCGCGCCATCAGTTCCTGCACGCCGAATGGTTTGGTGACGTAGTCGTTGGCGCCGGCGTCGAGCGCGGCGACCTTCTCCGCCTCGCCGGCGCGCACGGTGAGCATGATCACCGGCACCTGCGACCAGCCGCGCAACTCGCGCAGCACTTCGTGGCCGTCTCGGTCCGGCAGGCCGATGTCCAGCATCACCAGATCCGCGCCCTGCGTGGCCAGCGCCGACAGGCCGGCTTGCCCGTTCTCGGCGAGCGTCACCGCATAGCCCTGCGCGCGCAGGCTGATGTCGAGGAACTTGCGGATCTGCGGTTCGTCGTCGATCACCAATATCCGCGGCGGCGGCGCGGAAGCGTTGGCGCTGGCGGTCGGCTCAATCATCGGCGGAAGCGGCGCTCGGCGGCGGTTCGATCGGCGGCAGGGTAATCCGGATCGTGGTGCCGCGGCCATCCGGGCCGGGCAAGGCTTCGACGCTGCCGCCGTGGGCGCCGATCATGCCCTGGCAGATGGTCAGCCCCAGACCGGTGCCTTCGCGGCCGCGGTCGCCGCGTTCGACGCTGTAGAACACGTCGAAGATGCGCTTGCGCTCGTCCTCGGGAATGCCCGGACCGCGATCGCTCACATCGATGCGCAGCGCACCGTCGACCCGACGCGCATCGACACTCACCGCCTCGTCCGCAGGCGAGAATTTGGCCGCGTTTTCCAGCACGTTGAATAGCGCCTGCTCGACCAGGGCCGGATGCACCCAGATCGGGGCCACGTCGGCGGCGATCGCGATCCGGAAGCGCGCCGCAGGCTGGTAACGCTGCAATCGCGTCACCGCTGAGCCGATAAGTTCGTCGACGCCGATCCAATCGCGGTTCAAGGTCAGCCCGCCGTGGCCCAGACGGGTCATGTCGAGCAGATTCTGGATGTAGCGGTCCAGCCGCTCGCCTTCCAGGCGGATCGTTTCCAACAGCGCGTGCCGATCATCGCCGCTCATCGACGCGGCGTAGTTGTCCAGGCTGCTGGCCGCGCCGATGATCGCCGCCAGCGGCGAGCGCAGATCGTGCGACACCGACGACAGCAGCGCCGAACGCAATCGCTCGGTTTCGTTGCCGATGCGGGCGCTCTCCAGATCGTCGACCAGGCGCGTGCGCACGATGGCCTGGGCGATTTCCTGGGCCATCGCTTCGGCCAGGCGGCGCTGCTCGAGGCCCGGCTTCGGCATGCCTTCGTTGAAACGCAGCCCGGCGACGCCGAGCGTTCCGCGTTCGTCGGCCAGCGGCAGGAACCACCAGTCGGAGGAGTTCAACGTATCGGTGTAGCGGCCCGCGGGCTGCTGGTTCTTCTGGCTCCACGCCGCCGCGGCCAAGGCCTTGTCGTCCGGCGCCGGCACGCCGGTGGAGATGAAATCCCGATCGCCGATGCGCAGCCACATTTCCAAGCCGAGCGTGCGTTTGAACGCCTCGCGCCCCGCGCGCACGACTTGGCCCAGGTCGGCCGCGGACGCCAGTTGCCGGCTCAAGTCCTGCATCGCGGTGGCGTGCGCGTTGGCCGCGCGCAGCGCCAGCACCTGCATGCGCAATTTCGACGCCAACCGCCCCGCCACCAATGCCGCCAACAAGAACAGGAACACCGTCGCCACGCCTTGGCGCGCGCCGATCAGCAAGGTGTAGCGCGGTTCGATGAAGAAGAAGTTGTAGGCCAAGAAGCACAGCACCGCCGCCAGCACCGCCGCGGCCATGCGCGTGCGCGAGGCGACCAGCACCACCGCGACGATGAAGATCAGCGACAGATCGCCCAACCCTACCCAGCGTTCGGCCAGCCAAGCCAAGCCGGTAGCGAGAGCGGCGGCGGCCACGGCGAGCACCGCGTCGCTGGGCGTGATCCAGCCGCTCGCCTTACGCCACGAGCGGCGCGCGCGGGCGCGCGCCTCCGGCGTGCTGACGATGGTCAGTTCGTAATGCGCGCCGCGCTGGATCAATTGCTGGGTGAGCGTGCGGTTGAACATGCGCGCGAACGGGCGTTCCCGGGTGCGCCCGATCACGATGGTGGACGCGCCGATGCGCGCGGCGTGATCGAGCAAGGCGTCGACGACGCTGGCGCCTTGCACCAGCGCCGCGTCGCCGCCCAGGCGCCGCGCCAGGGCGAAGGCGCGGTCGAGTTCCAGTTGCTGCTTGTCTTCGGCAGGACCGCCCGACTGCACCGTCACCACCGTCCATGGCGCGTCTCGCCGTTCGGCCAGCCGGCGCGCGACGCGGACCAGGTATTCGGATTGGCCGAGGCCGTCGATCGCGACCAGCACGCCGCGTCGCACGCTGACGCCGAGCGCGCCGCGCGCGGTTTGCGCGTCGCGCAAGTCGCTATCGACGCGGTCGGCCGCAGTCTGCATCGCCAGCTCGCGCAACGCGGTCAGGTTCGACGCCGAGAAGAAGGCCTGCAGCGCATGCGCGGCTTGTTCGGGCACGTAGACCTTGCCCTGCTTCAGCCGTTCGATCAGTTCGCGCGGCGGCAAATCGACCAGGACGATGTCGCGCAAGCGGTCGAACACCGCATCGGGCACGGTTTCGGTGACGCGCACGCCGGTGATCCGGTGGACCACATCGTTCAAGCTTTCCAGATGCTGGATGTTGATCGTGCTGTAGACGTCGATGCCGGCGTCGAGCAGCTCGACCACGTCCTGCCAGCGCCGCTCGTGGCGACTGCCCGGCGCGTTGCGATGGGCGAGCTCGTCGATCAGCGCGACCTGCGGCTTGCGCGCCAGCATCGCGTCGAGGTCGAATTCCTGCAGACGGTAGCCGCGGTGCTCGATCGGCTTGCGCGGCAGCGTTTCCAGGCCTTCCAACAGCGCCGCCGTCTCCGCGCGGCCGTGGGTTTCGACAACGCCCGCCACCACGTCCACGCCTTGCCGCTTCAGTTCGGCGGCGCGCGACAGCATGGCATAGGTCTTGCCGACGCCCGGAGCCGCGCCCAAGAACACCTTCAGCTGGCCGCCGCGTTCGCGCTGCAGCTCGCCGAGCAAGGCATTGGCTTGGGTTTCGCGGGCGTCGGTCATGTGGCTATTGTGCGCCGGGCGGTCCAAGTCGGCGAACACCACCGGCTTCGGCATTCTTTCCCCTCCGTCATCCCGGCGAAAGCCGGGGCCCAGGCTGACGTCGTGATGGGTCGCATCGCAATCGTAGAGCGAAGTCGGCGGCGCCGGCTTTCGCCGGGATGACGGCTTGGAGCAATCATTTCATCGCGTCCAACGCCAGGTTCAATTCCAGCACGTTCACGCGCGGCTGTCCGAACAGACCGAATTGCGGGCCTTCGGTGTGCTGCACGATCAATGCTTCGACTTGCGCATCCGACATTCCGCGCGCCTTCGCCACCCGCGCCGCCTGCACGCGTGCGCCCTCGGACGTGATGTGCGGATCCAGCCCGCCGCCGGACTGGGTGATCAGCTCAATCGGCACGCGTTCCGGCGCGATCCCTTCGCGCGCGGCGACCGCAGCGCGGGCTTCTCCGATGCGCTTGCGCAAATCGGGATTGCTACGCGCTTGGTTGCTGCCGGCAGCGGCCATCGGATCGTAATTCGCTCCGCTCGGCCGGGCCTGGAAATAGCCGTCGGCGACGAACGGCTGCGGAATCAGCGCCGAACCGACCGCTTTGCCGTCGCGTTCGACGATGCTGCCAGTGGCTTGATGAGGGAACAGCACCCGGCCGAGACCGGCGCCGGCCAAGGAATACAGCAGGCCCATTACCAGGAGCGATGCCAGCGCCAAGCCGAGCGAGGGACGCAGGCCGCCGCTGCCGTCGATCAAGAATTCCGTTTTTGCGTTCATTTCTTTCTCCAAATCTTTTGCTGTTGCCCCCTTTGGAAAGAGGGCGAATCCGCCGAAGGCGGATGGGGGATTTGCTTTTTGATCTTGCTTTTTTCGGAAAACCCAGAAGGCAAGATCAAAAAGCAATCCCCCTCGACCCCCCTTTTTTAAAGGGGGAGACCTTCTCCGTTACATACCTAGAACCGACAACGCTATATCGATCAGCTTGATCCCGACGAACGGCAGGATCACGCCGCCCACGCCGTACACCAGCATGTTCCGGCGCAGCAGCGAAACCGCGCTGGCCGGCTTGAAGCGCACGCCGCGCAAGGCCAGCGGGATCAAAGCCGGGATGATCAACGCGTTGAAGATCAGCGCCGCCAGCACCGCGTTCGTCGGGCTGGACAGGTGCATCACGTTCAACGCAGCCATCTGCGGGATCGCCGCGGCGAAGATCGCCGGCAGGATCGCGAAATACTTGGATACGTCGTTGGCCAGCGAGAACGTGGTCAGCGCGCCGCGCGTGATCAGCTGCTGCTTGCCGACTTCGACCACGGCGAGCAGCTTGGCCGGATCCGAGTCGAGATCGACCATGTTGCCGGCTTCCTTCGCGGCCTGAGTGCCGGAATTCATCGCCAGGCCGACGTCGGCCTGGGCCAGCGCCGGCGCATCGTTGGTGCCGTCGCCGACCATCGCGATCAAGCGCCCGCCGGCCTGTTCGGCGCGGATGCGGGCGAGCTTGTCCTCGGGCGTGGCCTCGGCGATGAAATCGTCGACGCCGGCTTCGGCGGCGATCGCGGCCGCGGTGAGCGGGTTGTCGCCGGTGATCATCACCGTGCGCACGCCCATCGCGCGCAGCCGGGCGAAGCGTTCCTTCACGCCGTGCTTGACCACGTCGGACAGTTCGACCACGCCGAGCAGATGCCGGCCTTCGGCGACCACCAGCGGCGTAGCGCCGCTGCGCGCGACCTGGTCGATGCGCGCCATCAGTTCCGGCACGGCCTGGCCGCCCAGCGATTGCACGTGTTTGACGATCGAATCGCCGGCGCCTTTGCGGATGCTGCGGTTATCCACGTCGACGCCCGACATGCGGGTTTGTGCGCTGAACTGCACATAGTTCGCGCGCTCCGGCTCGGGCACCGTGCTGCCCTGCTCGCGCGCCAGCTTGACGATCGATTTGCCTTCCGGCGTCGGATCGGCCAGCGACGACAGCAATGCCGCGTCGCGCAGTTGCGAGGCGTCGACGCCGGCCAGCGGATGGAACGCCGTGGCCTGGCGGTCGCCGTGGGTGATGGTGCCGGTCTTGTCGAGCAGCAGCACGTCGACGTCGCCCGCCACTTCCACCGCCTTGCCCGATTTCGCCAGCACGTTCGCCGACAGTGCGCGGTTCATGCCGGCGATGCCGATCGCCGGCAACAAGCCGCCGATCGTGGTCGGGATCAGACACACCAGCAGCGCGATCAGCAGCAGCGTATCGACCTTCACGCCGACGAAGGCGCCGAGCGCCGGCAACGTGGCGCAGACGATCAGGAAGGTCAGCGTCATCGCCGCCAGCAGCATGGTCAGCGCGATTTCGTTCGGCGTCTTCTGCCGGTTGGCGCCTTCCACCAGCGCGATCATGCGGTCGAGGAAGCTGTGGCCCGGTTCGGCGGTGACCCGGACGATGATTTCGTCGGACAGCACCTTGGTGCCGCCGATCACGCCGGAACGGTCGGTACCGGCTTCGCGCAGCACCGGCGCGGATTCGCCGGTGACGGCGGATTCGTTGATCGTGGCGACGCCGCGCTCGATCTCGCCGTCGGCGGGGATCAGTTCGCCGGCGGACACGATCACCAGATCGCCGGGGCGCAGTTGCGCCGCGGGCACCTGCTTCTCGCTGCCGACCCCGCCGTCGAGCTTGCGTGCGGTCAGGTCGCGGCGCGCAGCGCGCAACGACGCCGCTTGGCCGCGGCCGCGCGCTTCGGCCACCGCTTCGGCGAAGTTGGCGAACAGCACGGTGACGAACAAGATCGCCGTCACCGCCCAGCCGAACCCGGCATTGCCGGTGCCGAACAGGGAAATCAGCGCCCCCAGGATCGTACCGAGCATCACCACCGCCATCACCGGACTCTTGACCAGGTGCTGCGGCGCGAGCTTGACGAAGGATTCGATCAAAGCCTGCCGGAACGCGGCGGCATCGATCAGCGCCGGATGGTCGGCGCGGGTTTTGGTCTTGTAGGTCATTTCGCTCATGTGAGTTCTCCGCTCAGTTCGCGACGAGCGTGAGGTGATCGGCGATCGGTCCCAGCACCAGCGCCGGCATGAACTGCAGCACGGTCAGGATCACGATCACCGCGATCAGGGTCAGCGAGAACGTAGCCGATTCGATCCGCAGCGTGCCCATGCTTTCCGGCGCGGGGCGCTTTTTGGCCATCAGGCCGGCGACCGCCAGCGGCACCATCAGCGACGGGAAGCGGCCCAGCGCCAAGACGGCGGAACAGGTGAGGTTCCACCAATACGTGTTGTCGCCTAGCCCCTCGAAACCGGAACCGTTGTTGGCGTAGGCCGACGTGTACTCGTAGAACACTTGGCTGATGCCGTGGAAGCCCGGGTTCGAATTGCCGGTGAATTGCGGCAGCGCCAAGGTCAGCGCGCTGAAGCCGAGCACGACCAGCGGTTGCAGCAGGATCAGCAGCGCGAGCAGTTTCACCTCTTGCGCCTCGATCTTGCGGCCGAACAATTCGGGCGTGCGCCCGGTCATCAATCCGGCCAAGAACACGCTCAGCAGCAGATACACCAGGAACTGCTGCAGGCCGCAGCCGATGCCGCCCCAGATCGCGTTGATCAGCATGTCGGTCAGCGACACCAGGCCGGTCAGCGGCGCCAGCGAATCGAGCATGCCGTCGACCGAACCGTTGTTGACCTGGGTGGTGACCGCGGCCCATAACGCGGTGGCTTCGGCACCTACCCGCACTTCCTTGCCTTCCATCAGCGCCGGATCGGCGGCGGTGGTCGAATGCGCTTCGGACCACATCGCCAAGCCCGACGAGGCCGCCGACATCAGCAGCATCGTGCCGAACACGAACGCGGTCAGCCGGCGCCGGCCAGTGAACGGGCCGATCATGAAGACGATCGCGATCGGGATGAGCAGGATCGCCAAGGTTTCGATCAGGTTCGAAAACGGCGTGGGATTCTCCAGCGGCGTCGCACTGTTGGGCCCGTACCAGCCGCCGCCGTTGGAACCCAGCTGCTTGGCGGCGACCATCGGCGACACCGGGCCGAGCGGAATCTTCTGCGCCTTCATTTCGGCGCTGGCGTCGACCGGCGTCACAGTCGGTCCGGCGGCGAGCGTGGAAGGCACGCCCTGGCTCGTCAGCAGCACCGAAAGCAACAGGCACAAAGGCAGCATGAAACGGAACGTCGGGCGCACCACGTCGGCCCAGTAATTGCCGACGTCGCGATCGCCGCCTTCCGCGGCATAGCCGTGGCCATCGACGCGCGCCATTTCGTCGCGTCCGCCGAACAATCCACGCAGAGTCGCCACCACCATCGCCAAGCCCATCATCGGCGTGACGACTTGCAAGCCGACGATGCCGACCATCTGCGACAGATAGGACAACTGCGCCTGGCCGGAATAGTGCTGCTGATTGGTGTTGGTCAGGAACGACACCATCGTATGCAGCGCCAGATCCCAACGCATGTTCGGGATGTCGTCGGGGTTCAGCGGCAGCCAAGCCTGGGTCATGAACTGCACCCAGACGATCGAGCCGACCGCCAGATTGCTCAGCGCGAAAGCTTTCGCGTAGCCGCGCCAGCTCATGCCGCGCGACGGGTCGGTGCCGATCAGCTTGTAGATCGGTTTTTCGATCCAGGCGAACAGCACGTCCACGCGCATCGGCGCGGCGCGCATCACCGCGGCCAGGTAGCGCCCGAGCGGCCAGCCCAGGCCGATCGCCAGCGCCATTACCAACAGGAATTCAGTCATGACGGCGCCTCGTCAGAAACGATCGGGATACAAGACCACGAACAGGAGGTAAGCGGCCGCGACTACGGTCGCGACCGCGCAAATCAGGGCTAACCAGCCAGGCATGGGACATTCTCCTCAGAAAGACGCTTGCAGCGCCGCTTCGATGCGGCTTCCGGCGAAATCGCCGCCGAAGAACCGTTTCGCCTTGGAATCGGTGGCGTGCGCGGTCACGCGCGCTTCGAACGGTGCATTGAACGCCCACACCGCGCTGACCAGGCCGTGCGTGTAGTCGTCGTCGCGGCCGTCGCCGTTCACGTCCTTCAAGGCGTAATGGGCGACGGCGGCTTCGAAACGGAATCGGTCGTTGACCGGAAATTTGGCGCCGACCAGGCCGTATACGCCGCTCTCGTCGTAACCGAGCGCTTCGTTCGAATAGCCCACGGAAGCCCAGTAGTCGTTCTTCCAGGTGAGCGTGCCGTTGAGCTCGGTCCAGTTGAGGTCGACGGTGGTCGACGGATAGCGGTAATGCAGGACATTGAGATCCAGAGCCCAATCGTCGTTCAAGGCATGGCCCCAGCCGACGGTGAGATCGACTTCGCTGCTGGCATGAATTTCCGGCGCGAACTCCACGTTCGAAGCCCACGCCGAGCCGTAGAAGCCGGACTGGCCGGCCACTTTGACGCCGGCCTGCACGGCCGGATCGCCGTGGGTCTGGGTGCTGCCGCGCCACACGTAATCGGTGGTGAGGGTGGCGTTGCCGGTGATGTCGGCCGCATGCGCGGCGCCGGCGGCGCCCAATGCGAATACGGCCGCGAGTGCGGCTGGAATCGCGCCCTCGCGGCGCGTTCTGGCTTGCAGGGAATACATGGTCCGATCTCTGGCGGAGACATTCCGCCGACCTCGCCACTATGGTTCCGGGCCGCGTAAAGCCTCTATGCCGGCGACTCGGCCCGGCATAAAGAATGCGTAAATTCTCGCGGTTTAGGCGTAACCGGCCGCCCGATAACGATGCAGCGGTTTGGCGCGGATACGCTTGTGTAGAGCGGAGCTTGCTCCGCTGCTTTCCGCTTTGTAGAGCGGGCTTGCCCCCGTCGCTCTTTGACGTCCGGCAAAAAAGCAGCGGGGCAAGCCCCGCTCTACAAAGCAACGACGTTAGAGCAAGAGCAGCGGAGCAAGCTCCGCTCTACACAAGCGCACAGCGGGGAAGCTCCGGATTCCGCAAGGAACGTGGCGCTAAGCGTCTGAGTTCCAGATCATGTAGACGTCGGCGCGCTGGTAGTGCGAACCGGGCCGCGGCGCGGGCCGGTGCTCGAAGCCGACGCTCTCGTACAGCTTCAAGGCCGGCGCCAGTTTGGAACTGGATTCCAGGAACAATTCCGTGCCGCCGATCTCCCGGTACGTCTTCAGCGCGGCCATCATCAACGCGCGGCCGATGCCCGCGCCCTGATGGCCGGGGTCCACCGCCATTTTGGTCAATTCGTAGACGCCCCCGCCCTCGTGCTTCAGCGCGACGGTGCCGATCGCGCGGTCTTTCGCATCGATCGCGAACAGGATGCGGCCGCCCGGTTGCAGGATGTGCGTTTCCGGATCGTGCAGCACTTCCCGGTCGACCGCTTCGACCACGAAAAAACGCTCCAGCCAATCGATGTTGAGCCGCGCGAAATCGTCGCGCCAGGCGGCGTCGAAATCCACGATGCGGTAGTCGGCGGACATGCGGCGATCCAATCAGGAAGCGGTGAGATGGGCGACCGCGGCGGTCGCGCGATCGCGGTCGGCGTCGTCGAAAAACGATACGGTTATCGCGGACACGGTGTCCGGATCCAAGCAACGGACGTTGACGTCGATGCCGTCCGGATGGCTGCGCGGCACGTAGAACGGCTTGATGCCGCAATGCCGGCAGAACCGGTGCTTGGCGACGCCGGTATTGAACGTGTAGTCGACCAGCGCGTCGCCGCCGGACAGCAGCCGGAATCGCGACGCCGGCACGATCAGATGCAGGTAGCCGCTCATCCGGCAGATCGAGCAGTGGCATTCCAGCGCTTCGATCGCCGCCGGCGCATCGACCTCGAAACGCACGCGCCCGCAATGGCAGCCGCCGCGATGGACGGAGAGATCGTTCGTCGCGGCATTCATCGCGTCCGCCTGCCGCCTTTGGCCGAGGCGTCGGTTTTGCCGCGGCCGGGAGACGCCTTGCGCGATTCCGCGTCGAGCGTCAGCGGCCGCGCCCAACGTTCGTAGCTGGCGGCGAATCCGCGCTTGAGTTCGCCGAATTGCGCCGAACCGGGCGCGATGCCGAGCCGCTTGCCGACGTCGAGCCAGCCTTGTTCGTGGTCGCGGTTCCACTCGGCGACCACGTTGCGGCAAGGTTGTCCGATCGATTGCGCCATCGCGCAGGCGTAATAGAGATCGCCGGGTTTCCAGCCTTGCGCCAGGGTTTCCTCGGCCAGCTCCCGCGGCGTGCTTTGGTAGCGCACCAGTTCGTCGACGAAAGCTTCGCGGTAGCGATCGCCGTATCGGTTGACGTCTTCCAGCTGGCGATCGACCCAAGCGTCGCCGGTGCGCGGTTCCCAGCCCTTCGGTGGATCGACGGCGAAGGCTTGCAGGCTGAACAGCACCGCGGCCAGCGCGAATGCCGCCGGACGCAACATCGAAGGAACGAGAGAGGAGATCGGTTTCATCGCAAGCTCACAAATCGTTCGCCGCGGCGATCGGCGACAGCACGTCGCCCTCGCGCCGGGCGAAGCGGCGCCCGCGTCCGTCGCGAGGCTGCAGCCGGCCGTCGCTTTGCACGGCGTACACGCGCTGACTGCCGTCGGCGCTCTCCAGGCGGATCAAGCCGCCGCCTTGCGGACGCCAGAGGCCTTGGTCGATGAAGCGTTCGCCGCCCGCTTCGGTCAGGTAAGTCTCCACCAGCAGGTATTCGCGTTGCTCGCCGGCGCGGGACAAGGCCAGCGAAGTGTCGATCCCGTCGCAGTCGGCACAGCCCAGCACCCCGCGCCAGCCGAGCGAACCGTCGCCGCCGGAGAGCGGCATGGCGCTGGGCGCGACCGGCGGCGGCTCACGCTCGCAGGCCGCGAGCAGGCCGGCGGCGGCCAACAGGCTCAGGATCGGCGCCAGACGCGAGGACATGGGCGCCATTGTGCCGCAGCCGGCGGCATTGGATCGATCTGGCCGCGCCGGGATACGGCTTGCGTTGTCTTCGGATGTCCCGCCCCGTGAAGTACGGCATGCGTCCCAGTCAGCACCCCGCCCCCCGATCCGGCCGCCTGCGGCGCTGGCTGGTCGGCTTGGCTTTGCTCACCGCCTTAGCGCTGGCTTATGGCCTGAGCCTGAATTGGTTTGCGCACCGGCTGGGCAACGACGTGGAAAAATCCCTGCGCGTGCCCGATGCGGTCGACAGCGACAACGCGGTGCTGACGCCGCGCTGAGCCGCTCAGCGCTCTTCGATCACGAAGCTGCCGAAAGACACGCCCAGATCCCAACCGGAACCTTTGCCGGCCAGGGCGAGCGAGATGCTGCCCTTGGTCACCACCTGCGCCTTGCTCGACTTGCCGGCGCCGGCATGCGCTTCGGCCGCGGCATAGCCGCCGACCACGTCGTGGATGTTGTACACGCCAGTGAATTCGCCCGTACCGTTGTCGATGCGCGACTTGCCGAAAGTGATGCCGCCGCCCTTGGTGCTGATCCGCACCGGCAAGCTCTGGCCGTTGTCGCAAGTCACCACGCCTTCGCCGGAAGACGTCTTGTAGAACACCGACCAGCCCGACATGCTGAACTTCAGCCTGCAATCGATCGGTCCGGCCGCATGCGCGGCCGACGGCAACGCCGACAGCGCGAGGGCGGCAGCCAGGATCAAACGGGTCAGGCGCATGGAAGCTCCTTGGAAACGGTCGGGCCGGTCACAGAGTAGCATCCGCCTTCTGAAACCGGCCCGGACGGCCCGTTGCGCACCGGCGCGCAGCGGGCGTGCGCAACGTCAATCGCGATCGTCACGGTCGCGGCCGCGGCCTTTGCCGATCTTGTGATAGCTGCCGCGGTGACGGTCCCAATCGCGGTCGTCGTCGCGCCAGCGGCGGGTTTCCCAGCGGCGGTCGTCGCGATAACGGTCGTAGCGGTCGTGGTCGCGATCGCGCCAGCGGCGATCGTCGTGCCAGCGGCCGTCGCGGTAGTAGCCGTAGGCGTTGCCGTAAGGCGGACCGCTGCGATAGCGGTAGTACGTGTTGCGCGGCACGTAGCGGTAGTAGACCGGGCGGCGATAGCGGTCGTGGACCACGATCAGACGATTGTCGTAGCCGTAGCCGGGACCGTAGCGGTAATAGGGCTGGCCGCCATTGAAGATCACGTCCGCGACGT
The DNA here is from genome assembly GCF_005239095.1 of Luteimonas gilva. Classification (GTDB taxonomy): domain Bacteria; phylum Pseudomonadota; class Gammaproteobacteria; order Xanthomonadales; family Xanthomonadaceae; genus Luteimonas_C; species Luteimonas_C gilva. The sequence goes on along the minus strand of NZ_SZUA01000003.1, from coordinate 405,959 downwards.
CGACGACGACGCGGACCAGATCGTCGTCGTAAGCCTGCGCGGAAGTGGGCGCCATCGCGCCGAAACCTAGACCGGCTGCGAGAACGGCGGGGGCCAGCCAACGGGACAGGATGGTCATGACTTGCTCCTGGGAGTGTTCCGCACCTTGCGGAAGACAGCGCCAAGATGCGACCGGCGGCGTGAACCGCTTTGTAATTTTTTCGGCTTCGCGCAGCGTGTTCATCCGACGCTAAGCCCTGCAAACGCTTTCAGCGGCAGGCGCGCTCCACGCGCCGATCCAGAGCGCCCAATTGCTCGTAAGTGAGGGTGTACCAGTCCCGATCGCGGACTTCGGCGCGGCGGCGCTTGGCCGCTTCGCAGGCACGGTCCGCAGGCGCCTGCGCGGAGGAACGGCGCTGTCGGGCATGGCCGCCGCCGGCCTTCTTTCCGGATCGCGTGGCGGCGCGATCGGCGCGCGTTCGGCCCGTGCGCGCATCCACCGCGGGCGCCGCTTCGGCGACGACCTGGCGCACCCAGGCTTCGCGCATCCCGGGCGGACATGCGCCCGACACATAACTATTGCCGCCTTTGCCGATGCACTTGCGCACGTCGGCGGCATCGGCGGGGCCGGCCATGCACAGCCCCATGCAAAGAAACCAAACCGCTTTTCCCGGGCGCATATCCGTTCTTCATCGGAACCGAAGCGATCGTGCGCCGCGCCTTAAGCGGTGAGCTATCGGGAAACCCTGATTTGCGCGTCCGCGGACGCCGACAGTTCGCGCACGGCCTGCGGCAACGCCGCGGCGCCTTCCACCGTACGCAGCCGGAAGGGATCGGCGACGTCCGCTTCGTTTTCGTGCGCCCAGGTGGTGCGGTAAGGCATGTGCACGCCCCAGCCGCCGAGGCGCAGCACCGGGGCGATGTCCGAGCGCAGCGAATTGCCGATCATCAGGAACCGCGCCGGCTCCAAACCGAATTCGGCGAACAAGCGCGCGTAGGTGGCGTCGTCCTTCTCGCTGACGATTTCGATCCGGCGGAACGCGTCCGCCAAACCCGATTGCCTGACCTTGGCTTCCTGATGGAACAAGTCGCCCTTGGTGATCAGCACCACCTCGCGTTCGGCGGCGATCGCTTCGACCGCGTCGCGCACGCCGGGCAGCAGTTCCACCGGATGCTGCAGCAGGGATTTGGCCAGCTCGACGATGCGCCGAACGTCGTGGCCGGCGATGCGTTGTCCGGTGATCTCCAGCGCCGCTTCGATCATCGACAGCGCCATGCCTTTCACGCCGTAGCCGAACAACGCCAGATTGCGTTTTTCGACCTGGTAGAGATGCTCGTGCACGCGCACGTCGGCCAAGTCGGCGTAGGCGCCGACGATGCTTTCGAATTCCGCCTGCGCGGCGTCGAAATAGTCCTGGCTTCGCCACAGCGTGTCGTCGCCGTCGAAGCCCACCAGCCGTATCGCGTTGTCGTCGCCGTTCCGCATCGGCGGATTTTAGCGCGCGGACGCGACGAAGGCGGCCGTGCCGCCTTCGTCCGTCGTACCGCATTTCGATGCTCCGAGCGCCGTTACGGCGTCGTGGTCGGCGTCGAAGCCGGCGGCGTCGCGCTATCGGCGGGCGGCGTGGTGCTGTCGGCCGGCGGTGCGGTGGTGGTGTCGGCAGGCGCAGGCGACGCGGTGGAATCGGCCGGCGGCTTGGTGGCGTCGTCGGTGCTGGCGCAGGCGGCCAGGGTCAACGCACCGGCGGCGAGCAAGGCCATGGAAAGATCACGGATCTTGGTGTTCATTGCGAAATACTTCCCTCGGTTCGTGGATCGCGGCGCGCGGGGGCACGCCTGAATTCGCAGTCGGGCCCGACCGCGGCTTCGCGCCGCGATCGGGCCCACAGGCTCGGATCGCTTGCGGATCAGCCGCCCTTGTCGCTCTTGGACGCGCCGTTCGACTTGGCGATATAGGCCTTGTATTCGTCCGTGGTCAGGCTGCCGTCCTTGTTGCTGTCGGCCTGATCGAAGATCTGGCCGACGGCCGGCTCGCTAGCCGATTCGGTCTTGCTGATCTTGCCGTCCTTGTCGCTGTCCACGTCGGCCCAGGTCTTGGCTTTACCTTGGGTCGTGGCAGGCGCGGCCGCGGCGTCCGGCGGCGCGGACTGCTGATCGGCGGCGGTCGTCGGCGATGCCGGGGACGGCGTGCCGGTGCTGGACTGGGCGAAGGCCGCGGGGGCGGCCAAAGCGGCCGTCAGGGCCAGCAGGGGAATCGTACGATTGAGTGATTTCATAAATGTTTTGCTCCATGGAACAGGAATGATGGAGTGCACGGTCGACGCCGCACACTCGCACCATGCCAGCCCCTGTCTGAATCAGAACGCGGCCTTAATCGTTAGAGTTACGTTGCTTTAACCACATCGCCGGCGATGTGGGTTATGGGCCGACCGAGCTGAATACACCGCGTTTTCTGTGCTCGCAATCACGCACGACAGTGCGCCGGCGCACGTAAAGCCCGCGCGATGGCGCAGCTGCGCGCGGATGGTGTAAAACGTCGTCAGCGCTATCCGCGAACGGGTGCCTGCCATGGACAGATCGCTGTCGTCGGCCTTCGTATTTGCGTCGATCTTGGTGTTGTCCTCCTGCGACGATGCGCGCGTGGCATCGGCGCGGGCCGAAGCGGCGGATCCCGACCGTCCCGCGCAACCCACATTCGTCGCCGTCGTCGCGCGCAAACCCGTTCCCCGCACCGCTAACGCCGAAGCGACGCCTGCCGCAATGCCGGCCGCCGCCACCGCGACGGCTCGCGCCACCGGCGGTCCGCTGCAAGCCTCGCGATTGCCGAATCCGCCTTTCGTCAGCACCGAAATCGCGCGCTTCGACGAACCCTGGGCGATGACCTTCCTGCCCGACGGCCGCCTGCTCGTCACCCAGAAAGGCGGCCAGCTGAAATTGCTGAACACCGCGACCAAGCAAATCGGCAACATCACCGGCGTGCCGGCGGTCGCGTACGGTGGGCAAGGTGGGCTGGGCGATGTCGTGCTGCATCCGCAATTCGCCGGCAACGGACGCATCTACCTCAGCTACGCCGAAGCGGGGGCGGGCGACACGCGCGGGGCGGCGGTGGCGTACGCGCAGCTGAACTTGAACGGTAGCGGCGGCGGCAGCCTGTCCGGGCTGCAGGTGATTTGGCGGCAACCGAAAGTCGGCGGCTACGGCCATTACGGCCATCGGCTCGCGTTCGACGCGCAAGGCAAATTGTGGATCAGCTCCAGCGAGCGCCAATTGTTCGATCCGGCTCAGGACATGAATTCCAATCTGGGCAAGATCGTGCGCTTGAACGACGATGGCAGCGTGCCGCCGGACAATCCTTTCGCCGCGCAAGGCGGCATGACCGCGCAGATCTGGTCGCTGGGCCACCGCAACGTGCTCGGCTTGGCCTTCGACCCGCAAGGCCGCTTGTGGGCGCACGAAATGGGCCCGATGGGCGGCGACGAATTGAATCTGATCGAACGCGGCTCGAACTACGGTTGGCCGATCGTCTCCAACGGCGACCACTACGACGGCACGCCGATTCCCGACCATCCCACGCGCCCCGAATTCAACGCGCCCGAAGCGTGGTGGACGCCGGTGATCGCGCCCGCCGGCTTCATCATCTACACCGGATCGCTGTTCCCGTATTTTCGCGGCGACGGCTTCATCGGCGGGCTGGCTTCGCAAGCGCTGGTCAGGATCGAGTTCAACGGCGCACAAGCGCGCGAAGCGGCGCGTTATGCGATGGGGCAAAGGATCCGAGAAGTCGAACAAGGTCCGGACGGCGCGATATGGCTGTTGGAAGACGGCGGCAACGTCCGATTGTTGCGGTTGACGCCGACGCCGTTCTGAAGTGTCTGCATTTCCTCCTCCCTCCGGGAGAAGTTGCCCGAAGGGCGGACGAGGGTTCGGAGAAGCGAAGTAAGCTGGAACATCGACAACTCCGCCGAACCTCGCCCCAACCTCTCCCGACGGGAGAGGGGCATTGCTTGCTTCATACTTATCAGACGTATCCCTCTGCCGGAGATCTCGATGAAGCCCTCGCTACTCGCCGTCGCCTGCACCGCCCTCGTCTTGGTCGCCTGCAACGGCGCCAGCAACGCCAACGGCGCGCAATCGGAAAGCGCCGCGGCTCCTGCAGCCGCAGTCGCGAAAACCGGCAAGCCCTTCGTCAGCACCGAAGTGGCCAAGTTCGACGAACCCTGGGCGATGACCTTCCTGCCCGACGGCCGCCTGCTGGTCACCGAGAAGGAAGGCAAGCTGAAAGTGCTGGACGTGGCCAGCAAGCGCATCGGCGAAGTGTCGGGCGTGCCGGCGGTCGACTACGGCGGACAAGGCGGCTTGGGCGACATCGTCCTGCATCCGAAATTCGCCGAGAACGGCATCGTGTATTTGAGCTACGCCGAGCGAGGCGATGGCGACACGCGCGGCGGCGCGGTGGCGCGCGCCAAGCTGGCTTTGGACGGCAACGGCGGCGGCGCTTTGTCGGACTTGAAAGTGATCTGGCGGCAGGTGCCCAAAGTGAGCGGCCGCGGCCATTACGGCCACCGCATCGCTTTCGACGAGGACGGCATGCTGTGGATCAGCTCCAGCGAACGGCAGAAGTTCGATCCGGCGCAGGACATGAAATCCAATCTCGGCAAGATCGTGCGCCTCAACGACGACGGCAGCGTGCCCACCGACAATCCGTTCGCCGACCAAGGCGGCGTGACCGCGCAGATCTGGTCGCTGGGCCATCGCAACGCGCTGGGTTTGGCCTTCGACGCGCAGGGCCGGCTGTGGGAACACGAGATGGGCCCGGCGGGCGGCGACGAACTCAATCTGATCGAACGCGGATCGAACTACGGCTATCCGATCGTCTCCAACGGCAACCACTACGACGGCCGCGACATCCCCGACCACGACACGCGCCCGGAATTCAACGCGCCCGAAGCGTTCTGGAATCCGGTGATCTCGCCCGCCGGCTTCATCATCTATTCCGGCAAGCAGTTCCCGGGTTGGCAGGGCGACGGCTTCATCGGCGGACTGTCGTCGCAATCGCTGATCCGGATCGAATTCGACGGCGTCAAAGCGCGCGAAGCGGCGCGCTACGACATGGGCCATCGCATCCGCGAAGTCGAACAAGGGCCCGACGGCGCGATCTGGCTGCTCGAAGACGGCGGCGGCGCGCGCTTGCTGAAGCTAACGCCGGCCTGACGAAGGCGTATAAAGTCAAAAAATTTAGACGCGGATCAAAGCGCAAAATCGGATAAGTGCGGATAAAAATTAGATTATTTGTTGTTATCCGCCCTTTCCGCTTTGATCCGTGTCTAAAACGCTCTTCACTTAGCCGGGGTTTCCTTCCGCCCCATCGCGGTCAGATAGCGGTCGTGCAGGGCCTGCACCTTGATCACGTAGGCCTGCGTTTCCGCATACGGCGGCACGCCTTTGTAGCGCGCCACCGCGCCGATGCCGGCGTTGTAGGCCGCGGCGACCAGGACTAAATCGTCCTTGTAGCGCCGCTTGAGCTGCTTTATATGGCGTGCGCCGGCGCTGATCGACTCGGCGGACGAAAACGGATCCTTGACGCCGTATTCCTTCGCCACTTCCGGCATCAGCTGCATCACGCCCAGCGCGCCTTTGGGCGAGACCGCTTTCGCATCGAATCCGCTTTCGGCGTGCGCGAACGCGCGCAGCCAAGCGTCGTCGACGCCGGTGGCCTTGGCCGCGGCCTTGAACTCCTTGGCGAAGATCTTCAGCTGCGGCTTGCCGATCTTGCCCAAGCCTTCGTGCGCGGGCGAGCCCGGCGGCGTCTGCACGGTGAATTTCAGATAGACCTTGGAGCCGGGCAGATTGCGCGTGCCGTAGACGGTCTTGCCGTCCTGCTCGCGTTCGTACAGCGTGCCGTTGATCATCCCCATCTCGCCCCACAGGTTCGGCACTTTCGCCGCATCGTCGGGAATGGTCTTGGCCACGCATTTGGAACCCGGCTCGGGCGCCGTGGCCAGGCTCACCGTGCCGTTGCGCACGCAGCGGTACACCACGCGCGCCTGCGCGTCGGCCGCGCCGAGCAGGGCGGCCAAGCCGAGCAGGCATGCGATAACGGGGCGATGGGCCATGGCATGGATTCTAAAGCCAGGAACTAGTGAAGAGGAGTGAGAACTAGAGAAGGCTTCTACTCGTTTCTCGCTCCTCTTCACTAGTTCCTGCCCTAAAAAGCCCGACTGATCGTGAAACTGCCGAACGAAGGCCGCGAACGCTGGCCGTCGAATTCGCGGCTGCGGTAGTAGCGGGCGAAGGCGAACTTCCAGCGGTCGTAGGTCATCGCCATGCCGATCGCCGCTTCGCCGACGAGCGGTTTCTTGTCCACGCTATGGCTGTCGCGGAAGGTGTTGCCGTCCAAGGTGATGTCGTGCAGTACCCACTTCGCATCGGTGGCGACGAAAGCATGCCAAGTCCAGCCGCGCATCACGCGATAGCTTTCGTTCGGCGCGGTGTTGTCGCCCGCCGGCCGGACCGGGCTGGAGCCGAAATCGTCCGGCAGGCGAAATCCCAATCGCAACTCCGTGCCGGCGCTGGCGTAGGTCTGGAAATTGCCGATCGCGCCGCCCCAATGGTTGATCGCGTCCCATTGCAGCCCGTGCTTTCCGATCGCGCGCGCCGCGAAGCGCTGCGAACGCTCGTGCACGAGCATCGCCACCGGTTCGTTGTGCAGTTGATTGTCCCAACCGTGGAAACGCTTGGAGCCGATCAAGCGATGGATGAAGTCCTGGCTCTGCTTCGCGTAGGCATCGGGCCCGACGATGCCGAACACCAGTTGCGTGCTGCGCAAGCGATCGCCTTTGCGCGCGTTGTAGCCGAAGCTGGCCAGCAGCGCGCCGGCGTAAGGCCGGTCGTCGGCGATCAAGTCGTGCCGTTCGGGATCGGTCGGGGTGAAGATGCCTTGCCCGACCTTGACCACCATGTTCTGCTGATCGAAGCCGGAAGGCTGGATCTTGGCCAAGTGTCGGTTGATCCACCGCGCCAACGCGGGCAGGCAATCGTCTTCGGTGTAGTCCTTCAGATTCGGCGACACCATGCTGACCAGGATGCCGCTGCTGTAGCCCTGGTCCTGGCGCGCGAACAGATCGTTGTCGACGCGCACGTTGATCACCGGCGGCGAACGTTCGGAAACGGTCGACGCTTCGGTACAGGCGCGGGGAGCGGCTTGCGCGGCGCCGGCGAGAACCATCAGACAGAAACCCAAGATCCCCATCCGACGCAGACGGTGCGCACGCGCTGACGGAGCGTATCGGGGTCGCGGAATGCCTTGCATGCTGTCTTCTGCGGAAATCGGCGAATGCTCGGAGGTACGTGAGGGTCGAAACCGCGAACCGCGAGCATCGCTCGTGAGATGCGGTGTTCCACCCGTGCGAATGTCGCGACGCCACCGCAGCCGTCCGCACGATGCGGATATCGGATCCTCTTCTCCGCGCCCATGCTGGCGTCCAGGCTGCGAATGCGGCGAATGCGGGCGAACACCATGGGCCATTCATTGCGGGACAAAGTCGCGATCGTCACCGGAGCCAGTTCCGGCATCGGACGCGCCACGGCCAAATTGTTCGCCGCGGAAGGCGCCAGCGTGGTGCTGGCGGCGCGCAGCGCCGGACCGCTGCGGACACTGGCGGACGAGATCTCCGCCGCGGGCGGAAGCGCCACGGCGCGGGCGGGCGATGTCCGGGACGAGGATTTCGCCGCGTCGCTGGCGCGCGCCGCGCTCGAGGCTTACGGCGGGCTGGATATCGCATTCAACAACGCCGGCGCGATCGGGCAGATGGGCGCGACGCCGGAAATAGGCCGCGAAGGCTGGAACGAGGCGATCGACACCAACCTCACCGGTTCCTTCCTGTGCGCGAAGCACCAGCTGCCGTTGATGGTCGAACGCGGCGGCGGATCGATGGTGTTCACCTCGTCCTTCGTCGGCCATACGGCCTCTTTCCCCGGCGTCGCGGCCTACGCCGCCAGCAAGGCCGGCTTGATCGGATTGATGCAGACGCTCGCCGTCGAATTCGGACCGCGCGGCGTGCGGGTCAACGCCTTGCTGCCGGGCGCCACCGACACGCTCATGTATCGGCAGATGATCGACACGCCTGAGGCGCGCGAGTTCATCACCGGACTCTACGCCCTGAAGCGGATCGCCACCCCCGAAGAGATGGCGCGATCGGTGCTCTACCTCGCCGGAGACGATTCCTCGTTCGTCACCGGCACCGCCTTCGCGGTGGAAGGCGGCGTTTCGATCAACCGGAATTGAGCGCTACTGCGCGGCGGACCCGTCCGCCGCGCGACTGCCCAGCTCGCGCATGCGCAGCATCAGTCCGATGTTGTTGACCAGGAAATAAGCGATCAAAGCAGCCGCGAAGGCCATGGTCAACGGGCTCGCCTGTTGCGCGGTTTGCGCCGCGCCACCCGCGAACGCGCCCTGGCTCCAGCGCCAAGCCAAGCGCCCCAGCAACAACACCGACAACGCGCCGCCGATCCAGGGGTTGGGCGTGTAATAGCCGCGGCCTTCGACCATTTCGGCATGCGTATGGCGCAGAGCGAACCCTCCCAAAACCGCGCCGCCCAGCGCGCCGGCGGCGATGCCCCAGCCTACGCGCGGCAGGAAAACCGCAGCGGCCACCAGTGCGACCGCCACCAAAGCCAGCATGCCCGTGCGGAACATCGTGCGTTTGGGCTGCCAAGTTTGGCGGCCGAAACTGCGGCGGATCCGGCGGTAGTAGATCCAGCCGATGCCGGCGGTGGCCAGATAAGGCATCAGGGCGGGCAGTGCGGGTGCGGCCATGGCGCGGCTCCTTGTCGGTTGCCGCGAATCTAGCCCAAAGCGTGGGCCGGAGCAGGTGTCAGGTGTCACCCGCCGCGGCTGCGTCCGTCAACCGCCGTGCGCGCTCGGCAAGGGCGCGCCTGCGGCCGGCACGAGGGTGATGGTCACCGGTTCGCCGGGATTGTGGCTGCGGATCTCGAACGTGCCGGCGTCGAGCTTGAGGATGTCGGTGGGATAGGAAATCCCTTCTTCGATCATCGTCAGCGCGCCGTTCTCGTAAGTCCACTTGCCGTAGCCCGGCGGCCCGTTCTTCGAAGCGATCACCAGCGTGCCGTCGGCCAGGAAGCTGTATTGCGTGCCGGGTTCGACCGCCGAGGAAGTCTTCACTTCCCACACCTTGCCGACGAATTCCGGCGTAGCGGGATTGGCCGGCGCGGCCGGTTGCGCTTCGGACGCCGGCGTGGGCGGCCCGGCTGCGGGCGCCGGTTGCGCGGCGGACGCCGGCGCGGCGGGCGCGACCGCCGGCTCGGGTTCGGCGGACGGCTTCTGGCAACCCGCCAGCGCCAAGGCGGCGGCCAGCGCGAATACGGCGGGATTGCGGATTTCATGCTTCATTTCGAGGTCTCCTCGCTCTTCTCGCCGGCCGGTTGAATGCGGATCACTTTGACGTCGAAGTTCTTGCAAGCGTCGTCCTTGCAGATGCCGTTCATCCACGCTTCGCCGTCGCCGAACATGACGCCCTGAACATTGACGAACATCTCCGAGTATTTCTGCTTGACGATGGCCTCGGCGATGGGCGGCGTCACGATCTTGCCGTATTGGGCGGCGAAACCGGCCGCGTCCTTGATCTTGGTTTTCCTGCCGTCGATGTCCGCTTCGAACGGATAAGCGACCAGGGCCGCCACGCCGGCGGCGTCCTTGGCGGCGACCGCCTTCTGGAATCGGTCGATCGCATCGCGATAACGCGTGTGGTCGCCGAGCAACTTGTCGATGGAGGCGTCGGTCGCTTTGTCCGCGGCAGGATCCGCCTCGGCAACTTCCGCGGCCGGAGCGGCGGGCGCCGTTTCGACCGCAGGCGGCGCAGATTCGGTCGCGACGGGCGCGTTCGCGGGCTCGGCAGGCGCCGCAACCGGCGCAGGCGCATCGCTCGCAGCGGGCGCCGAAGGCGCGGGCTTGTCGCAAGCGGACAACAGCATCGCGGCGGCGGCCGCGCACAGCAGTTTGTTCATGCCCTCTCTCCGGTGGCCCGACGGAAAAATCCTCAGCCCGCGATTTCGACGCCGTCGGCGACGATCCGGTATTCCACGTCGGACACCGGCAGTCCGTTCTTGCTTTCTTCCTGCATATGCTTCACCTGTTCCGGCGACAGCTGCTTGCGCGACAGCACGCCATAGACTTCGGCTTTGCCCGCCGCATCTTTCGGCACGGCGAACTTGTGGTCGCGCATCATCACCCGCGCGCTCCGCCCGTCGTCTTCCAGCACCATCCAGCAGCCTTCCTTCTGGCAGACTTCGGCGATGCGGCCGCTGTAGCGCTGCGGCTTGCCGGCGTATTTCTCGTGCGATGCGACCGCGGCCGAGATCGTCACGGCCTGCCCGGCCGGTATCGCCTGACCATAGAATTTGGTTTCGCCCGCCGCGGCGGATGCGGCCGCCATCGACAGCAACATGAAAGTCAGCATGCGCATCGCGTTCGCCTCGTCGGTCACGGTCCGCGGATCATACTCCGGCCTGCGGCGCTGAACCATTCAGCGGCACCCACCGTCTTGAGCGCGCCGTCACGCGCTTGTCGCGCGCCCATAACGGCGGCCATCGCATGCTCTCATCGCGTCGAGTGCTCGCTCGCGCGTACCCCCACAAGGAGCATCCGCTATGGGCAACAATCAAAACCAGAAACCGGGCCAGAATCAGGATCCGTCGCAGAACAAGCAGAACCAGATCCAAGACCCTTCGCAGCAGAACCAAGGCAAGGACCGCGACGACCAGAACAAGCCGGGCCAGCCGCAGAACGCCGACGAAGAGGAAGAATAGGACCCTCGCTTTTCGCTAACGCATCGAAGAAGCGCCCTCACGGGCGCTTCGCATTTCTGCCGTTTCGCACCGGTGATCTCCACTTCGCCTCTACGTGCCTGCGCCTACGATCGAGGACCGAGCGGAGATGGGCGACGTCACATGGCCATGAAGAAAAAAACTGCGACCAAGCGCGTTTCCTCTACGGTTGCCACGGTCGCCAAGCAACGGGCCATCCAGGATCGCGCGGACTCCATCGCGAAGAAGTCGGCGGGCAAGAAGAAGCCGGCCAAAGCGGTGCAGGCCGGCGCCCGCCGGCAACCCGAGAATCCGATGCCGCGACAGCATCTCGCCAAACCCGGCAACGAGCGGGACTTGAAGGTCCAGCCGCGGTTCCTCGCGCCCGATTACGCCGGCAGCGGCAAGCTGGAAGGCATGGCGGCGATCGTGACCGGCGGCGATTCCGGCATCGGCCGCGCCGTCGCCGTGCTGTTCGCGCGCGAAGGCGCGGACGTGGCCGTGCTGTACCTGGACGAACACGAGGATGCGCAGGCTACGCTCCGATGCGTCGAAGCCGAGGGACGCAACGGCATCCTCATTTCGGGGGACGTGAAAGACCCCGATTTCTGCGAGCGCGCGGTGCGCGAGACGGTCGATGCCTTCGGGCGGCTCGACATCCTGGTCAACAACGCCGCCTTCCAACAGCATTTGGAAAAACTGGAAGACCTGAGCGACGCGCAATTGCAGGAGACGCTGCAGACCAACATCGGCGGCTACATCCACATGGCGCGCGCCGCGCTGCCGCACATGGGCAAAGGCGCCAGCATCATCAACACCGGTTCGGAGACCGGCATCTTCGGCAGCAAGCATCTGCTCGATTATTCGGCCACCAAGGGCGCGATCCACGCCTTCACCAAATCCCTGGCCAGCAACCTGTTGTCGCGCGGGATCCGCGTGAACGCGGTCGCGCCCGGGCCGGTGTGGACGCCGCTCAATCCCGCGGATCAAACCGCCGAGCAGATCGCCAAATTCGGCCAGGACAGCGACATGGGCCGGCCTGCGCAGCCGGAGGAAATTTCGCCCGCGTACGTGTTTCTGGCCTCGCCGGCAACGGCTTCCTACATCAGCGGCATCGTCTTGCCGGTCATGGGCGGCCCTCGCGGATGATCGGCCCGGTCCGGAAAGCCCCGGCGCGCTTACCCGGACTACGGATCAACGGATTGTTTGGCGGCCTGCTTGTTTCCCTCCACCTGCGCCTTGGCCGCCTGCTCGCGCGCGCCGACGATCATTTCGGTCAGCCATTTGATCAGCACGCCGGTGTAATCCTTCTGCGCCTGCTTCCCGGATAGGGCGTGATCGGCATCGGCCAGCACGCGCGATGTGAGCGAACGGGTGCGCGCGAATGCTTTGCGGTAGTTCTCGGTCGTCTGATGCGGCACCACCACGTCGCGTTCGGCCTCCACGATGAGCGCGTCTCCGCGGAATTCCGCCGCCGCGCGCAAGGCGCGGTTGTCCTGGGGGTCTATCGGCCGGCGGCGGTAATCCGGCAAATCCGGATCCAGATTGAGCCTGCGCTTGGGCAATTCCCAGCCCTCGTCCTTGTACAGCGCGGCCGAGCGCAACGCCAACCAGCGTACCGGTCTCAATGTGGTGAGAATCGCGGCCAAATAACCGCCGTAACTGATGCCCACCACCGCTATCGCGTCCCGGTCGACGGCCGGATGAGCCGCCAAGCGATCGTAGGCGGCGAGCAGGTCGCGCAGGTTGAGTTCGCGGCTGACCGTTTCCCATTGCGCGGCCGTGTCCTCGTGGCCGCGCAGGTCGAACGTCAGGCAGACGCAGCCCAGGCCTGCGGCTTCGCGCGCGCGCGCCAAATCGTGCTGTTGGCTGCCGCCCCACCCATGCACGAACAACACGCCCGGCAGGCGCCGCGGCGGCCACAGCGCGGTTCCTTGGATGCGCTCGCCGTCGACCGCGATCTCGATCTTCTCAAGCCGGATGTCCATGCCTGCGCACCATCGAATACTTCAGCACCGGTCCGTCTTCGCGGCGCGGATCGTGGAAATGCACGTGCGCGCCGGGCGGCGGTTTTTGCGGCCGATAGGTTTCATGCGTGGAGGCGGCGACCCAAGCCGACTCCGGATCTTCGATGAGGACGCGCACCGCGGCCAATTCGGCCGGCGTGGCGCCGCCGATGCGCCACGACTGCTCCAGCACGCCGATATGCTCCCGGCCTTCGCTGTCGGCGCCGCCGGCCACGTCGTAGTTGCGGCGCGAGGCGAAGAAGCCCGGGAATTCCGCGGCGACCGCAGCGTCGTAGCGCGCGGCCAAGCGCACGGCGGTGAACGCGGCTTCGGTCGCTTCCAGCTTTTCCAAAGCGTCGAAACCGCCGCGCACGACGACAAGCTCGGAGCCGCCGTACACGGCCTTGCCGGCGCGGTCCTCCACCGAGAGCTGGGTGCCGTAATAGGCGAAGCACGCCCCGCACAAGCGTAGCCGGCCTACGCTATAGGTGATCGGATCGAACAGGTCGCGTTCGATCACCACGCCGTGTTCGCGCACTTCCCTTTCGCCGATCTCGCGCAGGGCCGCTTCCAACTCGGCGGGGTCCGCAGCCACCGCCTGATCGCCGCCGCCGATGCCCAACGGCGATTTCAACCGGATGCGCCCTCCTTCCAGCAAGCGGCGTCCCGCCGCAAGCGCATCGTCGTAAGAAAAGGCGGAAAATCCCGGCAACACCGCATCGCCCAAGCGATCGGCCAGGCGCATCGACCATCCCCGCGGCGCGACCGCCTCCGCGCCGAGCAAGGGATGGCTGATGGTCTTGTTGGCCAGAAACGCATGCGGGACCGCTCCGCCGAAGAGATCCTCTTCGCCGCGGATGCCGAACGCATCGGCGCGATCGAGCAGCAAAGTGCAGTCGGGCACGAAATACGGCCGGACGGCGTAGCGCGCCGATGCGTCGAATTCGCCCGCGTAAGCGCCGCCGCGCAATGCGGCGATGCGTTCGGCCATCGCGATCCGGGTGCGGTGGTCGTGGCCGTCCGGATCGTGGTCCGCTTGCGTCACCAACAGCACCACCGGACGTGCGCCGGGTGCGATCTTATCCATGCGGACATGCTCCGGCAGCGGGGATCACGCTTCCGTGAAACGGTTCACGCCATCCCTACCGACGCAATGTTCTGCTGCGCGGACGAGGATACCGACGCCATGCCGCACGATTCCGCGCTATTGATCATCGACATGATCAATCCCTTCGATTTCGCCGGCGCCGCGCCTCTGCGGCGCGCGGCGCTGCCGGCCGCGAAGCGGATATCGGCGCTCAAGGCCAGGCTGAAACCGCAAGGCGTACCCGTCCTTTACATCAACGACAATTTCACGCAATGGCAGTCCGATTTCAGGCAGTTGGTGGCGATCTGCAGCCGCGAGGGCGCGCCGGGCGCCGAAATCGCGGCGCTGCTGGCGCCCGAGCACGACGACTACTTCGTGCTCAAGCCGCGGCATTCGGCGTTTTTCGCCACGCCGCTGCGCATCCTGCTGGAGCGGTTGGGCGCGCGGCGGTTGATCGTGACCGGCATCGCGGGCGACTCCTGCGTGCTGGCGACGGCTGCGGACGCGCATATGAACGAATTCGAAGTGGCCGTGCCGCGGGATTGCGTCGCTTCGCAGAGCGCCGAGCGCAATCGCCGCGCGATCGCCTTGATGAAGGACGCGCTCGGCGCCGATGCGCGCGCCGCCCGTTCGATCGCCGCTTGAGCGGATTCAGCCTGCGTATTTGGGCGGACGCACCCGGTACACCGCGCTGATTCTCGGCCCGACCGCCGCGCGGGTCTTGGCGATGCCGTGTTCGTAGGCGAGCTGCGAGGCATGGCTCATGGCCAGCAAGCTGCCCGGCTCGAGCAGGATGCGCAATGTGCGCCGCGGGGCGGCCTTGGCGCGGATGTCCATGCGCCTGGCGGCGCCGAGGGATACGATCGCGATCGGCCGCTTCGGCGCGAGCGTGTGCAATTTGTCGTTGTGCATGGCCACGCTGTCGTCGCCGTGCCGATAGAGATTCAGGCCGACCGCGTTGAACGGCGCATCGATGCGCTCGCGCACCGCAGCGGCGATTTCCTCCAGGACGGACAGATCTCCGGGCAAGGCGTCCAGCCGGTACGCCGCGAGGAGGCGCGGGACGTCGACGATGCGGTCGTACATCGGCCTGCGCTCCGACTTCCACGGCACGCGCGATTCCAACTCCGAGAACCAGCGCGCCGCAGTCGCCGGATCGGCGGCGGCCGGCCAATAGCGGATGCCGCCTTCATCGTCCTCGGTCAACTGCAGCGCGGACGCCGGGAACAGCGAATCTTCCATGCGGGCTCGACGGCGCAGCGCGCTGCGGGCCGCCGAGGCTACAGCAATTTGCCGCGCGCCTGCTCCGCTCGCGAAGCGCCGATCGCCGATTCCACGTGCTTGACCTCTTCCGGCGGCGGCAGCACGGCAGGAAAGCCCAAGGATTGAATCCACAGTTCGCGGGTCCATCCGGTGGTGTGGTAGAGATGGTGGTCTTCGTCCTTTTCCACCGCTTCGAACGCGGCTTGCAGCACCCGGGTTTCCGGACCGGTGCCGTGCTGGGCCACGTGGCCGATCAGATGCCAGTTCATATGGTCCTTGGTTTCCGCCAGGACCACGCATTCCCCGGCGACGAGCTCGGCGGCGTTGGCGTCGGCGTTCTTGCGCGCCATCTGGATGGCGGCGACGAGCGACTGGCCCTGGTGCGCGACGACCGCGCGGCCCGGGCTCTGCTCTTCCGGATCGATGCCGAGTTCGGAGAACACGTTCAACAGCACTTTTTCGTGCGTGCGGGTCTCTTCCAGGTATTCCTGCCATTCCTGCTTCAGATCCTCGTTGACCGCCGACTGGATCGCGTTCTCGTAGATCTGGATGCCGCCTCGCTCGGTTTCCAGCGCCTGCAGCAGCAACTCGCGCAGTTGTGCGGTGTCGTACTCGATCTTTCTGGCCATGGCGGTTTTTCCTCTTGGATGTAGCGCGACTTTCCGCCATGCGCCGTCGGCGCGCGGTGAAGCGAGCGCCACGGTTCGTGAAGCCCTAAGCTGAAGGGTTAAGAAAACGCCGCACCGTCGGATCTCAAGCGCCGGTCTGCGAATGCGGCGCCTCGACCGGCTTGGACTGCGGCGACTTGTCCTGGCGCAGGAAAATCGACAGCACCACTAGAGACAGCACGGCGAGGAATTCGCTCTGCCAATTCTGGAAGGATTCGAACCAGATCTGGGCCTCGCCCAAATACGCCCATGCGCTGGGCGGAATGCCGCCCTTGGCCGCGGTTTCTTCGGAGAATTGCCGCCAACTGCCCTGCCAATGCCCGACGAAAGCGATCGCGAACAACAACAGCAACGCGGTGGACAAGGAATGCGCGTACAGCTTGCGCCAAAGGCCGCCCGCGCGCACCGGCCACGGCTTTTGGCCCGGTTCGATCTTCTCTTCCTCTTCCCGCATGGGCCGCGACTCCGCCGAGCCTCGCTGGCGCAATCGCACGGTCAGCAGCACGTACAGCCCCATCTGCAGGAATTCGCTCTCCCAATTCTCGAACGTGGCCGAGAGGAACTGGCCTTGGCCGAAATACTGCAGCGGCGCGATGGGAGGCTGCCCGCGCTCGATGCGCTCATCGTTCAGCACGCTGAATCCGCTGACGATCTGGCCGGCGAGGCTGCCGAGGAAAAGCAGCACCAGGACCAGCGACAGTCCATTCCGGCGCAAGAATCCAAAATTCATGTTCCGCTCCGGCAATGGATGCAGAGCAAGACCATAGGCGTCGCCGCGTGAATAACCGGTTTCGAACGGACGGTTTTTCTTCACGCCGATTTGCCCGGGACGCGAGCAGATTCACGCCATGGCGAAGACGAACCAGGACCGCAAAGATCCGCCGATCGACGGCGGCAAATCGCCCGCGCGCGAAACCGAACGCGAACGCACGGAACGCAAACGCCATGAAAGCGAGAACCACGACGAGGCGCTGGAAGAAACCTTTCCCGCGAGCGATCCCGTCTCGCCTTTCGTGCCGGCCAAAGCGCCGAACTGAGCCCATGGCAAGAGCCGCCGGCAGTCGAATGTGGAGTTGGCGACTCCGTAGCTGAAGCATCGGGCCGTTTCGTCCGAGGAATTCCGCGAAGGCTTGCGCGCTCGTCGCCGGGATCCAGCGCGAAGCCGCCGAAGAAGACCTTGCATACGCCGAATCGTGCGCGGCGGCCATCGCCGATTCGCCCGAGACGGCCTACCAAACGCCGCGCTCCGACCGGTGCAAATATCCCGTTCGCGGGATATTCCATCCCTGTTTATGATCTTTTGCTTGCGCTGCCGCGCAACCATTTCATCCCTGCAGCGACGGCTGTCCAGGCATCGTGCCGGGGCCCGCCGCATGGAACGTTCGCCGCGCTCCCTCCCCCCTTTCGCGCGGCGGCGTCCTTTGCAGGAGTCGTTATGAAGAACAATAAGTTGCTGTCCCGTGCATTGCTGGCCCTGGTTCTCGGTGCCGCGGCGCTCGGCGCGCAGGCGCAAGACAAGCCCGGCTTCTACGCCGGCGTGGGCGTCGGCCAATCCTTCGTCGACGAGAACGCCTACGACGACGAAGACACCGCTTTCTCGGCTTTCGGCGGCTATCAATTCAACCGCTATTTCGGCCTGGAAGCCGGCTATTCGGATTTCGGCAAGCTGGAACCGAAGGGTGCCGGACGCGCGCTGGAAGCGGACTCGGTCTCGCTGACCGCGGTCGGCACCGTGCCGTTCACCGACAAGTTTTCCGGTTACGCCAAGGCGGGCTTCCAGCGTTGGAACCTGGATCGCGCGATTCCCGGCCTGACCGGCACGCACGACGACAGCGGCAGCGACCCGACCTACGGCCTGGGCCTGCAGTACCGCTTCACCGACAAGGTCGCGCTGCGCGGCGAATACAGCCGCTTCGAAGTGGAAGACCTCGATCTGGACCTGGCGCAGGTGCAAGTGCGCTTCGATTTCTGAGCCGGCACCGACTAAAAACAAAAAACCGCCGGCATCGACCGGCGGTTTTCTTTTGCGCGCCGTTCTCGGGATCGGCCGATCCCGCGAGGCCGGCGCAACCGGCTCGCCCTCCCGTCGAAAACGACGCCGCGGCGATTGGCCTGGCGATCGGCGGCCTGCGTTAACATCCCGCCATGAACATCGGCCGACGCGATTTCATCCTGGCCGCCGGCGCATTCGCCGCCGGCGCTTGGCTCGCGCCGGCTTGGACCGCAACGGGAGAGCGCAAGACGATGTACGGATTGATCGGCAAGATGACCGCGGCCGCCGGCAAGCGCGACGAACTGGTCGCGATCCTGCTGGAAGGCATCCACGACATGCCCGGCTGCCTGAGTTACGTCGTCGCCCACGATCCGGCGGATGCCGACGGCATCTGGATCACCGAGGTGTGGGACAGCCAAGCCAGCCACCAGGCTTCGCTATCGCTTCCCGCCGTGAAGCAAGCGATCGCGCGCGGCAAGCCTTTGATCGCCGGCTTCAGCAACGGCACGACCACGACGCCGGTCGGCGGGCACGGTCTGTAGGGAGCGCCGCGACGCTATCCCGGGTATCGCCTTCGGCTCCACCCGGGCTACGTTTTGACGATTAGTTCTTGCCTGCGCTGCGGTACGAATTCACCACCACGCCGGTGCTCGTCGTGCGCGTATCGAGCCGCTGCCATCCGGCGGGCGTCGCGCCCTCGGCGAACAAGCGCTTGCCCTTGCCCAACACCACGGGAAACGTCCAAAGCCGGAATTCGTCGACCAAGCCGTACTCGAGCAGAGTCCGCACCAGCTCGCCGCTGCCGGCGACTTGGATCTCGCGGCCGGGTTGCTTCTTCAATTTGGCCACTTGGTGCGCGAGATCGCCTTCGATCAGCCGCGAATGCGCCCAGCCCAAGGATTTGAGCGTGCGCGAAGCCACCAGCTTGGTCACGCTGTTCAACTTGGCCGCGATCGGCTCTTGTTCGCTGTCCGCATGCGGCCAATGCGCGGCGAAGATGTCGTAGGTCTTGCGGCCCAGCAGCAGGACGTCGCAGCGCTCGGTCCAGGCCGCGATCAACCGGGCCATCGTTTCGTCGAAATAAGGAACGATCCAGCCGCCGAGCTCGAAGCCGCCACTGCGGTCTTCCTGGACGCCGCCAGGCGCTTGCATCACGCCGTCCAGGCTGAGAAAGGTGCCTACGACCAGTTTCATTACGGAACCCCCGTTCGTGGAATGGAACGGGCGAGTGCCCGTTTCTTCCTAGACGAACCGAGGCGCGGCGGATCGACAGCCTTCGCCGCAGCTTTCCTTATCCCTCGGGAGAAGCCGGCGCGCAGCGCCGGGTGAGGGTGCGGAGTAACGATGCAGTTCAGTTCGCGTCGCTACGACGAACCCTCATCAGCCCTTCGCGCACCTTCTCCCGAGGGGAGATGGAGCTACGCATCAATCCCATTCTTCCTTGTAGACGAACTTCGGCATGTTCCATTCGTAACGGATCGCCAGCATGCGCAGGGCGAAGCCGATCGCCATGGAACCTATCATCGCGACTTCGTGGCCCACGCCCAGTTTCTGCGCGCCCAGGTACAGGACGCCGGTCGCCAACGAAATGCTGGCGTAAAGCTCCTTCTGGAACAGCAGCGGAACCTGTCCGCAGAGCACGTCGCGCAGCACGCCGCCGAAAGTGCCGGTGATGACGCCGATCACCACGACGATGAAGAACGGCACCTGCACCGACACCGCGATGTTGCAGCCGATCACGGTGAACACCACCAGCCCCAAGGCGTCGAGCGCGAGGAAGGCCTTGTGCAGGCGTTTCATGAAAGGCGCCACGATCCCGGTCGCCAGCGCCGCGCAGATCGTCACTACGAGATAGCTGGGATGCTCGATCCACGCCAAGGGATGGTGGCCGAGCAGCACGTCGCGCACGGTGCCGCCGCCGAGCGCGGTGATGCAAGCGATCACGCAGACGCCGAACCAGTCCATGCTGCGCCGCCCGGCGATCAGGGCGGCGCTCATCGCTTCGGCGGCGATCGCCGCCAGGTAGGCCCAGTGCAACAGCATGGCTGCCTCCCGCCTTTGCGGCGCGGTCTCGGGCCTTCAGTGTAAGTGGCCGCTTCGGCGCATAGGCGATCGGCGGACGCCGAAAATAAGATGCCGCGGGGGCGGCATCCGGGGACTTCTTGCGCGCTTCAGCGCTTCTCGGTCTGCTCGGCCCAGCTCTTCGCATCGCTCTTGCCGTCCAGGAAGGGCAGCACGGTCGGGATCAGGCGCGGCGCGGCGAAGATGTCGTAATGGGTGACGTCGGGCAGGATCGCCAGCCGGTTCTTCGACAGCGTCTCGCGCTGCCAGCCCGCGTCCTGCAGACCGCCGCCCAGCAACTGGTAGAACTTGATTTCGTGTTCGGGGCGGAACATGTCGCCGTCGCCGTAGACCAGCATCGTCGGCATGGTCAGCTTGGCCACGTCGGCCGACCAGTCGTAGTGCTGCTTCATGTAATTGCCGACCGTGTCGAGCAAGCGCGGGAACTCGCCCTTGTTCGGCGCCACGGCGGCGTAGGTCTGGTACATCGGCGTCTGTTCCATCATCGGCGCCATGGCGGCGCCGACCTGGTTCTGCTGGGCGCGGATGCCGGGATAGAAGCCGTCGTCGGAGAACGGCGTGGACACCATCGCCAAGCGGCGCACGCTTTGCGGATGCTGCGCGGCCATCCGGAACGCGACGCCGCCGCCCATCGAATAGCCCAGCACGTCGACCTGCTTGCGGCCCAGCTTGGCGACCAGCGCGGCCATGTCGTCGCCCATCGATTCCAGCTTGAACGGACGCTCGCCCAGCGCGGTGCGGCCGTGGCCTTGCAGATCGACCGCGATCACTTCGCGGGTTTCGGCCAGCTTGGCCAGCGCCGGGCCGAACATGTCGATCGAACCCAAACCGCCGTGCAGCAACAGCAAGGGTTCGCCCTTGCCGTGGATTTCGTAGTAATAGTCGACGCCGTCGATGGCCATATGGCCGGTTTTCGTGGCGGCGCCCGCTTTTGCGACAGCCTGCGGCTGGGACTTTTGCGCGATAGCCGGGGCTGGGGCAAGGGCTACGGCGGCGAAGGTCAGCAATGCGAGGGCGGCGGTCTTGAACATGGTCGTCTCCGTGGTTTCAGCTGGTTGGTTATAAGGGCGACGTACCAAAGACCGGCGGATCGACAAAACTCGGAAAATTTTTTAGGCGACGAATACCCCTCTCCCGCTTGCGGGAGAGGGCTAAAGCGCAAGGCCGCTTAGCTAACGCCGTCTTTCGGCCGTTCTGGCCTAATGGCGGTCCGTCCGCCGCGGAGACCGCCATGTCCGATCAGCCCCGAGCCAAGGCCAGCGATTTCGACCCGGAAGTCCTGCGCCTGTTCGACCAATACGTCCACGGCGTGATCGACCGCCGCGCCTTCCTCGCCGGCGCGGCCCGTTTCGCGGTCGGCGCCGCCGGTGCGGCCGGCTTGCTCGCCGCGCTGAGTCCGCAATTCGCCGCCGCGCAACAGATCAAGCCCGACGATGCGCGGCTGTCGGTCCAGTATTTGGAATTCGATTCGCCGAAGGGCTACGGCAAAGGCCGCGGCTATCTGGTCAAGCCCGCCAAGGCGAAAGGACCGTTGCCGTCGGTGCTCGTCGCGCACGAGAACCGCGGCTTGAATCCGCATATCGAAGACATCGCCCGCCGCCTGGCGTTGGAGAACTTCATCGTCTTCGCGCCGGACGCCTTGTTCCCGCTCGGCGGCTATCCGGGCGAAGAAGACGCCGCGCGCGCCCAGTTCGCCAAGCTCGACCAAGCCAAGACCCGCGAGGATTTCCTGGCCGCGGCCGCGATGCTGCGCGGCATCGAAGGCGGCAACGGCAAGCTCGGCGTCGTCGGCTTCTGCTGGGGCGGCGGGATGTCCAACTTCCTGGCCACGCACGTACCGGAATTGGCGGCGGCGGCGCCGTTCTACGGCCCGGCGCCGGAGCTGGCCGACGTTCCCAAGATCAAGGCCGAAATGCTGATCGTGCTGGCCGGCACCGACGAGCGCGTCAACGCCACCTGGCCGCCGTACGAGCAGGCGCTGAAAGCCGCCGGCGTGAAGTACGCGCTGTACCAACCGGCGGGCACGCAGCACGGCTTCAACAACGACACTACGCCGCGCTACGACGAGAAGGCGGCGAAGGAAGCGTGGCAGCGGACGGTCGCGTTGTTCGAGCGGCGTTTGCGCGGTTGAACCGCCGTCGATCCGCTTTTTGTAGGAGCGGCTTTAGCCGCGAGCTTTCTTTCTCAAATCGCGACAATGCCGCGATTTAAGGAAAGAGCTCGCGGCTAAAGCCGCTCCTACAAAAGCAGGCGTCATGCGCCATCGCCGACGATCGCCGTCACTTCGATCTCCACCCGCGCCTCTTGCGGCGTCAACCCGACCACTTGCAGCAGCGTGCTCGCCGGCCGGTATTCGCCGAAGGCTTCGCGATGCGCCTGCGTCACCAAGGGCAGATCGGCCATGTCGACGATGTAGAAGCGGGTATGCACCACATCCGCCAGCGACGCGCCCAACTCGGCCAGCGCCGGCGCGATGATCGACAGCGCGCTGCGCGCCTGCGCCAACGCATCGCCGCCCAGGTCCGCTTCGCGCGCGGTGGTGCCGGACACGTGGATGTGCGGGCCCACGCGCACGGCGCGGCGATAGCCGTATTCCGCTTCGAACGGATGCTCGGATCGGGTTCCCCGGCGCGTCATGCGTTGCTCTCCGCGCAATGCGTCACTTGCAACCGGCCGCTGCCGCGCCGGGTCCGGCCGCCGCGCGGATGTAGTCGCCGGCGAGCTTGTTGAGCTTGGGATAGTCGGCGCGGTCGGTCACCGCACCGGCGATGGTGCGGCCCGAGATCGGGTCGCGCATCACCAGCGTGCCCCAGAAACCGGAATGGCCGATGCCGCGCGCGCCTTTCAAGTCGTAGTCGAACAACCCCAGGCGATACGGACTGCCGGCCGGCAAGCCTTCCGCGGAAAGCATGCGCTTCAGCGTGGACGGCTTCGAGAAGACGCGGCCTTGCAGCAAAGCGTCGAAGAACACGGCGATGTCGGCGGTCGACGCGACCAAACCGCCGCCGCCGAACAGATCCATGCTCGGATTCCACGCATAGGTGTCGTCGCCTTCGAACACCTGGTGCGCTCGCGTGCGGGCGTGCGCCGGCTCGTAACGTTCCCAATAGGTGTCTTCCAAGCCGAGGCGATCCAGTCCGAGCTGCGCGCGCACGGCGTCGGGCAGGTCTTGGCCGGTGATCTGCTCGACGATCGCGCCCAAGAGCAGATAGCCGGTATCCGAATAGGCGAATTTTTCGCCGGGCGCGCCGACCGGATCGGTCCATTCGACCAGGCGGGCGATGTCGCGGGCGCGCGACCATTCGGTCGTGGGATCGGCCTTGATCGTGGCGATGAACTGCTCGGCTTGCGCATGATCGGCCAAGCCCGACGTGTGGCTGAGCAGATGGCGCACCGTCATCTTCGACGGCGAATAACCGTCGCCGGCCAAACGCTGCGTCCAGGCGGAAGGCAGCCAGCGCGCGATCGGAGCGTCCAGGTCGATGCGGCCTGCTTCCCACAGCTTCAGCACGGTCGCCGCGACGAAAGTCTTGGTGATGCTGGCGATGCGGAAGCCTTCGTCGCCCTTGAGCTTGGCCTGCCCCACTGCGGACAGCACTTGCGTATCGCGGTCGCCTTTCGCGGTGAGCGCGGTCACCACGATCTGGCCTTTCAATCCGGATTCCGCATCGCCGATCGCATGGCGCAAGCAGAGATCTTGCGCGGCGGCGATGGACGGCATCGCCAGCAAACACAGCAGCCATCCCATCGGTTTCATGCGCGGCCTCCGGCTCGGTAGGCCGGCATCATGCCGCATCGCGGCGCGGCGATCAGCCCTCGGGCGCGGGATCCGGCGGCGTCGCGGGTTCGGGCGCCGGCGGCGGCGCGGCCGATTCGCCGGGCTTGGCCGGCAGGTACGACTTCACCCGATCGAAGAAGCGCCGGTAGAAATCCTGGTTCTGCACGGTGTTGCTCGCCACCTTCACCAGCGCCGCTCCGCTGCTGCCGACCGGCAGCGACACCGAACCGAGCACGCCGACGCCGACGCTGGCGGAGTTCGATTGAGTCTTCAACGCGAAGCGGTCTTGCACTGCGTTGACGAAGACCAGAGCGCCCTCGTCTTGCGCGAGGCAGGTGACGCGCACGTTGAGCTGGGTGTGGACTTCCGCATCGGGCTGGAAATTCTTGTTGGCCTCCACCGCATCGGGGCCGGCCTTGGAGATCACATAGCCCTGCCCTAGCAGTGCGCGGGCGACGCTTCGCAAGCCGGCCCGGGCGCCACGGAATAAACGCGCGAATAGGTATCGTCGGCGCCGAAAGTTTCGCCGGACGGCGGCGGTTCTTGTTTGGCGCCGCGCAGGCCGCAGCCGGCCGAGGTCAGCAGGATCGCGAGCGCGAAGCAGTTCGTAACGGTGCGATAGGCCATGGCGCTGGAAGACGGCGGAAGAGAACGAGTCTAGCCAGCGCGATGTTCAGGGCGCCTGAACGTCGCGCCGCAGCCGTTTTCTCGCCGCCTTCACGTCCCACGCTCGCACGAGGCTAGTGCCCCTTGCCGTTGCCTTTGCCGTTGTTGCCCTTGCCGTGGCCGCCTTTGTCGCCCTTGTCGCCGCCGTGGCCTTTGCCGTTGCCGCCATGGTCCTTGCCCGAAGGCGAATGCGACCTCGACGGCGAGGATCCTTTCGCCTGGGACGCATGCGACGGACCCTTGCCTTTGCCCGGGCCGTGCTGCGACCAATCGACGCGCACTGGCCGATCGACCACCACCGGATAGCCCCAATGCCCGTACGTGGTCGCCGCGCCGCGCTTGAACGCATGGAAAGCCGGCGAGCCGGGTTTGATGCCGTAACGCTTGGCCACCGCGCCCCAGCCCTGGCCCGGATGCCGATCGTATTCGCGCACGACCTCGGCGCACGGCAAATTCAACGCGCGCGCCATGGCGCAGGCGTAGTACACGTCGGCCGGCGCCCAGTGGCGCTGGTCGATCAATTCCACCAGCAAGGGCCGCGGTGCGCCGTAGTACCCGGACATCTCGTCGAAGAACGGTTCGCGATAGCGGCGTCCGTAATCGTTGATTTCGCCCAGGCGCGTGTCGACCCACACGTCGCCGGTGCGGATGTTGTAGCCGATGGTTTGCGCCTGCGCCGCGCCGCAAGCGGCGATGCCCAGCGCGATCAACAACGTCCAAATCCGTGCCTTGTTCATGCCCTAACCCTCCGTCTGGATCCGGCCGCCAGTCTGCGATTCGGACATGAATGCCGCATTAGCCGTTGTCCATGTTGAAACGAAGGTCGCAAAAACATCGGCCCGGTACCGTTTTCATCGCGGCCGGGCGGGCAATCTCGCCTCTTCCAGCAGCTTCTTCGGCGCCAACGCGGCGTAACTGGCGACCAGCAGATTTTCAATGCGCTGCCAATCGGTACGCTCGTCCAGCGCCACGCCGAAGATGTCCTCGAACCACACGGGTTTGAAGAACGGATTCCGCCAAAGCTCGGGCGCGTCGGCTTTCGAAAGCGGCGAACGGAAGGTCAGCACCGTCGCCGGTCCGCGCGTGCCGGCCGCTCGGGCGTAGGCCGGCGGCCAACCGTCTTCGATGCGCACCGCGTGCGCGAAATTCTTCTTGCCCACCATCCAGCGCGTACCCGTCCAGGCCGCCTCTTCGTAGGCCGCGGGCAAGGCCAGGCAGATCGCCGCAATTCTCTCGATGGTTTCCGGCGGCACTGGCGGGCGACTGGGCATGCGCTGCTCCTTCAGAACGCGAGCATAGCCGAGCTTGCTCTGTTGCTCAGAGCTTTGCGTAGGAGCGGCCTCGGCCGCGAGCTTTTTCTCAAATTCCCGCGGCGTCTCGATTTGAGAGAAGAGCTCGCGGCCGAGGCCGCTCCTACGAAGAGCAGAATCGCTGACGCGGCATTCATCGCGTACCGGCGAGAATTCGCGTCCGTCGATCCGTGAAGATCCGATGCCGCCGCGTCGCTACGCCATCGTCCAGGCGCCTTCGATACTCGGCTTGAAGCCGACCGGCGTCGAACGCTTGCCCGAAGCCTTGCTCGCGCTGGGCTTGGCCGGCGCGCTGCAAGCGCGCCTCGCCGCGCGCGTGGAAACGCCGGCCTACGATCCCGTGCGCGACCCGGCCACGGGCACGCTCAACGCGCAAGCGATCGCCGCTTGGTCGCCACGCCTGGCCGACGCTTGCGAAAGCGTGCTCGACCGCGGCGAATTTCCGGTGGTGCTGGGCGGAGATTGTTCGATCCTGCTGGGCACTACGCTCGCCTTGAAGCGCCGGGGACGGTACGGCTTGCTGTTCATCGACGGCCACGCCGATTTCTATCAGCCGGAAGCCAATCCGAACGGCGAGGCGGCATCGATGGATCTCGCCTTCGCCACCGGCCATGGCCCCGCGTTGTTGTGCGATATCGAAGGACGCGCTCCGCTGGTGCGCAGCGAAGACGCGGTCGCGTTCGGTTTCCGCGACGCCGACGAACAAGCCGAGTACGGCAGCCAACCGCTGCCGCAAGATTTGCTGGCTTTCGATCTGGCTGCGATCCGCGAATCGGGCGTGGACCAGGCCGCGTCCGCGGCGATCGCGCATCTTACGCGGCCGGAGCTGGATGGCTTCTTCATTCACGTCGATGCGGATTGCCTGCACGACGAGGCGATGCCGGCGGTCGACTACCGGTTGGCGGACGGCCTGACCGCCGGCGAACTGAAGCGCGCGCTGCAACTCGCGCTGGCGAGCGGACGCGCGGTCGGCTTGGAACTCACCATCTACAATCCCGCGCTCGATCGCGACGGCGAGGCGGGCCGCTTGTTGGCCGGATTGCTCGCCGACGCCCTCGGCACCGAAGCGCCCGCGCGCAAATAATCGCCAAAACTCGCGTTCAGCAGCGCGTTCGCATAGCGCAAAAGCGCGCGCCTGGGGTCTTCCCTAGCTTGTTCGCCCTACGGCGCAGACGAAAGATGCCTCCGTGTCCTGCGACGGTGAAAGCCCATGAATCCCATCTCCGAACGCATCGTTCCCGACATCGGCGGCTTGCCGCCCGTCGCGCGAGGCGACAACCCGCGCTACAACGACGTCGTCGACAAGCTGGTGTCCCCGGACGCGACGCAGGAGCAGCGCGACCAGGCGTACGATCTCGTCGCCGGCATCGAGAAGCGCGACCAGGTCTGCTACACCGACGAGGCGCTGACCGAGAAAGCCGCGCAGGCCCTCGCCGACGACCGCACCATTCCGGTCAACGTGTCCGAAGTCGCGCCGTTGGTGCCGCCGGGCACGGTGCTGGGTCCGTTCGCGTCTTCCGACGCGGCGGCCACGGCGATGATGGGCTATTCGAATCCGCTGTCGATCGCCGCCAATCGCGAGAACGGCGGCCTGGTGTTCCGCGATCCGAACAACGGCCAGTTCTACGTATCCACGCCGATGCCGGGCACCTTGGACGGCTTCGACCCGAGCCAGGTGCCGCAGCCCGCCGGTCTGGACGTGTTCGCCTGCTACCACGGCCACGCCGACTATTCGAAGGCCGACGGCACGCGCACCGACGCGGCCGGAGACGAATTCGACAGCAACAACTTCTCCCCGCAGGACAAGCGCGTGGCCGAAGGCGGCTATTGGGGCGACGTGATCTACGTCTCCACGCCGAACGGATCCTTCCGCAAGTACGATGCGGGCAACAACCAGGACACCCGGCTTAACTGACGGCGCCACGATCCCGTGGCACTCCTGGATCGTCCGAGGAGCCGTGCCGCCATGCTGATCAGGATATTACTTATGAGTACACTAGCTTTCGCGGCTTTCCCGCAGGACGCCATGCCGATGCCGAACCAAGACGCGGTGCAGCAGCTCGACGGCAAGAACGCGCGCGCGCTCGCCGCGGCCTATGGCACCTTCCGCGAAAAATTGCCCGAGGCGGATATCGCGGCGTACACGGTCGAAGTCCATGCGCCGGCCGACGGCGCCATCCGCGTGGTTTTCTCGCCCAAGCTCGCCCCCGGCGAAAAACCCACGGTCGGCGGCCGCACCTCGCTGGGCCGCGAGATCAGCGTTTGGGTTTCCGCCGAGGATTACAGCGTCACGCGGAGCGCGTTCTCACGCTGAAGAATCCGTAGGGCGAACCGCCGCAGGCGTTTCCGCCTCGCATCCTTACGAAAAAGACGGAATCCGCTGCGCGGGTTCCGCCCTGCGTTTTTTGTTTTCGCGCCGCGATCAAGCCGGCGCGCGTTCCAAAGTCGCCATATCGATGACGAAGCGATAGCGCACGTCGTTCTTCAGCATGCGCTCGTAAGCTTGGTTGACGTCTTGGATGGCGATCGTCTCGATGTCGCTGACGATGCCGTGCTCGGCGCAAAAATCCATCATCTCCTGGGTTTCGGCCATGCCGCCGATCGCGGAGCCGGAAATGCGCTTGCGGCCGAACATCAGGTTGACGCCGCGCAGCGGCGGCTCCAATTCGGTCAGCGCGCCGACCAGCACCATCGTCGCGTCGCGCTTGAGCAAGGCGGCGTAGGGATTCACGTCGTGGCCGACCGGAATGGTGTTGAGCAGGAAATCGAAGCTGCCCGCGTGCGCGCCCATCGCGTCCGCGTCGCGCGACACCAGCACCTCGTCGGCGCCCAAACGCTTGGCGTCCGCGCCTTTCTCCGGCGTGGTGGTGATCATCACCACGTGCGCGCCCATCGCCTTGGCGAATTTGACGCCCATGTGGCCCAAGCCGCCCAAGCCGATCACGCCGACCTTTTGGCCGGGACCCACTTGCCAATGCCGCAGCGGCGAATAGGTGGTGATGCCGGCGCACAGCAAGGGCGCCACGGCCTTCAAGTCGAGCTTGGGCGAAATCTTCACCGCGAAACGCTCGTCGACGACGATGTGGTCGGAATAGCCGCCGAACGTCAGCCGTTCGCCGCCGCGCTCTTTGGCGTTGTAGGTCCAGGTCGCGCCTTCGAAGCAATACTGTTCGAGATCGGCCTTGCAGTTGTCGCAATGCCGGCACGAATCGACCATGCAGCCGATGCCGGCGATATCGCCGACTTTGAACTTCTTCACATCGGCGCCGACCTCGGCCACGCGGCCTACGATCTCGTGCCCCGGCACCATCGGGAACAACGCGCCGCCCCAATCGTCGCGCGATTGGTGCAAATCGGAATGGCAGATGCCGCTGTACAGGATTTCGACCCGGATGTCGTTCGGACCCGGGCTGCGGCGTTCGAAAGCGAAGGGAACCAGCGGGGAATGCGCGTCTTGCGCGGCGTAACCGTGGGCGAGGGACATGGGGGGTTCCTGGTTGCGGGCCGGCGGCGGCATGGCGCCGCGCGGCGGGGACGGGTGCGGAGAGGATGCGGCGTCCCGTCCGGTCCCGCAATGCACGATCCGGCGGTCTTGCGCTCCGCTCGTGGAGGATCAGGCAAGCGCCGCTTCCGGGCGGGCCGCGTTCTTCGCCATCATCCCGCCGATCTCCTTGAGCAGCTTGGCGGCGACCGTCGCGGTCATCCCGTCGATGTCGCGGCGCGGGTTGTATTCGACGATGTCGGCGGCGACGATCGGCGCCCGCAGCGTATGCAGCAATTCGATTACCTGGCGCGGCGACAATCCGCCCGGCTCGCGGTGCGACACGCCGGGCGCGAATGCGGGGTCCAGCGCGTCCATGTCCATCGACAGATAGATCGGCGTATCGATCTCCAGCGCGAGCGCATCGGCGAAGCGGCCGGCGGGGATCGTTTCCACGCCGAACCGCGCGAACTGTTCGCGGTGGTGGTCGTTGACGGTGCGCAGGCCGACTTGGATCAAGCGATCGGCCAGGCCCTCCTCCATGATCCGCGCGAACGGCGAGGTGTGCGAACGCGGATTGCCTTGATAGGCGTGGTAGATGTCCGGATGCGCGTCGATGTGCAGGATGGTCAGCCGCGGTTGGCGCGGACGCACGCTGCGCATCACCGGATGGGTGATGGCATGGTCGCCGCCCAGGCAGATCAGCGGATGCCCGGCGTCCAAAGCGCGCGCCACGTTTCGCTCGATGAGGTCCCAGGGATCGGCGGCACCGTCGAAAACGATGTCGCCGCGATCCAGGATCCGGCCTTCGAGATCGACGCCGGTTTCGCTCCAGCTGCTGTACGCGTCCGAAAACAACTCGCGCCGGATCGGCGCCGGCGCTTCGGCCGGACCGCGCAGATGGGACGAGTTGTCGTCGTTGGGGATGCCGAGCAAGGAGATCGCCGTCATCGTCGCGCCTCGAAGCGATGGCGCCGCGCGCCGAGGCCAGCCGTTCTACTCGCTTAAAACAGGCTGTCAACACATCGCCGGCAATCCGGATGATTTTTGCGCGCGCGGTCCGCGCACGCAAAAAATTTCCGCCTAGACAGGCTATAGCACGACGTTTTCGATCTTGGTCTGCGACGTCGCCCTGGCCGGCATGATCCGCTCCTGGCCGGTTCGGCCTGGGCTTGGGCATCAGCTTCGTCGCCAGCCTGATCTACGCGCTCTGCGGGGAGGCGACGTTGGCGTTCATCGGCCTGGATTTCGCCAGCACCTAAAAGCGCGGCGATGATCGAACAAAAGCGCGCCGCCGGCGCCAGCGCCGACATCTTGCCGGCGCGTCGGAGTTGAGCGCAGACCAACGCGCATCGCGATCGCAGCCGCGCAGCAGGCGCAGCGACCGCATGCCGGATCAAACGCGGGTCGGGTCGTCCACCCCAATGCCGAACGCTGCCCGCAGAGCTTCCTCATCGCTCTGCAGCACGGCGCGCATGCGGTCCTCGGACAAGGATCGGATGACCCACTTCACCGAAGCGCCGCCGAAGCGCGTGGTCAGCAGCGGCATGGCCAGAAAATAGGACGGCCCGGGCCCGACGCAGTACCAGAAGGATGTCGATGGCACGGGATCGGGCCCCAACTGCCATACGTCGTCGTAGGCGAAGGGCATCGAATCGCGCGCGATCTTGACCACGCGCAGGGCTCCCCCGTCACCGTGCCGGCGGGCGTAGGGAAACGCTGCGCATCGAAACTATCGTCCAGAGCCCGCTTGACCCGCTTGCGGCCATCCAGCGTCGTCCAAACCGTCAGCGCCACGATGGCGATGCCCAGCAAGAAGTACAGGAGTGCGGTCATGCGGGGCTCCGGCTAGGACGTCCGCATGATAGAGGGGGATCGCCCGCCGCACCGACACGGCGTAAACAACCGTTCGCGGACAATCGCCCGCCTCTCCCCCTCGCGAGCCATCGCCATGGAACTCAAACGCGGCCGGTTGATCGACCACTTGCACCTGCGCGCTCAAGACCTGGACGCCAGCAAGCGCTTCTACGCGGCCGTGCTGGAGGTGTTGGGCATTCCGTTGACCGAAGGCGAAGGCCATTTCTTCGCCGACGAATTATGGGTCGACCACGGCGAGCAGCCCAGCCGCGTCCATTTCGCGTTCCAAGCGCCGGACCGGGAAACGGTGGACCGTTTCCATCGCGCCGGCCTGGCCGCCGGCGGCCGCGACAACGGCGCGCCGGGCGAGCGCCGCTACCATCCCGGCTACTACGCCGCCTTCCTGTTGGATCCGGACGGCAACAACATCGAAGCGGTGCACCATGGTCCGGGGCGGCGTTCGGCGGATGCGGTCACCATCGTCGCCGGACCGTAGGCGTCCGCGTATCGCCCGGGTTCGGCGTCGCAAATTTCAAGACGTATCCGCGGCCGCGCCATCCGGCGGCATCGCCGTAGGCAGAACGCTTATAAGTAGACTATCTATAGCTCTGTAGAGCCGCGAACGACGTCATCCTATTGTGGGCGGATGACTTCACCCCTCATGCAACGGCTCGGCGTCGCGATCAGGTCGCGGCGCCACAACGCAGGCTACAGCCAGGAACGTTTCGCCGCCCGGATCGGCATGCATCGCGCTTACTACAGCGCGATCGAACGCGGCGAAAAGAATTTGCAGATCGACACGCTGCAGCGGGTCTGCGACGGGTTGGAAATCCGGGTCTGGGAAATCTTGCAGGACGCCGATCTGATCGCGGCCGATTCCGCGGCGCCGGAAAACGAAGCGGCGAGCAGCGGGCTTTCCTGACTATCCTGCGGACGCCGGCCGCGGGATACTGGCCCGCCCGGAATCCGCCTGGGAGCGTCCATGAAGATAACCGCCACCGTCGCGCAGCTGCGCACCACGGACCTGGAAGGCTCGATCCATTTCTACACGCAGCGATTGGGCATGACGCTCGCGTTCCGCCACCAAGATTTCTATGCCGGCATCGATACCGGCGGCGGAACGTTCCACCTGAAGCATACGGACGAAGCGGACCCGTCCGTCGCCTACGTGCGCGATGCCGGGCATTTCCACCTTTACCTGCAAACCGACGACGCCGCCGCGCTGGCCGCCGCCTTCGCGCGGCGCGGCGTGGACATCGTCGAGGACGTGCACGAAACGCCCTGGGCGACGCGCGAGTTCGTCGTCGAGGACGATCAAGGGCATACGCTCTATTTCGGCGAACCGCTGCGCGCATCGCCGTAGCGCCCCGGGCCGCGCGTAACGACCCGGAGCGCGTTCCGCTCACGCAGGTTGCGGCACGGGCCGCGGGCCTTCGCCTTTCGGCTTGCGCGCGGACGGGAAGAACATCGCGATGCAAGCCGCCGCCAGGCCGACCATCATCGAACCGATGTACAGCCAGGTATAGCTGCCGAAGCGGTCGAACAACCAACCGCCGATCAGCGGACCGAACGCCATGCCCAAGCTCGACAGCATCGTCGCGGCGCCCAGCACGGTGCCGAGGATGCGCGGCGGGAACGCTTCGCGCGCGAGCGAGGCGTACAAGGGCATGGTGCCGCCGTAGGCCATGCCGAATACGATGGCGACCGCGTAAAACCCCTCGAGCTGGTTCACGCTCAGGTAGGTCACCGCCGCGAACGCCTGCACGAACAGCCCCGCCACCAATACGATCTTGGCGCCCAGCTTGTCGGCCAGCACGCCGAACAACAGGCGTCCGCCCAAACCCGCCGCGCCTTCCATGCTGTAGATGGTGACCGCCGCCGTCATCGACAGGCCGCAACCGACCGCGTAGCTGACGGTATGGAAGATCGGCCCGGAGTGCGCGGCGCAGCAGGCGAAATAAGCCAGCGCCAGCACGATGAAGGGTTTGGAGCGCAACGCTTGAGCGGCGGACAGGCCGTTCGCGCCTGCGCTTTCGCCCGCGCCCGCCGCCGAAGCCGCGGGCGCGGCGCGCACGAACCACACCGCGGGCAAGGTCAGCGCCCACGCCAGCACGCCGACGATCAACAAAGTTTGGCGCCAGTCGTAATGCGTGATCAGCCAGGCCACCAGCGGCGACAGCGTCATCGGCGCCACGCCCACGCCCGCCGACACCAACGAAATCGCCAGATTGCGGCGCCGCTCGAACGAAGAAGCGGTCGCCGCGATCACCGGTGCGAAGAAGCTCGCCGCCGCCGCGCCCAACAGCACACCGTAGCTGAGCTGGAACTGCAGCAGGCTATCGGCGCGGCTGGCCAGTACGCATGCCAAGCCCAGCAGCACCGATCCGGCCAGCACGCATACGCGCGGGCCGTAGCGGTCGCTCAGCATTCCCCAACCGAAGCCGGCGAAGCCCAAAGCGAGAAAGGCCAAGGTCATCGCGCTGGACAATCCGGCGCGCGACCAGCCGGTGGCGGTGCTCATCGGTTGCAGCAGCACGGCGAGCGCGAACACCGTGCCGACGGCGACGCAGCCCAGCACCGCGCCCGCGGCGACCAAGCCCCAGTTGCGGTCGAGTTGCGGTGAGGAAGGGTTCGAAATCGGGTTCATGGAAATCCTCCGTTTGATCCTAGTCGGCCCGCCGTCCGCGAAATCGACCGCGGCGCGCGCGCAAATCGGTTTTTTCGGCGATCGATCGCCTTTGGCTCCGCCCCGGGCAGCGCCGATGGGGCGATTGGCCCCCGAACCCGCCCGGAATTCATTCAACCAATAAGTTGACTTTACCGGAGCCAGTACGTATATTCAACTCCATGGTTGAATTTCATCGCCGCTGGTGGATTCGACGCTTGGACGCCCTGGAGCTGCTCCTGCGCATCGACGACGCCTGCCAAGATTCCCGCCCGCAAAGGAGTAATCCCATGACCGCATCCGACGCTTACGGCGTATTGACCGAACCGACTACGCTGAAGATCCAACGCTTGCTGCCCGGCCCCGTCGAACGCGTGTGGGCCTACCTCACCGACAGCGACCTGCGCCGGCAATGGCTGGCCGCCGGCGACATGCGCCTGGAACCCGGCGCGCCGTTCGAATTCGTCTGGCGCAACGACGAGCTCAGCGATAAGCCCGGCCCCCGGCCCGACGGCTACGACGAAGAAATGCGCATGCGCAGCCATGTCGTCGAAGCCGATCCGCCGCGCAAGCTGGTCATCGCCTGGCAAGGCAGCGGCGACGTGTCTTTCGAACTGGAGCCCCGCGGCAAGCAGGTGCTGCTCACCATCGTCCATCGCCAGCTGCCCGATCGCGACACCCTATTGGAAGTCGCCGCCGGCTGGCATATGCACCTGGACATCCTGGTCGCGCGTGCGAACGGCGGCGCGCCGGCCCCGTTCTGGGACGGCTGGAGCCGCCTGCATCGCGATTACGACGAACGTCTTCCGGCCTGAAATCCGAGCAAACACGAATACCCACAAGGAGAAATTCCGATGGTCGATATCCTGCACCGCGTCGGCATCCAAGCTTCGCCGAACGAAGTCTTCCGAGCGATCGCTACCCGCGAAGGCCTCGCCGGCTGGTGGACGGACGATACGCGCGGCAGCGCCGAACCCGGCGGCAAACTGCATTTCCAATTCGGCGACCGCGGCTTCTTCGACATCGAGGTGCTCGAAGCCGAACCCGGCCAGCGCGTGCTGTGGCGGGTGACCGACGGCCCGCAGGAATGGATCGGCACGAAGATCGTGTGGGACCTGAAGCAGGAAGACGGCTACGCCATCGTCCTGTTCAAGCATGAAGGCTGGAAGGAGCCGGTGGAGTTCATGCACCACTGCAGCACCAAGTGGGCGGTGTTCCTGCTGAGCCTGAAGTCGCTGGCCGAAACCGGCGCGGGTTCGCCCTATCCGGACGACGCCAAGATCGACAATTGGAACTGAGGGCCCAGGTCCGACGCTACGCAAACGGACGCGGCTTATCCGCCGCGTCCGTATTCGGCGATCACTTCTTCCGGCGTCGGATTCGCTTTGGCGCGGCCGTTGACGTAGACGATCGGAATCGGGCCGTTCATCACCTCGGTCACGCGGTCGGCTTGTTCCTGTGACGTCAGATTGCTGAATTCCGCATGGCTGGTTTGGCTGTACGGCACGTTGTGGTCGGACAGGCGGCCCATCAAACGGCGCGCGCGCTGGGCGGCTTCGGATGGGCAATTCTCGGGCGTAAAAACGACCACGCCCCGCGCCGGCACGCCGTCGGGCAGCGGTATCTCGGCGAAGGTGCTGGACGAGGACACGCGATCGCCGGCCTCGGCGCCTTGCGCCGAGCTCTTCGGTTTCATCACATCCCAGGCCACAACGCCGGCCATCGCCAATCCGACCACGGCCAGCAAGGCCAGCAGCTTCCCGAGATTCATGTCAGTCCCCTGAGCGCAATCCTGCGCCCGCCCATCATAAAACGATCCTGCGCCGGCGAATCAGGCTTCGTCGAAAGCCTCGTCCGGCTGCAGACCGCGCACGAAGGCCTCGAAATTGGCGGCGACTTCGGTGACGGCGTAATCGCGCTCCTGATCGACGTGCACCACGCGCGGCTCGCCGTGCGGGCCGCAAGCGCGGTAATCGAAGCAAAGCATGTCGTGGCCGGCGGAAGGACAATCGGCGAAATAGACGCCGATCGGCGGGTAGCCCCACTCTTCCATCATGAAGCGGCTGCCCAGCGCGCCGCAAAGCGAGTACGGCTTGTCCGCGCCGATCGACAGGAAGGCCGTCATGGCCACGTGGTCCGGCGCCCAGGAGGTGGGCACTGCGGTGCGGTGGCAGCGGGCGACCGGCGCGCCGCCGTTGCGCCGGCCCATCAATTCGACGTACGCGGCCGGCAGCTTGTAGCCGAGCGTGCGTTCGACGAAGGCGATCTTGTCCGGCGTCAGCGGATCGTCCGTGTATTCGCGGGCGTAGAATTCGTGCTCGTCCCAAAACGCGGAGAGGTCCAGGTCGTCGAAAATCCCGCTCATGTCGCACCGCTACCTAGGGCGATGGCCGATCCGGTGAACGGCAGCACCGTGCGATACCCGGGCGGCGGCGCAATCGCGGCCGCGGCCGCGGTGCCGAATTGGGTGACGCCGCGTCCGACGCTTTCCTCCAAATCGTAGCGCCGGCCGCCGAATTCGAACGGTACGCTTGCGATCAGGTGCGCGGTGAACACATTGGCTCCGACCAACGGCAGCGAAACGCTTGCACCGTTCAAGGCGAGATTCGCGGCCACCGTCGTGCCTACCGCTAGGCTCGCGCGCCGAAACGTGGCGATGCATTCGCCCTGCGCGAACGAGGCCGGATCGCCGAAATCGCCGGCCGGCCGCCGCTGCAAGTAGAGCGAGAATTCGCCGACCGGATCCAGCCCGAGCTTGAGCGCGCCGTTGACGACCGCCTTCGCCTGGAAAGGCTTCGCGGCGAAAGTGAAATGCGCCGTTGTTTCGCCCATGATCGCGCCATCGAACAAAGACGCCTCGGCGAAAGGCAGGTGCAGGAAATAGCCGTAGTCGGCCAGCGATCCGTCTTCGGCCTCGTAGAAACGGCCGGTGGCGTACCAGGCGAGTTCGGCGGACGATAAGGCAGTCATGGGTTCGGTCCTTGGCCCGGCGGCGAGAGTGCGCGGCACCTTAGCCTAGCGGCGACGCGGATACTGCGTTTGGCGTCGCAAACCACGGCTATGCCAGGGCGCGGCTGCGGAACAAAACGAGCCTGTCGGCTTTGGGCGTATCGACGCTCCGCAACCACGGTTCGCGGGCCACCATCGGCGTGCAAGGCCCGAGCGTCGCGATGCGGATCTCGCGCGTATCCGCCTCGCGCCGCAACCGCGCCAACATCTCGTCGAGCATCGCGCCGGTGAACGGCGTGTACAGATAGAACACCGTTCCCGTCGACAGATCGGCTTCCCGCGCGTCTTGCCGGACGAAGCTGGCATTGGCCAAG
Organism: Luteimonas gilva; assembly: GCF_005239095.1. GTDB lineage: Bacteria > Pseudomonadota > Gammaproteobacteria > Xanthomonadales > Xanthomonadaceae > Luteimonas_C > Luteimonas_C gilva. Next base: position 368,980 of record NZ_SZUA01000003.1, on the reverse strand, counting down.
CCCAGCGCGTTCGCGCACCGCGCCGCGCAATCGACGTAAGCCGCTTCGAGTTCTATGCCGACGCAACGGGCTCCGGTGCAGATGGCGGCGAGCAAGGACACATGCCCCAGGCCGGAGCCGAGATCGATCAGCACGTCGTGTTCGGCGAGCCCGGCGCGGGCGATCAGCTCGAAGATGCGCCGCGCCGGCGTGGGTTGGTAGAACACCATGTCCGCGCTCAGCTCGGCGGGCTCGGATGCGGGTTCTTCCAGCTGCAGGACGCCGGTGAGCAGCGCATCGAGGTAATCGTAGCCGTCGCCATCGGTTTCTGGCGTACGCTCGAACGCAGGCGCCCACGCTTGCATCGCCGCCGCCCCCGCGTCGCGCCGTATCTCATGGCGGATCGCCGCGTAGAGCCGCTGGTTGGCCGCTTCCAAGCCGGCGCAGAGGCTTTCAACCCTGCTGCGCAATCGCGCATCCAAGACGGAGTCGGCGCCGGAGTTTGCCGGCGACCCGAGATAGCGTTCTAAACGGTCCAAAGCATCGATGCGCTCGCGCAACCGCTCCGGCTGCTGCAACGAAAGATCCTGTTCCAACCGATCGATCAAGGCGCGCAATGCTTCCATTCTTCGCTCTGTTCCGTTATCCGTCCGCGCAAACGCGCCGCCAATCTACCCCATCGGCGAACGGCGAGCGCATCCGCGATGGATGCGCCGATGCGCGCCCTGCCCAAAGGCACGGGCCGCGCGTCGCGGCCCTTTGCAAGATGCGATTACTCAATGCCGACTTCACCGGAGCATGCATGAACGTACGACGGACTGAATGGATACGCGGGCTGGCGCTGGCATCGATGCTTCCGGCCGCGGCACAGGCGCAAATCGACCTGACCGCGCTCGACCGCGATATGGCCGGCCCGCGCACGCAGGTGCTGGTGCTGGGCACGACGCATCTCAGCCAGATGCCCAAGACCTTCAAGCCCGAATCGTTGGACGCCTTGCTGGACCGGTTGGCCGCGTTCAAGCCGCAGATCGTCACCATCGAAGCGATCTCCGGCGAGCAGTGCGATCTCGCCGCGCGCCACCCCAGCGTGTACGGCGCGGATTACTGCGCGGACACGACCGCGGCCAAAGCGGCGACCGGCCTGGACGTGCCCGCCGCCATCGCCGAAACGAACAAGACGCTCGCGGCCTGGCCCGCACGGCCCGAGCCGGCGCAGCGGCGCCGTTTGGCGGCGCTGTTCCTGGCGGCCAACGAACGCGCCTCGGCCTACGTGCAGTGGCTGCAATTGCCTGCGGCGGAGCGCCGCGCCGGCGACGGCCTGGACGCGGCGCTGGTGGCGATGCTCGAGCAGATCGCCACGCGCAACAACGAGAACTACCAAATCGGCGCACGCCTCGCCGCGCGTCTGGGCCTGCAGCGCGTGCATTCCGTCGACGACCACACCGGCGACAATATCCAGATCGCCGAGGCGGAAACGAAGGCTTTCGGCCAGGCGGTCGAACAGGCATGGAAGGCGGGCCGGGCCGAACTCGACCGGGCCGAAGCGCAGGAAGAAAAACTGGCGCAAGAACGCGATCTGCTGCCGCTGTACCGCTTCCTCAACCGCCCCGACAACCTGCGCCTTCGCGCCGAGGTCAACGTCGGCGCCACGATGCGCGCGGCATCGGCGCAGCACTATCCGCAGATCTGGGCCGCCGGATGGGAAATCCGCAATCTGCGCATGGTGGCCAACATCCGCCAGACGTTCCGCGAGCGGCCCGGCGTGCGGGTCTTGTCCATCGTCGGCTCTTCGCACAAGCCTTGGTTCGATGCCTGGCTAGGACAGATGCAGGGCGTGGAGATCGTCGATGCGGAGCGGGTGTTGAAATGATCCGCGCGTGACCGGGATTGTAGAGTCGAGCCTGCTCGACTGCTTTTCTCGCAAAAGACGATCGCGTTCGAAGGAAAAAGCAGTCGAGCAGGCTCGGCTCTACTAAAAATCGGATGCTCTCAAGGTGTCGTTCGCGCCGACCTGCGGAAGAGCCAGGCCGAAACGAGCCACATCGCGACGAGCAGCCCGGTCAGTACCGTCAACGCCGCGCCATGGTTCATCCCCTCCCCGCGGAAGAAGATCAGGCCGATCGCGCCGGCCAGGGTTTGCGCGATCGCGGTCGCGACCAGCGCCCGCGCCATGCCTTGCGGCCTGAAGCGCGCGATGAGCGCGCCGAGGACGCCCACGGCGAGCACGCCGGCGAACATGGCGTTGGCCGGATGCGTCGTTTCTTCGATGATGCCGACGGCCAGGTCGACCCAGACCAACACGAAGCCCGCCACGATCGCCAAACCCGCCCCGGCGCGATACGCGACGCTGCCCGACATCCGCGCGGCGAATTCGTAAGCGCCGCAGGCGACGGCCAGCATGGCGCCGAAGACGGCGAAGTCCGAAGCGGTCCAATTCATCTCGTCGGTGAACTGCATCGCCACCAGCGGCAGCAGCAATAGGCCGCCCGCGAAGCTCCAAATCGCCAAGCTCCAGGGATTGCCGCGCCGCCCGCTCGGGTTCCGCATATTCGCTGCCATGGCTCAATCTCCGGTTCCTCAATGGCACTAGCCTCCGCGCCGCCGGTGAATAGGTAATGGACCTTATGTGAAGCGGGGAAGAAGTCCCGAGCCTGCAAGCGATTGTCGCGTCTGCGCCGGCTCGCCATAATCGTTGCGGCCGCATTCGGCGCGAGGAATTTCGAACATGAACACACCTGCCGCGCCCGATCGCCTGCTCGAAGTGCGCACTTATCTGCTCAAGGACGGCATGCACGCGCAATTCGATCGCGTCATGGCCGAGGAAGCCATCCCGATGCTGCGCGCCGTAGGCATGGACGTCGTGGCGCACGGACGTTCGGACCACGAACGCGAAACCCGGTTCCTCATCCGCGCTTACCGGGACCGGGGCGATCTGGAATCGCAGCAGAACGCTTTCTACGGTTCGGCGGCGTGGCGCGAAGGGCCTAGGCAAGCGCTCATCGACTGCATCGACACCTATCTCAACACGCTGCTTTGGATGCCCGCCGAGGCGGTCGATACGCTGAGAACGAAATAGCCCGGGCTCGCGGTCGTCTCGGCTAGACTTACCCGCGGCCCGCCGCAGCAAGCGGGCACGTTCGCACTTCACAGGGGGAGTCCGTCATGAAGCTTCGCATCGCCGCGGCGGCCGCCGCGATCTTGTTCGTCGCCGGCGTCGGCGTGGGTTACGGCGCGCAAGCACTGCGTCCCACGCCCGATGTCTACCGCGGCAAGTCGCCGCAGGACGCCGCCAAAGCGCTGCTGGACATCGCGCAAGCGCAATCCGGCAAGAACGGCAGTTGGGAGTTGATCGGCGCGGGCCGGGTCTATTACCTCGGCGGTTTCAAAGCCCAGGGCCAGGAGATCTTCGACCGTCTCATCGCCGGCAAGCACGAAGACAGCGACGTTTACCGCATCGCCCGCGTGTATGCCGAAGCCGGCGACTGGGATAAAGCCAAGCCGCTGTTCGACCGCTTCCTCGCCGACAACCCGAAAGACGCCAAGGGTTTCGCGGAAGTGGGCGCGTACTACCTGCTGCAGGGCGATCGCGCGGCCGCCGAGCGCCTGTTCGACCGCGCGCTGGCGCTGGAGGACCGCGATCCTTGGATGACCGAGCACATCGCCGGCGCCTACCTGGGCGTGAAGCCGCAGGAATAAGGGGATCGCGGGAAATCCGCATCGTGCCGTTCGCTGCGCCGTTCCCGCCGCCGGCTGCAGCGGGATTGATCGGAGCGAACGGCGCCGCCTAGATTGCCGGGCGACGCCATCGACGCGGGCAATGCGATGCGGAACGGGGACACGAACCGAACGGATGGCCCTGGGGCATTCCGCAATCCCTCTTTGGATATCGCGCGCGGTTTGATCGTCGCGCTGATGGCGCTGGATCACGTGCGCATCTTCTTCACCTCGGCGCAATTCGATCCGGTGGACGTCGGCGCCACCGATTGGGGCTATTTCCTGACGCGCTGGGTCACGCACTTGTGCGCGCCCGGCTTCTTCTTCATCGCCGGAGCGGGCGTCTATTTGAGCGAACGTTCGAACCCGGATCGCTACGCGCTGTCGCGATTTCTCGCGCTTCGCGGCGTTTGGCTGATCGTCGCGGAAATCGCCGTGTTCGGATTCGCCTGGTCGTTCCGTCCCGGCTGGATGTGGTTCGGCGTCATCTGGGCATTGGGCGGCAGCTTCCTGTTGCTCGCCGCCGCCAGGCTCTTGCCGAAATGGCTGTTGCTGCCGACGACATTGGCCCTGCTCTTGCTTCTGCCTGCGGTGCAAGGCGCGATCCGCGTGCCGGACAGCTTCGGCGCGCTCTTTTTCCATGGTGGGGTGGCGGATCTTCCGCTGCTCGGCGCGAGAGCGGTGCTGTATCCGTTGCTGCCATGGGCGGCCCTCATGTTCGCCGGATACGCGTCCGCGCCCTACTGGTTGCGCGCGGGCGAACCGGTGCCGGCGCGTTTGATCGTCGCGGGCCTGTGGCTGATCTCGATCTTCGTCGCGTTGCGCGTCTTCGGCATCGGCGGCGGCAGCGCGGAGCCGCACGCGGGTTCGAAGATGCTGATGTCTTTCTTGAACGTGCGGAAGTATCCGCCGTCGTTGCAGTTCTCATCGCTGACGATCGGCCTGCTGGCCTTGTTCTGCGGATGGGCGGCCAGTCGTTCCTCGGCCGGATCGCGAGCATGGGCGCCGCTGCGCGATTTCGGCCGCGTTCCTTTCTTTTTCTACGCGATCCACCTGTTCCTGATCCACGGCTCGGCGCTGGCCGTTGCGGCCGTCCTGGGCTGGCCGACGGATTATCTGTTTTGGCAGGGCGTGTGGCCGCATCTGCAGCCGCCTAACGGTTATGGATTCGGGCTCGCGGGCGTGCTGATCGCCTGGCTGGCGGTGCTGGCGCTGCTCTGGCCGATGTGCGTATGGTTCGGCGCGATCAAACGCAAACATCCTTCTTTGCTGCTGCGTCTGCTCTGAAGTCCGCGGCCCGGGCGCGTCGCGCGCACCCGGGCCGCGTCGATTTACGCAACGGCGCGCAGCGAACGTTCGAAAGCCATGTGCTCGCCGATCTTGTCGGCCCAGAGCACCGGCGCCGTCGCCGGAGGCACCGTGCTGTCCATCGTCCAATCCGGATTCATATAGTCGGGGAAGGTGCCCACCCATTGCTGCGGATCCAGCGGCAGGGCGTTGGTCAGCACGGTGGTGAGGTTGACGATGGAATGCCGCGACAATTCGTGCGGATACCATTCGCCCTGCACGTAGAACGAGGTGACGAAGCCCTCGCCGACGGCGTCGTAGCCGAACTGGCTCGGCGGCAGGGTCGGCACGTAATCCCAATAGTTGTAGACGCGGATGCTGTCGCCGGATGCGATGGCGTTGGCGTAGGCGGTCTGCCAGCTGTCGGTGCCGACCATCGGGCTGGCGAAATTGATATTGGTCGATGTCGTCGGTTGGCTGATCGCCAGGTCCAACGAGAACAACTGACTCAAGGCCGCGCCCAGGCTGTGCCCGGTGACGTAGAGCTGGGTCGGCTGGTATTTGGCCATCAGCGCGAACAATTGCTGGCGCATCGACTGGGTCATGCCGCCGCCGAGGCTGTCGTAAATGCCGTAGAAGCCCGACGACACCTGCGGCGTGGGGCTGATGCCGCCCTGGTAAGGCGCGAAGCCTGTGGTGATGAAATGCACGTCCTCCCAGCCGTCCAGATCCGAATCTGTGCCGCGGAACGCGAAGATGAAAGTTCCCGAGTCGGACTGCGACTGGAACACCAATCCGTATTTCTCTTCCGAACCGGTGAACAGGAACGCGTCCCAGCCGGTCCACGCGTCGACCTGCGTGTAGCCCTGCGGCGGCGTGATCGGATCGCCGTTGTAATAGTCGTAAGCGGCCTTGGAAGCCACAGCGAGGGCGATGGTGAGAGTGGTATCGAGCGTAGGCTGGGTGGGCGGCGGAATAGTCGCGGCCATGGAGGCTTCCTTGCGATCTTGGGAGCGCGCAGCCTACGCACCCTGCGATGCGCAATCGTGAACATAGCGCACGTTTTCGGATCGCCGGCGCGCTTTCAGAATTTTCCCAATGCCGTAGGCTGGGTTGGTTCCATCAACCCAGCACACCATATGGCGGAGAGCCGTCAGTACCGATCCCCCAACGTGAAGATCGGCTTGCGATCCTTCCACTTCCCTTCGGTGAAATCGGGGAACGCCAGCGTCTTGTAGTCTTCCGCGATCGACTGTTCCGACAGCGGCGTGATCGCGCTCCAGGCGACGGCGTCGTAGATGTCGATAGGCATGGGATCGCCGGCCTTCACCGCTTCGATGAAGGCGTGCAGCACGAACCAGTCCATGCCGCCGTGGCCGGCGCCCGCGGCGTCGCCGGCGTACTTCTTCCACAGAGGATGGTCGTACTGGTCGTAGTAGGCCTGCGCGTCGTCCCATTTGTGCGGCTTGCTGCGGCCTTCGATGTGGACCGACTTGTTGACGTCCATCCACAGGCCGTCGGTGCCCTGCACGCGGAAGCCGAGCGAGTACGGACGCGGCAGCGAGGTGTCGTGCTGCAGGAGGATGGTTTCGCCGTTCTCGCAACGCAGCGTGGTGGTGACCACGTCGCCCAGCTTGAACTTGACCTTGGCGTTGGGATGGTCGGGGCCGCCCTTCTTCACGATGTAGTCGTGCAGGCCGCGCGCCTTGGTGGCGAAGGCGTTGATATGGGTGAAGCGGTTGCCGCGGTGGATGTTGGCGTACATCGCGCACGGGCCGATGCCGTGGCTGGGATACAGCTCGCCGTTGCGCGCCACCGAATGCGCGGTGCGCCAGCGCGCCTCGGACCAGCCCTTCTCACCGAATTCGACGCCGCTGTCGTAGGGCTGGTCGGGATCGCCGGAATTGAGCTTCACCCCGCGCAGGTCGTGCTGGTAGCCGGCCTGCATGTGCACCAGTTCGCCGAACAGGCCGGCGCGCACCATCTGCAGCACCGCCATCACGTCGCGGCGGTAGCACACGTTCTCCATCAGCATGTAGGGCGTGCCGGTGCGCTGCTGGGCGCGCAGTACGTCCCAGTGGTCCTGCAAGGTGATGCCGGCGACGACTTCGCAGCCCACCGCGATCTTCGCTTCCATCGCCGCGATCGCCATCGGCGCATGCCATTCCCACGGCGTGACGATCAGCACCGCGTCGATGTCCTTCTGCGCCAGCAATTGCTTCCAGGCGTTCTTGTCGCCGTCGGCGCCGTAGGTCTTGGGCTTGCGGTGCCCGGCTTTCTCGATCATCGCCAGCGCGCGGTTCAGCATGATCGGCTCGATGTCGCACAAAGCGACGATGTCGACGTCCTTGCGGCTGAGCAGCGGTTCGAGCTGGGATTGGCCGCGCATGCCGGTGCCGATCATCGCGACGCGCAGTCGATCTCGCGAACGGGCGAAAGAGGGCGTGACTGCGGCGGCGACGCCGGCGGCGGCGGCGGAGATCAGGAAATCGCGTCGTTTCATGGTGATGGGGTCCCGGAATTCGGTGGATCGTAGCGCACGGGCTCCGCCATCCTCGCATGCGAGGACGACGGACACGCGGCGTTCGGCGTCGTCTTTAGAACTTGTAGGTCGCGGTCACGCTGTAAATACGTCCGAAGTTGTTGGTGTAGCCCGGGAAGTTCATCCAGTCGTTCGGGTCGTAGAACGGCAGGCGGTTGAACAGATTCTTCACGGTCAAGCCCACGGTCAGCTTCTCGATCGGCTTCCAGTTCACGCTGAGGTTCGCCGTCCACCACGACGGCGCGCCCTCGCACTGGCCTGGCGCCACCGCGATAAAACTGCCGGTGCAGGTGTCCGGGTTGTTGTCCACGGCATCGATCTGATCGTAGGCCCACTTGGTCTTGCCGACGTAGTTGATGTAGAAGCCGGTGTCCCAATTCTTGTAGCTCCAGTCCGCGTTGAACGTGGCCCGCAAGCGCGGATTGTTGTAGTAACCGATGAAGTTGCCGTAGTACCAGCCGGTGCCGTCGTCGGAGTTGTACATGTTGCGGCGCGCGATGGTCGCGGCCACGCCGATATTCATGCGGCCCCATTCGCCCAGGTCGAAGCGGCTGCGCGCATCCACGTCGAAGCCGTCGACCAGGGTGCGGCCTCGGTTCTTGTACTGGCCGATGACGCTGGCGACGTTGCCGGTCGAATAGATCGGCAAAGTGGTAGGGCAGCTCACGCCGCTGGCGGGGTCATTGCACATGTCGGCCAACGCGGCCTGGTTGGCGAGATCGGTTTCGGTGATCGGGAAGCGGGTCATCGCGATGATCTCTTCCGGATTGCTGTAGTCCGGCGCGACGATTTCGTTGCGGCGGTACACGAACCACCAGTCCGCCGACACCGACAGCCACTTGGCCGGCTCGAACACGAAGCCCAGGGTCGCGATCTTCGCCTTCTCCGGCCTCAGGTCCGGGTTCGGCTGGGTCATGCGCGCCACGTTGCGGCTGCAGTCGGAGTTGAACAGCGCATCGCCGAGGTCCACGTCGCCCGGGCGGCTCGATTGCCGCAGCAGGTTGGCGATCGCGTTGGTTTCGGCGCAACGCGTTTCGTCCCGGTAACCGCCGATCTGCGCATACACGCCGCCGGTGCCGGATTCGGCCAAGCTGGGCGCGCGGAATCCTTCCGAATACGTGCCGCGCAACACCAGCTCCGGCAGCGCCTGGTACTTCAGGCCGATCTTCGGCGCGACGTTCGCGCTGAAGTTCGGGTACTTGTCCACGCGCAGGGCCGCGTCCAGCTCCAGCTTCTCGGTAAGCGGCACCACCGTTTCGGCGAACAGCGCATACGTGGTGCGCTTGCCGTCGAACCACGAACCGCCCTGCTGGGTGATCTTGCCGTTGGCCGCGTCTTCGTTGCCCGGCGTGAAGAAGGTTTCGCGGCTGACGTTGAATCCGAACGCCGCGCGCGCTTCGCCCGCCGGCAGTTCGAACAACGGGCCTTCGACCTTGCCGTCCAGGGTGTGCAGGCGCGTCCACGAATGGATGTCGAAGGTCGGGAACGCCTCGCGCAGCAGCGCCGCGTTGGCCTCGCTGATCTCGCCGAACTTGTACGCGGGGTGGTCGGAGATGATCACGCGGCCGGTGCCCGGATCGATGGTGAACGGGCCGAACGCCCGGGTGAAGCCGTCGATGTTGACGTTGGTGGTCTGGTAAGTGACCGAGTGGGCGCCGGCGGTGGCGAGCGCGGTTTCCCAGCTCCAGTCGCCGAAATAGCCGCGCAGGCCGGCCAGCGCGCGATAGCTCTGGTCGGTATTGCGTTGGCCGAAGTGATCGCCGCCCACGTCCTGCAACAGGTAGCTCAGGCCGACCACGCCGCCCATCAGCGCTTTCAGTTGGGGGCTGGCGTGGTTGTACTCGTTGTTCGGGCCGAGCCACGGAGTCAGGAACTGGTTGACGTTGTTGCCGGTATTGCGCGAGAACCAGCTCTGCGGATTGCCGGTGGTGGTGCCGTACGCGCGCGGCGTGCCGCCGTTGGCGCGCAGGTCGATGTCGGTATAGGTCGCCTCGGCGAACGCTTCGGTGCTTTCCCCGATCAGGAAATGCGCATTGACGTAGGCGGTCATGCGCTCGGAGTTCGCGCCGCCGTTGATTTCGCGGTTCATCCACGTCTCCCAGATGCAGCGCGTGCCGCTGGCCACCTGGAGCACGTTGTTGCAACCCGGCGCAGCTTCGTCCCGGCGCGCGTTGGTCGCCGGATCGAAGGCGAAGTAATAGCCGGGGTTGAACGCGCCGGGCGCGCTGCCGGTGCCGAGACGGAGGTTGGGGATATAGCTCGGATTGTTGACGTAGAACTGCGCCGGGTTCTTGTCGTACCACTCGCTGTCCGGGATGCCGTCGCGCTTGTACAGGTTGACCGAGGCATATACGTTGTAGCGGTCCTTGCCCAGATCGCCGAAGCCGCCGGTGATGCTGGCCTGCTTTTCGCCATAGGAATCGAAGCGCCGCGCGATGTCGTAGGTGCCGCTGACTTCCAGGCCCTGGTACGAATTCTTGGTGATGACGTTGATCACGCCGGCGATCGCGTCGGTGCCGTATACGGCCGAGGCGCCGTCGGTCAACACTTCCATCCGTTCGATCGCCGCGGCGGGAATCGCATCGATGTTGACGAACTGGGTCTGGAAGCCCGCCGGCGCGCCGTAGTACGACAGGCGGCGGCCGTTCAACAGCACCAAGGTGCCCTGCGCACCGAGGCCGCGCAGGTTGGCCTGCGAGGCGCCGTCCGAACCGGTGAACAGCGATTTGGAATCGACCTGCGCCGGGCGCGCGGCCGGGAGGTTGTCGAGCACCTGCAGCAGGGTGCGCGCGCCCATGTTCTCGATGTCCTTGGCGGTCACGATCTGCAGTGGCGAGGATGTCTCGGCGTCGGTGCGCTTGATGTTGGAACCGGTCACCGTGACGCTCTGCAGCTCGGTGACCTTGGCGTCGTCCTGCTTATCGTCGGCAGGAGGTGTCGCGTTGGACTGCGCCGAGGCGATCGTACTGAATCCTCCCGTCAACAGGCCCAAACCCAGCGCCATCGAAATCGCAGGCGCCATGGCCTGCGGCCGGAGCGAAAAGCGGCGGTTCCCCATCGTGATTCCTCGGTTAGATTTGCAGAAGGTCGGTGCGGGTACGGCCCGCAGGCGCCGGGAGGCGTTCGTGCTCGGCTTCCTTTCGCTTCAGCTCCAAGAACAGGAATCGAAGCCCTCCCGACCGACTCTAGGGCAGTCTTTTTCGATGTGTCAATAAATTTGAAAGAAAAAGACAAGTTTTCTGTTATAAACGAAAGATTGTGCGCTGCAAAACATTCGTTATCGTGAATGTTTTATCTGAAACTTATTTTTTTCTTTCTATATTTGACATTTCGAAAGAAAATACGGATCGTGTTCGGGCCCACCGGAACCTCGCATGCAAGCCACCCCACTCCCCGCTCCTTCCGCCTGGCAAGACTTCGGACGCAGCGATACCGCCGAAGAGATCGCCCAACAGCCCGCGCTGTGGGGCGAATTGGCGGATGTTCTGGAGGATGTGCGCGGTCGTCTCGACGTTTTCCTCGGCGACTGGCTGCGCAAGCCCGAACATCGGGTGATCTTCAGCGGCGCCGGCAGCTCCGGCTTCATCGCCGAAATGGTCGCCGACCACCTCAATGCGCAGTGGCCGGCGGAAATGCGCGCGGTGCACACCACCAGCCTGCTCACCCATCCGGCGCTGTATCTGCAGCGCGACCGCCCGACCTTGCTGGTGTCGTTCGGCCGCAGCGGTTCCAGCCCGGAAAGCGTGGCCGCGGTAGAACTGGTGCGCGAGCGCGTCGCGCGAACGCGTTTCCTCGACATCACTTGCAACGGCGACGGCGAACTCGCGCGGCGCGGCAAGGGCCGCGAAGACACCTTCACTTTGTTGATGCCGCCGGCGAGCTGCGACCGCGCCTTCGCCATGACCAGCAGCCTTACCTGCATGCTGTTGGCCGCGCTCGCCGCGTTCGACAGCGAACTGGCTTGGCCGCAACGGCTGCATCGCTTGCGGACGCTGGCGCAGCTCGGCGAGCGCGCGTTGGCGGATTGGGAAGCGCCCGTCGCGGCGCTGGCGCAAACGCCGTATTCGCGGGTGATCTTTCTGGGCAGCGGCCCTTACGAAGGCTTGGCGCGCGAGTGCGCGCTGAAGTTGTTGGAACTCACCGCCGGCCGCGTCGTCGCGTTGGCGAACACGCCGCTGGGTTTCCGCCACGGTCCCAAATGCCTGCTCGACGCCGACACGCTGGTCGTGATGCTGCGCAGCGCGCAACCCTTGGCGCGCCGTTACGAACAGGATCTGCTGGTCGAATTGCGCCGCGACGGCATCGCCGGCCGAGTGCTGTCGATCGGGCCGCAAGCGAAAGACGGCGAGCCGGCGGAGTTCGCGTTGGCGGTGCCGGCGATGCCCGATCCTTGGCTCGCCCCGTTGTGGCTGATCGCGCCGCAGGGTTACGCCTTGCTGCGCTCGCTCGCGCAGGGTTTGACGCCCGACAATCCGTTCCCGGACGGCACCTTGCACCGCGTCGTGCAAGGCGTAGTCATCCACTATGGCTGAAGCCGCGTCCGCGCAGCGCTGGTACGGCGTCGACATCGGCGGCACCAAGATCGAATTGGTGGCCTGCGACGGCGGCTTCGAGGTCCGCTATCGGCGCCGAGTCGACACGCCGACGCGCGACTACGACGCCTTCCTGCAAGCGATCGCGGACATCGTGCGCGCGGCGGACGAAGAACTCGGCGACGTTTGCGCAGGCATCGGCCTAGGCCTGCCGGGCGTGCGCGATGCCGTCAGCGGCCGCCAACTCAGTTCCAACGTGCCGGCACTGACCGGCCGGGAAGTCGGACGCGACCTGCAACTGCGATTACCGCATCCGCTGCACCTGGGCAACGACTGCCAATGCTTCGCTTTGTCCGAAGCGCACGGCGGCGCGGCGGAAGGCTATGCCAGCATGTTCGGCGCCATCGTCGGCACCGGCGCCGGCGGCGGTTACTGCGTCGATGGCCGCCTGATCGCCGGCGGCAACGGCATCGCCGGCGAATGGGGCCATTGGTCGGTGCCGGCCACATTGTTGGCGCGCCACGGTTTGCCCGTGCTGGACTGCGCCTGCGGCCTGCGCGGCTGCATGGAGCGCTACGCTTCCGGCAGCGGCTTGGCGACGATCCATCGGCATCTGGGCGGCGAATTCGTCGACGCGAGCGCGATCGCGACGCGAGCGCAGGCGGGCGACGCCGTCGCGCAGCGCGCGCTGGAAATCCATCGCGACTTGCTCGGCTACGGGTTGGCCGGACTGGTGCTGGCGCTGGATCCGCACGTGATCGTGCTCGGCGGCGGGTTGTCGAAATTCGAAGCGCTGTACCGCGATCTCCCCGCCGCGGTGGCCACGCATCTGTTCGAAGGCGTGCGCGTGCCGCCGATCCTGCCGCCGAAGTTCGGCGACGCCGGCGGAGCGCGCGGCGCCGCATTGCTGGCGCGCCAGCGCAGCCTCGCTTCCCTTTCCGCCCCGTAACGGAGATCGACCGAACGTGTCCGCCGTCCAATCCCTGATCGCCGCGCACCGCCGCGGCGAGAACGTCGGCCTGTACAGCGTCTGCTGCAGCAACGAGCAGGTGCTGCTGGCCGCGATGGACGTGGCTCGCAAGTACGATACGGCGCTGCTGATCGAAGCGACGTCCAACCAGGTCGACCAGTTCGGCGGCTACACCGGCATGACTCCGGCGCAGTTCCGCGACTACGTTCTGCGTTTGGCGCGAACGCACGATTTTCCCGTCGAGCGCGTAATCCTGGGCGGCGACCATCTCGGTCCGAACGCGTGGCAGAAGCGCCCGAGCGGCGAAGCGATGGCGCATGCGCGCGATTTGATCGCGGCTTACGTCGCCGCCGGCTTCCACAAGATCCACCTCGACTGCAGCATGTCCTGCGCCGACGATCCCGCGCCGCTGCCCGACGAGACCGTGGCCGCGCGTTCGGCGGAACTGGCGCGGATCGCCGAACGCACCGCGAACGAGGCGGGATTGCCGCCGCCGGTCTACGTCATCGGCACCGAAGTGCCGGTGCCGGGCGGCGAAGCCTCGCTGGCCGGCGGTTTGGCGGTAACCTCTCCGGAAGCGGCCGCGCGCACGCTGCAGGTGCATCGCGAAGCGTTTTCGGCGCCGGACCTGTTGCCGGCGTGGGAACGCGTGATCGCGATGGTGGTGCAGCCCGGCGTCGATTTCGACCACAGCGACGTGCACCGCTACGATCCGCAGGCGGCGACGGCGCTGTCGGACTTCATCGAAACGCAACCGCGCATCGTGTTCGAAGCGCATTCCACTGACTACCAGACCGAAGTCTCGTTGCATGCTTTGGTGCGCGACCATTTCGCGATCCTGAAAGTCGGCCCGGCCGCGACCTTCGCCTATCGCGAGGCGCTGTTCGCGCTGGCGTCGATCGAACACGAACTTTTGCCGGAAGCCGAGCAATCGCATCTGGTGGAAACGCTCGACCGCTGCATGGTCGAACGTCCGCAGCATTGGCGGAACCACTACCGCGGCGACGAGCAGACGCTGCGCCTGCTGCGCCGTTACGCGCTGAGCGACCGTTGCCGCTACTACTGGGGCGAACCGGAAGTGGACGCGGCGGTGCGGCGCCTGATCGGCAACCTGCAGCGGCATCCGCCGCCGACGATCCTGCTCAGCCAGTTCATGCCCGAGCAGCTCGCCGCGGTCGCCGACGGCCGGCCGGCCGATCCGCTGGCGCTGGTCCGGCACCGGATCTTCGGCCGTCTGGCCGAATACGCCCGGGCCTGCGCCCACAACCGAGCCGGGAAACGCGGCGAAAACGAAACTTCATCAGCCGAAATCCTTTCGAAACGCTAAGCTTCGGCTTTCCTTTCCAGGCCGAACCGCCCATGCGAAACACTCGCCAGCGCCGCCAACAGATCATGCAAATGCTGGTCGAGCACGGCAACGTGCAGGTCGCTGAGCTGTCGGAACGGTTCGGCGTGTCCTCGGTGACCATCCGCGCCGATCTCACCCATATCGAATCGCAAGGCCTGGCCACGCGCAATCACGGCGGCGCCAGCTTGGTGCGCACGCCGCCGCAGGAACAGGACATCCGCGAAAAGGATGCGCTCAACTTGCCGCGCAAGGAACGCATCGGCGCGCTGGCGGCGCAGCTGGTGAAGCCGGGCGACAACATCCTGATCGATTCGGGTTCGACCACGATGGCGCTGGCGCGCCATCTGCGCGCGCATCGCGACCTGACGGTGATGACCAACGGCCTGAACATCGCTTGGGAGCTGGCCGGCGCGCCGCACGTGAAGCTGCTGCTCACCGGCGGCGTGCTGCATCCGTCGTCGCTGTCGCTGCACGGCAGCCAAGCCGAGGCCAGCCTCCATTCGTACGGCTTCGACACGCTGTTCCTCGGCGTGGACGGCTTGGATCTGCAATTCGGCCTGACCACGCATCAAGAAGCGGAAGCCAGCCTCAACCACCGCATGGTCGAGCGCTCGCGCCGGATCGTGGTGCTGACCGACGCCTCGAAGTTCGGCCGGGTCAGCCTGCACCGCATCGCCAAGCTCGACGAGATCCACGCCATCATCACCGACGACGGCATCAGCGCCGAGTACCGCGAGGGCCTGCAGCGCTTGGGCATCGACGTGATCGTCGCCGAGACGCCGGCTTGAACGCGCTGCGCGGCCGCATCCTGACCGCAACGGGCTGGGTGCGCGGCGCCATCGAATTCGACCGGCGCGTGCGGCGGATCGCCGCGAACGACGGCGCAGACGATGCCGACGCGGACGAACCGCTGATCCTGCCCGGCTTCATCGACCTGCACGTGCACGGCGGCGCCGGCGTGGACATCATGGAAGGCGGCGACGCCGCGCGCACGGTGGCGCGCACGCATGCGCGGCACGGCACCACCGCCCTGCTCGGCACGACCATGACCGCGCACGAGGCCGACATCGTGCGCGCATTGCGCGGCCTGGCCGAAGCGATCGGCACGCGCGAACCCGGCACGGCACGCGTCCTGGGCGTGCATCTGGAAGGCCCTTATCTGAGCATCGAACGCCTGGGCGCGCAGCCGCCGCTGGCGATCGAGGCCACGCTGGCGCAAGTCGAGCGCCTGCATGCATTGGCGCCGATCAAGGTGCTTACGCTGGCGCCGGAAATCGGCCAGCACGCCGCATTGATCCCGCAGCTCAACGCGCTGGGCATCCGCGTGCAGCTCGGCCACAGCGCCGGCAGTTACGAAGACGGCGTGGCGGCGTTGCGCGCCGGCGCGGCCGGCTTCACCCATCTGTTCAACGGCATGACCGGCGTCGATCATTACCGTCCCGGCATCGCCACGGCGGCGCTGGCGCATGCGCAGTACGCGGAACTGATTCCCGATCTGCAACACGTGCATCCCGGCGCGATCCGCGCCGCTCTGCGCGCGATTCCGCGGCTGTACTGCATCACCGACGCCACCGCTGCCACCGGCATGCCCGACGGCGTGTACGCGCTGGGCTCGCAGTCGGTGCGCAAATGCCTGGGCTGCGTGCGGCTGGCGGACGGCACGTCGCTGGCCGGCAGCGCGCTGACCATGGACCAGGCGCTGCGCAACCTGGTGTCGATCGGGCTGGATTTGGCCGACGCATCCGACCGCTTGTCGCGCTATCCGGCCGAATACCTCGGATTGCAGGATCGCGGCACGCTGCAAGCCGACGCTTGGGCCGATCTGGTGGTGCTGGATCGCGACCTTCAAGTGCGGCAGGTGTTCGTCGAAGGCGAAGAGATCCCGCTCGACTGATAGTTCGAAACCGGTTCGGCCTGTTCCTGGGGTTAGTCCTAGGTATCGACGCCAAGACAGAACTGCTAGTTTGCAGCCGCTGAAAACGTTTACATCCGAGGAATGGCCGCGCTCGCGACGCATTCCGTCCAGGAGCGTTTCTCATGGCCGATCCCAGTTCCGGCGTCTCCGGTAATTCCGGCAGTTCCTCCGCCCAGAACGCGGGGAACTCGCAAGACACTCAGGCCGCCAACGAAACCACCGAGGCGCAACTGTCCGATGCGGCCGAGGCCGTCGGTGCGGCGCCTACGCCTTCCCTTACGCAGGTGAATCCTGCGCCGGTCGACCTGACGCTGTCGCCGAGCACGCTGTCCCAACTCAGCGCGATGCAGGTGTCCACGCCGACGCTCGATTTTTCGTCGCTGACTTCGCTCGGCGGCATTCCTTCCGGCCTCAGTTACGCGGATGTCGCTGCGGCTGCGGCGACGCCTTCGATCCAAGAAGTCAATGCGTTCTCGCCGACCTTCGGCATCACCGGCTACAACGCCGCCAACATCGACGCCACCAAGCTCGGCGACATCTCGGTGAATGCCGGCCTGGCCTACAACGGCGTGACCGAAACGGGCGCTTTCGATGCCAGCCTGCAGGCGAGGATGGGGCTCGAACCGCCCAGCGTCACCGCGGCCGCGCATTTCGGCTACAAGGCCGACGCGAACGCGATCGGCGGCATCAACGCGCTGAGCCTGGATTTCACGGCAGGGCCGTTCGGCACGCCTGCGGATCCGACCTACGGCTTGGCGGGCAACTTCAGCACGAACTTCACCGACGTGGACAAGTTCACCGCCAGCGCGGCCGCGAATTTCAACTCGAACGGTTTCAAGGACGGCAACGTCGCGGCCGAGTTCACCCACGACTTCTCCAACACCTTCAGCGGCACCGCGAAGGGGACCGTCAACTTCAACGCCGACACGGTCACCAGCGTCGTCGGCGAAGGCCAGCTCAACTACAAAGGCGTCGACGGCGCCACGATCGGACTGACCGGCCGGGCCACCTACGACGCCGTCACCGGCCAGACCAGCGGCTTTTTCGGCGGGCGCGCCAGTTGGAAGTTCTGAACACGAAACGAGACGGGACCTGTGGGAGGAGCTTCAGCTCCGACGCTTTTTGCAAAGCCTCACGCCAGAAGCGTCGGGGCTGAAGCCCCTCCCACAAGATCAAAAGCGGTCTTTGGCCGCATATCAAGGAGGAATTGAATGCGTATGAGACATCTGTTGCTGGGGCTGGCCATAGCCGGCGTCGCCACCATCGCGTCGGCCGCGGGAGGAAAACTGCCGCCCCCGGGCTGGGTTTACACCTATTTCGAAAACGGCCAGGTCGTCGGCCGCGCCGTGCACAATCCATGCACCGGCGAAATCAGCGTCACCGGTACCGTGACCGGCCACTACACCGGAGAGCAGACGGTCAGTTGCTGACCTTGTTTCCGTAGACAAAGAAGCCCGGTAAGCGAAGCGCACCCGGGGTCCGCGTCGTATCGGATCGAAAAGCCCCGGGTGCGCTGCGCTTACCTGGGCTACGGCATCAACTCAGCTGCCGCGCGAAGCGCTCCATCCACAGGAACATCGCCAGCGCCGCCACCGATCCGGGCGTCGGCGTCGCGGCGACCGAGTCCAGCAGCGCCAAAACCGCCTTGCGATCGACGATGCCCAGATCGGCCAAGGCGCAATCGCGCAGCTGCGCAGCGATGGCGCCGGCATGGCGCGCGATCAGCGCGGGAAGCACGTGCGCGAAGGTTTCTTTCACGTAGCCGCGCGGAAAAACGCCCTCGCCCAGATGCGCGTGCAAGTAGCGGCGCATCAGTTCGCGCTCCTGCCGATGTTCGCGCGGCAGGCGATGGCAGAAGGCGACCAGACCCGGATCGGCGAGCGGGTTCACCGGCCACAGTCCGTGCCGCAACGCGTACGGCGCGCGACAAGCCTGCGCCAGCAATGACGTGGCCGGCACCGGGCTTGCGGGCGCGTCGAAACCGGACAAGCCGCGCGCGGCGCTCGAAGCGCGCGGCGTCAGCAACCGCTCGGCGTACGCCTCGGCGCCGTCTCCGCGTTCCGGCGTCGTTTGCGTGATTTCATCGGCATAGGCGGGAAACAATTCGTCGCCGCCGATGCCGGTGAACAGCGCGTCGCCTCCGCGGGATCGCGCCGAAATCCACGAAGCGGCGCAGGCTTCCAAATAGTATTCCCAGTAAAAGCCGGCGATCTGTCCGGGCTGCGGCCGCAAATCCAAACTGGGCGGATATTCGGCGATTTCGACGGTCGCATCGTCGAGCCCGAGCCGGCCGACGATGCTCTTCCGTCGCGCGATTTGCGCGTCGCGGGTATCGCCATCCAACAAAATTCCGACGCTCGCGATGCGCCCGTGAAGCGCGGCGAGCGCGGCGGCGACGGTCGCCGAATCCATGCCTCCGCTCAGCTCGGCCGAGATTCGCGCGCTCGCGAACGGCCGCGCGGACGCGACGCGATGCAGGCGCCGCTCGAATTCGGCCAAGGCGTCGCGATCCGCCGGCAGCGGCGCAGCTTCGGGCGCTTCGGACGGCGAGGGATAGCGATAACTCGCCTTGCCCGGTTCCACGTAAAGCGAAGCGCGCTCGGTCAGCTGCATCGTGCCGACGCACAACTGCCGCGCCGAATAGGCGCTGCGCAGCGCCAAGCGGCGGCTGGCGATCTCCATGTCGATCGCCGAAGGCTCGCCGGCGAAATCCGCTATATCCCAAGACACCACCACGCGATCCTCGCCGGCGCGGCAATAGACCGGCGCGGCACCGAGCGCGCCGGCGCGCAGCTTGAGCCGATGGCCCGCTTGCGCGGCTTCGACCATCGCGTAGTCGAGGGGCCAGAGCATGCACTCGCGATAGAGCCGGCCGAATTCTTCGGCATCGACGTCCCGGCTCTCCGCCCCGATCGGCACGATCGCGGCCGAGCGTTCCCTGACGATGGCGAACCATTGCCCCCGCGTGCGCACCAGCAGCGTTTCCAGGGCCGGATGCGGATAGGGACGGATATGGCTTCCGCCGAAGAAGATCGCGCCGTCCCGCCATTCGACGGAATGCGCGAGATCGGACAAGACGATATCGGCTTTAAGCATGGGCTTCCCTTCCCAACGAAGAAGCCGCCTCGACAAGGAGGCGGCTTCTCGGTACTAGACCCTTTCGACCAACGGTCCGTCAGCCCAACAGAGGATCGCCGCCGTGACGCGAACCGTAGCTGCCGATATCTCCGGGCGCATCGATTTTCGGCGCGCGCAGACCCACGGCGTTCTGGTTTTGCAACGGGGCTTCCGCCTTGATCCAGGCGAGGGTCGTGTCATCGTGCTCTTCGCATACAGCAAAATTCGCATGTTTCATGAGAGCGCTCCTTCGATGGTTTTCGCCGCGACCTTGCGGCGTTTCGAGCCTAGCAAAGACGGTGGCGCGAAAACGGCCTTGGATCACGGTTTCCCCGCACATCGGACGCCGATCGGGCAACAGTGAGTTTTGCGCGCGAATAATTCCGGCGTTAAAAAGCCGCCTTCTGCGGGAAGGCGGCTTCGCTGGCTTGGAACTTCCGGCGACCTTAGACGGGATCCCCGCCGCCGCCGCGCCAACCGTAGCTGCCGATGTCGCCGGGCGCGTCGAACTTGGGCGCACGCTGGCCCACGGCGTTCTGTTTCTTCAGCGGCGCTTCCGCCTTGATCCAGGCGGGCGTTGGCTCATCGTGCTCTTCGCATACATCAAAAGGCGTATGTTTCATGAGAGCGCTTCCTTCGATAGGTCATGCCGCAACCTTGCGGCGGATCGAGCCTAGCACCGCCGGTCGCCGCGATTTGTGAGGTATAGCGGGTTTTAACCCGTCTATAACGTCGCAGGATCGTTCGTTCAACGGCCGCGAGGCCGAGAAGTTTTTGACGCTCCTCTCCGGGGCGGGCGCAAGCATGCACGATCGTGCAATCACCGGACATCATCGGACAATTCCAAAGTCGATCCCGACGCCTAAACTGAGATCGATCCGGGCCGGGCATCTGCTGCGGCAGCTCCGCAACTGCGATCCACAAGCCCCACGCCCTCCGCCCTTGTCTTCAATATCGATAAGGATGAAAAATATGATCCAGCATCCGCAAACCACCGACGGCAACGTAGCTACGGGCTATAACGTCGCCGCGATAACGAAACGCAAACTCGGCCCTCATCTCGCCGTTTCGGCGGTGGGGCTCGGCTGCATGGGCATGAGCCACGCTTATGGCGGCCAGGACGAACGCGATGCGATCCGCACCCTGCATCGGGCCGTGGAGCTCGGCGTCGACTTCTTCGATACGGCCGAAGTCTACGGTCCGTTCGAAAATGAAATCCTGGTCGGCAAAGCCCTGAAGCCGTACCGGGACAAGGTGGCCATCGCCACCAAATTCGGCTTCCGCATCGATACCAGCAAACATGGAGCGAACGCCATCGCCGGCGTCGACGGGCGGCCGGAGCACGTTCGCGAAGTGGCCGAGGCGTCGCTGAAGCGGCTGGGCGTCGAAGCGATCGATCTTTTCTATCAGCATCGGCCGGATCCGCAGGTGCCGATCGAAGATACGGTCGGCGCGATGGCGGATCTGGTGAACGCGGGCAAGGTGCGCGCGCTCGGGCTTTCCGAAGTGGGCGCCGAAACGCTGCGGCGGGCGCACGCCGTGCACCCGATGTCCGCATTGCAGAGCGAATATTCGCTTTGGACGCGCGATCCGGAAGGCGACATCCTCGACGCCTGCCGCGAACTCGGCATCGGCTTCGTGCCGTTCAGCCCGCTCGGCCGCGGCTTCCTCACCGGCAAGATCCACAAGGCGGAGGAACTCGGCGACGACGACTTCCGGCGCACGCTGCCGCGCTTCAGCCCCGAGAACATGGCCGCCAACGCTTCGCTGGTGAAACTGCTCGAAGACATGGCGGCCGCAAAAGGCATCACCGCTGCGCAGCTCGCGCTCGCTTGGGTACTCAATCAAGGCGACTTCATCGTGCCGATTCCCGGCGCGCGCAAGATCGCGCATCTGGAGCAGAACGTCGCCGCCGCGCGGATCGCGCTTGCGCCCGAAGAACTTCGGACGTTGGGCGAGATGCTGGCGCCGGAAAAATTCGCCGGCAACCGCTACGGCGATACGGGCGCGTGGGTGGGCAAGCGGTGAATTGAAAGCCGTTCCGGTAGCATTGTCCTTCGAGCCCGAGGGAAGGAATCCGCTTGCCGTCTTTCACCGATCCCCAAGCGGTCGCTCGCTACGCCGATGGCCCGCCCAAGCAGGTTCCGGGATTTCACGCGCTGCAAAAGATGGCGGCGCTGCTGCTCGCCGAACGCGTTCCCCGCGACGGCTGCGTTCTGGTGCTCGGCGCCGGCGGCGGTTTGGAGTTGAAAGTCTTCGCCGAGGCGCAGGCCGACTGGCGTTTCGTGGGCGTCGATCCTTCGGCCGAGATGCTGAACTTGGCGCAGGCCACGCTGGGTCCGCTCGCGTCGCGCGTCGAATTCCACGAAGGCTATATCGACACCGCGCCGGCGGGCCCTTTCGATGGCGCCGCTTGTTTGTTGACCTTGCATTTCCTCTCCGCAGAAGAGCGCCTGCGCACGCTGAAGGAAACGGCGCAACGCCTGAAACCCGGCGCGCCGCTCGTCGTCGCCCACCACAGTTTTCCTCAAAGCGAAGACGAAAAAGCGCGCTGGCTGGATCGCTATGCGGCTTTCGCAGCGGCTTCGGGCATTGCCGCGGCGGATGCTCGAAACGCGATCGCGGCGATAAGCAGCCGCCTGCCCTTGCTATCGCCCGAGCAGGATGCGGCGCTGCTGCACGCGGCGGGCTTTCAAGACGTCGAATTGTTTTACGCCGGGTTTACGTTCAAAGGCTGGGTCGCGTACAAGCCGCCGCAGCCATGACTACAGAACGCCGATTTCCTTGAGCCAGTTTTCGACCAGCGAAGGCCAGGCCGCGACCACCGGGTGCTCGCTTTTCCTCAAAGCGAAGGCATGGCCGCCTTTGGCGAAAAGATGCACCTCCGCCGGCACGCCCGCGGCGTCCAGCGCGCGCGCATAGACGGTGCTGTTGCAAATCTCGTCGACGGGGTCGTCCCAGGCTTGCAACAAGAACGTCGGCGGCGTCTTTTTCGTCACCCGGATGCCGGGGTCGAGCGTGGCGCCGGCGCGGCACAAGTGGCCGGGATAGAACGCGATGGCGAAGTCGGGCCGGCTGCTGATCTTGTCGACGGCATCGATCGGCCGGTAGGCCGGCTTGAAGATGTTGCTGGTCTGCGCGACCAGGTAGCCGCCGGCCGAGAAGCCCATCGCGCCGATCTTGTTCGGGTCGATATTCCATTCGCGCGCTTTGCTGCGCACCAACCTGATCGTCCGCTGCGCGTCCTGCAGCGCGCGCGGGATTTTGGGAGTGACCGCGCATCGGCAATCCCGATCCCAGTAATGATTGCTCTTGGGCACGCGATATTTAGACAGGATGCACGTCATCCCTTTGGACGCGATCCATCGGCAGATTTCCGTTCCCTGCTTGGTGACCACCACCGCTTTGAATCCGCCGCCGGGAAACACCACGATCGCGACGCCGGTGTTCCTGCCCTTCGGCGGGAACACGGTGAGGGTCGGAGCGGTGACGTCCCAAGCCGCCTCCGAAGTGCGCCCTTCGAGCGCATCCGGCGTGTCGGCGATTTCGATCCTTTCCGGCACCCGCGGAACGTCCTGCATATCCGGCGCGCCGTCGGGCCAGAGCGGAATCTGCTTCAAGCCCGGCGGCGGCTGCCAGGTGCGGGATTCCCAACGATGGTCTTCGTCGCGATCTTTCGCCGGAGCTTCGGTCTGCGCCGGCTTCGTTGCGGCGATGGCGCACGCCGGGTTCGGCAATCCCAAGACGCACGCAAGCAGGAATCCGATTCGGCGCACTGTCGATCCCTTCCCGTCCATCGTCGCTCGCCATTCGGAACCGCTTCACGCGCCTTTGTTCTTGGCGTCCCAGAGCATCGGTTCCCAAAGTTCCACCTTGTTGCCGTCCGGATCCATGATCCATGCGAACTTGCCGTTCTCGTGCGACTCCGGACCGCCGACGATCGTCACCTCGGCCGCGCGCAGCTGCGCGAGCAATCCGTCGAGGTCGTCGACACGGTAGTTGATCATGAAGGACGATTCGCTGGGGCTGAACCACTGGCTGTCTTTGTCGGCGAGCGCCCACACCGTGAGGCCGCCGTCTTCGGCCTTGTCGTCGGGCCAGCGCAGGATGGAACCGCCGAAGTCTTCCAAGGCCATGCCCAGGTGCTTCTGGTACCAAGCCCCCAGCGCGGCGCTGTCGCCCTTGCACTTCAAGAACACGCCGCCGATGCCCGTCACCTTCGCCATATCGCCACCGTCCGTTCGCCCGCTTTCGCCGATTCTGCCTCATAACTAGGGTCGGTCGCGATGCGGAGCTTCGCTCGGTTATGAAGGATCAGCGCGTCGCGACCGGAAAAAGCCGCGGGAAGGCACGTAGCCCGGGTAAGGCCGTAGGCCGCACCCGGGGCGCATCGAATGGATCGAAGTCCCGGGTGCGCTTCGCTTACCCGGGCTACGATTATGAGTTTTCTTCGCCCATGCCGCCCACCGCCTTCCGCTCGCCGGTGCGCTGGTTCACTTTCACCCGCCACGGATAATGTCCGCCTTCGCCGCCGGCCCCGCGTTGCTGCAGGTGGTTGGTGACGGCCTTGCGCCAGGCGGGTCCCGAGTTGGGCGTGCTCATGTGCGGCGTCTTGGAATGATGGAAGGCGACATCGCCCCGCTGCATCGGGCAGACCACCGTGCGCGTCTCGTCCACTTCGCAGGTCAGCAGATCGCTCTGCACGCCTTCGACGAGCTTATGCGGCAGGATGCCGAGCCGATGCCCGCCGTCGATGAAATGCATGCAGCCGTTGACGACGTCCACTGCCTGCAACGGGATCCAGCCGGTGATGCCGCGATCTTCCAAATTGCGACCCCAATAGCCTTCGTCCTGATGCCATTCGGTCGCCGCGCCGTGACCGGGCGGCTTGCCCAGGAACTGGTCGTACCAAAACGCCATATCGAGCGCCATCAGCTGCGAGGAGAACCGCGCGAGCCATTTCCGGTAAGGCTGATCGGCGATGTCCGCCCAGACCTTGCTGGGCGACGATTGCACGATGCGGAAACTGCGGTTCTCGCGCGATTCGTCGCTGCTCCACGCCCAGTCGTTGGCGAGCTCGTGCTTCTGCGCGATCAAAACGTCGCAGTGCTCCTCCAGCTCGTCCAGGTCCGCCTGCGGAATCGCCTGCTTGACCACCAGATAGCCGTGCTCGCGGAAGAAATCTATCTGCTCGGAATCGGCATCGGGATACATGGCGGCGGCGAGGTGAGCGCAGCGTTCAGTACATGCCTCGGAACGGAGCGGATCAATGGGGCGCCGTTATATTGAGCCCATAGGAAAAGTACCGGTTCGGACTCGGCCTCAGGCACGCGGCGAGGGCAGCATCGGATCGAAGAGCTCCCGGGCGCGCTTCGCTTACCCGGGCTACTTCCTTGGCCTCGCCGCGCTTACCGGGGGCCAATCCTGGGTCGTGTCCGGTTGCACCGGACGTTCGACATGCGTGGTGAGAACTATGTAGGAGCGCGTCGCGATGATGCCCGGCGCGTCGTAAAGGCGCGCGAGCAGACCTTCGAGCGCGGACGAATTCTCGGTCCTCACCTTAAGCATCAAGGACGTGTCGCCGGCGACGCTATGCACTTCCTCCACTTCAGGGAGCGCGGCGACGGCCAGCAGCTCGGGCGTCATGCACCATCCGCGGACGTCCACATGGACGAAGGCCACCAACGGTTTGCCGACCGCCATGGGATCGATCAACGCCGCCGTCTGCCGGATGACGCCGTCGCGCTTCATCCGCTTCACCCGCTCGTGCACGGCCGGCGCCGAGAGACCGATCTGTTCTCCCATCTCCGCATAGCTGACGTTCGCGTCGCGGACCAGCACCCCTAATATTTTTCGGTCGAATGCGTCGAGGTCCCGGACCTGAGAGCCGTTCTGCCGAACCGTATTCGTATTTTTCGTCATATCGAAAACATCGCTTGAAACGGAATGCTATTCGGCGAATATAGGTTCATGCCGAATATTAATCAACAGATCAGCGAATCAAACCGCCTGCCCGCGGCCGCCTATCTGCTGACCGGCTGCGTGGCGATAGTGGGTTCGAATTCCCTCGTCCTCGGGCCCATCGCGCCGGAAGTCGCGCACGCGTTCGGATCGACCACCTCGACCGTGATGGCGGCGACCGCGGCGTTCGGCTTGGCGACTGCGACGAGCGCGCTGCTGTTCGCGCGCCACATCGATCGCCTGGGCGCTTGGCGCGTGTTGCGGGCGTCGATGGCGGTGCTCGCCCTGGCGCTCTTGTCGAGCGCTGCGGCCACCGGCGTCGTCATGCTGTCCGCAGCGCAAGCCGTCGCGGGATTGGCGACCGGCGTCGCCTTGCCCGCCATTTACTCGAACGCCGCCGCCATCGCACCGCCGGGACGCGAAAGCCGGACCATCGGCGCCGTGCTCACCGGCTGGACGCTCAGCCTGGTCGCGGGCGTCTCGCTCTCGGCCGTGCTCGCGCAATACGTGCAGTGGCGCGCGGTCTATGCGGCCGTCGCCGTTTTGGCCGCCGTCGCGTTCGCGATCCTGTCGTATTCCAAGCATCCTCGCGCCGTCGCGGCGGAATCGGCGCCGATGCCGACCGAGGCCTTGAAGATACCGGGCGTGACCCCGCTCCTCATCGTGTGCGGAGCGTTCATGTCGGCGTTCTACGGCATCTACGGTTTTCTGGGCGACCATCTGCACAACGGCCTCGGCCGGCCGCTCAGCGCGAATGGTTTCGCGGCGCTCGCTTACGGCTTGGGATTCGGCTTGGCCGCGTTCTTGGACAAGTTCGTCGATCGCGTGGGCCCCCGGAGGACCATGCCGATCGCTTTGTGCGCGGTCGGCGCGATCTATCTCTGCATGGCGCTGACGGGCGCCGGCTTCGTCGGCCTATTGGCCACGGTATTCGTGTGGGGCCTGGTGAATCACATCGCGTTCAACGCGCTGATCGTGCGCTTGACGGCCATCGACCCCGCACGGCGAGGGACCATCATGGGCCTCAACAGCGCGGTCACTTACCTCGCCGTTTTCGCGGGCACCACGGGGTTCGGCGCAGTCTATACATCGTTCGGCTTCATCGCTTCCGCGATCCTCGCGGCGGGCCTGACTTTCGTTTCCGCCATGGTCGGCGCGTTCGCGCGCAAGGGACAACTATGAAATCTTCCGAAACGGCTTCGCCGCACGAACGCCCGAAGACGGGTGCCGTCGACTACGACTCGGAACTCCAATTGCACGACAAGGCGTTCCGCCGCGCGTGCGGCGTCCACGCCCGCGAACGCGTGTTGGACATCGGATGCGGTAGCGGGCAGACCACCCGCGATGCGGCGCGGGCCGCATCGGCCGGCAGCGCGGTGGGCATCGATATCTCGGCGCCTGCGATCGCCCGCGCACGCGAGCTCGCCGCGGCGCAGGACGTGCGCAACGTGCGCTTCGAGCAAGGCGACGCGCAAGCGCACCCGTTGCCGCGACAGGGTTTCGATGTCGCGATCAGCCGCTTCGGCACGATGTTCTTCGCCGACCTCCTCGCCGCGTTCCGCAACATCCGCGGCGCGCTCGCCGACAACGGGCGTCTGGTCATGATGGTTTGGCAAGCCCGCGAGGCGAACGAGTGGTCGACGGCGATCCATGGGCACTGCGCACAATCCTCGGCGGCGTTCTCGCTCGCGGATCCTTCCACCGTGGAGCGCATCCTCGATGCCGCCGGTTTCGCGGATGCGACGTTCCAGGACGTGCGCGAACCCGTGTACTACGGCGACAGCGTCGAAGCCGCCCTGGATTGGATCGGGCAATTCCAGGCGACGCGGGAAGCATTGCGTTCGCTGGACGCCGCGTCCGCCGAGCGCGAGCGGGCCAGGATTCGAGAAATCGTCGAGCGACATCGCCGCGATGGCGGCGTGTGGTTCGATTCGAGGGCGTGGATCGTCCGCGCCCATTGCCGGAGGACGCCATGAACGGTTCGGTTCTTTTCATCCACGGCGGCGGCACGGGCGCTTACGCCGCGGACCGCGCGCTCGCCGATTCCCTGCAACGCGCGCTCGGCGCCGGTTGGGAGGTGGATTCCCCGCCGATGCCGGACGAGGAGAATTGCCCTTATCCGGAATGGCGGGCCGTGATCGACGCGCGGATCGCTTCGATGAAAGGCCCGGTGATGCTGGTCGGGCATTCGGTAGGCGGCTCGGTATTGCTGAAATATTTGTGCGAGCGGCGATCAACGCCGCGCATCGCCGGATTGTTCGCAGTCGCCTCGCCGTACTGGGGAACGGGCGGCTGGAACTGGGACGAACTGGCCTTGCCTGCCGACGCCGCCAAGCGGCTGACCGGCGACTGGCCGCTCGTCCTCTATTACAGCCGCGACGACGAGGTGGTGCCCTTTTCGCACCTGGCGCTTTACACGGCCAAGCTGCCGCGCGCCGCGGTTCGCGAATATGAAGGACGCGACCACCAGTTCGGCGAGGATCTGACGGACGTCGCCGCGGACATTCTGCGCACCGCAACACGCAAGGCGTAACGCGTGCCGTTCACCCGAGCCGCATCGACAACTCGACATCTTCGGCGAACGGCGTGGACAGGTAACCGTTCGCGGGCGAGCGCACGTGCGCGAAGTAATCGGGGCTGTAGTCGGCGTTGTCGGCGACGATGAGCGCACCCGACCTGAGGCGGCTTTCCACCAAGCCCAGGATCTCGGGATACAGCGCCTTGGCGCCGTCGAGCAGCAGCAGGTCGATCGTCTCGGGCAGGTCGGCGCTCAGCGTCCGCAGCGCGTCGCCTTCGCGGATCTCCACCAAGTCGATAAGACCGCCGGCCGTCAGATTGTCCCGGGCACGCGCCACCTTGGACGGCTCGAATTCGGTAGTGATCAAGCGGCCGCCGCCGTTGTCGCGCAGGGCCGCGGCCAAATGTAGAGTGGAGATGCCGAACGAAGTTCCGAATTCGACGATCGCGCGCGCGCGGCAAGCGCGCGCCAGCATGTAGAGCAACGTTCCCGTTTCCCGGGAGACGGGAAGCGCGAGATCCTTCATGCGCCCGTAGTAGTCGAGGTATTCGGTCTTGCTCCGCATCAGGCGTTCCCGCTCCTCGCGAGAGAGCGCGGCCACGGCGGGGCTGGCCGCCGGCGACGCCGCGTCGGCCTCTTCGAACAAACGGTCCAGCAAGGCGGCCATTGGGGCAGCAGTCAAAGTAGTCATGTCGGTTTCCGGTATGAAAATGCGCGAATCTTTGCGCGGGGTTAGAATGCGACTAATTCGTCATATTCGCTATTCGCATTCCGCGGGCCACCATGACCAAGCGCCAAAAGCACAAAATTTCCCTGCGAAAACAGCCCATACAGGCTCGCTCCAACCAGCTGATCGCCGCCATCTTGGAAGCGGCAGTTCAGGTTTTGGAGAAGGAAGGCGCGCAGCGTTTCACCACGGCGCGGGTGGCGGAGAAGGCCGGCGTCAGCGTGGGCTCGCTGTACCAGTACTTCCCGAACAAGGCGGCGATCCTGTTCCGGCTGCAAAGCGACGAATGGCGGCAGACGTCCGAGCTGTTGAACGGCATTCTCGAGAAAGCCGAGAAACCTCCGCTCGAACGATTGCGCATCCTGGTCCACGCCTTCATCCGTTCGGAATGCGATGAAGCCAAGATGCGCATCGCGCTCAGCGACGCGGCGCCGCTCTATCGCGATGCGCCCGAAGCGCAGGAAATCAGGGTGTCGGGAAACCGCGCTTTCCAGGCCTTCATGCAGGAGGCGCTGCCCGCCGCCTCGGAAACGGCCCGCGCCCTGGCCGGCGACCTGATCACGACGACGCTCAGCGCGGTCGGGAAGAGTTTTTCGGAAAGCCCGCGGACTGCTGCGGAAATCGCCGCGTACGCCGACGCCATGTCCGATATGTTCTGCGCCTACCTCAAGGATCCGAGCGCGGCAGGCTCGGCGAAACCCAGGCTTCGGACGCGTCGGCGATGACGACGTAATAGGTCAAATCCATTCCTCAAGCTTGCGTAGATGGGCGAAGCCCAACTTACGACCCGGACGGGGCGTTGCCGGTAAACACCGCCAATTGCGCCGCGAAGGCGCGCTGGTACGCCGGCCGGGCTTCGGCGCGGGCGACGTAGGCGGAGAGGTTCGGGTAGTCGTTCAAAATCCCCGAGCTCTTGAGCCTTTGCAGCACGGACACCATCAGCAGATCGCCGGCGCTGAACGCGCCATCGAGCCAGTCGGCATCGCCCAGACGGCCGGAAAGCGCGGCCAGGCGCTTGCGCAAGCGATCCTCGATCATGGGCCGCCGCTGTTCGTACCAGGATTCGTTCCGCTCGAACAAGAGGGCGGTGGTGAATTCGACGAGCGGCGGCTCGATCGTACTCAACGCGGCGAACATCCACATGATGGCGCGCGCCCGTGCGTTCGCATCTTCCGGCAGCAAGCCGCCGCGGTGCTCGGCGATATGCAGGATGATCGCGCCCGATTCGAACAAGACCAGATCGTCTTCTTCGTACGTCGGGATCTGCCCGAAAGGCTGCAGCGCCAAATGCGCGGGCTGTTTCATCCCCTCGAACGAAAGCAGGCGCACGTCGTAAGGCTGCCCCACTTCTTCCAGCGCCCAACGGATGCGCGTGTCGCGGGCCAATCCCCTGCCGCGGTCCGGCGAAGTTTGGAAAGCGGTGATGGTGGCGGTCATGGCGGGCTCCTGGTGATGGGGCGGATTCGTCGTGCGTCGCGGGCTTTGCTGCCCTGTTATGGGATCGACGAACGGAGGGGCCGAAAATCGACAGCCCCCGCCGATTTTTTCGCGGCGAGACCTGCAGCGGGATGCGAGGCCGATCCAGCATAACGAAGGCCACGGCGAGGTTCACGACCCGCCGACGACGCCGTCTCTACGCTCGGCTTTCAACCCATTGCGAGATTCCTCATGAAGGCGATCGTCCAGCTCGAGTTCGACGGCCGTTGCCGCGAGGCGTTCGAGTTCTACGCCCGGGCGTTGGGAGGCGAGATCAAAGTGATGAACGCCCTCGGCGAAACGAAGGACGTGCCGCTTCCGCCGGGTTCTCGCCCGGCCGGCGCGGAATCGATCCGGTTCGCCCAACTCGCCATCGGCGACACGCTCATCCAAGGCAACGATCTGCCGCCGGGCGAGTACCGTCCCAAACAAGGCTTCAATGTCGCCCT
Source organism: Luteimonas gilva (assembly GCF_005239095.1). GTDB lineage: Bacteria > Pseudomonadota > Gammaproteobacteria > Xanthomonadales > Xanthomonadaceae > Luteimonas_C > Luteimonas_C gilva. The sequence goes on along the minus strand of NZ_SZUA01000003.1, from coordinate 338,445 downwards.
GCACGTGCGCGACAAGGCCGAAGCGCACCGCGTATTCGGCGCACTCGCCGACGGCGGCCGCGTCGAAACGCCATTGAGCGAAGTGGCCTGGTCGTCCGCGTTCGGAATGCTGAAGGATCGGTTCGGCACGCCTTGGCTGATTCTTTCGATGGATGAGTGACCCACGAATGCCGTAGCCCGGGTAAGGCCGAAGGCCGCACCCGGGTGCGTTTCGATGGCTGCTTGATCATTTTTCACAAAGAATCAATTGGGTAATCCAAATTCGCCCAGGCGATGGCCTTCGGTCCTCTCCACCCGCGTTGTGACGATTACAGGGGCAACGCAAAAAACGGAGAGTCGCCATGAGGATGATCTTATGCGTCGTTGCAGCGCTTGGACTGGGCATCGGATCGACGGACGCGCAGGCCTGCAGCGATCGGCCCGGCACGCCGAACGAACCCCAAGTCGAGGTGAAGGGCAAAGGTGAGGTGTATTTCAGCTGGCGCGCGACTCATGGGCGCAGCGAGCCGGAGCTGATCATGTTCTACGATATCAATGTCTGGGAGCAGGCCACCGGGCGCCCGACACGCGTGATGACGGGGGTGCCTCCTTTCGGTGCGATGGAGGGCCCGGACTTCGGCGACGCCGTCGCGGTCATCGGATTCCCTCGTTATGGAGAACGGGCAGGCATGTATTTCAACGACCTGCCGCTGGACGTTCCGCAATGCTTTTCCGTGCGCGCACGCACGCAGCAAGGGAGCGAAGGATGCGTGTCGGCGCTTGCGTCCGCGCCCGTATGCGCAACGCCGAAACGGTATCGCAGCTTGGGCAAGCGGCGGTAATGCGAGAGGCGTAAGGAGCGGGCGTCGCGCAGGATCGCAGAGACCGGGTGCGCTTCGCTTACCCGGGCTACGCGGGTTACCCGAGCTCTTCGGCGAGCCCGATAAGAATTCCTTCAGGACTCCGGATGTAGCAGAGCCGGTACGCGTTTTCGTACTGCGTCACTTCGCCGACGAGCTTCGCGCCGCGTTCGACGAGCCGGGCCACCGTATCGTCGATGTCCTCCACCGCGAACATGACGCGCAAGTAGCCGAGCGCGTTCACTGGCGCGTTGCGATGGTCGGCGACCACGGGCGGAGCGAGGAAGCGCGAGAGCTCGAGCCGGCTGTGGCCGTCCGGCGTGCGCATCATCGCGATCTCGACGCGCATGTCGCGCAAGCCCGTGACGCCCTCCGCCCAGGCGCCTTCGATCGGCGCGCGTCCTTCGAACTCCAGGCCCAGTTCGGTGAAGAACTCGATGGCGGCATCGAGGTCTTCCACCACGATGCCGACGTTGTCCATGCGCTTGACCGTCACGATGTCTCCCGTCTGAGTTGAGCCGGACGTTACTGTAGCCCGGGTAAGGCCGCAGGCCGCACCGGAACCTGCATCGCATCGTATCGAAGCCTCGGCGCGATTGTCCGCCGTGTCTTCTCTTTTGCGTCTTACTGGTCCCGTTCGCCATCCTCAAAAGAGCCTACGCCCATGTCGAAGCCGCAACCTGCCGCACTCTACATCGCCATCGCGTTTTCCCTAGGTCTCGCAGCTTGCGGCAAAGGCAGCAAGGATCCCGCTGAGCCGCCTCCGCCTACCCTTAAGGCGGCTCCGCCGTCCACGACCGCCGATGCGCCCGAAGCGTCGTTCGCGGATGAGGCGGACACCCGGCAAGCTACCGACGCGAAAGCCGCAGCCTTCAACTTGGCCGATGGCCCGGATGTGTGCTTTCGCGCCATCGCCAAGCATTTCGGCGCCGACACGAAGGTCTCGGAAATCACTTCCTTTTTCAGCGTGGGCAAAGAGATCGACGCCGGCGATACCCAGCCCGCCGGCGAGATGACCACGTGCACCGTCGATTACCAGGATCCCCAAGATTCGCGGAAGCTTCTAAGATCGAGGTTGGACCTCGAAAGCGGCGAATTCAGCGCGCCGAGCCCGGTCGAAATTACGGTGGCGGGCGGCAATGCCGCGGATTTCAAGCTGGAAGACTATGTCATCCCGCTATCGAAGGTCGATGCCGCGGCGTTGACTTCGGTGATGGAAGCCCAAAAAAGCAAACTGAGCGGCGTTTACAGCCGCTACGTCTGGTCCGGGGTTCGCCTGTCCGCTCCTGGTCCCTTCAGCAATACCCATACCCTACGGCTCGACTTGGATGGCCGTCTGGCCTCGAACGACATCAAGGAAGGCGGCTACGCGTCGGTATCGATCGACGGCAAGAAGATCACGGCAAACCACCTGATGCCCTGAGCCGTTTTAATCGCGGTCCGATCCGACGAATCGCGATCAGGATTGAGGCACCCCGGGTGCGCTTCGTTCACCCGGGCTTCGCGACACGCTAAGGCGCTCGCTTCGACCGCGCCGACAGCCGTTGGGCCTTGTCGTACAGCGCCTTCGCCTTTTTCCGATCGCCTTGGGCCGCATACGCTTCGGCCAGGCTGTCCCAGGTGTTGGCCGAATCCGGGAAGAGCACGGTATTCAATTCGAATACGCGCAGCGCGGGGACGACGCCCAGGTTTTCGCGGATGGCATAACCGGTGTTGTTGACGGTGCGTTCCAGCTCGGTGGCGTCGAGCCCGCTGCGCGCACGAATCGACTCGGCCTGGGCTTGCGCATCGCTTCCGGCGCTCTGCTGCAACGCGTAACCCATCAAGGTTTCCGACACGGCTTGCACCGGGAAACGGTCCGGCGCGGTCGCCGCCATCGCGCTGTCCAGCAATGTGCGCGTCCAGACGCCTCTCGCGCTGCCGTTGGTGAGGTACGCGAAGAGGTAGACATCGCCTTCCAACGAATTCTTGAACAGGATGCGTATACGGTCGCGCGCGCCGCCGTCGTGGCCGACCTGCCGGTACGCGCCGCTTTCGCCGTATTCCCAGCCGGAGGCGAACCAGCCGCGCTGCCCGTTGCGCAGCGTGCGCGGCTGCCATGCGCGGTTCAGCGTGGCCTTGCCCACCAGTTCGCCGGAAGCGACGGCCTGCAGGAAGCGCGCTAGATCGTCCAAGGTGATGAAGAGTTCGGCGTGGCCGTAGGCGTATTCAGGCCAGGGAATGTCCTGGTCTTTTTCCAGACGGCCGTTCTTGCCCAGGTAAGGCACCGCCAAGCTTTGCTTGGACAACGCCGCCGGGCCCAGCCAGGTATGGCGCAAGCCGAGCTTGCGGATGATGCGTTCCTCGGCCACCTTCGGATAGGGCTTGCCGTAGTGCGCCGCCAGCAGCGCGGCGAGCACCAGATAATTGGTCTGCGTGTAGCGCGTTTCGGCGCCCGGCGCGAACTGCATCGGCGCTTCGGCCAGCGATGCGAACACGGTTTGCAGATCGGCGGAAAACTTCGCATCCGACGTGATCTCGCCCTGCCGCGTGTCGAAATACTCCGGCACGCCGGAAGCGTGTTCCAGGAAATCGCGCACGGAGATGGCGCGCCAACGCGCCGGCAAGCCGGGAAGATAAGCGCTGGCGGGCTTGTCCAGATCCACCTCGCCCTGTTCGACCAGTTGCAGGATCAAGGTGCTGACGAACAGTTTGCTCAGCGAGTAGCCGTGGAAGACATCGTCGGCCTTTAGAAGCCGGTGGGTTTCCACATCGGCCTCGCCGTCGACGCCGCGAAAAATCACCTCTCCGTTGTGCGCCACCAGCAGCGCCTGGCCCGCGATGCCGTAGCGCTGCCGGTTGACTTCCAACTGCTTGGTCAGCGACCGGGACAAGGCTTCGTCGGCGAATGCGGCGCCGGGCAGCAGCAGACCGAACGCGAGCAGCATCGATAGCGAACGCTTGAGGATCATCCCTGTCTCCGGGCTATCGAGCGATGGGGCGGACAATGTCTCCGGCTTCGCCGGAATCTGACGCTCAATGATAGGCCGCGGAGGTGGGAATGCATCCCAACTGACGGCCTACGTCATGCCGCTTTTGGGCGAACACAGTCCAGGCGCGCGGGCTTCACCGGCTTGCTCGCCGGCCCCGTTTTCTTGCTTTTATCAAGAAGTCGCCGCGGACATCATGTTCTTGATCATCGCGGCGTAGTTGTACACCAGTGCGAGAATCACCAAGGCCACGCCCATCGTTTTCTTGACATAGCCCAGCACCGAGGCTGCGGCGTGATGGACACGGCAATCCATGGCCTCATCCCATGCCGTCTTTCCGTCTTCGCTCAATCGCACTTTGCTCATGATGAGCGTGATCAAGCTCACGAACGGCACGCCGAACCCGAACCCTTTGATCCAGATCGTCGCCTCGCGACGGAAAGACCTGGCGAGAGAAAGGCGACGGCCATCCGCTTCGCGAACTCGGATATCGAAGATCCATTTGCCCGGCGTGCCGGTCCACGCGCCGAAACAGGCGATGACGGGAACCGTCACCCCTATCGTGAATACATTGGCCAGCACCGTACCTAGGAAACCTTTCTCCATTAGATTGAAGAATCGCAGAACCGGTTCCGGCGCCACGATGCCGCCGATGAATCCGATCGCGACGATGCTGATCAGGCCGAAGAACTGGATATCGATCATGCGCGCGCAATAGCGTTGCCACGGATGCACGGCTAGCGGCGCGACGGCCTCGGCGGGCGTCGGCAGAATTTCGACGGACATGGTTCCCCCTGAACCGTAATGCCGGACGCATCATATCGCAGCCACACCGGGCATCGCGCTCGACCACGCACGCCCGGGCAGGAATACACGCTTTTGCGCCTGGACGCGGTAAGGTTGGCGCGAAATCCCAACATCATCACTCACATGGAAAAGGCGGCCTTATGCCGATTCATCCAGTCCGCATTCCGACGCCGCTTTGGGCCAGGCCCACGGATGCCTCTCTTTATGATGGAGTGCGCCTGTCGGACTATCACTTGATCCAGTCGCATCGAGACCGGTTACTCGATGCCGTGCATGACGAGCTGGACGCCTACCTCAACTCCGATGCGATCTTCGGCGCCGGAGATTTTCCGAACCGCGAGCGCCTGACGGGCGAGTACTACATCGCCGACGAATCCTATGCCCAACATACCGGGCCCCTTTGGATCCAAATTGGCATCAAGTGCCACTGTCTCGAATATCCAATAAACGCTGGCCAAATCGACCTGGACTATCTCGGCTTGGAGGTTTGGCTTCGTTTCGAGCCGGCAAGCGGCGCCTTTTCGATTTTTCGCAACACCGACTCTTCTAGTATCTAGGCCGAACAAGCGGCGGGTTGCGATGGTCGATCTATCCCACCGGGCTACAGATCGTAGGAAAGCAGGTCGTATCCTGTTGCGGCCCGCACCACGCGCTGGTGGACGAAAGAACCGCTGCCGCCGTTGGTCAGCACCACGATGCCGCGTCGGCGTTGCGCATCGCCGACGGCGAAGTTCTTGAAGATGCCGCCGTTGCTGCCGGAGTGGTAGAACACCGGGCCGTCGCGCGTCTGTTCCATGTTCCAGCCCAGGCCTTTTTCGGTCCAACGGCCGGGTATTTTTATCTGCGGCGTCAGCATCGCCTTGCGTGTGGTCTCGGCGATTTCCCAGGGCGCGCGGCGCTTGCGCGCCATCATCAGGGTCAGGAACGCGGCGTAGTCCTGCACCGTGGTGCGCAGGCTTGCGGCCGCATTGGCGAGGATGTCGCCCGGCCATGTCACCAGCCCGGCCGGTGCGAGCGCCACGACTTCGGGCAGCGCGCGTTCGGCATCTTCGTATTTCCATGCGGACAGCGGCTTGCCCCAGCGATCGGCGATTTGCTGGGCGACGGTCCATTGTTCGCGGAACATTTGCCGCGGCAGGCCGGTGCCCGGCTGGTCGTGCGCGCGGTGGCCATACACGGATCGCGCGGCCAGGTCCGCATTCCAGGCATAGCTGCTGTCCTTCATGCCGGCGGGGCCGAACAGATGCGTCCGCGCGGCATCGTCCAGGCTCTGGCCGGTGATCGTTTCCACCGCCAGCTGCAACCAGAAGAACGCTTCGCCGGAATAGTCGATGCGGGTGCCGGGCTCGACCATCGGCACGAGTTTTTCCGTCGCCGGCGCACTGCGCCAATTCGGCAGCCCGGTGGAATGCCGCAACACATCGCGCGGTGTGATCAGCGCGATCCAGGGATGATCGGCCAGGTATTCGGGGCGCCGGTATCGGACCAGCGGGCGGTCCAGATCGATCAGGCCTTGATCTGCCAACTGCATGACGAGATAAGCGAACACCGGTTTGCTCAGCGACGCGTCCTCGAACACCGTCCGCGCATCGACGGGCGCGCCGGTGATCGCGTTGGTTACGCCGAAGCCCCGGCTCCAAGCCACCGCCCCGTCCTCGACCACGGCGATGCCGACGCCGGGGACGGCGAAGGCCTGCATGATCCGCGGCAACTCGGCGAGGAATTCGGCGTCGGGTATCCACGCTCCTTTGCGCGAAGCCGCGCTCGCACGGCGCACAGGCAGTAGGCCAAGCACGCCGAGGGCAGCGGTACCGGCCATGAAACGGCGGCGGTCTGACAACGAGCGGATGGGCATGTCTTTATTGGATACGCTGAGGCCGGTCTCATCAAGTCTGATGGCCGCGCTCACTTTCGCAGCGATGTCGCCACGGCATCCATCATCGGGTCTTCGCCCTTCAACCAGGCGTCGATCGTCCATGGCGCGGGCATATCCGGTTCAAGCGTCGGAACCGAGACGGGCAAACGGGGCATCGCGCCCAGGGACATCAATGCGCCGGACGCGACAGGCCGGCCCGGTTGGGCGATCGCTTCCATGCAATCGTCGTATTTCCTGCAGCCGTCGGCATAGTCCATCCTCGCCACTGCGGCCAAGAAATAGCGGCCGGAGCGGGGGAGACGGATCGGCAGTCCGTCGGAGAAGAACATCATGCGATCGCCCACCGGCTCACCGACGATGGTCACGCGTTCCTTACCGGCCTGTTTCAGATAAGCGATGCTCGCGATGGCGGCGGAGAACGTCTGACGGCTGGTGAGCACGAAGAAACGTCCCGGCGCGCGCGCGGGCCATCGCCTCATGAAGTCGCGGATGAGCAAGAAATTGCCGCCACCGTTGAAGCGCATGTCCAGCACCACATGCTTGCGGCCTAGGGTTTGCCGCTGGGTCTCCGCTTCCTCCAGAAAGTCGGCGAGCTTCCGGTCGCCATCGTCGAAGGTCCTGCGGAGCTGAACGATCACGCCGTCGACCTCCGGCGCATCGCGGTAACGGAACGGTTTTTCGGGTTGTTGGAACGCCCAAGCGCCGTGCTCGACGCGCGGCAGGCCGCGCCAAGCGCCGGCGCCCGGCGACGAGGAAGACCGTACCGGGAAAACGCGCACGATTTGTTGGCCGTCGGCGGCCAGGAACGTATAACCGACCTTGTCCGCCTGCCGAGTCAGGCCCACGGCATGGAGCTGGTCCGGGCTCGAAAGCACCTGCGCCGCCCTCTCATCCCGATGGGCCGCGGTACCGCCGGCGAACGTGCGCAACGTCGGCACGATGCTCTCGATCGGCTTGCCTTCGATGGCGACGAGACGCGCGCCGAGCAGATCCGCATTGCCTTCCTCCACGCCCACGACGTTGAAGTCGCGATCGAAGGGAAAGAAGGCGATCGGTACGCCGTTGAAATCCTGTATTTCGAAATCCGGTGTGCGCGGTCGGCACCAGAGGCGGCGATCGATGGGCATCTCGGCGACGCTTCGGCAAATATCCCGTCCCGCTCCGTTGGGCAGGCATTGCGTATGACCATTGTCCGCCAAGGCGGCGATGCGGCAAAGTTCGACGGCGAAAGCCGTGGGATCCGTCGCCTGTCTTTCCAGTTCCGCGAGCCGCCGTTCGGCCTGTTTCCGCGCTTCCGGCCCGAATGCGCGATCGACCGCCAGGAATTCATCGCGAAAAACCGCGATGTCTTCGCGCTGCCATGGGAGGCCGGAGCCGTTGCGCGGCTGCGCCTCTTCGGCCCGAGGCGAAGAGGCGCATCCCGAGACCGCGAGGGCCAGAACCATGCCCAAGAAGAACGCCGGGCCGGCGGATGGCCGCGAAAATGAGAACGTTGTAGACATCGCCAAGATTGTAATGCCGACGCCGCGAGGCGGATGCGTGCGGCTTTAGGCTGAGGTGAAACCCGCACCGGAGTCCGGGGGTTTCAGCGCGTAGGCTGGGTTGGCTTCAGCAACCCAGCATCGCGATCGACCCGTACAGACCGAATTCCAATCCTCCGGACAGTCCACGCAGGGCGGAACCGCCGCAGGCGATTCCGCCGCCCATGGCGGGATGCTCGGATTGCGAGATAGACGGCGGAATCCGCTGCGCGGGTTCCGCCCTACGCGTGCTACAAGCTGCGCTGGTTACGGGCGCCATCTCATGTCGAGAGACGCTAACGTGCGCTAATAGGGCTGAACTATGCAGACGCCATCCACGGTGATGTCAAATCATCTGCTCGCATACCAAACGGACCAGCACAATAGTTGGGGTTGGCTGCGCCCACCCGGTTTTTCCGTTGCGCCCCGGATTCGCCGCTTCTGGGTCTGCGAACCCGACCCAGCCTACGGACCTCTCATGCAGCGCCTGGGAAGGTCTATCCGGTCCCGCCGGAAAGCGGCCGGCTACAGTCAGGAAAGTTTCGCCGATAAGATCGGCATGCACCGCGCCTATTACAGCGCCATCGAACGTGGCGAGAAGAATCTGCAGATCGATACGCTGCAGCGCGTCTGCGATGGTTTGAAGGTGCGGATGAGCGACGTCTTGAAAGACGCCGAGGAATGAACGCAGGCATCGCTGAAGATCCATAGGACGGGTTTCAAGCCGCCGGATGCATCATACCGCGCATCTATGCTGCCCACGCAGATAGCTGGCCGCGCCACTAATACGTATCTAACCCCGTTATTCACGCGAAACGTAGCCCGGGTAAGGCCGCAGGCCGCACCCGGAACGCCACTTCAATCGCTCGTGTCGCCCCAATCTCGCGGAAGAAGGCCGCCCCTGACGTAGCGATGAAAGGTCGACCAAGGCCAATCCGCCGCGCGCCGCCCGTCCATGCTTGACCGGATTGAAGTGCACATAGAACGCGTAGGGCGGGCTTCAGCCCGCCGCCTCCCGCGCGCACCGATCCGCCTCCACACCGCACTCGCCGCCCCAATCGGCCGTCAAATCGCCTCTCGCCACATATCGATGCACGGACGAATGCGGCCAATCCACCGCACGCGCCGCCCAGCGATGCTTCACCGGATTGAAGTGAACATAATCGATATGCCGGCGCAGATCCTCGTCGTCTTGGATCAGATGTTCCCAGTATCGCCTCTGCCAGACGCCCCGTTCGCGCCTGGCCCGTCGGATCGTCGAGACGTATTCGTCCCGTGGAAGGCGGCGTACGAATCCGGCCTTGATGCGTTGCCATCTGCCGGCGTTGTCGGCGTCGCCTTCGGGCAATCGCCATACGCAATGCAAATGATCCGGCAGAACCACGATGGCCAGCAATTCGAATGGTTGCGCGCCACGCGCATCGATGAACGCGGCGCGTAACGCGTCGATCCGTTCGACCAATAGCCGGCGCCTGCGTTCGAGCAGGTTCACGGTGAAGAAATAGGTGCCGCCCGGCACCCAAACGCGACGATAACGAGGCATGCCGCAGGTTGGCGTACGGCACGGGATCCCGGCATCGGAGAACACCGCGCAGCGCATGGGATTTCGCCACCCCGACCGGTAAACGGCGGGCTAAAGCCCGCCCTACATTCCCCGCTCATGCGTAGGGCGGGCTTTAGCCCGCCGTAATGCGAGGCGCGGGATTGATCCGGGGTGAGGAAGGTTTGCCCGGGCTACGCGGGCTGAAGCCCGCCCTACAGTCCCCGCTCATGCGTAGGGCGGGCTTTAGCCCGCCGCAATGCGAGACGCGGGGGTTGATCGGGTGCGAAAGATTTGTGCGGGCTACGCTGGCTGGTGCCATTTCGCCTTGGTCCTTCGCGACGAGAACTCCATATGGACCATTATCATGTCCCCATCTGGACGCGGAAAAGATGTGGAATGCGCAACAGGTGAAACATCCGCGTATTTTTTGACCAATGCCGAAGGCGACTCATCTTCTGAGAAGACGGCGTTGTATGCGAACTTTGCTATTAATCGATTCGCGCGCTTTACCGTCTCGAGATTAGTCAACGTTCCATGTAACAGACCTTGCTCTCTGAATTCTGTTGAATGCTGCTTAGTACCCAATAGAATTAATCTTGGCGTCAGAGGAAACAGAAATTCCATAGGAGCGCCTGGGATCATCTCATATGGCTTTATTTCGTTTTCATTCTTGTACGGTATGAACCACATAACCGGATTGTCGCTTGTGACAAAAGATATGCGCGTACGATTATGAATTATTCGAAATCCAAGCGTCGGCAATACTCGTTCAACCATGCCATCCAATGTGAGTGCAATGGCCTCAAGCGAGGACTCAGGATCGATTGAAATTTCAACTCTGTCCAAGATGTCCTTGGAGTCCGGAGGCGCGTCCGGCAATTTCCCCATTCGCTGAAGTAGTCGCGCGATGTGGCCTACAGAGTCCGCCCGCATAATTTCATAAGCATCCCTGACAGCAGGGACCCTAGCGCGTTGAAGGCATGCGAACTGCAACAGATCATGAGTCACCTCATCACTAACGTCACCGCTCTTTAGCCGATTAATTATTTCCGGCCAACCGCTCTCAATGTCGCTAAAAATCTGCTCGAAGGAGTCGGTATCACGAACCTCATCACTACGCGTGAACGCATAGTAATATTGCTCGAGCGCCACATCTGAAGGAGAGGTGCGGAAAGGAGTTGAAGGCGCATCTTTGCGAAAGACTGTCAACCGGCCGTCACCATCCGTGAACGCACGAAGATACGCTTCCGGCACATAGTGATGCCGTTTTGCAGTCACAGCTATCTGCTACAGAACTAACCGCACTTCGAATAACCACAGTTCAAACAAGTCGCACACCCATCCATAATCACCAGCGCCTTCGCGCTGCACTTATGGCAAAGCGTCGCCGACGGCGGGAAGGACGCGCCTTCGCCGGTCACTGCGATGTCTTCGTTGCTTTCGCGTTCGGGGGCGTCGACGATCATCGCGCCGCCCAGGGTGTCGCTTATTTCATTGTTTTTTTTTGAGCGTTCTTCGTACGCGCGGCGCTTCTCGGCGATCAGGGCGCGTTGGGCGGGGCTCATTTCGGGGTCGTGGATCATGCCGATGGACTTCAGGTGGTCCTCGACGATGGCGCCCAGTTCGGCCACCAGCGACGGCATGTACACGCCGCCGGCCTTGAAGTAGCCGCCCTTGGGGTCGAACACGGCCTTCATCTCGTCGACCAGGAAGGTGACGTCGCCGCCTTTGCGGAACACGGCGGACATGATGCGGGTCAAGGCGACGATCCACTGGAAGTGTTCCATCGACTTGCTGTTGACGAAGATCTCGAACGGGCGGCGCAGTTCGTGCTCGGTGCCGGCGTTGAGCACGATGTCGTTGATGGTCACGTACATGGCGTGCTCCACCAGCGGGGATTTGATCTTGTAGGTGCTGCCGATCAGCACTTCGGGGCGCTCGATGCGCTCGTGCATCTGGATCACGTCGGCCGTGGGCAGGTCGGCTTCCAGCTCGGCGCGCGAGACCGCGGCGGCCTGGGCGGCTTCCTTGGCCTTGTCTTCCGGGGTGACGACGGCGTAGCCCTTGATTTTCTTTTCGATCTTGACGGCCATTTGCGTGTTCCTGAGACGTGTTTCTTATAGGTTTATGTGTGGGTTTTCAGGGGGATTTAAAGCTACTGGCGCTGCGCGCCTAGGCCCTCACCCAACCCTCTCCCGCAAGCGGGAGAGGGCTTTCTTTGGTGCGCTTAAGCGGACTTCTTGGCGGCTGCCTTGCGGGGCGGGCGACGCGCGGCGGTCTTTTTGGTCGACTTGCGCGCGGCGGCCTTCTTGGCGGCGGCTTTCTTCGGCGGACGCTTGGCGGCGGTTTTCTTGGCGGCCTTGCGGACGGTCTTCTTCGCTGCCTTCTTGGTCGCGGCTTTCTTGGTGGCGGCTTTCTTAGTGGATTTCTTGGCGGCCTTCTTCTTGCCGGTGCCCTTCTTCTTCAGCGCGGCGACTTCGGCCTTGGCGGCGGCGCTGGCCGAGGCCAACGACTTCTTCGCCTTGGTCACGCGCTTGCTCACCGCCTTCTTGGCGGTGGCCACGCGCTTGCTGACGGCCTTGCTGGCTTTCTTGGCGGTTTTCTTCGCCGAAGCGACCGCGCCCTTCGCCTTTTTGGCGACGGCGGTGCCCACTTCGGAGGCTTTGTCGGCGACCGCGCCTGCGGCGTTGGAGATCGTCGCCGTGACTCCGTTTCCATTGCTCATCGGGGTGTCCTCGTCTTATCTAATGACGGGCTGATGCCCGTTTGCGGAATGTAGCGCGATCTGATGCGGGTGCAAGTGGATTCGGAGCCCCTTCTCCCGCTTGCGGGAGAAGGCTGGGATGAGGGCGAGTAGCGGGACGGGTTCGGTGAAAAGCGAATTAAGAGCCGGGCCCTCACCCAACCCTCTCCCGCAGGCGGGAGAGAGCTAAATCGATGCTTCAGAACTTGCCGTAATAGCCTTCTTTCAGGGCGTCGAACAGGTTGGCGGCGGTGTGCATTTCGCCGTCGTATTCGATCTGCTCGTTGCCCTTCACTTCCAGGACGCTGCCGTCTTCCAGCTCGAAGCGGTAGGTGGTGTTCTCCAGGTCCGCTTCCTTCACCAGCACGCCCTGGAAGGCGGCCGGGTTGAAGCGGAACGTGGTGCAGCCCTTCAGGCCCTGCTCGTGGGCGTAGAGGTAGATGTCCTTGAAGTCTTCGTACGGGTAGTCGGTGGGGACGTTGGCGGTCTTGGAGATGGAGCTGTCCACCCACTTCTGAGCGGCGGCCTGGACGTCGACGTGTTCCTTGGGGGTGATGTCGTCGGCGGAGATGAAGTAGTCGGGCAGCTTGGCCTCGGCTTCTTCGCTGAACGGCATCGCCTTGGCGTTGACCAGTTCGCGGTAGGCCAGCAGCTCGTAGCTGTAGACGTCGACCTTTTCCTTGGTCTTCTTGCCTTCGCGGATCACGTTGCGGCTGTAGTGGTGGGCGAAGGACGGCTCGATGCCGTTGCTGGCGTTGTTGGCCAGCGACAGGCTGATGGTGCCGGTGGGCGCGATCGAGCTGTGGTGGGTGAAGCGGGAGCCGCTTTCGGCCAGCTGTTCGACCAGCTCCGGCGCGACCTTGGCCACCTGCTGCATGTAACGCGAGTACTTGGCGTGCAGCACCTTGCCGGGGATTTCCTGGCCGACCTTCCAACCGTCGGCGGCCATCTCCGGACGCTGGCGCAGCATCGCGGCGGTGACCGTGAAGCGCTCTTCCATGATCGGCGCCGGGCCCTTCTCCTGGCTCAGCGCCAGGCCCATTTCCCAGCCGGCCACGGCCATCTCGCGCGAGATGCGCTCGGTGAATTCGCACGACTCCTTGGAGCCGTACTTCATCTTCAGCATGGTCACGGTGCTGCCCAGGCCCAGGAAGCCCATGCCGTGGCGGCGCTTGCGCAGGATCTCGTCGCGCTGCTGCTGCAGCGGCAAGCCGTTCACTTCGACCACGTTGTCCAGCATGCGGGTGAACACGCGCACCACTTCCTTGTATTCCTCCCAGTCGAACTGCGCCTGGTCGGTGAAGGGGTTGCGCACGAACTTGGTCAGGTTGACCGAGCCCAGCAGGCAGGCGCCGTAGGGCGGCAGCGGCTGTTCGCCGCAGGGGTTGGTGGCGCGGATGTTCTCGCACCACCAGTTGTTGTTCATCTCGTTGACCTTGTCGATCAGGATGAAGCCCGGCTCGGCGTAGTCGTACGTCGAGACCATGATCATGTCCCACAGGTGCCGCGCCTTCAGGTGGCCGTAGATGCGGCAGGCGACCAGGCCGTCGTCGCGGGTGACATAGTTGCCGGCGGTGGGCCATTCGCGCCAGATGACTTGTTCGGCGTCGTTCACGTCGACGTCGACGGCTTCCTTGTGGTTCACCGGGAACACCAGCGGCCAGTCGCCGTCCTGCTTCACCGCTTCCATGAAGCCGTCGGTGATCAGCAGCGACAGGTTGAACTGGCGCAGGCGGCCGTCTTCGCGCTTGGCGCGGATGAAATCGCGCACGTCGGGGTGCGACACGTCGAAGGTGCCCATCTGCGCGCCGCGGCGGCCGCCGGCGGAGGACACGGTGAAGCACATCTTGTCGTAGATATCCATGAAGGACATCGGGCCGGACGTGTACGCGCCCGCGCCCGACACGTAGGCGCCGCGCGGGCGCAGCGTGGAGAATTCGTAGCCGATGCCGCAGCCGGCTTTCAGGGTGAGGCCGGCTTCGTGGACTTTTTCCAGGATGCCGTCCATCGAATCCTCGATGGTGCCCGACACGGTGCAGTTGATCGTGGAGGTGGCGGGCTTGTGCTCCAGCGCGCCGGCGTTGCTGGTGATGCGGCCGGCGGGGATGGCGCCGCGGCGCAGCGCCCACAGGAAACGCTCGCCCCAGTACTTGCGCTTTTCGGCGCTGGGCTCGGCATCGGCCAGGGCGCGGGCGACGCGCTGGTAGGTGCCGTCGATGTCGGCGTCCACCGCCACGCCCTGCTTGGTCTTGAGCCGGTATTTCTTGTCCCAGATGTCCTGGGAAGCCGGCTGCAGGGGGATTTCGCGTTCGTCGCTGCCGGACTGGACCGCCTCAAGACGCACTGTGCTCATGCCTGTTTCATCTCCTGATTCTTGGCCCGGTTCGGGTACCCGGCCTGTTGTTGTTCTTATGGTTTACGCCGGGGCCCGTTAAGCCGGGGTCCGCCGACGGCGAAGCTGCGGCCGTGGGTTACACGCCCGCTCGAAAGCCTTGATTTGCCTTGCCGGCACCGCCTGCCCGCATCATTCACCCTCCCCCCGAGGCTGATGACCTGGACCCTGCCTTTGGTGAGAAAATCACCACTGCTTGGGTCTAACCCGCCCCACTCACCCCTAGATATAGTGGCGGCGCGGGAACTCAAGCTACCCCTGGCCGGGGCCGGTGTCAACGGCTTTTATGATCCTGGTCAAGGTTTTTGCTGAGCGGTCGGGACACGTGATTCGGGGGCCGGACCGGCCACCGGATGGCGGCTCTTTGTGGGAGCGGCTTCAGCCGCGAGCTTTAGGCGCCTGAGAGAACCCCCGGGCCGTGGATGTAAGAGCTCGCGGCTGAAGCCGCTCCCACAAGAAGCCATGAAAAACGCCGCGCGGCTGGGCCGCGCGGCGTGCCCGACGGCCCGGGTGGTGGGCCATCGCAACGCGAGAAGGCTCCGGCGCTACCAGCCGATGCCCATGCCCATGCCGACCGAGTCCTCGCCGCCGCCGCTGAAGGCGCCGCCCAGGGTGAAGCTGGCGCTATCGCCGATGGCGCGCTGATAGCCCACCGCCAGCGCGGCATGGCCGGCCTGCACGCCGGTGCCGATCGCCAAACGGTTGCGCTTGTGGATGCCGGCGGCGTTGGCGGTCATCTGCGCCATCGCGGTGCTCATCGCGCCGATCCGGCTGATGCGCTGATCCTGGTGGACGAAGCGCTGATTGACCTCGCTGCGGAAGCTGCCGATCTTGCCGGCGAACTGGGTGACCTGGGCGATCTGCGCGTCGGTGTAGGCGTTCGCCGAAGACAACGTCTGCGCGTCGCGCGCGTCCATCTGGCCTTTGTTGACCGCATCGGTCGCGGCGCTGCCGGCGGCGACGTTGGACACGCGCGTGCCGCCGGCGCCTCCCAGCATGACGCTGCCCTTGCCCGCATCCGCGTACGCCACGCCGAGCGGATCGCCACCGCCGCCGCCGCCGGCCGGGCCCTGCGGTCCGGCAGGCCCCTGCGGACCGGTGGGGCCTTGCGGACCGGCCGGACCGGGAATGCCGCCCTGTCCGGTCAACGCGGTGAGCTTGCCGTCCACCGCGGCGAACGCGGCGCCGACGCTGTTGTAGTTGTTGCCTTGGATCGAATAGCTGGGCGCGACGAACGTGCCGCCGGCGAAGCTGGCGCCGCCGCCGAGCGCCGCGGCGAAAGGATGCAGCTGGCCGACGTTCACCGCATCGGTGTCCTGGGTGCCGGCGAGCAGGTTCACCAGTTGATGCTCGTTGCCGGCGGCGCCGATCGACACGGTGTTTTCGCGATCGGCGCGCGCGCCGAAGCCGAGCGCGGTGCTCCCGGCGGCGCTGGCTTGCGCGTCGACGCCGAAAGCGCTGGCGTGGTCGGCGGTCGCAGCCACGCCGGCGCCGATGGCGACGGCGGCGGTGCCGCTGGCGATGGCGGTTTCGGTGCTCGAGTCCGGCGTTCCGCCGCTCACCGCATCGACGTCTAGGGCGATCAGGCCATCGCCGTCGCGATCCCACCACGTGCCCAGGGCGATGCTGCCGGCGCCCGTCGAAGCCGTGCGCAAGCCGAAGGCGAGGCTGCGATGGCCGACGGCGTGCGCGGCCAAGCCGACGGCGGTCGAATAGTCGCCGATGGCCATCGCGTCGGGATCGTTCTGGCCGACGCCGTAGAAATGGCGGCCGCCGAAGGCGAGGCTGGCGAAGCCGAGGGCGCGCGTCTGCGTGCC
Organism: Luteimonas gilva; assembly: GCF_005239095.1. Taxonomy (GTDB): domain Bacteria; phylum Pseudomonadota; class Gammaproteobacteria; order Xanthomonadales; family Xanthomonadaceae; genus Luteimonas_C; species Luteimonas_C gilva. Next base: position 321,939 of record NZ_SZUA01000003.1, on the reverse strand, counting down.
GAAGGCCGCCGAACCTTCGCCGCTGGCGATGTTGGCGTAGCCGAAGGCGCTGCTGCGCGTGGCGCTGGCGCGGTTGCTGGCGCCGAAAGCGCTGCTCCCGTATCCGCTGGCGATGTTGATGACGCCGATCGCCGAGCCGAATTCGCCGGGGCTCGAGTTGGCGTATCCGACCGCGACGCTGTTCGCGCCGCCGCTGGTGTTGGTGTGGCCGATCGCGATCGACAGCGGCCCCAGCGCCCGGTTGTCCACGCCGAAAACGGCGCTGTCGTCGCCGCTGGCTTCGTTGTTGTCGCCGCAGGCGAAGGCGCCGGCGCCGGACGCGGTGGAGCCGGTGCCCGCTTCGCCGGCGTTGGCGTTGTCGCAGACTTCGCCGGCGATCGCGCCGGCCGACAGCAGCATCGAGATCGTCGCGCCGAGCAGCGCGCGCTGGATGGATGGTTTCATGGCGTACTCCGAATTCCCCGTAATGGCCGCCCGCAGCGGCGGCCTCGACAGCGGGCCTCGCAAGCCGGCGGCGAATCCGGACATCGCTACAGCTCGACGCCGAATCCCATGCCCGCGGATCGCTCGTCGCCGCCGAAAGCCGCGCCGAGCGAGAACGAGCCGCGCGCGCCGACGCGGCGGCCGTAGCCGATCGACACCGCGGCCTCGCCGTCCTGTCCGCCCACGCCGATCGCGATGCGCCCGCGCGCGCCGGTGCTGCCGGCGGTGTTGACCGCCATCTGCGTCATCGCGGCGGACATGGCGCCGTTGCGGTTGATCCGCTTGTCCTGCTTGGCGAAGCGTTCCTCGACGCGCGCGCGCAACGTGCCGAGTTCGCCGGCGAATCCGGAAATTTGCGCGATCCGCGTATCGGTATAGGCGTTGGCGGACGACAGCGTGGCCGCGTCGCCGGCTGCCATGTCGCCGCGGATCGCGGCTTCGCGGTTGTCGGTATAAGCGTTGGCGGCAGTGCCGCCGGTGGCGACGGCGGTATCGGTGTAGGCGTTCGCCGTCGCCAGCGTGTCGCGCAATTGCGCCAGGTTCACCGCATCGGTGAGCTGGGTGCCGGCGGCGACGTGGGTGAGCTGGCGTTCGCCGCCGGCGCTGCCGAAAGCGACGCTGTTCGCGCGGTCGGCCACCGCGCCCGCGCCGATCGCCACGCTGCCATCGGCCCAGGCCGCGCTATCGCTGCCCAGCGCGAGACCGTCGATGCCGGCCGCCCGCGCGCCGGCGCCCAAGGCGGTCGCGCGCAGGCCGCTGGCGTAGGCGGACTCGCTGCTGGCGTCGAACAGGCCGTCGTTGTCGGTGTCGATGTCCGGATCGACCGATCCGTTGCCGTTGCGGTCGTACCACGCGCCCAGCGCCAGGCTGTGATCGCCGGTGGCGACGCCGCCGAAGCCGAACGCGGCGCTGCGGTCGCCGGCGGCGGTGCTGCCGAAACCGAACGCGCTGGAGAAGAGGCCGAACGCCTGGTTGTTGGTGCCCATCGCGCTGCTGCCGTAGCCGCGCGCCCGATTGTTCTGGCCGATCGCATTGGCCAGCGCGCCGTCGGCGCGGTTGAGCGTGCCGATGGCGTTGCTCTGCGCGCCGACCGCGCGGTTGAACGCGCCCAATGCGCTGGCGAAGATGCCGTCGGTCTGGTTGAGGTAGCCGAAGGCGCTGCTGCGCACGCCGTCGCTGCGGTTGTCCACGCCGAAAGCGCTGCTGGATTCGCCGATGGCGACGACGCCGACGCCGACGGCCGCCGCGCCGGTGCCGGCGGCGGTCGCGGTTTCGGAACTGGCATCCGTGAAACCGTCGCCGTCGATGTCCAGATCCAGGTCGCGGATGCCGTTGCCGTTGCGGTCGATCCAACCGCCCACGGCGAGGCCGCCGTCGGCGAACGCGCGCGCCCCGCTGCCCACCGCGACGCTGGACATCCCCATCGCCCGGTTGTTGCTGCCGAGCGCCGAGCTGAAATCGCCGCTCGCGGTGTTGCCGTTGCCGAAGGCGCTGCTGCGATCGCCGGACGCGCTGTTTTCGACCCCGAACGCGGCGCCGCGCGAACCGCCCGCCGCATTGCCGATGCCGAAAGCCTGTCCAGTGGTGCCGACGACGAAATTGTTGTAACCCACCGCGACGCTGACATTGCCCAACGCGTCGTTGAGATTGCCGATGGCGGTGCTGTTGTCGCCGCTGGCCTGGTTGCCGTTGCCGCAGGCGTAGGCGTTGTTGCCCGCAGCGGTGGAAGCCGTGCCGGATTCGCCGGCTTGAGCGCTGTCGCAGACTTCGCCGGCGGCCGCGCCGGCCGACAGCAGCGCCAGGATCGTCGCGCATAGCAGCGCATGCTGGATGGATCGCTTCATCGTCTACTCCCGAATGCCAAGGCGGCCGCACGGATCGGCGGCCTCGACAGCGGGCCTCGCAGAGCGGCGGCGAATCCGGACATGCCCCGCTCGGCCGAAAAAGCGGCCCGACGCCGCCGCGACGCCGCCCGGTGACCTCCGGGACGGCCTCTGCGGGCGTGGAAGCCCACGACGGCGCCGGACCGCGCGAACGGCCCCGCAGGCGTTCCTCGGGCTCGGGCGCGCGATGCGGACACGCGCTCGCTTGTCAGGCCGAGGCGCATGCGCGAGGCTTTCGTCGGCGCGACGGCGCGGAGGCCGGGGATGGAAGTCGAGTCGGTGACGGTGCTGCTCAACCGCGCGCGCGCCGGCGACGCGGCGGCGGGCGACCGCGCCTACGCGCTCGTCTACGAACAATTGCGCAGCGCGGCGCACCGCCAATTGCGCCGGCGCCGCGACCGCACCCTGTGCACCACGGCGCTGGTCAGCGAAGCCTGGCTCAAGCTCGCCCACGCGGACGTCGACGCGCGCGACCGCGAGCATTTCCTGGCGCTGGCGTCGCGGGCGATGCGGATGATCGTGATCGACCAGGCGCGGCGCAGCCTGGCGGAAAAACGCGGCGGCGATCACCTGCGCGTCACCCTCACCGACAACCTGGCCGAAGACGAACGCGGCGCGGAAGACCTGCTCGCCCTGGACGAAGCGCTCGGCCGTTTGGCGGAAGCCGATCCGCGCTTGGCGCAAGTGGTCGAGTGGCGTTATTTCGGCGGGCTCACCGAACCGGAGATCGCGCGGATGCTCGGCGTCACCGACCGCACCGTGCGCCGCGACTGGCGCAAGGCGCGCGCGTTCCTGCTGCGGCGCATGGCGCACGAGGACGCGGCGGACGCATGAGCGCGCCGAGCCTGGAACAACGCGCCTTGGCCTTGTTCGACGAATTCGTCGAACTGGAACCGGCCGACTGCGCGCGCCGGCTGCAAGCCCTGCGCGCGCAGGATCCCGCGCTGCACGCCGAACTCGCCGCGATGCTGGCGATGGACCGCATCGGCGATGCCGCGCTGGACCGTCATCCGGCTTCGCTGCTCGCCGCCGCGCTGCCGGACGACGACCACGAGGACGATGCGCTGCTCGGCCGCCGCATCGGGCCCTGGCGCATCGTCGGCATCGTCGGACGCGGCGGCATGGGCGCGGTGTACCGCGGCGAACGCGACGACGGCGGCTTCCAGCAGCAGGCGGCGATCAAGCTGATCCGGCTGGGCCTGGACCATCCCGATCTGCGCCGCCGTTTCCTGCGCGAACGCCAGATCCTGGCGCGGCTGCGGCATCCGAACATCGCCACCTTGCTCGACGGCGGCGTGACCGACCTCGGCGCGCCCTATTTTGCGATGGAATTGATCGAAGGCGCGCCGATCGACCGCTGGTGCGACGAACGCGCGCTCGACCTGCGCGCCCGCGTGCGCCTGCTGCTGCAGGTGTGCGGCGCGGTGCAGCACGCGCACCAGAACCTGACGGTGCATCGCGATCTGAAGCCCGGCAACATCCTGGTGGCCGGCGAGGGCCAAGCCAAGCTGCTGGATTTCGGCATCGCCAAGTTGCTGGAAAGCGATGCCGACGCGGCGACGCGCGACCGGCCGCTGACGCCGGAATTCGCCGCGCCCGAACAATTGCGCGGCGACGCCGTCACCACCGCGACCGATGTGTACGCGCTAGGCCTAGTGACCTGCGCGCTGCTGGCCGGGCGCACGCCGCAACGCGGCGACGCGCGCGAGGCCGAAAGCCTGGCGCGCGTCGCCGAACGCATCGGTGCGGCGCAGGCGCAAGCGCGCGGCCTGACGCCGCGCCAGCTGGCGGCGGCTTTGCGCGGCGACATGGCCGCCATCGTGCACCGTTGCTTGGAACCGGATCCGGCGCGGCGCTACGCCTCCGCCGAAGCTTTGGCGGCCGATCTGCGCGCCTGGCTCGACGGCATGCCGGTCGCCGCGCGCAGGGCCGGCCGCGGCTATGCCTTGCGCAAATTCGCCGCGCGCCACCGCTGGAGCGTCGCCGCCGGTTGCGTGGCGATGCTCGGCATCTGCGCCGCGCTCGGCGTCGCGCTGTGGCAGGCGCGTGAAGCGCGCGAGCAAGCGCAGCTGGCCTTGCAAGCGCAGCGGCGCAGCGAGGCCGCGCTGAAGCGTTCCAACGCCACCAGCCGCCTGCTGTTCGATCTGTTCAGCATCGGCGGCGGCGCCCGTCCGCACGACCGGCTGCCGAGCACCGAAGAAGTGCTGGAAGACGCCATCCGCCAAGTGCCGCTGCGTTTCAAGAACGATCCGCGCACCCAGGCCGATTTCCTCGCCGAATTGCGCGACGCCTTCGCCTTGCGCGGCCGCGCCAGCGTGGACCTGGCCGCGCGCGTGCTGCGCCTGCGCGAAGCCGAGCGCCGACAGCAGCCGGTCGCCTACGCGATCGCGCAAGGCAAGCTCGCGCACAGCTTGAGCATGGACGGGCGCGACCGCGAAGCCGCGCCGCTGTTCGCCGCGGCCACCGCGAGCCTGCAACACCTCGCGCCCGATTCGCTGGCGCTGGCCAATCTGTATTCCGACCGGCGCATGTTCGACCGCCGCACGCAGGGCCGCCCGGTCGCGTTGCGCGATGCGGACCGGGCCTGGTCGATCCTGAGCCGCCATCCGGACGCGCCGGCCGAAGACAAATTCCAAGCGCTGTACGAACTCACCTTGGCGCATAGCGAAGGCCAGGACCTGGCGCTGGCGCTGGCTTACGCCGAACAAGCCGCGGCGCTGGGCGCGGCCACGTTCGGCCGCGACGATTTGGACGTGGCGATGGCGGAAATCCTGCGTGCCCGCGTGCTAGAAAAACTCGGCCGCTACGGCGAGGCCGAGACCGCTTGGAAGCGAGTGGCCGAACGATACGGACGGCAGGGCGGCAAGCCGAACGTGTACGCGCTGACCGCTTGGACCGCGCTCGAAAAGCTGTACACGCTGCAAGGCCGCTACGCCGAAGCGCTGCAGGCGCGCGACGCGGCCGACGGATTGCGGACGACGGCGGCGGACGCGGAAATGTCCGACTTCTCCAAGATCCGCGGCCAGGTGGAGCGCAGCAAGATCCTGATCGCGATGGGCCGCTACGACGACGCCGACGCATTGCTGCGCGAAGCGTTCGCCGGTTTCGGCCGATTCGAGCAGCGCATGCCGTCCGAGCCGGGATTGCTGCTGCTGGCGCTGGAACAGCGCATCCGCCTGCGCTGCCTGCGCACTTCGAGCGATGCGCAAAGCGATCTGAAGCGCGGCTTCGAAATCGTCGGCCCCCGGCCCTTGCCCCGCGCCGCCGCCAGCCTGCACGGCCTGGCCGGCTTGTGCGCGTTGCAGGCGGGGGATGCCGAGCGCGCCGTCGCGCAACTCGACCGGTCGCTTGCCATCGCGCTGCCGCAGGGCGAAGACCCCCACGTGTCCGAACGCCTGCTCTGGCGCGGCCGCGCCTTCGCCGCCTTGGGGCGGCCGACGCAGGCGCAGGCCGATTGGCGCGAAGCGCGGCGCAAGCTGCAAGCCCTGAATTTGTCGGCGCATCCGCTGATGAAAGCCTTGGACGCCGCCCTCGGGCCGGGCTGAGGGCGGGAATTTCCGCATCCGGCCGTCTAAACCCCTTCATCGACCGTTGAAACGCACTCTTCCAGACTCCGCACGCCGGCCGCCGGAAACTTGACAGGCTCCGGTTCCGCCACCATTCCTTCCTTGTTCCCAAAACTCATCCACGCATGCGACCGCTTCCGACCCTGCTCGCCCTGACCGCCGCCGCCGCATTCGGCGGCTTCGCCGCGACCGCCTTGCGCGACGGCCTGGAAACCCCGGCCCAGGCCGCGCCCGCGCCGGCTCCGGCATCGATCGCCAGCGTGCCCGCCATGGCCGCGCTGCCCACCGCCGTCGACGGCCAGCCGCTGCCCTCGCTGGCGCCGATGCTGCAAAAGGTCACCCCGTCGGTGGTCAGCGTGCACAGCAAGCAGAGGGTGCGGGTCAGTCCGTTCGGTAACGATCCGATGTTCCGGCGCATGTTCCCCGAGCTGTCGCAGGAACGCGTGCGCGAGTCGCTGGGTTCGGGCGTGATCGTCGATGCGCAGCGCGGCTACGTGCTGACCAACCACCATGTGATCGAAGGCGCCGACGACGTCTCGGTGACCCTGGCCGACGGCCGCACGCTGAAAGCCGATTTCGTCGGCTCCGACGCCGACACCGACGTGGCGCTGATGAAGATTCCGGCGCAGAGCCTGCAGGCGATGCCGCTGGCCGACAGCAATGCGTTGCGGGTCGGCGATTTCGTGGTCGCGGTGGGCAATCCGTTCGGCGTCGGCCAGACCGTCACTTCCGGCATCGTGTCGGCGGTCGGGCGCAGCAATCTGCCGGGCGTGGGCTTCCAGAACTTCATCCAGACCGATGCGTCGATCAATCCCGGCAATTCCGGCGGCGCCTTGGTGAACCTGAAAGGCGAGTTGGTCGGCATCAATACCGCCAGCTTCAATCCGCAGGGCAGCATGGCCGGCAACATCGGCCTGGGCTTCGCGATTCCGGCCAACCTGGCCAACAGCATCATGCAGCAGCTGCTGGCCAACAACGGCGTCGTGCGGCGCGGCATCGTCGGCGTGGAAACGCAGGACGTCACCGACCGCCTGGCCCAAGGCCTGGGCTTGGACGAAGCGCGCGGCGCGGCGGTGACGCGGGTGTATCCGAATTCGGCCGCGGCCAAGGCCGGCTTGCAGGTCGGCGACGTGATCCTGGCGGCCAACGGCCAGCGCATCGACGACAGCGAATCCTGGCGCAATTTCCAGGGCCTGCAGGCGCTCAACAGCCAGCTGACGCTGGATGTGAGGCGCGACGGCAAACCGCTCAAACTGACCACGGGCTTGAGCGAAACCCGTCGCGACGGGCAGAGCCTGGACGCGCGCCTGGCCGGCGCCAATTTCGCTGAATTGCCCGAATCGCTGCGCCGCCAAGGCTGGAACGGCGTGCTGGTCACCGAAGTCGCCAAAGGCAGCCGCGCCGCGCAAAGCGGGCTGCGCGCCAACGACGTGATCCTGCAGGCCAGCAGCGGCCAATTCACCGACCTGACCAGCTTCCGCGCCAGTTTCGACCGTCCGCCGGAGCAATTGGTGCTGCAGATCGTGCGCGGCCGCACCCAGGGCCAGCTGCTGATGCGATGATCGGCCGGCGGCCGGGGCCGATTCACAAGACTGCCACCGGCCGGCCCGCATGATTCCGGCATCTACCCGAAGGAGCGCAGCATGAGCATGTCCCCCACCGCGAGCGACGCGATCAAGAGCAATCTGGGCGAAGCCGGCGATCACATCAAACAGGCGGCCTCGCACGCGGGCGAGGCGATCAAGAGCGCCTCCAGCGTCGCCGGCGACGAATTGCGCTTGGGCAAGGCGCAAGTGAAATCGGAATTGGCCGACAGCGCATTGGCCGGCATCGCCGCCGCCGAACAATTGGGCGGCGCGGCGCGCGAGCAGATGGACGTGCTGATGGACAAGAGCCGCGACATGCTGGACAGCGCGTCGGAGCTGATCCGCGAGCGTCCGCTCACCGCGTTCGGCATCGCCTTCGCCGCCGGTTGGCTGATCGCGAAGATCGCGCGCTCGAGCGACAAGTGACCCAGACTTTCCTTCTCCCCTCGGGAGAAGGTGCTCGAAGGGCGGATGAGGGTTCGGCGGAGCGATGCAGAAACGATCGCAAGAATGCGTCCGCGCTCGCGTTTCGCATGCAGCAAGATTTCAGCGCCAGCCGCATACCGAACCCTCGCCCCAACCCCGCTTCGCGCCCCGGCCGGCGCGAGAGGGGCTTTCGATGCATCGAAATAGGACCTAGGCTCTGCTCGTGAGCGACCCTAATCCCGCGCCCGGCGACGGACTCCCTCGCGACGACGAAGCGCGTCGCGACGACGCGGCGCCGCCGCATCTGGACGAAAGCGTGCGCCGCGTCGGCGCGGCCGGCAAAGCCGGTTTCCGCGCCGCGGTCGACAGCGGACGCGCGCTGCGCCAGTTGTTCATCGCCGATTTGGCGCTCGCGCGCAGCGCGTTCGGGCGCGCGCTGGCGTGGGTGGGCGTGGCGATCGTGTTCGGCGCTTCGGCCTGGCTGTTGCTGATGGCGGCGGCGATCGCGCTGCTGCAGGCGTTCGGCGTGTCTTGGCTGGCGTCGATCGCGGTTTGCGCTTTGCTTTCCGGCGTGGTCGCGGCCATCGCCGCCTGGCGCGTGAGCCAATTCTTCGACTACACCGGCCTGCACGCGACCCGCCGGCAATTGGCGCGGCTGGGCATCGGCGACGACGACGACGATACCGACGAGGCTTTGCCCACGCCTCCGCCCGAGCGGGCGCGCGAATGAAGTTCGAAGCGCTCAAACGCCGCGTCGCCAAGCGCGAGCAAGTGCTCGAGGGCCGCCTGCTGAAGACGCGCGAGCATTGGCAGGATTTTTCGACGACTTGGCGCGAAAGCTGGACGCCGCTGCGGATCGTGATGGCCGGTTTGATCAGCGGCTTCGTGGTCGGCCGCAGCGACCCGATGCGCGCCTTGGGCAAGCTCGGCGCGTTCGGCGGCGGCGGCGCGAAGGTGCTGCAGACGATCACTGCGTTGTCGGGTTTGTTCGCATCGGTGCAGGCCAGCACCGCGGCCGACGAAGCCGAACATGCGGCCGACAAGGCGGACCAAACGGCGGAGGCCGCGCAGGCGCCGCAAGCGGCAGCCGCCCCGGCGCCTCCGGTTCGGCAAGAACAAATGGCGTGGCCGCCCGAACCGGTCGCGCCGCGCCCGGCGGAAGCGGCAACGGAACTTTCGGAGCGCTGACGTTGTTGCCTCTCCCCTTGCGGGGAAGGCGCATTGCTTGGGAAGCACCGCTTCGCATGTGCTCGGCTTTCTGGTGGGAGCGGCTTCAGCCGCGAGCCTTTCCCCGCAAACCGCGGCGATCTGAACCAAAAAGCTCGCCGCTGAAGCCGCTCCCACAAGAGCGAAAGCGCCAAAGCAGCGGAGCAAGTGCCGCTCTACACCAGCGCGGGTTCTGCGTCCAGACGGGTAGATGAACGGCACTCGCCGCGCGGGCGGCCGCCGTGACGCCCCGCACACGCGAAAAGGCCTTATCGTGCGCACCCGCGCCGAGTACCGACCATGAGCCTGCCGCCCGACGCCGTTCCGTCTGCCGCCTCGACCGAGCCGGCGCCATCGCCGCCGCGGCCGCGCGCGCCGGTGTCGCTGATCGTGCTGAGCGTGCTCGCGGTCGGCTACACCTTGTGGGCCGCGCAAGACCTGATCCTGCCGGTGCTGCTGGCGATGTTCCTGGCCCTGATCGGCAATCCGATCCTGCGCGGCCTGCGCCGGATCTTCGTTCCGCGCTTCGTCGGCGCGCTGCTCTTGCTGCTGCTGGGCCTCGCCGGCGCGACGATGCTGGGACGGCAACTGGTCGGTCCGGCCGGCGAATGGATGCAGCAGATCCCGAAGGAACTGCGCGTGCTGGCGCCGAAGCTGCGGCAGATGACCCAGCCGATGCAGCAGGCCAACAAGGCCGCCGAATCCTTCGCCCGCGCCGCCAGCGAACCGGCGCCGCGCAAGGTGCAGGTGGTGACGATCCAGGATCCCGATCCGTGGAAATCGCTCACCGCCACGCCGAAGATGCTGGCCTCGGTGCTGGCGGTGGTGCTGCTCACTTTCTTCTTCATGACCTACGGCGAAAACCTGCAGCGCGGCGCGATCGCGCTGCTGCCGACGCGGCAGCGGCAAAAGCTGACGGTGGAGATACTGCAATCGATCGAGCGCGAGATGTCGCGCTACGTGCTGACGATCAGCATCATCAACGCCTTGCTCGGCCTGGCGTTCGCCGGCGCGCTGTACGCGATGGGCTTGGCGCTGCAGGAAGCGCTGCTGTGGGGCACGGTGGCGGCGCTGCTGAACTTCGCGCCGTACGTGGGCCCGCTGATCGGCGTGGGACTGATGCTGCTGATGGGCTTCGTCACCTTCCAAGGCGTATGGCCCGACTACGAATGGTCGCCGCTGGCGCCGGCGGCGATCTATCTGGCGCTGCACACGGTCGAAGGCCAGATCGTCACCCCCATCGTGCTCGGCCGGCGCATGGCCTTGTCGCCGCTGGTGCTGATCCTGGCGCTGATGCTGTTCGGCTGGCTGTGGGGCATCGTCGGTCTGTTGCTGGCGGTGCCGCTGCTGGTGTGCGTGAAGATCGTGCTGGGGCGGGTCGAGGGCTTCGAGGGTTGGGCGCGGTTGTTGGAATAGGGCCCTTCGCGGGCCGGGAACGGCCGAGAACCCGTAAAATGCCCGGGTGAGCTTCCCCGTCCGCGCCATCACCCTCGACCTCGACGACACGCTGTGGCCTTTCGCCCCGCTCGGCGAACGGGCCGAGCGCGCGATGCACGAGTGGCTCGAAACGCACTGTCCGCGCACCGCGATCCGTTTTCACCCGGAGGCCATGCATGCCCTGCGCGCGCAGATCAATGCCGAGCATCCGCATCTGGCGCACGATTTCAGCCGCATGCGCCTGCTCACGCTCGAGCGCGCGCTGCGCGAAGCCGGCGACGATCCGGCGCGGGCCGAGGAAGGCTTCGAAGTGTTCTTCGCCGCGCGCAACGCGGTCGAGTGCTATCCCGACGCGATCGACGCCTTGCGGCGCTTGGCCGCGCACGTGCCGTTGATGGCGCTGAGCAACGGCAACGCCGACTTGGCGCGCACCGGCTTGGCCGAACATTTCCGCGGCAGCCTCAACGCCAGCACGCACGGCATGCCCAAGCCTTCGGCCAGCATTTTTTTGGCCGCCTGCGAAAGCCTGGACGCACCGCCGGACGAAGTGCTGCACGTGGGCGACGACATCGAACTGGACGTGATCGGCGCCGCGCGCGCCGGGTTGCGGACGTGCTGGATCGACCGCGACGGCCGCGACTGGCCGTATGACGATCCGGTTCCCGATCTGCGTTTCGACACCCTCGCCGCGCTGGCCGATTGGCTGGACGCGCACGCCCACCGCCGCATTACGGACACCGCCGCCGCATGAGCCTGCCGACTGGTTTCGTTTCCGACGCCGCCGATGCCCTGCCGCTGTATTGCGTGCAGCGCGCCGGCTTCGACGAATGGCGCAAGGCGCAGACGCCGGCGATCGGGCAATGGACCGACGCGCAGACTTTCGACGCCGCCTCCGGCAGCTTGCTGCTGTTGCCCGGCGATCGCGGCATCGCCGGCGCCGTGCTCGGCATCGGCGATCCATTGGATCCCTTCGCGTACGCGCACGCGCCTTACGCGCTGCCGCCCGGCGCATGGAAGCTGGCGCACGAGATTCCGGACGACGCCTTGCGCGCACTGCAATTGGGCTGGGGTTTGGGCGCTTACCGCTTCTCGCGCTACAAGACGCCGACCCGCGCGCCCGCGCAGCTGGCGCTGACGCCGGACGAAGAAACGCTGGCGCTGCTCGCCGCGTGCGTACGCGTGCGCGATTGGGTCAACACGCCGACCCAGGACATGGGCCCGCAACAGTTGGAAGACGCCGCGCGCGAGATCGCGCAACGCCACGGCGCGCGCATCGAAACGATCGTCGGCGACGATCTGCTCAACCAGAATTTTCCCGCCATCCACGCCGTCGGCCGCGCCTCGCACCGCGCGCCGCGCTTGATCGCCTTGCGTTGGGGCGAGGAAGCGCATCCGCATGTGGCCCTAGTCGGCAAGGGCGTGTGCTTCGACACCGGCGGCCTGGACATCAAGCCGGCCGACGGCATGCGCAATATGAAGAAGGATATGGGCGGCGCCGCGCACGCGCTGGCGCTGGCCGAACTGATCATGGCGCGCGCGCTGCCGGTGCGGCTGACGTTGCTGATCCCGGCGGTGGAGAACGCGATCGGTCCGGACGCGTTCCGCCCCGGCGAAGTGATCGCGACGCGCTCGGGCGTCAGCGTCGAAATCGACAACACCGACGCCGAAGGCCGCGTCATCCTCGGCGATGCGCTGGCCTACGCCGGCGAGCAATCGCCGGAATTGCTGATCGATTTCGCCACGCTCACCGGCGCGGCGCGGATCGCGCTCGGCCCGGACCTGCCGGCGCTGTACGCGAACGACGACGCCGTGGCCAACGATTGGCTGGCTGCGGGCATGCAAACACGCGACCCGCTCTGGCGCATGCCGCTGTGGCGCCCGTATTGGCGTTACTTGACCAGCCACGTCGCCGACCTGGCCAACGCCGGCGGCTCGCGCATGGCCGGCAGCGTGACCGCCGCGCTGTACTTGGAGCGCTTCGTACCCGCGCAGCAGAAATGGGCGCATCTGGACGTGTACGCCTGGAACGACAGCGACCGCGCCGGCAAGCCGGCCGGCGGCGAGGCGCAAGGACTGCGCGCCGCGTTCGCGATGCTCAAAGCGCGCTACGGCTGATCGCTCAGCGCGCCGGCGTCACCCGCCACACGGTATCGCCGACGTCGTCGGCCACCAGCAACGCGCCCTGCTTGTCCACGGCGACGCCGACTGGACGCCCCTGCGCCCGGCCTTTCGCGTCGAGGAAACCGGTGAGCACGTCTTCCATCGGACCGTTCGGCTTGCCGTCCGCGAACGGCACGAACACGACTTTGTAGCCGCTCGGCGTCTTCCGGTTCCACGAGCCGTGCTGGCCGACGAAGGCGCCGTTCGCGTAGCGCGCGGGGAAGAGTTTTTCGGTGTAGAAAACCAAACCGAGCGAAGCGGTGTGCGAACCGAGCGCGTAATCGGGCTTGATCGCCTTGGCGACGAGATCCGGCCGCGGCGGTTGCGCGCGCGCATCGACGTGCTGGCCGTAATAGCTGTAGGGCCAGCCGTAAAAACCGCCGTCGCGCACCGAAGTCATGTAGTCGGGCACCAGATCGTCGCCCAGTTCGTCGCGTTCGTTGACCGCGGTCCACAACGCGCCGCTCTGCGGTTGCCAGGCCAGGCCGTTCGGATTGCGCAAGCCGGAAGCGAAGACGCGGCGCGCGCCGGTTTTCGGATCCACTCGCAAGATCGCGGCGCGGTCGGCTTCCGCGTCCATGCCGTTCTCGCCGACGTTGCTGTTGGAGCCGACGGTGACGTAGAGCTCGCCGCCGTCGCCGCTCGCAATCACGTTCTTGGTCCAATGATGGTTGATCGGTCCGCCCGGGAGGTCCGCGACTTTCGTCGGCGATGCGGCGATCGTGGTTTCGCCCGCGCGATACGGGAATTTCACCAACGCATCGGCATTGGCCACGTACAACGCATCGTCGACCAGGGCCATGCCGAACGGCGAATTCAAGTTCTGCAGGAAGACCGTGCGTCGTTCCGCGACGCCGTCGCCGTCGCTATCGCGCAGCAGGGTGATTCGGTTCGCGCTGGGCACGCCGGCGCCGGCGCTCTTCATCAGCGACTTCATCACCTTGCCCTTCAGGCCTTTGTTGTCGCCGGGCTTGGGCGGCGCGTTGCTCTCCGCGACGAGCACGTCGCCGTTGGGCAGCACGTACAGCCAGCGCGGGTGCGACAGGCCGCGCGCGAAGGCTTCGACGCGCAATCCCTCGGCGGCCGTCGGCTTCGCGTTCTCGGACCAGCCGATCGCCTTGGCGGTGTTGACGGTCGGGATCAGCCGTTTCTTTTCCGGCTCCGGCAGCACCGGGTCCGGACCGCTGCCGGCGGCGATGCCCGGATCGGTCTGCTGCGCGTGTTGGGCGCAGGCGTCCAGCGTCGCCAACGTCAGCAGCGCCAATCCGCAGCCCGTGAGCAGGCGATGTGAAGTGCGTGTCATGACGCGTCCTCCGCGATCCACCGGATCGCGCCACCCTGCGCCCGGTGCCGTGATCGCGACGCGATTTCGGCCTCACGCGGCCGCTGCGGGACCGCGGATAAGTTGCCGATTCCTCCCGAAAAGAGCCGGCCCATGCCCGAAGGCCCGTCGATCGTGATTCTGCGCGAACAAGCCGCGCCGTTCAGCGGCCGCAAGGTCTTGCGCGTCAGCGGCAACAGCAAACTGGACCTGTCGAGGATGCAGGGCCGCCGCGTGCTCGAATTCCGCAGCTGGGGCAAGCATTTCCTGATCGCGTTCGACGGCTTCGCGATGCGCGTGCACTTCATGCTGTTCGGCAGCTATCGCATCGACGATCCGAAGGACACGCCGCCGCGCATGCGTTTGGATTTCGGCAAGGCCGGCGCGATCGATTTCTACGCCTGTTCGCTGAAATACATCGAAGGCGATCTGGATGCGGCTTACGACTGGAGCGCGGACGTGATGTCCGACGCCTGGGACCCGAAGGCCGCGCGCCGCAAGCTGGCGCGCATGCCCGATGCGATGGTGTGCGACGCGCTATTGGATCAGGACGTGTTCGCCGGAGTCGGCAACATCATCAAGAACGAGGTGCTGTTCCGGATCCTCGTGCAGCCGGAGAGCGAAGTCGGCGCGCTGCCGCCGCGCAAGCTGGGCGCGATGATCGAGCAGGCACGCGAATACAGCTTCGATTTCCTGGCTTGGAAAAAAGCCTTCGTGCTGCGCCAGCATTACCAGGTGCATACGCGGACCCAGTGTCCGCGCTGCGGGCGCCGGCTGCAGTACCGGGCCAAGCTCGGTACCCGCCAGCGCCGCGCTTTCTTCTGCGGCCATTGCCAACGTCTGTATCGCTGACAGCGGCCGCAGCGATCAACGGCAGCGGAAGTAGCTCTGCGCGCCGCTGGCGGCGTAGGGACGTTCGGTGCTGCCGTAGCCGCTGCTGCTGCCGTAGCCGATTCCGAAATCGCGCTCGCGGCGGACGGGGCGGACCTGGGGCGCGGCGGCGCGCTGCAGGGCGGCGCGGGCCGGCTGGGCGGACGGGGTACGGGTGCTGCGGACGGCGTTCATGGCGACCTCTGTTTTGGTGTATTGGTAGACTACAACACCAAAACGATTCCACCATGGGCCGGAAGTCACCCCTCTGAAGTCATGGACTTAGGCCGGGTTCCGGGTGGCGGCGGCGTGGCGCAGGGCCTTCTCGAACACCTCGGGCGCCTGTCCGCCCTGAACCAGCAAGCGGCCGTCCAGGATCACCGAGGGCACGGCGCGGATGCCCTTCGCCGTCTGGGTTTCCTCCAGGCCCCGCACTTCCTTGCCGTAGCGGCCGCTGGTCAGGACCTCGCGGGCCTGCGCTCCGTCCAAGCCGGCTTGTTCGGCGACTTCGGCCAATACCTCGTGCGAGGAGACGTCGCGGCCTTCGGTGAAATAAGCGCGCAGCAGCGCCCGCTTCAGCGCCAATTGCGAAGCGGGATTTTGTTGTCCGGCCCAATACAACAGGCGGTGCGCGTCGAAGGTGTTGTAGATCTTGCGCCTGCGGCCCATGTCGAACTCGAAGCCCAGTTGCGCGCCGCGCTGCCGGATCGATTCGCCGTTGCTCACTGCTTGCTCGGCGCTGATGCCGTATTTGCCGGTGAGATGCACGATCGCGTCCTCGCCCTCCGGCGGCATCTGCGGATTCAGCTCGAAGGGCTGGAAACGCAGCGCGACTTCGATCTCGCCGTCGACCTTGTCTATCGCGCGCTGCAGCGATTGCAATCCGATCGCGCACCATGGGCAGGAAACGTCGGAGATGAAATCGATGCGCAGCGGCGCTGCGTTGGGCTGGGCGGACATGGCGGGACTCGAGGGTGGAATGCGGATGAAATGCGGCCGCCGCCGCCGCGATCAAGGCCGGTCAGCGGCCCGCGCTGCGGAACAACGTCGGCCAATCGCCGGGGTCCGCACCGCTGCAACGGCCCAGATAAGCATAACTGGCCAGGCGGAATTCGCGGCCGTCGAAGCGCCAACTCGCCGCTTCGCCGCAGTCGCCCAGGCCACGGCCCTTGGCTGCGTGGGACAAGGTGGCGCTGGCGGGGTCGTAGTCCGCATTGGTGAAATAATCGATGCGGCCATCGTTGTCACCGGTCCGGATCGGCGCCTGCAGGACCAAGCGCCGAGCGGGGCCGCGGCCGGCGCGGTCGATCCGGAACCCCAGGCTCGCGCTCTGATAAGCGCCGTTGAAGCAATTCAGCAGGACCAACGCCTCGTCGCCGCTCAAAGCGTAGGCCGAATCGGGAGAGAGGTCGGGATTCGAGGTGTCGCACTCTTCGCCGGCGATCAGTTTCGACTGCTGGCGACGGACGGCGGCGATCAACGACGTCGCCTGCGCCCGCGACAACGCCGCGCTTTTCGGCGGCGGCGGCAGCGCAGGCAAGGCGCCGGCCGCCGGAACGGCCGACGCCGGCTTGGCGCCGCGCCGCAGCCACGCGGTTTCGTTGCCGATGCGGCCTTGGGTTTCGTCGACCAGCAATAATGCGGCGCTGAAGCCGGAGAGCGACAAGTTCGCGCTGTCCTGGCCGCGGCCGATCGTAATCGCGCCCGCGTTGCGCGCGAGGTCGACGAATTTGGCGATCGCGTTCGGATCCTGCAATTCCAACGCACCGCCGTTCGCGTCGCCCGCATCGCGCCACGGCAGCGCCGACACCGTCGAGGTCTTGCCGTCCACGCGCAAATCTCGGGCCGCGAAACGCCGCGCGGCGCTGAGCCGCAACGTCGCTTTGCCGGACGGTCCCGCATCGCGATGCAAATCCAGCAGCAAGGGATTGCCGCCGTCTTCCTGCGCCAAGCCCAGCGCTCGGCAAGCGCCGCCGTTGTCGCAAGCGACGACGAAATCCTTGATTTCGCGGTAGAGAGGCTGAGCGGCCATCGCGGGCCAGGCCAGGACGAAAGCGATCGGAATGAGGAGGCGGCGCATGGCGGAAGCATAGCGCCATCGGCCGCCGGCATCGGCCCTTTTGCCGATGGCGTGCGAAAGTCGAATCATCGGCTTCGCTGACCCGCACTGTGACCGCCGTTGCTAAAGAACGATCGGCCGGCCGAAAACCATGAGGGTGCGTGCCGCTTCCTCACGTTTAGGGGCGAAGGAGCTGTACGGTTTGAACTCGACGCAGTACAACCGGTGGCCCGCGCTTGAAGCGCCGTGTCGGTCTACTGACGCGCACCGCTCCAGCATGATCGGACAACCCCCGGCATGCCGGGGGTTGTTTTCATCGGATCGCCGCGCTACTTCTTCCCGCCCATCGTCGCCTTGTGGCCGGCTTCCATCTCGGCGGCGGTGACATAGCCGTCCATGTCGCCGTCCATCTTGCCGAACATCGACTTCGAACCGGCTTCGTGTTCGGTCGCCGAGATCTTGCCGTCGCCGTCGCGATCGACCGCCTTGATTTTGTCGGCGGAGGACATCGGGCTGTCGGTCGCTTGCCCGTCCTTCTTCATCGCCGCATGGCTGGCGTCCATTTCGGCGGCGGTGACGTAGCCGTCCTTGTCGGCATCCATGCGTTCGAACATCGCTTTGGCCGCTACGGCATGCTCGGCGGCGGACACTTTGCCGTCGCCGTCGGTATCCATCTTGCCGGCCATGCGGTCGGCCGCTTGCGCCCCGAGCGGCAGCGAAAGACCGGCGATCGACAGCAGCATGGAAAACGCGAGATGCGTGCGGGTGTACGTATTCATACGGAACTCCAGTGATTCGGCGGTACCCCGAAACCTGCTCGCCGCCGCGTCACGGACGCGTCAACCGGAAAAATGCGGCGTGCTCGGATGCTAAGGGACGGCACGAACCGTCCGTCGACCGGGCTCAGCCGCCGTATCGGCGGCAACGATTCTTCGCCGCATGCTGCGGCGCGTCAGCGTATTGCGCCGAATGGACCGTGCGGCGATAAGAAAACCTGGCTCCGCATAGCATGCCGCTCGCACGTTGCGCGCGACCGTCCGTCCGCGGCGATAAATAATGCTTGCAATGCGCAAAACATCTGGTAATTTGCGCGGCCTCCGCCCTGGTGGCGAACGAAACGCCAGAATTTCGATATGAAACCCGTCTTCCACATCGCAGCCGAACCCTGCACGTCGCGAGAAAACCGCGACGCGGGCTATCGCGCGCCGCGACTGCGGCACGGCCTGGCCCTATTCGACTGATTTCCTTCTCTGGAGATCGGTCGCCCCGATCTCCGAGGAACGCGAACGCCCTCGGACCGACTCCGGGGGCGTTTTCTTTTGCGCGTTCGCAATGGAGACATTACGCGAGTCCCTTCGCAAGGGCCCGCACATCCGTGTGCGGACTTTTCAACAATTTTTTACGCAAACGAAACCGCATCCTGGCATCCGGGCATGGAAAGCCCGAGAACAAGGATGTTCCGCTGCGAGGCGCTTTAGCGCTGTGCCCTGATGCCGGGCACGGGCGGCGGGCGGGCGCGGCTTGCGCAACGGATTGGCGTTTTCCGACGCCAATACGGAACATCGATCGAACGGTTTCCAGCGGTACGGGTTCCCAAGCCCGTCCGGTGCGCGCGGCGCTGCCGTGGCGTATGCCAGAAACCGGGAGAAGGTGTTTCGCGAGGACGGTAGCTCAGTCGGGTGAGAGCAGCGGCGCAAGCCGCAGGCCGCCGGTTCGAATCCGGTTCGTCCACTACTGGATAGCTCAGTCGGTTAGAGCATCGGTCTTATAAACCGAGAGTCGCGGGTTCGATTCCCGCTCCAAACCCAGACTGTCAATCTGGAAACACGGGATGCAAATCCCACCCCAGGAAACGCCCCGTGCGGCGTTCCGCCAAACGATGCGCTTAGGCGCATCGCGCAACGGGATTCCGCAGCGGCGGTATCGCCGGGCCTTCGTCCTCGAAGCGCGCCGGCCGATCGTGGAAAGCGGATCGCAGCACATCGCGATTGCCGGAAAAGATCGGTCTCCGCACGGACAGCGCGATCGCTCCGCGGCATCGGCGTCAGGGGCGCTTCCACTATGCGTATCCCTCCGCAAAAGCCCGCACATCCCTGTGCGGACTTTCAAATAAGAGCGTGGCGAAGTCCGATCCGTCGCCTCGGCTCTCAAAAATTGGATCGGACCACCAGAGCCAACAAGGAGCAATGCCCATGTTCTGGACCAAAAGGGTCGTGATCGGCGACGGCGAGCGCGGCCTGGTGTATCGCAACCGTCAATTCGAGCAGGTGCTCGGCGCGGGCGTGTACCGCTTTTTCGATCCGCTGAACCGGATCGAAGTGCGCACGTTCAACATCGCCGCGCCGGAATACGCGGGCCACGACGTCGACGCGCTCATCGCGAGCCTGGGCGACGGGCTCGGCGATGTCTTCGTGCACGCCGACATCGGCGCCGACGAGGTCGGCCTGGTGCTGAAAAACGGCAAGCTCGAGGACGTGCTGGCTCCCGGCTCGCGCCGTCTGTACTGGCGCGGCCTGGTCCGCGTCGAAGTGCAGCGCGCGTCCTTGGCCGATGGCCTGGAGCTGCGCGCCGACGTCGCCGCGCGCCTGCGCCAACTCGGCTCGCTGTCCAAGGTGGCGATCGCCACCGAAGTGCCGGCCGAGTCGATGGGCCTGGTGTTCGTCGACGGCAAGCTGGCGCGCACCCTGGCGCCGGGCGCTTACGCCTTCTGGAATTTCCGGAAGAACGTGAGCGCCGAGGTGATCGAGTTGCGCGTGCAGTCGGTCGAGGTGTCGGGCCAGGAGCTGCTGACCCGCGACAAGGTCAGCTTGCGCGTCAACCTCGCCGCCAGCGTGCGCGTGACCGACCCGGTCGCCGCGCGCACCAAGGTGGCGAAGTTCGGCGACCACCTGTACCGCGAGCTGCAGTACGGCCTGCGCAAGGCGGTTTCCGCCAAGACGCTGGACGAACTGCTCGGCGACAAAGCCTCGCTCGACGCGGACATCTTCGCGTACGTGCGCGGCAAGGTGACCGAGTTCGGCCTCGAGGTGCTCGGCGTGGGCGTCAAGGACGTGATCCTGCCGGGCGAGATGAAGGAGATCCTCAACAGCGTGGTGCAGGCGGAGAAGGCGGCCCAAGCCAACGTGATCCGCCGTCGCGAGGAGGCGAACGCGACCCGTTCGCTGCTGAACACCGCCAAGCTGATCGAGGAGAGCCCCACCTTGATGCGCCTGAAGGAGCTCGAAGCCTTGGAGAAGGTCACCGAGAAGATCGACAAGCTCACCGTGTTCGGCGGCCTGGACGGCGTGCTGAAGCAGCTGGTGACGATGAAGCAGTAACGCCTGCGCGGTGGACGGAACCGCCGCGCGGGTTTTCAATGGAGCGACTTATGAGTACGAACTACGAATTCCTGCACGCCGAAGGCAGCGCCACCGCGATCAAGGGCTGGGTGCGCGGCGTGCCGCTCGAAGCGCAAGCCCACGCGCAGCTGCGCAACATCGCATCGGTCCCGTTCGTCGGGCCGTGGGTGGCGGTGATGCCGGACGTGCACCTGGGCAAGGGCGCGACCGTCGGTTCGGTGATCCCGACCCGCGGCGCGATCATCCCCGCGGCCGTCGGCGTCGACATCGGCTGCGGCATGGCCGCGGTGCGGACCACGCTGCGCGCGAGCGATTTGCCGGACGACTTGGCGCAATTGCGTTCGAGCATCGAGCGCAGCGTGCCGGTCGGCAACGGTCCGGGCGGCGAGCACCGCAAGCTGCCGGACAGCCACGAAACGCGCTTGGCGCAATCGGGGTTGATGGCGGGCTTAGAGGCGATCAAGGCCAAGCACCGCAAGATCCGCACCGACAAGATCGACCGCCAGATCGGCACGCTGGGCGGCGGCAACCACTTCATCGAGATCTGCCTGGACGAGGCCGACGCGGTGTGGGTGATGCTGCACAGCGGTTCGCGCGGCACCGGCAACCTGATCGGCACCTACTTCATCGAGCGCGCGCGCGAGCAGTTGGCGCATCGCGTGCTGGGCTTCCATTTGCCGGACAAGGACCTGGCCTTCTTCATGGAAGGCGAGCCTTTGTTCGACGATTACGTGGAAGCGGTGTCGTGGGCGCAGGACTACGCGCGCCAGAACCGCGAAGCGATGATGGCGCGGGTGCTGCACGAGATGCGCCACCGCCTGCCGAAGTTCCAGTTGGAAAAGATGGCGGTCAACTGCCACCACAACTACGTGCAGAAGGAAACGCACGGCGGCGTGGAACTGCTGGTCACCCGCAAGGGCGCGGTCAGCGCGCGCGAGGGCGAACTGGGCATCATCCCGGGCAGCATGGGCACGCGCAGCTACATCGTGCGCGGCAAGGGCAACGCGGACAGCTTCCACAGCTGCAGCCACGGCGCCGGCCGCGTGATGAGCCGTACCCAGGCGCGCAAGTCGATCACGCTGAAGCAGCACCGCGAAGCCACGGCCCACGTCGAATGCCGCAAGGACGCGGATGTCATCGACGAGTCGCCGGCGGCCTACAAGTCGATCGACGCGGTGATGGCCGCGCAGAGCGACTTGGTGGAAGTAGTGCATACCCTGCGCCAGGTGCTGTGCGTGAAGGGTTGAAACCTTGGCCGCTCCTCGGAGCGGCCTTTTTTTCGTTTCGGCGCCTGGATATTGAACGCGAGCCAACGGTGGCGGCGTTCCCTATCCTTCGATGCTTGCGCGCGGCGTCGGCAGGTCCAAAATCGGTATCGTCCCTCACCGGGAGCATCGCGATGAATACGGCTTATCGGGCTGCGGCCCTCTTCCTAGGCTTGCTGGCGGCGACGTCTGTTGTCGCCAAAACCGGGGACGTCACCGATCCGAAAGCGCCGCGCAACCTGCCGGCCGAAGGCGCGGTCGCGGTGAGCTGGACCGATCCGGCGCAATTCTCGGATCTGCGCCAAAGCGGCAACCGTTGGGAAGCCAAGCGCGGCGACTGGGTCCAGCAGCTGGCCCAATACCTGCGCAAACGCGCCGTGCAGCGGCTGCCGTCTGGCGAACGGCTCGACGTCACCATCACCGACATCCGCCGCGCCGGCCAGTACGAGCCCTGGCGCGGGGCCAACTTCGGCTCGACCCGGATCGTGCGCGACATCTATCCGCCGCGGATCGAATTGAACTTCACCCTCAGCGGGGCGAACGGAACGGTGTTTTCGCAAGGCGCGCGCAAGCTGACCGATCTGGACTTCATGCGCAACGCTTCGGCGGTGGGCAGCAGCGACCCGCTGCGCTACGAGAAGCGGCTGATCGACGAGTGGCTGGCCAAGGAATTCAAGCGGCCGAAGGCCTGACGCGCGCGGCGCAAGAATCGGATATCGCGCAGCGGCGAGCCGCGCGACGATTCGCCCAGTCTTCAAAAGGCAGGCGAATCATGTACGCGTTCCGCATCGTATCGATACTAGCCTTGGCGGGCGCGGCGTTCGCCGCGCGCGCCGACTGCGATCTCAGGTTCGCTCCGCCCGAAGTGAGAGCTGCGGCGAACGCCGCGCCCGGACGGCAAAAGAAAATCCTCCCCGACCCTCCTTTTTCAAAGGAGGGAGAACAACAAGCGCGTTCTATCTTCGAAAACGATGCCGACAAGCGATCGCGCACTTCAACACGGCTTCCACCATTGCACCGACCGCTCGAAATAGCCGATCAAGGTCCGTAGCGGCCGCGCGCGGTCGTAGGGTTCGCCGGTCATGACCAGCCGGTCGACGGCGGCATGGAGGGCGTTGAAGAAAATGGTCGCGGTCATGCGCGGATCGTTGGCCACCCACACGCGCGCGGCGACGCCGCCTTCCAGCAGTTCGGTCAGTTGATCGATCGCGCCATTGTCCTGATGCGCCTGGCGGTCGTGCGGCAGGCCGTGGAACACCACGTCGTGCAAGGCGACATGGTCCAGATAGCCGTTGAAGCCCGTCGCGACCCAAGCGCGCAGGCGCCCGGTCCAGTCGTCGGGGCGGCAGCGATCCATCGCTTCGCGCAACTGGGTGCAGAACGAGGCGACGAAACGTTCGCGCAAAGCGCCCAGCAGGGCGGCCTTGTCGCGGAAATGCCTCGCCAAGACGCGGTCGCTCAGGCCGGCCTCCGCGGCGATGTCGCCGACATCCACGGCGTCCACGCCGCGCGCCACGAACATCCGCGCGGCGACATCCAGCAAATCGTCTCTGTCGAACGCGGGCACGCGCCGACCGGACGGCAGGTAAGAAGGTTCATGCACGGGAATCGGCATCGCTCACCCCGGAGAACGCTGGTGCCGGATAGACCGGCTTCTTAATGAGAACGGTTCTCATCTTAGCAGACCGGCTTTCGCTCCGCCAGCGACGGGTTTAGAGAGACGCGGGCACGGCTTCGGCCGCTTCGGCTTGCCGCTCTTGCTGCTGCAGCCGCCACATCTGCGCGTAATGCCCGTTCAGCGCCAGCAATTGCGCATGTGCGCCGCGCTCGACGATGCGGCCGGCGTCCATCACCAGGATTTCGTCGGCGTCCATCACCGTCGACAAGCGATGGGCGATGACCAGGGTCGTGCGGCCGACCGCGATGCGATCCAGCTCCGCCTGGATCGCCTTCTCCGATTTCGAATCCAGCGCCGAAGTCGCTTCGTCGAAGATCAGGATCGCCGGGTCCTTCAGCAAGGCGCGCGCGATCGCCACCCGCTGCTTCTCGCCGCCGGACAGTTTCAGGCCGCGCTCGCCCACTTCCGATTCGTAGCCGTCCGGCAGCGAGACGATCAGATCGTGGATGTGCGCGGCGCGCGCGGCGCGCTCGACTTCTTCGCGGCCGGCCGCAGGCCGGCCGTACAGGATGTTGTAGTAGATGGTGTCGTTGAACAGCACCGTGTCCTGCGGCACGATCGCGATCGCGCCGCGCACGCTGGCCTGGGTGTAGTCGCGCACGTCGCGCAGCGCGCCTTCGTCGTCGGCGATCGCGATCCGCCCGGCGTCGACGTCGTAGAAGCGGTACAGCAGCCGCGCCAGCGTGGATTTGCCGGAACCCGAATGGCCGACCACCGCGACGGTGCCGCCGGGCGGGATTTCGAAGCTGACGTCCTGCAGGATCTCGCGCCGCGGGTCGTAGCCGAAGCGCACGTTCTCGAACGCCACCCGCGGCCGCGACACGCGCAGCGGCACGGCGCCGGCGCGGTCCTGCACGTCCTGGCGCTCGTCGAGCAGGCCGAACAGGCGTTCCAGGTTGGTGAACGCCTGCTTCACTTCGCGGTACATCATGCCGAGCATGTTCAGAGGCGCGGACAACTGCAGCAGATAGGCGTTGACCAGGACCAGGTCGCCGATGGTCATCGTTCCGGCGACCACGCCGGCGGCGGCGCGCCACATCATCGCGGTCACGCCGATCGCCACGATCG
Source organism: Luteimonas gilva (assembly GCF_005239095.1). Lineage (GTDB taxonomy): Bacteria > Pseudomonadota > Gammaproteobacteria > Xanthomonadales > Xanthomonadaceae > Luteimonas_C > Luteimonas_C gilva. The sequence continues at coordinate 297,593 of NZ_SZUA01000003.1, read as the reverse complement.
CGGTCTGGCCCAAGTTCAGCACCGCCAGCGTCTTGCGGCTTTTGACCTGCGCGTTCTCCAGCCGCACCAGGTTGTCGTCGTAGCGGCGCGCTTCGTGTTCTTCGTTGCCGAAGTACTTGACCGTTTCGTAATTGAGCAGCGAATCCACCGCGCGCTCGTTGGCGCGGGTGTCGGCTTCCACCGCGGCGCGGTAGTAGCGCGTGCGCCATTCGGTGACCGAGAAGGTGAAGACAATGTACGCGGCCAACGTGACCAGGGTGATCCCGGCGAAGCCCCAGTCGTACAGCCACACCAATACGCCGGTGACCAGCAGCACTTCGAAGGCGGTCGGCAGGATCGTGTACAGCGTCCAGTCGAGCAGATCGGAAATGGCCGCGCCGCCGCGTTCGACGTCGCGCGCCACGCCGCCGGTGCGGCGCGCCAGATGGAAGCGCAGCGATAGCGCATGCAAATGACGGAATACCTGCAGAGTTACGCGCCGCGACACCCGCGCCATCACCCGCGCGAACACCACTTGGCGCAATTCGGTGAACAAGGTCACCGACAGGCGCGAAGCGCCGTAGGCGACCAGCAACGCCACGGGCAACACCAGCAGCGTCGGCGCGACGTCCAAGCCGTCGACCAGTTTCTTCAGCACCATCGGCACGGTCAGGTTGGCCAGCTTGCCGGCGACCACCAGCGCCAGCGCCAACGCGATCCGGCCGCTGTACGGCTTCAGAAAGGGCATCAGGTCGCGGATCACCTGCCCTTCGCCGCGCGCGGTGGCGGCCTTGGCGACGGGGCCGGCGCCGATCTGGGGGTCGTGTTCGGGTTCGGCGGGCGCGGCGGGCTGATTCATGCCGCCAACATGGTGCCGCCGGGCGTTCGGCGCAAGCATCCCGCATCGGAAATATCCGCCCAAAATGGAAAGGGCCGCGGTTGCGGCCCTTTCCGTGCGTCGCGCTGGCGATGGAACGGTCAATCCTTTTCCTTGCCGATCACCTTGCCGGTCTTCGGATCGATCTTCAGCTCCACGTCCTTGCCGGCCGGATCGTCGCCTTCGGCGTTCCAGATGCCGTCCTCGTAATCCACGTCGTGGATGTTGGTGTAGCCAGCGGCGGCCAGCGCGGCCTTCACATCGGCTTCGGTCATGTTGGCGACTTGTTCGTCCGGATAGATCTCGCCGGTCTTGGGATCGATGCGCACATCGATGCGGTTGCCGTCGGCGCTGCGCGCATCCGCTTTCCAGACGCCGTCGGCGAACTTAACGTCGTTGATCTTGGTGTAGCCCTGTTCGGTCAGCTTGGCGCGCACTTTCGCTTCGGTCATCGAGTCCTGCGCCCAGGCCGCGCCGGAAGCGCACAGCAGCGCCAGCACGAATACGGCGGACTTCTTCATGGAAACCTCCTTCGCTTGCGGGTGGCGCGAGTTTTGGACGGCGGCGGACAACATCGCGTGAACTCCGCGCCTCCGTTCAGCTCGCATCCGCGCGTCGTGAGATAGCGGCGGCGAACGCGCTCGTGCAGGGTCCTTTCGTTCATGTTCCGCCGCAATGCCGCTATGCTGGCGCCATGCGCGATCTCCGCCGAAAACCGTGACCGTTTACGTCGACGATGCCGTCACCTTGTGGCGCGACCGGCGCTGGGCGCACTTGATGGCCGATACCTTGGACGAACTGCATGCGTTCGCCGCGCGCTTGGGACTGCCGCGGCGCGCGTTCCAGGACAAGACCAGCGGCGCGCATTACGACGTCGACGAGGCATTGCGCGAGCAGGCCTTGCGCCTCGGCGCGGTGGCGATTTCCCGGCATCGCGATCGCGAGCTCGTGCGCGCGGTCATCCGCAATGCGAAGGCGCAAGGCCGCGGCGAGCGGCCGTAGTTTTTTGTGGGCTCAAGCCTCGGCCGGCACGCGGCGCCGCCACTGCCATTTCAGGTTCACGCCCAGCGTGCCGAGCACGATCAACGCTACGCCCGCCATCTGCACCGGCGCCAGCGCATGCCCATACAGCACGAAGTCCAGCGCCAAGGTCACCGCCGGATAGACGAAGGCCAGCACCGCGATCGTCGCTACCGGCAATTTCGGATAGGCCGAATAGAACAGCACGTAACAGATGCCGCTATGGATCAGGCCCAATCCCGCCAACCAGATCCAATGCCCGCCGAAACCCGCGACCGCGACGTAGTCCGCGAACGGCGCCAGCATCGCCACGCCGACCAGGCATTGGATCAGCACCACCGCGAACGGCCGTTCGCGGCTGATTCGCCGCGACAACAGCAACGAAGCGCCGCACAACACCGCGGCGACGAAGGTCAGGCCGACCCCGAACAGATAGGACTTATCGGCGCTCGCGAATAATTTGCCCGGATCGGCCGACAGCACCACGCCGCCGAAAGCGAGAAGGCTCCAGGCCCAATCCGCCGGCCGCGTGCGTTCGCCGTAGAACAAGGCCGCCATCGCCAGCATCGCGAACGGAAAGAAGTGGTAGACCATCGTCGCCACGCCGATCGACGAGCGGGCCATGCCGGCGAACAGCGCCACCCAGTTCAGCACCAGCAGCACGCCGCTGAAGATCGCAGCCTTGATCAGCGCGGTCTCGGCCAGCAGCCCGCGGAAATAACCGCGCGCCGCGCCCCAGCCGAGCAGGAACAGACTGCCGAACACGCAGCGGAAGAACACCGTGGTCACCGGATCCTGCCCGCCCTCGTGGGCGAACACGCCGACCGAGCCGATCAGCAGCTCGGCGACCAGCAGCTGCAACAGCGCGCTGCGCGATTCTTTAGCGGTGGCGATCGGGGTCATGGCGGCGGCCGCAACATCGGGAGGCTCAGGCTAAGCCCGCCGGTCGCACCGGTACAGATTCAGTTATGATCGAAATCGACCGGTACAGATGCCATGGCCCAGGAACCGCTCTACGAACGTTTGGCGCAACGGCTGCGCGGCCAAATCCAGCGCGGCGTGCTGCGTGCGGGCGAACGCTTGCCTTCGCTGCGCCGGCTAGGCCGCGACCAGCGGATCAGCCTGGCCACCGCGATCGAAGCTTATTTGCAGTTGGAACGCGAAGGCCTGATCGAAGCGCGGCCGCGTTCGGGCTACTACGTCCGCGCCGCATCGCTGCCGGCGCCGCGCGCCGCTGCCGCGCATCGCGCCGCGCGCGCGCCGCAGCCGATCCGCAACCCCGCCCTGCTCGGCGTGCTGGACGTACTGGGCCGCACAGACGTGGTGCCGCTGCACGCGGCCACGCCGGCGCTGCCGCTGCTGCCCACCGCCGCCTTGTCCGGCGCTGTATCGCGCGCGCTTCGGCGCGATCCGGCCGCCGCGCTCAACTATGCGATCCCGCAAGGGTTGCCCGCCTTGCGCCAGCGCATCGCGCAGCGTTACGCGCAATGCGGCGCGGACGTGGATCCGGACGAGATCGTGATCACCGCCGGCGCGATGGAAGCGATCAGCCTGGCGCTGCGCACGGTCGCGCGCGCCGGCGACGTGGTGATGCTGGAAACGCCGACGTACTACGGCCTGCTGCAAGCCGTGGCCGCGCAAGGCCTGCGCGTGATCGAAGTGCCGAACCGGCCCGGCTCGGGCATCGACGCCGCCCGCGCCGCCGAACTGCTCGAACGCCACGCCGTGCGCGCGGCGGTGCTGATGCCCAATTTCAACAATCCGCTCGGCAGCCTGACCGGCGACGACGACAAGCGCGCGCTGCTCGCGGCCTGCGCCGCGCACGGCACGGTCGCGATCGAGGACGATCTGTACGGCGAACTCGCCTATTCCGGCATTCGCCCCGCGCCGCTGCGCGCTTTCGACCGCGATGGCGCGACGATCACCTGCGGTTCCTATTCGAAGATGCTCTCGCCGGGCCTGCGCGTGGGCTGGGCCTTGGGCGGGCGCTGGTCGTCCGCGCTGCTGCGCGCGAAGTGCTTTTCGACGGTCGCCACCGCGACGCTGCCGCAGCAGGCGATCGTCGAATATCTGGCCCGCCACGACTTCGACCGCGGCCTGCGCCGCTTGCGCCGCGCGCTGGCGGACAACGCGCAACGCTACCGGCAAGCGATCGCCGAACATTGGCCGTCGGGCACGCGCGTCGCCGAACCCGCCGGCGGCATGGCCTTATGGGTCGAATTGCCGGACGGCGCCGACGGCCAAGCCTTGTTCGAAGCCGCCTTGGCGAAAGGCATCGGCATCCTGCCCGGCCATCTATTCTCCAACCGCGGCGATTACCGGCGCCACGTGCGCTTGAGCTGCGGATTGGCCTGGGACGCGCGCACCGAAGCGGCGTTGCGCACCGTCGGCCGGTTGGCCTCGCGGCTCTTGTAGGCTTCGTTTTTCGTAGGAGCGGCTTTAGCCGCGAGCTTTTGCCTTCAAATCGCGACATTGCAGCGATTTGGAAGAAAGAGCTCGCGGCTAAAGCCGCTCCTACGAAAAGCCATCGCTTTCGGCCACGACCACGAAGACGAAAGCCCGGTATTCTTGCGCGATGCAACCCCGCACCGTCGCCGCCACCCGCTACGTCACGCCGCTGCGCGAAGGCGGTTCGATGCCGGCCGTGGTCGAAGCCGACGACGAGGGCCTGTACGTGCTGAAGTTCCGCGGCGCGGGACAGGGCGCACGCGCGCTGGTCGCCGAATGGGTGGCGGGCGAGATCGGGCGCGCGCTCGGCTTGCCGGTGCCGGAGATCGTCTTCATCGATCTCGACCCGGAACTCGCGCGCACCGAACCGGATCCGGAAATCCAGGACCTGATCCGCGCCAGCGCCGGACTCAATCTCGCGCTCGACTACTTGCCCGGCGCGGTCGCTTTCGATCCCGTGGCGGAGAAACCCGACGCGGACCTGGCTTCGCGAGTCGTCTGGTTCGACGCCTTCGTCAGCAACGTCGACCGCACGCCGCGCAACACCAACCTGCTGATCTGGCATCGCAAGCTGGCGTTGATCGACCACGGCGCGGCGCTGTATTTCCATCACGGCTGGGACGGCGGCGCCGCGAACGCGGGCAATGCGTTTCCGCTGATCAAAGACCACGTGCTGCTGCCGTGGGCGACGCGGATCGCGGAGAACGATGCGGCGCTCGCGGCGAAGCTGGACGAAACCAAGCTCGCGGCGATCATCGCGAGCCTGCCCGACCTCTGGCTGCAAGGTCCGGACGCGTTCGCCGATCCGGCCGCGCAGCGCGCGGCCTACCTCGGCTATCTGACCAAGCGGCTCGCCGAACGCGAACGCTTCGTCGAGGAGGCGATCCGTGCGCGCGCATGACGCTTACGACTATGCGGTGATCCGGGTGGTGCCGCGGGTGGAGCGCGAGGAATTCGTCAACGTCGGCGTGATCCTGTCGTGCGAAGCGAGCCGGTATCTGGAGGCTCGGATCGAGCTCGACGAAACGCGGCTGCTGGCGCTGGATCCGCATCTGGACATGGAAGCCTTGCGCCGGCATCTGGATTCGATCCCCGCGATCTGCAAAGGCGGCGCCGAAGCCGGGCCGATCGGCCTGCTGCCGCCGCGCGCGCGCTTCCACTGGCTCACCGCCAAGCGCAGCGCGATCATCCAGACCTCGCCCGTGCACATGGGCAAATGCGCCGACATGGACGCGACCATGGAGCACCTGCTGGAACGGATGGTGCGGGTGCGCCCGGCGCCTTGAATTCGGCGCCGCAGACCGTATTTCAGCGGTACGCCGCCAGGAGAACGACATGACCGCCTTCGACCTGACCCCGCCGTCCGACGCGCAGCGCCGCGAATTGACCGCGGCGCTCAGCGACGAAGAACGCCACGTGCTGCTGGCGCACGGCACCGAGGCGCCGTTCTGCGGCGTGTTCCTCGACAACAAACGCGAAGGCGTCTACACCTGCCGCTTCTGCGGCCTGCCGCTGTTCCGTTCCAGCGCGAAGTTCGATTCGGGCACCGGCTGGCCGAGCTTCTTCGAGCCGTACGACGCAAGCCACATCCGCGAGATCCGCGACACCAGCTACGGCATGGTCCGCACCGAGATCGTTTGCGCGCGCTGCGGCAGCCATCTGGGCCACGTGTTCCCGGACGGCCCGCCGCCGACCGGCGAGCGGCATTGCTTGAATTCGGTGTCGCTGGGCTTCACCGGGCAAGGCGAAGCCTTGCCCGATCCATTGCACCGCGGCGGCGTCGAGGCCGGCGCCGCCTAGCCCTGCTCACTGCAGGAGCGGCTTTAGCCGCGAGCTTTTCCAATCAGGTCGCAGCGACTTGCAGGAAAGAGATCGCGGCTAAAGCCGCTCCTACAAAAGCGGGATGCATCGGAACCCGGGGTCTGCGAAAATCGCCGCCGAACCGCAAGGAGCCCCACCCATGTCCGACGCCCCGCCCGATCGCCTGTCCACCGACGAACGCAGCAAGTTCCACGACGCGGCCGCGCTCGAACGCGGCGTCGGCGTGCGCTTCAACGGCGTGGAGAAGACCAACGTCGAGGAGTACTGCATCAGCGAAGGCTGGGTGCGCTTGCCGGTCGGCAAGACCTTGGACCGGCGCGGCAATCCGATGACGCTCAAAGTGAAAGGCGTGGTCGAGGCGTATTTCCGCGACGCGGACTGACGCTTCGCTTTCGCAAATAAAAAGGCCGGCTGACGCCGGCCTTTTTCGTTATCCGCCGATCCGCTGGCGCGGATCGCGCGAACCTTTGCCGATTACTGCACGCGGGCAGTGGCGCCGGCGCGCACCGAAATCTTCTTCGGCTGGGCTTCGCTGCCGTCGGCGCGCTTGACGGTGACGACGTAGTCGCCCGGCGGGATGCTGCGCAGGTTGTAGCGGCCGTCGCGATCGATGGCGACGTCGCGGTGGAACCCGGTGCCTTCGCCGACGACGACGACGGTGTCGCCCTTGGCGGCGTCGCCGATGATGTTGCCCGACGACTTCTGCGCCTGCGCGCTGGCGGCGGCGAAGCCCAGGACGACGATCAGCGCGCACGCGGTTTTCTTGAGAGTGTTGGTTGCGGAAATCATGTTGGCCGGACCTGAAAAAAGTGGGGAATGACGCCGTTTCCCGTCCTTTGTCGCCGGCCGGGATTGCGCCGCGGCAATTCTAAGCGGCGCCTTCTCGCGCTCGCCCGTGTCGAAGGTCATCGGTGGCGATTGCAACCTTTCGTCCCCACGCGGCATCCATCAGCCGCGGTTCAGCGTCGTCCGCAGCACCGTCAACGTGGTGACGTCGTCGACGCCTTTGAGCATGGCGATGGTTTCGCGCAGGTCGGCCAATTGTCCTGGCGTATCGGCGCGCACCAGCACGACCAGATCGATCTCGCCGGCCACGCTGTACACCTGCTGCACTTGCGGCAAGGCCGTCAACGACGGCATGACGTCGTCGCAGCTGAAACCGTCGGCGTAGCGCAGCAATAGCCAGGCCTGCAGTGGATCGCCGCCGCTGCCCAGGCGCACGGTGTACTGCTCGATAACGCCTGCGGCTTCCAACCGCTGCAAACGCTCCTGCACCGAGCTGCGCGACAGGCCCACGGCCTTGGCCAAGGCGACGGCGGACAGGCGCGCGTTGTCTTGCAGCAGCGCGATCAGCTTGCGGTCGATCTCGTCCAAAGTCTTCATGCGCCCTCCGGCGCCGGCCGATTGCCGGCGCGGACCGGCATTTTGCCGGGTTGCGACCGGCGCATGCGAGCGGCCAGAGTGGAACTCTCCGTCGCACACGCTTCCGCCATGACCGACCATCCCGGTTTCGCCGCGCTGCCGTCCCCGCCCTACTACGCCGTCATCTTCTCCTCGCAACGCAGCGCTGAGGACGAAACCGGATACCACGCCACCGCCGAACGCATGCTGGAATTGGTCCAGGAACAACCCGGGTTCCTCGGATCCGAATCGACGCGCGGCGCCGATGGCTTCGGCATCACCGTGGCCTATTTCGAAAGCGAAGCCGCGATCGCGGCCTGGCGCAACCACGCCGAGCATACGGCGGCGCGCAGGGACGGCCATCGCTTGTGGTATCGGCATTTCGAACTGCGCATCGCGAAAGTCGAACGCGCTTACGGCGGCGTGCGGCGCGAAGCGGCGCCGGAGGCGTCGCCATGAAACCGTTGGAGGCGAACGCCGTGCTGATCCCGATCGACGTGCAGCGCGGCTTCGACTATCCGCCTTGGGGCCGGCGCGACAATCCGGCGATGGAAGCGCACGGCCTGCGCTTGCTGGCCGCGTGGCGCGAAACGCGGCGGCCGTTGATCCACGTGCGCCACGATTCGGTGATGGCGGAGTCTTCGCTGCGGCCCGGCCATCCCGGCAATGCGTTCCGGGAAGGGTTCGATCCGCAGAACGGCGAACCGGTCGTTTCCAAATCGGTCAACGCCGCTTTCATCGGCACGGACTTGGATCTGCGTTTGCGGCGGATCGGCGCGACCAGCGTGGTGCTGTTCGGCATCAGCACCGACATGTGCGTCTCCACCACGGCGCGGGTGGCGAGCAATCTGGGCTATCGCACGATCGTGGTCGGCGACGCCTGCGCTTGCTTCGATCTGACCGGTACCGATGGCCATGTCATTCCCGCCGAGGACATCGCCCGCGCCCATCTGGCCACCTTGCGCGCCGAGTTCGCGGAAGTGGTCGGCACCGACGCGCTGATCGCGACCATGAAGGCCTGAAGGCGGCCCATCGGCGGGACAATCCGCGGAGAGGCGGACCGAGGCGATGAACGGCACGGGCCGTTCGGCGCGCCCGGCACTTGACCGCGCCGCCGCCGCACCGTACTTGTGTGCGCCTCACGGAGAGACGCCATGCAATTCCTAGCCTTGATCTACAACGACGAAGCCTTGCTCGAAGCCCTGCCCGAAGGCGAGGCCGACGACATGATGCGACACTGTTTCGCTCACGCCGACGAACTGCGCGCCAAGGGCCGCCTGCTCGAATCGCAACAACTGGAGCCGTCCAAGGCCGCCAAGACCGTGCGCATCCGCAATGGCCGTACCACGGTGGTCGACGGCCCGTTCGCGGAGACCAAGGAGATCCTCGGCGGCTTCAATCTGATCGAAGCGGCGAACATGCAGGAAGCGATCGAAATCGCCTCGAAATTCCCCTGGGCGCAGACCGGTTGCGTCGAAGTGCGGGCGGTGAAGGATTTGAATGCGGTGCGGCGCGACGTCGGCGCCGCGTAAGCTTTGACTCTTCTCCTGCGCGGCGGGGCGAGGAGGTGCGCTTGCGAGCCGCAGGCTCGCGCACCGACGAGCGCCCTCGCGTAAGCGAGGGCCGGGCGCGAAGCGAGGTGGCGCGCAGCGCCGGATGAGGGTAAGCGCGCCTTAAGGAGAGCCTGAGCAAGTTTCGCTGGGCACCGTTTGCCCTCCCCAACCCTCTCCCGCAAGCGGGAGAGGGCTGCGCATGCTGCGACGATTTCGGCTCTGAATGCATCCTCTCGATGACAGTCCGCACCTGCGGACAAAATCGGGGATCGCGGTGCGCGCGTTTTCACTTCTGCTGATATGCATCCTCTTTGGCCCCGCGCCGGCGCAAGCGGCCGAGCGCGAAACCTGGCTCGTCGTCGTCGACTTGTGGGGCAATCCGGTCTACCAAACGCTCGAAATGTCCGCCAGCGGCGGCGAGTTGAGCGGCGATCTGGACGGCGGCGCGATACGCGGCCGTCGCGAAGGCGACCGCATCCGCTTCGTCGCCACCGATTCGAACGGTGCGACCGCGAGTTACGACGGGCGCATCGGCAGCACCGATATCGCCGGCCGGGCCGATCTGCCCGATCCCAACGACGCCAAAGCGCGCGCGGCGCACGATTTCGCCGCGCGCCGCATCGAAGCGCGCCCGCCCGGCCCGCCGCGGCGCCACGACTATCGGCCCGATTCGTATTCGAACGAATTCTCGCCGCATCGCAAGCCGGTGCTGACCATCTGGCCGAAAGACACGGTGCATACCAGCACGCTCGATTCGGGCGGCGTCGACGAACATGGCAAGACGCGGGCCCTGTTCGGCAATCCGCAGACCGGGCCGTTCTTCGTCGTCGGCGCGCGACCGGGCGATACGCTGGCGATCCACATGGACAAATTGCGCTTGAACCGCGATTACGCCGACAGCCTGGACAGCATCGTCGGCCGCGCGCTCGGCACGGGTATGGCGGCGCAAGCCAAGGATCTGGGCCGACCGGTGCGCTGGACACTGGATCGCGAACGCGGCATGGCCTATCCGGAGAAAGCGAACGGCCTGAAAGATTTCAGCGTGCCGCTGCGGCCGATGCTGGGCGGCCTGGCGGTCGCGCCCGGCTTCGGCTCGGCGCCGATCTCCACCGGCGATACCGGCCGCTTCGGCGGCAATATGGATTTCAACGAAGTCGCCGAAGGCCGCACGATCTATCTGCCGGTGATGCAGCCCGGCGCTTTGTTGTATCTGGGCGACGCGCACGCGGCGCAGGGCGACGGCGAGACTTCGCAATACGCGCTGGAAACATCGATGGACGTGGAATTCACCGTCGACGTGCTGCCGGGCAAATCGATCTCGACGCCGCGGGTGGAATCGCCGACCCAATTGATGGCCCTGGGCCAGGCCGGCTCGCTCGACGAAGCCTTGCGCGCGGCGACGGCGGGCCTGACCCAATGGCTGCAGCAGGATTACGGCCTCAGCCTGTCCGAATGCGCGCAGGTGCTGGGGTCGGCGGTGGAATATCGGGTCGCCAATCTGGCCGGACGCAGCGTCGGCCTGGCGGCGATGCTGGATAAAAGCCGGTTGGCGGGGTTGAAGAAGAAGGCGGACGCGGCGAAGTCGGGATAGGCCGGCGCCTGCTTGTGGGAGCGGCTTCAGCCGCGAGCTTTTTGTTTGCGTTTCGCAATGGTCGGATGGAAAGAGCTCGCGGCTGAAGCCGCTCCCACAACTGATGGGCTAAGCCTCGGCGCCGACCACCATCGTTCCGCCCCAGCCGTCGGGCATCTTGATCGCCACCGCGCGGCCGGTGCGCTGCTGCCGTTCCGAAGCCAGAGCGTAGGCCGCCAAGATCGCCTTGGCTTTGGTGGCGAAGGTATCGCTGCCGGCGAGATCGTCGGCGACCCGCCAACCGGTCGGCGCGGGCTCGATCACCACCAGATTGCGTTCCATCGTCGCAGCCCCCTCCCGCACGCCGGCCGTTCGCCAACCGCATCAGGATGGAGCGCCGGCGCAAATCCCGCCGTCGGCGAAACGCGGTAAAGGGCGTCAGGGAACTCCTACAGACGATTCCTAAGCGAAGGCCTTCGCCTTGCCGGTAATCGGAAACCGCTTCCGCGGGCGATCCGGCCGGTGTAATTTCATGCCCGGCGCGCGCCGAGGTTGAGATGTCCGAAACCGGCGAGCGCGCCGCCGCGGCGTCCGCTCTAGTGCCCTCACCCCGACGGAGGCGACCCATGACCGCAGTCCCGAAATCCGCAGGCGCCGTCCTGGGCGGCGCGCTCCTGTTGTTCGCGCCGCTCGCGCTGGCCGACGGCGGCGGAGGAGGCGGCAACGCCATGCGCAACGCGCCGCCGAGCATGACCCAGCGCAATTACGATCCCACCACCGAATACAAGAAAGGCGTGGAAGCCCTGCAAGCGCAGAACTACAAGGACGCCGACCGCGCCTTCGGCCGCGTGCTGCAATCGCTGCCGCGCGACGCCAACACTAATTACATGGCCGGCATGGCCCGCGCCGGGCTAGGCGAGACGAAGGATGCGCGCAAGTACTTCGAGAAAGCGGCGAAGTACGACGACAACCTGATTCCCGCCCACCAGGAACTCGGCATCGCCTGGGCCAAGCTCGGCGAGCCGGACAAGGCCCGCGCCGTGCTCGACGATCTCAAACGCCGCGCCGCGGCCTGCGCCGACGCGTGCGCGCAAGCGGCCGACTTGAAAGCGGCGATTCCGGCCGTCGAAGCCGCGCTCGGCGGCCCGCCTTCGTCGATGCTCGCGCCGGCGAGCGGCGCGCTGTTCGCCGGCAACGACCGCGGCGATCGCGCCTATCTGCAAGCGGTCGCCCTGATCAACGAGAAGCGCTACGACGAAGCGATCGCCGCGCTCGAGGCGTCGGCGCGCACGTTCGGGCCGCATCCGGACATCCTCACCTACCTCGGCTTCGCGAACCGCAAGCTGGGCCGCTACGGCATCGCCGAAAACTATTACCGGCAAGCCTTGGCGGCCGCGCCGGAACATCTGGGCGCCACCGAGTACTACGGCGAACTGATGGTCGAGCGCGGCGACTTGGCCGGCGCGCGGCGCATGCTGGCCAAACTGGAGAATGCCTGCCGCTTCGGCTGCGCCCAAGCCGAGGAACTGCGCCGATGGATCGCCGCGGCGAAACCCGACGCCTCCTGATCGCCGTCGCCGGCGCGGCGATCGCCTGCGCGCCGGCGGTCGCAGCGGGGGATCTTCCGTTGCACGCGGCGCGCTGGCTGCCGGCCGATCGGCAAGCGCACGCTTTGAGCTATCGGCCGCGCGAATGCCTGCAACCGGTGCGCGATCCGCAACGGGCGCGCCGCATCGCGATCGGCCGCGCCGCGTTCCGCACGCCGCTGCTGCTCGGCGGCCAAGCCGCACGCGCGGGCCTGTCCTGCGACAGTTGCCATCGCAACGGCCGCGGCAATGCCGACTTCGCGTTTCCCGGCCTCTCAGGCGCGCCCGGCACCGCCGACGTGACTTCGTCGCTGATGAGCTCGCATCGCGGCGACCGCATCGCCAATCCGGTCGCGATTCCGGATCTCGCCGCCGCGCCCACGCGCCTGAAAATTTCGCGCAAGCGCGGCGACCCGGCGCTGGAGGCTTTCGTGCGCGGCTTGATCGTCGAGGAATTCGACGGAGCCGAACCTTCGGCGCTGACGTTGGATGCGGTAGCCGAATACATCCGCGTGCTGACGCCGCTGGCCTGCTCCGGCGGCGAGGAACGCATCGCCGTGTCCAGTTATCTGGACGACGCCCGCGCCGCCGTGCTGGCCGCGCGCTACGCGTTCGACGCGCAAGACCCCGCCGCCGCGCGGCTGATGCTCGGCAGCGCGCGCACGGCGCTAGGCGCGATCGACGAACGCTACGCCGCGCCGGATTTGGTCCGTCATCGGCAATCGATCCGCGAATCGGATCTGGAGCTGGCCGCGATCCAACAAGCGATCGACGCCGGCGGCGACGACGTGCCCGTGCGCATCGCCGCTTGGCTGGCGCGGTTGCCGCGCTGGAGCGAAGCGCTGCGCCGCGACGAAGCCTCGTCGCTGTTCGATGCCGAACGCCTGCGAGCCGCGCTGAGCGCCGACTGATCTCCGTGCTGGCCGTGCCGCGCCGGCGAATCCGTCCTATTCCATGCATCCGATGGCGCGATGCGGCTTGCGTACGGACGACCGACGATGGATTCCGCTCACCTCTTCGTTTGGCAGGCGCCGTTCTGGACGTGGTGCCTGACCGGCGCCGCGTTCGCGGCATTGGCGGGCTTGTTGTGGTCGGCGACATCGTATTGGAGCGCACGGCTGCTGAAAGCCGAGCCGCCTACGCATCGGATACTGCCGCGGATCGCCGGCGCCGCCCTCGTCGGAGCCGTGCTCGGCGGCGCGGGACACGGGCTGCGAGCGCAAGCCCAAGACTGCGCGGAACGCGGCGTCGGCTGGAATCGCTGCCGCGTCGCCCTGCTCGAAAAAACGAATCCGTCCGCGCCGTTCAGCGCTGCGCAGACACCGAAGCTTGCAGCGCCGCCGCCAAAGCCGCATCGCCGTTGATCAAGTCTTCCCATCGGAGTTCGACGCCTTTACGGCGGCCCTTTTCCACCAGCTTCAAGCCGTCCGGATCGATCGTCAGGGTGTAGGCCTGCTCGCCGACGCTCAATTCGCGGCGCAAAGGCTTGTCCAACTTGGTCATGGCGCGGGCTCCGGGAAGAAAAACGCAGATTACGGCCCGGACGCTGAAATCCATGTCGATTTCCGGATCCGCGGATCGTCGTCCTGATAAGCCCCTCCATGACCGGCTCTTCGGCCGGGGGGCAGCCAGGAGCATCGCCATGCAGACCACCACGATCATGATCCGCGCCGCGCTGGCGCTGCTGTTGTGCCTGGCCTGCGCCAGCGCGTTGGTGCAGGGTTCGCCGCCGGGTCCGCCCGTCGCTTCCGCACCGGCGGCCGCCGCGCCGGCGCCCGAGCCCATCGTCTGCGCCGTCGCCGCGCGCGCGCCGGGCGAAAACCGCACCCGGCTCTGAACGCATCGCGCGCAGCATGACTTTCGACGGCTGTTTCCGCGACGCGACCAGCCTAGGCTGCAATGGTCGCGCTCGGCGACGCCGATGGGTTGCGCTCATGCGTCTTTCGCTTCGTCGTGCGTGGCTCGCCGGCGCCATCGCCGCGTTCTGCGGTCTCGATGCGCTCGCCGCGACGACCACGCTCAACGTGGGCGAACCGCTGGCGCGCGCCGAACTGCTCAAGCCCGGCGTGCATCGTTACCTGCGCTACACCGTGGCGCCGGACGGGCAACGCAGCACCAAGGACATCTGGGTGCGCGAAGTCCGATTCGAAAACGCCGACGGAAAACGCCAGTTGCGGATCGTGCAGCGCTGGGACGCCGTCGGCGAGAAAGCCTACGTCCGCAAACAGGATTCGCGCTTCGAAGCGGGCACGATGCGACCGCTGACCCACACCAACGAAACGACCCGCGACGGCAAGACCGAACTGGCCGGCTACCGTTTCCTGGCCGACAAGGTCGTGGGCATGGACGAATTGGCCGGCAACGCCAAGCGCGGCTTCAGCGCGGCCTCGCCCGAGCCGGCCTACAACTTCGAGACCGACCTCGAATTCCTGCAAAGCCTGCCGCTGGCGCCGGACTACGCCGCGAGCATTCCGTTCTACGACCCCGGCCTGGCTCCGCCGGCGCGGTACCTGTTCAAGGTCGTCGGAGAAGACCGGCTGACCGGCCCCGACGGCCGCAGCATCGATTGCTGGCTGGTCACCACCGACTACAACCGGCCCGGCTACGTCAGCCGGTTCTGGTTCGCCAAAGCGAACCAAGTACTGATCCGCCAGGAAAGCCCGCTGGCCGACGGCGGCGGCCTGCTGGTCAAGACGCTGTTGCCGCCCGAAGCGGCCGATCGCTGAGGGTCGCGGCGTACGATTCCGCCGGATCGGACGACGATCGCCGTTCCCAACGCCACTGTGACGGCCCGATCCGCCGCCGCCGAGGTGCCGTCCATGCTCCGCCCGTTTTCGATCTGCACAGACCCGCCCGGCATCGATCGCACGCTGAAGTAAGCCGGAGACCTCCCATGATCGGTTTCGTGCGCAAGTCCGCGTACTTGCTGGCGGCGCTCGCCTGCGCGGCGCTCGCGGCCTACGCCTTCGCTTACCTGTACGGCGAATACCGGCCGCGCAATCCTTTCCACGCGCAGTTCGCGGTCTCCGGATTGGACGTGCCGGGGCATTTGTTCGGCGCGGGATTGGCCCTGCTGCTGGCGCCTTTGCAATTGAACGGCTGGCTGCGGCGGCGTTGGCCGCGGCTGCATCGGCTCGTCGGTTGGCTGTACGCCGGCGCCATCCTGATCGGCGGCGTGTCGGGCCTGTCGCTGGCGCGGCACGCGCAAGGCGGCGTCGCCAGCGGTGCGGCGTTCGCTTTGCTGGCCGCGGTGTGGATGGCGGTCACCGCGCTCGGCATCGGCTATGCGATCGCCGGCGACACCGTGCGCCACCGGCGTTGGATGTGGCGCAGCATCGCGTTGACCACATCGGCGATCACGCTGCGGCTGATCCTGGGCGTGGGCACCGGCGCGCTGCGCCTGGACTTCCCGCCCGTGTACGTTTTCGCCGCGTGGTCTTGCTGGACCTTCAATCTGGCGGTGTGCGAAGCGTGGCTACGATGGCCGCGCTCAGCCCTCGCGCGGGCCTGAGGCCTTGCTTTGCCGATAGGCGCTGGGCGTTTGGCCCAGTTGCCGCTTGAACGCGGCGTTGAACGTGGATTTCGAAGTGAACCCGCAGGCGTAAGCGATGTCGAGGATGGTGCGCGCATCGTCGGCGTCGGCCAGATGCCGGCTGGCGGCTTCGATCCGCTGGCGATTGATGTAGTCCCAGAAATGCCCGTCGAAGCGGCGGTTGATCACCGCCGACACCAGGTATTCGGGATAGCCGCTGCGCTTGGCGAGCTGGCCGATGGTCAAGGCCGGTTCGCGGTACAACTGCTCCTGCGCCATCAATTGCGACAGGCGCGCTTCCACCGCGGGGAAGCGCGGATCGTCGGCCGCGGGCGCGTCCGCATCGTTCGCGGGGACGGCCGCCGGCGGGGGCGGTGCGATCGCCGCCTGGCTCAGGCTGAGATAGCCGATCAGGAACACCCAGGCCGCCAATGCGCCGTAGATCAACGGATAGTCGATCCACGGAATCCGGAACAGCCACTGCGCCAAGGCGATGCACCAGATCACGATCTGCGACCAGGCCATGGCGTCGATCCAGCGCAACGACATCGCGTCCGCGTCCGAACGGCTGTCGCGCAAGCGTTCGCGGTAGCGCCGCGCCAGAAACAGCGCGGCGATCACGTACGACACGCCGAAACCGAACAGCAGCGCGTCCAGCCAAGGCGATTGCGGCCAGCCGTGGCCGCCCACCAAACGCGCATACAGCGCTTGCGACTGCGCCCTGTCGTAAAAGAACACGTCCGCATTCGCCGCCAAGGCGAATACGAAACCGGCCAAATGCACGAAATCCCCGCGCCGCAGGCCGCGCCCTTCGGCCAGCGTGCGGACGTAAAGGTAGAACGCGCTGCCGTAGAAGAAGGGAAACAGACCGACGAAGCGGAACGGCTTCAGCCAATCGGCCCCCGGCGCGCCGAAATATCCCGCCTTCACCGCCAGATCGAAACCGACCAGCGCGATCCATGCCGCCAGCACGCGGTTGCCCGCCGCGTTCACCGGCCGCCGCCACAAAGCCAGCGCCAGCAGAGCGGCCTGGGCGGCGCCGATGGCGTAGACGATGCTCCAGAATTTCATCGGATGGCGTGAGGCGTCGGCGCGAAGGTCGACATTGTGCGCGAACTCGCCGCGTCCATCCTTCGCCCTCTCTCCCGCTTTGCGGGAGAGGGCTGGGGTAAGGGCGCTCGGATCGGCCGATCGCATCAAACGCATGCATCCGACTTATCGAATTCAAGATCTCGGATAACGGCCGGTTGTCGCGGCCTTCGAGTCCGCGCGCCCTCACCCAACCTCTCCCGCAAGCGGGAGAGGGCTAAAAACCGCAGCGCCGTTTTTTACAAGACGCGGGTCCGCCGCGGCGCTACCTTGCCCGAAACGGGAGCGACCCATGGCCATCCACGAAGTCTTCGCCTATCTCTGCGTCGCCGACGCGGCGCGCGCCATCGATTTCTACGCGCGGGCCTTCGGCGCGACCGAAAAATTCCGGCTGGTCGAACCCGGCGGGCGGGTCGGCCATGCCGAGCTGGATTTCGGTGGGACCACGGTGATGGTCTGCGACGAATATCCGGAGATGAACCTCCGCGGCCCGCAGCACGGCGCGCCGAGCTCGGTCACGATCCATCTGCACGTCGACGACGCCGACGCCGCGATCGAAAGCGCGGTCGCCGCCGGCGCGCGACTGGAACGGCCGCCCAGCGACGCTTTCTACGGCGAGCGCGGCGGCAGCGTGTTCGACCCCTTCGGCCACCGCTGGCTGATCGGGCACAACATCGAGGACGTGACGCCAGAGGAAATGCAGCGCCGTTACGATGCGTTGATGGGCGCGGCCGACCCGGGCTGAAGCGCCTGCGGCAACGGCCAGCGGCCGAAACCCTGCTTTTCCGCGGCGAGCGCGTCGCGGATCGCGGCATCGTCGATATCGGTGGCCGGCGCCTTGCGCCCTCGCCTTCGATCGATCCAAAGCACGGCGCAACAAAGCGCCGCGAACAGGTTCACGCCGATCGCCGCTTCGGCCCCGGCGTTCATGGTGCTCAGGTGGAAGCTGCTGCCTACGTCCGCGGTGAAAGCCCCGGCCGCGCCGTGATTCCACCAGGCCACCAAACTGAGCGGCGCCCAAAATCCGTAGGCCAACGGAAAACTGCTGAATTGCACGGTCTGGATCAGCCAGTAGCCGAAATTCGCGGCGATCGCGCGACGCCGGCCCTCGAGCAGCATCAAGCCCGAGACCGCGCCGAATAGATACACCAAGGCGAATGCCGCGAGGATGGCGATCGTCGCGGCGTCGTGCGGGCCGTCCCGCCAACCGAGCGCCAACGCGACCACACCCGCCCCGCAGCCGACCACGGGCAGTACGCCCAAGATGCGTCTGGTCCAAAGATTCATGTTTTCCCCCACTCCCCCGTCCCATCCTCGGGCGAATCGCCGGCGATGTCCACGGGGAACCCGGACGATCGGACGAGCGCGGCGACGGATGGCGACGGATTGGCCCATTCAGTTACCCTGTCCGCGATCCGGGCCCGGAAGCCCGCTTCGACGTCCCGGGGGGAGACGCCATGAAAACCGCCAGGCTGGCCGCCGTCCTGCTGCCCTTTTTCGCAGCGCCCATCCATGCCCAAGACCTGCCGGACATCGGCTGGCGGGTCGCCGCGCAATTCCCGCAATACCGCGAACATGCCGGCCGCGATTCGGCTTGGCGCACGCCGCTCGTGCGCGGCTCGGGCAGCGTCCTGCCGCTACCCGAAGAATTGCCGAAGCCGCCCGAGCAAGGTTGGGATCGCTGGTACGCACGCCTGGCCGCGCCGGGCGAATCGCCTTATGCCGACTGGATCGGCACTTGGCGCGATGCCTGGGACGAGGCCAAGCAACGCTACGACCCGGATTTTCTGGCTTACGTCCGCTCCGACAGAGTGCTGGTCGGCCTGTCGGTGCCGGCGACCATCCCTCCCCCCGCCGCTTGCGTTTGGGAGATCGAAGGCGGCGAACGCCGCGCCGATCCCGCCTGCCGCGGCATCGAAACCAAGGCATCCACCGCAGGCTCCGTCGTCACTTTGTACGACGGCGAGCGCGCCGTCGCTCGCTCGACGGTACGGCCGCGCCGGATGGTGGTGCTCGGCTTGGGCGATTCCTACGCCTCGGGCGAGGGCAATCCGGATGCGCCGACGCATTGGCGCGATCTTCCGGTCAATCCGCAGCGCTTGCCGTACGCCGAGTCGGACAGCCTGGACTGGCTGAGGTTCGAGCCGGGCGCGGCCCATCCGAACGTGCGCAGCGGCGCGCGTTGGCGCGACGCGATCTGCCATCGCTCGTTCTGGAACCAGCAGAATTTCGCGGCGATGCGGCTGGCCGCGGAAGATCCGCAGCGGGAGGTCGTGTTCCTGCAGTTCTCCTGCTCCGGCGCCGAAGCGCTCGACGGCCTGCTGGTGCGGCAGTTGGATCCTCCCGGCATCGGCGTAGACGACAAATCCGGCTGCAGCGCCGGGCGCGATCCGCGCTGCCGCGTGGCTTATTCGCAATTGGCCGCGGCGGTCACCGCGCTGTGCCGCGAGCATCCCCGCGCCATCGACGCCGCGCTGCGCAAGCGTTTGGAGAAACGGATCGTCCACCACGGCGGCGGCAAATGGGAAAAGCTCGGCGCCTATCGCGAAGGCAAACGCCGCGACGCGCCCTACGGCCTGGATCTGCTCGATTGCGGCGCGCTGCGCAAACCCGATCTGGTGCTGTTGTCGATGGGCGGCAACGACGCCGGCTTCGCCAGCCTAGTGGCCTGGGCCTTGATGCCTTCGCAACCGCGCTATTGGATGACCGACGGCCCCTTCAATGCGTTGCGCGCGTTCGCCGTGATCTGCCCCGAACAGGACGAAAACTGGCTCGGTTGCCGCACGCCCCGCGCGAACGGCTACGCGAAGCAATTGCCGCCGCGCTATCGCGTGTTCGGCGAAGCCTTGCGCGCTTCCGGTCTGGCCGACGATCCGCGGCGGGTCGTGCTGTCCTCGTATCCCGATCCGCTGCGCACGCGCGAAGATCCTCAAACCGGCGTCGCCGGCCTCTGCGCCGACGAGACGGGCCAGGCCAGTCCCTGGTATGCCTTGAACCTGTTCGTGCCCAAGGTCGCGCGCAGTTTCGGCAATTGGGATTTCGGGCTGCGCAATTCGGGCGAAGGCCGCAACAACCGCGCGCCGGAAGTGCTGACCCGACACGTATTGCCCGGCATTCGTAGTGCGCTGCGCGAATCGGCGAAAGCGCAGGGCTACACCTACGTCGAAAAAATCGAAACCGCGTTCGAAGGCCGCTCCTGGTGCGACGAATCCGAGCAAGAACGCAGCCGTCTTGGTCTGCCTTCGGACCCGCGCACCGCCTGGAACGGCTCGCCCGCGAGCTGGCGCCCGTACGCGCCGCGCGCACGCGCGATCCGCACCGCCAACGACAGTTACATGACCCAGCTGTCGCAGCGTTCCGGCGACAAGAACGGCGCGATGCATCCAACCGCGGAGGGGCATATGTTGATGGCCGAGCGCGTCTATGCCGCCGCTGCGGATGTCCTATCGCACGAAACGGCCCCTTAGCCGACGGCGTTCGACAACGCCGCATGAAGGGGTGCCGGGGCATTGACGGCGTTTTGTCGCGGACTTCGCCACACTCGCATCCATTTCTTACGGAAAGCCACCATGGATGTCCGCCAACAAGACGAAGCCCAGCGCCAGCGCGTCCTCGACGCGTACCACGTGGTCGACAGCCTCCCGGAGCAGGCTTACGACGACATCGTCCGGGTCGCCGCCGCAGTGTGCGAAACGCCCATCGCCTTGGTTTCGCTGATCGACCGCGATCGGCAATGGTTCAAGGCCAGGATCGGCGTCGAGGACACCCAGACCGAACGCGACGTGGCCGTCTGCGACCATGCCATCCGCCACTGATGGAGATCGCGGACCTGAGCAGCGACCCGCGCTTCGCCGACAACCCCTTCGTCGCGGGCGATTTCGCCGCGCGCTTCTACGCCGGCATGCCCTTGGTCACTCCCGAGGGCGCGCCGATCGGCACGGTATGCGTGCTCGACCACAAGCCGCGCCGATTGACCGAAGCGCAGCGCGACGCGTTGCGGGCGCTGGCGCGGATCACGATCTCCATGCTCGAGAACCGCAGCCGTACGCGGGAACTGGAGCGCACCGCAGCGGTGCAGCCCGCGGTCGCGAGCGTGCCGGCGCCGGCGGATGCGCGCGGCTATACCTTGGCGATTCTGGAACTGCAGGATTTCGCGGGCGTGGTCGGCCGGCTCGGCGAGCGCGCCACGGAAAAGGCGTTGGCGCAATTGGACCAGGCGCTGGAACTATGCTTGCAGGGCGATCCCGACGACATCGTCAACCGCGCGACCGGCAGCCCGGAGTTCACCGTGATCTTCCACGGCCACGACAACGCCGAAACGGTGGAGAAGCTGCGCGATTGCCTGAAGCGCCATCGCGACGAGACCGGCTTGACCGTGCTGATGGGCGCGGCGGAAGCGGCCTCGCCCGACGAGTCGCTGCAGCGCGTGTTCGCCCGCGCCGACCAGGCTTTGTCCGCGGCCAAGGACGAATCGAGCCCGGCTTCGCAGAATTGATCCGCGGCCGCGGCGACGCGAGCCCTCCTGCCGCAGAATGGCGGCCATCGATCCCGAGCGCCCCGCCATGACTCCGAGCCTTCTGCTCCGCTTCGCGCTGGCCTTCGGCATCGCCTCCGCGGCCTTCCGCGCCGGCGCCGCCGAACCGATCGCCGCCGTCCGCGTGGCCTTCGACCGCGCGGGCATCGTCGGCACGCAGGCGCAGGGCCTGGCCGACATCGCCGCCGGGCGCGCCGTCAGCGCCGACGATCCCGTGCGCATCGCCTCGATCTCCAAACTGGTCGCCGCCATCGGCGTCATGCGCTTGGTCGAAGCGGGCAAACTCGATCTGGACGCCGACGTGTCGCGGACTTTGGGCTGGCGCCTGCGCCATCCGGATTTCCCGCAGCGCGCGATCACCCTGCGCATGCTGCTCTCGCACCGTTCCAGCCTCACCGATGCGGCCGGCTACTACCAGATCCCGCTCGACGGCACGCTCAAAAGCGTGCTGGACGATCCGCGCGCCTGGGACAAGGAACACGCCCCGGGCACGTTCTTCCGCTACACCAATCTGAATTTCCCGCTGGTGGCCACGCTGATGGAAACCTCCACCGGCGAACGCTTCGACCTATTGATGGACCGGCTGGTGCTGCATCCGCTCGGCATCGCCGCTTGCTACAACTGGGAGATGTGCGACGAGGCCGCTGCCGCGCGCGCCGTGGTGCTGTACGACGCCGAACGCAAGCCGGTGCGCGACGACCATCACGGCCGCAAGCCGGCCTGTTCGGTGAACCTGTCCAGCCGCGGCGATTGCGATCTGTCGCGCTGGCGGCCCGGCGCCAACGGCGCGCTGTTCTCGCCGCAGGGCGGATTGCGCATCTCGGCGAACGGTTTGGCCAAGATCGGACGTCTGCTGCTGGGCGACGGCGAAGTCGACGGCGTGCGTTTGCTGAAGCCTTCGTCGGTGCGCGTGCTGATCGGACCGGACTGGACCTACGAACCCGGCAACGGCATGACCGCGGAAGAAGACCTCGGCGGACAGCCGCCGCGCGGCTTCTTCTGCCGTTACGGTTTGGCGATGCAGACCTTGGCGACCAAGCGCGAAGGCTGCCACGACGATCCCTTCGGCGACGGCAAAGCGCGCGTCGGCCATTCCGGTTCCGCGTACGGCCTGGTGTCGGGATTGTGGATCGATCGCCAAGCCGGCACCGGCGTGGCCTATTTCGCCACCGGCATGCCCGATGCGCGCAACGGCGCACGTTCGGCGTTCAGCGATGTGGAAGAGCGTTTAGCCGAAGGCCGCGCAGCTCCTGCCGATTCTTCGTTGTAGCGCGGCTCGCCGCGCTGTCCCGGCTGCGCTTGTGTAGGAGCGGCTTCAGCCGCGAGCTTTTTGCATCGAATCATCCGATGTCGCGATTTGAGGGAAAAGCTCGCGGCTGAAGCCGCTCCCACAAAGAGCGAATGCGAAGCCCGGCATGCCGCTGCGCGAGGACGCCGTTAGCGGGCGGATGCTCGCTTGCCGGCTCGCTTGGCCGCCTTCTTCGCAGCGGGCCGCTTTTTCGCCGGGCTTTTCTTCGTCGGCGCTTTCGTAGGCCTCTTCGCGTTCTTGTGCGAAGGCGGCAGCCGCGGCTTGCTCGCTTTCTTCAGGTCGATGATGCGGTTCTCGCCCATTACTTCTTCGTTCTTGGTGATGCGCGCGATGGCGAAACTCACCGCCTTGCCGATCCAGCTGCCCGGCCCGTCCCAATACTCGACGGTGCGCACCTGCACTTCCAGCAGCGCCAGATTGGGATCGGCCTTGCCTTTCGGGAAGTAGGCTTTGTAGGCGTCGCTCCACAATTCGTCGATCTTGTCCTTGTCGCGGTTGGCGCGGGCATCGCCGGCCAGCGATACGTAGGTGTTCTTGTCTTTCGAGGCGTAGGCCAGGTTGACCTTCTTGTTGCGGCGTATCTCCGCCACCTTCGGGCTGTCGGCTTCGACGAAGAACCAGACCCGCTCGCCGTCGAACGAGGCCTTTTGGGTGGACAAGGGCCGGCTGACCAGATAACCGTCGGCGCCGATCGTGGTGAACATCGCCACGTCGATGTTTTCGAGGAGTTTGGCGATCGTTTCGCTTTTCTTGTTGCTGGCGGCCATGCGTGCGCTCTTTTGCCGGTGGGCCTGCAGTGTCGCGGCCCGGACGGCGCGACGACGTGAAGCCGCACGCTGAAGCGTTCATGCTGCGCGCTTTTTTTTCGCGAACGGCTTTTTTTAGAGCGGCTTCAGCCGCGTGGTTTTTCCCCAAATCGCGGCATCGTAAGGATTCGGTGCGAAAAGCTCGCGGCTGAAGCCGCTCCTACAAAACCGCCGAAGCGCTCAGCCGAGTTCGCCCACCGGCTCGCGCGCCCGCCGCGCATCGCGCACGGCCCAGAAGTAGATCAGCAAGCCGCCGACCGCCGTGGCCGCGCCGACGAAACCGGTCGACGTCCAACCGTAGCCGGCGGTGATCGCCATGCCGCCCAGCCACGGGCCCAGCGCGTTGGCCGCGTTGAACGCGGAATGGTTGGAAGCCGCGGCCAAGGTCTGCGCGCCGCGCGCGACGTCGATGAGATGCGCCTGCAGCACGCCGGCTAGCGCGCCCATCGTGCCGACCGCGACCACCGCCGGCAATATCGTCCACAAGGAATGCGCCGCGAACGGGAACGCCGCCAGCAACAAGGCCGACCACACCAGGATCAAAGCCGCCGCGCGGAACTGGAAGCGGTCGAACAACCAGCCGCCGGCCAGATTGCCGAGCACGCCGCCGACGCCGAACGCGACCAGTCCGAACGGCGTCCACGATTCCGGCACGCCGGTCACGTAGATCATGGTCGGCGCCAGATAGCTGAAGACGCAGAACATGCCGGCGAAACCGATCGCGCCGATGCCCATCGTCAGCCACACCGGCATGCGGTTGAAGTCGCGCAGTTCGCGGATCGGATCCTGGCGCGGCTCGTGCGGATCGGGCGGCAAGGTGCGCGCGACCATCGCTACGGTCAGCACCGCGATGACCGCCACCAAGACGAAGGCGTAACGCCAGCCGAAGGTTTGTCCCATCCAGGTCGCCAACGGATTGCCGATCAGCAGCGCGACGGCCAAACCCAGCATCACCCGGCTCACCGCCACGCCGCGCCGCTCGGGCGGGCTGATCGAAGCGGCTACCAACGCGCCGACGCCGAAATAAGCGCCGTGCGGCAACCCCGCGACGAAACGCGCCAACAGCATCGTCGAATAGTTCGGCGCGAGCGCGCTGGCCAGATTGCCGACCGCGTAGAACGCCATCAACGCCAGCAACAGCGGCCGGCGCCGCATCCGCGAACCCAGGATCGCCAGCAGCGGCGCGCCGATCACCACGCCCAGCGCGTAGGCGCTGATCACATGGCCCACCTGCGGCTCGTTCACGCCCAGGCCGCGGGCGATGTCCGGCATGAGGCCCATCACCACGAACTCGCTGGTGCCGATGGCGAAACCGCCCAGGGCCAGCGCGAACAGGATCAAGGAAACGCCGCGCGGTGTGAGCGTGCGCATCGTGGACAAGCCGGCATCCGCCATGCAAAGACCTTTTCCGGGGATGGACGCCCATTATTGTGCATCGCAGCAGCGATGGAAACGCCGCCGCCGCATCGCTGTGTGCCGAAATCGTGAGGCGCTTGTCGATTCGCGCCCCGCCCGCTCGTCTATGGATAGACCGCATGAGCGGAACCACGGAGAAACACCCATGATCAGCATCGTCAACCCCTATCTGAACTTCGACGGCAACGCCAAAGAGGCCTTCGAGCACTACCGGTCCGTATTCGGCGGCGATTTCGCCGTGGCGATGCGCTTCCGCGACTTCCCCGGCAACATGGGCGTCGGCGAGGCCGACCTGGACCGGATGGCCCACATCGCGCTGCCGATCGGCAAGGGCCAGATGCTGATGGCCAGCGACGTTTCCGGCGGATACGGCGCCAATTTCAAGATCGGCACCAACACCTATATCCACGTCGAAGCCGACAGCGCCGCCGACGCGCAGCGCGTGTTCGACGGCCTGTCCGCGGGCGGCAAGACCGAAATGCCGCTGAGCAAGACCGAGTGGGCCGAGCTGTACGGCATCTGCATCGACAAATTCGGCGTGCAGTGGATGGTGAGCTACACGGGCGAGGTGAAGTTCGAAGGCTGACGGCCCGGATTTACCGCGGGCGTCTCACGGCGCCCGCAATATTTTGATGAAGGCGGCGATTTCCTCGTCGCCGTAGCCGGCGTCCGCCGCGCGCCGGAACAGGCCCGCGGCGAACGCCGGAATTTCGTCGTTGACGCCGCGCTCGCGCGCGGCCCGCGCGATGCGTTCGGTGGCCTCCACCGAAATGCGCAGCGGACTCTGGGTAATGGCGAAATCGCCCGATTCGATCACCTCGGCCTCGTACTTGAGAAAACCGGCGAAGCTCGGGGCGATCTCGGCGACCAAGGCGCCGTACTGCGCCGCGCCGAAGCCTTCGGTCTCGGCGATGCGCACGCCGTGCATGAAACCGAGCGCGGTGCCGTAGATGTAGGACAGCGTCGCCATGTCCATCGCGTTGGCCGCGCCCGCGTCCTCGCCGAGATAGGTCAGTCCGTCGCCGAACACGCGCAGCAACCCTTCGTGCGCGCGGTAAGTCGCCTGGCTGCCCGACAACAGGATCGGCGTATCCGGCTTGCCCATGTAATCCGGGCCGGCCTGGATCGCGCCGTCCAGATAAGCCGCGCCGTGTTCGCGCGCCCAAGCTTCGTCGTCGCGCGCTTCCTGCACGCCGCCGGTGCCCAGCTGCAGCAGCAGCTTGCCTTCGAGAGCGGCGGCGATGCCGTCCTGGCGCAAAATCTCGCGGGCCGCCGCGTAGTCGAGCACGCAGACCACGACGATGTCGCCAGCGGCGACCGCTTCCAACGCGCTCGCCGCCGCCATGGCGCCCAGCGCGACCAGCGGTTCGGCCTTGGCCGCGTTCCGGTTCCATACCGCGACGCGGTAGCCGGCTTGCAGCAGCAAGCGCGCCAGCGTCGATCCCATTTGCCCCAAACCCAGTACGGTGGCTCGTTTCATCATGTCGTCTCCTGATCGGTGGCCGCATCCTGCGCATCCACGCCTGCGCTTGCGCGCACGAACGGCCGCGCGCCGAGCACGTCCGGGCAATGGGATGCACTGTCCGCGCCGATGGTCCAAACGAAAGGCCACAATCGCGGCATTCCCGCTGGAGATGCGCCATGCTCGCGACCGCCGTTTCTTCCCCGCCGGCGCTGCAAGTCGATCTGCACGCCCATCCGCGCGGCGTGATTTCGTTCGACGCGGTCGACGAGCATCGCATCCGCATCCAGTCCGGCCACGCCCGCGGGCGCTGCGAAGGCAAGCGCTTCACCGCCGCCTCGGGCGACATCGACTTCTTGCCCGCCGGCAGCGCCGCGCGTTGGGAAGAGGACGATGCCAGCGCCTCGATCGTGCTGCGCTTTCCGCCCTCGCTGTTGCAGCGCACCGCCGAGGGCCTGGGCTTCGACGGTGCGCGCATCGGCCTGGCGCCGCGCCATCAATTGCGCGATCCGCAGATCGAACATCTGGCCTGGGCGCTGCGCGCCGACCGCGAAGCCGGAAGCCCGAGCGGTCCGCTGTACGCGGAGAGCGTGGGCTTGGCCTTGGCCGCGCATCTGGTGACGCAACATCGCGCTCTGCAGTCGATCTCTTCGCGCGGATTGTCGAAACCGCAATTGCGGCGCGTCTCCGATTACGTCGAAGCGCACCTGGACGAAACGCTGACCTTGTCGCGCCTGGCCGAAGTCGCCGGCATCAGCGCCTCGCATCTGAAGACCTTGTTCAAACGCTCCACCGGCCTGCCCGTGCACGCCTATGTGGTGCGGCGGCGGGTGGAACGCGCTCGCACACTGCTGCTGCGACGCGAACTGCCCGCGAACCAAATCGCGCTCGAAGCCGGTTTCTCCCATCACAGCCATATGGTGCGATGCCTGCGCCGGGTGCTGGGCGCGGCGGCGGCGCCGTTATTGCGCGGCGGGCGCTGAGCCGGACCACCACGCCGCAAGCACCGCAGCACGGTTTTGCTCTTGTGGGAGGGGCTTCAGCCCCGACAGGGCTCGCGGCGACTCTTGTCGGGGCTCAAGCCCCTCCCACAAAAGATATAAGACTCGCTTAACATCGGCGCATGGACTGGATCGACCTGCGCAGCGACACCGTCACCCGCCCCTCGCCCGCGATGCGCGAGGCGATGCTGCATGCCGAAGTCGGCGACGACGTCTACGGCGAAGATCCCACGGTCAACGCGCTGCAACAGCGCCTGGCCGACGATCTGGGTCTCGAGGCCGGCCTGTTCGTGCCCAGCGGCACGCAATCCAACCTGTTGGCGCTGATGTCGCATTGCCAGCGCGGCGACGAATACATCGTCGGCATGGACGCGCACACCTACAAATACGAAGGCGGCGGCGCGGCGGTGCTGGGCTCGATCCAACCGCAACCGCTACCGCAGGCCGCCGACGGCACGCTGCCGCTGGACGCGGTGGAACGCGCGATCAAGCCCGACGATCCGCATTACGCGCGCACCCGCTTGTTGTGCCTGGAAAACACTTGGCATGGCCGCGCCCTGCCGCAGGACTATCTCGCCGCAGCGCGCGCGCTGTGCGACCGCCGCGGCCTGGCGCTGCATCTGGACGGCGCACGATTGTTCAACGCCGCGGTCGCGCAAGGCGTGCCAGCGCGGACGATCGCGCAACATTTCGACAGCGTCTCGGTCTGCTTGTCGAAAGGCTTGGGCGCGCCGGTCGGCTCCGTGCTGCTCGGCAAGCGCGATTTGATCGACAAAGCGCGCCGCCTGCGCAAGATGGCCGGCGGCGGCATGCGCCAAGCCGGCATCCTCGCCGCCGCGGGTTCGTACGCGCTGGACCACAACGTCGCGCGCCTCGCCGACGACCACGCCCGCGCCGCGCGCCTGGCCGAAGGTCTGCGCGGCCTTCCCGGCCTCGAAGTCGTCGGCCAGCACACCAACATGGTCTTCATCGAAGTGCCGGCGCCGCGCTTGCAGGCGCTGAAGGCGCACATGGATGCGGCGCGGGTGCGCCTGTCGATCGGCTATACGCCGGGCATCCGCATGGTGCTGCATTTGGATATCGACGATGCCGGCATGCAACGCACTATCGAAACCTTCCGCAGCTTCAAAACGTAGGGCGGAACCCGCGCAGCGGATTCCGGCATCCACAGCAAACCGTCTATCGGCGGAATCGCCTGCGGCGGGTCTGCCCTACGCTTCTGGACCGTGACGTCAGATCGGGTTCGCTTCTGCGCCGTCCGCATCTCCGGCCACGTCTGCCTGCTCTTCGGGCGCCGCCTCTTCGGCCGCTCTCCACGCGCGTTCGCGACGATATTGCTTGAACAAGTAGATCGATACCGCCAAGGCCAAGATATTGATGCCGAATCGCGTATCCGTATCGGGCTCGATCATGCTGAAGCGGAAGGCCGAACCCAGGTTCGCTTCCAAATTCAAAGCTTGTTGGGTGGCGTTGCGCCACAAGGTCAGGCATGCCGTCGACCAGAACTGGTAGGACACGACGACGGATGTGTATTGGAACACCTGCGTGAGCCAGTAGAGAAAGTTCAACGCCGGTGCGCGCGGGTCGTTCTGCAGCAGCATGATGCCGACCACGGCACCGTACAGGTAGAGCAAGGCGAAGAGGCCGACGACGATGCCCGTCATCGGGTTCGGCAATCCCTGCTTGACCACCAGCATCTGCAGCATCAGTCCTGCGCCGCAGCCGATCACCGGCAGCGCGCCCAAGATGCGCCTGGCCCACTCGTTCATCGCCATTCCCCCGTTGGAGCGCGTACGCTAGGGCGCGCAGCCGCGAATGTCCACGCGACGACGCCGGACGCAGGGACGCAAGCCGAGCCGAGGCCGTCCCGATTGGCCCGCAAATTGCGTGCTATCCCTTGGATGGCCGCATCGGGGGATCGGCATGCACCACTCACTTTCGGCAGGGCTCGCCCTGGCGGCGGCCTTGTTGCCGGCGGGAGCCGCGTTCGCTCACGGCGGCGGGCTGGATCGGCACGGTTGCCACCACGACCGCAAGCACGGCGGCTACCACTGCCACCGCGCGCCGGACCTGGCGGCTGCGCAAATTTCGGCGGGTACGGGCTACGCCGCGCGTAACAATCTGACCGATTTCGTCACTCCCGCCCGCAACGCCGGCGCGTTCCGGAATTGCGCCGCCGCGCGCGCCGCCGGCGCCGCGCCGGTGCGTCGCGGGCAACCGGGATACGGGCCGCATCTGGACCGCGACGGCGACGGGACAGGGTGCGAATGACCCTGCATTCGCCGCCGCCGGCCGGCGCGATCAGGACGCGAGTCCTGCTGCTGTTGATCGCGCTGATCGTATGCGCCGCGATCGGCACGGTGATCCTCAGCCGTTTCCTGGATCGCAGCGGCAAAACGGCATCCGCTCCGCTTCCGCCCGGCGTCGAATCCGTCGCGGTGACGAAAACGACGGTGCACTACGCCATCGCTTCCAACGCGACGCCGGAACAGACCGCGCGCGTCGCGCAAGCCGTCGAAAGCCTGTACGCGGCCTACGCCGAATGCTTCCGCGAGCGGATCGCGCCGCAAGCGAATGCGCCGAAGCTGAAGCTGATGCTCTACCGGGATCGGGCCGAGTTCGAAGCGAACAACGCCAGCCAGCCCTGGGCCGAGGCCTACTACCGCGCGCCGTGGTCGTACGCCTACTACGACGCCGGCGAGAAGAATCCTTATCACTGGATGCTGCACGAGGCCACGCACCAGCTACGCAACGAAGTCGCGCACTTCCCGAAAACGAAATGGATCGACGAAGGCGTGGCGTCCTATTTCAGCACCAGCCGCCTGCGCGACGGCAAGTTGGCGCTGGGCGAGATCGACCCCGACACCTACCCCATCTGGCAACTGCGCGGCCTGAATCTCACCGGCGATCTGCAGGAAGACATCCGCAAAGGCCGCATCGTCCCGCTGCGCGATCTGATGGCCGACACCGGACCGCCGATCGCGGAGCACGTGAACCTGTACTACGTGGAGTACTGGAGCCTGTCGCACTTCCTGTTCCACTACCGCGACGGGAGGTACGCGCAGCGGTACCGCGCGCTGATCGCGCAACCGGGCACGCCCGAGGCATTCGAGCGGCTCATCGGACCGATCGAACGCATCCAGGACGAGTGGTACGCCTACCTGAAAACCCAGCTGCCGCCGGCGCGCTATCCCATGAAAGGACCACCATGACCCCAGTCGCACCCCTACCCACCGGCGCCGCCAAGACGAAAGTGCTGCTGCTACTGATCGCCTCGATCGTTTTGGGCGTGATGACGACGTTGATCAGCTCGCACTATTTATTGAAAGAGGATTTGGTGCGCAAAGGCAAACCCAAAACGGGCGTTTCCGTCGCGCTGGCGATTTCCGAGGCTCATGTTTGAGCCCCTTCGCGCCCGCAGATCAATCGTTTTGCACACCGATCTATATAGGGATAAATCGCGGTTTGCTGGTCAACAGCTCGCTGATTCGCACAGGGGTGTATGACCATCGCCGTGCATGACGTCCGTCCCGTCGATACCGAGCGCTAGCGTCGTTGGAATCGCTTACCCGCCTCTCCGAGCCGCAGCGGCTATTCCTTAGCCTTGCGCTCGAAACATTGCCGCCCGGCGGCATGGCTCCAATCCGTGTCGCCCCAGGCTTCGGCGCCTTCGGGCGTTTTCGCGGTGTCGGTGGAGAACACGGCGCACAGACGGAATCTGCCCGCGTCGATCGTTGCGTATTCGTAGGCGGCGCCGTTGCCGGGATCGCGCGGAAGGCGACGACCGGGCTGGCTCGCGAGTGTGGCGAGGTCGGGCGGCAGTCGGTCGTGCGAGTCGAAATAGTTGCGCACGTCGCGCTGGATGCGGACGAGGTCGGCGATGCGACGTTTATCCAACCGGGTCTCGCGCTGCGCCGTCGGTCCGCCCATCACGACGATGGCGGCGACCACCGCGGCCGCGACGACGACGGTCGCGCCGATCGCCAGCCAGCGTCCGGCGCCGGACGCGCTCACGCTTCTTTCTCCTCGCGGCGCAGGTCGGTGAGGTAGTAACCGAAGATGGTGCCGGCGATGATCGCGGCGACGAGCACCTTCAATACGAAGCGGATGGTGAGCTCGCCGCCCAGCAGGTTGTAGACCAGGGTGATCATGTCGCCGATCAGTACCGCCGCGGCGACGAACAGGGTGAGATAGGTCAGCCAGCGTCGCACGGCGGACAACCGCTTGACCGGATTGCGCGCGAGTTCCTTGCCCAAGTAGCGGGCGACGAACAGGAACACGGGGAAGGCGATGATCACCGAGGCGGTGGACCAGCGGATCGACTCGCCCACGCGGCGGAAGGCGTAGACGTCGCTGGCCGGATCGGGCCAGGCGCGGTTGATCAGGTCGAACACCAGGCTGCCCAGATGCCAGGCCGCCCAGTACAACGAGGCGAACAGGACCAAATACAGGAAGGCTTCGCGCGCCGACAGGTAGGGGCGCGGTTTGGGCACGGGGATTGGGAAATCCAGATCGGCGTAGGCGCTTAGTGCGGCCCGGATCTGTTCGGGGGGCCAGCCAGCTTGGGTAAGGGTCGTTTCGATGACGGACCTGGACTGGCCTCGGGCGAGGGCGTCGCGGACGAAGAGTTCCAGGTCTTGAGTAGCCGCGGCCATGAGTTCCCCTATCGCTGATCGGTTAGCGGAGCCTAGCAAGGCTGTCGGCGGTCCGCTGGTCAATCGTTTTGCACACAGTTGTTTATATTGGTAAATAGCCGTTGGCTGGGTCTCGCCATCATTCTCCTCATCAAGGAAGTCAGGTATGGCACGTCATCGAAGCGTAGATCGAGGGGAACATGTAACACCAGTCACTGAATCCCGCGGCAAATCACTACTCACACTACTCCCCTTAGTCGCCGCGCTGCTCACTGCCGGCAGCGTATGTCTGCATGCCATCGGCGTTATCGCGCACCGCGTTTTTCTAAACGAAATGGGCGTTCCTCCCGACCTATTTCCAAAGGACGTGACTTGGATATTGACGAACGGCTTCTACGTGCTTCTTGACCGTTGGTATTTGCTCTTCAAGATTTACGCAGATCAGTCTTGGAGCTTCTTTCTGTACTGCATTCTGTTCTCAGCAGCACTTCTAGCGTACTGGCAACTCCTTCGCTGGAATCCGAAGAAAGCCGAATGGGCTGAAAATCTGCCCGCATGGATTAAGGCTGCACTCCGGTTCTTTAGTCTGTGCCTGGTCGTGGGCGGAAGCGTTCCCGGCGCAGTCTCCCTTGTATTGCTTTTGATGGTTGTCGTAGGAGCGCCTGGCGAATACGCCGGGAAGGCACAAGCTGAAAAGCTCCGTCAGCGCTATGCAAAAGGCTGTTCAGTTGAAGCGCCCTGCACTGATGTCATCAAGGCCGGGGGTCTAGTGATGTCAGGCCCAGTTCTGGATGCCTCTCAAAGCCACCTTGCCGTCTATAACCCAACGACCAAGCAAAGCTATGTAATAGAAATCAACGGAATAGAGCTAAGGCGAATCGCATCACTTCAATCGGGCAAACCGGCTAACTAGCCGACTCGCGATGCTGGGTTGATAAAACTAACCCAGCCTACGGCCTTGTAAGCCCTGTGTTTACTCAGCGCATATCCCATTACGTTTATTTATTAGTGTTAGCCAACGACTCTAGCAACCGTTTAGCTTGAGAACTTAAAACGAACTCGCCTTGGCGTTCATTTTTTGCGCGCTCAAATAAAGCTCTACTTTTCTTCTTATCTGTCGCCATGAGAGCCTTACCTATTTCGATATGCATTTTCTGCCGAATTCTATTCTTATCGAAATCGCGATTTGCCAGCCTGATTGCCTCGCGATATAGGTGCTCTCCTTTATCTAAACGTCCTTTACGTATATTTATCAATCCAAGAGTTGCCGTAATGTAGGCGTGTCTATGCACAGCCCATGAAACATGATTTATGCAAGCGTCCGCTTCAGCTAGCCTATTCATTTCAGCAAAAGCAAAGGCTAAGTTGTTCATCATCGTTACGTCTTTGTAGTCCTCGCTATCAAAACGCCCCTCCACCTGATCAAGTAAAGAATGAAGCCTCCCATCTTCATTTCTTTCAAGCCCAAATAGAGCCGTTTCCGCCGTAATTATCCAGCGAACCACTTTGTTCGCCACCCCTTCCGTGTTCAATAGCTCGTCGGCAGAGCTGATCGCTTCGTTGTATCTTTTTAATTTCAACAACGAATGCATGTGCGTTATATATATATCGCTAATAACATCACTTCTCGCGACAGCTCTGTCCGTATCACCCTCTATAATCGAAGAAGTCATGATAAGCGCAATCTCATGCTGTCCAGCGCCAGAGACCAAAGCTGTTGCATTTCTTGCAACAAGCAAATCTTGCTGAATGCCATGCTCTGCATCCAAAGTGAAGGCGTGCTTGAATGCCTTCATACTTAGATCTCTCAAGCCCTTTTTTGCGTACGCAACGCCTAAATTGTTCCAAACAGCAACCGACGACACTAAGCCGCCCTGCCTTTTTAAGGCATGTATGCAATCGTCAACTAAGTTCAGGCGTAATAAAGATCTTGCTAATCGCTCCCATACGGATGCATCTCTTTGCTCAAATTCAACGAAGTATCTAAGAGAGTTGACGACATCGGCATCTCTCTCTGACGAGCTCGCTAAATCCGCCAAAGCTATTAGGGCGTTCCTATTAAACGGATCTAAAGCAATCGCTTTTTTGAATGCATCAAACGCTTTGTCTGCTCGATGCAATCCTAAATAGGCTAAGCCGAGATTGGTGTAGACAACAGATGAATTTGGACGAGCCTCCAATGCCATCCTGAAACTAGTAACTGCGGCTCCTAAATTTCCATTGACCATGTTATACGCGCCATGGAAAAGGCGTTCCGCGTAACCAGATGGATTCAGCTCAATTGCTTTTTCTACCCATTGACGGGCGGCCTCAAAATCTCCATCGGTGATATGAAACGAGGCAAGGCGCAAGGCAGAATAAGAGTCGGAGTCTGCCAGCTCATTGAAAATTACCGTAGCAGCATCAGCCTCACCCCTCCTCACATTGACTTCGGCCAATTTGCGGGCGTGAAATACTTGGTTTGAAAGGCGATACGCCTCGGAAATAAGACGCTCTTCTGAGGATGTGTTCCCTGCAAATGAGTAGAGATTGGCCAACCTATTTAGGAATGTAGGCGAGCTTCTAAACTTCTCATACTTCCTTTGAAGAAGCGCAATTTTTAACTCAGCCTCAGCTCGAAGAGCCTCCGATCTAGAGGTATGCTCTTTCAACGAGAATGAACTCTTTTCGAGCTCTACCATCTCATTGATGTCTTCAATCGGTTTCGATATATACGCAAGAGCCCCAAGAATATCTTCCGTGAAGACTATCTCGATCCGTCCAGGCGAAATAGAAAGTACCGGAGAATCTGGCGGCTTATTTGTATCCATCACGCCACCTCTGGAGCGATTGAGGGAAGCCTTGATGCATTTCGAAGCGCTCTAGTTCTTGCTTTCTCGTTTCTTGCCTGTCGTCTGGCAGCCGCTATCTGCGACCTTCTCCTTGCCAACGCCACGTTCTCAAGTATTCGAATTGCACACCAGATACGCTTTCTTACTCTAGCGAAGCTTTTCTCGCGGCTTCGAAAGTTTGCTCTTGTCATCTCCAATATTAGATCGCTAACAATATCGATTATTGCACTTGGAGCAGAGGAGCTTTCGGAAGAAAGTCGAATAGCGGTAAGGCCATTCAATAGCCGAGGCGCTTCAATATCCCAGGCCTCCATTCGTTCTCCGTCATGCGTCCCAGCACCTATCCGGGACTGAAGCGCGGATACACGTAAATCGAAATCGGCGTTTGCAAACCTCAACGCTGAGGGAAAGTCATCTGGGTGGAATAATTCAAATAGCATGCACCCAAGCGCATACATATCCGTTGATGGCGCAATAGAACGATTTCCGGCCAACCCACAAAAAGTTTCTGGCGCGGAATATGATAGTAGACCCACCGGCTGACCATATGCAGGGAGCATTGGTGGCGAGTCACAGCGCGCGGCCGTGCCTAGATCAATCGCGACAACCTCACGCCTTCCATTTGATCTCTGTTGTCTCAAGTTGTCGACTTTTACGTCGCGATGAAAAATACTTCTTGAATGTAGACTTTCAACAGCCAGCACTACGTCATTGAAAAGCTTTAGCTTACTTATCGCATCAACTGCTTCTTGTTGATTAAAATAATCATCGATATCGTCATCCAACCACGCAGTAGCAAAGTATGGCGCTGGAATCACGATAGGGTTTGACTGCCCAGGTAGATTAATTTCAAGGTTGAACACCATGAAATCCGACATGACCTGCAGACACCTTGATGCGCCTCGCAGCAACACAAGAATTTGGTGCTCTCTCTCAAAGCAGAGGATTCTGTATCTATTTTGCTTTTGTGGATCAATATCGAAGAACTTGAGTGCTACGGCGCGATCCTCTAGTTCGTCATGAGCTTTGAAAACTAGGGAGAAGAATCCGCGCTTATCGTTGCCCACAACATTGACGAGCTCAAGTCCAGAGTAGCGGCCATTTAACAGTGGCAGGCCAACTAAGGTGTCCACTAAGAGCTGACTGTTTGCATGTAACAAACTGACCCCCTGTGCGCTCCATTACCCGAAGACTCATCGTTCGTAGAACAGATGGGCGTTCTACTGGGCATGTAGATCGCTATATACACCTCTCTACCCGCCCAAAGCTACTTATCAGCTTAGCTGGGGCTATACCGAGCCTATCGTTTTGCCGCGCAGGGAAGCGGCCCAGTAGATACATCATTGACTGCCGTGGGCTGTTAAATTCTCACCGGATTCGGCTTCTCCACCTCAATCTTGTACTGCTTAATCGCTCGCGCCACATCCTTAGCGGTCATCTTCCCTTCCGCCGCCAACGCCGCAATGGCCGCATGGGCGATATAGAACCGATCCACCTCGAAGTGACGGCGCAGGTTGGCGCGGGTATCCGAACGGCCGAAGCCGTCGGTGCCCAGGACGGTGTAGCGCATGGGGACGAAGGCGCGGATCTGGTCGGCGTAGGCGCGGACGTAATCGGTGGCAGCGATGGCCGGGCCTTGGCGGCCTTCCAGTAGTTCGGTGACGTAGGGTTTGCGCGGGGTCTTCGCTTCGGGATTGAAACGGTTATGCCGTTCGACGTCGAAGCCGTCGCGGCGCAGTTCGGTGAAGCTGGGGCAACTCCAAATGTCGGCGGTGACGCCGAAATCCTTGTCCAGCAGCTCGGCGGCGGCGATGGCTTCGCGCAAAATCGTGCCGCTGCCCAGCAGTTGCACGCGCAGTTCGCCCTTCTTCGGCTTGCCGGCGTCCTTCAACAAATACATGCCCTTGATGATGCCCTCGGCCGCGCCTTCCGGCATGTCCGGGTGCGCGTAGTTCTCGTTCATCAGGGTCAGGTAGTAGTACTCGTCCTGCTGCTCGTCGAGCATGCGGTGCATGCCGTGCTGCAGGATCACCGCGACTTCGTAACCGAAAGTCGGGTCGTACGGACGGCAATTCGGGATCGCCCCCGCGAGCAGGTGCGAGTGGCCGTCTTCGTGCTGCAGGCCTTCGCCGTTGAGCGTGGTGCGGCCGGCGGTGGCGCCGAGCAGGAAGCCGCGCGCGCGCATGTCCGCCGCTTGCCAGGCGCTGTCGCCGATGCGCTGGAAGCCGAACATCGAATAGAAGATGTAGAACGGCAGCATCGGCAAATCGTTGGTGCTGTAGCTGGTGGCCGCGGCCATCCACGACGAGAACGCGCCGGCTTCGGTGATGCCTTCTTCCAAGACTTGTCCGGCCGCGTCTTCGCGGTAGTACATCAGCTGGTCGGCGTCGACCGGCTTGTACTTCTGGCCTTGCGGCGCGTAGATGCCGAGCTGGCGGAACATGCCTTCCATGCCGAAGGTGCGCGCTTCGTCGGCGACGATGGGCACCACGCGCGGGGCGATCTGCTTGTCGCGCAGGACGATGCTCAACGATTGCACGAAGGCCATGGTGGTGCTGATTTCGCGGTCGCCGGTGGATTTCAGCAGGCGGTCGAACACTTCCAGCTTCGGCGCGCTGAACGTCTGCGTGCTCTTGCGCCGGCGCTGCGGCAGGAAGCCGCCGAGCGCGCGGCGGCGTTCCAGCATGTATTCGACTTCCGGCGACTTCTCGCCGGGATGGAAGAACGGCACGTTGCCGTCTTTTAGCTGGTCGTCGCTGATCGCGATCTTGAAGCGGTCGCGGAACGCGCGCACGGCTTCGTCGTCCAGCTTCTTGGTCTGGTGCGTGGGATTCAGCGCTTCGCCCGCGGCGCCCATGCCGTAGCCCTTCACCGTCTTGGCGAGGATCACGGTCGGCTGGCCCTTGGTGTCGACCGCGTTCTGGTACGCGGCGTAGACCTTGTGCGGATCGTGGCCGCCGCGGTTCAAGCGCCAGATGTCGTCGTCGGACAGGTTGGCGACCATCGCCAGCGTTTCCGGATATTTGCCGAAGAAATGCTCGCGCGTGTAGGCGCCGCCGAAGGCTTTGCAGTTCTGGTATTCGCCGTCGACGGTTTCCATCATCAGGCGCTTGAGCATGCCTTGATGGTCTTTCGCCAGCAGCGGATCCCAATAGCTGCCCCACACGGTCTTGACCACGTTCCAGCCGGCGCCACGGAACGCGCCTTCCAGTTCCTGGATGATCTTGCCGTTGCCGCGCACCGGGCCGTCCAGGCGCTGCAGGTTGCAGTTGATGACGAAGACCAGGTTGTCCAGGCCTTCGCGGCCGGCGACGGAAATCGCGCCGAGCGATTCGGGTTCGTCGGTTTCGCCGTCGCCGAGGAAGCACCAGACCTTGCGGTCGGTCTTGGGCATCAGGCCGCGGCCTTCCAGGTATTTCCAATTGCGCGCCTGATAAATCGCCGCGATCGGGCCCAGGCCCATCGACACGGTCGGCGTCTGCCAGAAATCCGGCATCAGCCACGGATGCGGATAGCTGCTGACGCCGCGGCCGTCGACTTCCATGCGGAAGTGGTCGAGCTGCGATTCGCTGATGCGGCCTTCGAGGAAGGCGCGGGCGTAGATGCCGGGCGAGCTGTGGCCCTGCACGTACAGCAGGTCGCCAGGGAATTGGTCGGTCGGCGCGCGCCAGAAATGGTTGAAGCCGACGTCGTAGAGCGTGGCCGACGACGCGAAGCTGGCGATGTGGCCGCCGAGGTCGCCGGGCTTGCGGTTGGCGCGCACGACCATCGCCATCGCGTTCCAGCGGATGATCGAACGGATGCGCCACTCCATGGTCGCGTCGCCCGGGGCTTTCGGCTCCAGGTGCGCGGGAATGGTGTTGATGTATTCGGTGGTCGGCGCGAACGGCAGATGGGCGCCAGCGCGACGGGTGAGCTCGACCATGTTCTCGAGCAGCTGGTGCGCGCGCTCGGGGCCTTCGGCGTCGATGACAGCCTTGATCGATTCGATCCACTCCTGGGTTTCGGCCGGATCGGGATCGTTTTGCAGCAAGTCGTTGAGCCAGTTCATCGCGAAGCTCCGTCGCGGCGCACCGGCCGCGGATTGGGGTCGATTAGAGCCGGGAGTCTAACAGGGGTTTTGCAGGATTTAATTTTGCCCGGGTTTATTCTGTTTGTATTTTATCCGGGTCATTCAAAGTCTGCGTTCGCCCCCTCTCCCGCCGAGAGAGGGTTGGGGTGAGGGTGCGGAGAACGACGTCGTTCCCGCCCGCGTCGCTACGCCGAACCCTCATCCGCCCTTCGGCACCTTCTCCCGATGGGAGAAGGAGAAGCGTCAGCGGCCGTGCAGGCCGGCCCACCAGGCGCTGGCGCGGATCTTCGCCAGCGGCGTCTTCGGCGAGGCCGGATGCGCGAACAGGTCGCGGATCTGTTCGCGCAACGCCGGATCCAATTGCGCGCGCAGCGGCCGGTACTCCCGGTACTTCTTCTTGAAGAACGCGCTGTATTCGCGATCGCCGAGCAGGCCTTCGGCGTACATCCAGTCGGCGACCTTCATCTCTTCGACGAAGTTCAAGCCGCTGCGGTAGACGCCGGTGCTGACGTTGTGCGGATGCTGGCGGTAGTAATCTAGCAATTTGCCGCTGATGTGGACCTTGCCCAGCCGCGCCAAGCCGATCCAGAACAGCCAGTCGCCGCAGAAGCGGTATTGGGTGTAATCCTTCGGCACCTGGCCGTATTTGTCCTTGCGCCACACCGCCATGCTGGCGTTGTAGATGGACGTCGGGGCCATGTGGCGGCGGATGAAGTCGCGGCCGTCGAGGGTTTCCGCCAAGCGATCGTGGCGCGATTGCCAATTGAGCATGCCGTCGGGGCCGACGAAATAAGCCTGGCAGTAGGCAAGCACGCAGTCCGGGTCGGCGCGCAGGCCGGCGAGCACCGTTTCCAGGAAGGTCGGTTCGCACCAATCGTCGCTTTCGGCGATCCACACATAACGGCCGCGGGCCAGGCCGATGCCTTTTTCCCATTGCTTGAACGGGCTGCCGCTGTTGGCGTCGTTGCGGATCAGGTGCGCGACTTGGGGATGGCCGCGGTAGCGCTCGAGCACGGTCCAGCTATCGTCGCTGGAGCGGTCGTCGAGCAGGATCAGCTCGAAGTCCCGGAAAGTCTGGGCCAGGATCGAATCCACCCGCTGCGCCAGATAGGGCGCATGGTTGTAGTTCGGGACGATGACGGAGACTTCGGGGAACATGCCGCTCCACTGAACGCCGGACGAACCGACTTAGGACGCCATTCGCTTTTGTGGGAGGGGCTTCAGCCCCGACATGGGTCGCTGGACTGCCTGTCGGGGCTGAAGCCCCTCCCACAAAAGCGGGCCAGCGAATGCTTTGGCCTCTACTCCGGCGGATAATATCCGACGCCCCCGACGCCGACCCGACCCCGTGACCACCGCCAGCCTCGTCGTCTCGACCTACAACTGGAAGGAAGCGCTGGCCCTGTGCCTGCGCAGCATCGCCGCGCAGCGGGTGTTGCCGCTGGAAGTGGTGGTGGCCGACGACGGTTCGCGCGAGGACACCGGCGCGATGATCCGCGAGATGGCCCGCGATTTCCCGGTGCCGCTGATCCACGCCTGGCAGGAGGACGCCGGCTTCCGCTTGGCGCGGGCGCGCAATCTGGGCATCGCCGCCAGCTCGGGCGATTACGTGATCTTCCTGGACGGCGACTTGATCCTGCATCCGGATTTCGTCGCCGACCATTTGGCTCTGATCCGCCCCGGCATCTTCCTGCAAGGCGGGCGTTTGAACGCCACGCCGGAGGAATCCAAACGCCTGCTGGCCGGCGGCAGGCCGAACTTTTCGCCGTTCATGGACGGCACGTTCAAGCGCAAGCACGCGTTGCGTCTGCCGTGGCTGGCCAAGCGCAAATCGCGCACCGCGGAAGGCGGGCAGATGATGGGCTGCAACATGGGCATCTGGCGCACCGACTTGGACCGCGTCAACGGCTTCGACGACGACTACGAAGGCTGGGGCCGCGAAGACGACGACATCTCCGCACGGCTCAAGCACGCCGGCCTGACCCGGCGGCCGATCCGTTTCGCCGGCTTGGCGATCCACCTGTGGCACAACACGCGCTGGCCGGACGGCATCCCGCCGACCGAAGTGCTGCCCAACGACCGCTTCTTCAACAAGGTGCTGGCCGAGAAGACCGTGCGCTGCGAGCGCGGGCTCGATGCGCACGTCGCACGAGCGCGCGCGGCCGCGGCGGCCTGACATGCGCTGCACCCTGCTGGCCACCACCTACAACTGGAAGGAAGCGCTGGTCGCGGTGCTGGACAGCGTGCGCCGGCAGTCGCGCCTGCCGGACGAGGTGATCGTCGCCGACGACGGCTCGCGCGCGGACACGCGCGAGGCCTTGTTGGGGATCGCACGCGATTTCCCCACCGCGTTGCGCCACGTCTGGCAGGAGGACGCCGGCTTCCGCGCCGCGAGCGTGCGCAATCGCGCGATCGCCGCCGGCCGCGGCGATTACGTGATCTGCATCGACGGCGACATGGTGCTGCATCCGGATTTCGTCGCCGATCACTTGGCTTTGGCCGAGGCCGGCAGCTTCCTGCAAGGCGGGCGGGTGCAGGCTACCCCGGCGTATACGCAAAAACTGATCGACGGCGCGCGGCCGTCGTTCTCGCCGTGGATGGCGGCCGATTTCGCCGCGCAACACGGCGACGAACGCCGCCACGCGCTGCGCTGGCCGTGGCTGGCCAAGCGCAAGGCGCGCGGGGCGCATGCGGGCGTGACCGTGATGAGCTGCAACATGAGCTTCTGGCGCGATGACCTGCTGCGGGTCAACGGCTTCGACGAACGCATGGAAGGCTACGGCAGCGAGGATCTGGAAATCGACGTGCGCCTGCGCAACGCCGGCGTGCGGCGGCGGCGCTTGAAATTCGCCGGCTTGGCCGTGCATCTCGCGCACGGCTCGCGCGCGCCGGTCGATCCGGAAGACTTGTCGCTGCCCAACAACCGCATCCTGCACGAGACCGCGGAGCGCGGCACGACGCGCTGCGAACGCGGCATCGATCAGTACTTGCACGAGTACCGGCAACCGCCGCCGGATTTGCGCGTCGCCGCGGCTGCGTTGAAGCCCTCTCCCGCTAGCGGGAGAGGGTTGGGTGAGGGCACGCAGGCATGAGGATTGCGTCAGGCAAGCGGCATCCGAGGCTCTTGAGCTCCTCCAGAGTGGTTTGACGCGATCGGCCAGTCCGCGCGCCCCTCACCCCGGCCCTCTCCCGCAAGCGGGAGAGGGAGCAATCAGCCGAGCAGCGGTTCCAGCGCCACTTGCAGACGTCGGCTGAAGCCGCGGTCGTTGGCCAGGAACCATTCGCGCGCGGCGTCGCCCAGCCGCTGCAATTCTTCGTCGGGCAGGGCCAGCAGGCGTTCGACCTCGGCTTCGAGCAGGTGTTCGTCGAAGAAATAGGTGGTCGCCAGGTGCTGGATGCCGGTGGCGTTGTAGCCGACCAGAACGCCGCGGTCGCGCTGCACCAGTTCGTTCATCGGCGCCGCGTCGGTGGTGACCGTCACCGCGGCCACGCTCATCGCTTCGACCAGGTAATGGCCGAAGCCTTCGGTCTCGGACAGACACAGGTGGAACCAGTTGCCGTTCTGCAGGCGGCGCAGTTCGGCGTCGTCGACGTAATCCACGCGATGGTCGATGTTGGCCACCGGCGGGTCGATCGGCTTGGCTTCGCGCGGGCTCTGCACCACGGTCAGCATCGGCCATTCGGGGTGCCGGCTCCACAGCTCGATCAGGCGCTGCGTACCCTTGTTCTTGCTGCGCCCGGCGAGATGGAAGAAGGTGCGCTCGCGGCGCACGGACGGATCGTGGCGGTCTTCGCTGGTGAAGCCGATGTGCGCCACGCGGTGGCCGTGTTCGCCGAAGATCGACTCCGCATGCACGGTCTTGGCCAGCACGGCGTCGACCCGCGGCAGCAGCGACACGTCCGACCACAGGCACCATTCCGGATTCGGCACGAAGAAATTGCGCCGCGCGAACGGGATGTCCTCGGTGCGGATGTGCTCCAGCATCACGTTCGCGTCGTAGGTGAAGTGCTCGCTGCCGTGGCGCAGCCGCTCGCCGAACAGGCGCAGGTGCATCCAGACCGGGCGCAGCCATTTGCGCAGTTTGCCGCGGCCGATGGGGCTCAAGTGGACTTCGAAACCGGCCCGCTCCAAGGCGGCGGCGAGCAGGCGCAGATCGCGCGACAGGCCGACCCCGTTGTCCCAGGCGATCAGATTCAGGACCGGCATGCGGATGGCATCGCAAGGATCATCAGGTCGCTCCCCCGAGCGCGACGGCCGCCATCCCTTGCGGACCTTCGACGCGGATATGAACACAGAAGCCCGTTCCCGACAATCAGACCGCCTCGTCGCGCATGACCCGGCCGCTGGCCTCGCCGGCCTCGCGCTGCAGCTTGCGGATCTGCGCTTCGACCGCGGCGATGGCGGTCATGTTCACGATCCGGCGCGGGGTCGAGGCCGGGGTCAGGATGTGGGCCGGCTTGGACACGCCCATCAGGATCGGGCCGATGGCCACGCCGTCGGTCATCACCCGGACCATGTTGTAGGTGATGTTGGCCGCGTCCAGGTTCGGCAGCACGAACAGGTTGGCGCGGCCGGACAGGGTGGTATTGGGAAACATGCGCTGGCGCAGCGGTTC
This sequence comes from Luteimonas gilva, assembly GCF_005239095.1. GTDB lineage: Bacteria > Pseudomonadota > Gammaproteobacteria > Xanthomonadales > Xanthomonadaceae > Luteimonas_C > Luteimonas_C gilva. The sequence goes on along the minus strand of NZ_SZUA01000003.1, from coordinate 254,036 downwards.
GTCCCAGGCCGTGTCGCCTTGCATCTCGCCGTCGACCTCGAGCTTGGGCATGCGCGATTTCAGGATTTCGCGCACGCGCCGCATCTTGGCCGCGCTGGGATTGTCGTGGCTGCCGAAATTGGAATGCGACAGCAGCGCCACCTTCGGCTCGACGCCGAACAGCTTCAGCCGGTAACTGGCCTGCAGCGTGGCCTCGGCGATCTGTTCGGCGGTCGGATCGACCTGCACGTGGGTGTCGAGGAAGAACCAAGCGCCTTGCTGGTTGATCACGCCGGTCATCGCCGAGGTGCTTTGCACGCCGGGATCCAGCGGAATCACGCTGCGCAGATAACCGAGCTTCTTGTGGTAGCGGCCGACGATGCCGCTGATCAGCGCGTCGGCTTCGCCGCGCTGGAGCATCACCGCGCCGATCAGGGTCGGCCGCGAACGCAGCAGGTTCTTGGCCGCGGCCGGCGTCACGCCGCGGCGTTCGGTCAGCGAGTGGTAGTACTGCCAGTATTCGTTGAAGCGCGGATCGTCGTTGATGTTGGTGAGTTCGAAATCCACGCCGGCGCGCAGGCGCAGGCCCAGGCGCTGGATCCGGGTCTCGATCACGTCCGGGCGGCCGATCAGGATCGGATACGCCAGTTGTTCGTCGACCACGGTCTGCACCGCGCGCAGCACGGTCTCCTCTTCGCCTTCCGCGTACACCACGCGCTGCTTGTCGGCGCGGGCGCGGTCGTACACCGGCTTCATCAGCAAGCCGGTGCGGTAGATGAATTGGCCGAGTTTTTCCTGGTAGGCGACCATGTCCTGGATCGGACGCAGGGCGATGCCCGAATCCATCGCCGCCTTGGCCACGCACGGCGCCAGCATCATCAGCAGGCGCGGGTCGAACGGGCGCGGAATGATGTAGTCCGGGCCGAAAGTCGGCACGTCGCCGCCGTAAGCGCTGCCCAAGTCGGACGATTCCATCCGCGCCAGCTTGGCGATGGCGCGCACGCAGGCGAGCTTCATCGCTTCGTTGATTTCGGTGGCGCCGGCGTCCAGCGCGCCGCGGAAGATGTAGGGGAAGCAGAGCGCGTTGTTGACCTGGTTCGGATAGTCCGAGCGGCCGGTGGCGATGATGCAGTCCGGGCGCACCGCCTTGGCGTCTTCCGGCAGGATTTCCGGATACGGATTGGCCAGCGCCAGGATGATCGGCTGCGGCGCCATCGTCGCCACCATCTCGGCCTTCAGCACGCCGCCGGCGGATAGGCCCAGGAAGATGTCGGCGCCGGCGACGATGTCGGCCAGGGTGCGCTTGTCGGTGTCGCGGGCGTAGCGCTGCTTGTCCGGGTCCATGTGCGCGCGGCCGGTGTACAGCACGCCGTCGCGGTCCACCGCCAGGATGTTCTCCGGCTTCATGCCCAGCGCGACCAGCATGTCCAGGCAGGCGATGCCTGCGGCGCCGGCGCCGGAGGTGGCCAGCTTCACTTCTTCGATCTTCTTGCCGGCGATCTCCAGCGCGTTCAGCACCGCGGCGCCGACGATGATCGCGGTGCCGTGCTGGTCGTCGTGGAACACCGGGATGTTCATCCGCTCGCGCAGCTTGCGCTCGACGATGAAGCATTCCGGCGCCTTGATGTCTTCCAGGTTGATGCCGCCGAAGGTCGGCTCCAGGCTGGCGATGATCTCGACCAGCTTGTCCGGATCGCGCTCGTCGATCTCGATGTCGAACACGTCGATGCCGGCGAATTTCTGGAACAGGATGCCCTTGCCTTCCATCACCGGCTTGCCGGCCAGCGGGCCGATGTCGCCCAGACCCAGCACGGCGGTGCCGTTGGTGATCACCGCGACCAGATTGCCGCGCGCGGTCAGCTCGCTGGCGGCTTTGGGATCGGCGACGATCGCCTCGCAGGCATAGGCCACGCCCGGCGAATACGCCAGCGCCAAATCGCGCTGGGTGACCATCGGCTTGGTCGGCACCACCTTGATCTTGCCGGGCGGCGACAACCGGTGGTAATCGAGCGCGGATTGCTTGAACGCGTCGGCCGGCGGCGGATTGCTGGAAGCGGGGTTGTCGGACATCTCGCGGTATCGGGCGCTTGCGGAACCCGATTCTAGCGGTTTCCGCACCGTCCCCGGTCTGAACGATGGCGCGGAAGCGACGCCTTCTCGCACAATGGCGCAATGGGGATCGCGCTGGAACCGGTTACTACGCGGCGGCTATGGACCGGACGGATGCTGCTCGTCTGGGTTTTCCTCGCGGTGCTGCTGGCGCAGTCGCCGCTGATCTTCAATCCGGGCTATTTCAGCCACGACGAATTGCAATGGGCCGCCTTCGCCGCCCAGGATCCGCGGATTTGGCGCGTGGACATTTGGGCCGGCGTGCAGTCGTTCCAGTACCGGCCGCTGACCTTCACTCTGTGGCTGTGGCTGTCCCAACACCTGTTCGCGCACCCTTACGCCTTCCACGCCGTCGCGGTGGCCATGGGCGCCGCCAACGCCGCCCTGCTGGCGGCCTTGTTGCGGGGTTGGCGCGTGTCGGCCGGCGGCGCTTTCGCGGCGGCGATGGTGTTCGCGCTCGGCGCCTACGCCGCGCACACCCACGGCTGGGTGGCGGCGCTGGCCGATCTGATCTGGGTGGGGTGCGGATTGGCGATCGGCGCGATCGTCCAGCGCGCGCGGCGCGCGGGCGTGGCCATCTTCTTCGCGTTCGCGTTGACCGCTGCGGCGCTGCTGGCCAAGGAAGCGGCGGTGGTCATCCCGGTCCTGCTCGGCCTGGCGTGGCTGTTCTTCGGCCGCGACCCCGCTTGGGGCCGCGCGGCGCTCGCTTCCGCTCTGCCGGTGGCGATCTATCTGGCGCTGCGCATCGGCGTGCTGCTGTTCTCGCCGCGCGAGGCGGCGAATTACGGTTGGGACCTGGCCTTCATCCCGCAACGCTGGCTGGAATACCAATTGTTCGCGCCCAATCCGACCAAGATGGAAGCGGGCGGCACCTTGGCGCGCGGATTCGGCGACGGCCGCGTGCTGGCCGCCGCGGCACTGTGGCTGGCGCTGGCCTGGGCCCTGTGGCGGGCCGGGTCGCGCTGGCTGGCGGCGTTCCTGCTGGTCGGCGCCGCGGCGCTGGGACCGGTGCTGATTCTGGCCGAATCGGCCAACCAATACGGCTACGGCTTCGCCGCCGCGACCAGCGCGATTTGCGCCGCCTGCTGGCCGCGGATGGACCGCTTCGGAAAAATCCTGCTGACGCTGCTGGCGGTGTTGTGCTTGTGGCACGGGACGAACATCGTGCGCCGATTCCACGACGCCGGCGCGGTGCAGGCCGTGTTCTCGCCCGCCTTGGCCGACGCGGTCGCGCGGCATGGCGATGCGCCGATCCGGTTGCGCAGCATCGATCCCGGGCAACGTTGGCTGTTCGATCGGCTCACCCACGACATTCCCAGCTATCGCGGCGTGCCGATCGGAAATCGGGTGCGGCTGGTCCAAGCCGGCGAGGACGCCGACTACGCGATCGAAAGCGATGGGCGCTTGACCGCGCTGCCGTAGGGTGGGCCTTGGCCCACCCTACAGATCCAGCGAAGGCGCGCCGGCGTCGACCTGATCCAACCGTATCCGGTTGGCGAACAACGAAAACGCCAGCATCCCCGCCAAGCCGTTCGCGCGCGAGATCCATTGCGGCAACCAGCGCGGCGGCGCCAGCACGCCTTGGTCGAATAGCGGCTCGAAGCGCTGCACGTCGGCTAGGGTCATCTTGCCCGCGAACAATCGCCGGCACAGCTTCAGCTTGCCCTGGCGCAACGCCCAGCGGAAGAACGTGTGCACGCCGACCAGGCCGCGCAGGTACACCGTGTCCTTGGTGAAGGCGCCGCCGCCGGCCGGAGTCACCCCGCGGAACACGCGCTGCGCGGAGGCGAAGCTTTCCACTTCGTTCTGGCCGGCCTGGATGAAGTAGCGGAACACCTGGATGAAGTCGGCACCTTCCAAAGCCATCGCCACCGCTTCGATGCGCAAGCTGACCCGCTTCATCCGTTCGATGTCGATGCTGCCGGTGATCTGCTCGGCGAACGTCGCCAAACCCTCTTGCGTCGCGGTGGTGCGCGGCGAGGACAGCGCCAGGCTGGGCAGCACCGGCTGCTGGCGGCCGTTGAGCGCGGTCAGCGAATGCACGAAAGCCTCGTGCTGCAAGAGCTGGTGCCGGTCGTAGTCGCTGAACGCCGCGCCGGCGCGCAGCCGGATGCGGGTCGCGCCGGCCGCGGCTTTCGCGATCAATTCCGGATCGAGCACGACTTCGATCACGCGCTGGTCGAAGAAATCGTCCAGATCGGATTGCAATTGCAGCTTCAGCGCGGTCGCCGATATCGCCACCTGTTCGGACGGGGCGAGCAGCTCGCGGTCCAGTTCGTTGGCAATGGCGATGAAATGCCGCGCCGCCTCGCGCGTGGTCGGACCGTTGCCGGGCAGCGGCTCGTCGGGGCGGCCGAACAATCGCACCGAATGCTCGGTGACGCGCGCCGTGCCCAGCGATTCCAGCAGTTCGGCGGCGATCGACCAGCTGCGCGCGGACTCGCCGACGTAGTGCCCGAGCGGATGGTCGGGATCGGCTTCGGCGATGACCCGCTCCAGCTCGCGCCGCGCGTGCGAGAAATCCAGTTTCGGGTATTCGATTTTCGGCAATTCCGGCTTGCCGCGCGCGAAGGATTCCAGGAACGGCTGCTGCAGCGTCGCCGGCCAGCTCACCAACTGCAGCAGCCGCAATTCGCGCGCGGCCGCGACCATGCGCGCGTCGAGCGCGGCGTGATGAGCGATGTCGGGGGCGATCTCGCTCATGCCCGCATGCCTGGCCTTTGTGGGAGCGGCTTTAGCCGCGAGCTTTTTTCTGCGGATCGCCGCGCTTTGGGAATAGAGCTCGCGGCTAAAGCCGCTCCCGCAAAAGTATCCGCTTCGGCGCGATCAATGCTTGCCATATTTATCGTCCAGGCGCTTGTTCAGCGCCTTGCCCTGCACTTTCGCATTCGCCTTCTGCGCCAATCGCGAAGCCAATTTGTTGGCGGCGCCGGCGACTTCGTCGCGCAGCTTCAAATAATGGGCGTAGCGGTCCGGATCCAGCTTGCCGGCTTCGAGCGCGGCGCGCACCGCGCAGCCCGGCTCTTTCTGGTGCCGGCAATCGCGGAACTTGCATTGTTCGGCCAAAGCTTCGATGTCGGCGAAGCCGCCTTCGGCCAAATCCTCTTCGCCGGTCGGCTTGAGTTCGCGCATGCCGGGCGTGTCGATCAGGCAAGCGCCCGACGGCAACGGGATCAGCGAACGGTAGGTGGTGGTGTGGCGGCCGCGCGAATCGGATTCGCGCACCTCGCCGGTCTTCATCCGCTCCGCGCCGAGCAAAGTATTGGTCAGGGTCGACTTGCCGGCGCCGGACGAGCCGACCAGCACCACGGTGCGGCCCGGCTGCAGCCAGGGATCGAGCGCGGCCACGCTGTCGCGGTCCTTGGCGTTGATCGCGCGGATCGCCACGTCCTGCGCCGCCAGATCGACCAGCGAAGCCATCGCCGCATCCACCGCGCCGGCGTCGGCTTCGATGGCGCGGTCGATCTTGGTCAGCACCACCACCGGCTCGCTGCCGCCACTGCGCACCAGCAGCAGATAGCGTTCGATCCGACGCGGGTTGAAATCCGCATCCAGGCCGCAAACGACGAAGGCGGTGTCGACGTTCGCGGCGATCAACTGCTGCTTGTAGTGCTCGCCCGCGGCGCCGCGCTTGATCGCGCTGCGCCTCGGCAGCAGCGCGACGATGGCCGAGCCTTCGACCAGCACCCAGTCGCCGACCGCGGGCCGCTGTTCCGGCGGGAATTTCGGCCGCTGCCATTCGGGCAGGGAATCGACCTTGACGGCCTGTCCCGACCCCTCGGCGACCGCGTAACCCGACCGGTGCTGTTCGACCACCCGCGCCGGCCGCGCTTGAGGATGGGCCGCGATGGCCTGGCGCCAGGCGGCATCGTCCGGCGGGCCTTCGAACGGCCAACCGATCGCGCGCAGCGGGTTCATGGGAAGAAATTCGCCTGCATGGCCGGATTCTATGCGAGTCGAACGCAGGCGCGGTTTCGGCTAGTCTGGCCAACCCCTCCTTTTTCCGTCCGCCGATGTCCTCGTCCTCCTTGCCCACCCGCCAGCGCCTGTCCGAAGTCCGCTACGAAATCCGCGGCGAACTGGCCCGGCGAGCCCGCGAGCTCGAGGCCCAGGGCCGGACCCTGATCAAGCTCAACATCGGCAACCCCGGCGCGTTCGGTTTCCGCGCGCCGGAGCATCTGCAGCGGGCGATCGCCGACCACATCGCCGGCACCGATCCCTACACCCACCAGCAAGGCCTGCCGCAGGCGCGCGAAGCCATCGCCGCCTTCCACAAGGCGCGCGGCACGCCGAACGCGTCGCCCGAGCGCGTGTTCGTCGGCAACGGCGTGAGCGAGCTGATCGACATCTCCTTGCGCGCCCTGCTCAATCCGGGCGACGAAGTGCTGCTGCCCTCGCCCGACTATCCGCTGTGGAGCGCGGCCACCATCCTCAACGACGGCCGCCCGGTCTATTACCGCTGCGATCCGGACAACGGCTTCCTGCCCGACCCGGACCAGATGGAAGCGCTGGTGTCCTCGCGCACCCGCGCGATCGTGCTGATCAATCCGAACAATCCCACCGGCGCCAATTATCCGAAGTCGCTGCTGGAGCGGATCGTGGCGATCGCGCAGAAGCACAAGCTGCTGCTGATGGCCGACGAGATCTACGACGGCATCCTTTACGACGGCCATCAATTCGAACCGATCGCGCCGCTCGCCGGCGACCTGCCCTGCCTGTCGTTCGGCGGCTTGTCGAAAGTGCACCGCGCCTGCGGCTGGCGCGTGGGCTGGGCGGTGCTGTCCGGCGATCCGCTGGCCAGCGGCGACTACCACCACGCGATGGACCTGCTCGGCGCGCTGCGCCTGTGCGCCAACGTGCCGGGCCAGTTCGCGATCGAGGCCGCGCTGCACGGCCAGGACACGATCACGCCGCTGTGCGAGCCGGGCGGCCGTTTGTACGAAGCGCGCCGCGCGCTGATCGAATGCTGCGCAGCCAGCGAGCATCTGCAGTTGGTCGCGCCGCAGGGCGCGCTGTACGGATTCCCGTCCGTGGTCGGCGCGGCCGCGGCCGGTTTCGACGACCACGCCTTCGCTTTGGAGATGCTCGAGCACGAGGACGTGCTGATCGTGCCCGGCTCCAGCTTCAACGTGCCCTACCGCAACCATTTCCGCGTCACCCTGCTCCCGGAACCGGCGCAGCTGCGCGAAGTGTTCGCGCGCATCGACCGCGTGCTGGCGCGCCGCGCGGCGGATGCGCGCGAACCGCATGCGGCGGTGGCTTGAAGCGTCAAGAGCTTTTTAGACGCGGATCGGAGCAAGAACAGCGGATAACGCTTATAAAGTTAAAACGTTTTTATCCGCTGTTCTTGCTCTAATCCGCGTCTAGGCTTTTGCTTCCAACCATGACCGATCAACCTCAAGCGATCCGCTATCTCGCCCTCGGCGACAGCTACACCATCGGCGAAAGCGTTCCGGAAGCGGGCCGCTGGCCTATGCAGTTGGCCGCCGCCTTGCGCCGCGAGGGCATCGCGCTGGCCGATCCGCGCATCGTCGCCACCACCGGCTGGACCACCGACGAACTCGATGCGGCGATCGACGCCGCCGAACCGCTCGGCGATTACGGCTTCGTCAGCCTGCTGATCGGCGTCAACAACCAATACCGCGGCCGCGGCGTCGGCGAGTACCGCGACCAGTTCGCAGCGCTGCTGCGGCGCGCGATCGGTTTCGCCGGCGGCCGCAGCGATCGGGTGCTCGTCCTGTCGATCCCGGATTGGGGCGTCACCCGTTTCGGCCGCGATTCGGGCCGCGACCTGGCGCGGATTTCGCGCGAACTGGACGAGTACAACGCCGCGGCGCGGGACATTTGCGCGGAACAGGACGTGGCCTTCGTCGACATCGCGCCGGTCAGCCGCGAACGCGGCGCCGATGACGCGATGCAGGCCGACGACGGCTTGCATCCCTCCGCGGCACTGTACGCCGAATGGACGCGCCTGGCGCTGCCTGTCGCGCGCGGATTGCTGGCGCGATGAACGTCTCGCAGCCGTTCGCGCGGCGTCAAGCCGACAGCATCGCCCGCGCCTTCCTGCCGCTGCGCTGGTGGGGCAATCGCTACGACTACTACTACACCCGCGAAAAACTGGCGAGCGATCCGCTGTATCCGGGCGTGCTGCAGGCGCTGCGCGGCACCGACGCGCCCTTGCTCGACCTGGGCTGCGGCCTGGGATTGCTGGCGCACGCGCTGGCGCGCGACGGACAAGCATTGGCCTATTACGGCGTCGACAACGACGCGCCGAAGATCGAGCGCGGCCGGCGCGCCGCCGAGCGCAGCGGCTTGGCGAACGCGCGCTTCGAAGTGGTCGACCTGGCCAACGAACTGCCCGCGCATCGCGGCAGCGTGGCGATCCTGGACGTGCTGCAGTACTTGCCGCAAACGGCGCAGCAACGGCTGTTGGATGCGGCCGTCGCGATGCTGACGCCAGGCGCCAAGCTAGTGATCCGCGCCGCATTGGACGACGGCGGCCGGCGCGGCAGCGCTACGCGCTTAACCGATCGCTTCGCGCACCTGGTCGGCTGGATGCAATCCGCGCCGGCGCATTACCCGACCGAAGCCGGTTTGCGCCGGAGCTTGGAAGACGCGGGCTTGTCGGTCGAATTCGCGCCGCTGTACGGCAATACGCCGTTCAATCATTGGTTGATCGTGGCGAAGCGCGAAAACTGAGGCAACGATGCTTCTCCTTCTCCCATCGGGAGAAGGTGCCCGAAGGGCGGATGAGGGTTCGGAGTACGACGCAAGCTGGAATGACGTCGCTTCGCCGAACCCTCACCCAACCTCCTCCCGAGGGGAGAGGGCTAATCTAAAACGCGCAGGCGTCCCAGCCCTGCGGCGTCGCGCGGGTCGAATCGTCGGAGAAACGGTCCCTGCGCATGGTTTGCGCCCATTGCTCGGCTTCCGAAAGCTGCGCGGGCGTCAAACCCGACGCGGCCGCCGCTAATTCCCGATCCAAACCTCCTGCGCGATGCGCTTCGGCCCCGAGGCGATAGAGCTTGAGATAGCGGTAATGCTGCACCGGATCGGCGCCGACCAAACCGGCGAGCAGATTCTGCGCGCCCGGCTCGTAAGCCCCGCGCAGCAGATCGACCACGCGCCAATCGCCCGACGCGAGTCCCGCTTGGATCATGGCCTGCGCCTGTTGCTTGTACGCTTGCAACGACTGCGGCCGCGCGAGCAGGCTGCGCGCGTCGTAAAGCGGACCGCGATCCAGATAACAGGCGCGGGCGTCCTTGTCGCCCAGTCGTGCGGCTTGCGCCATGTTCGCCACCAGCGTGCCGAGCATCGCTTCGTCCACGCCGGCACACAAATCCTGGACCGCGCGAGCGGATTGCTGGCGCAGCTCCATCGCCTCGAGCAGCATCTGTTGGGTGCGCAGCTGTTCGGGCCGCAGGTTCTCGGTCGATTTCCCGGCCAGGTCGTTCATGGCGGCGGCGTTGCGCCATTGCGCTGCGTTCTGGCGGCTGCAATGGTCCAGATCGCGGAACAGGCGCGACGCCGCGGCCGCGTCTCCGGCCGCGGCGCGCGCCTGCAATTCGGCATAGGTTTGGCGCAGCGGCGTGCCGGCGTTCGGCAACGACGCGCCTTTTTTCGCGGCGAGCCGCGCATTCTCGCTGGCGGCGGCGAGCGGCGCATCGGTCGCCGCGTCGGCCGCGCGTTCCGCGCTGGCGATGGGCGCGGCATCGAACGACGACGGCGCGTTCGCGCGGCCCAGGAAATAGGCGCCGGCCAGTGCGGCCAACGCGACGCCGAGGGCGAGCGCTTGGCGCCGGGTCATGCGCTGATTGTCCGAAAATGTTTCATCGCGCTTCACTCATAAGGAAAGGAACAAGGATCCCAACCGGTCACCGTCGACTCGGTCGAATTGCCCGCGTCGAAGTCGCGATGGAACACGGTCTGCGCCCACGCGTCCGCTTCATCGCGCCGCTCCGGCGCGAGTTGCGCCGCGGCGGCGGCCAATTGCTGGTCCAATTTGCGCGTCCGATACGTTTCCGCGCCGAGGCGGTACAGCTTGAGATAGCGGTAGTAGCGGTCGGGATCCGCGCCCAAAACGCCGGCCAGCAATCCGTCGGCGCCCGGCTGGTAGGCGCCGCGCAGGATGTCCACCACTTTCCAATCGCCGGCGGCGAGGCCGGCGTCGATCAGCGCCGGCACGCTGCGGCGGTACGCCGCCAGGCGTTCGGGATGGTCAATCAGGCTGCGCGTATCGTAGTTGGGTCCCGTCGCCAAATAACAGGCGCGCGCGTTCGGTTCGCCGAGCTGCGCGGCCTTTTGCATATTGGGCACCAGCGAATCCAGCATCGCCGCATCCGCGCCGTCGCACAGCGCATGCAGCCGCGCCATGTTGCGCTTGCGCGATTCGATCGCTTCCAGCTGAGCCTGGTAATTCTCCAACTGCTCGGGCGGCATGCCTTTGACGCCTTCTTCCAGCAACTCGTCGGCGAGCTGGGAATTGGCCCAGTCGATGCCGCGGAAACGGCCGCATAGGCTCAAATCCCGATACAGTCGCGTCGCGGCCGCGACGTCGCCCGCATTCGCGCGCGATTGCAGCTCCGCGAACACGTTCTGCAGCGGGGCGCCGGGCGGAGGCAGCGAAATGCGCACGCGCGCCGCGTGCGGGTTCGACGCGGGAACATGCGCTGCGGCGCTGTCGCCGCTATCGGCATCGGCCACGACGGCGTTCGCCGCCGCTCTCGCGCCGGCCGGAGGCGGATCTTGCATGCGGCCCAACTGATAGGCGCCGGCAACGGCGATCAGCCCGGCGCAGGCGATGGCGAAATGCAGGCGGCGCATCGGCTTAGGCTAACGCAGAGCGGCAGGAGCCGCTCCGCGTCGGCGTTTCGCTTGCGTGCGGACGGCTATTCCTCGCTGGCCAGGACGTAGGCCGACGAGGCGATCGAAGTGTCGCCGGTCAGGATCGCGGTGTTCTTGCCCGACGCGGACGGCAGGCCCACCTTCAGATTCACCGCGCCGGACACCAGCGCGTCCAGCACCTGGGTCAGGATCGGCAAGCCCAAGGCGACGTTGCCGCAGCCTTGCGCCGCCGGCACCGCGAACGCGTTGTCGACCAGGGTCGCATCGTCGTTCTGGATGTAGCCGATGTAATTCGGCTCGTCGGTCCACACCGTGTAGGTCTCGCCCGGGTCGCCGGAAATCGGCAGATTCGGCGGCGGCGGCGCGGTGGTGCCGGTCTGCAGCTTGATCACGATCGGGTTCTGCGCCGAACCGATGTAGCAGGTGTCGCCCAGGAACGGATTCTGCAGCTTCACGCGCACCGCCATCTTCACCGCGGTGGGATCGCTGCCGTCGGTGGGCGGATACAGCGCGTTGATGAAGTTGGTTTGCGCCGGAGCGACGGGCTCCATCGTGGCGGTCACGTCGTTGGCCACCGCGACGATCGCCCAGAAGGCGGTCCATAGCGGGCCGGGCCAGTTGGGATTCGGATTCATGATGCCGAGCAAGCCGCCGGGCACCTTGGCCGGCGGCGCGGACAGCGTCGGCGCGCCGACCGCGGCGTACAGCGGCGAATCGCTGAGCCATTTGATCCCGCCCTGCAGCACGATCGGCTTGTCGATCGGCAAAGTGGTGCTGCCGATCTTGAACATGCCCGAACGGGTGGTGTTGAGAACGCAGCTGCCGCCGTCGGCGACATCCGGATTCGTATACGGACAGTATTTGAATTTCGCGTACGGTCCCGATGGCGTGCCTGCGGCCGCGTCCGGCGCGGCGAGGACGCCGGCCAGCGCCGCCGTGGCGAAGGCCAGGGAAAGCGATGTCTTGAGCATGTTCGAGCTCCTGAAGCGGTGATGGGTCGATGCGCGGTCCGAGCGAACCGCGGAACTTCGAGAACGTCCTTCCATGACGGCCGCTCCAAACGCATCGCGCTCGGAGCGACCGCACGTCGGTCCGCGCTTGGTCGCGGACCTCGCCTTCCTTGGCGACTCGTGAGCGATGGGTTCGCTTCGTCGCGAACCGCTCAGATCAAGGGAAATAAGCGCGGATCGGGGTATCGGAAGTCAGGCCGGGCGAACGATGGCTGACCGTGCAACCGCCCGCGAGCGAACCGCTGAAGGTGAAGTAGGCGTTGTACGGGCCCGGGCTGGTGGGCGGATCGGGCGAGTACGGATTCGCGTTCGGCAGATTGCCGCTCACGCTGCCGGTGCAGGTCTGCGGCGGCGTCGGGAAACGGATGTTGATGCCGCTGATCGTGAGGTTCACCGAGGTGCCCGCGCCAGCGGTCGGCGCGGAGACGTTCCACGGCAAGACTTTGGTGATGCCGGTGCAAGCGCCGCTGCCGGAGAACGTCGCGTTGGTGACCTGCGCCGCGCCGCTGGTCAGCGTCAGCGTGAAGGCGGACGTGCACGGCACGGTGTTGCCCAGGTAAGTGGCGGTGGTCGGTCCGGAAATCACGACCGTGCCGTTCCTCACCCAGGCCGAGCCGTTCCAGATTTCCAGGCCGGAAGCGAAAGCCGACGAAGCCGCAAACGAACCGGCGACGATCATGGCGGCGAGAGCGGCGGATTTGAGCTTGAGCATGACGCTGTACTCCGATGTAGTTGAGGGCCCGGACGCCTCCGCGTCCGAGGGTTGCCACGGAGTGCACGGCGCGTGGCGGCGCTGCCTTGCGAACAAGGCGGTATTGAACGGCTCAGTCAGTAGAAGCCCTTGCGGATCGACAGGCCGATGATCCGCGGATCCTGGATGAACACGTTCGAAGTCAGGCCCGTGTCGTCGCTATTGAGGAAAGTGCCGGTGATGGCTTTGCCGCCGAGCGCGTTCTTCACGTACAGCTGCACGGTCAAATCGCTGTCCAGATGCTGATAGGTCAAGGAAAGATTGACGTTGCCCCAGTCGTGCAAACGGTCGATCTTGTCCTGGTAGATGCGCGCCCAACTCGGGCCCTGGTAGTACAGATCGGCGCGCACGGTGAGGTCGCCTTGCGCCAGCGCGAACCGGTACTGAGGACTCAAGCTCACCGTGAGATGCGGCGCGTTCGGCAGCTGGTGGCCGCCGACGTTCTTGGCGAAGCCCGCGCCGCCGTTCGGCGCATCGGTGAGCGGGTTGTAGTAGGTGTCGGTGCCGAGCAGGTAGGCGCGGTCGCCGGGACCGCCTTCGAAACCCTGGTCGCGGGTGAAGCCGCCCGCCGAGAGGTAGTAGTTGTTGGCGCAGAAGCTGTTGAGGTTGTTGGCCGCGTTGTTGAACGGCGCCGGCTGGGTGTAGGTCGCCTGCAGCACTTTCTCGACCAAGTCCTTCGGCGCGACGCAATTGGAGGCGAGCTGCAGCCAGGGCCGCACCACCACCCAATCCGAATTCCCCGCGGTGCGGTCCATCACGTCGATCGAGTATTGGTTCTTGCCGATCTTGGTGTCGAGCAAGCCGACGTTGCCGCTCAGTTCGAACTGCGGCGTCGGCCGCCACACCGTCTCGAATTCGGCGCCCCAGGTTTCCGCGTCGAAGTTCTCGTTGAGCGTGGCGCGGTCCTGGATCTGCGAGATCTGGTAGTCCTTGTAGTCGTTGTAGAAGAAGGTGGCGTTGAACAGGAACTTGCCGCCGCCCATCACGTTCTTGGCGCCGAACTCGAACGCGTTGACGTATTCGGCCTTGAACTCCGGATTGCGCTGCTCGAAGGTCAGGTATTGCGGGTTCGAACCGATGCCCGGCGAATTGGTGCCGCCGGCCTTGTAGCCGCGGGAAGCGGAGGCGTAGAACATCGTGCTGTCGGTGAACGACAAGTCCGGCGACCAGTCCAGCACCAGGCGGCCGGTCGGTTCGTTCCAGGTTTGGCGGATGTCCGGATTGGACGGATAGCCGTAGCCGACGTAGCCGCCGCCGGCGGTGTACAGCGGCGGATCGGTCGCCGTCAGCAGCGTCTGGCTCGGCACCGGCTGGGTCGTTTTCACGTCGCGCGTATAGCGCAGGCCCGCGGTGAGCTTCACCGCGTCCGACAGCTGCCAATAGGTCTCGCCGAAGATCGCGGCCGAACGCGTTTTGGCCATGTTGCGGCTGCGGAAATAGTTGTGGCCCTGGCCGTCGATGCCGTTGAGCGGATTCGGATCGATGTAGACGCAGGGAATGCCGCTGTCGACGCCGTCGATGATCTTGGTGGCCGTGCCGGGCTGGCAGTAGGCGGGCGGCGCACCGGTGTCGGTGCCGTTGAAGATGATCTGCGCCGCGGCGGTCAGCACGTTGCTGAACACGTAGTAGCTTTCGTCGACTTTGTATTCCAGGTAATTGGCGCCGACGCTGAAGTTGAACGGCCCGTCGAATGAAGACTGCAGGCGGAATTCCTGCGACCATTGGGTGCTGTCCGAGTCGACCAGGTCGACGGTCAGCATGCGGTTCGAGCAGCCGAGCTGCGGATCGCAGAACACGCCGTTGGGCAGGAAATCGTTGGCCGGGCCGATCGTGCCGTCGGGCAGGAAGCGCGACACCCCGCTGGAGGTGTTGGTGAACACCGGATTGGACTGGAAGCGGCCGTAGTCCTGGGTCGAGTAGTACTGGTCGCGGGTGTACAGGCTTTGCGACACGAATTGCAGGTGATCGCTCACGTCCGCGTCGAAATTCAACTGCACGACGTCGTTCTCGGCCTTGAACACCGGGTCGTAAGTGGTGGCGATCTCGCGCAGATCGTCGGACTGTGTCACGCCGGCGTAAGGATTCAGGCCGCGCGGGATCAGCGTGGCGACATCGACGAAATTGCCGTCCGCATCGAACAGATAGCCCACCGGCGCGGTATTGGTGCCCAGCACGAACGGCAAGCTGCCGCCGTTGGGCACGCCGAACGCGCCGCGGTTGTACAGCGACCCGTCCACGCAGGCCTGGCTCATGTAGTTGCGGTCCAGGTCCGACACGGTGGTGGAACCGATCGTCGCCGGGCCCGGATCGGTGTAGCAGAGCTGCTTGCCGGTGCGCGAGCGGTTGTCGTCTTCCTGGAAGTGCTCCCACACCAGGTTCGCGTTGAACGCGTCGCTGGGCTTCCACGCCAGCGAGGTGCGCACCGACAGCAGATCGCGGTCGTTCACCTTCTTGCCGGTCGCGGTGTTCTTGTCGTAGCCGTCGCGCTGGGTGTACTGGGTGGCCAGGCGGAACGCGAAGGTGTCGCTGAGCGGCACGTTGATCATGCCGTTGATGCGGCGCGATTCGTAATTGCCCACTTCGCCCTTGACGTTGGCCTCGAAAGCGTCCGGATCGGCCAGGTTGGGGATCATGTTGACCACGCCGGCGGTCGCGTTGCGCCCGTACAGCGTGCCCTGCGGTCCGCGCAGCACTTCGACCCGCTGCACGTCGAAGTATTCCTGCTCGAACAGCCGGTTGCGGATCATCGGCGTGCTGTTGAAGCTGACCGCGACCGCCGGATCGGTGGTCACCGACAACGCTTGCGTGCCGATGCCGCGGATCTGGAAGTTGTAGCTGGCGAAGTTGGTCTTGGTGAAGCTGACGTTCGGCGTCGCGGTGACCAGGTCGCCGCCGGTTTCGATCTTGCGGTCGTTGAGTTCGTCGCCGCCGAACGCGGTGATGGCGATCGGCACCTTCTGGATGTTCTCGACCTTCTTCTGCGCGGTGACGACGATCGTGTCGAGGGTTTTGGCTTGCGCCGCCGACCTAGTCGGGCTTGCGCTTGGCGCCGCTGGCTTGGCCTGTTCCTGGGACGCCGCCGCCGGTGTTTCGGCGCCCCGTTGGGCGTTTCCCAACGGCCCTCCGCTGGAAGACGCATCCGCGTCCGCATCGGCGCTGCGTTGCGCCGCGTCGCTGATCAGGATCGCGCCCGAAGCGCTGGTCGCGTAGCGCAGGCCGGTACCGGCGAGCAATTCGTCCAGCGCCTTCAGCGCGTCTTTCTCGCCTTGCACCGCGCGCGCGGCCTTGCCCGCCGCCAGCTCCGGCGAATACAGCAATTGCTTGCCGCTCTGCCGCGCGTATTCGGACAGTGCCGTATCCAGGCGTTGCGGCGGAATGTCGAAACGGGTGTTGGCGGCGTCCTGGCCCGCGTGCGCCAAGCAAGGCAGCAACGCGATCAGCAGTGCGCAAGGTTTCAACACGCGGTTCCGCCGACGATCCCGGTCTGGCAACTGCATCGCTCCCCCTTTCGATTAGCGGCTTTCTTGCGCCTGTTCCTAGTACAGACGCGGACGCAGCGGAAACCCGAACCGGGCAACGTTCCGGATCTTCTTTCTGAACCTGGGAGTTTTGTTTTGCGGCGCACCAAGCGCCGCGCTTCAACCGCGGATCGGCGGGCGCGGACTCAATACGATTCGGCCCTTGCGCTCTTCGGGAGCGCGCTCGATCGGGAAATAGGCGACCAGGGCCTCGACGAAAGTGCCGGTGTCGCCGGTGTTGAACGCGCCGCTAATGCGCAGCGACGCCAAGCGCGCGTCGCTCAGCACGACCTGCTGGCGCGAATAGCGATTCATCTCGGCGACCGCGTCTTCCAAGCGCTCGTCTTCGAACACGACCTGGCCGCGCCGCCAGCTGACGACGCGTTTCACGTCGGCCTCGCGCACTTGCGGCCGCGCTTTGGCGACTTCGACGAACTGCTGTCCGGGGCGCAACTCGGCCAAGGGCGAATCGGCGGCGTCTCGCTCGCCGCGGTCGCGGGTCACCTTGACCCGGCCTTCCAGCAAAGTCACTTCGAACATGCGTTCGGACACGCGCACGTCGAATTCGGTGCCCAACGCGGTCACCTGGCGTCCGCCGGCGTCGACCACGAACGGACGCGTGCGGTCCTTCGCCACCTTGAACAAAGCCTGGCCGCGCTCCAGCGTCACGCTGCGCAGGCCGGGCTCGTAGCGCACCGACACGCGGCTGTCGGTGTTGAGCGTGAGGATGGAGCCGTCGTCCAGGGTCACGGTCGAGCGTTGCCCGATCTCGGTCGTGTAGACGTTGCCGGCGAGCGTGTCGCGGGCGTCGCGATAGGCTTGGCGGGCCGCGTCCGGGCGCAACAGCATCGTGCCCGCCCCGGCCGTGACCAGCAGCGACGCGGCGATCGCGAAACGCCGCACCCAGGTGCGGCGCCGGTTGCGGCGCGCGATACGGTCCAGGGTCTCGCCGCGCAGCGCGCGCATCTGCGGCGCATCGGCGACCGACCGCGCCAGCGCATGCGCCGACTGCGCGCGCGCGTAAGCCTGCGCATGCTCGGGCGCGAAGTCGCGCCACGCTTCGAAAGCCTCCCGCGTCCGGCGATCGTCGCCGGCGTCGCGCAGGATTTCGCTCCAGCGCGCCGCGGCTTCATCGATGCCTGCGGGTCCGGTGTCGGCTTGATCTCGGGTTGGCGTGTCTTTCCTGTTCATCTGCCGTATCTCTAGCAGTTGCCGCGAACGCGCATCCGGCGCGTCCCATTGTCCGGGGCCAGCCCGGCCGCGGCCAGCTAGTCTCGGTCCTCCGCGGCCATGACGATGCCGAGCTGCGCCAACGCCTTGGCCATGTGCTTTTCCGCCGCCCGCACCGAAATGCCCATCATTGCGGCGATTTCGGCGTATTTGCGCTGTTCCAGGGCGCGCAGCACGAACACGTCGCGGGTCCGTTCGGGCAGCCCGCGCAGCACCGCTTCGACCTGTTCGACCGCCTCCCTACCCAGTAAGACGCGCTCGGGCGAAATATCCGTAGCGGGTTGGTGGATTTCCGCGTCGAACGACTCGTGGGCGTCCTGGTCGCGGACGTCGCGGCGCCGGCGCCAATCGCGCAGGGCGTTGGCGGCGACCTGGAACACGTACTGCTCCACGTGCTCGATCGGTTCGCCGTGGGCGCGCCGGATCAGGTGCAGGAACACTTCCTGGGTCAGGTCCTCGACCTCGGCGGCGTCCTTCACCCGCTTGGCGAAGAAACCGCGCAGCGGAGCGCGGTAACGGAGGGAAACATTGTTCCAGCGGTCGGCGAAGTCCTCCCCGTACTCGGCCAGGGAAGCGGAATCGAACGACCGCGGGACTGAATTGGCCATGGCTGTCTGCATCCCCCTGGACGCCGCGAATCCTTCCGATGCCCTCGCGCGAACGCCGCCGCGCGAGGCCGGCAGGTAATCACCTCAAAATCGGCGCTGCACGCTGCGGTGCAATATCGGCGCGTTCAGCGCGGCTCAGGGGCGACTTCCTCCGGCAGCACCGTCGAATAGCCGCGAGCATCCAGGCGCCGCAACAAAGCGGCGATCATCTCCACGTTGCGTCCGTGCCGCGCCCCTTCGTGCAACAGCACGATGCCGCCGGGCGCCAGGTCGCGCTCGATCATCGCCACCACGCCGTCGACGTCGTAGCGCACCGCGTCGAAGCCGCGCGCGTTCCAAGCCGCCCGGGCCAAGCCCAAATCGCGCAGCGGCGCCGACACGAAAGGATTGGCATGCCCGACCACCGCGCGGAACCAGCGCGGCGCGGTTCCGGAGAGCTCGGTCAGGGTTTTCTGGCACTGCTCGATTTCGCGCCGCATCCGCCACGGCCCCAAGATCCAGAACCACGCCGAAGGATGGCTGGCGCTGTGGTTGCCGATGCCGTGCCCGCGGCGCGCGATCTCGCGCACCAAGGCCGGCCGCGCCGCGGCGCGTTCGCCGACCAGGAAAAAGGTGGCTTTCGCCCGATGCGCGTCGAGCAGGTCCAGGATCGCGGCGGTATCGTCGGACGGGCCATCGTCGATCGTCAGCCACACGCGCGGCTCGGCGATCGGCAGGCGCGACAGCACCGGGCCGTACATCCGCGACTGCGGCCGCAGCACGCCCCACCAGAACGGCAGGTGCGACAGCATCATCGCCGGCAATCCGATCCGCCAGCCGTAGCGCCACCAGATCGCGGCGACCAGCAGTTGCGAAGCGGCCAGAAGCAGCCACCAGGCGTGCGGTCGGCGGGGCGGGCGATGCAGATCCATGGCGCCGATGATGCCCACTCCCTAGGCTTTTTTGTAGGAGCGGCTTTAGCCGCGAGCCCTTTCCCGCATGTCGCTGCGACCTGAAGCGAAGAGCTCGCGGCTAAAGCCGCTCCTACAAGAGCGTCGGGCTCGCAGGAGGCGTAAAATGGGCGTTCCCCCAAGCTGGATCGCCCCGATGGCTCTCGACTCCGCCCTGCGCCAGCGCATCGAAACGCTGCTGAATTCCAATCGCGTCGTGCTGTTCATGAAAGGCTCGCCGAACGCGCCTCAATGCGGTTTTTCGGCGAAGGCGGTCGCGGCGCTGGACGCGCTCGGCGTCGATTACGCCCACAGCGACGTATTGCAGGACGGCGAGATCCGCGAAGGCATCAAGGCCTACGGCGAGTGGCCGACGATTCCGCAGCTGTACATCGACGGCCAGTTGATCGGCGGCAGCGACATCATCGAACAGATGGCCAACAGCGGCGAACTGCACGGCGCGCTCGGCCTGCCGCCGCCGGACCGCACGCCGCCGACGATCAACATCACCCCGGCCGCGGCGCAAATGCTGCGCCAGGCGGTGGAAGACGCCGGCGGCGAGGTCGTGGTGAAGCTCGACATCGACAAGAACTTCCGCACCCGCCTGCAGCTCGCGCAAGACGATCCGGGCGCGATCACCGCCGAAGCCGAAGGCGTGCGCGTGCAATTCGATCTGAGCGGCGCGCGGCGCGCGGACGGCCTGACCATCGATTGGGCCGACGATGCGCGCGGCCGCGGCCTGGTGATCGACAACCCGAACGCGCCCGCGCCGGTGCGCGGCATCGGCCCGGCCGAAGCGAACGAGCGCGTCGCCGCCGGCAGCCTGATCCTGGTCGACGTGCGGCCGCCGGACGAGCGCGCGCAAGCCGCGGTCGGCGTCGCCTTCCAAACCCTGGACGGCGACGGCATCGAACGCCTGCGCGCGCTGCCCAAGGACACCGCGCTGGCCTTCCTCTGCCACCACGGCGGGCGCAGCGCGCAGGCGGCCGAGCATTTCCGCGGCTTAGGCTTCGGCAACGTGTTCAATGTCGAAGGCGGCATCGACGCCTGGGCCAACGACGTGGATCCTTCGTTGCCGCGTTATTGATCCTGCTTTGTAGAGCGGGGCTTGCCCCGCTGCTTCTGCTTGTCGTTGATTGTGTAGAGCGGAGCTCGCTCCGCTGCTCTTGCTCTTCGTCTTAGCCTACAAGCAGCGGAGCAAGCTCCGCTCTACACGGGCGAAAAGCGAAGGCAGCGGAGCAAGCTCCGCTCTACAAAGCCTTAGCCGGCGAAACCGCCGCCGGCGTCGAGATAGGCCTGTTCCTCAGGCGTGTTGATCCGCCCGAGTTCGCGATTGCGGTGCGGAAACCGGCCGAAACGCGCGATCACGTCGCGATGCGCGATGGCGTATTTCAGGTATTCGCCGTCCAACGTGCGCGACAATTCCACCGAGCGTTCCTGATCGGCCAAATTCTCGGAATGCTCGAACGGCAGATAGAAGAAGGCGCGCAGGGCCGGATCGGCCGCGCGATCGAAACCGGCGTCGACCGCACGTGCGGCGTAATGCTTGGCGAGCGGGTCGGTCGCGTACGAATGCCCGCTGCGGCGGAAGCAGTTGCGCGGGTACTGGTCCAGCAGGATCAGCAGCGCCAGCGCGCCTTCCGCATCGCCCATCCAGTGCTCCAGTTCGCGCCGCGCGGCGGCGTAATGCGCCGCTTCGAAGCCGCGCCGGAATTCGGCGTCGAATTCGTCGCTGCGCGCGAACCATTTGGCGTAGCCGGCGTCGCGCCAGAAGCCGACGACGTCGGCAGGGGTAACGTCCATCGATCGCTCTCCAGAAACTTCGCTTTTAAGCCGTCATTCGCGCGAGGCGGAATCCGGCGGCTGAGCTCCCATTTGTCCGGCCGCATCTAAAGTCGCCGGATTCCCGCCTTCGCGGGAATGACAGCTAAGAGCAAAGCGGCTACAAAAACTTCTTTTCCGCTTCGCTCGGCTCGTGCCACCAAGCGTTGTCGCGGCCGTTGCTGAAACGCACCGGCGCGGCCGCCAAAGCCTCGTCGTCGATATCCAGCGCGGCCAGCTGCACCGAGTAGAACTTGCCGCCGACTTCGGGAATATCGCCGTGGCCGAAGCTGCGCACGCCGCAGCGCTTGCAGAACGGCCAATGCACGCTGCTGGTGTTGAATTGGTAGTCGGTCACCGCATCCGCGCCCTGCAGCAGGCGGAACGCTTCCGGTTTGACGCTCGCGCTCCAATTGCGGATCTTGCGGCAGATCGAGCAGTTGCATTTGCCGCCGCCTTCGCCCAGATCGAGATCGACTTCGTAGCGCACGTCGCCGCAGTGGCAGCCGCCGGTGTAGGTTTGGATCGCCATGTCGCCCTCGGTCGGAAACGGGACGCCAGGATACGCGATCCGCTTTTTTGTAGGAGCGGCTTCAGCCGCGCAATGATTTGGGCGAAAAGCTCGCGGCTGAAGCCGCTCCCACAAAATCACAAAGCCTTAGCGAGGACCGCGTCTTCGTAGTCGGTATCGCCGACCCGGAACAGGCGGTCGCCGATCGGTTCGAAGCCTTGGCGGCCGTAGAACGCCAGCGCGCGCGGATTTTTCTTGTACACGCCCAGCAACAAACGCCCGGCGCCGCGCCGGCGGGCCTCTTCGACCGCAACGCCCATCAGCGTCGCGCCGTGGCCGCCGCCGTGGAAGCGATGCAACAAATAGATCCGCTTCAGTTCGACGTCGTCGCCGAACGTCCTCACGCTCGGCAGATCCGGCGGCGACAACATCGCGAAACCGACCGGCGCGCCGCCGGGCACCGCTTCGGCGAGCCAGAACGCGTAGCCGTCGTCCGACAACGCCGCCGCGTAGCGTTCGGCCGTGAAATGCAGGGCGCAATGGGCCAGTATGTCGGCGCTGCCGAGCAGGCCGGCGTAGGTTTCCATGAACGTCGCCGCGCTCACCGCGGCCAGCGCCGCGGCATCGTCCGTTCCGCAGCGCCGGATCGCGACGCCGACTTCGTCCGCCGCGCTCATTCGTCGAAACGCAGATGCCGCACCGACTTGCCGTGGCGGCGGATCAGGCGCAAGGCTTCGATGCCGATCTGGATGTGGCGCTCGACGAATTCGGCGCTGACCTTGGCGTCGCTGGCTTCGGTCTTCACTCCGTCCGGGATCATCGGCTGGTCGCTGACCAGCAGCAGCGCGCCGCAGGGGATGCGGTTGGCGAAACCGGCCGCGAATACGGTGGCCGTTTCCATGTCGATGGCCATGCAGCGCAGTCGGCGCAGGTAATCCTTGAAGGTTTCGTCGTGTTCCCAGACGCGGCGGTTGGTGGTGTAGACGGTGCCGGTCCAGTAGTCGTGGCCGAGGTCGCGGATCATGGTCGAAACCGCGCGCTGCAGCGCGAACGCCGGCAACGCCGGCACTTCCGGCGGCAGATAGTCGTTGCTGGTGCCTTCGCCGCGGATCGCGGCGATCGGCAGGACCAGGTCGCCGAGCGCGTTCTTCTTCTTCAATCCGCCGCATTTGCCGAGGAACAGCACGGCCTTGGGCGAAATCGCCGACAGCAGATCCATCATCGTCGCCGCGTTCGGACTGCCCATGCCGAAATTGATCATGGTGATGCCGTCGGCGGTGGCGCTGGGCATGGGCCGGTCGTGGCCGACCACCTCGGCGCCGGTCAGGCGGGCGAAGTGTCCCAGGTAACCGCCGAAATTGGTCAGCAGGATGTGCTCGCCGAAGCCGTCCAGGGGCACGCCGGTGTAGCGCGGCAGCCAGTTGTCGACGATCTGTTCTTTTTCTTTCATGAGCGTCTCCGTTCTGCGCCATTTTGTCACGCCGGCATGACCATCGACACGGTTGGCAGGGAGCGGCGGCCCGGGCTACGGTGGGGCGTTCGCTCCGGGGAATAGCCATGCTCAAACCGCTGATCGCCGCGCTCGGCGCCGTCCTGCTGGTCGGCTGCGCGCACACCGCTTCGACCCAGAAACCGGAATCCGCGGCCAAGCCGCGTTTCACCGACGATCCCTACGCCAGCACTTACCGCCCGATCGCCTCGCCGCCGGTGCTGATTTCCGGCGCGACCGTGCTGACCGGCACGGGCCAACGCCTGGAAGGCGCCGACGTGCTGCTGCGCGACGGCAAGATCGAGGCGATCGGCGCCGGTTTGGCCGCGCCCGCCGACGCCACCCGCGTCGACGGCCGCGGCAAATGGATCACGCCGGGCCTGATCGACATCCACTCGCATCTGGGGGTGTATCCCAGCCCGGGCATGAGCGCGCACAGCGACGGCAACGAGATGACCGGGCCGGTGACGCCGAACGTGTGGGCCGAACATTCGGTGTGGCCGCAGGATCCCGGCTTCCTCACCGCGATGGCCGGCGGCATCACCTCGCTGCAGGTGCTGCCCGGCTCGGCCAACCTGATCGGCGGCCGCGGCGTGACCTTGAAGAACGTGCCGTCGACGACCTACCAAGGCATGAAGTTCCCCGGCGCCCCCTGGGGTTTGAAGATGGCGTGCGGCGAGAACCCCAAGCGCGTCTACGGCCAGAAAGGCGGCCCGGGCACGCGCATGGCCAACGTCGCCGGCTACCGCGCCGCCTTCATCGACGCGGCCGAATACCTGAAGAAGAACAAAGGCAGCGGCAAGTCCGACAGCGACAAGGACAGCGGCGGCAAGCGCGACTTGAAAATGGACACGCTGGCGGGCGCGATCAACGGCGACATCAAGGTCCATATCCACTGCTACCGCGCCGACGAGATGGCGACGATGATCGACCTGGCCAAGGAATTCGGCTTCAAAATCTCCGCCTTCCACCACGGCGTGGAGGCCTACAAGATCGCCGACAAGCTGGCCGCCGAAAACATCTGCGGCGCGCTGTGGGCCGATTGGTGGGGCTTCAAGATGGAGGCCTTCGACGGCATCCAAGAAAACCTGGCCCTGGTCGACCGGCCGAAGAACGGCTGCGCGATCGTGCACTCGGATTCCAGCGAAGGCATCCAGCGCTTGAACCAGGAAGCGGCCAAGGCCATAGCGCACGCGCGCCAGGCCGGCATCGAGATTTCGCCGGAGCACGCGATTTTGTGGATCACCGCCAATCCGGCCAGGGCTATGGGCATCCTCGACAAGACCGGCACGTTGGAGCCGGGCAAGATGGGCGACGTGGTGCTGTGGAACGGCAACCCCTTCAGCGTGTACGCGCACGCCGAGCAGGTGTACGTCGACGGCGCGCGCGTCTACGACCGCGCGGACCCCGCGCGGCAGCCGAAGTCGGATTTCATGCTGGGGCAGGACGCTGCGATGACGGGAGGTGCGCTGTGAGCCGGATTTCTTCCCTGAGCCGTCGAGGCGCCGAACTCGCGACATCGTCATCCCAGCGAAAGCTGGGATCCAATTTGACGTTGTGTCGCACCGACGCTTCATCGAAAGCTAAATCAAAATGGATCCCAGCTTTCGCTGGGATGACGGGTAAAGGAACGCTCGCTGCGATCCTGATGCTTGCTGCATCCCAAGCCTTCGCCCAAGACCTGCTGATCCGCAACGCCACCGTCCACACCGCCACGTCGCGCGGTACGCTGAATAACGCCGACGTGCTGGTCCGCGGCGGCAAGATCGCCGCGGTCGGCAACGGTCTGGCGGCGGCGGGCGTGCAGAGCATCGACGCGCAAGGCCGGCCGCTGACGCCGGCGTTGTTCGGCGGCATCAGCGAAATCGGCATCGACGAAGTGTCGGGCGAAGACGCCACCACCGACAGCTCGCTCGCGCTCGGACAGAACGCGAAAGACATGGTGGTGCGTCCCGAATTCGACGCGACCCTGGCCTACAACCCCGACTCGGTGCTGCTGCCGGTGGCGCGGGTGGAAGGCATCGGCTTCACCCTGCTCGGCGCGGGCAGCACCGCCGGCGGTTCGATCGTCGGCGGACAAGGCGCGGTGATGCGCCTGGACGGCAGCCCCGACCCGATCGGCCCGCGCGTGCTGTTCGTGCAATTGGGCAGCGACGGCGCCAACCTGACCGGCAGCACGCGCGCGGCGCAGTGGATGCTGCTGGACCAGTTCATCGACGAAGTGCGCGGACGCATTCCGGCCGGTTCGCACATGGCGATGCTGACGCCCGCCGGCCGCACCGCGCTGGCGCGCTACATCGACGGCGGCGGGCGCGTCGTGGTCGGCATCCATCGCGCCGCCGACATCCGCCAGCTGCTGCGCTGGTCCAAACGCCACGGCGTGCGCATCGCCATCGCCGGCGGCGCGGAAGCCTGGAAGCTGGCGCCGGAACTGGCCGCGGCGAACGTGCCGGTGTTCGTCGATGCGCTCGCCAATCTGCCGTCGGACTTCGACCAGATCGACGCGACCCTGGAAAACGCCGCGCGCTTGCGCAAGGCCGGCGTCGCGGTCTCGTTCTCGCTGGGCGATTCGCACCAAGCGCGCAAATTG
This sequence comes from Luteimonas gilva, assembly GCF_005239095.1. Lineage (GTDB taxonomy): Bacteria > Pseudomonadota > Gammaproteobacteria > Xanthomonadales > Xanthomonadaceae > Luteimonas_C > Luteimonas_C gilva. The sequence continues at coordinate 228,647 of NZ_SZUA01000003.1, read as the reverse complement.
CGCCAGTTGGCCGGCAACGCCGTCGCCAACGGTTTGCCTTGGGAAGACGGTTTGGCCGGATTGACCCGCGTGCCGGCCGACGCGCTGGGCGTCGGCGACCGGATCGGCAGCATCGCGCCGGGCAAGACCGCCGATCTGGTGCTGTGGGACGGCGATCCGCTCGAAGTCAGCACGCTGGCCCAGCAAGTGTGGCTGGGCGGCCGGGCGATGCCGATGCGCAGCCGCCAGACCGAATTGCGCGACCGCTATCTGCGCGCCGATCCGCCGTCCGAAACCCGCGGACTGCCGCGCGCGTATCCGGCGCCCGTGCGCTGACGCGGCCCGCTTCCCCCTCGCGCGCAGGCGTAAGCTTGCGCGCGGGGACAAGCGCGAACGGGAGGCGGAGATGGAAAGCATCAATCACTGGGCCGTGCTGGTCGCGGCCGCATCGTCATTCCTGCTGGGCGGGATTTGGTACGGGCCCTTGTTCAAGCGCGCCTGGTGCCGCGAGGCCGGCGTCGATCCGGACAAACCCAACGGCCATCGGGCGAAAGTGTTCGGCGGCGCGTTCGCACTGAGCTTGATCGCCGCCGCGGTGTTCGCGATGTTCCTCGGTCCGAAACCCGCCCTGGGTTTCGCCGTCGGCGCCGGCGTGGCGGCGGGCTTGTGCTGGGTCGGGGCGAGCTTCGGCATCAATTACCTGTTCGCCGGGCGTTCGCTGAAGCTGTGGCTGATCGACGGCGGCTACCACACCTTGCAGTTCGCGCTGTACGGGCTGATCCTGGGCCTTTGGCACTGAGCCCGCCCATGCGCATCGCCTGGTATTTCGATTTCATCTCGCCGTTCGCTTATCTGCATTGGCAGAAGGTGAAACCGCTGATGCGGGAGCGGCCGGTCGAAGCGGTGCCGATCCTGTTCGCGGCCGTCCTCAACGCGCACGGCCAGAAAGGCCCCGCCGAAATTCCGGGCAAGCGCGAGTTCACCTATCGCCACGTGCTGTGGCAGGCGCGGCGCGAAGGCGTCCCGCTGCGCGCGCCGCCGGCGCATCCGTTCAATCCGATCCCGGCGCTGCGGCTGTGCATCGCCGCGGGCACGACGCCCGAGGCGATCGACGCGATCTACGACTGGATCTGGGGCCAAGGCCTGGCCGGCGACAGCGTCGAAGCCCTGCAGCCGCTGCTGGACCGCTTGGGCGTGGCGGCCGAAGCGCTGGGCGGCGAAGCGGTCAAGCAAGCGCTGCGCGCCAACACCGACGCGGCATTGGCCGCCGGCGTGTTCGGCGTGCCCACCCTGGCCATCGGCGAAACCCTGTTCTGGGGCAACGACGTCCACGAATTCGCGCTGCAGGCGCTGGCCGATCCCGGTTTGCTGCAAGACCCGGAAATGCGCCGGGTCGACTCCCTGCCGGTCGGCATCCGCCGGATCTGACTTCGCCGCAGCGCAGCACCGGAAGTGTGACGATATCTGCTAATTTCGCGCCTCTTCACCGGACTTCCGCCCATGCGCATCGGACTCGTCGTCGACTCGGCCTGCGACCTGCCCAAGGAATACTTGGAAGCCAACGGCGTCGACATCCTGCCGATCACGGTCAAGATCGGCGACGCCGAGCAGATCGACTACCGCGACCAGCGCGCGACCCTGGATTTCCTGCGCTCGCACGTCGCCGAACGCGGCGCCAACGCGGAGACGGTGCCGTTCACGGTCGAACAGATCCGCGACCTGTTCCTGCAGCGCCTGGTCATCGATTACGACTACGTGTTCTGCATGACCATCACCAAGACGCGCAGCCCGATCTTCGACAACGCCCAGCAGGCCAGCTTCGCCATCCTCAACGACTACCGCACGATCCGCGCGGCTGCCGGCAAGGACACGCCGTTCAACCTGCGCGTAATCGACACCCAGAACCTGTTTTGCGCGCAGGGCATCCTGCCGGTGGAAGCGGTGCGGCTGCGCGACGCCGGCGAAGGCGCCGCCAAGATCCGCGCGCGGCTGGAACACCTGGCGCTGCATACCCACGGCTATCTGATTCCGCGCGACCTGTACTACTTGCGCACCCGCGCGCGGATGAAGGGCGACCGCAGCGTGGGCCTGCTCAGCGCGGCGCTGGGCACCACGCTGGACATCAAGCCGGTGCTGCACGGCTATCGCGGCGAGACCGGCCCGGTCGCCAAGATCAAGGGCTTCGAGCCTGCGGCGCAGAAGATGTTCGAATTCGCCGGCAATCGCGTCCGCGACGGCTTGATGACGCCGACGTTGACGCTGTGCTACGGCGGCGAGCTGGACGAAATGCGCGCCCTGCCCGGCTATGCGCAACTGCGCGAGACCTGCGCCGAGCACAACGTGGAAGTGTTCGAGAGCGTGATGAGCCTGACCGGCATGGTCAACGTCGGCAAAGGCGCGGTGGTGGTCGGCTTCGCGGCGGAAGAACGCAAGTTCGATGCCTGAGGCGATAACGCGGCGCTAACGCGCATCGGCTAGATTGTGCGCCTCACGACAAGGAGGTGGCGCATGGCCGCTCGTTACTACATCAGTCTGCCCGACCCCGAAAAGGCGCGCGGCGGCAAGGATTTCTCGTTCGTTTCGCACAGCGCCGAAGGTTTCGCCTCGGAACTGCAGGACGCGCTGCGCAACGACCGCCTGTTCGAACGCTGGCGCGCGGCGCAGGACGATCCCGACGGCGTCGATCCCGGCCTCGGCGCCACCGATCCCAGCGCGATCGTGACCGGCCAGCAGGACGATCTGCACATCGATCTGATCGCGACCACCTCGATCCCGGGCGCCGTGTTCAAGCACCGCCTGCGCCTGCTCGCCGGCAGCGCCTGGGAATTGCGCGATGTATCGGCCGCTTGAATGCGACCTCGGCGCGACGTATCGGCCGCGTAAACGCGGCCTCGGCGACGTAACCGCCTCCTAAGCTTCGTTGCCGCCCGCTTGGCCCGCGAACCCGTACTGTTGGCCTGGAGCGGCGGCAAAGACGCGGCCTGGACGCTGCATGCGCTGCGCCGGCGCGACGACGTCGAGGTGGTCGGCCTGTTGACCACCGTCACCGCCGAATACCAGCGCGTGTCGATGCAGGGGATCCGCCGCGACGTGCTGCACGCGCAGGCGGCCGCCGCGGAGCTGCCGCTGATCGAAGCGGAAATCCCGGCGCAATGCGCCAACGCGCAATACGAAACGGCCATGGCGTGCGCCTTGGCCGAAGCCGGCGGACGCTGGCCGGGACTGCGTACCGCGGCGTTCGGCGATTTGTTCTTGGAAGACATCCGCGCCTATCGGGAGCAGCGTTGCGCGGCGATCGGTTGGCAAGTGCTCACGCCGTTGTTCGGAACGGACACCGCGGCGCTGGCGCTAGAGATGATCGCCGGCGGCCTGCGCGCTTCGCTGTGCTGCGTCGACACGCGACAGCTCGACCCGGTCTTCGCCGGCCGCGAGTTCGACGCGGGCCTGCTGCGCGAGTTGCCGCCCGGATGCGACCCCTGCGGCGAGAACGGCGAATTCCACACCTGCGTGCGCGCCGGCCCGATGTTCTCGCAGCCGATCGCGCTCGAACGCGGCGAAACCGTCTTGCGCGACGATCGTTTCGCTTACACCGATTACGCCCTGGCCCCTGCGCCCGGCTTTTGATTTCGTAGAGTCGAGCCTGCGACTGCTCTCCCTCGGCGCTGCGGCCAAAATGCAAAAGTAGTCGAGCAGGCTCGACTCTACGAAAGCCGCGGACGCCGCCGAGGCCGCGGTGGCGCACGCTGCCCGAAATCGGCAAACTGATCGCGGTCGCAGCTGGGGAGCTCGCCATGCCCATCGCAGGATTAGGCCTGCACGTCGTCATCGCGGCGTTCTTCGCCATGCACGCCGTGCGCACCGGCCAGGACCGCTACTGGCTGTTCATATTGTTCGCGTTTCCCGGCATCGGCAGTCTGGTCTATGCGATCGGCATCTGGTTGCCGGAGATGCGCCACACGCGCCAGGGCCGGCAGTTGGTCGGCGGCGTCAAGCGCGCGCTGGATCCGAGCCGCGAACTGCGCGAAGCGCTCGATGCGGTCGAAACCTCCGCCAATGCGCAGAACCGAATGCGGCTGGCGGAAGCCTTCGTCGCCGCCGGCCGCGCTTCCGAGGCGATTCCGCACTACCAGGCGGCGTTGCGCAGCGTGCACAAGGACGACCCCGCGATCCAGGTCGGCCTGGCCCGCGCCTACCTCGAAGGCGGACATCCCGCCGAAGCGCGCAAGCTGCTCGACGAACTGATCGCGCGCAAACCCGACTTCCGCTCGTCCGAGGGCCATCTGATCTACGCCCGCGCCGTCGCCGCGCTGGACGAACGCAATCAAGCAGAAGAAGAGTTCGAAACGTTGATCGGCTACTACGCCGGCTACGAACCGCGCGCCCGCTACGCCGAGATCCTGGCGGGCTGGGGCGAACGCGACCGCGCGCTCGAGCTGTGCGAGCGCTCGCTGCGCGAGGCCAAGCGGCTGCCTTCGTATTCGCGGTCGATGAACAAGGAATGGGTCGGGCGGCTGCAACGGCTGCAGAAGTCGCTGGCGGGGCCCCTTGTTTCTTGACCCCCTCTCCCATTGGGAGAGGGTTGGGGTGAGGGTTCGGCGAAGCGCCGTTATTTCAGATCGCGCCGCTTCTCCGAACCCTCATCCGCCCTTCGGGCACCTTCTCCCAATGGGAGAAGGGATCAATCCGCCAATGCCGCGGCATGGTAGGCGACGTGCTCGCCGATGAAGCTGGCGATGAAGTAATAGCTGTGGTCGTAGCCCAGCCGCATGCGCAGATCGATCGGATGGCCGACCGCCTCGCAGGCCGCGCGCAGCAGTTCCGGCCATAGCTGCGTCGTCAGGAATTCGTCGGCCTCGCCTTGCTCGATCAGCAGCGGCAGCCGCTCCTGCGCGCGCGCGATCAGCGCCGCGGCATCCCATTCGCGCCAGGCGTTGCGGTCCTCACCCAGATAGGCCGCGAACGCTTTCTTCCCCCACGGCACCTGCGACGGCGCCACGATCGGCGAGAACGCGGACACGCTGCGGTAGCGGCCCGGATTCTTCAGCGCGATCGTCAACGCGCCGTGGCCGCCCATCGAATGGCCGCTGATCGCGCGCCGGTCGGACGCTGGAAATTCCGCCTCGATCAACGCAGGCAACTCTTCGGCCGCGTAATCGTACATGCGGTAATGCTTCGACCACGGCGCCTGCGTCGCGTTGAGATAAAAGCCGGCGCCCTGACCCAGATCCCAGTCCGCATCGTCCGCCACGTCCGCGCCGCGCGGGCTGGTATCGGGCGCGACCAGAATCACGCCGTGCTCGGCCGCGTAACGCTGCGCGCCGGCCTTGACGATGAAGTTGTGCTCGTTGCAGGTCAGGCCCGACAGCCAGTACAGCACCGGCCGCCGTCCCTGCCGCGCCTGCGGCGGCAGGTAGACGGCGAACTTCATCTCGCAATCCAGCGTTCGCGAACGATGGGACCAGACTTCCTGCGAGCCGCCGAAGCAGGCGTGTTGCTCTACGCGTTCCATGGCGTTCCTTAAAAGCGTCTAGACACGGATCAAGGCGAAACGAGCGGATAAGACCGATGCATTGAAAAATGCGGATCGCCGCGCGCCGGGAAAACGGGCTCAGTAATGGACGACCGTGCGGATCGACTTGCCCGCATGCATCAGGTCGAAAGCTTCGTTGATGCGGTCCAGCGGCAAGGTATGGGTGACGAAGGGCGCGAGCTGGATTTCGCCGGCCATCGCCTGTTCGACCATGCCCGGCAGCTGGCTGCGGCCTTTGACGCCGCCGAACGCGGTGCCCATCCATTTGCGCCCGGTCACCAGTTGGAACGGACGCGTGGAGATTTCCTGGCCGGCGCCGGCCACGCCGATCACGATCGACTGGCCCCAGCCGCGATGCGCGCATTCCAGCGCCGCGCGCATCACGTCGACGTTGCCGATGCATTCGAAGCTGTGGTCCACGCCCCAGTCGGTCATCTCGACGATCACTTGCTGGACCGGCTTGTCGTGATCCTTGGGATTGACGAAGTCGGTGGCGCCCATCGCCTTCGCCATGACGAATTTGTCGGGATTGGTGTCGATGGCGATGATCCGGCCGGCTTTCGCCTGGCGCGCGCCCTGGATCACCGCCAGGCCGATGCCGCCCAAGCCGAACACCGCCACGCTGTCGCCGGGCTGCACCTTGGCCGTGTTGTGCACCGCGCCGATGCCGGTGGTGACGCCGCAACCGAGCAAGCACACCTGTTCGTGGTTCGCTTGCGGATTGATCTTGGCCAGCGACACTTCCGCGACCACCGTGTATTCGCTGAAGGTCGAGCAGCCCATGTAGTGGTAGACGGGCTTGCCCTCAAAGGAAAAACGGCTGGTGCCGTCGGGCATCACGCCCTTGCCTTGGGTGGCGCGCACCGCTACGCACAGATTGGTCTTGCCGGATTTGCAGAACAGGCATTCGCCGCATTCGGCGGTGTACAGCGGGATCACGTGGTCGCCCGGCGCGACGCTGGTCACGCCCTCGCCGACTTCGACCACCACGCCGGCCCCTTCGTGGCCAAGCACGGCGGGAAACAAGCCTTCCGGATCGTCGCCGGACAAGGTGAACGCGTCAGTGTGGCAGACCCCGGTGTGGCTGATCTTGATCAGCACTTCGCCTTTCTGCGGCGGGGCGACGTCGATCTCGACGACCTGCAGCGGCTGGCCCGCGGCGAAGGCGACGGCGGCGCGTGATTTCATGGAAGGCTCCTGGCGGGTTTCATTTCAGATAGGAACGGACCAGGGCGATGGCCTGATCGATGCTGGCGCCGGCGCGTGCGCGGTTGGGTTTGGGATGGGCGAACTCTTCGCGCAGATGGCTCTCCAGCACTTCCGACATCAGCCCGTTCACCGCGCCGCGGATCGCGGCCAGCTGCTGCAGGACCGGACCGCAGTCGGCGCCCGCTTCCAGCGCGCGCTCCAGCGCTTCGGTCTGGCCGCGGATGCGGCGGACGCGGGCCAAGGCGCGCTTTTTTTCTTGTGGGGTATGAGGCATCCGAATTCCAGAGAACGGGCCTTTGTGGGAGCGGCTTCAGCCGCGAGCTCTTTCCGGCAGGGTCGCAGGGATTCGAAGGAAGAGCTCGCGGCTGAAGCCGCTCCCACAAAAAAGCATGCCGCACCCGATACTGGTACCCAGTATACGCTAATCACATTACCCGCGTGTGCATGGCGCTGTCCGCTCCGCCCCGCAAACGGCGTTGGAACACTCGGGGGACAACGAACCTGAGATCGCCATGGCCCGCGTTTTGCTAGCGCTCTTCCTCGTCGGCTCGCTGACGACCTGCAAAGCCCCCGAATCGCGCGAAGCGGCCAGTGCGCCGCCCGCGCTGTTCGAGAACTTCGGCGAACTGCACCGCGACATCGGCAGCGGGGTGCCGGCCGCGCAGCGCTATTTCGATCAAGGCCTGCGCCTGACCTACGGCTTCAACCACGAGGCCGCCGGGCGCGCTTTCGCCGAAGCGGCACGGCTGGACCCCGAATGCGCGATCTGCCTGTGGGGGCAAGCGCTGGCCTTGGGGCCGAACATCAACATGCCGATGGCGCCCGAAGCCGTGAAGCCCGCCGCGCGCTTGATCGCCGAAGCGCGTTTGATCGCGGACGCCGCGCGTCCGGCCGATCGCGCGCTGATCGAAGCCTTGTCCAAGCGCTATGCCGAATCGCCGCCGGCGGACCGCGCGCCGCTGGACCGCGCCTACGCCGAAGCGATGGCCGACGTGGTGCGCCGCTTCCCCGACGACGACGACGCGGCCACGCTCTACGCCGAAGCGCTGATGGATCTGTCGCCGTGGTCGTACTGGGACAAGTCGGGCAAGCCGCTCGAGCGCACGCGCACGATCGTGTCCACGCTGGAGCGCGTGCTCGAGCGCGACCCCAAGCACATCGGCGCGATGCACTACTACATCCATGCGGTCGAAGCCTCGCCCGCGCCGCAGCGCGCCGAGGCCTACGCCGATGCGCTGGCGGAGCTGGCGCCGGGATCGGGCCATCTGGTGCACATGCCCGCGCACATCTACATCCGCACCGGCCGCTACCACGACGCCACGCTGACCAATTTCGCCGCAAGCACGGCGGATGCGGCCTTCCTCGCGGTGTGCGGCGGCACCAACGGCGTGTATCCGCTGGGCTACGTGCCGCACAACTGGCATTTCGCGACGATGACCGCATCGCTGCACGGCTCGCGCACTTTGGCGCTGAATGCGGCGCAGGAAACGGCCAAGCGCGCCGACAAGGCGCAATTGGAAACCTTGAGCTTCATGCAGCAGTACTTGGCCGCGCCGCTGCTGACCCAGGTGCGCTTCGGGCAATGGAAGGAGATCCTGGCGCAAGCCGATCCGCCCGCCGACCTGCCCTACCCGCGCGCGATCTGGCATTTCGCGCGCGGGATGGCCTACGCGCGCGGCGGCGAGCGCGCCAAGGCGCAGGCCGAGCTCGAAGCGCTGCAGAAGATCGCCGCCGATCCGGCCATGAAGAACGTGCTGCTCGGCGCCGTGAACACCGCCGATCGCGTATTGGCCGTGGCTGCGCCGATGCTGCAGGGCGAGATCGCCCTCGCCAAAGGCCAGCGCAAGGCCGGCATCGCGCGCTTGCGCGACGCCGCCAAGGCCGAAGACGGATTGGCCTACAACGAACCGGCCGACTGGCTGCTGCCGGTGCGGCCTTACTTGGGCGCCGCGCTGCTGGATGCGGGCCGCGCGAACGAAGCGGTGCAGGCGTACGCGCAGGACTTGAGCGTGTACCCGAAGAACGGCTGGTCGCTGTACGGATTGGCGAAGGCGCAGCGCAAGATGGACGACGTCAAGTCGGCCAAACAGAACGAGAAGCGCTATCGCGATGCTTGGCAGTGGGCGGACGAGCCGTTGACGGCGTCGCGGATGTAATCCTTTTCGTCCCGGCGCAAGCCGGGATTCAGGACGATGCCATCGCGAAACGTGGCCGCGCCTTTTTGTTTGCAGATGCGATAGACCCCCACCCCAGGGTCGCCAGCGACCACACAGCGAAGCGACGCCAATACGAACTGCTTGCCATCGAACTACGGACCGAGACCGAGAATGGGCGTGCTGTCCAGCTACAACGTCCGGCGGATCGAGAATTGCGGCGATACGCACCGCCGTTGAATTTAGGCACTTTCTTTGGTTACTTTCTTTGTGCCAGCAAAGAAAGTGACCCGGGCGAAAGCCCGGAAGCCTTAATCCATGACGCGAATCGCATCGCGCCCTGCCAGTTCGTCGGATGCGCTGGATCCCGGCATGACTCGCGCTGCGCGCTCGCCCTTCGGGCCGGCTTCGCCGTTAACTCGCTTCGCTCGTTTCGCCGGGATGACGGCTTGGGATTGGGTTGGATCAGCCAGTGTTCTGGATACCCGCGGCGATGCCGTTCACCGTCGCCAACAGCGCGCGCAACACGTCTTCGTCCTGCCGATCCGAAGCGCGCCAGCGGCGTAGCAATTCCACCTGCAACAAGCTGATCGGATCGACATAGGGATTGCGCAGCCGGATCGACAGACGCAGCCGCGGATCCTGGGCGAGCAATTCGCTTTCTCCGCGGATCGCAAGCAGGCAGTCGCGGGTGCGGGCGAACTCCCCGGCGATGTCGGGAAAAAACGCCGCATGCGCCTCGCCCGCCAGCTGCGAATAACGCTCGAAAATGTCCAGATCGGATTTGGCCAGGGTCATCTCGACGTCGTCGAGCATGGTGCGGAAGAACGGCCAGTCGCGCGCCATTTCCGCCATCGCTTCCACGCCGCGGGTCTCGATGCCTCGCGCCAAGGCGCTGCCGACGCCGTACCAGGCGGTGAGGCCGGAACGGTTCTGCGACCAGGCGAACACCCACGGGATCGCGCGCAGATTGCGGATGCCGCCGTCGCGGCGGCGCGACGGGCGCGAGCCGATGTGCAGGCGTTCGATCACGTCGATCGGCGTCGCCGCGCGGAAGTAGTCGTTGAAATCGGCCCGATCGTGGACGAGCGCGCGGTAACGAGCGCGCGACACGACGGCGAGTTCGGCCGCGGCCTCGCGCCAGGCGCCCTCGCGCGCATCGGGCGCGCGCGGACGCAGGCTGGCGCGCAGCACCGCGCCGGCGGTCTGCTCCAGATTGCGCAGGGCGAGCGCGCGAATGCCGTATTTGCGGTGGATCACCTCGCCCTGCTCGGTGGCGCGCAGATGGCCGTCGACGGTGCCGCGCGGCGCGGCGACGATGGCGCGCTCGGTCTTGCCGCCGCCGCGGCTGACCGAACCGCCGCGGCCGTGGAAGAACGCGATCCGCACGCCGGCCTCGCGCGCCAGCGCGTGCAATTCGACTTGGGCGCGCTGCAACGCCCAGCGCGAAGCCAACAGGCCGCCGTCTTTCGCGCTGTCGGAATAGCCGAGCATCACCGTCTGCAAGTCGCCGCGCGCGGACAAATGACGGCGATAGACCGGATCGGAGAACAGCGCGCGCATCACCTCCGGCGCGGCTTCCAAATCGGCCACGGTTTCGAACAGGGGCGCTACGTCCAGCGGCACGGCGCCGTTCTCGACATAGCCGGCGATGCGCGCCAGCGCCAGCACCGACAGCGCGTCGGCGGCGCTGCGGCTCATGCTGATGATGTACAGGCCGATCGCTTGCGCGCCGTGGTGGGAGCGCAGCTCCTGCGCGGCGCGGAACACGTCGAGCGTGGACGCGGCTATACCGGACAGCGTTCCACTCGCTACGGCCGCGGCGTCGATCAGCGCATGCAATCGCGCGGCGCGATCTTCCGCCGACCGCGCGGCCCACTCGGCGTCGCCGGTCAATGCGGCGATCGCCTCTTCGTGCACGGCCGAATCCTGGCGCAGATCGAGCGCGGCCAGATGGAAGCCGAACGTGCGCGCGCGCCACAGCACGCGCTGCAAGGCGAAATGCCCGGCGTTGTCGCCGCGGTGGCGGCGCAGGCTGGCGTCGATCAGTTCCAGATCGGCGATGAATCCGTCGGCGCCGGCGTAGGCGTGCGCCTGCTGCCGGCCGGCCGCGGCGAGCTTGGCGTCCATCAGGTCGAGCAGATGCCGGTACGGCATGTCGGCCAGGCGGGGCTTGAAGCCGGCGACCGCTTCGGGCAGTTCGCGGCCGTAGGCTTCGATCCGGGCGAGCACCTCAGGATCGACTTCGACCCGGCTCAAAGATTGGGTGAGGATGCTCGCCAACGCGCGCAAATCGGCGCGATAGCGCGACAGCGCCTGCGCGCGCTGCGCGTCCAGCGCCGCGCGCATGGTGTCCGCGCCCACGTTCGGATTGCCGTCCATGTCGCCGCCGACCCAGGTGCCGAAACGCAGCACTTGCGGCAAGCCGATGCGGCGGCCGTAGACGGTTTCGATCGCATCGGCGAAGACTTCGTAGAACACCGGCAGCGTGCGATAGAGCACGTAGGCCAGATAGAAGCCGACATGCTCGACCTCGTCGGTCACGGTCGGCTTTTCCGGCGGCGCTTCCGAGGTCTGCCAAGCCGACGTGAGCGCGAGGCGGATCCGCGCTTCGTCGGCGCGGCGTTCGGGCGGGGTGCGGTCGCGGTCGATGTCGGCGATCAGGCGTTCGACCACCGAATGCTCTTTTTCCAGCAGCGCGCGCCGCACCACTTCGGTCGGATGCGCGGTGAACACCGGTTCGATCCACAAGCGCGGCAGGAAGGCGGCGAATTCCTCGAACGACACGCCGGCGTCGCGCAGTTCGCGCAGCACCGCTTCCAGCCCGCCCGGCTGCGGCGCGTGGCCGGCGCGCTGGTGGTCGCGGCGGCGGCGGATGCGGTGCACGCGCTCGGCCAGATTGGTGGCGCCGAAATAGGCGGCGAATGCGCGCACCAGCGCGTCGGCGTCCTGCAGCGGCACTTCGGCCAGGCGCTCGGCCAGCGCATCGACCGGCTCGCCGTTCTCGCGCCGGGCGATGGCGGCGCGGCGCACCGATTCCACCTGCTCCAGCAGCGCCGGCGAGACCTGTTCGGCCAGCATGTCGCCGACCATCGCGCCGAGCCGGCGCACGTCGTCGCGCAGCAGCGCATCGGTTTCGGAGAATTCGACTTCGCGCAGCGGGGCCGAAGCGTCACCGGGCAGGTTCATGCCCTGAGCATATACGAACTGAAAAGCTTTTAGACACGGATTAAATCCGATAAGCGCGGATAAAAAGAAGGCTCTACTTGTTAGTCGCTGTATCCGCGTTTGTCGGATTTAATCCGCGCCTAAAAGCTTCAGTACGCGAACTCCCGGAACACCGGATCCACGCTGCCCTTCCATTCGCCATGGAACAGCGCCAATTTGCGCTCCGCCGGCGTTTCGTTGGCCTCGGCCACCTCGATCGCCGGCGCGAGGAAGACGCTTTCGTCCGCGCCGCTGTTGTTCTTGCGCGCCCGGCGCTGCAGACCGGCGGCGGAGATCTTCAAGGCTTCCATCGCGATATCGCGCAGGCTGCCGTTGCGGAACGGCAGTTTCAGCGCCTGGCGCGGCACGCCGTCGCGCAGGGCGTTGCGTTCTTCCAGGGTGAAATCCTTGACCAGGTCCCAAGCCGCATCGAGCGAAGCGTCGTCGTACAGCAGGCCCACCCAGAACGCCGGCAACGCGCACAAGCGACCCCAAGGGCCGCCGTCGGCGCCGCGCATTTCCAGGTATTTCTTCAAGCGCACTTCGGGGAAGGCGGTGGTCATGTGGTCGGACCAGTCGCGCAGGGTCGGCGTCGCGCCGGGCAGAGCGGCGAGTTTTCCGTCCAGGAACTTGCGGAAGGATTGGCCCGATAGATCGATGTATTCGCCGCCGCGATAGCTGAAGTACATCGGCACGTCGAGCAGGTAATCGACGTAGCGTTCGTAACCGAAACCATCCTCGAACACGAAGTCGAGCATGCCGGTGCGATCCGGATCGGTGTCGGTCCAGATGTGCGAGCGGTAGGACAGATAGCCGTTCGGCCGGCCGTCGGCGAAGGGCGAATCGGCGAACAGCGCGGTGGCGACCGGCTGCAGCGCCAACGACACGCGGAATTTCTTCACCATGTCCGCTTCGCTGGCGTAATCCAGGTTCACTTGCACGGTGCAGGTGCGGGTCATCATGTCCAGGCCTAACCCGCCGACCTTGGGCATGTATTCGCGCATGATCTTGTAGCGGCCCTTGGGCATCCACGGCATGTCGGCGCGCGACCATTTCGGCTGGAAACCCATGCCGAGGAAGCCGAGCCGCAGTTCGTCGGCGACGGCTTTGACTTCCTTCAGATGGCCGCCGACTTCGCTGCAGGTGTCGTGGATGGATTCCAGCGGCGCGCCGGACAATTCCAACTGGCCCGCCGGCTCGAGCGTGACCGAGGCGCCGTCCTTCAGCAGCGCGATCGTGCGCCCGTGCTCGTCCACCGGCGCCCAGCCGAAGCGCGTCAAACCTTTGAGCAGCGCTTCGATGCCGCGGTCGCCGTCGAATGTGGGCGGACGCAGATCGTCCAGGCGGAAGCCGAATTTCTCGTGTTCGGTGCCGATCCGCCAATCGTCCTTGGGCTTCTCGCCCGAAGCGACGTATTCGACCAGCTGCGCCTTGCCGGTGATGGGACTGTCGCTGACGTTGCTGGGGCTGGACATGCGGGCCGCTCTTTCGAAGAGGTGGGCGATATGCGGGCGCCGCCCCGGATCGCAAGCTGGGCACTATAGCCCTCGGCGCCTGGGCGCGGCGTTGCCGGGGTGGGAAGCCAGTGTTCCGCGGATGCGGATGGCATTTGCGCCGAAAATCGGGCCGGCGATAATCCGCCCTGCCGCAAGGAAGGGACGCGATGGTACCGGTCTACGACGCTGCGAATTCCACCGATGCGCATCTGGTGAAGAACCTGCTTGAGCGAGCGGGCATCGCTAGCTACATCCGCGGCGAATATCTGCAAGGCGGGCTCGGCGACTTGCCGGTGAGCGGCATGGTGCAGGTTTGCGTGGACGCGGCCGACGCCGCGCGCGCCAGGGAGATAGTCGTCGATTGGCAGGCGGCGGTTTCCGTAGAAGATCGGATGGACGACGCGGCTGACGTCGTGGAACGGCCCACCGCTTCCGGAGCGGGGCTCGGCCGCCTGCTGTCCGCCGTCTTGATCGGCGGCGCGATCGGGGCAGGAGCCATGTGGCTCGCTTTGCGCGCTCCCAGCGCGGGAAGCGCGATCGACTACAACGGCGACGGCCGCCCGGACGAACACCTCTTCTATCAAGGAGAAACGATCGCCCGCATTGAAACGGATCGCAATTTCGACGGCAAAGTCGACCTGATCACTCGTTTCGCGCCAGAAGGCCCGGCCACGCGCGCCGAATCCGACAACGATTTCGACGGTCGCATGGAAATCACGGCCCGCTTCCTGCACAACCAATGGCAGAGCGAGGAAAGCGACAATAACGGCGACGGAACCATCGATTACAAGGCCGATGCGATCTCCGGCGTCATCTACAGCCAACAATGGCTGGATGCCTCGGGCCGCGTCTCGAAACGCGTGCAATACAAAGGAGGCATCGCGACCCACGGCGACGTGGACACGGATGCCGACGGCAAGCTCGATACTCGACATCACTACGATCGCACAGGCGAAATCGTCCGGAGCGAAAAGCTCTAACTCGTCCGGGCCGCCGTTTCGCGCTCTCGTTTGATCCGATTCAAGCCCACGACAGTGCGCTCTGTTCGCGCAACTGGGCGGCTAGCGACCGTAAAGTCGAGCCTGCTCGACTGCTCTTTCGCCGCCGAAGGCTTGCCGCGCTCGGAAGAAAAGCAGTCGAGCAGGCTCGACTCTACAAAGCGAGCCAGCCGCCGACGACTTCTCTCGCCTGCTCCACGCCTTGCTTCGACTCGCCCGAAAACGTCTGCACGCTGACGCTATCGCCGTACAGGCCGGACAGCTCCTTGCGCACCGCCTGCAGCGTGTTCGCCGCAGCGCCGCGGCCGAGTTTGTCCGCTTTGGTCAACAAAGCGTGCGCCGGCAGGCCGCGTTCGGCGGCGTAGCCGATCATCTGCCGGTCGTAGTCCTTCAGCGGGTGGCGGATGTCCATCACCACCACCAAACCCTTGAGTGCGGCGCGGCTGCCGAAATAGGCGTCGAGGAAGGCCTGCCAGTGCGCCTGCAGGTCCTGCGGCACTTTCGCGTAGCCGTAGCCGGGCAGATCCACCAGATAGCGGTTCTCGTGCGGCGGGATCGCGAAATAGACCAGCTGCTGGGTGCGGCCCGGCGTCTTGGAGACGCGGGCCAGCGCGTTTTGCTGGCACAGCGCGTTCAAGGCGCTGGACTTGCCGGCGTTGGAACGGCCGGCGAACGCGACTTCGAAACCGCCGTCGGGCGGCAACTGGCGATGGTTGTGCGCGGCCAACAGGTACTGGGCGCGAGCGAAAGGATTGGGCGCGGGCATCGGCATAGCTTCGCATGCCCACGGTCGGGACCCACTTTTCGTAGCATGGGCTTTTGTAGGAGCGGCTTCAGCCGCGAGCTCTTCCGGTCCGGCGCGACCATGGGAAAGAGCTCGCGGCTGAAGCCGCTCGTACAAAAATGCAAAGCGCCGCAGCGACCGAATTCCCGAGGCTAAACCCCGTTTCGTTGACCGTTCCCCGGCCCGCGACGATAATTCCGCGTCTGTATGGCCGCTCGGGAGCGGCCAATCCCGCGTTTCGGAGCCCAGCAGCATGCGCCAAGCTCGCGTCTACGGCATCGCCGCCCTGGCCCTCACGGCCATCGCAGCCGCCGCCTTCGCTCAAACCACGGTTACGCCTTTGCCGGACAAAGAACCGGTGCAGGCCACGCCGATCGACGCGAACGCGCTGTCGGACCTGAGCAAGGCCAAGTGGGGCGACCCCAAAGCCGGCGCGACAAAAGCCGGCGCCTGCGCCGCCTGCCACGGCCTGGATGGGCAGGCCACCGCCGATCCCAAGCTCTACCCGCGCCTGGCCGGCCAGAGCGAGCGCTACATCGCCAAGCAGTTGGCCCTGTTCAAGAGCGGCCAGCGCGTCAACCCGCTGATGCAGCCCTACGCCGCGCCGCTCACCGCGCAGGACATGCGCGACCTGGGCGCTTACTACGCCACTTTGAAGGGCGGCGCCGGCATCGCCGACGACACCGCGATCGCGCAGGGCCCGAACAAGGACAAGAAGTTCTACCAGGTCGGCGAGAAGCTGTACCGCTCGGGCGACGCCGCGCGCGGCGTGCCGGCCTGCATGGCTTGCCACGGCCCGGCCGGCGCAGGCAATCCCGGCCCCGCCTACCCGCATGTCGGCGGCCAGCAGTCCTGGTACGTCGCCCGCCGCCTCGAGGAATACCGCGCCGGCACGACCACGCTCAGCGATCCGAAGGACTTCAACATCATGGCCGCCGTGGCCAAGTCCTTGACCGACGAGGAAATCCAGTCGCTGGGCAGCTATCTGCAGGGCCTACACGAGCGCGCCGACGAGGCCGGCGACGCCGAAGTCGCCGCGGCCAAGGCCGCTGCGCCGGCCGCTCCGGCCGCGGCCCCGACCCCGGCACCCCCGGCTGAAGCCGCCCCGGCCGCCCCCCAGGCGCCCGCCAAGTCTTCATAATTCTCGGCCTGTGAACTTCGCCGGTCCGTCCGTGTCGAAGCTTTCACAGTCCTTGTTCAGACCGCCGGCCACCACTTATGGCCGGCGTTTCTTTGTCCAGGCCCGGGAGCGTCCGCGATGGTCCAGCGTCTAGCCCTGTTGCTGCTCGCTTTGCTGCCGCTGGCGGCCTGCGACCGGCCCTCCGCCTCGGCGCCCGCCGCCAGCGAATCCTTGGTCGCCGCCAAGTCCGCCGGCCCGGTCGCCGGCGTGGACTACATCGAAATCCCGGGCGGCCAGCCGTACGCGCCGCAAGCCGGCAAGGTCGAGATCGCCGAGGCCTTCGGCTATCCCTGTCCGCACTGCGCGCATTTCGAACCGCTGCTGATCGAATGGAAGGAGAAGCTGCCGGCCAACGCGAACTTCGTGGCCGTGCCGGCGGCGTTCGGCGGGCCATGGGATACCTTCGCCCGCGCCTACTTCGCCGCCGAAGCGGCGGGTCTGGCGGAGAAAACCCACGTTCCGATGTTCTCGGCCATCCATGCCGAACGCCGGCTGCCGCCCAACGCCGCGCCGGAACGGATCGCGGCCTTCTACGCCGAGTTCGGCGCCGATCCGGACGCGTTCCTGAAGAGCATGAACAGCCCCGAAGTCGAAGCCAAGTTCAAGCACGCCCGCGACTTCCTGGCGCGCACCGAAGTGCAAGGCGCGGCCCAGATCGGCACGCCGATGATGATCGTCGCCGGCAAATACCGGGTCGACGCCTCGAGCGAAGGCGGTTATGAAAAAATGTTGGATACCGTCGGCAAGCTGGTCGCACGCGAAAGCAAGCCCGCGCGCTGAACCGCGATGGCCGTGCCCGCGCGATCACGCCGTCAGAGGCATGATCGGCGCCCCGCTCGATAACGAACAACCCCGGATACCAGGAGTCTCCGCATGAATAAGCGTTTCGCCCTGCTGCTGCTCGTTCTGCTGCCGCTGATGGCCTGCAACAAGCAGGAAACGCCCGCGCCCGCCGCGACTCCGGCCGCCGCCGAAAACGCCGCGCCCGCCGCCAACGAACCGGTGCCGGCCGACGAGCCCGCGGCCTCCGGCGAGACGCCGGCGCCCGCCGCATCGGCGCAAACGCCTGCGCCGGAAGCCGCGCCCGCCGACGCCGACGCCGCCGCCGCCGCGCCGCCCGCGGCGAGCGGCGCGCTGACGCCCGGCACCGATTACGTCGAAATCCCCAACGGCCAGCCTTATCTGCCCTTGAACGGCAAGGTCGAAGTGGTGGAAGTGTTCGGCTACGTCTGCCCGGCCTGCGCGCAATTCCAGCCGCTGGTGAACAGTTGGGAGAAGAAGCTGCCGGCGAACGTGCGCTTCACCTACGTGCCGGCCGCGTTCGGCGGACCGTGGATCACCTACGCCAAGGCTTATTACGCCTCCGAAACCCTGGGCCTGGTCGAGCGCACGCACAACGACCTGTTCAAGGCCATCCACATCGACCAGACGCTGAAGGGCGAGCGCGGCCAGGATTCGGTGGCCGACGTCGCCGCGTTCTACGGCAAGTACGGCGTGGATCCCAAGCAATTCGCCAGCACCATGGAAAGCTTCGCGGTCAACGCCAAGCTCAGCAAGGCCAAGCAATGGGCGATCCGTTCCGGCTTGGAAGGCACGCCGACGATCATCGTCAACGGCAAGTACCGCGTGCTCGGCAAGACCTTCCCCGACATGCTGCGCATCGCCGACGCGCTGATCGCGCAGGAAAGCGCCCGTCCCGCGCCTTGAGCGGCGCGGCGCGGTCCCCATATCCCTTCCGCATGCACGGAGTTCCGAGTCCATGATCAAGCGCCTGGCGACCTTCGCCCTGCTGGCCGCCCTGCTCTCGCCCGCGCTGGCTTTCGCCCAGGCGCTGACGCCGGGCGTCGACTATGTCGAAGTCTCCGAACCGCAACCGCTCGATCCGCTCAACGGCAAGATCGAAGTGGTCGAAGTGTTCGGCTACTGGTGCCACTACTGCGCCGAGTTCCAGCCGCTGGTCGGCGCCTGGAAGGCGAAATTGCCGGCCGACGTGCGCTTCACCTATTTGCCGGCGGTGTACGGCGGCGACGATCCCTACGCCCGCGCCTTCTACGCCGCGCAGGGCGTCAAAGGCCTGTTCGCGCGCAGCCACGACGCGGTGTTCCGCGCCGTCAACACCAGCCGCGACCTGCCGCGCAACGCGTCGGTGGAGGAATTGGCGGGCTTCTACGCCCAATACGGCGTCGACGCGGCCAAGTTCGCGCAGGCGATGCGCGATCCCAAGCTCGACCCCAAGCTGGCCCGCGCGCGCGACTTCGCCGTGAAGGTGGAATTGCCGGGCACGCCGACGATGATCGTCAACGGCAAGTACCGCATCCTCGGCAACAGCTATAAGGACATGCTGCGGATCGCCGACCAGCTCATCGCCAAGGAACGCAAAGCGCTCCGATGACCGCGGACGCCACGCCGCCGGCCGAGGATCGGGCGCATCGCCGTTTGCGCCTGCTCAGCGCGAACATCCAAGCCGGTTCCAGCACGCGCCGCTACAGCGATTACGCCACGCGCAGCTGGTCGCACGTGCTGCCGGCGGGCAACAAGCGCGTTTCGCTCGACGCGATCGCGCAATTGGCCGGCGAACACGACATCGTCGGCCTGCAGGAAAGCGACCCGGGCAGCTGGCGTTCCGGCTTCACCAACCAGACCCATTACTTGGCCGAACGCGGCGGTTTCGATTACTGGAGCCACCAGCCCAACCGGCGCGTCGGCAATCTCGCTTCCAGCGCTAACGGCTTGTTGAGCAAGTTGGAGCCGGTGGAAGTGATCGACCATCCGCTGCCCGGACGCATTTCCGGCCGCGGCGTGCTGATGGCGCGCTTCGGCGACGGCGACGCCGGCTTGACCGTGGCGGTGGCGCATCTGTCGCTCGGCGCGCAATCGCGGCGCGCGCAGCTGGCCTACATCGCCGAACTGCTGTCCGACCACGAGCACGCGGTGCTGATGGGCGATTTCAACTGCGTGCCGGATCGCCCCGAGATGCAGACGCTGTATCGCCAAACGCGCCTGCAACCGCCCGCGTTCTGCGTGCCGACGTTCCCGAGCTGGCGGCCGCAGCGGGCGATCGACCACATCCTGGTCACCGATTCGGTGCGCATGGCCGACGCGAAAGCGTTCCCGGCGGCGTTTTCCGATCATTTGGCGCTTTCGGTCGAACTCGACGTTCCCGAAAAAGCCCTGCGCTGAGCATTTGATCTTGTGGGAGCGGCTTCAGCCGCGAGCGCTTTCCCTCAAGACGCGGCGACCTGTAAGAAGAGCTCGCGGCTGAAGCCGCTCCTACAAAAAAGCGAAGCGCTAACCGCCGAACAGCAGGCTGGTGCCCATCACCGCCAGGAAGATCGCGAACACCCGCTTCAACGCCGTGCCGCTGATCGCGTGCGCCAGCTTCGTGCCGAACGGCGCGGCGAGCACCGACGCCACCGCCACGCCGATCGCCGCCGGCAAATACACGTAGCCGATCGCGTTCGCCGGCAAAGCGCCGCTCGGCGCATGCAAGGCATAACCGAGCGCGCTGCCGATGCCGATCGCGATGCCGCACGCCGAGGACGTGCCCACCGCGCGCACCGGCGCCACGCCGCGCCAAACCAGCAAAGGCACCGTCATGCTGCCGCCGCCGATACCCACCACCGCCGACACCGCGCCGATGCCCACGCCAGCCGCGCTCATCGGCAATCCGCTCGGACGCACGTCGCCGCCGGCCTGCGCTTTCACTTTGCCCCAGACCAACTGCGCGGCGGCCAGATAGCAATAACCCGCCACGAACAGGCGCAGCACGTTGTCGCCCAGATGCACCGCGAGCAGGCTGCCGAGCCAACCGCCGAGCAGCAAGCCCGGCACCATCCACGCCACGGTCGGCCACAGCACGCTGCCGCGGCGGTGATGCGCGTACGCCGACGACGCTGCGGTCAGCACGATGCTCGCCATCGAGCTGGCCAGCGCCGCATGCATCGCCGCCTCTTTCGGCACGCCCTGCAGCGGCAATATCCACACCAGCGCGGCCACCAGCACCAGTCCGCCGCCGATGCCGAGCAGGCCGGCGAGCACGCCGGCGATCGCGCCGAGCAGCGGAAATATCCAGAAGCCTTCCATCGTCGCGATGCCTTTTCGACCGGCGGCCCGGCGCGCGTCGCGGCCGGAATCCTGTTCACGAATCATCGGCTATAGTCCGCCGATGCGCCTATTCAGCCCCCACATGCTACTCGCAACCGCGCTGCTGGCGTTCGTTTCGCCGGCGCTAGCGCAGAATTCGGACGCGCAAGTGCGCGCCGCGATCGAAGCCGCCGAAGCGGGCCGCTTCGACGCCGCGCAGTACTCGTCGCTGAGCCGCGATCCGTTGTACGGCTGGATCGAATACGCGGCGCTCAAGCGCGACATCGACACGCTGCCTTCGGCGCAAGCGCAAGCTTTCCTCGCCCGCTACCAGGGCCAGGCCGTGGCCGAAGCGTTCCGCGAGATCTGGCTGCCCGCGGTCGCCAAGCGCCAGGATTGGCCCGCGTTCCGCGCCGCGTGGTCGCCGTCGATCAAGGACAGCGCGATGCGCTGCGCCGAATTGAACGCGCGCGCCGCCACCGGCGCCGCCGACGCGCAATGGGTCAAGGATGCGCAAGCGGTCTGGCGCAGCGGCAAGATCCTGCCCGGCGAATGCGAAACCGCCTTCACGACGCTGATCGCCAAAGGCGGACTGACGCCGGCATTGCGCTGGGAACGCTTGGACCTGGGCGCGGCCGAATGGCAGGCGCCGGTGATGCGCGCCGCCGCGCGCGGCATGCCGGCCGAGGATGCGGCGTTGGCCAACGACTACGCCGCCTTCATGGAAGCGGTGCATCCGCGCGCCCTGAATTGGCCGAAGACGCCGCGCAGCCGCATGGTCGCCTCGCAAGGTTTGGCGCGGCTGGCCAAATCCACGCCGATCGCGGCGGAAATGCAGTTGCAGAGATACGCGGACGCGCTGGGCTTCAGCGAGGCGGAGAAAGCCCGCGTGCTGTACCAGATCGCGCTGTGGTCGGTGGCCTCGTACGAACCCGACTCGGCGCGGCGTTTGAACGCGGTGCCCGAATCCGCTTACGACGAACGCCTGCACGAATGGCGCGCGCGCGAAGCGATGTCGCGCGGCGACTGGCCCGCCACGCTGGCCGCGATCCGCAAAATGGGCGACAAGCAGCGCGGCGATTCGCGCTGGACCTATTTCGAAGCGCGCATGGCCGAACTGACCGGCGACAAGGCCGCCGCACAGCCGCTGTATCGCGCCGCCGCGCGCAAGCCGGATTTCCACGGTTTCATGGCCGCGGACAAGCTTGGCCTGCCTTACGCCCTGTGCGCGTGGAAGCCGGACGACAGCGCCGCGAAAACGGCGGTCGCGCGCGATCCGGCCATCGTCCGCGCGATGGCGCTGTACCGGATCGAACGCAGCGGTTGGGCGCAGCGCGAATGGGACAGCGCCTTGTCGCGTCTCGACGATACCCAACGCCGCGCCGCGGTCGCCGTCGCGCAGGACAACGGCTGGTTCGACCGCGCCGTGTTCGCGCTCGGCACTTACGGCGGACGCAACAAGCCGGACGAATTGCGCCTGTACCACTTGCGCTTCCCGATCCATCACGACGCGACGATCCGCCGCGAAGCGGCCAAGAACGGGCTCGACCCGGCCTGGGTCGCCGCCGAGATCCGCGCCGAAAGCGTGTTCAACCCGCGCGCGCGCTCGGGCGCGAACGCCTACGGCCTGATGCAGCTGGTGCCGGCCACCGGCGCGGCGACCGCGCGCCGGCTCGGCTTGCCTTACAACGGCGTGGAAGACCTGTACGACTCGGACACCAACATCGCGCTCGGCACCGCCTATCTGCGCGAAATGGAAGACAAGTACGGCCAGCCCTACATCGCGATGGCCGCGTACAACGCCGGCCCGTCGCCGACCGCGCGCTGGCAGGCGCAGCGCCCCGGCTTCGATCCGGACGTGTGGATCGAAACCATCAGCTACAAGGAAACCCGCGAATACGTGGCTCGCGTACTGGCCTTCAGCGTGATGTACGACTGGCGCATGAACGGCGACGCTTTGCCGGTGAGCGATCGCATCCGCGGCGCGGTGTCGGGCAAGCGCAAGACTTTCGCCTGCCCGCTCGCGGAACCGCCGAAGGCTTGAGGCCGCGATGAAGACCTACCTCGTCGGCGGCGCGGTGCGCGACCGGCTGCTCGGCCTGGCGCCGGGCGATCGCGACTTCGTCGTCGTCGGCGAAACGCCTGGGGCGATGCTCGCCGCCGGCTTCAAGTCGGTCGGGCGCGATTTCCCGGTGTTCCTGCATCCCGAAACCGGCGAGGAATACGCGCTGGCGCGCACCGAACGCAAATCCGGGCGCGGCTATCGCGGCTTCGTGGTCGATGCCGATCCCTCGGTGACGCTGGAAGAAGACCTGGGCCGCCGCGATTTCACCATCAACGCGATCGCCCAGGACGAAAGCGGCGCGCTGGTCGATCCGTACGGCGGCGCGCGCGATATCGACGCGAAGATCCTGCGCCACGTCGGCCCGGCTTTCGTCGAGGATCCGTTGCGCGTCCTGCGCGCCGCCCGCTTCATGGCGCGGCTCGCGCCGCTGGGTTTCGTCGTGGCGCCGGAAACGATGGCCCTGATCCGCCAGATGTCCGCATCCGGCGAATTGGATGCGCTGGTGCCCGAGCGCGTCTGGCAAGAGCTGTCCCGCGCCCTCGCGTCCGCGCGCCCGTCCGCATTCCTGCGCACCTTGCACGACGGTCACGCGCTGCGTGCGGTGCTGCCCGAGGTCGATGCGCTGTACGGCGTGCCGCAGCGCGCCGAATACCATCCCGAAATCGACACCGGCGTGCACATCGAAATGGTCTGCGACATGGCCGCGACACTGGCGCCGGGCGACGATCTGGTCGGCTTCGCCGCTTTGACCCACGATCTGGGCAAGGCGCTGACGCCGGCCGACGAATTGCCGCGCCACGTGATGCACGAAGAACGCGGCCTCGCGCCGCTGCGCGGGCTGTGCGAGCGGCTGAAAGTCCCCGCCGCGCATCGCGACCTGGCCGTGATCGCCTGCCGCGAACACCTCAACGTCCATCGCCTGGCCGAATTGCGCGACGACACCGTGCACGACCTGATCGCCCGCTGCGACGGCTTCCGCAAGCCCGAACGCATCGCCCAACTCGCCTTGGTTTGCGAAGCGGACAAGCGCGGCCGCGGCGGCAATGCCGAGGCCGACTATCCGCAGGGCCGCGAACTGTTGCGGCTGTACGCGGCGGCATCCGCAGTTCGCGGCGCAGACATCGCTAATGCCGATCTTCAGGGGCCTGCGCTGGGCGAAGCTTTGCGTAGGGCGCGGATAGCCGCGATCCACAATGCCCGTTGACATGATCGTCGATGCTCGCGAGGGGGAGCTTCTGAGCGATCTCGAAACCCTGTTGGCGCTTGGCGCGCCAACAGGGCGATCTTAAGCATCAGTCGTTCGTAATCGTCTGGCACTGCGTCACGTTCGGATCGAAGAAGCCCTCCAGCGTGAAATCGCCGTCGAAGCTGTAGCGGCTGTATTCGTCGTTATCCGCCTTATAGATTTGACCTCGCCGGGTTCTTTTCACGCCCGTCAGAAGTTGCGACGCCACGAAGTGGCCTTGGGTAACCTCGCTGCTGAAATTCTCGTGATAGGCGTCGTCCGTGCCCCGATACGAAATCTGCATCTTGTGACTACCGACGATGGCCGCCGTCAGCAGGCACACATCGTCCACTCCGTTCCTTTCTCGGCTGATAGGGCCATACACCTTGCAGTCGTAATGGAACCCGTTGTCTACCGTCGTTACTGCTTCACAGGCGGACCTTGGTTCAAAACCGGCATGCGTGGTTAAGGGCAGACCCGCCTCCACAGCCGCCCCCCGGATCTTCGCCTCTTCAACGTCCTGCAAGGCGCGATAGGCCTCGCGCGTCAGCACCTGGCCCGTGAGATGTTCGTAAGCCATGTTCACTTGCTCGGCCAAAGGCAGGCCGGCCCATTCCCTGCGCGGCTCGTAATGCGTTCCGATGGGGGCCATTCGTACAATGGCGACGGCCCGAGTGCCGTCCTCCTCGATGACACGCCGGATCTCGATGCGACCGTCGCCGCTCTTGAAGGGAGCCCAGGCCAGGATTTCATACGGATCGTTGGAAGTCGCGGTCGCCGCTACCTGAGCGAAGCCAGGACCACTGAACCCTGCAACCAGTGCGAGCGCGGAGAATGCCTGCGCCAAATGCCTTGCTTCGAGCTTCATTGCTGTTGATGACCTCGCTGCTGTTGGGAAGATTTAAGAACGCGCGAAATAAGACGGACTTCCCAAAACAAAATGGCCATCGAATGCCTTCCGACAGCAGGCCAGCCGGACCTTACGTCTGACTAAGCCGAATAACGCACGCCTCTTGTCTTATGGTAGCTGGCCGGAACCGCCGGCTTGTCGAAAGCGCGATGAAGACAAGAGACTTTCGCGTTCCATGGATACTCAAAGGTTTCAGCTGCCTCTGTCGACACCTTGTTTCATGCCTAGACAATGATGGCATTGCGAGACAAACAACCGGATGCATCGGTCGCCGACGATCGCGTTAAAGCATGCTTTTCTCATGGCCACTTTTTCACCGTATTCCGTCATGGCAAAGCGCCCAGAACGAATACCGGCGAAGGAGCGGCGAGATGGTCAAGTTCAGGCTGCTATTTGCGATAGCGATCACTCTTCTTTTTCTCATCGTCGGCCTGTACTTGTCCGGCTACGCGACCCTGGCCTTGCTCGGTCTGGACGCGGAGCTGTTGAAGTGGAACACCTATCTCATCTACTACCGCGCGCTGGATGTGCCCGCGGTCGCACCGCATGTCGCCAAGATCCGGTGGGGCGGCGGTTTGGGCTTCGGCGTATCCGCCACGCTCTGGCTGGGTTGTCTGGTCCTGGTCCTGAAGCCGCGCCCGAAATCGGCCCACGGCGAAGCGCGCTTCGCCGGCCGCAGCGAGCTGGCGCGCGCCGGGCTGCTCAAGCCTGCGCCCGACGGCATCGTCATCGGCAAGATCGGCAGCACGCTGATCCGCCTGCCCGGCCAACAGTTCGCGATTCTGGCCGCGCCGACGCGTTCGGGCAAAGGCGTGGGCATCGTGATCCCCAACCTGCTCGAGTACCGCGATTCGATCGTGGTGCTGGACATCAAGGGCGAGAACTTCGAGCTGACCTCCGGCTGGCGCGCCGAGCAAGGCCAGAAGATCTACAAGTTCAATCCCTACGACACGCACACCCATCGCTGGAACCCGATGGGCTACGTCGCCTCCGATCCGCACCGGCGCATCAACGACATCCAGGCCATCGCCGCGATGCTCTACCCCGATCAGGGCGGCGAGGACAAGTTCTGGGTCAGCCAGGCGCGTAACGCGTTCTTGGCCTTCGCGCTCTACCTGTACGAGAACTACGACGACCAGCGCCAGCAGGGATACCCCTTCGAACTGCTGAAGTTCCCGACGCTGGGCGGGGTCTTGCGTCTGGCCTGCGGCGACGGCCGCAATTTGAAGGACTATCTGCAAAGCCTGGCCGAAGCGCGCTTCCTCAGCGCGAGCGCCAAGGTCGCTTTCGCCGGCCTGCTGTCGCAGGAGAAGGAAACCTTCGCTTCGATCATGGGTACGCTGCGCGAGCCGCTGAATCCGTTCGTCAGCCCGATCATGGACGCGGCGACCGGCGGCAACGATTTCCGGCTCAACGAGGTGCGCAAGAAGCCGACGACCATCTATTTGGTCATTCCGCCGCACAAACTGGGCGAATGTCGGGTATTGGTCAACCTGTTCTTCAGCCAGTTGATCAATGAGAACACCCAGCAGCTGCCGGTGCAGAATCCGGCGCTCAAGCATCAATGCCTGCTGCTGATGGACGAGTTCACCGCCATTGGCCGGGTGGACAAGCTGGCCGACTCCATCACCCACATCGCCGGCTACAACCTGCGGGTGTTCCCCATCATCCAGAGCAAGGCGCAGCTGGAAGCGACCTACGGCAAGGAAGTCGCGCGCACCCTGATCACCAATCACGCCGTGCAGATCGTGTTCGCCCCGCGCGAGCAGCAGGACGCGAACGACTATTCCGAAATGCTGGGCTACACCACCGTCAAGCGCCACAGCGTGACGCGCGGACGCGACCACAGCCGCAGCGAGTCCGAAGAACGGCGCGCGTTGATGCTGCCGCAGGAATTGAAGGCGCTGGGTCCGGACAAGCAGATCGTGTTCTACGAGGGGCTGGCGCAGCCGGTGTTGTGCGAGAAGATCAGGTACTACAGTGATAAAGAATTCATGTTTCGGGTGAAACCTCCGGTGAAGGTTTTATCCGCAAGACCAAATAACGCTTGAAATTCAAAAATAAAACGGAATTTCCATTTCGCAAAAAACGCAAGAGTCCGACATGCATAATTTGATGATTGCTTCATTGTTAGCCATCACCGTCATATCAGCATCATCGTGCGTTAAACCTATTTCCAATCATAAACCCGCGACGCACTCACCATTTGAAGGCGGATGGCGGTTGACCACAAGCTGCGGTACGAGCCATTACATCGGAATAACGCTCACACAACAAGGTGACGAGGTCTATGGCACCTGGGTCGATGATACAAACACAATAAGATCTTCCGGAAAAATTAAAGGAGTTATTAAGAGCGGCACGTTGCGCATGGAATCATGCAGCAACGACATCGAAAGTGAACTCGCTTACAACTACTGCCCTCAGTTGGTCTCCGATTACTTTTCCATCGAGATGGGAAACCTCGTCTGGTATCACTCTTCTGGCTACAGATATGCAGTTCTTCAAAAATGTGGTTGATCCTAACGACATGACTTATCCATTCCTATGCCCAGATCACAAAAAAGCCGCGGCCGTGCATATTTTGTGCTTCATGTCGTTTTCGTTATGTCTCTCAGCCCGCTCTCATCAGCGACACGATTACAACAAAAAATCCTTCTGCCAACAGAAATCCAAGGAACATGGAAGTTTGGCGCAGATCGATGCCTTATTAGCGAGACATCCGATAGTGATGGAGTAATGGCTATTTATCGAAATTACATTCATTCAAACGAAGAAATCATCTTCCCTCGATCCATATCGCTTATCTCAAATAATCCATCTGCTTGGCGCATCGTAGGAATATCCAACATTGCTCCAGTCGATGTGCAAGGCCAAGCAGATATATATGTTCTGAAAAACAAAACTCTAACCGTGACTGATGGCAAAACTGTTCGCCAATACGTCAAGTGTGATTAACCATAGGGCTGAATATGGAAGACATTCCCCCGCACAGATATCGTCTTTTGCAGCTTGGTAGACCAAATAAGAACGGACAACAAAGAAACGAGCCATTCGAAGATTTTGATGACCTTGTCACCCACCACCCCGGATTGAACCGAAACGCTCGGATTGTTGATGGGTTGCCGACAAACGTGGATAACGAGAGATATCGATCATATGCACTTATCGGAGGCGAGATACAAGAAATCGAAGCCAAGCGAACCGACGAATATGGGGCGATAGCCGACGGTCGCATCCTATTGATTAAGGACTTTATGCTTGAGGATTCCCTCATCCCAAGCGGGGGCCGTGGCGTCCGCGAAGTGGACGTTCCATCTCCAATCGATGGTTACATCGGTAGAGTCCATGCAGATGCAGGCCTAGTAGATATCTACGATCGTAAAGATGGCGAGGTAGTGGCCCGCATTAGGCACATGGGACCTATACATGTTCGCGTTGGCGACCTCGTCGAATATGGGCAGTCTTTGGGCATACAAAACGAACGGGGGCTTAAACCGGGCACAGGCAAGCATGCTCACATCGAAATGGATACTCGCTACTACCAACAGTACGAGAATTACATTTCTGATCTTGCCAATGGCCGTTTAGGCGTTGACCCCGAGCGCAGAAGTAGCGGAATTCAGCCTCTACCCATTATTGACGACGGTGCGTTCCGGGTTGGCGAGAAAAACAATCGCATACAAGAATTCCAGGATGCGTTGATTTCCGAAGGTTATCGTAGTGCGCACGAGACGCCTCTGAAACCTGACGGCATTTATCGTCTGGAAATGCAGCCAGCCGTTATTGCATACCAACGCGATCACGGTCTAACTCAGACCGGAGATATTGATCACAGCACTTTGCACATCGCCTTACCGCACCGACGCGACCAACCCATCGACCGGCTGGATTATGTGGACAGGAGCCATGCCCCGTTCTCACCGGCGCATAGCCCTGATGAACCTATACATATGTACCAACCCGGTCCCGACGACCACCAACGCCACCCCGATCGCTCCCGCACAGATCCTCGCCACCCCGAACACCGCGACCACGCTTTCTTCGAATTGCTCAAGCGCAACCTGCCGCCGGGCACCTCCGACGAGATGGTCGCCCACGTGCTGCTCGAAGCGAAGATCGGGAAGGTGCAGGGTACGAACGACGTAGAGCGGGTCATGGTGCACGAAGACCGCGTATTCGTGATGGGCAAGACGCCCGGATTCCGCGCCGCCGTCGATCTGGCGGAAACGCCGCCGTCGATACAGGAAACCGCGCAGCGTTCCGAAGCTTTGGACGCAGAACGAAGCTTGCAGCGCCAACATTGGATGGCGCAGGAACAAAGCCAGGCTTTAAGCCGATCGATTTGAACGCCGGCGGGTCTCGATCGGCCCGCCGTACGCTTGTTTCACCCTTCAATTACAGGGGAAAGATATGTCGCCTACGAACGACGCGGAATCTCCGCTGACGGACAAATTGGCTGCGGCGCACAAGGACTTGGATCGCCTGCGCCAGGAAGTGAACGCGATGCGCTGCATCCTGGACAGCCTGGTGATCACGCACCATTGCCCGGAAGACCTGCTGCAATTGTGGCGGATGCTGCAACCGGGACTGATCGACGAACTGGCCGGCTCGCGGCGCGTCGCCGAACCCGACGTCGAAGGGGAATACGCCCCGACCCTGGCCGGCTGGCGCGAGGTGATGCGCCGCTACACGTCCTTGCTGGAATCCGCGCTGGGCACGCAGCAGGCCGACGAGGGCGAGTCCGAACCCGACGTCAAATCTTGACGTACCAGCTGCGCTTGTCCATCCAGCGAACCACCAGCCACCAGAACGCGACGAAGGCCAGCGCGAACGCCAGCGACGGCAGATAGGGGCCGAAGCGCGGCGTCATCCAGCCGGCGAAACCGATGCGGTAGATCGGTTCCCACCAGCCCCAAGCGGCGAACGCGTACACCATCAGCGCCGACCCAGCGTAAGCGGCGATCGCGTTGACGCCGAAACTGCGGCCTAGCGCCGGCCAGCCGCGCCGATCGATCAGAAAGTGGAAAGCCGCGAGCGTCAGCATCGCCCAGCCGCCGGTCCACAGCACGTACGAGGGCGTCCACAGATTCTTGTTGAACGGCAACCACAACGACCACAACGCGCCGGCGGCCAAAGCGAAGAAACCCGCCCCGCACAAACGCTGCCATTGG
Source organism: Luteimonas gilva (assembly GCF_005239095.1). Taxonomy (GTDB): domain Bacteria; phylum Pseudomonadota; class Gammaproteobacteria; order Xanthomonadales; family Xanthomonadaceae; genus Luteimonas_C; species Luteimonas_C gilva. The sequence continues at coordinate 198,654 of NZ_SZUA01000003.1, read as the reverse complement.
CCGCGCCTCAGCCAGTCGCCCGCACGCAAGCCGAGCAAGGCCGTCGCGATCGCCGGCAATGTGCTCAGCAAGCCCTCCGGATCGTGGCCGCGGCCGGTCGTGGGGTCGTACTGATAGTTCAACGCGCCGAGCAAAGCGGTATCGACGCGGCTGGCCAGGTTTTCCCACGGCGCATAGCTGCCGCCCCAAGCCAACAGCGCCCCATAGCCCGCCAGCAGCGCGAACAGCAGAGCCCATTGCGCGCGTTCGCGCAGATGGATCGCGACCAGGCCCGCGAACCCGAAGCACAGGCCGATCCGCTGCAACACGCCCCAAGGCCGGTAATGCTCCTTGTCGAGCCACCACCAGGCCAGCAAGTGCAATAGCAATCCCAGGCCGACGATGCGGGCGGCGCGCAGCAGAACGGCGCTGCGCAATCCCCTGCGGTCCGCGCCGGTCTCGACTTGCGGAGCGATGCCGAGCGCGATGGAAACGCCGACGATGAACAGGAAGAAGGGAAAAACCAGATCGGTCGGCGTGCAGCCGTGCCATTCCGAATGCAATAGCGGCGCGTAGACGTGGCCCCAATCGCCCGGATCGTTGACCAAGAGCATCGCGGCGACGGTCAAGCCGCGCAGGGCGTCGACGGAGGCGAAGCGGCGCGGGGTCATGCGCGCTTGCTGCCGGTTTGGCTGTTGCCCCCTTTGAAAAAGGGGGCTACGGGGGATTTGCTGTTGCTCTTCGCAAGGACGAAATCAAAAGCAAATCGCTCCGCGATTTCCGGCCCTCGCTTGCGCGAAGGCGCTCGACCAGCCACAAGCCTGCGGCTTGTAAGCGGCTGCCCTCGCCCCCCACCGCCTTTCGGGCGATTCGCCCCCTTTTTCAAAGGGGGCAACGGCGAAGAAGTCTTCGATCGCGACATGCTTATTCGGTGCTGCCGCCGATCCAGGTCGCGACGACGTTCATGGCGCTATCCATCGCCACCAAATCGGCGCGATAGCCGGCGGCGATGCGGCCGTAACGATCGCCCAAGCCGAGGAATTCGGCCGGATACGTCGACGCCATCCGCGCGGCTTCGTCCAAAGGCAAGCCGAGCAGGCGCACGCCGTTGCGCACCGCCGTGGCCATGTCCAACGCGGAACCGGCCAATACGCCGGCGGCGTTGCGCACCACGCCGTCGCGCACGGTGATGGTTTCGCCGTACAACTCGTAACTGGGATCGTCGGCGCCGACCGGTGGCATCGCATCGGTGACCAGGAAAACTTTACCGGGCAGCTTGGCCGCCAGCGCCACGCGCAAGCTGGCCGGATGCGCGTGCACACCGTCGGCGATGATACCGCACCAGCTGTCGCGATCCTCCAGCGCCGCGCCGACCGCGCCGGGCTCGCGGCCTTGCAGCGGCGACATCGCGTTGTACAGATGGGTGAAGCCGGTGACGCCCGCATCCAGGCCGGCGCGGATCTGTTCGTAAGTGCCGGCGGTATGCCCGGCGGCGACGATCGCGCCGCGCGCGACCAAGGCGCGAATGCTGTCCGCGGGCACCCGCTCCGGGGCCAGCGTGATCAAGGTGCGGCCGTTGTCGAGCGAAGTCGCCATCGCGATCTCGTCCGCATCCGGCGTCCTGAACTTGCTTTCGTCGTGCGTGCCCTTGCGCGCTGGCGCGAGGTACGGACCTTCCAGATGGATGCCGAGCACGCCGGGCACGCCTTGCGCGATCGCCTCGCGCACCGCGGCGATCGCCTGGCGCATCCTGTCCGCATCGTCGCTGATCAAGGTCGGCAGCCACGCGGTGGTGCCGAACTTGCGATGCGCCTTGCCGATGGTGCGCAAAGCCTCGATGTTCGGCGCATTGTTGAACAACGCGCCGCCGCCGCCGTTGACCTGGCAGTCGACGAATCCCGGCAGCAGGTACGCGCCGCGCAAGTCGAGGGTCTTTGTCGCGCCGATCTGGGCGTCGCCGTGCGGCATCAAGTCGGCGATGCGGTCGCCTTCGACGACGACCGCCAAGTCGTCGCGAAAACCTTGGTGGGTCAGCACCCGGCCGTTGACGAAAGCGGTGGCCATCAAACGGTTTCCGTCACCTTGTTCAAATGCGGCGGCACGTCCGGATTATGGCCGCGGCGCAGGGCCAGCGCATTGATCACGCGATAGAAGCTTTGGACGGCGAGCAAGGGCGCGCAAGCCGGGTGCGGCGAGGACGCCAGCGGCAGATCGCCTTTTTCGGAGGCGACCCACACCGGCGCGCCGCGCGCGCGGAATTCTTCGGCCAGGGCCAGCGTGCCGGCACCGGTTTCGTCGGGCTGCGCGAAGGCGAGCACCGGAAAACCCGGGCCCACCAGCGCCATCGGCCCGTGCTTCACTTCGGCCGAACTGTAGGCTTCGGCGTGCAGGCCGCAGGTTTCCTTGAACTTGAGCGCGGCCTCTTGCGCGGCGCCCAGTCCCAGGCCGCGGCCGAGCACGAACAGATTGCGCGCGTCGACCAGGCCGTCGGCCAGAGCCGACCAATCCGCTTGCCACGCACCGCGCAACGCGTCGGGCAAGCGCGACAGCGCGTCGAGCAGCGGCGCTTCGTTTTTCCACACTGCGGCCAATTGCAGTACGGCCGCCAGCGAAGCCAGATAACTCTTGGTCGCCGCCACGCTGCGTTCGGGACCGGCGTGCAGGGGCAGCACGGTATCGGCCAGCGCCGCCAGCGGAGAGTCTTCGGCGTTGACCAGCGCGACCACGCGCGCGCCGGCCGCGCGCGCGGCTTCGGCGTTGCGCAGCAAGTCCGGGCTTTTGCCCGATTGCGAGATCGCCAGGAACAAGGCGCCGCACATGCGCTGCTTGGCTTCGTAGACCGAACCCACCGACGGCGACACCGATGCGGTGACGAAGCCGAGCTGGGTTTCGAAGACGTACTTGGCGTAAGTCGCGGCGTGATCGGAGCTGCCGCGCGCGCAGGTGGCGATGAACGGCGGCGGGTCGCGGCGCAGGTCGTCGGCCAAACGCGCGACCGTCGCGGCATTGGCGGCGAATTGGCGCTGCACGACGTCGGCCGTCTCCGCGGCTTCGCGGAACATCAACGTGTCGGTAGGCAAGGGTAGAGCGGCGGACATCTCAATTCTCGGCGTTCGGCGCGCGCGGACGCATCGGCGCGGTCGAGCCGCGCACCACCAGCTGCGGGACGAAGCCCTGGTTGTGCACGACGATCGGGTTGTCTTCGTAGGCGTCTTGGCGCAGGCCGCTGATCAGCAGGCGCGCGGCGTGGCGGGCGATGTCTTCGGTCGCCTGCTTGGCGGTGGTCAGCGCCGGCCAGGACTGCTTGGAGAACGGGCTGTCTTCGAAACCGGCGATCGACAGATCGTAAGGCACGTTCATGCCCGCCGATTTCGCCGCGGCCAGCACGCCGGCGGCGATTTCGTCGTTTGAGCCGAAGATCGCGGTCGGCGGATCGCGCAATGCGAGCAAACGGCGCGCGCCGCGGAAACCGTCGTCGAAGGTGTAGTCGCCGTTCACCACCAGATGCTTGTCCAGGGTGATGCCGTAATCCTTCAGCGCCCGTTCGTAGCCGAGATAGCGCTCGCTGCTGGAACGGTGCGCCAAACCGCCCCACAGGAAGCCGATGCGCTGGTGGCCGAGCTGGATCAGATGTTCGGTGATCTCGTAGGCCGCGTCGCGGTCGTCGACGTAGACGCAGGGTTGGCCGTCGCGCGGATCTTCGGTCGCGGCGATGATCCGCACCAGCTTCACCCCGCGCGCGGCCAGCGCGCTGACCAATTCGGCCGATTCGGACATCGGCGCGGTCAGCACCAATCCGGCCAGGCGCGAGCGGCGCGCCCATTCGCCGAGCTCGTCGGCCAGCAAGGGCGAGCTGGAATCGCAGGGATGGATCTGCAGATCGAAACCGGTTTCGCGGCACGCGGCGAGCACGCCGTTCTGCACGCCGATGATGTGGTAGGGATTCGGGTTGTCGTAGACCAGGCCGATCACGAACGGCGTGGCGCTGCGCAGATTGCGCGCCGAGGGATCCGGTTCGTAATCGAGTTCGGCGATCGCGTGCAGCACGCGCGCGCGCGTGCCTTGCATCACCGAGGGTTCGTTGTTGATCACGCGCGAGACCGTCTTCAGCGAGACCTTGGCCCGCTCGGCGACGTCCTTGATGGTGGGTCTGCGCACCGCTCCTCCCCTGGCCTCGTCCATCGCCTCAGCCGGCCGCCTGGCCCGCGCGGTGGCCGCGCAAGGCGTAGTACAGGATGTACAGGTAGCAGGGCACCATCAGCAGCAGGAACACCAGCTGGAAATGGATGTGCTGCTTCAGCAGCGCGAACAGCTGCGGGATGATCGCGCCGCCGCAGATGCCCATGATCAACAAGGCGGAGCCGCGCTCGGTCAGGCGGCCCAGCCCTTCGATCGCCAGCGGGAAGATCGCCGGCCACATCATCGCGTTCGCGAAACCCAGCGCCGCGACGAAGCCCACGGACAAATAGCCCTTGGTCAGGAAGGCGCCGATGGTCAGCAACACGCCCAACACGGCCGAAAAACTCAGATAGCGTTCCTGCGAAACGAAGCGCGGGATCAGGATCAATCCCGCCAAGTAGCCGGCGAGCATCGAAAGCAAGGTGAACATGGTGAAGAAACGGGTATCGCCCGGCGGCAATCCCAGCGCATTGCCGTAAGTGCCGATGGCGTCGCCCGCCATCACTTCCACGCCGACGTAGACGAAGATGCACAGCGCGCCCAGCCACACATGCGGAAACTGCAGCAGGCTCTTGTCGCCGTGCGAAGCCGGCGCGGCATTCGCCTCTTCCGGACGGATGTCCGGCAACGGCGAAAGCAGGAGCAGCACGGCCAGCACCGCCAGCACGCCCGCCATCACCAGATAGGGGCCGTGGACCTTGGCCGCGAACTCGGTCAGCAGCGCTTCGCGCGCGACCGGATCGGCGGCGGCGAGCTTGGCGTCGAACGCGTCGATGCCCGCCAATACGACGATCGCGAACGCGTACGGCGCCAGCGAGCCGGCGACCTTGTTGCAGATGCCCATCACCGCGATGCGCTGCGCCGCGCGCTCGATCGGGCCGACGATGCTGATGTAGGGATTGGCGGCGGTTTGCAGCAACGCCAATCCCGCGCCGATCACGAACAACCCGGTCAGCGCGCCGGGATACGAACCGCGCAATACGAATTCGCCGAAGGTGAAAGCGCCCAGCGCCATCACCAGCAGCCCCAGCGACATGCCTTTCTTCATGCCGGTGCGCTTGAGGATGGACGCCGCCGGCAAGGCGAGGAAGAAGTAGGACAGATAGAACACGGTCAGGACCAAAAACGCGCCGATGTCGCTGAGCGTGAACCGGTATTTGACGAAGGTGATGAGCGGGCCGTTCAACCAGGTCACGAACCCGAAGATGAAGAACAGCGCCCCGATGATGGCGATCGATGTCCCCTGGCTGGCGGGCCGGGTCGCGGTGGCGGTAACGGACATGGCGGGCTCCTGGCGATGCGGTCAGAGCGGGTCCTGTGCCGGACCGGCTGGGAATAACGTTGTCACATTATTCGTTCTGCGGCCATGGGGCTAGGCCTCGCCGCGCCCTTGCCGAACCTCGTTCCGCTGCTGCATCGCAACAAGATCGAGCCGTGCCGAATCGGGCATCGGCTATGAAAACGTCTTCAATAACAACATTTTTGCGCACAATCGCAGGCGCGGCGCGGCCAACATGACGGATTTGTTTCGACCGCCGCCGACGCGGGGCACTAGGCCAAAAGCTGTGTTGACATCGTTGTCAAAGCACTTCCACACTCGGCCGCCAATGCCCTCCGCAGCCCCGCTGCCGGGCGAGACCGGATGGGAGAACGCGTGGTCGCAATCGCCAGCCCCTTGCCGTTGGACACTGCCCGCCCGAGCGCGCCGTTCATCGCCGCCGACGTCGGCGGCACCCATGTCCGCATCGGTCTGGTCCAGGACAGCGGCGACCCGGCGCATCCGATCAAGGTGCTCAGCTACCGCAAGTACGTCTGCGCCGATTACCCGGGCCTGGCGGAAATCCTCGAAGACTTCGTCGCCGACTTGGACGGCGCGGCGGTGGCCGAGGGCGCGATCGCCAGCGCCGGCTATCCGCTCGAAGACGGCTCGCTGATCACGGTCAACCTGCCCTGGCGCGTGTCGCTGAGCGAGATCCGCGACCGTCTGGGCTTCCGCGAATTCCGCCTGGTCAACGATTTCGAAGCCGTCGCGCACGCGGCCGCTTACGTCGACGCGAGCGAAGTGCTGCGCTTGACCGGCCCCGAAACCGCGCCGCGCGGCCCGACTCTGGTCGTCGGCCCGGGCACGGGCCTGGGCGCGGCGGTTTGGATTCCCACCGGTTCGCGCGCGGTGGTACTGGCCACCGAAGCCGGCCAAGCCGCGCTGACCGTCGGCAACGAATTGGAGATGGCGCTGCTCAAGCACATGCTCGGGCAGCGCAGCCACGTGCCGGTCGAGCATGCGCTGTCGGGCCCGGGCCTGAAGAACCTGCATGCGGCGATGTGCGCGCTGCACGGCGTGGTTTCCCCTTACCGCACGCCGGGCGAGATCACCGCCGCGGCGCTGTCCGGGCAGGACGCGCACGCGCGCGACAGCCTGGGCGTGTTCTGCGGCCTGCTCGGCAGCACGGTCGGCGACATGGCCCTGCTGTACGGCGTGCAGGGCGGCATCTACCTGGCCGGCGGGATCCTGCCGCAGATCCGCGAATTCCTGCTGGGCAGCGCTTTCGTCGAACGGTTCCTCAACAAGGGGCCGATGCGCGAGGCGCTGGAACGCATACCGGTGAAGTTGGTCGAGCACGGCCAGCTGGGCGTGATCGGCGCGGCCAGCTGGTACCTGCAGCAACGCGGCGGATAAGGGAGAGGCGAGGTTTTTTTGCCGCGCGGACCGGAGGGGCGAGCGCGGCGTTTGAAGGCGTAGGCACGGCAGCGTTCGGTTGCCGCAACTCAATCAGCGACGGGGTAGCAAGATGAAACTCAACAGATCGATCCTTTCGGCTGCGATCGTGGCGGGCCTAGGCTTCGCGGCGCAGGTCCATGCGCAAGAAACGCAGCAGACGCCAGCGGCGAACGACAAGGTCAAGGACATCGAAACCATCACGGTGGTCGGCGTCCGCGGCTCCTTGGAGAAATCGCTGGACACCAAGAAGGAAGCCGCTTCGCACGTGGAAGTGGTGACCGCCGAAGACATCGGCAAACTGCCGGCCAAGAACGTGGCCGACACGCTGCAGCGCCTGCCCGGCGTCAACATCAGCTCGTCCAGCGCCACCGAAGGCGGCTTCGACGAGAGCGACCGCATCAGCCTGCGCGGCGGCAGCCCCAGCCTGACCCAGACCCTGGTGAACGGCCACACCGTCGGCACCGGCGACTGGTTCGTGCTGAGCCAGGTGCAGACCGTGGGCCGCAGCGTCAGCTACAGCCTGCTGCCGGCGGAAATCGTCAGCCAGGTGGTGATCCACAAGACTTCCGAAGCGAAACTCACCGAAGGCGGCAGCGCCGGTTCGGTCAACATCGTCACCCGCCGTCCGCTCCAGTTCGCTGACGAGATCACCACCGAAGCCAGCGTCGGCGGCGTCTACGCCGACCTGCCCGGCAAGACCGATCCGCAGTTCAACGGCTTGTTCAACTGGCGCAACGCCGACAGCAGCGCGGGCGTGATGTTCCAGGCGTTCTACGAGAAGCGCAATCTGCGCCGCGACGGCCAGGAAGTGGTGGGCGGATTCAACAAGATCGCCGCCACCGATCCCGTGGTCGCCACCAATCCCGACCTCGCCGGGGTGCTCTATCCGAACCTGCTCGGCGCGGTGCTGTTCGAACAGGAACGCACCCGCAAGGGCGGCGTGCTGGATGCGCAGTTCAAGCCCACCGACAACCTGACCTTGGGCCTGAACGCGTTCTATTCGAAGCTGGAAGCGGACAACTACAACCGCAACTACATGCTGTGGACCAGCCAGTTCGCTTCCAACGTCGCGCCGCTGCCGGGCTACAAGATCGTCGACGGCGTGCTGACCAATGCGACGTACGCGAACCAGCCGGGCAGCACCACCCCGTACGGCGTGTACGACCAGATCTCGCGCCCCGGCGCGGCATCGGAATCCAAGTACATCGCGGTCGACGCCGATTGGCAGGTCTCCGACAGCTTCAACCTAAAGTTCCAGGGCGGCAAGACCGAAGGCCACGGCAAAAGCCCGCAGCAGGACGTGATCGAACTCGGCACCGCCGCGGGCGGCGGCGCGAGCTGGGGCATGAACGGCGCGCTCAATCCGATCGACTGGTCGCTCGGCGGCAACAATGCGTCGCCTTCCGGCATCCTGCCCGCCAACGGCTGGATCTTCGGCGCCAACGCCATCGACGCGCTGGACGAAGAGAAGTGGTACCAGGCCGACGGCGAGTTCACCTTCACCGAAGGCGCGCTGGCCTCGCTGGACTTCGGCGTGCGCTATTCCGACCACACCCGCGAGAACCTGTTCGAGATCGCGCAGGGGCCGAAGGGCGACTGGCAGAATCTGGCCAATTACCCGCTGAACAATTTCCACAACTATCCGGGCGACTTCGCCAGCGGCATCGGCGGCAGCCATCCGAACAACATTTGGTACTGGACCCCGGAACAGTTGGCCGCGTTCAACGCGCAGTTCGCCAATCGCGACCCGGTGGCGCGCTTCTTCTGGCAGGACTCGTACAGCGTCAACGAGAAGACGACGGCGGCCTTCATCCAGGCCAACTTCCAAGGCGACCGCTGGAGCGGCAACCTCGGTCTGCGCTGGGTGCGCACTAAGCAGGACACGATTTACAACACCGGCGCACCGGAAGAGAACACCGTGCAAGGCCCGATCACCGGTTCGGCGTTCGGCAATTACTTCCGCAACCGCTACGAGAACACGTACAAGGAACTGCTGCCCAGCCTGAACCTGAAGTACGAATTCACCGACGAGCTGATCGGCCGCTTCGCCGCGTCCAAGACGCTGACCCGTCCGGACTTCTCGGCCCTGGCCGGCTCGGTGTCGCTGGACGATCTGACCCACAGCGGCAGCGGCGGCAATCCGAAGCTTGAGCCGATCGTGTCCACCAACTTGGACGTGTCGCTGGAATGGTATTTCGCGCCGCGCGCTCTGTTGGCGGCCAGCATCTACCAGATGGACCTGGACGACTATGTGGCTTTCGGCACCGAAACCCGCACCTTCCTGGACCAGCAGGCCACGACCAACAACGGCGGCGTGCCGGTGTTCGCCGACTACCGCGTATCGGTTCCGGTCAATTCGAACGCCAAGATCAAGGGCTTCGAGCTGACCTACGAGCAGCCGATCGGCGACAACTGGGGCGTGGCGGCGAACTACACCTACGCCGACAGCAGTTCGGACAGCGTCAAGCCGGTGTTCGGCACTTCGCGCGACACCTACAACGTGTCCGGCTATTTCGAGAACGACAAGTTCAACGCGCGCCTGAGCTACACCTACCGGTCCGAGTTCTACGCCGGCGTCAGCCGCACCGACGACTTCTTCCAGGACAGCATCGGCAACCTGTCGGCCTCGCTCGGCTACAAGGTCAACGACTGGATGACGGTCACCCTGGACGCGCTGAATCTCAACGATCCGGAGCTGAAGTACTACAGCCAGGTCAACGGCGAAGGCCGCAAGCTGCCGTACGCGTTCTACGAGAACGGCCGCCAGTACTACGTCAACTTCCGTTTCCGCTTTTAAAGGCATTTAAGGCGCTCCAACCCCTCCGTTGGTTTTCCCCTCACGGGCCTGGACTTGTCCGGGCCCGTTTTTTTCTGGGATGCTCCCTGCAAAACCGAGGTGACGCTATGAACCGCTGGCCGTTCCGCTCCGCCGTCCTGCTCCTGCTCGCATTGGTTTCGCCGCTGGCTTGCGCCGCGCCGTCCGAACCGGCGCTGATTCCGCTGCCCGCGCAGATGCAGCGCGACGAAGGCCGGTTCGTCGTGAGCGACGCCACACCGGTGGTGGCCGAGGGCGAAGCGGCGCGACAAGCGGCCAAGTACTTCGTCGAACACGCCAACACGACGCAAAAGCTGGCGCTGCGCGTCTCGGCCGGACCGGCGAAGCGGGCCATCGTTTTCGCGATCGACCCGAAGGCTTCGACGAACTCCGAAGGCTATGCGCTGCAAGTGCGTGCCGACGGCGCGACCGTGAAGGCTTCCGATCCGCGCGGCCTGTTCTACGGTGCGGTGACGCTGTGGCAACTGCTGGAAAGCGACGGCGGCGCCGTGCAGGCGCCGGCGGTGAGGATCGACGACGCGCCGCGCTTCGCCTGGCGCGGCCTGATGCTGGATACCGCGCGCCATTTCCGGTCGGTCGACGAGGTCAAGCGTCTGCTCGACGCGTTGGCGCTGCACAAGCTCAACACCTTCCACTGGCATCTAACCGACGACCAGGGCTGGCGGATCGAAATCAAGAAATATCCGAAGCTGACCGGAATCGGCGGCTGCCGCTTCCCCGCCGGCGACGGCGGCGTCGATCCGAACACCGGCGAGCCGCGTCCCTATTGCGGTTTCTACACTCAGGACCAAATCCGCGACGTCGTGCGTTACGCGGCCGAACGGCACATCACCATCGTTCCCGAGATCGACGTGCCCGGCCACGCGCAGGCGGCGATCGCCGCTTATCCGGAGCTCGGCGTGCTCGGCACGCGGCCGCCGGTGTCGAACGAATGGGGCGTCAACACTTATCTGTTCAATGTCGAAGAAAGCACGTTCCGTTTCCTAGAAGACGTGCTGGACGAAGTGTCGGACCTGTTCCCCGGCACCTATATCCATCTCGGCGGCGACGAAGCGGTCAAAGACCAATGGGTGTCTTCCGCGCGCGTGCAAGAACGCATGCGCGAGCTGGGCGTGAAGAACGAGGCGCAGATGCAGAGCTATATGATCGCGCGCCTGGAGAAGCATCTGGAAATCAAGCGCAAGCGCCTGATCGGCTGGGACGAAATCCTGGAAGGCGGTTTGCCGCCGCAGGCCACGGTGATGTCCTGGCGCGGCACCGAAGGCGGCATCGCCGCGGCGCAGCAGAACCACGACGTGGTCATGTCGCCCGTATCCCATCTGTACCTGGACTATCTGCAGACGACCTCGGCGAACGAACCGCCGGGCCGTCCGGCGACGATCTCGCTGCAGAAGCTCTACGACTACGAACCGGTGCCCGCCGCGCTGGACGCCGCGCAGAAGAAACACATCCTCGGCGTGCAAGCCAACGTCTGGACCGAACACATGCGCAGCTTCGCGCGCGTGCAGCACGCGATCTTCCCGCGCGTGGCCGCGCTGGCGGAAATCGCGTGGTCGCCGGCGAAAGCCAAGAATTTCGACGATTTCCGGTCGCGCCTGCCGGCGCAGCTGCTGCGCTACGACGCGCTCGGCATCGCCTATGCGAAGACGCCGTTCGAAGCGGAGATCGCCGCCGACGCGGACGGCGGGCGCGACGCCAAGGTGAGCTTGTCCAATCCGCTGGGCTATCCGATCCGCTACACCACCGACGGCCGCGCCCCGACCGCTTCCTCGCCGCTGTACGAGCGGCCGTTCGAAGTCCCGTTGCCCTCGCGGGTACGCGCCGCGGCATTCGCGGACGGACGCATGCTCGCGCCCGCGAGCGAGCGGGCGCTCGACGCCGCAGCGCTGCGCACGCGCACGGACGAAGAACTGACCATGTGCAGCAACAGCCTGATGTTGCGCCTGGAAGACGACGGCCCGGCCGACGGCGAACGCGTCATCTTCAACGTCGACATCTTCAATCCCTGCTGGCGCTGGGACGGCGCCGATCTGGACGGCATCGCCGCGGTCCGCGTGCGCGCCGGGCGCATCCCTTATTTCTTCCAGCTGGCGCACGACGAGCCGCACCGTAAATTCCAGCCGGCCCGATCGGCGCACGGCGAGCTGGTGATCCGCGCCGGCTGCGATGGCGAAACTTTAGCCAGCCTGCCACTGCCCGCGCAGCCTGAAAAAGACGGATTCCTGACTTTGGACGCCAAGCTCCCGGGCGCGAGCGGCCGGCGCGATCTGTGCTTCTATTTCACCGGCGATACGCGGCCGACGATGTGGGCGATCGATCGGGTGACACTGGTTCCGCGCTAGCCCGCATTCCGCATCTCCGCTGCGGACTGCTCCCTCTCCCGCTCGCGGGAGAGGGCTTAAGCGCGACGCAGATCGAAATTCAGCAGCGCATCGCGCCAAGGCGTCATCCTCGTCGCCAAACCCGCGATCACGCCCAGCGTATTCGCCAACGCATCCCACCGATCCATCATCCGCGTTTCGGTCAAGGCGCCTTGCGCGTGTTCCAGACCGATGCCGAGCAGCGCCAAACTCAATCCCGCCCCCAAAAGCGAGGGCCAGCGGTCGTACAGCTGCACCGCGTACGCCGCGAGCGCGGCGTAGGCCAGGAAGTGCTCCCACTTGTCGCCGCCCGGCGGCAGATCGGGCAGTTGCGGCGCCGGGATCAGCGAAAAGACCACCACCGTCGCGATAGCGATGGACCACAGCCCCGACCACAGCCACGGCCGCCGGAACGGCTTGAGCGAGCGGCCGACGATCACAAGCGGAAACTCAGATCGCCGGCCAGGAAGGCGGCGCCGAATTCGACGCCGCGCGCGAAGCCCATCGCCTGGAAGCGTTCGCCCATGGCGTCCGGCAAGGTGAGCTGCTTCACCTGCTGGCGCAACGCGTAACGCGCCGCTTCGTCGGCGGCGCGCTCTTCGTGCTCGGCCAAGCGTCGGTCCAGGCCGTTGCCGATCAGGAAGCTCGCCTGCGAGCAGTAGCCGGCGAATTCGAAACCCGCGCTGGTGCCTGCCTCGGCCAGCGCGGTGAAATCGACCGATGCGGTCAGGTCCTGCAGACCGACCCGCGCATAGACATCGTCCGCGAGCTGGTGGCGATGGAAGGCGCGCAATGTGCCGTCGCTGCGGCCCGGCGCGTAATACTCGGCGCGCGGGTGGCCGTAATCGACGAACAGCAGCGCACCGCTGTCCAGGCCGCCGGCCACGGCCTGCAGCCAGTACGGCAATTGCGGCAGCGCTTCGGAGCGATAGCCTTCGGCGAACGGCGCCGGCAGCTGGCGTTCGACGTGACGCACCGCCGCGGTCAACAGCGCGTCGGCGGGCCGGTCCGTGCGCACGAAACGGCCGTCGGCCTCCAGGGCGACGTGTTCTTCGAACACTTCGCCGTCGCGGATCGCGAAACGCGGCGTCGGCAATGCGTCGATCACTTCGTTGGCGAACAGCACGCCGTTCCAGCGCGAGTGGATCGGCCCCTCCAGCCAGCTCACGCGATCGAACACGGGTGGGGTTAGCCGCCGCTGCAGGCGTTCGCGCTGGCGTTCGCGCAGATCGGCGCTGGGTTCGAGGATGGCGTAGCGGGCCGGCATCGCGTCGATCGCCATCAGATGCTTGATCGCGGCCTCGGCGAAGGCGCCGCTGCCGCCGCCGATCTCGACGAACGCCGCGTCTTCGCCGATCTCGCGGATCGGCGGCGCTAAGGCTTCGGCCACGCACTCGGCGAACAGCGGCCCCAGCTCGGGAGCCGTGACGAAATCGCCCGCGGCGCCGAACTTGGTCGCGCCCGCGCTGTAGTAGCCCAGGCCCGGCGCGTACAGCGCCAACTCCATGAATCGCGAGAACGGAATGGCGCCGCGGGCCTCGGCGATCTGGGCGCGGATCAAGTCGCGCAAGCGTTCGCTGTGCGCGAGCGCGGCGGCGTCGGAAAGATCGGAAGAAGGCATGCGCGAAGCATAATGGAAGCGGCCGCTATCGGACGCCTCCAAGAAAGTCAGCGCCAATGCTTTTGCTCTTCCCTCTCCCTTTTACGGGAGAGGGAAAGGCGCGAAGCGCCAGGGAGAGGGTTCGGCTGTTGGCGGAGAGCAACAAAGCAAAAGCACGCTCGCTTTGCATACCCCTCTCCTGCCCTTCGGGCATGCTCCCCCGCGTGAGGGGAGGAAGAAGCCACACGCTCCGGCTTCGGTCCACGAACGTTTAGTCACGCCGCACTTGCATCGGCATGACGAGCCTGAGTGCTATCTTGTCCGCATGCATCCCCGTCCCGTCGCCTTGATCACCGGAGCCGCCAAACGCATCGGCGCGGAGATCGCGCGCCGCTTGCACGCGGCGGGCTACGACCTGGCGCTGCATTACCGCGGGTCCGCCACCGAAGCGCGATCCTTGGTCGCCGAATTGGAAACGCTGCGCGCAGGCAGCGCGCTCGCTCTGCAAGCCGACCTGGCCGAATTCGATCGCCTTCCGGAACTGATCGCGCAAACCGTCGGCCGCTACGGCCGGCTCGATGCGCTGGTCAACAACGCGTCCTCGTTCCGGCCTACGCCGCTCGGCACCGCGACGCCGGCCGATTGGGACGACCTGTTCGCCGCGAATGCGCGCGCGCCGTTCTTCCTGGCGCAGGCCGCGGCGCCGCATCTGAAGGCGGCCCGCGGGGCGATCGTCAACCTCGCCGACATCTACGCCGAACGCCCGCTGCGCGGCCATGCCGTGTATTGCATGGCCAAAGCCGCTTTGGCGATGGCGACCAAATCGTTGGCGCTGGAGCTGGCGCCGGAAGTGCGGGTGAACGCCGTGGCGCCCGGCGCGATCCTATGGCCCGAAGGCGGCGCCGACGCGTCGAAAGAGAAAGCGCTGCTGGCGCGCACGCCGCTCGCGCGCACCGGCACGCCCGAAGAGATCGCCGAAGCCGTGCGCTGGCTGCTGCAGGACGCCCGCTATACCACTGGGCAGATCCTGCGCGTCGACGGCGGGCGATTATTGGAAGGTTGAGAGCGAAAAGCTTTTGGACACGGATCAAATCGAGAAAGGCGGATAAAACCTATTCTTCAATCCGCTTTTCCCGATTTGATCCGCGTCTAAGCTTTAGGATTTAGGCGCGAACGCTTGCTCCAACTGCAAGCCCTGGAACGCCGCCGGCGTTTCGTGCGAAACGGCGTAGCGGTACAAGGCCGCGGAGTAGATGCCGCTCAGCGCCGCCTGGTACACGCCCAGCAGCAGCACGCCGATCAGGAACACGGCCGCCACGGCCACCGCCAGCCCGACCGACACCTGGGCGGCAGCGAACGCCAGCCCGAATCCGACCAAGATCACGACGAAGGTGATCAGGCCGAACGCCGCGCCGATGCCGACGTTGCCGATCGCGTTCTCGCCCCAGGTGCGCTTGAGCAGCGACACGCTCTGCTTCAGAGCGTCGATCGGGCCGACGTTGCGGCTGACCAGCACCGGCACCACCAGGAACGTGGCCAGGGTCCAGGCCGCGCCCAGGCCGCTGCCGATCAGGCGCACCAGGAAATTGTTGTCGCGGCTCTTCAGCGCCTGCAGGATCACGCCGACGGTGGCGGCGATGGCCGCATAGCCCAGGATCGAAGGAATCCGCGCCCGCGCCGCGGCGAAGCCGTCGGCCAAGGTGGGATCGCCGCCGTCCAGCCGGATCATCGCCGCGCCGACCAGGGCGCAATTGAAGAAAATGATCACGCTGTATTGGCAGAAATAGAACAGGAAGCCGAAGATCGCGCCGCCGATGCCGACGTTGCCGCCTTCGAAGATGCGCAGCGCGAACATCGGCACCAGGAACGTGGCCAGCACCACCAAGGTGGCGACGCCAGAGATCAGCGGGAACAGCATCAGCTCCTTGTCCGAGCGCAGCACCGAAGCGCTGGCCTTCACCAATTCCCAACTGCGCGAGAACTTCTCGAACATCGTGGCGCACTCCCCGGGCGGATGAACGCGCGCATCCTGCGGTCAAATGCCCGCGTCCGCAAGGGGTTCGGCCAGGTCGAAGACGGTCCGGGCCCGCACCGAACGTTCGGGCGAGGCCGCCCACAACTCGGCCAAGCGGCGGCCGCTGGCCGGATCTACGAAATCCGGCGCGATCTCCGCCAGCGGCATCAGCACGAAGGCGTGCTTCAGCTCCAGACGCGGAATGCGCAGGTTGCCCGGGCCTTCGAGCACGCGGTCGTCGTAGAACACGATGTCGATGTCGAGCGTGCGGTCGCCGAACCTCGGCCCGCTGCGGTCGCGGCCGTGCGCGTCCTCCAGCGCATGCAGCCAGTCGTTCAATGCGAAGGGATCCAAATCGCTGTCGACGACCGCGGCGGCGTTGAGGAAATCCGGACCGTCGAAACCGACCGCCGGAAAAAGATAAGCCTTCGACACGGCCACGCCGGCGAAGCGCGCGCGCAACGCGGCGACCGCCGAGCGCAAATGGCGCTCGGCATCGAGGTTGCTGCCCAAGCTCAGATAGGCCTTACCCATGCGCGGTCGCGCTCCGTTACGCGTCGCCGCGGCTGCGTTCCACGACCACGCCGACCGCTTTGGCGCCGCGCACCGCACCGGGCTTGCTCAACTTCAACCGGACGTTCGCCACGCCGAATTCCTCCAGAACGATCTGAGCGCAACGTTCGGCCAGCGTTTCGACCAGCTGGTATTCGGACTTAGAAACGAAATCGATCAGGCGCTTGCTGATGTCTTTGTAGTTCAAGGTATCGGCGATGTCGTCCGTCGCCGCCGGCTTGCGGTTGTCGAACGCCATTTCCAGATCGAACAGCAGCGGCTGGCGGATTCGGCGCTCCCAATCGTAGATGCCGATCAGGGTCTCGATCTCCAGGCCTTCGATGAAGACTTTGTCCATGTTTGGCTCGGGCGGAAGCGATATCGCGATTCTATGGCGAATCGTTACCGCTTTGGCTCGTGTAGAGCGGAGCTTGCTCCGCTGCTTTGTGGGAGCGGCTTAGCCGCGATCTCTTTTCGGATCGCAGCGGCATGCGAAAGAACTCGCATCTAAAGCAGGAGCAGCGGAGCAAGCTCCGCTCTACACGAACAACAAGCGTCAGGCGACCGCGGGCAGCGCCGCCATGTCCCAGCGCGGCGTCACGTTCACTTCGGCGCCGTCGTGCTGGCCGGCTTGCAGGCGCAGCGCGCCGGCGAAGGCGATCATCGCGCCGTTGTCGGTGCACAGGGCCGGGCGCGGGAAGCAGACCCGGCCGCCGCGGCGGGCGGCGCTGTCGGCCAGCTTGGCGCGCAGGCGCTTGTTGGCGCCGACGCCGCCGGCCACGACCAGGACGTCGCACCCGGCCGCATCCAAGGCGCGCTCGCATTTGATCGCCAGGGTGTCGACCACCGCATCCTCGAAACCGCGGGCGATGTCGGCGCGGGTCTTCTCGCTCCGGTCGCTGTCGCGCCAGGCCATCAACACTTGGGTCTTCAGGCCGCTGAAGCTGAAATCCAGGCCGGGACGATCGGTCATCGGCCGGGCGAACTTGTAGACGCCGGGCGTGCCGGTTTCGGCCAAGGCGGCCAGCTGCGGCCCGCCGGGATAAGGCAGGCCCATCAGCTTGGCGGTCTTGTCGAAAGCCTCGCCGGCGGCGTCGTCCAAGGTCTCGCCGAGCAGCCGGTAGCGGCCGATCGCGTCGACCGCGACCAGCTGGGTGTGTCCGCCGGAGACCAGCAGGGCCACGAACGGCGCTTGCGGCGGGTCGTGCTCCATCAGGGGCGCCAGCAGATGGCCTTCCATGTGATGGACGCCTATCGCCGGCTTGTCCAAGGCCCAGGCCAGGGAGCGGGCCACCCCGGCCCCGACCAGCAGGGCGCCGACCAGGCCCGGACCGGCCGTATAAGCCACCCCGTCGATGTCGTCCACGCTCAGGCCGGCCTCGGCCAGGGTCTGGCGGATCAGGGGCAGCAGTTTGCGGACGTGGTCGCGGCTGGCCAGCTCCGGCACTACCCCGCCGTATTCGGCGTGCAGGGCGATCTGGCTGTAGACGGCGTGGGCGCGCAGGCCGGCCGAACCGGACAGCGCCGTGTCGTAGACGGCCACGCCGGTTTCGTCGCAGGAGGTTTCGATGCCGAGGACGCGCATGGGAGGGATAAGTGGGCGCGGGTTGCGCCTAAGCAAGGCCGGCCGTTATCATACGCGGCTCGCCGGGCGGAACCCGGCGGCCCACCGGCCGTTTTGGCCGGATATCCCAATCACAGAGATTCCTATGCCCAGCGTCAAAGTCCGCGAAAACGAGCCCTTCGAGTTTGCGCTCCGCCGCTTCAAGCGCACCTGCGAAAAGGCCGGCGTCCTGGCCGAGACCCGCAAGCGCGAGTTCTACGAGAAGCCGACCCAGGAGCGCAAGCGCAAGGCCGCTGCCGCGGTGAAGCGCCAAGCGCGCCGCAGCTCGCGCGACGTCACCAAGCGTCAGCGCCTGTACTGATCGGCGGACGGGCCCACCCCGTCCCCCAAGCATTCCGGGCCGGCCGCGCGCGAGCGCTGCCGGCTTTTTTTATTCTCGGCTTTTTGTAGGAGCGGCTTTAGACGCGAGCTTTTTCTATGAAATCGCTGCGATGCCGCGATTTGAGGGCAAGAGCTCGCGGCTGAAGCCGCTCCTACGAAAAGCGACAGCACAGGAGATATTCCGATGAGCCTGAAGCAACGCCTCACCGACGACATGAAAGCCGCGATGAAGTCCGGCGACAAGGATTCGCTGGGCGTGATCCGCCTGGTCAACGCGGCGATCAAGCAGAAGGAAGTGGACGAGCGCATCCAGTTGGACGACGCGCAGGTGCTGGCCGTGCTCGACAAGATGGTCAAGCAGCGCAAGGATTCGGTGAGCCAGTACGAAACGGCCAACCGCCAGGATCTGGCCGACGTGGAGCGCGCCGAGATCGCGGTGATCGAACGCTATTTGCCGGCGAAGTTGGGCGAAGCCGAAATCGTTGCCGCGATCGACGCGGCCATCGCCGAGACCGGCGCCGCCGGCGCGGCCGACATGGGCAAGTTGATGGCCGTGTTGAAGCCGAAGTTGGCCGGCCAGGCCGACATGGGCCAAGTGTCGGCGCTGGTGAAGAAGAAGCTCGCCGGCTGACGAGTCGCTTCGCTCTCCCATCCCGTCGTCCCAGCGCAAGCTGGGACCCATTTTGCTTTTGCTTTTTAGCCGTCATTCCCACGAAGGCGGGACGGCCTAGAGAAAGGCAACGGCGAAAACGGATCCCAGCTTGCGCTGGGATGACGATTTGAAAGCTTCGCGATCGCGAACTGCCGTCACTTTTCTTTTCAACACCATCGGCGATCATCCGCGGCATGCGCCGCCCCGCGACCGAACACTTCCGCCACCACGTGCAGCGCCTGCAGGAAAGCCTGCCGGCCGCGCTGGCGCGCCGCTTCGTCGAAACCGATCTGATGACCCAGGCGGCCTCGCTGTCGTTCTACGCGCTGCTGTCGCTGGCGCCGCTGCTGATCCTGCTGCTGTGGCTGACCGCATCGCTGTATCCGAGCGCGCAGGCGTCGCTGATCGAACAAGTGCGCTCGCTGGCCGGCCAAGACGCGGGCCAGATCGCCGACACGGTGATCGGCAACGCCAAGAGCCGGCCCGACGTCGGCTCGCTGGCCGGCCTCTGGAGCACGCTGCTGCTGTTCGTCGGCGCCACCGCCGTGTTCGCGCGGCTGCAGGGCGCGTTGAACCTGATCTTCCACACGGATGCGCAACGCTTGGGCGGCGGCGTGTTCTCCTGGGCGCGCAAGCGCGTGTTTTCGTTCGGCGTGGTGTTCGCGCTGGGTTTCCTGCTGCTGGTGTCGATGACGCTGACCACGGCGCTGGAGATCGTGTTCTCGAACGTGCCGACGCTGCTGCCGATGCTGGGCAATCTGGCGGCGCTGGCGGTGTATTCCTTCGCCTTCGCCCTGCTCTACCACTACTTGCCCGACCGCCGCGTGCGTTGGCGCCAGGCCTTGATCGGCGGCCTGGTCACCGCGCTGCTGTTCGTCGCCGGCCGCTATCTGATCGGCCTGTACATCGGCCGCGCCGCGCCCGGCAGCGCTTACGGCTCGATGGGCACGCTGGTGATCCTGTTGGTGTGGATGTACTACGCCGCGGTCGTGTTCTTCGTCGGCGCCTTGATCACGGCGGTGATCGACGAGCGGGCGCGGGATGCGGCGTATCCGCCGATCGCGGCGCCGTAGCTTTCCTTCTCCCTCCGGGGCGAAGGCGTGCCGCTTGCGAGCCGCAGGCTCGCGCACGACTGAGCGCCCTTGCGCTATGCGCAAATGGCCGGGGCGCGAAGCGAGCACCGAGGGCGGACGGCGAACGAATCCATTACCGCTCGCGGCGATATGCGAAAGCCGACGTGCATTCTCGCGATCTTGCACAACGTCGCTTCGCCGAACCCTCACCCCAACCCATCTCCCGATGGAGAGGGGCCAAATCAGCTCAGCGGTTCGCGCGGCGTAGCGTCGGTGATCGGTCCTTTGTCCGAAGACGGTCCGGTCGGTCCGGTGGTGTCGCCCACGCCCGCTTCGCTGGCGCTGCCGCGCTCGCCCCACAGCACGTGGCCGCCGTACCAGGCTTGCGCGGTCACATCGACGGCAGGCCGATCCGCCAGATCGAAGCGAATGCCGCCGCTGGCCGCGACGTCGGTGGTGACCCAGGTGGGCGCCTGGGTTTCCCAATGCCCCGTCTCCGGGAAATTGGCGTGCGATCCCTGGCCGACATACGACACCGGTCGGCCGTTCTCCTTCGGCGCATCGGCCCAGGAACGGCTGATGTCCAGGCCGCTGTGCGCGCTGTAGCGCACTTCCACCGGCTGGAAATCGCTATCGAGTTGCACCGTGATCTTTTCCCAGTCGCCTTCGTGGTTTTGCGCGTCGCCCAGGCCCGGCGGGCCGTCGTTGTAGGAATAGAACAAGTGATAGGTGATGGTGTTGGTCGCCGAATCGTACTGGTACAGGTTTTTGCTGTTGCCCAGATCGCCGGCGCGGATGCCGTCGCCGAGCTGTTCGTTCTGGTGGTCGAGAAACAGCTGGCCGTCGGCGGTTTCGTTGCCCTTGCCGATCGTCGCCAGTTCTTCCGGAGGCACCTCGCCCAAGCCGTGCACTTCCTTGTCGCCCCAGAAATCGCGCTCCTGGCGCAACGTGGATTGCTGGATGTAGGTGTTCGGATCCTGCAGGAAATTCTGTTCGTCGGGATGGAAGTACAGGATCGGCGCGTACCGCTCGGCCAACGCCTGTTGCTGCACCGGCGTAAGGCAGTAGGGCGCAGCGGTGGACGGCTCGGAGGTCGGCGGCACGGGGGCCGAGGCGCGGGCTTCGACGGGGTACACGGGCGGCTCCGGAGGGTGACGGCGAGGCCTCCATCCTAGGCCGGGCGCGGGCGGCGCCCAGCTCGGGGCTGCCCTAGGTCCGCAAGCCCGGAACCGCGCGCCAAGCCCGTTCAGGCTCGGCGGGGGCTTGCCGCGGATGCGATCATGGAGGCATGGCCCGCATCCCCGACGCCTTCATCGACGACCTGCTCGCCCGCACCGACATCGTCGAGGTGATCGGGACGCGCGTGCCGTTGAAGAAGCAGGGCAAGGAATATTCGGCGCGCTGCCCGTTCCACGACGAGCGATCGCCTTCGTTCACCGTCTCGCCGACCAAGCAGTTCTACCACTGCTTCGGCTGCGGCGTGCACGGCACCGCGATCAGCTTCCTGATGAACTACGACCGGCTCGAGTTCCTCGACGCGGTCGACGAACTGGCCAAGCGCGCCGGCATGGAAGTGCCGCGCGACACCCAGCAGCGCAACGAAAACGGCGACACGCGCGACGTCTACGCGGCGCTGGAGGCGGCGGCGAAATTCTTCCACCGCCAATTGGCCGGCAGCGACAAGGCGCGCAGCTATCTCGACGGCCGCGCGGTGGACGCCGAAACCCGCGAACGCTTCGCGATCGGCTACGCGCCGGACGGCTACAGCGCGCTGAAGGATGCGTTGGGCACCGACGAGCGCCGCATGAAGCTGCTCGATCGCGCCGGCCTGTTTTCGAAAAGCGACAACGGCCGCGTCTACGACAAGTTCCGCGACCGCGTCATGTTTCCGATCCACGACCGCCGCGGCCGGGTGATCGCGTTCGGCGGGCGCGTGCTCGACCCCGAGGATTCGCCCAAATACCTCAACTCGCCCGAAACCGCGCTGTTCCACAAGGGCCGCGAGCTGTACGGCATGTGGCAGGTGCGGCAGGCGAACAGCAAGATCGAACGCCTGATCGTGGTCGAAGGCTATATGGACGTGGTCGCGCTGTTCCAGCACGGCGTGACGCAAGCGGTGGCCACGCTCGGCACCGCGACCACCCCGGACCACGCCGAGCTGCTGTTCCGCAACGCGCCGGACGTGTACTTCTGTTTCGACGGCGACGCCGCCGGACGGCGCGCGGCGACGCGAGCGATGGAATCGGTATTGCCGCGCATGAAGGACGGCCGCCAAGCCTTTTTCCTGTTCCTGCCCGACGGCGAGGATCCGGACACGCTGGTGCGCCACGAAGGCGCCTCCGGTTTCGACGCGCGCCTGCGCCAGGCGACGCCGCTGAGCGAATTCTTTTTCGCCGAACTGTCGGCCGACGTGAATCTATCGACGCTGGACGGCAAAGCGCGCCTGGCCGAACGCGCCAAGCCGATGCTGGCGCAGATCCCCGACGGCGCCTTCGGCGACCTGATGAAGCAGCGGCTGACCGAAATCACCGGCGTCGGCGCGCGAGCGAGCGCGCCGCAGACGCATGTGCCGATGCAGCGGCCGCGCCCTACCGGCACCGCGCCGGCACCGAAGCAAAGCCTGGTGCGCAGTGCGATCGCCTTATTGCTGCAGCGGCCTTCGCTGGCGGCGGAGATCCCGATTCCGCTGCGCTTCACGGCTTTGGAACAGCCCGGCGTCGGCCTGCTCGCGGATATGCTGCAGTTGGTGCAGGAGCGTCCGGAAATCACCACTGGCGGTTTGATCGACCATTTCGCCGACCGCGAAGAGCACGCGGCGTTGCAGAAGCTCGCTTCCCACACCATTCCCGGCGACGAAGCGTCGTGGCGGAAGGCGTTGTCGGATGCGATCGCGCAGCTCGAACAAATGACGATCAAACAGCGTGTCGAAGCGCTCAACACGCGGATCCGCGACGCCGGCAGCATGTCCGCGCTTTCGCCCGAGGAGCGCGAGGAGTTGCGCAGCCTGCAATTGCAGGCGGGCGCAGTACGGGCGAGCGGCTCTTAACCCCCTCTCCCGCTTGCGGGAGAGGGCTGGGGTGAGGGCGCGCGGACGATCAGTTCGCGTCAAACATCACGATTCCGGATTTTTATCGCAAGCCAGGCAAACGCCGCGATCTGCCGCGACGCGCGCCCTCACCCAACCCTCCCCGCAAGCGGGAGAGGGCTTTTACGCGCTAAGCTCCGCGTTCCAGTTCTGGGGAGAACTCGCATGACTCGCACCCGCCCGGCCCTGTTCGCCGCCCTCGCCCTCGCCTGCGCCCTGCCGGCCGCCGCGCAAACCCAAGCCGTCAAGCGCGAGGAAGTCGGAAACCGCATCACCGAAAACGTACCGGCCATCCCGGCCGAGCTGATCGAACGCCTCAACCGCTACCAGAACGTCCGCGGCGCCAGCGTCGCCGGCTGGACCCAGGACGGCTGCGTGCTGATCAGCACCCGCTTCGCCGAAACCAGCCAGGCGCATCGCGTCTGCCAGCCGCTGGGCATGCGCGAACAGATCACTTTCTACAACGAGCCCGTCAGCGGCGTGACCCTGGCGCCGGCGAAGTCCGGCCGCAACGGCTTCGTGTTCGGCAAGGACGTCGGCGGCAACGAGTTCTCGCAGCTGCACTGGTACGACCTGGCCACGCGCGAAGTGACGATGCTGACCGACGGCAAGCGCAACCAGAACGGTGGTGCGCTGTTCTCCAGCGACGGCAAGCGCCTGGCCTACAGCAGCACCGCGCGCAACGGCACCGACACCGACATTTGGCTGCTGGATACGGCCACGCGCCAGGCCAAGCCGCTGGTGACCGAAGGCGGCAACTGGTCGGCATCGGACTTTTCGCCCGACGGCAGCCGCTTGCTGGTCACCAAGTACGTGTCCGCCAACGAAGCCTATCCGGGCGAAGTGGATCTGGCTTCCGGCAAGCTGACCCTGTTTCCGGTGGACGGCGGCAAAGCCTCTTTCGGCGGATTCGAGTTCGCTCCCGACGGCAAGGCCGTGTATTTCGTTTCCGACGAGCCGGTCGACGGCCAGCCGAGCGAGTTCCAAAGCCTGCGCTACCACGATCCGGCCAGCGGCAAGTTCGAAGTGCTGACCAAGAACATCCCGTGGGACGTCGACGGATTCGAAATCTCCGACGACGGCAAGCATCTGGCCTACATCACCAACGAAGACGGCATCTACAAACTGACCGTGCTGTCGCTGCCCGGGCACAAGCCGATCAAGCTGCCCGAACTGCCGCTGGGCTTGATCGGCGGCCTGCGTTTCTCGCCCGACGGCAGGCGGATCGCGGTGACGCTGAACACCGCCACTTCGCCCAACGACGTGTACGTGATCGATCTGGCGGACGCGAAACTGACGCGCTGGACGCATAGCGAAGTCGGCGGCCTGGATACCTCCGGCTTCGTTTCGCCGACGCTGGTGCGTTTCCCGACCTTCGACCAGGTCGACGGTAAGCCGCGGACGATTCCCGCGTTCTACTACAAGCCCGCCCAGTCGGCCGCGGGCGGCAAGCACCCGGTGATCATCGATATCCACGGCGGACCCGAAGGCCAGTCGTTCCCCGCGTTCGATCCGTACACCCAGTTCATGCTCAAGCAACTGGGCATCGCCGTGCTGGTGCCGAACGTGCGCGGCTCCTCCGGCTACGGCAAAAGCTATCTGAAACTGGACAACGCCGAAAAACGCGAGGATTCGGTCAAGGACATCGGCGCTTTGCTCGACTGGATCGCCAAGCAGCCGGAACTGGACGCCTCGCGCGTCGGCGTCACCGGCGGCAGCTACGGCGGCTATATGGTGCTGGCGTCGCTGCTGCACTACAGCGACCGGATCAAGGCCGGCGTGGACGTGGTCGGCATCTCCGACTTCACCACCTTCCTCAACAATACCGAAAGCTACCGCCGCGACTTGCGCCGCGCCGAATACGGCGACGAACGCATCCCGGAGATGAAAGCGGTGTTCGACCGCATCTCGCCGCTGAAGAACGCCGGCAAGATCCGCTCGCCGCTGTTCGTCGCGCAAGGCAAGAACGACCCGCGCGTGCCCTACACCGAAGCCGAGCAGATCGTGAAGGCGGTGCGCGGCAACGGCCAGCCGGTGTGGTTCATGATGTTCAACGACGAAGGCCACGGCTTCCGCAAGAAGAGCAATAACGACTACTTTGACGCGGCGACGATCCTGTTTTGGCAGCAGCATCTGCTCGGCCGGAAGGACTGAGGCCTTCGATCCCTGGAAAAGAAACGGGCCGCTTTCGCGGCCCGTTTCGCATGCTTCGCCGAGAGTGCTCAGTCGACGATCTTCCAGTTCGAATCGCCGATCTGGGTGACGCTCTGCAACTGGGTGTGATCGGCTGCTTTCCAGATGGTCGCCGCACCTGTGCTGCCATGGCGCCACAGGATGTCGGCCTTGCCGTCGCCGTCGTAGTCGCCGGTGCCGTAGACCTGCCAGCCCTGATCGTAGACCGATGGCAGGCTTTGGATCGTGGCCGGATTGGCCGACTTCCAGATCGCATTCGCGCCGTTGCTCGTATTGCGCCATAGCACGTCGGCCTTGCCGTCGCCGTCGAAATCGCCGACGCCGACGATCTTCAGCGCAAGGTTGTACACCGGCGCCAGATTCTGGGCCGCGGCCTGATTGGCCGACTTCCAGATCGCGTTCGCGCCGGTGGCGCCGTTCCTCCAGAAGACGTCGGAGCGGCCGTCGCCGTCGAAATCGCCGACACCCGCGATTTGCCAAGCCTGGTCGTTGACCGCGGCGATCGGCAATTGCGTCGCCGAATCGCCCGAACGCCAGATCGCGTTGGCGCCGTCGGATGTGTTGCGCCAGAGGATGTCGGATTGGCCGTCCTCGTCGAAGTCGCCGACGCCCGCGATCTTCCAAGCCAGATCGGAGACGGTGGTCAGGTAGTGCGCGTTCGCCGCATTCGCGGATTTCCAGACCGAAGCCGCGCCCGTGCTGCCGTTGCGCCACAGCAGGTCCGCGTGGCCGTCGTTGTCGAAATCGCCGCTGCCGGCCACGGTCCAGGCCTGGTCCGGCACCGCCATCGCGCTTTGCGACGAGCCGAAATCGGCCGACGGCCACACCATGTTCGAGCCGGTGGCCGAGTTGCGCCAGAACAGATCCGACACGGCGTCGCCGTCGTAGTCGCTTTCGGCGCGCGCCGGCACGCTCTTCAGCACGCGGCCCGAGGGCGCCACCACGTAAACGGCATCCTGCGCATCCACCGCCACGTCGTAGGCTCGGTACTTCATCCCGGCGACCGTGCTGATGGTTCCGTCGGGAGCCACCTTGCGCAGCGTTTCGCCGACGATGTACATCGCGCCGTGGGAATCGAACGCGATGCCGGTCGGGCCGGTGAGCGCAGCCTGCGTCGCAGGACCGCCGTCGCCCGCAGGGCCGAACAGGCCATTGCCGGCGACCGTGCTGATGATGCCGTCCGTGCCGACCTTGCGGATGCGATTGTTGCCGTAGTCGCCGATGTATAGATTGCCCGCGGCGTCGAACGCGAGCGCCATCGGGCCCCAGACCGATGCGTCGGTCGCAGGACCGCCGTCGCCGCCAAAGCTCGCCGTTCCGTTGCCGGCGACCGTGGTGATGATGCCGTCGGTGCCGACTTTGCGGACGCGATTATTGCCGTAGTCGGCGATATACAGATTGCCAGCGGCATCGACGGCGACGCGCGTCGGCCGGCGCATCCGCGCCGACGTGGCGGGACCGCCGTCGCCGTCGTAGCCGATGCCGTCGCCGGCGACCGTGCTGATGATGCCGTTCGGCGCCACCTTGCGGACTTGGTTCGCGATGTAGTCGACGATATACAGGTTGCCGGCGGCATCCTGCGTCACGCCCCAGGGATAGTAGATGGTCGCTTCGGTCGCCGGGCCGCCGTCGCCGTCCCAGGTCATCGCGCCGGTGCCCGCCACCGTGCTGATGATGCCGTTGGTGCCGATCTTGCGCACGCGTCCGTTGATCCAGGCGTCGGTGATGTATAGCTCGCCTGAATTGCCGACGGCCAGGCCCCGGGTGAACGACATGATCGCTTGGGTGGCCGGACCGCCATCGCCGTGGAAATTGCCCAGCCCGGCGACCGTGTCGATGATGCCGCCCGAGATCTTGCGGACAATGAAGCTGCCGTTGTCGGTGAAGTAGAGGTCTCCGTTGGGACGAACGGCGATGCTTTCCGGCCCGTAAATGTTCGCATCCACGGCGGGACCGCCGTCGCCGTCGGTGACGCACAAGCCTTGGCCGCCCGATATCTGGTAGATCATGCCGTCGGGAGTGAGCTTGTCGATCGCGCAGGTGTTGTCGGCGATGTAAATGTTGTCGTCCGCGTCGGACGCGATGCCGTAAGGGAGCGATACCAGCGCCGTAGCGGCAGGTATGCCCTCTGGTGTCGGATAACCGGCCCCGCCGCCGCCCGTCACGGTCGCGATGTTCCCATCGGGCGACACGCGGCGGATGCGGTTGTTGAACGTATCGCTGAAATACACGTTGCCCAGCGAATCCGTCGCCACGCCGTTGGGCTGGTTGACCTTGGCCGCGATCGCGGCTCCGCCGTCGCCGGCGAAGCCCGCCGAACCGGTGCCGGCCAAGGTGAGGATGATGCCGCTCGGCATGATCTTGCGGATCCGATGCCCGCGGACTTCGGCCACGTACAGATTGCCAGAAGCGTCGAAGGCCAATCCGTAGGGCTGGCGCAGGCCCGCGCTCGTCGCCTGTCCGCCGTCGCCTGCCGAATTGTCTTGGCCGTTGCCGGCGACGGTGGTGATGACGCCGTTCGCGTCGATCTTGCGCACGCGATTGTTGAACGAATCGCTGAAATACACATCGCCCGCCGCATCGACGACGACGCCGCGCGGTCCGGCCAGGGCCGCCGCGGACGCAGGCCCGCCATCGCCCTTGAAACCGTAAGTGCCGTTGCCGGCGAACGTGGTGATCGTGCCGCTCGGCGATATTTTCCGGATCCGGTTTTCGTCTTCCTGCGCGATATAGGCATTGCCCGCCGCGTCGAACGCGATTCCGCGCGGACTCGCCAACGCCGCATTCTTCGCTGGCAAACCATCGCCCAAGAACCCGCCGGCCACCGTTTCGAACCGCTGCGTTTGCGCCTGCGCGGCGCCTAGGCACGACAGCAAGAGCACAGCGGCCGCCCACCATCGGGCCGATCGCCCGACGCGATTTTCCTTCACTTGTCGCATGTCCTTCCCCCTTCCTTTGGCTGATGGCACCGTCGAAGACGATGCCGGGCCATGATGAAGCGGGCGTGTCTCAAATGCGAAGATTCGACAGGAAAGCGGCTGTCCGGGCCGCCGCTTTGCGGAGGCCGTCACAACGGCCGCCCATTCAGGCTTGCGGCGCGAACTCGATGCCCGGAGCCGGCTGCAAATACGGCAGCAGCCAATGGTCGACCAGCAGGAAGGCGAACAGCGCCATCAGATACACGATGGAATAGTTGAAGACCTTCATCGCGTAGAGCTCGTCGGGCGGATCGAGCAGTTTCCACGCGTACCACAGGAACACCGCGCCCAGCACCAGCGCGCCGCCCAGGTAGAAGTTGCCGCTCATTTCCACTAGCCGCGGCAAAACGGTCGCGATCACCAGCAGCACGGTGTACAGCAGGATCTGCCAGCGCGTGTAGACCACGCCGTGGGTCACCGGCAGCATCGGCACCATCGCCCGCGCGTAGTCTTCGCGGCGGAAGATCGCCAGCGCCCAGAAATGCGGCGGCGTCCATACGAAGATGATCAACACCAGCAGCAGCGCGTACGGCCAATCCGTCGGCGCGCCCATGCCGGTCACCGCGGCCCACCCCAACAACGGCGGCGCGGCGCCGGCGATGCCGCCGATCACGATGTTCTGCGGCGTGGCGCGTTTCAAGAAGCCGGTATAGACGAAGGCGTAGCCGATCAGCGACACGAAGGTGAGCGCCGCGGTGATCGGATTCACCAAGAACACCAGCACCGCCATCGACGCGATGCCGAGCGCGGCGGCGAACGCGACCGCTTGCCGCGTGCGCAAGCCGCCGGTGGGCAGCGGCCGGTCGTAGGTGCGCGCCATCACCGCGTCGATGCGCTGGTCGAGCACGTGGTTGATCGCCGCGGCCGAAGCGGCCGCCAGCCAAATGCCGAGCAGGCCGAACACCGTTTGCCGCCATGGCGGCAAACCGGGCACGGCCAGGAACATGCCCACCAGCGCGGTGAACACGATCAGCGCCACCACGCGCGGCTTGGTCAAGGCCCAGTATTCGCGAGCTTTGCTCGGCATGCCTCGCGCCTCAGTCCTGGGGACTGCGCAGCCGCGCCAGCAGCGACACCAGCACGAACAGCAGCAGCGCGGCGCCGGCGTTGTGCAGCACGGCCACGTGCAGCGGCAACGCCAGTTTGACGTTGGCGATGCCCAGGCAAACCTGGGCGATGGTCAATCCGGCGAGCAGGAAGGTCCAACCGCGCATGCCCGGCGTCTGCAACAGACGCGCGCAGAAACACGATAGGAACAGGAACACTACGATCGCCATCATCCGGTGCGCCAGCTGGATCGCGATCCGCGATTCGCCGTCCAGGATGCCGCCTTCGTAATCGACGCCGATCCCGCGCCAAAGCACGAAGCCTTCGCGGAAATCGTGCGGCGGCCACCACTGGCCGACGCATTGCGGGAAATCGGTGCCGCAGGACAACGCGGCGTAGTTGGCGCTGGTCCAACCGCCGAGCGCGATCTGCAGGCCCAGCAGGACCAGGCCGATCAGCACCCACAAACGCAGCGCTTTGGCTTCCATCAGCACGATGGGCCGGTCGATCGCGCGCCAAGCCATCCACGCCAACAGCGAGAACGTCAGCAGCCCGCCGAGCAAGTGGCCCATCACCACGATCGGCTTCAACAGCCAGGTGACCGTCCACATGCCGAGCAAGGCCTGGAACACGATCACCGCCAAGGTCAGCGCGGCGATGCGCGACAAGTCCAAATTCGACCAGCGGAACGCGGCCGCCAGCAGGATCGCTTCGCCCGCGCCGGCGAACGCGGCGGCCGCCGCATATTGGCCGCGCATGTACAGCGGTATCGACACCGCGACCAAAGCCGCCGCGCCCAGCACCTGCAGCATGCCGTAGCGCCGCTTGCGCGCCGCCGACAAAGCCAGCGCCAACACCAATACGCCCAGGCTGCCGGCGAGCATGCGGTGCACCTGCTCGCGCCACGCCTTGTGCGGTTCGACCGGACGGATCGCCGTGGCGACATGATCGGCGGCTTCGTGCGCGGCGCTGGGCCAAGCCGCGCGGCCGTAGCACGTCGGCCAATCGGGACAGCTCAGGCCGGCGTTGGACAGGCGCACGAACGCGCCGAACACGATCACGCAGAAGGCCAACGCCACCGCCAGCCAGGCGAGGCGGTGGAAATGGCGTTGCACGGGTCGCAAAGGAAGGTTCATGTCATTGCAGCTTCAGCAGTCGCGCCATGTCGCTGCGCAAGTCGCCCGGATCGAAGCCCGGAGCGTAGCGCAATATCACGAAGCCGTTCGGATCGACCACGTAGACCGACACGCCACGCGGATCGTCCGCGCGCGGCAGCCCCGCCTTCAACTCGGGCGTGGGCCGGATCAGGCGGGTGGTGACGGGCAACTTGGCGCCTGCGGGCGGCATGCCGGCCCACAGGACGTGCACGTGATCCGCGTCGTGGCCGAACAGCTGCCAGACCAGATCGATCTGCCCGGCGAGCTTGGCGCAGGGTTCGCCGCAATCGGCGGGCGGAGCGACGACGATGCGCCAAGTGCGTTCGATCGGATTCCAGCGGTAATCGCCGCCGCCGGCGAGCTGCGGCACGACTTTGCGCAAATCGCCCGGCGGCTGCAGCAGCTCGCCGCGGTTCTTCATGCCGCTGGGCCGCCAGCCGGAGAAGCGCAATGCGCCGGCGGCGACGAAGGTGCCGAGGAAGACGGCGAAGATCGCCAGCAGCATCGTGCGGTTGCGGTTGCGTTGCGGATTCGATGGCGATGCGTTCATCGGCGCGGCTTCTTCTTGCGGAACGTCAGCACCAGCGCGGTCGCCAGCACGGCCGCGCTCAACGCGAACCATTGCACGGCATAACCGAGATGGCGCTCGGGCGGCAGGGTATTGGGCAGGATGTCCAGATCGCGCGTATAGCCGATCTTCAATGCCGGATCCGGGCGCAGGATGCGCGGCGCCAGCATCGGCGCGCGCAGGGTGTCGCGCAACGCGCGCAGATCCAGCGCCGCCACCAGCAGCGTACCGTCGGCCTGCGCTTGCGGCACGGCCGATGCGATGCCCGCCGACGGCGGCGGCAGCAGCAGGCCTTCGAGCCGGTGCGCACCGGAAAGCGATGGAATCGACGGCATGCGCCGGTCCGGCGGCAACGGCAGCCAGCCCAGTTCGACCAACAACGGCTCGCCGCGCGCGGGCTTGAACAGCCGGTAGGCGCGCACGCCGGGGCGCTCTTCGCGCTGCTGGTTGTCGAGCAATACCGCCGGCGCGTCGGCGAAGACGCCCTCGCCCGCGGCCCAGTCGTAGTTGCGGCCGCGCGCGGCATCCGCCGCCATCGCCAACGGCTGCGCCCGGCGTTGCGCCAGCACGCGCTGCGCATCGTCTAGCAGCGCCTGCTTCTGATGCATCCGGTCCAGCTGCCAGCGGCCCAGGCTTGCGAACAAAGCCATCGCCAGCAGGGCCGCGCTCCAGCCCAGCCATCGGCTCGCGCCGCGGCTCACGCGGAATAACCCCGCTGCTGCGATAATCCGTTCACGCGCACAGGCCCGAGGCCGCCATGAACGATTCGCTGAAAACCCTGCTGATCATCGCTTTCCTGATCTTGATCCTGTGGAACCTCGGCGCGGGCCTGTACTACATGCTGGTCGACAAGGGCCAGACCAAACGCACCGTCAACGCGCTGACCAAGCGCATCGCGCTGTCCGTCGCGCTGATCCTGCTGGTGATCCTGGCGATCTACATGGGCTGGATCACGCCGCACGGGATCGGGCGCAATCCCGGGTGATTCCTGCTTCTCCTTCTCCCGCCGGGAGAATGTGGCGCGAAGCGCCGGATGAGGGTTCGGCGAAGTTTGCGACGCCAAAGATCGCGAGATTGAGCGGAATTCTGCGATCGGAAGCGTAGTCGCTTCCCCGAACCCTCATCCCAACCCTTCTCCCGGGGGAGAAGGGCTTGAAGCGCGAAGCCGCTTACAGCACGTAGACGAACATGAAGAGGCCCAGCCAGACCACGTCGACGAAGTGCCAGTACCAGGCCACCGCTTCGAAAGCGAAATGGTCGTCCTTGCTGAAGTGGCCCTTCAGGCACCGCAGCCAGATGATCGCCAGCATGATCGTGCCGAGCGTCACGTGCGCGCCGTGGAAGCCGGTCAGCATGAAGAAGGTCGAGCCGTAGATGCCCGAACCCAAAGTGAGGTTCAGTTCGGTGTAGGCGTGGATGTATTCCTCGGCCTGGAAAGCGAGGAACAAGCCGCCCAGCAGCACGGTCAGCCCCAGGAACAGCAGCAGTTGCTTGCGGTGGCCGGCCTTCAGCGCATGGTGCGCGATGGTCACGGTCACGCCCGAGGTGAGCAGGATCAGCGTATTGAGCAACGGCAGGCCCCAAGCCGGGATCGTCTGGTAGACGCCACCGACTTGGCCGGGACCGTTGCTCGGCCAAGCCGCGCTGAAGCCGTCCCACAACAGCGCGTTGGTCATCACGCCGTCGCCCTCGCCGCCCAGCCAGGGCATCGCGAATTGGCGGGCGTAGAACAGCGCGCCGAAGAACGCGGCGAAGAACATCACTTCGGAGAAGATGAACCACACCATCCCCATCCGGAACGAAGTGTCGACCTGCTTGTTGTAGTAGCCGCGCAGCGATTCGGTGATCACGTCGGCGAACCACTTGAACAGAATCAGCGCGAGGAACACCAGGCCGACGAAGAACGTCGGGCGGCCCCAATGCGCTTCGTTGAGCCAGCTGGCGAAGCCGAGCATGGTGATGAACAGCGCGACCGAGGCGATCACCGGCCAACGGCTGCCGTGCGGCACGTAATAGACGTTGGAGTCGTGCTGGTCGTGGGTGTGGGCCTGGGCCATGTCGGTCGTTCCGTTGTGCTTATCGGATCAAGGCGCGGAGCGCGCGACTTGCGGGGCGCCGACCGGCGCGTTCTGCAAGCGCGAGGTCAGCGCATCGTTTTTGTAGAAGGTGTAGGACAGGGTGAGCGTGGTGATCTCGCGCGGCAGCGCCGGGTCGACGATGAAGCGCACCGGCATGTCGCGCGATTCGCCCGGCTGCAGCGTTTGCGCGGTGAAGCAGAAGCATTCGGTCTTGCTGAAATAGCCCGAGGCCTTGGCCGGCGCCACCGAAGGCACCGCGTTGCCGACGATGGCGCGGTCGCCGTTGTTGCGGGCGAAATAGGTCGTTTCGTACTGCTCGCCCGGGCGCACTTTCATCGTCAGGTTGTTCGGATGGAAGCCCCACGGCAGCTTGGAATTGACGCCGCCGTCGAACTGCACCGTCACCCAGCGCTCGTTCGGATCGGCCTTGGCCGCCTGCGCGGACGCTTCGACCGGCGACTTCTCCAAGCGGATGCCGAACACTTTCTCGCAAGCGATCCGGTACAGCGGCACCAGCGCGAAAGTGAAGGCGAACGCGGCCACGGCCACGCCGACCATCTTGGCGACGCCGAACGGCTTGGCCTGCGGCGCAGTCACGACGCGGTCACTCCCGACAGGATGAAGGCGACGTAGATCGCCACCGCGATCGCCGCCAGCACCAGCACGGTGCGGCGCACGCCGCGGCGGGCGTTCTCGCTGCGCGGGTCAGGACTGGCGGGCATTCTGGTGGGCGGCGGTGTCGGCGCCGGTGGTCGCGGTGTCGTAGTCCAGGTGCTCGAAGTCGCCGTGCGCCAGGTCGCCTTCCTTGATCACCGGCGGCACGGTGAAGGTGTGGTGCGGGGCCGGCGAAGGCACCGTCCATTCCAGGCCGCGCGCGCCTTCCCAAGAACGGGCTTCGGCCTTCGCGCCGCTCTTCAGCGAGACGTAGAGGATCGCGAACATCATGAACGGCGTGAGGAACATGCCGAACGCGCCGATCGAGCTGACCAGGTTCCAGTCCGCGAACACCACGTTGTAGTCCGGGATGCGGCGCGGCATGCCGGCCAAGCCCAGGAAGTGCTGCGGGAAGAACAGCAGGTTGACGAACACGATCGTCCACCAGAAGTGGAACTTGCCCCAGAACTCGCTGTACATGCGGCCGGTCCACTTCGGCCACCAGTAGTAGGTCGCGGCGATGATGGAGAACAGCGCGCCGGTCACCAGCACGTAATGGAAGTGCGCGACCACGAAATAGGTGTCGTGGTACTGGAAGTCGGCCGGCACGATCGCCAGCATCAGGCCGGAGAAGCCGCCGATGGTGAACAGGATCACGAAGCCGATCGCCCACAGCATCGGCGTCTCGAAGCTCAGCGAGCCCTTCCACATCGTGCTGACCCAGTTGAACACCTTCACCCCGGTCGGCACCGCGATCAGCATGGTCGCGAACATGAAGTACAGCTCGCCGCCCAGCGGCATGCCGACCGTGAACATGTGGTGCGCCCACACGATGAAGCTCAGGAACGCGATCGAGGCGATCGCGTACACCATCGCCTGGTAGCCGAACAGCGGCTTGCGCGAGAACGTCGGCAGGATCTCCGAGACCACGCCGAACGCCGGCAGGATCATGATGTAGACCTCGGGATGGCCGAAGAACCAGAAGATGTGCTGGAACATCACCGGGTCGCCGCCGCCGGCCGCGTTGAAGAAGCTGGTGCCGAAGAACTTGTCGGTCAGCAGCATCGTCACCGCGCCCGCCAGCACCGGCATCACCGCGATCAGCAGGAAGGCGGTGATCAGCCAGCTCCACGCGAAGATCGGCATCTTCAGCAGGTCCACGCCCGGGGCGCGCATGTTGAGGATGGTGGCGATGACGTTGATCGCGCCCATGATCGAGCTGATGCCCATCATGTGGATGGCGAAGATCGCGAAGGCCACGTTCGCGCCGCCCTGCAGCGACAGCGGCGGATACAGCGTCCAGCCGCCGGCCGGCGCGCCGCCCGGCAGGAACAGGGTCAGCAGCAACATGGTGAAGGCGAACGGCAGGATCCAGAACGACCAGTTGTTCATGCGCGGCAGCGCCATGTCCGGCGCGCCGATCTGCAGCGGGATCATCCAGTTGGCCAGGCCGACGAAGGCCGGCATCACCCCGCCGAAGATCATGACCAGCGCGTGCACCGTGGTCATCTGGTTGAAGAACTCGGGCTTGACGAACTGCAGGCCCGGCTCGGCCAGTTCGGCGCGGATCACCACCGACATCGCCGCGCCGACGATGAACATGACGAAGCTGAAGATCAGGTACAGCGTGCCGATGTCTTTGTGGTTGGTCGAGAAGAACCAACGCTCGACGAAGGTCTGCTTGTGACCGTGATCGTCGTGATGATCTGCAACGGCGGAATGCGTGGCCATGTACGGACTACCTCGTTAAGACTTGATCAGCCGGCCGCAGGAGCGGGAGCGGCGGCGGAATTCGCGGCGGTGGGCGCGGCAGGCGCGGCCTCGGCGGGCGCCGCAGCGGGAGCGGCGGGCTGCGCCGGAGCCGGCGCGCGCTTGGCCTTCTCGGCCGCCAGCCAGCTGGCGAACTCTTCCTTGCTCACGGCCTTGACCACGATCGGCATGAAGCCGTGGTCCTTGCCGCACAGCTCGGCGCACTGGCCGCGGTAGATGCCTGGCTCGCGGATGTCGGCCCAGGCTTCGTTGACGATGCCGGGGATCGCGTCCTGCTTCCAGCCCAACGACGGCACCCACCAGGCGTGGATCACGTCGTCGGCGGTGACCACGAAGCGGACCTTGGTGTCCACCGGCAGCACCAGCACGTTGTCGACGTCGAGCAGGTAGTGCGGGTTCTTGACCGGATCGGGCTTCTCGCCGCTCTGGCGGATGCGGTCGCTCTCGCGGTCCAGGCGGCTGGTGAAGCTGACGTTCTCGCCCAGGTACTCGTACTTCCACATCCACTGGTAGCCGGTGATCTTCACCGTCATCGCAGAGTCGCGGGTGTCGTACATCTTGATCAGGTTGGCCGCGGCCGGCCAGGCCAGCGCGATCAGGATCACCACCGGCACCACGGTCCAGATGATCTCGGCGGTGGTGTTGTGGCTGAACTGGGCCGCGACGGCGCCCTTGGACTTGCGGAACTTGAACATGGCGTAGAACATCGCGCCGAACACCATCACGCCGATCACCACGCAGATCCACAGCACGATCATGTGCGATTCGTAAGCGATCTGCGAGGTGTGGGTCACGCCCTCGCGCATGTTCAGCTGCCAGCGGTGCACCTCGGCGGGCTGGGAGGCCCACGCCAGGCACGGCGCCAACAGCGCCAGCATTCCCCATCGCATCGCACGCGCTAGATTCATCGTTGCCTAGACCCCGGATCGCAGGTAATTCGTCGTCGGTATGGAGCGTCCGCAGCCGAGGGAGCCGCGACCGGCGCGATTCGCGCCGGATCGGGCGGCCTGACGGGCTGGCGACCGCGGAAAACTGCGAAATGGTAGCTCCCGGGGGCCTTCGCGGGCAAGCCAGACGCCCCCGTACGCGACTGCGCGGCTGCCGCTAAACCCGCGCAAACGCTAGAATTGGCGGTCTTGCGTCCGCGAATGCCATCGTGACCGAAATCCTCTCTTCCGAACTGCCCGGCCCGCCTTCGGCGCTGCGGGGAGCCATCACTGCCGCCTGGGCCCGCGACGAAGCCGAGCACGTGCGCGAGCTGCTCGCGCAGGCGCGCCAGCCCGACAGCGACCGCGCCGCGATCCAGGCCACCGCCGCCGATTTGGTGCGCCGCGTGCGCGCCCGCGCGCAGGACCAGGGCGCGATCGAGGCGTTCATGCGCCAATACGATCTGGGCAGCGAGGAAGGCGTGCTGCTGATGTGCGTGGCCGAGGCGCTGCTGCGCATCCCCGACCAGGACACCGCCGACAAGCTGATCCGCGACAAGCTGGGCGAAGCCGACTGGAAGCGGCATATGGGCCAATCGGACTCGGTCCTGGTCAACGCCTCGACCTGGGGC
Source organism: Luteimonas gilva (assembly GCF_005239095.1). Taxonomy (GTDB): domain Bacteria; phylum Pseudomonadota; class Gammaproteobacteria; order Xanthomonadales; family Xanthomonadaceae; genus Luteimonas_C; species Luteimonas_C gilva. Next base: position 161,657 of record NZ_SZUA01000003.1, on the reverse strand, counting down.
CTGATGCTGACCGGCCACTTGGTCGATCTGGCCGACGACACCAAGCGCGACGTCCATAGCGCGTTCAAGCGCCTGATCGGCCGCGTCGGCGAGCCGGTGATCCGCCTGGCGGTGCGCCAGGCGATGCGGATCATGGGCCACCAGTTCGTGATGGGCCGCACCATCGAGGAAGCTCTGGCCCGTTCGCGCAAGGGCGCCAATGCGGCCTATCGCTATTCGTTCGACATGTTGGGCGAAGGCGCGCTGACCACGAAGGACGCGCTGCGCTATCTGGAAGCTTATCGGCTCGCCATTCATGCCATCGGCAAGACTGGGCCGTTTGCGGACGTTTTCGCGGCACCCAGCATCTCGGTGAAGCTCTCCGCACTGCATCCGCGCTACGAACACGCCAAGCGCGCCCGGGTGATGGCCGAACTGACCCCGCGCGTGCTGGAGCTGGCGCAAATCGCCAAGTCCTACGGCATCGGCTTCACCATCGACGCGGAAGAGTCCGACCGCCTGGAGCTGTCGCTGGACGTGATCGCCGCGGCCTACGCCGATCCGTCGCTGGATGGCTGGCAGGGCTACGGCCTGGCGATCCAGGCTTACCAGAAGCGCGCGCCGTACGTGATCGACTTCATCGCCGACCTGGCGCGCCGCACCGGCCGCCGCATTCCGGTGCGGCTGGTGAAAGGCGCGTACTGGGATTCGGAAGTGAAGCGCGCGCAGGTCGACGGCCAGGCCGGCTACCCGGTGTTCACGCGCAAGCCGAATACGGACGTGTCGTATCTGGCCAACGCGCGCCGCATGCTCGATGCCAGCGACGCGTTGTATCCGATGTTCGCCACCCACAACGCGCAGACCATCGCCGCGATCCACCGCCTGGCCGCCGGCCGCGACTTCGAATTCCAGAAGCTGCACGGCATGGGCGACGATCTGTACGCGGAAGTGATCTCGGCCGATCGCTTGAACGTGCCGTGCCGCGTGTATGCGCCGGTCGGTTCGCACGAAGACCTGTTGCCGTACCTGGTGCGGCGCCTGCTCGAGAACGGCGCCAATTCCAGCTTCGTCAACCGCATCACCGACGAAGACGTGGCCATCGACGATCTGATCCGCGATCCGGTCGAGACCGTCGCCGCATTCGAATCGATTCCGCATCCGCGCATTCCGCTGCCGGTCGATCTGTACCGGTCGCAAGGTTTTGAGAGAGACAATTCCATGGGCATCAACCTCGCCAACGACGACCAGCTGCGCGCGCTCGCCGAGCAAGTGAACGCATCGACAGCGAACTGGCGCGCCGCGCCGCTGGTGCCGGGCGCGAAAGCGTCGGGTCCCGACATCGCGGTGACCAATCCGGCCGACCGCCGCCAGACCGTCGGCCAATGGCAGGCGGCCGATGCGGATACCGTGGAAAAAGCGCTGCAGAACGCGGTGGCCGCGCAACCGGCCTGGGACCGCACGCCGGCCGCATCGCGCGCCGCGATCCTGGAGCACGCCGCCGAGCTGCTGGAAAAGCGCATGCCGCAATACATGGCGCTGTGCACCAAGGAAGCCGGCAAGACCCTCGCCGACGGCGTCGCCGAAGTGCGCGAAGCGGTGGATTTCCTGCGCTATTACGCCGCCCAGGCGCGCAAGATCTTCGCCGCCGAAGCGCTGCCGGGCCCGACCGGCGAATCCAACACGCTGCAGCTGCAGGGTCGCGGCGTATTCGTCTGCATCAGCCCGTGGAATTTCCCGCTGGCGATCTTCACCGGTCAGATCGCGGCCGCGCTGGTCGCGGGCAATGCAGTGATCGCCAAGCCGGCCGAACAGACCAACCTGATCGGCTACGCCGCGGTGAAACTGCTGCACGAAGCCGGCGTGCCGGAAGCCGTGCTGCAGTTCCTGCCCGGCGACGGCGCCACCGTCGGCGCCGCGTTGACGAAAGATCCGCGCGTGGCCGGCGTCGCCTTCACCGGTTCCACCGACACCGCGCGCGCCATCAACCGCGCCCTGGCCGCGCGCGATGCGGCGATCGGCGTGCTGATCGCCGAGACCGGCGGCCAAAACGCGCTGATCGCCGACTCCTCGGCATTGCCGGAGCAATTGGTGAAGGACGCGCTGTCGTCCGCGTTCACCTCCGCCGGCCAGCGCTGCTCGGCCGCGCGCGTGCTGTACGTGCAGGAAGACATCGCCGACAAGGTGATCGGCATGCTGGCCGGTGCGATGGCCGAACTGAGCGTCGGCGATCCGGGCCTGCTCTCGACCGACGTCGGTCCGGTGATCGACTCCGACGCGCTGAAGCTGCTTGAAGACCACGCCGCCAAGATGGAGAAGATCGCCAAGCCGATCGCCACCGCCAAGACCGATGAGTCCGTCGCCCACGGCACCTTCTTCGCGCCGCGCGCCTGGGAGCTGCAGTCGCTGTCGCAGCTGACCCGAGAAAATTTCGGCCCGGCCTTGCACGTGCTGCGCTGGAAGGCCGACCAGCTGGACCAGGTGATCGACGCGATCAACGCCACCGGCTACGGCCTCACCCTCGGCATCCATTCGCGCATCGACGAGACCATCGAACGCATCGCCGCGCGCGCCAACGTCGGCAACGTCTACGTCAACCGCAACCAGATCGGCGCGGTGGTCGGTGTGCAGCCGTTCGGCGGCCAGAATTTGTCCGGCACCGGCCCCAAGGCCGGCGGCCCGCACTATCTGCCGCGCTTCGCCACCGAGAAGACGGTGACGGTCAACACCACGGCGGCCGGCGGCAACGCGTCGCTGCTGACGCTGGGCGACTGATCCGCTTTCGCTCTTTGTAGGAGCGGCTTCAGCCGCGAGCTTTCTCTCTGAAATCGCTGCGATGTCTCGGTTTGGAGGAAAGAGCTCGCGGCTGAAGCCGCTCCTACGAAAATCCAGCTCGCCGCGCGTGAAGGCCCGCAGGCCTGCGCTTGCTAAAGTGCGACCCATCGCGAGATCGGTGGGGGGCCGAGCGAGCGGATGGATACCGACATCTACCATGTCCTGCTGAGCGACTGCCTGCTGGCCGTCGTTCTGTTCGGATTGTTCTGGTACGTCGCGCGGCTGGCGCGCAGCGTGCGCGGCATCAAAGCATGGGGCGGCGCGCATCTGGTGTATACGCTCGGCGCGACCTTGCTCGACGCTTTCTCGCCGGCCTTCGCCGAAGCCGGCGAACCCGCCGCCGCCGTATTCACCCTGAATTTCGGCAGCTTGCTGGCCTGTATCGGCATGGTCGGGCTGGCGTGGTCGATCATCCTCTTCACCACGCAACGCGCTTTGTCGCGCATCGAAATGGCGCTGATGCCGGCGGGCATCGCCCTGTCGCTGTTGGCCTGGATCCTGCGCGGCGACACCGACGCGCAAGGCATCGCCCTGAGCACGGTGGAAATCGTATCGCTCGCCATCATGGCCTGGCGCTTGTTCCGCATGCGCGACCGCCCCGGCCGCTTGCCCGCGCGCTTGATGGCGGGCGGCTGCCTCGCCTTGATCCTGCTGTACGGCAGCGTGGTGCCCGGCTGGCTCGACGGCTTGTTCGGCATCGATCCGATCTGGGTCAGCGTGGATCTGTCGGTCTGGTTCATGCTCAATTTCTGCATGCTGATGCTGACCAGCTTCCGCGCCGCCGACTCCTGGCGCCACGGCGCGATGCACGATCTGCTGACCGGCCTGCTCAATCGCCGCGGCTTGGAACTGGAATTGGAATCGCGCACCGCGCGCCTGTCGGGCGATACCGAGATCGCCGCGATCGCCTTGGATCTAGACCGCTTCAAATCGATCAACGACCGCTACGGCCACGAAGCCGGCGACGGCGTGCTGGAACGCTTCGCGGCGATCGCGCGCAGCTGCCTGCCGGAGCGGGCGCTGTTCGCGCGGCTCGGCGGCGAGGAATTCGTGGTGGTGCTGACCGGCGCCGAGGCGGCGTCCGCGCCGGCGTTGGCCGATCGCATCCGCGAACACGTCGCCGAAGCCGAATTCGCCGCCGGCCAAGCGCCCACCCGGGTGAGCTGCAGCCTGGGCGTATGCCGCGGCGGCACGTTGCGCGATCCTTTCGCCGATCTGCTGCGCACCGCCGACCAGGCCTTGTACGACGCCAAGCGCGGCGGGCGCGACCGGGTGGCGCTGCGCGCCTACGCCGGCTGACATTCCGCTTTTTTGTAGGAGCGGCTTTAGCCGCGAGCTTCTCCCTCCAAATCGCTACATCGCAGCGATTTCAGGAAAAAAAGCTCGCGGCTAAAGCCGCTCCTACAAAAGCGAAAGGTCGTCGAGCGCAAAAAAGAAAACCCCGCCGAAGCGGGGTTTTCGGTAGCGCAGAACTTCGGATCAGAACTTGTACTGCGCCGACACGCCGAAGATGTTCACGTCCGCATCGTAGCTGCCGGTCAGGGTGCTCGCGGTGCTGGAGTGGATGTTGGCGATCTTCGGATCGTCGACGAAGATGCGGGTGTAGGCGGCATTCACTTCGAACGCGGGGCTCACGTTCCAGGTCAGGCCGATCGAACCCCACTGGCGGTCCGCATCGGGCAGGCGCGGGGTGCGGGTTTCGATCTTGGTCGGCGACTGGTCTTCGGCGTAGCCGGCGCGCAGGGTGAACTTGTCGTTCAATTCCCATTCGCCGCCGATCGACCAGAACGTGGTGTCCTTCCACTGGAACTGCTCGACCGAAGGCGCCTGGCGCGAGTTGAAGTAGATGGTCACGTTCTCCAGCGAACTCCACTGCGTGCGCGAGAAGTCGGCCAGCACCTTGAAGTTGTCGGTGATGCCGTAGGAGATGCTGATCGTGTCCACGGCCGGCGTGGTCAGCGGCGCGAGCGCGGTGGTGTCGACGAACTGGCCGGGACGCGCAGCCGCCAAAGCGACCGCGACGCTCGCCGGCATGGTGAAGTCGGCGGTGCCTTCCAGGTCGTGGTCGATTTCCGAGCGGTGCGAGAAGCCGATCGCGGTGCGCTCGTTCGGGTGGATGTGCATGCCGATCACCCAGCCGATGCCGGTGTCGTCGCCCTTCACTTCGACGAAGCCGTCGTTGCCCTGCGGATGGAACGGGAAGGCCGGATTGAAGCAGGCGGCCGGGTTCGGCGAGGCGCACAGCGCGGTGCCCATGTCGAGCGCGTTGGACAGCGTGGCTTCGGCGCGCTGATAGATCAGGCCGACGCCGATGGACACTTCGGAGCTGAAGTCGAACGAAGCGGCCAGGGTCAGGTCGACGGTCTTCACGTCCGACTTGACGGCGTTGTAGCGGCCGACCCAGTTGCGGTCGTATTCGGTCTTCAAACCGAACGGCGCGCTGACCTGGGCGCCGAGAGTCATGCCGGTGTCGCCGATCGGGAAGATCGCGGCGATCGACGGCACCGGCGTGGCATCGCCCGGATCGCCGCCGTTGCCGCCGGTGAGCGTGGTGCCGACCGCGGTCTTGCCGCCGCCGGTGAAGTCGGCCGACAGGTCGATCACCGCCACGTCGGCCTGCACCGCGCTCTGCTTGAAGGTCGACATCGCGGCGGGGTTGTTGGACACCACCGACACGTCGCCGGACGCGGCGCCCGAGCCGGCGAACGCGCGGCCCAACGCCTTGGTGCTGTTCTCTTTGATCTGGAAGCCGGACGCATGGGTCTGGCCCATGGCCAACGCACCGACGATGCCAATGGCCAGTGCGGTGACGCGGGCGAAATTCTGGTTGTGCATGTACGTTCTCTCCGGGGCAATTGAAAAAGGCCGGCTTGCACATGCAAGCCGCGGAAGCTTGGCTTCCCTGCTTCGCCGCGCCGGTTCCCCTCCCGACGTACGTCGCCGTATGCAATATACCGTGTTTTTAACCCTATGCTAACAATACGATTTATCACGGTTGCGTACGGAGCTCCGGTTTTTGTAGGAGCGGCTTTAGCCGCGAGCTTTCTCTGAAATCGCAGCGGTGTCGCGATTCAAGGGAAAGAGCTCGCGGCTAAAGCCGCTCCTACAAAAAAGCCGCCCCATAATCCCCGCCATGTTCGTCACCATCCCCTCCCGCTCGAAGAATTCCATCCGCTGGGCCACGCCGCTGCTGCTGGTTTCGCTGTGGGCGGCGTTCCTGTGGGTGATCGCGCGGCCGGACGCGGCCCACCGCACCCTGCTGATGGAATGGGGCGTGCTGACCGGCGCTTGGGACGCTTCGGGCGGCTGGCGTTCGGCGTTCGATCGCGACCACGGCCTGCGCCTGCTGTCGGCGCTGTTCCTGCACGCCGACTGGGCGCATCTGCTGGGCAATCTGGTGTTCTTGCTGATCTTCGGCCTGCCGGCGGAACGGGCGATGGGCTCGTGGCGTTTCCTGCTGCTGTTCCTGCTGGGCGGCGCGGTGGCGAACTTCGCGGCGATGTTCACGATCAGCGCGCCGGACCGGGTGATCATCGGCGCCAGCGGCGCGGTGTCGGCGGTGATCGGCGCTTATCTGGCGCTGTTCCCGCGCGCGAAGCTGGGCGTGGTGCTGCCGCTGGGATTGTTCCTGGAATTCGTGCGCGCGCCGGCGTCGCTGCTGATCGGCATCTGGGTGGTGCTGCAGATCGTGTTCACCTACATCGGCCCGGCCTACGGCGCGGTGGCGTGGTCGGCGCATTTGGCCGGCTTCGCTTTCGGCGCGGCGTCGGCGCTGGCGATGCGCGGCTCGATCGCGCGGCGAATGCGGCACAAGCACGGTTATTGAGCGCCTTATAATTCCGCCATGGCCAAGACGCTCTACAAAGTCACCTTTCACAACCACGGCAAGGTCTACGAGCTGTACGCGCGCAAAGTCGCCAGCAGCGGCTTGTGGGGCTTCACCGAGGTCGGCGAATTGGTGTTCGACGTGCACGACGGCCTGGTCGTCGACCCGACCGAGGAACGCCTGCGCGACGAGTTCGGCGGCACCCGCGCTTTGCATCTGCCGATGCAGAGCATCGTCCGCATCGAGGAAGTGGAGAAGAAGGGCCAGGCGGTGATCCGCGATGCGGAGACCGGCGAGAAGGTGGTGACGCCGTTTCCGTTGCCGGCCAAGCCGCGATAGCCGTGTGCCATTTCATCACCGCTGTTCTGTCAAGCGAGGCCTATCAAGCATCGCTCGATGCGCTTGCGCGCAAGCACGGGCGTATATTCCAGCCTCTGTCCAACCCGAGCATCCAACGCCAGCTCCGTCAGGGCCAACAGTACTTTCGGACTACGCCCGGACACTGCGATTGCGGCACTGCATTGGGCGCCGGTCGGCGTAAGGGTTTCGACGCGACGTATTGGGCCGCCGAAGAACAACGCCTTCTGAAAAAAGGCTGGAGCAAGACGAAGATCGACCGGACGATGGCGCAGAAACGCGACAAAGCTGCGTCCGACGACCGAGGCCTCGAAGCGAGGGCTTCATCCGGCCTTGCACCTTGGGTAGGACTGATTCGCGAAACGCTCGATTCCGGCATCGCCACAGAATTGGGTTTGTTGTTGCACCAATATCGCGGCGCCCTGGATGAGGACATCCCCCTCCAGGGCGCCGAAACCATACGGACTGACGATGCGCTGGCCGATGCGTTGCGGCTGATGCGCGAGGATGTGCTGGTTACGTTCGTGCGCTGACACCGGTCGCGCCGCGTAAGCCCCCTCTCCCGCTTGCGGGAGAGGGCTGGGGGTGAGGGCGCGCGGGCGAGCCGCTCGCATCGAACCCATATTTCCCGATTATCTCTAAAAGCGCCGCAAGCAACTGCTCGTCGCGACCTTCAACTTGCGCGCGCCCTCACCCAACCCTCTCCCGCGCGCGGGAGAGGGCTTTGCATCGCGGCTATCTGAAACGACGCAGCTCGGACGCTCCCAGTACGCGCTCCACCACCCCCGGCTTGCGCTCGATCGCCACCGCATCGGCAACAGGATCGATCCGGTACGTGAGGTAGTAGATCAACTGCGGATCCGACAACGGTTCCGGCTTGAACGCAGCCAAGCAACTGCCGTCCGTCCAGCGCGCGGCCGGATACAGCAGGCCTTGCAACCCCTGTCCCGCTGCGTGCTTGGCGATGCCCTGCGTCGCCGCGTAATCCTCGTCCAGCAATTCCGGATGCTCGCGCTCCTTGCCGCGCAACTCCAGAAACAAGCCGCGCGCGCGGATGCGGTACATGGCGCGGTAGCGCGTCACCGGGCGGTCGACGCCTTCGATTCCCTTCACTTGCTGGAGCGCATGCCAGCAGGTTTCGGCGACCGACGTGTCCTCTTCCAGCGCGCCGTACCAGACACGCAAGCTGCCATCGCCGTAGCGGCTGGCGACGGTCTTGTCGCTGGCGAAGGGGTAGGCGATGGCCTGCGAATATTCGAAGCCGCGATCGATCACGCCCGGCGTGCCGGGCTTCATCCGCATCTCCGCCGCGATCGCCGCGTTCTGGCCGGCCGCATCGGGCACCAGGTCGTCGAACAGATGCTCGGTGCTGCGCAGCGAGACGATGTTACGGTAGACGCTGCCGTCGAAATCGGTCAGCGCGTCGTACAGCGCCATGCCGCGTTACTGGCCGCGCTGGAAATCGGCGAAGCGGGCGATGCGGGCCAGGCCGACCAGGCCTTCGTCCAGCATCACTTCCAGCGGCTGCTTGCCGTCCAGCATCTTGTTGCGGCGGCGCACCCAGCCGTAGCGCAGCGCTTCGTCTTCCGGGAACAGCAGGCGCAATGCCTTGTGGATGCCGAGCAAGTAGCCGGCGCGATCCAGCGTGTCGCGCGTGTTGGGCAGCGCGCGCTCGCCGCGGCGGAACTGCGGCAGCACCTTGCGGCTTTCCGGACTCATGCCGAGCAGGGCCAGCTGGGTCTCGGTCGGCAGCGCCCACTTTTCCAGCAGCGCGGCGACCACCCGGGCCAGGTCGTGGCGGACGGATTCGTCGTCGAGGTCGGCGATGGGATCGGCGAAGGTGTGAGCGGTCAGGCCCATGGCGACTGCCTAGATTGGGGACTAGTCAACCTTATAAGGGGATTTGTCCCCAAAGTCAATGGGCAAGCTATTGCCTTGTGGGAGGGGCTTTAGCCCCGATGGGATCCCGTCGGGGCTAAAGCCCCTCCCACAAGGCTAAAACTCAGTTCTTGGAACCGCTCGACGTCGGCGCCGCTCCAGCCGCCACCGGCTTCTTCAACTCCGCCAACGCCGCCGTGATCGGCGCATCGCCGTCGAGCACTTCGCCGGCGGCGTAGCCTTCCTGGCCTTCTTCGTCGCCGCGCAAGTGGCCGGGCAGGTTGGCTTCGGTGTAGGGGTCCAAGCCGTCGAGGCCGTCGTCCTTGGCGCCGGGTTTCTTTTCCGGATGCAGCACCACTTCCGGGGCGATGCCCACGCCCTGGATCGATTTGCCGCTGGGCGTGTAATAGCGCGCCGTGGTCAGCTTGACCGAATCGCCGTTGTCCAGCGGCAGCACGGTCTGCACCGAACCCTTGCCGAACGTGCGGCTGCCGACCACGCGCGCGCGCTTGTTGTCGCGCAGCGCGCCGGCCAGCACTTCCGAGGCGCTGGCCGAACCGGCATCGACCAGCACCACCACCGGCGCGCCGTTCAAGCGGTCGCCCGGCGTGGCCGAGAACTCCGCGTCGCTCACCGCGATGCGGCCGCGGGTGCTGACGATCTTGCCGCTGTCCAGCAAATCGTCGGCGATCTGCACCGCCGCGGTCAGCAAGCCGCCCGGATTGCTGCGCAGATCGAGCACCAGGCCGGACAGCTTGCCGCCGGCGCTCGTCTTCAGCTTGTCGACTTGTTTGGAGAAGTCCGAAGCGGTGTCGGCTTGGAAGGTGCTGACGCGCACGTAGCCGTAGCCGGGTTCGAGCATGCGCGTACGCACGCTGGCGACGCGGATCTTCTCGCGGGTGACGGTCACGTCGAAAGGCTTGGCGACGCCGGCGCGGACGATCTTCAATTTCACCTTCGTGCCGGGCTTGCCGCGCAGCGGCGTGGAGTCGGCGTCGTCGCCGATCGGCTTGCCGTCGATGGCGATGATCAGATCGCCGGATTTCAAGCCGGCGCGCGCCGCGGGCGTCTCGTCGATCGGCGACACCACGCGATACGTGCGATCGGGCAACTGCTGCAGTTCGACGCCGATGCCGTCGTAGGCGCCGCTGGTGGCCTCGTCGAATTCCTTGGCGTCGTCCTTGTCGAAATAGACGCTGTGCGGATCCAGATCGCTGAGCAGGCCGCGCACCGCCGAGTGCATCAGCTTCTGGTCGTCGACGGGGTCGACGTAGGCCTGTTTGACCGCGTTGTAGACCGCTACGTAACGGCGGATCTCGTCCAACGGCACTTTCGAGATGGTCGATTCGGCCGCATCCGGGTCGTCGCTGGAAGCGATCTCCAGCGTCTGTTGCTCGGATTCCTCGTCCTGGCCCTGGCGTTGGGCGTGCAGCGCGAAAGCCGGCGCGAGCAGCGCCAACAACAGGAACGCAGAAGGACGTGGGCGCATGCTCAAGCTCCGGAAACGGTCGGCAACCCGGGTTTGGACCGCGGTCGGCGGGGCGGGTTCGGCCGGATTATGCCGCGTCGAGCGTTGGTTCAGCGTTTCTGCAGCCAAACGTTGGGATTCACCGGCTGGCCGTTGCGGCGCAGTTCGAAATACAGCGCCGGGCGGCCCTGGCCGCCGGAGCTGCCGACGCTGCCGACCGCGTCGCCGCGCTTGACCGTATCGCCCGCGTCCTTGAGCAGCGCGTCGTTGTTGGCGTACAGGCTCATATACCCGTTGCCGTGATCGACGATCAGCAACAAGCCGTAGCCGGTCATCCACTCGGCGTAGACCACGGTGCCGTCGGCCACCGAACGCACCGGCGCGCCGGCCGCGGCGCCGATCAGCATGCCTTCGCTGCGGCGGCCGTCGGGCATGGTGCCGCCGAAACCGGCGAGCAAGGCGCCCGAAGCGGGCCAGCCCAAGCCGCCGACGTTGATCGGCGCGGTGCTGGCGACCTGCACCGGCTTGCGCGTGCCGGCCGAAGACGGCTTGGACGCGTTGGCGGCGGCCCGCGCCGCAGCCTCGCGTTCGCGCGCCGCGCGCGCGGCGGCGGCGCGCAATTGCGCGAGCAAGCGCTCGAGCGCTTTGACGTCCCGGCCCAGCGCTTTTTCCTTGGCGTTTCGGTCGCGGTATCGCTCGTCCAGCTGCGCGATCAGCGCGGCGCGGTCGCGGCGCTGTTTTTCCAGTGCGGTCAGTTCCTTGCGCTTGTCGGCGCGGGTGGCGTCGAGCTGCACGCGCTTTTGCGCGATGTCCTTTTCCAGCTCGTCCAGTTCGTGCAGTTGTTCGTTCAGGGCGGCGATCCGCTGCGCGCGATCGCGTTGCAGATAACGGTGATAGGCCAAGTCGCGGCCGGCGTCGGCGACGCTGTCCTGCGACAGCAGCACTTTCAGCGGCGCGTCGTCGCCCAGTTTGTAGGCGGCGCGCAGCAGGCGGGCCAGTTCCTCGCGCTGCGCGCCGAGCTTGATCCGCAACGCGTCGCGCCGCTGCTGCAATTCGGCGAGCGCGGCGGCCTGGCGCTGCAGCTCGGATTCGGTCTGGCGCAGCACGCGCGAGGATTGGCCGACCTGCTCGTCGGCCTGGCGCAGTTCGCGGTTCGCCGCGCCGCGCTGGCCTTCGATCTTGCGCCGCTCGGCGGCGATGTCCTTCAACTCGCTGCGCGCGCGTTCGAGCTTGCGCTCGGTTTCGCGGCTGCTTTGCGCCTGCGCTGCGCCGGCGGCGAGCAGGGCGGCTAGCAACAGCGCGGGCGCGCGCGCGGGCTTCATCCGGCGAACAGGCTGCGCCCGGTCATCTCGGCCGGCGCCGGCAGGCCGAGCAGATCGAGCACGGTCGGCGCCACGTCGCGCAACGCGCCGCCCGCGCGCAGCTGCGCGTCGCGTTCGCCCACGTACACGAACGGCACCGGCCCGACGGTGTGGGCGGTGTGCGGCTGTCCGGTTTCCGGATCGCGCATCATCTCCAGGTTGCCGTGGTCGGCGGTGATGAGCAGCGCGCCGTGCGCGGCGCGGACCGCGGCGTCGATCGCCCCCAGGGCTTTGTCCACCGCCTCGGCGGCTTTGATCGCCGCCTGCAGATCGCCGCTGTGGCCGACCATGTCGGGGTTGGCGATGTTGCAGACGATCACGTCGAATTTGTCGGAGGCGATCGCTTCGACCAGCTTTGCGGTCAGTTCCGGGCAGCTCATTTCCGGCTGCAAGTCGTAAGTGGCGACCTTGGGACTGGGAATCAGGATCCGCTCCTCGCCCGGATACATGTCCTCGCGCCCGCCGCTGAAGAAGAAGGTGACGTGCGCGTATTTTTCGGTTTCGGCGATGCGCAGCTGATGCAAGCCCTGCTCGGAGACGAGCTCGCCGAGGGTGTGGCGCAAATCGTCCGGCGCGAACGCGGCCGGCGCCGGCAATTTGGCGTCGTATTCGGTCAAGCAAACGAAGCGCGACAACTTCGGCCGGCGCGCTTCGAAGCCGGCGAAAGCGGGATCGACGAAAGCCGCGGTCAATTGCCGGGCGCGGTCGGCGCGGAAATTCATGAACACCGCCGCGTCGCCGTCGCGCATCGGCTGCGCGCCGTCGATGACGGTCGGCAGCACGAATTCGTCGTTTTCGCCGCGTTCGTACGCCGCCCGCAGCGCGGACGACGCATCGGGCGCGCGATGTTCGGACTGCCCTTCGACGATCGCATCCCAGGCCTTGCGCAAGCGGTCCCAGCGCTTGTCGCGGTCCATCGCGTAATAGCGGCCGCTGACGCTGGCGATATGCGCATTGCCCAGTGCGTCGCAACGCGCCTGCAGCGCGCGCAGGCTGGGTTCGGCCGAACGCGGCGGCGTGTCGCGGCCGTCGAGGAAGGCATGCACCGCGACCCGCGGCACGCCTTCGCGTTTGGCCAATTCCAGCATCGCGAAGATATGGGTTTCGTGGCTGTGCACGCCGCCGGGCGACAGCAATCCCATCACGTGCAGCGTACCGCCCGCGGCCTTGGCCGCGGCGCAGGCGGCGCGCAATTCGGCATTGGCGAAAAATTCGCCACTCTCGACGGCCGCGTCGATCCGGGTCAGGTCTTGGTAGACGATGCGCCCGGCGCCCAGATTCATATGCCCGACTTCGGAATTGCCCATCTGCCCGTCCGGCAAGCCGACGTGGCGGCCTTCGGTATGGATCAGCGTATGCGGCGAGCCCGACCACAAGCGGCGCCAATTCGGCAGCTGCGCCTGGGCCAGGGCGTTGTCCGCCGGATCCTCGCGATGGCCCCAGCCGTCCAGGATCAGCAGGACCACCGGCTTGGGCCGGGCGGCCTGCGGTCGCGAAGCATTTGGTTTAAACGTCTGCTCGGGCAAGACGACAGTCCCAGTGACTAACGACAGTCGAGGATTGTAGCGAAGCCGCCTAAGCTCCTGGACAAGATATCGTCACGGCTTCCAGGCCGGTTCAAGGAGTTCCCATGCTGCGTCTTCCGCTCGTTCTCGCCCTCGCCGCCGCCCTGGCCGCCGGATCCGCCGTCGCCGGCGACGGCGATCGGCCCGACAGCGTCGACAAGGTCAACGGCAGCATCACCGCGCAGGCCGGCCAAACCTACCGCGATCTGAGCACGGTCAACGGCAGCATCCGGATCGAAGAAGGCGCCCATACCGAAGACGCGAGCACGGTCAACGGCAGCATCAAGGTCGACGACCGCGCCCAGACCCGCGATATGGAAACGGTGAACGGCGGCATCCGCCTGGGCCGCGAAGTGCAGGTCGACGGCAGCCTGGAAACGGTCAACGGCGAAGTGTTCGTCGACCGCGGCGGGCGCGTCAGCGGCGGCATCACCACGGTCAACGGCGCGATCGGCTTGGTCGCCACCGAACTGGGCCGGAACATCGAAACGGTCAACGGCGACATCACCGTCGGCGTCGGCTCGCACGTGCGCGGCGGGATCAAGATCGAGAAGCCGACCAGCAATTGGATGCCGATCAGCTTCGGCCGCAAGCAACCGCCGCGGATCATCATCGGCCCGAACGCGACCGTCGACGGTTCCTTGGTGTTCGAACGCGAAGTGAAACTGTACGTGCACCGGACCGCGAAGATCGGGCCGGTGACCGGCGCCACCGCGGTGGCCTACGACGGCGATCGCGCGCCGGGAGATTGATGCGGCGCAGCTTTTTGCTTTCAGGCGCCATAGAAACCTCACCCCAGGATCGCCAGCGACTACACAGCGAAGCGACGCTAATACAAACGGCCCGCCATCGAACTACGGGCCGAGATCGAGAATCGGCGTGCTGTCCAGCTGCAGCGCCTTGCGGATCGAGAAGTGGCGACGCCACGCACCGCCGTTGAAGTTAGGCACTTTCTTTGGTTACTTTCTTTGTGCCAGCAAAGAAAGTGACCCGGGCGTCAGCCCGGAAGCTGTTTTCCATGGTGCGAGTCGCACCGCCGCTGACACGAAATCGGATGCCCTGGATCCCGGCCTTCGCCGGGATGACGAGCAAGATCGCAGCGCTCTAGCTCCAGCTTGCGACGGGACGACATGACAAGCGCTCATTGGCCCATGCCGCCAGGCACTACCCGCACGCGCTCCACCTCGTAGAATCGGCATTTCCGCCCAACGAGGATCCCGGAATGCTGCGCCCCCTGCTGTTGAGCACCATCGCGGTAGCGATGCTGGCGGCCTGCCAGCGCGAAGCCGCACCTCCGGCCGCCGAAACGGCCGCGCCGCCACCGGCCGCCGCGCCCGCGGCATCGGCCCACGCTTTCGATCCCGCGATCCGCGCCGAGGATTTCGCCGAACTGGTCAAGACGTTGTCTTCGGACGAATTCGAAGGCCGCGGTCCCGGCAGCCCCGGCGAAGACAAGACCGTCGAGTACATCAAGGCTCAGTACGAACGCCTCGGCTTGAAGCCCGGCAACGGCGACAGCTATTTCCAGACCGTGCCGATGACCGAGACCACGGCCGATCCCGCGACGACCACGCTGAAGATCGACGCCAACGGCAAGCCTTACGATCTGAAGTTCGGCACCGACATGGTGGTCGGCACGCGCACCGGCCAGAAGGAGGTGAAGATCGACGGCAGCGACCTGGTCTTCGTCGGCTATGGCGTCAACGCGCCGGAACAGAAGTGGAACGATTACGCCGGCGTCGACGTCAAGGGCAAGACGGTGGTGATGTTCGTCAACGATCCGGGCTTCCACACCCAGGACGAATCGCTGTTCGAAGGCAAGCGCATGACCTATTACGGGCGCTGGACCTACAAGTTCGAAGAAGCCGCGCGCCAAGGCGCCGCCGCCGCGATCATCGTCCACGACACCGACGGCGCGTCCTACGGCTGGGAAGTGGTGCGCGGTTCCTGGTCGGGCGCGCAGTTCGACCTGCGCGCGGCCGACGATCCGGCGCCACGCCTGCCGGCGCAAGGCTGGATTACCGCGGACGCGGCCAAGAAGCTGTTCGCCGACGCGGGCCTGGATCTCGCCGCCGAATACAAGGCCGCTAACAAGCGCGGCTTCAAGGCCAAGCCGCTCAACGCCAAGCTGTCGCTGGATTTGAAGAGCGCGGTGACCGAGAAGCAATCGCGCAACGTGATCGGCGTGCTGCCCGGCAGCAAGCGACCCGACGAAGCGATCGTCTACATGGCGCATTGGGACCATCTGGGCAAGCATCCGGACGAGCCGGGCGACAACATCTACAACGGCGCGATCGACAACGCCACCGGCGTGGCCGGCATCATCGAAGTGGCCGGCGCCTTCGCCGCGCAGGAGCCCAAGCCGGAACGTTCGGTCGTGTTCCTGGCGGTGACGCTGGAAGAATCCGGCTTGCTCGGGTCGAAGTACTACGTCGCGCATCCGACCTTCCCGTTGAACAAGACCGTCGGCGTGGTCAACATCGATGCGATGTCGGTGGCGGGCAAGACCCGCGACATCACCGTGGTCGGTTTCGGCAGTTCGGAACTGGAGGACATCCTCAAGCCGATCGCCGACAAGCAGGGCCGCAAACTGCACGCCGAGACGCACCCCGAGGCCGGCGGCTTCTTCCGTTCGGACCATTTCAACTTCGCCAAGGCCGGCGTGCCGGCGCTGTACGTGGACGGCGGCAACGACCTGGTCGAAGGCGGCGTCGCCGCGGGCGAAGCGGCGGGCAAGGATTACGGCGACAACCGCTATCACAAGCCCGCCGACCAGTACGATGCGGCGACCTGGAAACTCGACGGCACGATGGACGACCTGACGGCGGTCTACGACGTCGGCCGCGAACTGGCCGGTTCGGACAAGTGGCCGAATTGGTACAAGGGCAATGCGTTCAAGGCCGCGCGCGATGAAATGATGCAGGCCAAGCCGGCGCAGTAACCGCCGGCCCAAGCTCTATCGAAGCCCGCGACCGGAAACGGCCGCGGGCTTTTTCTTTGTAGAGCGGAACTTGCTCCGCTGCTTTTTTGCGGGAGCGGCTTCAACCGCGAGCTCTTTTCTTGAGATCGCAGCCATATGTGGAAGAGCTCGCGCCTGAAGCCGCTCCCACAAAGGCAAGAGCAGCGGAGCAGCCTCGCTCTACAAAGCAAAGCAGCATCGGTCATCGATGGTGCGCATCCGCCGAAGGCTGGCTCGGCTTGGCGGGTGGGTTCCGACTTTGCTTTACCGCAATGCCGGCATCGAAAATCGTCCGGCCGTCCCGTAATACGTAACGCACGCGCGTCCACGCTTCCGGGTCTTGCGCGGGATCGCCGTCGAGCACGACCAAATCGGCGATCTTGCCCGCTTCCACCCGTCCGCGTTCGCCGCCGCCGGGCAACCGGCTCGCGGGCGACGTCGTCAGCGCCGCGAGGATCTGGTCGAACGACAATCCGGCGCGTCGCAGCAACGCGAATTCGACCGCCGGGTCGTAGTCTTCGAGGTAGCCGACATCGGTGCCGAACCAGATGCTGCCGCCGAGCCGCTGGTAGTCGCCGACCTCCTGCAGAATGGCGCCGAGCTTGGGTTCGCCCACGTCGCCGAACAGCTTGAGCGTGGGCACCAGCACCATGCGCTGCGCCCGCATCCGCTCCAGGTGCGATCGCTCGAAACCCTCCAGGTCTTCGACCGAATGCGCCAGGACATCGACGCCCGACGCCAACGCCACTTCCAGACCGGCGACGTTCGAAGGATGGGAGAACACCAGCGCACTGCGGCGATGGGCTTCTTCGACCGCTCCTCGCGCGATCGCGACCGGCATCGGCTTGACGCGGCCCCGCGCGACCCACGATCCGGTGAACAGCTTCACCACCTCGCCGCCGCCGGCTAGGTTCGCGCGCACGATCGCCGCGGCCTGTTCCGGCGTCGCCGGCTGCGAAAGCTGCGCGAGGAATTCCTTGGGGATCGATTCGCGGACGTAGAACGGCACGCCATCGGGCGGAAACAACGGCGACATGGCCGTGATGATGCGGGGGCCGGGGATTTCGCCCGATTCGATCCGTCCGCGCAGCGGAACGGTATCGCGCGGATCCGAGCCGGTGTCGACGACGGTGGTGAAGCCGTATCGCACCAGCATGTCCTGCAACTGCGAGCGCAGGCGCGGCGCCGGCAGTTTCGCCGCACCCGCCCACTGGGGCTGGGTGAAGTGCACGTGGCTGTTCCAGAAGCCCGCCAGCAGCGTGCGGCCGGCAGCGTCGATCACTGCGGCGTTCTTGCCTGGAGCGACATCCTTCGCGGATCCGACGGAGACGATCCGGCCGTCGCGGATCAGCACTGCGCCGTTTTCGATCGGCGCCACGCCCGGCGCCGTGTAGATCCTGGCCCCGGTCACCACCGTATCGCCGGCCGCAGCGGCCGATGTCGCGCCTAGAACGGCGAATAGGCCCAGTGCGAGCGCGTACCCGTTCTTTCTCCAGCGCCTGGGCGCCCTGCCGATGTCCATGCCGTTTCCGTCGTCGACGATGAGCCTTCGAACCATGGACGAAGGCGATTTACGAAGGATACGTCGAGAGCCTTCGCGGTTGCGCTGCGGGACCGCGAGCGCATCCGGCCCCCGCGAAAAGGCGGCAGCGGCAGGGCTTGGGCTAATCTGGCCTTCCGATCCCAGCGGAACCGAGCCATGGCCATTGCCTATCTCTGCATCTTGATCGCGGCCTTGTTGCCCTATCTGTGGGCGTACATCTCCAAAGCCAGCGGCCAGCGCTACGACAACCGCGATCCGCGCGGCTGGCTGGCCAAGCAGGAGAATCCACGCGCGCACCGCGCCAATTCCGCTCAGCTCAATGCGTTCGAAGCCTTCGCCCCGTTCGCCGCCGGCGTGCTGATGGCGCAGTTCGCCGGCGTGAATCCGAGCGCCATCACGGCCTTGTCTCTGGTTTTCGTCGCCGCGCGCCTGGTCCATGGCTTTTTCTATTTGGCCAATCGCGCGCTGTGGCGCAGCCTGGTCTGGGGGGCGGGTTTTATTTGCGTGCTTGGGCTGATGTCGGCCGCAATCTGGCGCATTTCTCAGGGATAAAGCGCGGCTTGGAGCTCATCGGCCAGCTTGCCGATCCGCAGATGGTCGAAGCTGGTGTTGTTCATCACGATCACCGTGCGTCCATCGCGCAGCGCTCTCTTGGCAAGCACCCGGTAGGCGCCGTTGGAGCCGTATTCGTCGGCGAAAACATAGGATTTTCCCGCGATTTCCTGACTCCTGACCCTCCCGCCCAGCGCGTAATGCTGTTCCGGCATCAGTGTAGCCATCAGCGTCTCCCTCGATTCCGCCGACAGCACGGGGCCGTCGAGCACGCCGTCCATCAGCTTCAACAGGTCGCCAGCGCTGGTGTAGTAACCGCCGGTCATCGCCATGTACGCGGGCACGGGCGATACCTTGCGTTGCGCCGCCGGCGCGAGACTCGCATAGCCGACGGCGCCGTTTTCCACCGCCGCCGAATCGCCTGCGAAGACGCCACTGTCCTTCAATCGCAGCGGCCGGATCAGGATGCGCTCGACCAATTCCTCGTAGCGTCGACCGCTCGCCCGTTCGACCACCGCTTTGACCAGGATCCAGTTGGAGTGGGAGTAGTCCCACTGTTCGCCGGGCGCGAAGGCGAGATCGCCGCTAGCGTATCGTCGCACCGCCTCCCTCAGCGGGAGCTCCGCCGACTTGACCGCCTCATCGTTCTTGCGCGCATCCTGCACTTGGTTCGGCAATCCGCTCGAATGGCTCATCAGCCTGCGCAGCGTCAGCTTGGCTCCGGTATCGGCGCGGTAATCGGGCAGATAGGTCGAAATCGGCGCATCCAACGAGAGCTTCTTTTCGTCGACCAGCTTCATGACGACGATCGCCGCTATCCATTTGGATATCGAGCCGGTTTCGAATCGGGTATCGGCGGACATCGCACGCCCGTGTTCGGCGTCGGCGACGCCGAAGGCTTCGACGTATTCGATCCGGCGGCCCTGTCCGACCAGCACCACGCCATCGAACTTTTCCTCGGAGGCGAAGCGGCGGGCGATGCGCGCGTAATCGCCGTCGCCGGCGATCGCCATCGCCATCGCCGGCGCCATCGCCAACACCGCGGTCAGCATTAACCCGCATTTGACCGAGGCTCGCGCAGCCGCTCGGATTCCCATCGCGATCTCCAAGATTCGATCCGGATGGGATTCGCCTCGAAGCGGCAGGGTTTAAGCGCAGTAGAGCGCGCAAAGAAAAAGCCCGTCCTTGCGGACGGGCTTTTGGGATAAATCCTGGCGATGACCTACTCTCGCATGCTAGATGCACACTACCATCGGCGCAGCTGCGTTTCACTTCCGAGTTCGGGATGGGATCGGGTGGTGCCACAGCGCTAATGTCGCCAGAAAGACGGTGAAGCGTCGCGGGCTACCCGAAGAAAACCGGGAGTCGCGCCGTCTTGCATAGGGTCGTGACGTAGCGGGCTGGTCGAGCGAGAGACCTGACGGTCGTCTTCGGCTCAAGGCCACTTGAGGTTATATGGTCAAGCCACACGGATCATTAGTACTGGTTAGCTCAACGCATTGCTGCGCTTACACACCCAGCCTATCAACCACCTAGTCTTGATGGTTCCTTTAGGGGACTTGTGTCCCGGGAGATCTCATCTTGAGGCGCGCTTCCCGCTTAGATGCTTTCAGCGGTTATCGCTTCCGAACATAGCTACCCGGCAATGCCACTGGCGTGACAACCGGAACACCAGAGGTTCGTCCACTCCGGTCCTCTCGTACTAGGAGCAGCCCCTCTCAAATCTCCAACGCCCATGGCAGATAGGGACCGAACTGTCTCACGACGTTCTGAACCCAGCTCGCGTACCACTTTAAATGGCGAACAGCCATACCCTTGGGACCGACTACAGCCCCAGGATGTGATGAGCCGACATCGAGGTGCCAAACACCGCCGTCGCTATGGACGCTTGGGCGGTATCAGCCTGTTATCCCCGGAGTACCTTTTATCCGTTGAGCGATGGCCCTTCCATTCAGAACCACCGGATCACTAAGTCCTACTTTCGTACCTGCTTGATCCGTCGATCTTGCAGTCAAGCACGCTTATGCCTTTGCACACAGTGCGCGATGTCCGACCGCGCTGAGCGTACCTTCGAGCTCCTCCGTTACTCTTTGGGAGGAGACCGCCCCAGTCAAACTACCCACCATACACGGTCCCCGACCCGGATTACGGGCCCAGGTTAGAACGTCAAGCACATCAGGGTGGTATTTCAAGGTTGCCTCCGCCTCAGCTAGCGCCAAGGTTTCATAGGCTCCCACCTATCCTACACAGACGAACTCAACGTTCAGTGTAAAGCTATAGTAAAGGTTCACGGGGTCTTTCCGTCTTGCCACGGGAACGCTGCATCTTCACAGCGATTTCAATTTCACTGAGTCTCGGGTGGAGACAGCGCCGCTGTCGTTACGCCATTCGTGCAGGTCGGAACTTACCCGACAAGGAATTTCGCTACCTTAGGACCGTTATAGTTACGGCCGCCGTTTACTGGGGCTTCGATCAAGAGCTTCGCCTTGCGGCTGACCCCATCAATTAACCTTCCAGCACCGGGCAGGCGTCACACCCTATACGTCCACTTTCGTGTTTGCAGAGTGCTGTGTTTTTGATAAACAGTCGCAGCGGCCTGGTCACTTCGGCCTCCCCCAGCTATTAACCAGAAGAGGCGCACCTTCTCCCGAAGTTACGGTGCTATTTTGCCTAGTTCCTTCACCCGAGTTCTCTCAAGCGCCTGAGAATTCTCATCCTACCCACCTGTGTCGGTTTACGGTACGGTCTGCGTGAGCTGAAGCTTAGGAGCTTTTCCTGGAAGCGTGATATCAGCAGCCTAGTCCTAATGGACCGGTCCTTAGTCTCAACGTTGCGCCCCCGGATTTGCCTAAGGGCACCGCCTCAACTCTCTCACCAGGACAACCAACGCCTGGCCTGCTTAACCTTCTCCGTCCCTCCATCGCACTCACGCGAGGTGCTGGAATATTAACCAGCTTCCCATCGACTACGCATTTCTGCCTCGCCTTAGGGGCCGACTCACCCTGCGTCGATTAACGTTGCGCAAGGAAACCTTGGGCTTTCGGCGTGCGGGCTTTTCACCCGCATTATCGTTACTCATGTCAGCATTCGCACTTCCGATACCTCCAGCGGACTTCTCAATCCACCTTCGCAGGCTTACGGAACGCTCCTCTACCGCGCACAAACAAGTTTGTGCACCCCAAGCTTCGGTTCATCGCTTAGCCCCGTTAAATCTTCCGCGCAGACCGACTCGACCAGTGAGCTATTACGCTTTCTTTAAAGGGTGGCTGCTTCTAAGCCAACCTCCTGGCTGTCTGTGCCTTTCCACATCGTTCACCACTTAGCGATGAATTTGGGACCTTAGCTGTGGGTCTGGGTTGTTTCCCTTTTCACGACGGACGTTAGCACCCGCCGTGTGTCTCCCATACAGTCCGTCTCGGTATTCGGAGTTTGCCATGGTTTGGTAAGTCGCAATGACCCCCTAGCCATAACAGTGCTCTACCCCCGAGAGGATACATATGAGGCGCTACCTAAATAGCTTTCGAGGAGAACCAGCTATCTCCGGGTTCGATTAGCTTTTCACTCCTAATCACACCTCATCCCCTACCTTTGCAACGGGAGTGGGTTCGGGCCTCCAGTCGGTGTTACCCGACCTTCACCCTGGGCATGACTAGATCACCCGGTTTCGGGTCTACTGCCCGCGACTATGCGCCCTTATCAGACTCGGTTTCCCTTCGCCTCCCCTATACGGTTAAGCTCGCCACGAACAGTAAGTCGCTGACCCATTATACAAAAGGTACGCAGTCACCCTTGCGGGCTCCTACTGCTTGTACGCACACGGTTTCAGGGTCTATTTCACTCCCCTCGCCGGGGTTCTTTTCGCCTTTCCCTCACGGTACTGGTTCACTATCGGTCGGTCAGGAGTATTTAGCCTTGGAGGATGGTCCCCCCATGTTCAGACAGGGTTTCACGTGCCCCGCCCTACTCAATTTCATCTGCATGGCCCTTTCGCGTACTGGGCTATCACCACCTATGGCCGGCCTTTCCAGACCGTTCTGCTAAAACCATGCAAACTTTTGGGCTAGTCCCCGTTCGCTCGTCGCTACTAAGGGAATCTCGGTTGATTTCTTTTCCTCCGGTTACTTAGATATTTCAGTTCACCGGGTTTGCCTCCATGAGCTATGTATTCACTCATAGATACTCCTTGCGGAGTGGGTTTCCCCATTCGGACATCGCGGGATCAAAGCTTGTTGCCAACTCCCCCGCGCTTTTCGCAGGCTGCCACGTCCTTCATCGCCTCTGACCGCCAAGGCATCCACCGTGTGCGCTTATTCGCTTGACCATATAACCCCAAGTCGCCTCAGGGTTGTCGGTGTCTGCGGGTACAAATCGCAGACGCGAATATCAACGACAACTTCAAATGTAAGAGTGTCTCTCGACACTCCGCCTTAGCCTCTTACGACACGTCAAGAATTTCTCATCTCAAACGCTCGCTACGTCACGAATTTTCAAAGAACACGACGCGGGCTTCAGCGCCCGGCCGTTTCAGATCTTTGTGTGCGCTATGTACATTCAGAGTGGTGGGTCTGGGAGGACTCGAACCACCGGCCTCACCCTTATCAGGGGTGCGCTCTAACCACCTGAGCTACAGACCCAATGTGTCGTCTGGTGGAGCCAGTCGGGATCGAACCGACGACCCCCTGCTTGCAAAGCAGGTGCTCTCCCAGCTGAGCTATGGCCCCGTATTTCGGGACGAACTCTGAATGCAGGTCACTTGTGCGGACGTCTGACAAGCAATTAGCTGTCTTTAGTCTCTAAAGGAGGTGATCCAGCCGCACCTTCCGATACGGCTACCTTGTTACGACTTCACCCCAGTCATCGGCCACACCGTGGCAAGCGCCCTCCTTGCGGTTAAGCTACCTGCTTCTGGTGCAACAAACTCCCATGGTGTGACGGGCGGTGTGTACAAGGCCCGGGAACGTATTCACCGCAGCAATGCTGATCTGCGATTACTAGCGATTCCGACTTCACGGAGTCGAGTTGCAGACTCCGATCCGGACTGAGAAAGGGTTTCTGGGATTGGCTCGCCCTCGCGGGTTTGCAGCCCTCTGTCCCTTCCATTGTAGTACGTGTGTAGCCCTGGCCGTAAGGGCCATGATGACTTGACGTCATCCCCACCTTCCTCCGGTTTGTCACCGGCGGTCTCCTTAGAGTTCCCACCATTACGTGCTGGCAACTAAGGACAAGGGTTGCGCTCGTTGCGGGACTTAACCCAACATCTCACGACACGAGCTGACGACAGCCATGCAGCACCTGTGTTCCGATTCCCGAAGGCACTCCCGCATCTCTGCAGGATTCCGGACATGTCAAGGCCAGGTAAGGTTCTTCGCGTTGCATCGAATTAAACCACATACTCCACCGCTTGTGCGGGCCCCCGTCAATTCCTTTGAGTTTCAGTCTTGCGACCGTACTCCCCAGGCGGCGAACTTAACGCGTTAGCTTCGATACTGAGTGCCAAGTTGCACCCAACATCCAGTTCGCATCGTTTAGGGCGTGGACTACCAGGGTATCTAATCCTGTTTGCTCCCCACGCTTTCGTGTCTCAGTGTCAGTGCTGGTCCAGATGGCCGCCTTCGCCACAGATGTTCCTCCCGATCTCTACGCATTTCACTGCTACACCGGGAATTCCGCCATCCTCTACCGCACTCTAGCCTGCCAGTATCCAATGCCATTCCCAGGTTGAGCCCAGGGCTTTCACATCAGACTTAACAGACCACCTACACACGCTTTACGCCCAGTAATTCCGAGTAACGCTTGCACCCTTCGTATTACCGCGGCTGCTGGCACGAAGTTAGCCGGTGCTTATTCTTTGGGTACCGTCATCCCTACCGGGTATTAACCGACAGGATTTCTTTCCCAACAAAAGGGCTTTACAACCCGAAGGCCTTCTTCACCCACGCGGTATGGCTGGATCAGGCTTGCGCCCATTGTCCAATATTCCCCACTGCTGCCTCCCGTAGGAGTCTGGACCGTGTCTCAGTTCCAGTGTGGCTGATCATCCTCTCAGACCAGCTACGGATCGTCGCCTTGGTGGGCCTTTACCCCGCCAACTAGCTAATCCGACATCGGCTCATCCAATCGCGTAAGGTCTTGCGATCCCCTACTTTCACCCGAAGGTCGTATGCGGTATTAGCGTAAGTTTCCCTACGTTATCCCCCACGACAGGGTAGATTCCGATGTATTCCTCACCCGTCCGCCACTCGCCACCCACAGTATTGCTACTGCTGTGCTGCCGTTCGACTTGCATGTGTTAGGCCTACCGCCAGCGTTCACTCTGAGCCAGGATCAAACTCTTCACTTAAGTTTTTCGGCTTTCGGCCCCGAAGGGCTTTGGCCAATTTTTTGAGTGCAGTCGTCGTCACCGAGCTCCAGAACCACTCGCTTGCATTTCTGCATTTGAATTGATTTGGAGACTCTGTTCGAACGCCCTGCAAATGGACAGTCATCCACCTGCCAGACGCCCGCACAAGTCACCTGCGCACACTGTCAAAGATCATCGGGATGGCCTCAGCGCCGGTCCCTTTTCGCTGCCGAGCAATCTGCCCGAGCGAGCCGCCCACTATACAGCCAATTTCCAGTCCGTCAACACCTTTTCACAAGATTTTTCGGTCTGGCTGGCCGGCGCCGGAAGGTGATGCTTTCCCGGCAGCGGGTCGAAAAGAATAACAGCCTCCGCGAGGCTTGTGAACTCCCCCATCACGCTTTTTTCGAGGCCCGACGCGATAACGCGGAAAACACGGGAAAAGAATGCAGCAGAGCTCTCAGAGCCCTATTTTCTAGGAATTTTCTGCAGCGCTTAGCCTGCGGCGATCAGCTTTACGCGGGCAAAATTGCGCTTTCCGACTTGGAGCACGCCTTCGAAGCCCGGCGCGAACATTTGCTGCGGGTCCTCGGTCACTGAACCGTCGATCCGGACCGCCCGTTCGCCCAGCTTGCGCATACCCTCGGCATTGCTGGCGGCCAGGCCGGCGGCCTTGAGCAGAGCGGCGATCCGCAGCCCCTCCGCGGGCACCTGGATTTCGGCCAACGGCAGCAACGAAGTGTCGCCCTCGCCCCGAACCACGGCATGCCAGCCGGCCACCGCTTTTTCGGCCTCGGTCGGGCCGTGGAAGCGGGCGGCCAGTTCCCGGGCCAGGCGCAGCTTCACGTCCCGGGGATTCAGGGCGCCGACGGCGACCTCGGCCCGCAGCTTTTTGGCTTCGTCGATGCCTATTTCGAAGCTCAGCAGGTCGATCCAGCGCCACATCAGCTCGTCGCCGACCTTCAGGGTCTTGGTGACGATATCGATCGCCGGTTCGGCGATGCCGATGTAGTTGCCCAACGATTTGGACATCTTCTGCACGCCGTCCAGGCCCTCCAGCAGCGGCATGGTCAGCACGATCTGCGGCGGCTGGCCGAAGTGCTCCTGCAAGCCGCGGCCCATCAGCAGGTTGAACTTCTGGTCGGTGCCGCCGAGTTCGACGTCGCTTTTCAAGGCGACCGAGTCGTAGCCCTGCACCAGCGGATACAGGAATTCGTGGATCGCGATCGGCTGCTGCGCCGCGTAGCGCTTGGCGAAATCGTCGCGCTCGAGCATGCGCGCGACGGTGTGCTGCGCGGCCAGCTTGATCATGTCGGCCGCGCTCATCGCGCCGAACCACTCGGAATTGAAGCGCAATTCGGTTTTTTCGCGGTCCAGCACCTTGAACACCTGGTCGGCGTAGGTGCGCGCGTTGGCTTCCACGTCTTCGCGGGTGAGCGGCTTGCGCGTGACGTTCTTGCCGGTGGGGTCGCCGATCATCCCGGTGAAGTCGCCGATCAGGAAGATCACTTGATGCCCCAGATCCTGGAACTGGCGCATCTTGTTGAGCAGTACGGTGTGGCCGATGTGCAAATCCGGCGCGGTCGGGTCGAAACCGGCCTTGATCCTCAATGGGCGGCCTAGCTTGAGCCTCGCCTCGAGCTCCTCGCGCTTGAGGATTTCGTCGGCGCCGCGGGCGATGAGGTCGAGATCGTTTTGCAGAGACACGGCCGGTTCCGTAAAAACTGAATAGGGAAGAGGTGTAAATTTTGTATTAAATAAGCGTTAACTGTGCGCCGCGTCAAAAAATCCAGGCAGATCAGGCATTTGACGGGCTCATTTGACGTGATTATGGTACCGGCGTTACGCGGCCGTCACATGCGGCCCCCGGGATAAGAACATGAAGAAATCCGGCAGCGGCGGCGATGCACGACGCGAACGTCTGAAGGTTTTACGCGAAGCCGCGCTGCACCGGAAGGTGCTGGCGAAATTGCCCACCGGATTCGATGGCCGCTGGACGCGCCGCCATTGGATGCACGCCAGCCTGTTCGCCACGCTCGGCGCTTTGGTCGCCGCGATCGTGCCGGGCTTCTCCACCGCGATGCAAACGCCCAAGCAAGGCCCGCGCACTTCGATGGCGCTGGCGTTGCCGCAACTGAGCTTGGCGCAATTGCGCGGCCATCCCGGCGACAGCTGGCAGACGATCAGCGTCGAACGCGGCGACACGCTGAGCGACGTGTTCGAAGATCTCGGCATCCCGCATTCCGAACTGCAACGCGTGATGGCGCATCCCGGCGTCAAGAGCACGCTGACCAAGATGAAGCCGGGCACGGAGCTGTCGTTCGACTTGCCGGTGGACGGCCAGCTGCGCGCGATGCGCTTCAACAAGGATCCGGCGACCCAAGTCCAGCTGACGATCGGCAAGGAAAAGATCAGCGAGTCGGTGGTCGCCAAGGAAACCGACGTACGCACCGTGGTGCTCAGCGGCAAGGTCGGCAAATCGCTGTTCCGCTCGGCGCGCAAAGCCGGGCTCACCGGCAAGAACGTCAATCAGCTGACCGACGACATCTTCAAGTACGACATCGATTTCGATTCGGACGTCGGCGCCGACGACCGTTTCAGCGTGGTGGTCGAGCAAACCTGGCAGAACGGCGAGCTGGTCAACACCAGTCCGGTGCTGGCCGCGGCGTTCACCGTCGACGGCAAGCTGCACAGCGGCTTCCGCTACGTGCGCAACGGCAAGCCGGAATACTTCACCGCCGAAGGCCGGCCGCTGCAGCGCGCCTTCATCCGCATGCCGATCCCGTACGCGCGCCTCACCTCGCGTTTCGGCGCGCGCCGGCATCCGGTGCTAGGCACGATGCGCATGCATCAGGGCGTGGACTACGCCGCCGGCACCGGCACGCCGATCATGGCCGCCGGCGACGCGCGCGTGCAGTTCGTCGGCCGCAAAGGCGGTTACGGCAATGCGGTGATCCTCGACCACGGCCGCGGCTACACCACGCTGTACGGGCACATGTCGCGCTTCGGCAAGATCCGCCAGGGCCAGCGCGTGCCGCAGGGCACGGTGATCGGCTACGTCGGTTCGACCGGCCTGGCCACCGGCCCGCATCTGCATTACGAATTCCGGATCAACGGCGTGCACCGCAATCCGCTGTCGATCACGATGCCGCCGCCGGAACCGCTGGGCGGCAAGCAACTGGCCGACTTCCGCGTGGAAACCAGCCGCGCGCTGGCCAAGATCCGCACGGTCGAGAACATCATCTACGCCGAGCCCAAGCGCGTGGCCTCGGCGGCCAAGCCTGCGCCGGCCGGCAAGAAGGGCTGATCGCTCCGACGGCTTTTTGCTGCGGCCGGTTGCTAACATCGGCCGATCTTCGATTCGGCCATCGCCCATGTCCGGCGCATCGCTTTACCTCGGTCTGATTTCCGGCACCAGCACCGACGGCATCGACGCCGCGCTGGTGCGTTTCCACGATGCGCCGGCCGACGCGCGCTGCGAGCTCGTGCGCGGACGCACGTACGCGTGGGACGCGGACGTGCGCGCACGCCTGGTCGCGCTCGGGCAAGGGCGCGACGGCGTATCGCTGGACGAATTGGGTTCGCTCGACGTGCAAGTCGCGCACGCGTTCTGCGAAGCGGCGCTGGCCTTGCTGGCCGAAGCGGGCGTGGATCGCGCGCAAGTGCGCGCGATCGGCTCGCACGGACAAACGGTGCGGCACCGCCCGGAACGCGAATTCCCCTTCACCTGGCAGATGGGCGACGGCAACGTCATCGCCGAACGCAGCGGCATTGCCACGGTCGCCGATTTCCGCCGCCGCGACGTCGCCGCAGGCGGCCACGGCGCACCACTGATGCCTGCGTTCCATGCGGCGATGCTGCATTCGCCCGACGAAGACCGCGCTGTGCTGAACCTGGGCGGGATCGCCAATTTCACTTTGCTGCCGCGCCAAGGCGATGTGCGCGGTTTCGACACCGGCCCGGCGAACGCGCTGTTGGATGCCTGGTGCGAGCGGCATTTGGGCCATGCCTACGATGCGGATGGGGCGTTCGCCGCCAGCGGCGCCGTCGACAGGGCCTTGCTCGCGCGCTTGCTGGACGACGCTTGGTTCGCTTTGCCACCGCCGAAAAGCACAGGGCGCGAACAGTTCCATTTGGATTGGGCCGAACGCCGGATCGGCGGCGCCGCGCGCACGCCGCAAGACGTGCAAGCGACCTTGCTGGAACTCACGGCGGCGACCGTCGCCGATGCGCTGCGCGCGACCCAACCGGACACGCGCCGCGTGCTGGTCTGCGGCGGCGGCGTGCGCAATCCGGTGCTGATGGCGCGGATCGCGGCGCGTTTGTCCGGAGTGGTCGTCGAATCGACCGCGGCGCACGGGCTGGATCCGGATTTCGTCGAAGCGATGGGCTTCGCCTGGCTGGCGCGCGAGACGCTGGCCGGGCGGCCGGGCAACCTGCCCAGCGTCAGCGGCGCGAAAGGACCGCGGGTGTTGGGCGTGGTTTATCCCGCCTAAGCGTTTTGTAGAGTCGAGCCTGCTCGACTGCTTTTCTGCCGCCGATCGAACAAGAGCAGTCGAGCAGGCTCGACTCTACAAACGGGAGGCTATCCGGTGGATGCAGCCAGTTGCGGCTGCGCCTTGCGCATCGACAGGATCAGGCACAGAACGAACGCGGGTATCCCGGCCAGCGCCGTACTCAGGAAGAACAATGCATAACCGTCGAGCAAGGTTCCGCCCTCGGCGAACCGCTCGACCAACACGCCGGAAAAGCCTTTGAGCACTTTGCCCAGCAATGCGTAGAACGAACTCAGCAAGGCGTACTGCGTGGCGGTATAGCCGACGCTGGTGAGGCTGGACATGTAAGCCACCAGCGCCGTGCCCGCGAAGCCGGTGGAGAAATTGTCGATGACCATGGCCGCGGTGAATACGCCGATATCGTTGCCGCTGTAGGCGAGCCAGGTGAACGCGGCATTCGATCCCGGCCCCAGGATCGCTCCGGCGAGCAAGGTCGGAACGAAGCCGAAGCGCGCGGCGAACAAACCCGCCGACGCGATTCCGATCAAGGTCGCGACCAAACCCACCGAAGCGCGCACTTCGCCGACCAATTCTTTGGCCACGCCCAGATCGGCGTAGAAGGGGTTGGCCATCGGCCCCATCATGAAATCGGGCAAGCGGTACAAGCTGATCGCCAGCAGCATGAGCAGCGCCCAGCGCCCGTGCTCCTTGAAGAAGGCGATGAACGGTCCGGCGACGGCATCGAACAAGCCTTGCGGCGTCCACAACGAAGCCTGGTGCGCGACGGCCGGCAGTTTCGACGCTTGCGGCTCCCGGGCCAGGAAAACAGCCGCCACGCCGACGCCCATCAGCAGCGCCATGATGCCGTACGACGGCGCCCAGCCGATGTGGGCCGCGATGATCAAGATCAGCGCATCGGTCATGAGCAGCGCACCGCGGTAACCGAGCTGCGCGCCCGCGCTGAGCAGGCCCAATTCCTCGCCGTTCTCCGAAATTTCGATGCGCCAAGCGTCGATCACGATGTCCTGGCTCGCCGAGGCGAAAGCGGCGATCAGCGCCATCACGCCGAAGGCGACCAGCCCGCCTTGCGGTTGCACGATCGCCATGCCGGCCAGCCCGCCCGCTACGACGATCTGCGACAACAGCATCCAGCCGCGGCGATGTCCCAATCGGCCGAGCAAAGGGACGTCGGTTTTGTCGATGATCGGCGCCCAAAGAAATTTGAGCGAGTACACCAGGCCTACCCAAGACAAGAAGCCGATCGCCGACAGCTCGCTTCCGCCTTCCCGCATCCAATAGCCCATCGTGTTGCCGACCAGGTACAGCGGCAGGCCCGAAGCGAAGCCCAGCATCAGCATCGCCAGCACTTTCGGCTGGCGCAGCGAGCGCAACACATCGCGAGAGCTGAGCTTCTTCTTGGTTTGCGTCTGGTCCGACATCGTCTGCCTTGATGGTTGTTGAAGCGCGTGGTCGCAGCCGACCGCAGAGGCGAAAAACGGCGTTACAACTTGTAATCCACCACGAACGGCGCATGGTCCGAAAACCGCGGCTCGGGATGGATCGAGCACGCCTTCAGCTTGTCGCGCAGCGAGGGCGTGACGATCTGGTAGTCGATCCGCCATCCGACGTTGTTGGCGCGGGCGGCGCCGCGCGCGCTCCACCAGGTATAGTCCTGGCCTTCGGCGTTGAGTTGACGGTAGGCGTCGACCCAGCCTGTGTTTTCCGCGCATAGGCCGTTGAGCCAGTCGCGCTCGGGCGGCAGGCAGCCGGAGTTCTTCTGGTTAGACGCCCAGTTCTTGATGTCCATCCTGCTGCGCACGATGTTCCAATCGCCGCACAGCACGTAGTCGCGGCCGCTGGCCAGCCACTGGTCCAGAATGGGTTTCAGCCATTCCATCACTTCGAATTTGAAGCCCTGGCGCAATTCGCCCGACGAACCGGACGGGATGTAGAACGAGACCACGCTCAGGTTGCCGTAGCGCGCTTCCAGATAGCGCCCTTCGTCGTCGAACGGCGCCCAGCCCAGCGAGCTGATCACCTCGTCCGGCTCGCGCTGGGTGTAGACCGCCACGCCGCTGTAGCCCTTCTTGGTGATCGCGTCCTTGAAGAAGGCCTTGTAGCCCTTGGGCAAGAATTCGGGGCCGGCCAGCTGGTGCTCCTGCGCCTTGGTTTCCTGCACGCAAAGCACGTCGGCCTTCTGCGCGGCGAACCAGTCGAAGAAGCCCTTGGTGGCGGCCGAGCGCAGGCCGTTGGCGTTGAAGCTGATGATGCGCATGCCGGTCCGGGGAAGTGGTCGTGGGCCGATTGTAGGGGCGTTGCAGGCCGCATGCGCAGCGTGCCGCCCTTGTGGGAGCGGCTTCAGCCGCGAGCTTTCCGAATCGCAGCGACTTGTATGCAAGAGCTCGCGGCTGAAGCCGCTCCCACAAGGGGGTCGTACCGTTATGATCCGATCATGATGGAGCTCCCGACCATCCGCGTAGCGCTCGTCACTCGCGAACTGGCCGCCCAGGTGCGCGCCTTGCGCGTGGCGCCCGACCAATACAGCTTCGTCGGCGATGTGGAATTCAACCTGGTCGACGCCGAACGCGACCCGCAAAGCGACGCGATGGCGATCCTGGCCGGCGACGAGGTGATCGGCTTCTATCGGCTCGATTACGCGCCGACCGTGGTCGCCTGGAAGCCGGTGCCCGCCAGCGTGGGGTTGCGCAGCTTCCTGATCGATCGGCGCCACCAAGGGCATGGCTACGGCGCCGCCGCGATCGAAGCCTGCTGCGCCGACCTGCGCCGGCGCCACCCCGAACGGCACCTGTTGGCGCTGAACGTGAATTGCATCAATCGCGGCGCGATCCGCGCCTACCGCAAGGCCGGCTTCGTCGATACGGGCGAGCTCTACTTCGGCGGCCGCGCCGGACCGCAGCATTTGATGCTGCGCAGCCTGGACTGAGGCGATAATCGGCGCATGGACGACCACCGCTCGCGTTTCCTGCAACTGGCCCTGCGCGCCGAGGCGCTGCGCTTCGGCGAATTCACCCTCAAGTCCGGGCGCACCAGTCCGTACTTCTTCAATGCCGGCCGTTTCGATTCCGGCGCGGCGCTGGCCGATCTGGCCGGCTGTTACGCCGACGCGATCGAACAAGCCGGCATCGCCTTCGACGTGCTGTTCGGCCCGGCCTACAAAGGCATTCCGCTGGCGACCGCGCTGGCTTGCGAATTCGCGCGCCGCGGCCGCGACCTGCCGCTGGCGTTCAATCGCAAAGAAGCCAAGAGCCATGGCGAAGGCGGTCTGCTGATCGGCGCGGCGCTGGCCGGGCGGCGCGTGCTGATCGTCGACGACGTGATCACCGCCGGCACCGCGATCCGCGAAGCCTTGGCGATCATCGCAGAAGCGGGCGGCACGGCGGCCGGCATCGTCATCGCGCTGGATCGGCAGGAAGCCGTGGACCCGGCCGCATCGCGACGCTCGGCGGCAGAAACTGTCGCGATCGAACAGGGTCTGCCCGTCGTCGCGGTCGCCACCCTGGCCGATCTGCTCGCCTTCGCCGGCGGCAACGAAGCGCTGGCGGCGCAACGCGAGCGTTTGCTCGCCTATCGCCAAGCCTATGGCAGCGCTTTGCCCGGTTGAACGGCCGCGCTGCGTTGGAACCTACGCGTCCGAGCCCGGCCCGGACGCCAGGAGGAGGATATGGCCCGACTCTTGCGTGAGCCGCTACGAATGGACCGTGCGCAGTACGACAGAGGACGGATGGTGAACAAATCGCTCGTAGGCTTGACCGGCCTGCTGTGCCTGGCCTGGGGATTCGGCGGCCTGGCCCAGAACCCGCCGGCCAAGAAACTGTTCTGCTGGACCGAGAACGGCCGTAAGGTCTGCGGCGACGCCTTGCCCGCCAGCGCGGTCGACAGCGCCCGCACCGAAATCAGCGGCAAAAGCGGCCTGCGCGTCGGCGGCGTGGACCGGGCCTTGAGCCCCGAAGAGCAAGCCCTGCGCGATGCCGAACAGAAGCGCCAAACCGAAGCGACCGCCGCCGCCGAAGCCGCGCGCCGGCGCGATCTCGCCCTGGCCGAGTCCTACACCTCGGAAGAGGAATTGCGCCGCGCCTACAAGATCCGCTACGACCTGATCGACGAATCGATCAAATCGTCCAAGCTGGCGATCGGCAACCTGCATCAGAGCCTTCTGCGGATGCTGGAACAAGCGGGCGAACGCGAATTGTCCGGCCAGCCGGTGCCCAAGGCGATGGCCGACAACATCCTCAAGCAGCGCGAGGGCTATCAAGGCTTGCAAGCCGGCTACCAGCAGCAACTGCGCGATCGCACGGCGATCGACCAGCAGTTGCAGGAAGCGGTGGCGCGCTACCGCGACATGAAGGCGCCGAAGGCCGACGACGCGCCGCAAGAAAGCGGCGCGGATAAGGGCTGACGATCACTTACTACGGGCCGACTTGGCCGTCGCTCTTCATAGGAGCGGCCTTAGCCGAGAGCTCTTCCCTTCAAATCGCGACATCGCAGCGATTTAGAGAAAAAGCTCGCGGCTAAAGCCGCTCCTACGAAGAGCAAGCGGGGTTAAAACGGCAGGCTCAGGCCCGGATCCAGCGCCAGCAGGCGTTCGCGGAACACCTGCTGGATCCGCGCCAGCGCGTTCGCATCGTTGGCCTCGAAGCGCAGCACCAGGATCGGCGTGGTATTGGACGCGCGCACCAAGCCCCAGCCGTCGGGCCAGTCGGCACGCAGGCCGTCGATGGTGGACACGCGCGCGCCCTCGAATTCGCCGGAAGCCACGAACCGCGCCACGAAGCCGTGCGGATCGGCCGTCGGCGCCTTCAGTTCCGGCGTGGACACGCCCTCGGGCAGCGTCTCGAACACCTGGTCCGGCGTCTCGCTGCGGCGGCCGAGGATTTCCAGCAATCGCGCCGCCGAATAGATGCCGTCGTCGAAGCCGTACCAGCGTTCCTTGAAGAAGAAATGGCCGCTCATCTCGCCGGCCAGCTCGGCTTCGGTCTCGCGCATCTTGGCCTTGATCAGCGAATGCCCGGTCTTCCACATCAGCGGGCTGCCGCCGTGGCGCAGGATGTAGGGCGACAGCGCGCCGGTGCACTTCACGTCGTACACGATCACCGCGCCCGGATTGCGCTCGAGCACGTCGGCGGCGAACAGCATCAGCAAGCGGTCCGGGAAGATGTTGTGGCCGTTGCGGGTGATGACGCCCAAACGGTCGCCGTCGCCGTCGAAGGCGATGCCCAGGTCGGCGTCGAGCCGCTCGACCATGCGCTTGAGGTCTTCCAGATTGTGCGGTTCGCTCGGATCGGGGTGGTGGTTGGGGAAAGTGCCGTCGATCTCGCAGTACAGCGGCGTGACCTCGGCGCCGATCGCCTCCAGCACCCGCGGCCCCAGCTCGCCCGCGGCGCCATTGCCGGCGTCGACCACCACTTTCAGGCGGCGGTCGATCTGCACGTCGGAGGCGACGCGGTTGACGTAATCGCCGCTCACATCGCGCTGTTGCAGGCTGCCGGGCGTGGGCGCGTCGTACAGGCGGCCGTCGGCGATACGCGCGTACAAATCGGTGATGGCGTCGCCCGACAGCGTCTCGCCGCCGACCACGATCTTGAAGCCGTTGTAGTCGGGCGGATTGTGGCTGCCGGTGACGGCGACCGCGCTGCCGGTGCGCAGGTGGTAGGCGGCGAAGTACACCAGCGGCGTCGGCGCGACGCCGATGTCGACGACGTTGCGGCCGGCCTTGCGCAAGCCTGCGATGAGGCCACCGATCATGTCCGGGCCCGACAATCGCCCGTCGCGGCCGACCACGATGTCCTCCAAGCCCTGGTCCTTCATCGACGAACCGATCGCGTGGCCGATCAACTCGGCCACGCCGGCATCCAGGCTTTCGCCGATCACGCCGCGGATGTCGTAGGCGCGGAAGATGCCGCGGTCGATGGTCACCGGTGCGCGCTTGGGGGCTTCTTTCACTTCGATCTTCTTGCGTTCTTCGGTCTCGGCCGGAGCGGCCTGCAGGGCTTGGGTCAAGGTCGGCGCTTCTTCGGCTCCGGCCGCAACGCCGGCATGCGCGGAATCGCCTCGGCGCCAGCCGCGCCAGGCGAGGAAGGCGAGCAAAGCCGCGATCGCAGCGGCGATCACGCAGGCCATGCCGCCCAACCCCCACGGCCCGGGACCGACGTCGGGCACTTCGGCGACGATCCGGAAATCGGTGCCGGGTATTTTCGCGGCCAGGGCTTCGGCGCTACTGCCCAGGGTCTGGTCGCCGCGCGCCAGGATCGTATGGCTGCCTTGGCGCAGGGCGAGGTAGCCGTTTTCGTCGATCTCCGCCGAAGCCAATCCGGCGGTCAAGGTTTCCAGCGGAAACTGGGCGTACACCATGCCGACCGCCGGTTGCGTCGCGCCGGTGGGCGCGGCCAGCACGAAACGCGGCGCGCCTTTTTGCGCGACCACGCGCGCGACCGGCGCGTTCTGCGCCTGCGCGGCTTCGATCGCCGCCAAGCGGCCGTAGCCGGACTCGGGCAAAGCGGTGTACAGCGCCTGCAGATCGCCGGGCAGCACTTCCACCTTTTCCAGGCCGGGCCAGCCGGCGCCGATGCGCGTGGCCGCGGCGTTGGCGTCGTTGGCGTCCAACGCGGTCTTGACCGGCGCCTGCGCCAGCTTGTCCTGCAGCCGCTTGGTTTCGGCGGTCACCGCTTTGGCCACGGCGGCCACGGCGGCGTCGCGCTGCTCGGTCAGCGATTCGGAACGCGCCTGGCCGCGCAATTGCTGCACGCCGGACCAGGCCATCCACAGCGCGAACAACGCCAGCGCGCCGGCCAGCCAAGGCAAAGCCGGCCTGAGCGCGGCACTGCTGGGCTTGAGGCGGCTGGTCTCGGTATCGGAATCGGTCATTCGTATCCCCCTGTCAGCGCACGCCGGTATGGCCGAAACCGCCTTCGCCGCGCGCGCTGCTAGCGAAACCTTCCACCACTTGCAGCGCCACGCGCACGACCGGCAGCACGACCAACTGTGCGATGCGATCCCCCGGCTGCATCGTAAAAGCCTCGCGACCGCGGTTCCAGAGGCTGATCAGCAGCGGGCCCTGATAGTCGGCGTCGATCAGGCCGGTGCCGTTGCCGAGCACGATGCCGTGGCGATGGCCCAGCCCGGAACGCGGCAGCACCACCGCGCACAAAGCCGGATCGGCCAGATGGATCGCCAATCCGCTCGGCACCAGCGCGGCGTCGCCCGGAGCGAGCGTCAGCGGCGCATCGATCGCGGCGCGCAGATCCAGGCCCGCGCTGGCCTCGGTGGCGTAGGCCGGCAGCGGCCATTCGTCGCCGAAGCGCGGATCCAGCAATTTAACTTCCAGCGGCTGGCTCATAGTCGCTCCGCGATCAGGTCGAGCAATTGGTCGGCCAGACGCGTCTTCGGCGCCGGGCCGAGTTCGCGCGCAGCGTCGGCCGAATACACGGTCAGCGCGTTGTCGTCGCTTTCGAAGCCGCTGCCGGCCAAGCCGACGCGGTTGGCCGCGATCAGATCGAGGTTCTTCTTGCGCAGCTTGTCGCGCGCATGGCCTTCCACGTTTTCGGTTTCGGCCGCGAAGCCGACCACGCAGCGCGGCCGCGATTTCGACGCGGCCACTTCGGCCAGCGTGTCCGGCGTGCGCACCAATTCCAGCGTCAGCGTGTCGGCGGATTTCTTGATCTTGTTGTCGGCGACCGTGCGCGGCGCGTAGTCGGCGACCGCAGCGGCGCCGATGTAGGCGTCGGCCGGCAGCGCAGCCAGCACCGCGTCGCGCAGTTGCGCGGCCGAGCGCACGTCCACGCGATGCACGCCCGCCGGCGTGGGCAGATGCACCGGCCCGGCCACCAGCGTCACCTCAGCCCCGCGCCGCGCCGCCGCGGCGGCGATGGCGAAACCCATCTTGCCGCTGCTGCGGTTGCCGACGTAGCGGACCGGATCCAGATCTTCGTAAGTGGGGCCGGCGCTGACCACGATGCGGCGGCCGAGCAAATCGCCCGCGCCGCCTTGCGCCTGGATCAGGGCAGCGACGATGTCGTCCGGCTCGCTCAACCGGCCCGGTCCGGATTCGCCTTCGGCCAGCGGCCCGTCGGCCGGACCGATCACTTGCGCGCCGCGTTCGCGCAGCAACGCGATGTTGGCTTGCGTGGCCGGATGCAGCCACATGCGATGGTTCATCGCCGGCGCTAGCGTCAGCGGCGCGGTCGTAGCCAGGCACAGCGTGGTGACCAGATCGCCGGCGAAGCCGTGCGCCAGCTTGGCGAGCGTGTCGGCCGTCGCCGGCGCGACGATCACCCGGTCCGCCCAGCGCGCCAATTCGATATGACCCATCGCCGCCTCGGCGGCCGGGTCCCACAGCGAAGTGCGCACCGGTTGCCCCGACACGGCCTGGAAGCTGGCGGTGCCGACGAAATGCTGGGCGTGCTCGGTCATCGCCACGCGCACTTCCGCCCCGGCGTCGCGCAAACGGCGCACCAGCTCGACCGTCTTGTAGGCGGCGATGCCGCCGCAGACGCACAGCAGCAGGCGTTGTCCGGACAGCGATCCCACGCGCGGAAGATTCCTACGTCAAAACAGACCGCTAGCTTACCCGATGGCCCGGCGAGGCCCGATCCGGCGGCTTAACCGCTTCCGTTAATTTGATCGAAGCGCGTGCGGCCATCGCCGGTTTGTGCGCTGCGTCCCAGGAATCGCCCCATCCATGCACATCCGCGAATGGCCCGCCGCCGAGAGACCCCGCGAAAAACTGCTCGCGCACGGCGCACAGGCCTTGTCCGACGCAGAATTGCTGGCGATCTTCCTCGGCTCCGGGCTGCGCGGCCGCGACGCGGTGGGCACGGCCCGCGAACTGTTGGCCGTGCACGGCCCGCTGCGCGCTCTATTGGATCGACCCGCCGAGGCCTTGGCCCGCCTGCCCGGACTGGGACCGGCGCGGGCTTGCGCGCTGGCGGCGGCGCTGGAATTGGGCAATCGGCACCTGGCCGGCGCGTTGGAGCGCGGCGATGCGCTCGGCGATCCCGCCGCCGCCGGCCGTTACTTCGCGCAACGTTTGCGCCATCAGCGCCAGGAAGTGTTCGCCGCGCTGTTCCTGGATACCCGCCATCGCGCGATCGCATTCGAAGAAATGTTCCGCGGTACTTTGGACGGCGCTGAAGTGCATCCGCGCGAAGTCGTGCGCCGCGCGCTGGCGCACAACGCCGCGGCTTTGATCGTCGGCCACAATCATCCCAGCGGCCACCCCGAACCCAGCGCCGCGGATCGCGCGCTCACCGCGTGCCTGAAACAGGCCTTGGCGTTGGTGGACGTGCGCCTGCTCGATCATTTCCTGATCGCCGACGGCCCGCCGGTGTCGTTGGCGGCGCGCGGATGGGTGTGAGGCGTTTGCTCCTCACTTCTCCCATCGGGGTGAAGGCGTGCTGCTTGCGAGCCATGGCTCGCGCGCGCATGAACGCCTTTGCGCATTGCGCAAGGGCGCGGAGCGAGGTGGCGCGCAGCGCCGGATGAGGGTTCGGTGGAACGAAACTGGATCAGATTGCGGCTCGATCCGTCAACCGACGGTCGCATGCGTTGCTCCAACTACATCACTCCGCCGAACCCTCACCCCAGCCCCTCGCTCCGCGCCCCGGCCCGCGCCAGCGGCGCGGGCGTTCAACCGCACGCGCGCCAATGGCGCGCAAGCCGTGCGGTTTCACCCCGGTGGGAGAGGGGCTCCGCGCGATTACTTCTTGATTTCCTGCTTATGCGCCTTCAACGCATCCGCCAGGCCGGGCACGCCGTCCGCGCCTTCGGACACGACGATGCTGGAGCCTTCGAAATCCTTGCCGATCGGTTCGGCGCGCCCGCCCAGACACCGGCTGAGGAAACCTTCGGCGACGGCGTTGAAGGCCTTGCCGTTCTCCGGCCGCGCGAAGCCGTGGCCTTCGTCGGGGAACAGCACATAAGTCACCGGGATCTTCTTGGCCTTCATCGCCTGCACGATCTGATCGCTCTCGGCCTGCTTCACCCGCGGATCGTTCGCGCCCTGGCCGATCAGCAGCGGCTTGCCGATCTTGTCGACACGAGTCAGCGGCGAACGCTCGGCCAGCAGCTTCTTGCCGTCCTCGGTGCGCGGATCGCCGACGCGTTTGGCGAACTGCTCGAAGAACGAAGCCCAGTACGGCGGGATGGTGCTGAGCAACGTGTTGAGGTTGGACGGGCCGACGATGTCCACGCCGCACTTGAACGCGTCCGGCGTGAACGTCAGGCCGACCAGGGTCGCGTAGCCGCCGTAGCTACCGCCCATGATCGCGACCTGGTCCTTCGTGGTGACGCCCTGCTTCACCGCCCAGTCGACCGCATCGATCAGGTCGTCGTGCATCTTGCCGGCCCATTCGCCGTCGCCCGCGCCGATGAAGTTTTTGCCGAAACCCGCCGAGCCGCGGTAGTTCACCGACAGCACCGCATAGCCGCGGTTGGCCAACCACTGCGGATAGCCGGCATAACCGTATTGATCGCGTCCCCACGGTCCGCCGTGCACCAGCAGCACCAACGGCGCCGGCTTGTCGGCCTTGCCGTCGCCGTTCGCATCGGCGACCTTGGGCAAGGTGAGATAGCTGACCAGGGTGAGGCCGTCGCGGGCCTTGATCTCCTGCGGCCACATCGGCACCAGCGGCTTGCCGTCCAGCGCCGGACGCACCGAGAACAGCTTCACCGGCTCGCCGCCGCGCGGATAGCGGTAGAACACGGTCGGCGCTTCGGCCGCGGAGTAGCCGACGATCCAGGTCTTGTCGTCCAGGGTCCGCGAATAGACCGTGGTCTCGCCCGGGCCCAGCGACTGCAATTTCTTCAGATCCGCGGCGATGGCCGGATCGACCGGCTTCCATTCCTCTTTCAGATAATCGATCGCCACCGCCTGCACCGCATCGGTTTGCGGATCCTTCAGCATCCCGCCGACATCGGCGCGCGGGTCTTCGACGACGAGCTTTTTCTCGCCGCTGGCGGTATCCACGGCGAACAACGCGGCGGTGTCGCGGCCGCGCGAGTCGACGTAGTACAAAGTCTTGCCGTCGGCGGTGTAACCGTCGGGAAAGGTGGTCAACGAATCCTCGAACGGAATATCGTCGATCTTCTTCCAGCCGCCTTTGCCGTCCGGCGCCAGCACGTTCTGACCGCCGTCGGGGCGCTGTTCGAACGCCATGCGCACTTTGTAATCGGCATCGGCCATATAGCCGGCGAAGGATTGCGTGTTCTTCTCCACCAGCGTGCGCCGGCCGCTGGCCAGGTCGACCCGGTACAGATCGTGCCATTTCGGATCGCGATCGTTCATGCCGACCAGGATCGATTCCGGATGCAGATGGCTGACCGCGCTGACCTGGGCGCGCGTCTTCGCGAACGGGCTGAGGTCGCGCTTTTCGCCGGAGACGACGTCGACGCTGTAGAGGTGGAAGTCCTCGTCGCCGCCGGTGTCGCGCAAATACAGCAGCGTGCCGGGCCGGTAGCTCCAGAAGTATTGGCGGATGCCGCGCGCCTTGTCGTCGGTGACCGCCTTGGCTTGCGACGGATCGTCGGCCAGCGCGACCCAGACGTTGACCACGCCGTCCAGCGGCGCGATCCAGCTCAGGTATTTGCCGTCCGGGCTGATCTGCACCGCAGCGCGTTCCGGATTGCCGAACAAAGCCTCGCGCGGAATCAGTTCGACCGGCGCCGACGGCGCTTGCGCCGCGGGTTGGCCGGGACTGCTTTCCTGGGTTTTCGGACTATCGCAAGCCGATAGCGCCAGTGCCAATCCGACGGTGAGCGCAAGACGTTGCATAGGCTTCTCCAGTGGTCGAACGAGGTCGAGGGCTGCGGACGATCCCGAAGTAGATGCGCCGCGGCGGGCCGAGGTCGCAGGGTACGGGATCGGTCGCCGAAAACATGGCGCAATGCGGCAATTCCGCCGGCTATTTGCCGCCGATCAGCCGCTCGCCGACGCCGGCGAAGCGCAGCCCGACCTGGGCCACGCGGTCCTCGCGCAGGCTGCGCACCACCAGCACCGCGCGGCCCAGGGTCACGCTATCCCCGATTTGCGCCTGCTCGTCGAAACGCTCGTCGAACAACTGCGCGGCGGTGCTCTTGGCGAAGCGCGCAGGAATCGCCAAGCCGTAAAAACTGGCGAGTTCGCCCAGCGGCACGTCGCCGGGCAGGATGAAGCTGCCGAACGTTTCGGTCTCGGCTTGGCGCGCGTCGGCGGGTTCGGCGAACAACCAATCCATCTTCGGCGCGCGCCCGCTCGGCGCCAGGAAATAAGCGTAGTCGCCGGCCCGCAATTCGGCCGCCTCTTCCGGCAGCAGTAGCCGGCCTTCGCGCGCGACCATCGCCAGGCGCACGCGCCCGGGCAGCGCGGCGCCGTGCAGGATCGCGCTGGCGGAAGCGATGCGGTAGCCGACCAAGTCGTAGTCCAACTGTCCCGGCAGATCCAATTGGATGCGGCGCGTGTTCGGATCCGGGCGCGGCACCGCCACGCCGAAAGCGTGCGCCGCGCGCGCCAAAGTCCAGCCCTGCACGATCAGCGACGCCAGCACCACCACGAACGCCACGTTGAAATACAACGATGCGTTCGGCAGCCCCGCCAGCAACGGGATTGATGCGAGGAAGATGCCGACCGCGCCGCGCAATCCCACCCAGGAAATGAATCCGATCTCCGCCCAGCGATAGCGGAACGGCAACAAACACGCGGCCACCGCCAGCGGCCGCGCCGCGAACATCAGGAACGCGGCCACGCCCAGCGCCGGCCACAGCACGCCGAGCAGCTTGTTTGGCGCGGCCAGCAGCCCGAGCAGCAGGAACATCGCCAATTGCGCGAACCAAGTGGCCGCGTCCTGCACCGACATCACCGCCTGGCGCGCGCGCAGCGGCCGGTTCGCCAAGACGATGCCGGCGAGATAGACGGCCAGATAGCCGCTGCCGCCGATCAAGTTGGTCAATGCGAACAAGGTCACCGCACCCGCCAGCGCCAACCACGGATGCAGGCCCGACGGCAGGTCGTAACGGTTCAGCACGGCGACCAGCGCGCGGCCGCCGAAATAGCCGACCGCCAAGCCCGCGGCCATCGCCCAGACCATGCTCAGCGCGATCGTCCAGACGCCGCCTTCGTGATCGCCGGAGACCCACAGCGTCAGGCCGATGGTCAGGAACACCGCGACCGGATCGTTCGCGCCGGATTCGACTTCCAAGGTCGCGCCGGTGCGCCGTTCCAGATGCAAACCGCCGGCGCGGATCAGGAAAAACACCGCGGCCGCGTCGGTCGAAGCCAGGATCGTGCCCAGCAGCATCGCCTCCAGCGGCGGCAAGCCGAGCAATTTCGATGCCGCCAACGCGGTCAACGCCGCGGTCGCGACCACGCCGACGGTGGCCAGCAGCAGCGCCGGCTTCACGCTGCCCTGCACGTGCGCGGCACGGGTGCGCAGGCCGCCGTCGAACAGGATGATCGCCAACGCCAGCGAACCGACCAGGAAAGTGAAGCGCGTGTCCGAATAGCGGATCCCGCCCGGCCCGTCGACACCCAGCAACAGGCCCAGCAGCAGGAACACCAACAGCAGCGGCGCGCCGAAGCGGCGCGCGAGCAACGACGAAGCGATCCCGGCCAGGATCAGCAACGCGCCGCCGAGCAATCGCAGATCGATGGCGTGCAGGCTTTCCAGGAAGAGCCCTCCGCGGCGGGGTGACCCCATCCTAACAAGACGGAAACCGCGCATCGCCGGGTATTCCGTCGGCCCGGATTCGGCCCGTAGGCGATACTGACGCCATGAACCGCGACCTCACTCCTGCCCTACGCGACGAACTAGAAGCCGGCTTGGCGGCCTTGTCGCTGGATGCCGCGCTCGCCGATCCGCTGCTGGCCTATTTGTCTTTGCTCGATCGCTGGAACCGCACCTACAACCTCACCGCGATCCGCGATCCGCGCGAGATGGTGGCCAAGCACCTGCTCGATTCGCTGGCGATGCAGCCGTACGCGAGCGGAGTCGCCACGCTGGCAGACCTGGGCACCGGCCCGGGATTGCCCGGCATCCCGCTGGCGATCGCGCTGCCCGCTTTGCACGTGACCTTGGTCGAATCGAACGGCAAGAAGGCGCGTTTCCTGCGCGAAGCGGTGCGTTCGCTGAAGCTGGGCAATGCGCGCGTGGCCGAAGCCCGCGCCGAGGCGGTGGACGAACCCGGCGCTTATGAAGCGATCACCGCGCGGGCGCTGGCCACCTTGCCGGACATCCTGGCGGTGGGCGGGCATCTGCTGGCGCCCGGCGGACGGCTGCTGGCGATGAAGGGCGCGCGGCCGGACGAGGAGATCGCGGCCTTGCCCGCGGGATGGCGCCTGGAGGCCATTCATCCGCTCGCCGTGCCCGGATTGGCGGCGGAGCGGCATTTGGTGGTGGTAAAGCGCGACCGTAGCCCGGGTTGAGCGAAGCGATACCCGGGGCTTTCGGCTACGGTGGATGGCGTCCCGGGTATCGCCTGCGGCTCAACCCCGGCTACGGGCACTCCAGCGGCGAAAGCCGTCGTACCGTCTTCCGCAACGCGCGGCGGCGCGTTGAGACCGCATCGCAAGCCAATATTCACCCGGCGCGGCATAATCCCCGGTCCGGCCCGCGGCAACGCGGGCATCCCAGCGCACCGAGGCAAACGGACCCCATGGCCCGCATCATCGCCATCGCCAACCAGAAGGGCGGCGTCGGCAAGACCACCACCGCCGTCAACCTCGCCGCCGCCTTGGCCCGCACCCCCAAGCGCGTGCTGCTGGTCGATCTGGACGCGCAGGGCAACGCCACCATGGGCAGCGGCATCGACAAGCGCGAGCTGTCGGCGTCCAGCTGCGACGTGCTGCTCGAGGAAATGCACGCGAGCGACGCGATCGTGCGCACGCCCGAAGATTTCGACCTGCTGCCCGGCAACACCGACCTCACCGCGGCCGAAATCGAACTGATGGACGAAGAAGGCCGCGAACAGCGGCTCAAGCGCGCGCTGGATCCGCTGCGCGAGAAATACGATTTCATCATCGTCGATTGCCCACCGGCCTTGTCGCTGCTCACCTTGAACGCGCTGACCGCGGCGGACTCGGTGCTGGTGCCGATGCAGTGCGAGTACTACGCGCTGGAAGGCCTGACCGCGCTGCTGCAGACCATCGACGCGCTCAAGGCCAAGCTCAACCCGGCCCTGGAGATCGAAGGCGTGCTGCGCACCATGTTCGACGTGCGCAACAACCTCGCCAACGCGGTTTCGGCGGAATTGACCCAACATTTCGGCGACAAGGTGTTCCGCACCATCGTGCCGCGCAACGTGCGCCTGGCCGAGGCGCCCAGCCACGGCCAAAGCATCGTCGGCTACGACCGGGCTTCGCGCGGCTCCATCGCCTATCTCGGACTGGCCGGCGAAGTGCTGCGCCGCCAGCACGAGCGCAACAAGCACAACACGGAGAAAGCGGCATGAACGCCAGCAAGCCCCAACCGGCCAAGAAGCGCGGCCTCGGCCGCGGCCTCGAAGCCTTGCTCGGTTCCAAGGCCGCCGCCGAAGCGCCGGTGCTGGAGGCCACGCCGTCCGACACGCTGCGCACTTTGCCGGTGGACGCGCTGTCGCCGGGCAAGTACCAGCCGCGCCGCAATATGGACGCGGACAAGCTGACCGAATTGGCCGAATCGATCCGTGCGCAAGGCGTGATCCAGCC
Source organism: Luteimonas gilva (assembly GCF_005239095.1). Classification (GTDB taxonomy): domain Bacteria; phylum Pseudomonadota; class Gammaproteobacteria; order Xanthomonadales; family Xanthomonadaceae; genus Luteimonas_C; species Luteimonas_C gilva. Next base: position 116,831 of record NZ_SZUA01000003.1, on the reverse strand, counting down.
GATCGTGGTCCGCGACTTGGGCGGCAAGCGCTACGAAATCATCGCTGGCGAACGCCGCTGGCGCGCATCGCAACAAGCGGGTTTGACCGAAATCCCGGTGGTCGTGCGCGAAGTCGACGACCGCACCGTGGTGGCGATGGCGCTGATCGAAAACATCCAGCGCGAAGACCTCAACCCGCTGGAAGAAGCGCAGGCGCTGCATCGGTTGATCGAAGAATTCGATTTGACCCACGCCCAGGCCGCCGAAGCCGTGGGCCGTTCGCGCGCCGCGGTGTCGAATCTGCTGCGCCTGCTGGAACTGCCGCCGGCGATCCGCGCGCTGCTGGAATCGCGCCGGTTGGAGATGGGCCACGCGCGCGCGCTGCTGACGCTGTCGCCGGAATTGGCCAGCCGGCTCGCTTCCGACGCGGCCGAACACGGCTGGTCGGTGCGCGAAGTCGAACACCGCGCCCAGCAATACGCCGCCGGCTCGGTGCCGCAGGCCGCGGGCAAGAAGAAACCCGGCGCCAAGCCGCGCGCCAGCGCCGACATCGCCTCGCTGGAAAACGAATTGTCGGAAAGCCTGGGCACCAAGGTCAGCATCGCCCACGGCCGCGCGGGCAAGGGCCGGCTGGTGATCCACTACACCGATCTGGACACGCTGGACGGCGTGCTGGAGCGCTTGCGCGGAAAAGCCTGAGGGCACACGCATGGCATCGGGCAACGGTTCGGACGACGGCAAGCTGGTGAGCCTCAGCGGGCAACCGATTTATCACTACGACGAATCGCCGCCAGGACTCGAGGCGATCCAGGGCGAGATGTGCCTGGAAGAAATTTCCGCGCATATCCAAGCTCATCTCGGGCCGATCGAATCCGTCTTCCACGAAATCGTCTCCGACCTCGTCCACATCGACGTGCATTGGGTGCCGCCCAACGAAGCGAACCCGTTCCATCGTTTGGTCACCTCGGGCATGAGCGACCTGCCCATGCATGTTCCGGCGGAATTGGACGGGCTGAAGCATCTGGAGCTCATGGTCACGCTGCCGCCGGACTGGCGCGTCGAACAGGAAGCGTTCCAGGACGAAGCCTGGTATTGGCCGGTGCGCCTGCTCAAGACGCTGGCTCGCTTTCCGCACAAATACCGCACCTGGCTGGGGTGGGGGCATTCGATGCCCAACGGCGACCCGGCCGAACCCTACGCCGCCAATACCGGCCTTTGCGGGGCCATCCTGTTGCCTGCCGTCACCGCGCCGGAAGAATTCGCCGCGCTCGACATCGATTCGGAGAAGCGGATCCACTTCCTTGCCGTCGTTCCGCTCTACCGCGAGGAGATGGAGTTGAAGCTGCGCAAAGGCAGCGACGCGCTATTGGAGAAGTTCGGCGCGCACGATATCTCCGACGCGATAGATCCCGCCCGCAAGAACGTGGCCAAAAAGCGTTTTGGATTGTTCTGACGGGCCGAGCGGCGGAGCCGTCTGCGATGAACGATTCGCTCAGGTTGCGTCGGGCAAAATCAGGACTTTGAATTCCCGCCTTCGCGGGAACGGCGGCTAAGAAACCCATGACCATTCTCGTCACCGGCGCGGCCGGATTCATCGGCGCCTACGTCTGCCGCGAATTGCGGCGCCGCGGCGAAGCCTTCGTCGGCCTGGACAATTTCAACGATTACTACGATCCGCGGCTGAAGCGCGATCGCGGCGCCGCGTTGTGCGCGGACGCCGACATCCGCGCGCTGGACTTGACCGACCGCGACGGCCTGGCCGCCTTGTTCGACGAAACAGCGCCGGACCGGGTGATCCATCTGGCCGCGCAAGCCGGCGTGCGCTATTCGCTGCAGAATCCGCACGCCTACGTCGACAGCAACCTGGTCGGCTTCGTCAATCTGCTCGAACTGTGCCGGCATCGCGGCGTCGCACATTTGGCTTACGCCAGTTCGTCGTCGGTGTACGGCGATTCGGCCAAGCCGCCGTTCTCCGAAGACCAGCGCATCGATCGGCCGCGCTCGCTGTACGCCGCGACCAAGGCCGCGAACGAATTGATGGCGCACACCTACGCGCACCTGTACGGCCTGCGCGCGACGGGGCTGCGCTTCTTCACCGTGTACGGACCCTGGGGCCGGCCGGACATGGCGCCGCTGCTGTTCTCGCGGGCGGTGCTGTCCGGACGCCCGATCGACGTGTTCAACCACGGCAAGATGCGGCGCGACTTCACCTTCATCGACGACATCGTCGCCGGCGTGCTCGGCGCGCTGGACCATCCCCCGCAGGACGATCCGCCGCACCGCGTCTTCAACCTCGGCAACCACACGCCGGTGGAACTGGAGCGCTTCATCGCGGTGATCGAAGAGGCGGCCGGCAAGAAAGCGGAAAAGGTCTACAAACCGATGCAGCCGGGCGACATGGTCGAGACGATGGCCGATACCGCCCGGGCCCAGGCCGCGTTCGGCTTCGAGCCCGCCACGTCCATCGAAACCGGCCTGCCGCAGGTGGTGGCCTGGTGCCGGGACTACTTCGGCGATAATGCGTAACGCTTGCTTTTCCTTCTCCCCCCGAGAGAAGGTGCCCGAAGGGCGGATGAGGGTTCGGAGAAGCGACGCAAGTTCAGCCTCCAACGCTTCGCCGAACCCTCACCCCAACCCCTCTCCCCACGGGAGAGGGGCTCAAAAAAACGCGCCGAGTCCCGTTGATGGCTGAATCTCCCGCTCCGCAACTTTCCGTCGTCGTTCCTGTATTCAACGAACAGGACAACGTCGCGCCGTTGGTGAACGAAATCACCGCCGCGCTGCGCGGCGTGGCCGATTTCGAAATCGTCTACGTCGACGACAAATCCCGCGACGCCACACTGGACGTGCTCAAGCGCCTGAAAGCCGAAGTCCCGGAGCTGCGCGTGCTGCGCCACGCGAACCAGAGCGGGCAAAGCACCGCGGTGCGCAGCGGCGTGAGGGCCGCGCGCGGCGCTTGGATCGCCACCCTCGACGGCGACGGCCAGAACGACCCGGCCGACATCCCGAAACTGCTGGCCGCGAGCGCCGCGGCGACGCCGGACACCAAGCTGTTCGCCGGCTGGCGGGTGAACCGGCAGGATTCGGGCAGCAAGCGCTGGGCTTCGAAATGGGCCAACGCGATCCGCGCGCGCATGTTGCGCGACGACACGCCCGACACCGGCTGCGGCATCAAACTGTTCGAACGCGAAGCCTTCCTCGACCTGCCCTACTTCGACCACATGCACCGCTACCTGCCCGCGCTGATGCAGCGCGCCGGTTGGAAGACGGTCAGCGTGCCGGTCAACCATCGCCACCGCGCCAGCGGCGTGTCCAAGTACAACAACCTCAACCGCGCCCTGGTCGGCATCAGCGATCTGCGCGGCGTGGCCTGGCTGATCCGGCGCAGCAAGCGCACGGCCATCGAAGAAATCTCCTGACGGTCCCGCAGGTATCGCCATGACCCCCGATTTCATGAACGCCGCCATCCCCTGGCTGGAATGGACCGGCCTGCACATGTCGCCGTGGAAGCTGATCGGCCTGACCGGCGCGCTGATGTTCGGCGGCCGCTGGGTGGTCCAGTTCGTGGCCTCGCGCAAGCACCGCAAGCCGGTGATCCCGCGCCTGTTCTGGTACATGAGCCTGGTCGGCAGCGTGATGACGCTGAGCTATTTCGTGTTCTCGCAGAAACAGGACTCGGTGGGTGTGATCCAGAACCTGTTCCCCGCCTTCACCGCGGCCTACAGCCTGTATTTGGACATCCGCCATCGCGGCTGGCGGCGGGACAAGGCCTCGCATTGACCGGCTCACCCTCTCCCCTTGCGGGAGAGGGACAGGCGCGAAGCGCCAGGGAGAGGGTCCGGCTCTTGGCGCGAACCTCGCCCGTCCCACAGCCCGGCCCAGCGAACTACCCCTGTGGATAAGTTGCCTGTCCCAGGCCTTCCGGGCATAATGCCCGGCTCGCTGCGTCCGGTCGGCCGATAAGGCCCTCGACCGGGCGGTCCGGAAACGCAATTCCGGCCGCCGCCGGCAGCGGAAAAACCTACCCGAATTGCGTGCGGCCGCCCTCACCGGCATCCGCAGGGGCCGAAGTCTCCCTGGCTAAGGGCGGCAAAAAATCTTTCGAGGTGCGTTATGTCCCGCGTATGCCAAGTCACCGGCAAGGGCGTGCAGACCGGCAACAACGTCTCGCACGCCAACAACAAGACCCGCCGCCGCTTCCTGCCGAACCTGCACGAGCGCCGTTTCTGGGTCGCCAGCGAAAACCGCTGGGTCAAGCTGAAGGTTTCCGCGCAGGCCCTGCGCACCATCGACAAGAACGGGATCGATTCCGTTCTGGCCCAACTCCGCGCCCGCGGCGAAAAGGTCTGAGGAGAACATCATGGCTAGCAAGCGCGACAAGATCCGTCTGATCTCCTCGGCCAACACCGGCCACTTCTACACCACCGACAAGAACAAGAAGAACACGCCGAACAAGATGGAGGTCAAGAAGTACGACCCCGTCGTCCGGAAGCACGTGATCTACAAAGAAGGCAAGATCAAATAAGCCTTCCGGCTTGTCGATCCAACGAAAAACCCGCCTGCCCGGCGGGTTTTTTGTTGCCGGTTTCCTTGTAGAGTCGATCCTGCCAATTCGCGATACGACGGGAGATACGCCATGCGCTCCGCCCTCGTCCTGATCCTGCTCGCCGCGCTCGGCCCGGCGGCGTCCGCGCAACAGGCGCCGGCCGTCGAAGCGTCCGCCGCGCAACGCATGTCGAAGCCCGGACCGGAGCAGCAGCAGCTCGCGCGCCAACTCGGCCAATGGGACGTCGTCGCCAAGCTTTGGCCCGCGCCCGGCGCCGAACCCATCGTCACCCGCGGCCTGATCGCCGAACGGCGCATGATCGGTCCGATCCTGCAGGAGACGATGAAACCGGCGCCGGGCAGCGGCGTTCCGGATTTCGAACGGCTGGACTACCTGGATTTCGACCGCGTCGAAGGCCGCTGGAAATACGTTTCGATGGATACGCGCTTCCCGGTCAGCATCATGCCGGCGAGGAGCTTCGGCGCGGCGTCCGAAGGCACGATCCTGGTTCAATTCGAGCCCCAGGCTTTCGTAGGCTTCGGCAAGGACGTCGAAGGCCGCTTCATGGTCTCCGACATGGCGATCCGGCAGCCCGACGACGACCACGTCGTCAAAGAACAGCACGTGATCATGGCGAACGGCACCGGGCAGCGCTGGCGTTTCGTCCGCTACGAATACGTCCGCAGGCGCTGAAGCGCCCGCATCCGCCGGACGGCCGTACACTCGGCCCAACGCCGCCAACGTTGCGCCCATGCTCCCAGGCTGGATTCTGCTGCTGGTATCGCTGGCCTACGCCGGACTGCTGTTCACGGTGGCCTGGTGGGGCGACCGCCGGCCGCTATATCCGCAGCGGCCTTGGCTGCGGCCGCTGGTCTACAGCCTGGCGCTGGCGGTGTATTGCTCATCGTGGACGTTCTACGGCGCGGTGGGCAGCGCCGCGCGCACCGGCATCGGCTATCTGCCGATCTATCTGGGTCCGCTGCTGCTGCTGATCTTCGGTTGGCGCATCCTCGAACGCCTCGCGCTGATCGCGCAGACCCAGAACACGGTGTCGATCGCCGACTTCATCGCCGCCCGCTACGGCCGCGCGCAGCGTTTGGCGGCGTTGGTGACGCTGATCGCATTGACCGCAGCGGTGCCCTACCTGGCGCTGCAATACAAAGCGGTGGCGATCAGCTTGAGCGTGCTGAGCGGGCAGACGCCGACGACCACGCTGGGCGATCCAGCGCTGTACGTCGCGGCGCTGATGGCGCTGTTCGCGATTCTGTACGGCACGCGCCAGGTCGACGCGACCGAACACCACCACGGCATGATGCTGGCGATCGCGCTGGAATCGCTGGTCAAGCTGCTGGCGCTGGTGCTGGTGGGCGTGTTCGCGATCGGCTGGCTCAAGCGCAACGACCTGCACGTGATCGAAGCGACGCGCGCGTTGGTGACCAACGCGCCGCCGGTGGGTTTCGTCGGCCAGACCCTGCTCGCCTTCGCCGCGATCTTCTGCTTGCCGCGCCAGTTCCACGTAGCGATCGTCGAATGCGGCGACGTCCGCGACATCCGCCGCGCGCGCTGGCTGTTCGGCGCGTACCTGGTGCTGATTTCGCTGATGGTGCTGCCCATCGCCAGCGCCGGCCTGGAATTGTTCGGCCGCCAGAACGCGGCCGCGGCCGACAGTTTCGTGCTGGCGCTGCCGCTGGCCGAATCGCGCGAGGCGCTGGCGCTGTTCGCCTACATCGGCGGTTTCTCCGCGGCCACCGGCATGGTGATCGTGGCCAGCGTGGCGCTGGCGACGATGGTCAGCAACGACCTGATCATGCCGCCGCTGCTGCGCCGCGGCTGGGCCGAGCGCCATGGCGGCGACGTCGCCGGCACGGTGCTGTGGATCCGGCGCGTGGCCATCGTCTGCTTCGCCGCATTGGCGTACGGCTATTACCGCGCCAGCGGCAGCGACACCACACTCGCCTCCTACGGTTTGATGGCCTTCGCCGCGGTGGCGCAATTCGCGCCGGCGCTGATCGGCGGTTTGTATTGGCGCGGCGCCAGCCGGCAGGGCGTCGAAATCGGCATGGCGCTGGGCTTCGCGATGTGGATCTACACCTTGCTGTTGCCGACGCTGACCGACGCCGGCTGGTTGTCCGACGCGTGGCTGACGCAGGGCCTGCTCGGCATTTCTTGGCTGCGTCCGCGCCAGTTGTTCGGCTTGTCGGGTTGGGATCCGCTCACCCACGGCACGTTCTGGTCGCTATTGGTCAACATCGGCGCGTTGCTGCTGGTGTCCGCGCGCTGGCGACCCGGCTTCGACGAACGCCTGCGCGCGATTCCGTTCCTGGAGCCGTACACGGAAAAACGCACGCTGGCCGAAGGCGGGTGGCGCGGCAACGTGCACATCGCCGATTTGCTCGCGCTGGCCGGCCGCGTGCTCGGCGAACGCACCGCGCGCCGCGCGTTCGCCGAACAGGCGCAGTTGTTGGGCGTGGAGCTGCACCCGCAAGCGGCGGCGGACCGCGGCTGGGTGCAGTTCACCGAACGCCTGCTTGCTGCGGCGATCGGCGCGGCCTCGGCGCGCTTGGTGCTGACCAGCGCATTGACCGGCACCGGCATGGACGTGGCCGAAGTGGTCGCCGTGCTGGACGAAGCGGGACAAGAATTGCGCTTCAATCGCCAGGTGCTGGCGACCACGCTGGACAATATCGACCAGGGCGTCAGCGTGGTCGACCGCGACATGAAGCTGGTCGCCTGGAACCGACGCTACCAGCAGATGTTCGGCTATCCCGACGGCATGCTCTATGTCGGCCGGCCGGTGGCCGAGCTGATCCGCTTCAACGCCGAACGCGGCGAACTGGGCGAGGGCGACATCGACGCGCAGGTGGACAAGCGCATCGCCTATATGCGCGCCGGCTCGCCTTACGTGTTCGAGCGCGTGCGCAGCAGCGGCCAGGTCACCGAGATGCGCGGCCAGCCGCTGCCCGGCGGCGGCTACGTGACCAGCTACAGCGACGTGACCGAATACAAGCGGGTCGAAGGCGCGCTGCGCGAAATCAACGAAACCCTGGAACAGCGCGTCGCCGAACGCACCCGCGAAGCCGAAGCCGCGCAACAATCGCGCACCCGTTTCCTGGCCGCGCTCAGCCACGACGTGCTGCAGCCGCTGAACGCGGCGCGGCTGTTCACCTCCGCCTTGCGCGACAGCACGCAGCCGGCCGAGCAGCGGCATTTGGCCGAACGCGTCGACACCTCCTTGCGCGCGGCCGAGGAATTGCTCGACGGCCTGCTCGACATCTCGCGCCTGGACGCCGGGGCGCTGCAGCCGGCGCTGACCGATTTCGATGCGGGCGATCTGTTGCAGCAGCTGGTCGAACAATATTCGCCGGTCGCCGCCGGCCGCGGCATCGACCTGCGCTTGCACGCCAGCTCCACTCCGGTCCGCAGCGATCGGCGCTTGTTGCGCCGCGTGCTGCAGAACTTCCTCGCCAATGCGCTGCGCTACACCCGCGAAGGCCGGATCGTTCTGGCCGCGCGGCCGCGCGGCGGCAGCATCGAATTGCAGGTCTGGGATACCGGCCCCGGCATTCCCGAACACCATCTGCGCCAGATCTTCGACGAGTTCCGCCGCTTCGAGCAGCCCACCGACTGGGGCGAACGCGGTTTGGGGCTGGGCCTGTCGATCTGCCAGCGCATCTCGCACGTGCTCGGGCATCCGCTGGGCGTGCGTTCGCGCGTCGGCCGCGGCAGCGTGTTCGCGATCCGCGTGCCGCGCGCCGAACGCGCGACGGCCGCCGCGGCGCGCACGCCGCGCGTAGGGCTTCCCGATTCGCTCGCCGGTTTGCGCGTGCTGTGCCTGGACAACGATCACGAGATCCTGGCCGGCATGCGCGCGCTGTTGGGACGCTGGGAAGCGGAAGTCGTCGCCGCGACCACGGTCGACGAAGCCCTGGACTTGCTGCGCCGGCAGCCTGACGTGCTGCTAGTCGACTACCACCTGCACGACCGCCTCGACGGTCTGGACGCCTTGGACGCCTTGCGCGAACGCGCTGGCCGCGAGATCCCCGGCGCGCTGCTCACCGCCGACGGCAGCGACGCGTTGAAACAGGCCGCACGCGCTCGCGGCTATCGCGTGCTGACCAAACCGGTGCGGCCGGCGTCGCTGCGCGCGTACTTGGCTGCGCAGCGGCAGGCGATGCGCGGCGCCGCCGAAACCGGCGCGGCTTGAGCTTGCCTCTGCTTGTGTAGAGCGGAGCTTGCTCCGCTGCTTTGGCTTTGTAGAGCGGGGCTTGCCCCGCTGCTTTGTTTTCGATTGCGATTGACCGAAAAGCAGCGGGGCAAGTCCCGCTCTACAAAGCAACCCCGAACAAGGAGCAGCGGAGCAAGCTCCGCTCTACACGAGCCAAAAGCGGGCCCGCGGTCAGCTTTCTTCTTCGGGCGGCGGCACGACCGACGCCGGATCCAAAGCCAAACGTCCCGCGATCAGCACCGCTTGAGTGCGATTGGACGCGCCCAGTTTGCGCAGGACCGCGGTCATATGCGCCTTCACCGTCGCTTCGGACACGCCCAGTTCGTAGGCGATCTGCTTGTTCAACAAACCGGTGCCGAGCATTTGCAGCACGCGGAACTGTTGCGGCGTCAGCTCGCGCAGGCGCTGCGCGGCGGCGTGCTCGTCGTCGCCGACCGCCGGCGCGGACTGCGCCGCTTCCGGCGCCCAGCGCTCGCCCTCGAGCACTTGGGTGAGCGCATCGCCGAGCGTGGCCGCGTCGGCGGATTTCGGAATGAAGCCGACCGCGCCGTGATCCAGCGCGCGACGCATCACCGCCGGATCTTCCTGCGCCGACACCACCACCACCGGCAACTGCGGATGCTGCGCGCGCAGGTGCACCAGCACGCTGAAACCGTGCGCGCCGGGCATATTCAAGTCGAGCAGCAGCAAATCGGCGTCCGGCTCGGCTTCGGTCAGCGCGTACAGGGCCTGCGCGCTGTCGGCCTCGCGCAAAGCGTAGTCCGGCAGCACCCGCGATACCACGCCGCGCAACGCTTCGCGGAAGAGCGGATGGTCGTCGGCGATCAATAGCGTAGGCATGAATTCCGTTTCCTCTCACCCTCCGGTGTGTGAAGGCCCCCAAGAACGAAATTCCTACCCGAAGCCGGGCTGTTCCCCCCTTTGAAAAAGGGGGGCAGGGGGGATTTGCTTGTGACGTTGCTCTTCAAGCATCCCGCCGGTGCTTCACCAGCGACTCCACCACCGACGGATCGGCCAAGGTGCTGGTGTCGCCCAGTTGGTCCGGCGCGTTCTCGGCGATCTTGCGCAGGATGCGGCGCATGATCTTGCCCGAACGCGTCTTCGGCAGCCCCGGCGCCCATTGCAGATGGTCGGGCGTGGCGACCGGGCCGATCTCCTTGCGCACCCAAGCGACCAATTCTTTGCGCAAGTCTTCGCTGTCCGCTTCGCCGGCGACCAGAGTGACGTAGGCGTAGATGCCCTGCCCCTTGATGTCGTGCGGGAAACCGACCACCGCCGCCTCGGCGACCTTCGGATGCGACACCAGCGCGCTCTCCACTTCGGCGGTGCCGATGCGGTGGCCGCTGACGTTGATCACGTCGTCGACGCGGCCGGTGATCCAGTAGTAGCCGTCGGCGTCGCGGCGGCAGCCGTCGCCGGTGAAGTACATGCCCGGATACGTCTTGAAATAGGTGTCGATGAAGCGCTGATGATCGCCGTAGACGCTGCGCATCTGGCCGGGCCAGGAATCGAGCAGGACCAGATTGCCCTCGGTGGCGCCGTCCAGGATCTGGCCGTTGGCGTCGACGATCGCCGGACGGATGCCGAAGAAAGGCTTGGTCGCCGAACCCGGCTTGGCGTCGATCGCGCCGGGCAGCGGCGTGATCAGGATGCCGCCGGTCTCGGTCTGCCACCACGTATCGATGATCGGGCAGCGGCCTTCGCCGACCACATCGTTGTACCAGCGCCAGGCTTCGGGATTGATCGGCTCGCCCACCGTGCCGAGCAGGCGCAGCGATTTGCGCGAGGTCGCTTTCACCGGCCCGTCGCCTTCGCGCATCAGCGCGCGGATCGCGGTCGGCGCGGTGTAGAACAAGGTGACTTTGTGCTTGTCGATCACCTGCCAGAAACGCGAGAAATCCGGATAGTTCGGCACGCCTTCGAACATCACCGCGGTGGCGCCGTTGGCCAGCGGGCCGTAGACGATATAGCTGTGGCCGGTGACCCAGCCGACGTCGGCGGTGCACCAATAGACGTCGTCTTCGCGCAGGTCGAATACGGTCTCGTGGGTATAGCTCACATAGGTCAGATAGCCGCCGGTGGTGTGCATCACGCCTTTCGGCTTGCCGGTGGAACCGGAGGTGTAGAGGATGAACAGCGGATCTTCCGCGTTCATGCGCTCGGGTTCGCATTGCTCCGGCTGATCGTCGACCACCGCTTCGTACCAGCGGTCGCGCGGCATCTGCATGTCGACCGCGCCGCCGGTGTGGCGCACCACCAGCACGGTTTCCACGGTATTCGTCCCGGGCAGCTTCAACGCGGCGTCGACGTTGGCTTTCAGCGGGATCTTCTTGCCGCCGCGCACGCCTTCGTCGGCGGTGATGATGAGTTTGGACTGGCAGTCCGACACGCGGTCGGCGATGGAATTGGGCGAAAAGCCGCCGAACACCACCGAATGGATCGCGCCGATGCGCGCGCAGGCCAGCATCGCGACCGCGGCTTCCGGGATCATCGGCAAGTAGATCGTGATCCGGTCGCCTTTGCGCACGCCGAGGTTGCGCAGCGCATTGGCCAGCTTGCAGACGCGCCGGTGCAGTTCGCGATAGCTCACCGCGCGCGCAGGCTGGTTCGGGTCGTCCGGCTCGAACAGCAGCGCGGTCTTGTCGCCGCGCTCGGCCAGCTGCCGGTCCAGGCAATTGACGCTGGCGTTGAGCTCGCCGTCCTCGTACCAGCGGATATGGAAATCGTCGAGCTTGTAGCTCACGTCCTTGATCTTGGTCGGCGCCCGCATCCAATCCAAACGGGCCGCGACGCGGCCCCAGAACCCGGCGGGGTCGTCGATCGACTCCCCGTACAGACGTTCGTACTGCTCCCGGTTCACGCGGGCCTTGGCCGCGAAGTCGGGCGGAACGGGATAGACGGCGGGCGCATCGGTCATGGCTTTACCTGCGAATGCTGCGATGTGGAGAGTCTGACGCATCCATTGTTAAACCGACCTAGACCTTCGTCTATACCGCCTCCGCTTTCGACCAATGGCGAATAGGCGCGGACCGGCGCCGCGCGCAGGCTCCCTGGAAGCCGTGCCTGGCGCGGTCGATCGCCATACCCATGACTTACGCTCGGGAGAGGGGAATGACTACTTCATCCGTCCTATCGATGGCGCGGCGCCCGCTGGCCGCCGCCGTCCTGTTCGCCTTGCTGGCGCCGGGCGCGGCGCTGGCCGCCACCGCCAAGGAAAAAGAGTTGGAAGCGCGCATCGCCCAGCTCGAGCAGCAAGTGCAAGCGCTGCTGTCGGCGCAGCAACAGCAGCAGACCCAGATCGTGCAGACGCAATCGGCGGTGACCGAGGTGCAGGCCGCGCAGAAAGCGGCGCCGGCCGTGCCTGCGGGCAAGCAGCCGATCCAATCGACCACGATCATGACCGCCGCCAATCCCGGCACGGCGTTCTCGTACGGCGGCTTCATCAAGATGGACGCGATGGCCACCGACACCAGCGACGGCAAGATCGCCGACGGCTCGTCCGGCCGCTTGTTCTACCTGCCCAGCGCGATCCCGGTCGGCGCGAACAGCGCGCGCAGCGGCGATCCCTACACCGATTTCCACGCCCAGTTCTCGCGCTTCTGGCTCAGCGCCGACCACACCACCGACAGCGGCGACAAGTTCAAGGCCTATATCGAAGCCGACTTCTTCGGCGGCGGCAACAACGCCCTGGTCGGCAACGAGACCTCCACCAACACCTACGCCGTGTCGCTGCGCCAGGCCTACATCAGCTGGAACAACTGGCTGGCCGGCCAAACCTGGTCGAACTTCCAGGACGTGGCCGCGTTGCCCGACGCGGTGGATTTCGTCGGCACCACCGACGGCACCATCTTCGTGCGCCAAGCGCAGTTGCGCTACACGAAGGGACCATGGTCGTTCTCGCTGGAGAATCCGCAGACCACCGTCACGCCCTTCCTCAACAACGGCGCGCGCTTCAACACCGGCGACAACGTCGCGCCGGACTTGACCGCGCGCTGGCTGACCAAGGGCGACTGGGGCCACTTCACCGTCGCCGCGCTGGTGCGCCAGTTCAAGTACGAGAACGTGGCCACCGGCCAGGACGAAACCGAGAGCGGCGCCGCGCTCAGCGTTTCGGGCAAGTTCAACATCGGCAAGAGCGACGACATCCGCTACGCCGTCAACGGCGGCAAGGGCATCGGCCGCTACCTGGCTTTCGGCCTGGGCAGCGATACGGTGCAGGCGGCGGACGGATCGCTGGAAGCGATCGACGGCTACGGCGGCTTCGTCGCCTGGCGCCACGCCTTCAGCCCGAAGGTGCGCACCAACCTGATGTACGCGACCGCGATGTTCGACAACGACAAGGCCTTGACCGGCTTCGGCGTCACCGAGCGCTCCCAGTCCTGGCACGCGAACGTGATCTATTCGCCGTTCCCGAAACTGGACATCGGCGCCGAGCTGAGCTGGGGCCAGCGCCAGCTCGAGGACGACCGCGAAGGCGACCTGAAGCGCATCCAAACCCACGTCAAGTTCAGCTTCTAACCTAAGGGGAACGGACCATGTCCAGCACCACCGCCTCAGCCGCGCCGCCGTCGGGCACGCTGACCCAGGGCCACAAGAAGGTCATCTTCGCCTCCAGCCTGGGCACCGTGTTCGAGTGGTACGACTTCTATCTGTACGGCTCGCTCGCGGCGATCATCGCCAAGCAGTTCTTCAGCGGCGTCAACGAGACCACCGGCTTCATCTTCGCCTTGCTCGCATTCGCCGCCGGCTTCTTCGTGCGACCGTTCGGTGCGGCGTTTTTCGGCAGCATCGGCGACCGGATCGGACGCAAATACACCTTCCTGGTCACCATCGTCATCATGGGTTTCTCGACGTTCCTGGTCGGCGTGCTGCCCAGTTACGCGAGCATAGGCGTCGCCGCGCCGGTGATCCTGATCGGATTGCGGCTGATGCAGGGCTTGGCGCTGGGCGGCGAATACGGCGGCGCGGCCACGTACGTCGCCGAGCACGCGCCGCATGGCAAGCGCGGCCTGTACACCAGCTTCATCCAAACGACGGCGACGCTGGGCTTATTCCTGTCCCTGCTGGTGATCTTAGGTTGCCGGTTGTACTTGGGCACCGAAGCGTTCGAAGCCTGGGGCTGGCGCATCCCGTTCCTCGTCTCCATCGTGTTGCTGGGCGTGTCCGTGTGGATCCGTCTGCAGCTGTCGGAATCGCCGCTGTTCCAGCAGATGAAGGCCGAAGGCAAGACGGCCAAGACGCCGTTCCGCGACAGCCTGTTCTCGAGCAACGGCAAGCTCATGCTGTTGGCCCTGCTCGGCGCGACGGCGGGCCAAGCGGTGGTCTGGTACGGCGGGCAGTTCTACTCTCTGTTCTTCATGACCCAGACGCTGAAGGTGGACGGCACCACGGCTAATCTGCTGGTCGCCGGCGCGCTGGCGCTGGCGACGCCGTTCTTCATTTTCTTCGGCTGGCTGTCCGATCGCATCGGTCGCAAGAAGATCGTCCTGGGCGGCTGCCTCATCGCAGCCCTGACCTATTTCCCGATCTTCAAGGCGTTGACCCACTACGCCAATCCGGGGGTCGAGGAAGCGCGCGCCAACGCGCCGGCGTTGGTGATCGCCGATCCCTCGACTTGCAGCTTCCAGTTCGATCCGATCGGCAAGAAGGTCTTCACCAATTCTTGCGATATCGCCGCGGCGGCCTTGGCCAAGGCGGGCATTCCTTACGAAATCCAAGCCGCACCCGCGGGCACGACCGCCAAAGTCAGCGTGGGCGGTACCGAAGTTCCGGCGTATGAAGGCGCCGGCCTGTCGAAAGACGATGCCAAGGCGCAGGCTGACGGATTCGGCAAATCGCTGAAGGCGGGCCTGACCGCGGCGGGCTATCCCGAAAAGGCCGATCCGGCGCGCATCAACAAACCGATGGTGCTACTACTGCTTTGGCTGCTGGTGCTTTACGTCACCATGGTCTACGGCCCGATCGCCGCTTGGCTCGTGGAGCTGTTTCCCACCCGTATCCGCTACACCTCGATGTCGCTGCCCTACCACATCGGCAACGGTTGGTTCGGCGGATTCCTGCCTACGATTTCCTTCGGCCTGGTGGCCGCTACCGGCAATATGTACTACGGCCTTTGGTACCCGGTCGTGATCGCCCTGATGACCTTCGTGATCGGCCTGCTTTTCCTGCGCGAGACCAAGGACGTCGACATCACCCAGTAACCCCCGCGGCGTGCCGCAAGCGACGCCGGCCGCGAGGCCGGCGTCGTTTTTTTTGCGCTCGCGATCAATGCGCGCGCCCGGCATCCGAGGCCGTCATCGCTTCCACCCGGAACGCGACGACGGCTTCGCCCGCGCGCTCGAACTTCAACCGCACCGGCACCGTCTCGCCTTCGGCGAAACGATGCTGGGGCGAAACCAGCATCAGGTGATAACCGCCCGGCCGCAGCGTCATCTCCGCGCCCGCGGGGATCGGCAACCCTTGCGGCATAGGACGCATGCGCATCATGCCGGCTTCGTTCAATACCTCGTGCACTTCCACGCGTTCGGCCAAGTCGCTGCGCGCGGACAGCAAGCGGTCCGGTTCGCGCCCCGCGTTGCGCACGGTCATGAAACCGCCTGCGGCCGGTGCGCCGGGCGGAACGGCCCGGATCCAAGGCTTTTCGATGCGCAAATCGCCGACCGCTACGGCGTCCGTTTTCGCGCAAGCGCCGACCGCGCCCAGGAGAACGCCCGCGACCAGCGCGCCGGCCGCGGCGCGATACGGAAATCTTGCGGACGCCCTCATTGCAGCCTCCATTCCAGTCCGAAATAGAACGCGCGACCGTCGCCGGGCAGGAAATTCGCCGCGTCGCGGCCGCGCGCGTCGGCGACGGCATTCGTGGCGGCGATCCATTTGCGATCGCCGAGGTTGCGCGCATCGGCGAACCAGGACCAGCCCGAAGCGAACTTGCCGCCGACGCGCAGGCCGTAGATCGTGTAGCCCGGCGCGCGGAACGTGTTGGCGTGGTCGATGTAGTAGTCCTGCGGCGCGGTTTCCAGGTTCGGCGCGATGTAGAAGCGTTCGTCCGGCGACCAACGCAAGGTCGCGCGCAGCTGCTGCGGCGGCACGCCGGCCAAGTCCTTGTCCCCGTAGACCGGATCGCCGTCGAAGCGGAAATCGTTCCACAGATAGTTCGCCGACAGGATCCAGGCGGGCGCCATGCGCCAACCGAAACTCAGCTCCAATCCCTGATGCAGGGTGCGGCCGGCGTTGATAGTGCCGAGCGGATTGCCGGCGCCGTCGGTGAGCGCCAGCAATTCGCCGTCGATCCGCGCACGGTAGACGGCGGCATCGAGCGACAACGTTTCGCGGTCGACGCGCATGCCGAGCTCGGCCGTGGTCGCGCGCTGTTCGTCGGCCTGGGTCACGCCGGGGCCGCCGGTGAGTTCGCCGAAGCTCGGCGGCTCCAGGCTGCGGCTGAGGTTGCCGAAGAACTGCAGGCCGTCGTCGACGAGGTAGCGCGCACCGATTTTCGGACTGAAGCCGGAAT
Source organism: Luteimonas gilva (assembly GCF_005239095.1). Classification (GTDB taxonomy): domain Bacteria; phylum Pseudomonadota; class Gammaproteobacteria; order Xanthomonadales; family Xanthomonadaceae; genus Luteimonas_C; species Luteimonas_C gilva. The sequence goes on along the minus strand of NZ_SZUA01000003.1, from coordinate 100,570 downwards.
AATCGACGTCGAAGCTCTCGTCGCGCCCGCCGGTGACGAACCGATCGCGCGAGCGGCGCGAGGATTTCAAGCCTTGCGCGCCCAGCACGATCGTCCAACGCTCGCTCAGCCAGGTCTGGTTTTCGACATAGGCCTTGGCGTTCGTCGCCCGCTGATCGAAGCGGTTGGTGCGCGCGCCGGCCTTGCCGGCCACGTTGGCGAAGCGATCGTCTTCCGTATCGCCTTGCGCGAACGCGATGCCGGCGATCAGCACGTTGCGGCCGCCCAACGCACCTTCGCTGCGCCAGCGCAAGTCGACGCCCGAGTCCTGCGATTCCTGCCGCATCACCTGGAAGATGGGATGGTGCAGCGACTTGTCCGCGTAATACGCAGACACGATCAGCGATCGGCCTTCGGCAGGGGTCCAAGCCAGCTTGCCGGCGAGGCGGTCGAGGCGGAAATCGCGGCGCTGGTCGAGCATGGCGGTATTGGCGTTAGCCGCGCGCGGATCGCGCTCGGCCTGGACCAATGTCAGGTTGCCGGGCAGCTCGGAATTCGTGTCGACATGGGTCAGATACAGCCGCCCTTCCAGCGCTTCGCCCAGGCGATAGCCGGCATTGCCGAACAGGCGATAGTTCTCTTGCCGCGCGTGTTCGCGAAAACCGTCCTGGCTCGAGCCGCTTAGGCTCAGATAGGCATCGGCGCGCTCGCCGTGACCGGCGAACGCCGCCTGACCGCGCAGATAGCCGTCGCTGCCGCTTTCGATGCGCAACATCGCGGGCGGCGCGTCGTAGCCGGTAGGCGAAACGAAATCGATCGCCCCACCCAGCGTCGCCGCGCCGTATTCGAGCGCGTTCGCGCCGCGGTAGATCTCGATATGGCGCGCGGCCAGCGGTTCCACCGCCTGGAAGTCGAAGCCGCCGTCGGCCAAGTTGAGCGGGCTGCCGTCCTGCAGCAGTTCGATGCCGCGGCCGTGGAAATTGCGCTGCAGGCCGGAACCGCGGATCGACAGCCGCGCCTCCTCGGCGCCGAAGCGCGGTTGCACGAACACGCCGGGCGCGTAGCCGAGCGCGTCGGCGAGCGTGCCGACGCGGCCGTCGCGATACTGCTCGCCGTCGACGACGCCCGTGCCGCCGGCGCGTTCGGCAAGACGGTGCCGGGCTTGTTCCAAGCTGTCGGCGGTGGTGGGGTCGATGCGGCGTCCGCGGACTTCGACTCGGTCCAAAGTCAGGGGTTCGTTCTGCGGATCGGCGGCCTGCGCCGCCAAGGAAGCGAATACCGCGGCCACGGCCACGGTGAGGCGCGACGCGTGCGTCGCCGCCCGAAAATTGATCGGCATGGAAAACTCCAAAGCACAAGAAAGGCACGGCGCTGCCGTGCGGTCAGGTCGGCTTGTGTTTCAGAGCGCGAGCGGCGGACCGCGCGAGCCCAGTCCGCAAGGATGGAGGTTTTTCCGATGCGGCCCTTCCGCGCGCCATCCGCGAGTCGCTACGACGGGCGTGCGCCAGGCCAGCGCCAGGCACAAGGCGAACACCGCCACCGCGGTCAACAACGGGCAGTAGGCGCAGTCCTCGCCGTGCAGCGGTTTGTGCGGCTGCGGCGCGGGATCGGCGTTCGGCACTTCGACGTATTTCAATCCCGTCATCGTGCACAGCGCCGCCCATACCGACGATCCGTCTCCATCGGCCGACGGCGTCGCCAACCGGCCCAGCGTCGGCAGGCAAGCGAGCAGCAGCATGGCGACGAGCGCCAGGCTTGCCATGCGGCGTTGGAAGGAGGCGGAACGGATCACGGCGTTAGTTTAATCGGTTCGGGCTTGGTCGATGCTTCTCCATCGAGAGGCGAAGCGATTCGCCCGTCCGCGCGCCCTCACCCAACCCTCTCCCGCAAGCGGGAGAGGGCTCAAGTCCCGCAGCGATCCGCTATAGCCCTCTCCTGCGAAGCGGGAGAGGGTTGGGTGAGGGCAACGCACCATGCGGATGCGACGAATATCAGCTATCCGAAAGCAACGCCTGATAGACCTCCAAATCCTGCTTCGAGTAACAACAGAACAAGATCTCTTCCATCGCCGCAGCATCCTCGGATCCGCGCACCGCATCGATCGCCACCCGCGCCGCCGCATCGATCGGATAACCATAGATGCCGGTGCTGATGCACGGAAACGCGATGCTGCGCAGACCGCGTTCGGCCGCGAGCCGCAACGAACGCCGATAGCACGACGCCAGCGACTCCGGTTCGTCCTGCGTCCCGCCGCGCCACACCGGCCCCACGGTATGGATCACGAATCGTGCCGGCAGACGGAACCCGGGCGTGATCTTCGCGTCGCCGACATCGCAGCCGCCGAGCAGGCGGCAGGCATGCACCAAGTCGGGGCCCGCCTTGCGATGAATGGCGCCATCCACCCCGCCGCCGCCCAGCAACGACGAATGGGCGGCGTTGACGATCGCATCCACGTTCAGCGTAGTGATGTCGGCCTGCAGTGCGCGGACGATCGGCGGCATGCGCTCATGCTAGCCCGCTTGTCCGAACGGTGACTTCCGACCTATGCCGCCGCCCGGGTCCGGGTCTAAGGTGGGCGGCGCCCAACCCTGAGGTGAACCCATGCGCTCTTTCCGCTGGCTGCTGCTCGCCGCCGCCGTTTCCGCCGCTGTCGCCTGCCAGCGTGCGCCCGAGAATCAGACCGCCGCGCCCCAGGCCGCGGAAACGCCGGCCGCGCCGGCCGCACCGACCTCCGGCATCGACTTGGCCGGCATCGACAAATCGGTGCAGCCCGGCGACGACTTCGACGATTACGCCAACGGCGCTTGGAAGAAGGCGACCGAAATCCCCGCCGACCGCGCCGGCGTCAGCACCGGCTTCTACGTGTTCGAAAAGGCCGAGAAGCGCAATGCGGACCTGATCCAAGGCTTGGACAAGGCCAACCCGGCGGCCGGTACCAACGAGCGCAAGATCGCCGACTACTACGCCGCATTCATGGACGACGCGGGCATCGAAAAGCGCGGGCTCGCGCCGCTGCAGCCGGAACTGGACAAAGTCGCGGCGGTGACCGATGTCGCCACGCTGTCGCGCTATTTGGGCGCCGACATGCGCGCGGACACCGATCCGCTGAACTCCACCAACTTCTACACCGCCAACCTGTTCGGCCTGTTCGTGGCGCAGGGATTGGAAGATCCGTCGACGAACGTCGGCTACCTGATGCAGGGCGGCCTGGGCATGCCGGACCGCGAGTACTACCTGGCCGGCGACAAGGACATGGCCGCCAACCGCGCGGCTTATCAGAAGTACATCGCCGATATCTTGAAGCTCGCCGGCGACGCCGACGCGGACAAGAAGGCCAAGGCGATCTTCGATCTGGAAATGAAGATCGCCAAGGCGCACGCCAGCGTGGTCGACAGCCAGGACATCCACAAGGCCAACAACCCGTGGCCGACCGCCGACTTCGCCAAGAACGCGCCCGGCATCGATTGGACCGCGTTCTTCGAAGCCGCCCATCTGTCCGGCCAGCAGACCGTCTTCGCCTGGCAGCCGGATGCGATCAAAAAGCTGTCCGCGCTGGTCGCCGGCGAACCGCTGCAGACCTGGAAGGACTATCTGCGCTTCCATGCGATCAACCACAGCGCCGGCCTGCTGCCCAAGGCCTACGCCGATCTTTCGTTCGGCTTCTACGGCACCCAGTTGAACGGCACCACCCAGCAGCGCGATCGCTGGAAGCGCGCGATCGGCGCCACCAACAACGCCCTGGGCGATGCGATCGGCCAGCTATACATCAAGCAGTACTTCCCCGCTTCGTCCAAGGCGAAAGTCGAGGACATGGTGAAGAACATCCTGGCCACGTTCCGCGAAGGCGTGGACAAGCTGGAATGGATGACGCCGGAAACCAAGAAGACGGCGAAGGCGAAAGCCGAAACCATGCTGATCGGCGTGGGCTACCCGGACAGCTGGCGCGACTATTCCTCGCTGGAAGTGAAGCGCGACGATCCGCTGGGCAACGCGCTGCGCGCGGAGGAAGCCGAATACCGCCACCAGACCGCCAAGCTCGGCAAGGCGCCGGACAAGAAGGAATGGTGGATGACGCCGCAGACGGTGAACGCGGTGCAGTTGCCGCTGCAGAACGCGATGAACTTCCCGGCCGCGATCCTGGAAGCGCCCTTCTTCGACCCGAACGCGGACGCCGCCGCCAACTACGGTTCCATCGGCGCGGTGATCGGCCACGAGGTCAGCCACGGCTTCGACAACCTGGGCTCGGAGTTCGACGCGGAAGGCCGCCTGCGCAATTGGTGGACGAAGGAAGACGCGGCCCACTTCAAGGCCGCCACCGACAAGCTGGTCGCGCAGTACGACGCTTACGAGGCGTTGCCCGGCCTGCACCTCAACGGCAAACAGACGCTGGGCGAGAACATCGCCGACGTCGCCGGCCTGCAGGCGGCGTACGTCGCCTACCACAAGTCGCTCGGCGGCAAGGAAGCGCCGGTGATCGACGGCCTGACCGGCGACCAGCGTTTCTTCCTGTCCTTCGCGCAAGCCTGGCGCGCCAAACAGCGCGACGCCGCGCTGCGCGCGCAGGTGATCGGCGACGGCCACGCCCCGGCGCGCTACCGCGCCTTGACCGTGCGCAACATCGACGCTTGGTACGACGCGTTCTCGCCGAAGGCGGGCCAGAAGCTGTATCTGGAACCGAAGGATCGGGTCAAGATCTGGTGATGCGATGAAAGAAGCGGCCTCCGGGCCGCTTCTTTCTTGTGGGCTAGGATCGGCCGCGTCCTACGCTAACCCGTAGAGCTGCAAGGATTGGGCTCGCCCGACCAGGTGTTGCCTTCGGCATCTTGGCAAGCGCCGAACGATTTGTCGCCGTAGCAAATCGTGCCGTGGGCATCTCCCCACACGTAGGTATCGCCTTTCTGCATGCAAACGGCGGTATCGGGCCGATGCGGCGCCGTTCTGTCCGACGGCCATTCAAGCGGAGTTGCGGGCGGTGGAGTCAAGGATAGGGCAAGGACGGCCGTCAAAAGAAAAACAGGCATGCGAATTCTCCGGTTCAGCGAATGCAGACGCATCCCGGCGGCGTGGCGAAGCGCGCCGACCGGGTGCTCGCTATAAGACGGAAGCCCGTCTAGTCGAGGGACATGCGGCGAAAGGCCCGATCGCGCATCGGCGGTCGCATTTCAACGCGCGGTATCGAACAAGCGTTCCGCCTGTTCGGAAAATTCGCGTTCCATCACGACGTCGAAATCGTGCGCGACGCCGGGATACGGCGTCAGCGTCGCATCGAACCCCATCTTCTTCAGCCGCTCGACCGCCGCGCGCGTCGGCGCCATCGGCACCGTCGTGTCCGCTTCGCCGTGCATGGCGCGGATCGGCGGGCAAGCGGGTTTGCACGTATTGGCCGAAGGCATCCACGTCGGCAGGAAACGCGCCGCGATCGGATACGAAGCGCTGATCGATCCCGGATGGCGGATCGCCAGCAGGAAGCTCATGTCGCCGCCGTACGAGATGCCCATCACCGCCGGCTTGCCGCGGGTCGGATATCGCTTGCGGACCTCGTCGACGAACGCCGCCAGCTTCTTCTCCTCGGCGAAAACCGCCGCGTCCTGCTTGGCCGGATCGAGTTCGGCGTAATCCGTCGGCAACCAGGAATAGCCGCCGCGGCGGGGATATTCGCCTTGCGGCAGCACGATGCGCGCGGGGAAATCGACGCCGTCGAAGTATTCGAGCATCGCTTCCGGCTTCGCGCTCGAATAATGGAATCCGACGATCATCGGCAAGTCGGCGCCGGACGCGGCGGCGCCGGTTTCCATCACCAGATAGCGCATGCCGGCCAGCGACGCTTCGCGAGGCTCCGCGGCGGCCGCTTCGAAGGCGCATACCAGCAACAATGGGACGAATCGTAGTAGCACCCGCATTCGCGCGTCCTTCTATTGCGATGGCGTTGCGAAACAAGATAACCGATCCGACGAACGGCATGCCGTGCCTGCCTTTCCTCCGTTGCGACCGGCACCGCCCCAGCGTAGTGTTTCGCGGCGATGTTCCGCAGCCAACAAGGACACGGCAATGAGAAGGTTCATGCGTACGCAAGACACCGGCTTCACCGTAAGGCATGCAAGGACGCTCGGGGCGCGCGCGACGCTGTTCGCCGCCGCGCTCCTCGGACTCGGATTCGCTTCCCTCGCTTCCGGCGACGACCAGTTCGCCGGCCGGCAATGCGATTGGACCCAATGGGCGCGCAGTTCGTCCCACGACAGCCTGTCCTGCGCGAAGGGGCAGCGGGCCGAGAAGATCCTGGCCGAGAAGGTCCTGGATCCTTTCATCGACAACGACACCGAATACGGTTCTCTCGATCATCTGCAGGTGCCGCTGCTGGACCGCGAGGGCGGCGTGTTCATCGTGCAGAAGTCGGGCGTCGCCGATCAGCCTGCAACGCACGTATGGAGCGAGAAGGCGTATCGCTGGCAGCACGACCGGTTGGTGGAACGCTGGTCCTACGCCAGCGACTGGAAGCCGGCGCCGCTCACGGCGTTCACGCATGCCCTGTGGCATCCGGCCATGTCGGGGCATTTCCTGTATCTCCCCGGCGCCGGCGGCACGCTGCTGAAGGTGGACAAGCAGCAGGGCCGGCTCGTGCGCCGGATCGATCCTTTCGGCGGCGGCATCGATCCGCAGCGTTACGTCGTGGGCGGCGTCGCCGCGGACGAGGACGGCAACGTCGTCTACAACGTGCTGCGCTTGGATGCGGCCGCGCCGCTGGCCCAGGACGTCTCCGAAGCGTGGCTGGTGCACGTGGACCGGCACGACCGCATCCGCAAGGTCGATTACAAATCGCTGATCCCCAACGCTCCGTCGGCGACCTCGCTTTGCTATCTGACCTTCTCGCAAATGTCGCCGCGCCCGCCGCGCCCGTGGCCGCCGGCGCCGCAGCCCGACGGCAGCCCGACTTTGCCGCCGCAAGCGCCTTGCCTGTCGCAGCGGCCTCCGCGAGACATGACGCCGGCGATCGCGCCCGACGGCACGATCTACACCGTCAGCCGCGCCCATGGCGCCGAGCATTACAGCTATCTGATCGCGCTGACGCCGGACCTGGGGCTCAAGTGGGCCAGTTCGCTGCGCGGCCACCTCAACGACGGTTGCGGCGTCCTGGCCAACACCTGCCGCCCCGGCTCCACGCGCGGCGTGGATACCCTCACCAACTTGCCGCCCGCCGGCGTCGCGAACGACGGTTCGTCGAGTTCGCCCGTGCCGCTGCCCGACGGCGTCGTCTTCGGCGCTTACACGGCCTACAACAGCGGCCGCGGGCATCTGATGAAGTTCGATCGCCAAGGCCGGTTCCAAACCACCTACGACTTCGGCTGGGACATCACGCCGGGCGTCTGGCGGCACGGGCGCGGCTATTCGCTCGTGCTCAAAGACCAGTATTACAACGACGAGGAGTACGCGATCACCCAGCTCAGCCCCTCGCTCGAGAAAGAGTGGCAATACATGGCGTCGAATACGCAGCAATGCGAACGCAAGCCCGACGGCACGATCGACTGCGAAGACATCGGCTTCCACTTCGAATGGTGCGTGGCCACGCCCGGCATCGACCGCGACGGCAACGTCTACGTCGTCAGCGCCGACGGCAATCTGTACGTGATCGGCCAGGGCGGCGTCGAACAGCAGCGCTTCTTCCTGGAACGCACGGCGTACGCGGCCTACACGCCGACCGCGCTGGACCATCGCGGCCGGGTCTATGCCATGAACAACGGGAAATTGTTCATCGTCGGGCGGGATCAGTGAGATAGGCCGATCCGGAAGATTGGCCGGATCGGCATAAGCTCCTGTGGGAGCGGCTTCAGCCGCGAGCTTTATCGGCAGGCTGAAGAGCTCACGGCTAAAGCCGCTCCCACGAAAGTTACTGCGGCGGCGCGGACAATTCTTTCGCGCTCAGATAACCGTCGCGATTCGTGTCCTGGCGCTTGAACCTTTCGGCCAAGCGCTCGCGATGTTCGGTGCGCGTGATCGGCCGGCCCTTGCCGCCCGGCTGCTCGGCGGCGGACAAGGTGCCGTCGCCGTTCTTGTCCATGCCGTCGAAGGCGTAGCTGAGCCAGTCCTGGTATTCGACCGGCGATACGCGCCCGTCGCGGTCGGCGTCCATGCGCGACAAGTAGTCGCTGGTGGCGTTCACCTGCGCGCTCGCGACGCAGGGCGCCATCGCCAGAAACAAGAAGCCCGGCCAAACGCGGCCGGGCTTCTTGCGACGAGAACGCAATTTCACGGTAGCGTCAGGCGCGCACCGACTGCAGCGAATAGCCTTTCAATCGCGCCGAGAATTCCTGCAGCGCGCGGATGCCGCTGGCCTCGGCCTCGCGGCACCAGGCTTGTAGGTTGTGCAGCGATTCGGCGGCGTTCTGGCTGCGCGCTTCCAGCAGCGCGGACAGGCGCGCGCGGTGCTCGACCAAGGTGCGGATGCGCGGACGCTGCGAGACCCAGGTCTGCAGTTGCTCACGCGCTTCCGGCTTCAGCCAGCGGCCGTCGTCGACCAGGCCCTTGCGCAGTTGGCGCGGCAGCAACGAACGCAGCTTGGCGCCGGCGGCGCTGGCTTCTTCGCGCAGCGCCGGGCCGATCACGTTGCGCTGGTAGTCGGTCATCGCCTGGAAGCGGTGCGCGAGCAACGCCTTCATGGTGTCGCCGTCGGGCACATGGATGTTGGGACGCACGTCCAGCGCCGGCGCCACGCGCAGCACCTTGGCCAGGCCCAGCGCCTGGAAGCCCTTGATCGCGGCCCAGCCGATGTCGAATTCCCACTTGCGCAGCGCGAAGCGCGCCGAGCTGGGGAAGGCGTGGTGGTTGTTGTGCAGCTCTTCGCCACCGATCCATACGCCCCACGGGGTCAGGTTGGTGGCGGTATCGGTGGTCTCGAAGTTGCGATAGCCCCACCAATGGCCCAGCCCGTTGACGACGCCTGCGGCCCAGAACGGGATCCAGGCCATCTGGATCGCCCAGATCGCCACGCCGGCGAAGCCGAACAGGGCGAAGCTGACGAACAGCAGCAGGGTCGGACCCATCGTCGCGTGCGGCGTGTACAGATGGCGCTCGATCCAATCGTTCGGCGCGCCCTTGCCGTACTGCTCGATGTCGTCGCGCTGCGCGCGCGCTTCGCGGTACAGCTCGACGCCGCGCCAGAACACGGTCTTGATGCCCTTGTACATCGGGCTGTGCGGATCGTCCTCGGTCTCGCACTTGGCGTGGTGCTTGCGATGGATCGCCACCCACTCGCGGGTGATCATGGACGTGGTCAGCCAGGTCCAGAACCGGAAGAAGTGGGCCAGCGCCGGGTGGAAATCGACGCCGCGGTGGGCCTGGCTGCGGTGCAGGTACAGCGTGACCGAGAAGATGGTCAGCTGGGTGGCGATCAGGAAATAGATCGCCAGGCCCATCCAGCCGAACTGGAGCAGGCCGCCGGCCAGGAAATCGAGGATCGAAGCGGGCATCGCGGGGACTCGGAAAGTGACCCGACCATCATGCGGTCGCGGCGGCGCGAATTCCATCCCTGCGCCGCCGTATGTTCATTCAGATTAAGGACTTATGCGACGCAAGGCCCCCTTTTGAGGCATCCCGATCCCGGCGCTTGACGGCTTTGCGACACTAATCCCCATGCCCGAACTCCCCGAAGTCGAAACCACCCGCCGCGGTCTGGCGCCGCACGTCGAAAAACGGCGGGTGAAGTCGGTATTGCTGCGCCGCCCCGATCTGCGCTGGCCGATTCCGCCCGAGGTGTCGCAAGACCTGCCTGGCCAGCGCATCGAAGCGGTGCGGCGGCGCGCCAAATACCTATTGCTGGACACCGCCGCCGGCAGCGCGCTGCTGCATCTGGGCATGTCCGGCAGCTTGCGCGTCTTACCGGCCAAGACCGCGCCGACCGCGCACGATCATGTCGACATCGCCTTGGATTCGGGCCGCGTGCTGCGCTTCAACGACCCGCGCCGCTTCGGCTGCCTGCTCTGGCAGGCGCCGGGCGAAACCCACGAATTGCTGCGCGATCTGGGCCCGGAACCCTTGTCGGACGCGTTCGATGGCGACTACTTGTTCGAACGCAGCCGCGGCCGCAGCGCGCCGGTGAAGACCTTCCTGATGGATCAGCGGATCGTGGTGGGCGTGGGCAACATCTACGCGGCCGAAGCCTTGTTCGCGGCCGGCGTTTCGCCGCTGCGCGCCGCCGGGCGCGTCTCGCGCGAGCGATACGGCCTGCTGGCCGAAGAGGTGAAGAGGATCCTGGCCCATGCGATCGCGCGCGGCGGCACCACCTTGCGCGATTTCCTGAATCCCGACGGCGCGCCCGGTTATTTCGAACAGGAATTGTCGGCCTACGGCCGCGGCGGCGAGCCCTGCCCGCGCTGCGGGCGGCCGTTGAAGGAAGCCTCGCTGGGCCAGCGCACCACCGTCTGGTGCGGCCACTGCCAGCGCTGAACCGTTGGGCCGAACGGACGCTCGGTTGTGCCGGCCCGTTCAGGAAAGACTATATTTAGGCTCCGACCACGCCCCCGAGTCGCGATGTCCAGCAGCACCACCGAAATTACGCTCCTGTTGGACGCCGCGCGCGACGGGGACCGCGGCGCCCTGGATCGCGTGCTGTCCACGCTCTACCAAGAGCTGCATGCGATGGCCCGGCGCCAGCTCGCCGGCCAGCACGGGCACACTTTGGACGCCACCGCGCTGGTGCACGAGGCCTACCTGAAATTGATCGGGCGCCGCGAAGCGCAATTCGGCGACCGCGCGCATTTCTTCGCCTATGCGGCCTCGGCGATGCGCAGCGTGGTGGTCGATTACGCCCGCCAGCGTTTGGCGCAAAAGCGCGGCGGCGATCTGCACCGCGTGACCGACTTGCCCGAAGACGTCGAAGGCGGCCTGCGCCTGGACGAAGAAATGCTGGGCTTGGACACGGCCTTGACCCGGTTGTCGGCGGTCGACGAAAAACTGGCGCAGGTGGTGGAGCTGCGCTATTTCGCCGGCCTGTCGGAACTGGAGATCGCCGCCCTGCTCAAGCGTTCCGAACGCAGCATCCGCCGCGATTGGCAAAAGGCGCGGCTGTTCCTGCTGGCGGCGTTGAAGAACGAGTAACCGGCACGGGCGCGGGTTCATGCGCACGCCGCCGGGCTTTTGTTTCGTAGAGCGGAGCTTGCTCCGCTGCTCTTTCCTTCGGGGGCCCAGCGAGTGAGCGCGCGCGAGCAAAGGCAGCGGAGCAAGCTCCGCTCTACAAAGCGTCGATTCGGCCGGGGCTGAGCATGGACCTGGATCGCTGGCAACGCCTCTCGCCGCTGCTCGATGCGCTGTTCGAACTGGAACCGGTCGAACGCGAGCGCCACCTGGCCGAATTGCGCGACACCGATCCCGCGCTCGCCGCCGAACTCGAAGAACTCGTCGCGCTGGAAAAAGGCAGCGAGCATTTCCTGTCCGAACCGGTGGTGTCGCTGGCGCAAAGCGCGCGCAGCGGCACGATGGTCGGCCCGTACCGCCTGGATTTGCCGCTCGGCGAAGGCGGCATGGGCCAGGTCTGGTCCGCGGCGCGCGCCGACGGCCTTTACCAACGCCGGGTCGCGCTGAAATTGCTGCGGCCGGGCCTGGCCGATCCCAATCTGCGCCTGCGCTTCACCCGCGAACGCCAGATCCTGGCGCGGCTGGAGCATCCGCACATCGCGCGCCTGCTCGACGCCGGCATCAGCAACGACAGCCAACCTTATCTGGCGCTGGAATACGTCGAAGGCGAACCGATCACCGACTACTGCCGCAACCGCGCGGTGCCGCTGGAGGCGCGGCTGGCGCTGTTCCACCAAGTTTGCGAAGCGGTCAGCCACGCGCACGCCAACCTGATCGTGCATCGCGACCTGAAGCCTTCCAACATCCTGGTCACGCCCGGCGGCGAAGTGCGCCTGCTCGATTTCGGCATCGCCAAACTGCTGGACACCGACAAGACCATCGAACGCACCCGTACCGGCGTGCGCGCCTTCACCCTGCACTACGCCGCGCCCGAGCAAGTGCGCGGCGAACCGGTCACGACGATGACCGACGTGTATTCGCTGGGCGTGGTGCTGTACGAACTGCTCGCCGACACCAAACCTTATCGGCTCAAGCGTCAGACCGACGCCGAATGGGAAGAGGCGATCGTCGCCCACGATCCGCAGCGGCCTTCGCAAGCCTTGATGCGCGCCACCGCCGACGCCTCCACCCAGCACGACGCGGCCGGCCTGCGCCGCCGCGCGCGCGCCCTGGTCGGCGATTTGGACAACATCACGCTCAAGGCTTTGGCCAAGCGGCCGGAGCAGCGTTACGCCTCGGTCGAAGCGCTGTCGCTGGATCTGCAGCGCCACCAAGCCGGCCGGCCGGTGCAGGCGCGCGCGCAGAGCGTGGGCTACCGGATCCGCAAGTACGTTCATCGCCATCGTTGGGCGCTGGCGACCGGCGCGCTGGTGGCGACGGTGCTGATCGGCGCGCTGGGCATCGTCGCCTGGCAAGCGCGCGAAGCGGTGCGCGAAGCGGCGCGCGCGCAGGCGATGCAGGACTTCGTGATCGGCCTGTTCGAGAACGCCGGGATCGCCGCCGACGGCAAGCCGCTGAGCGTGGAAGATCTGCTCAGGGCCGGCGAAGAAGGCGGACGCGGACTGTCGTCGCGGCAGCCCGGCGCGCGCGCCGAAATCCTGGGCGTGATCGCGCGCATCCACACCAGCCGCGGCAACTACGGCGCGGCGCTGGACGTGTTGCGCCAGCAAGCGGCGATGATCGCGGCGATGCCCGATCCGCCGTCCAGCCTGCGCTTGCAGGCCGCAACCCAGACCGGCCGCGCGCAACGCCTGCTCGGCGAGTCGCGGCAGTGCATCGACACCATGCAGCCGCTGATGGACAGCGCGCGCCGCGAACAGGTGCAGCTCGCTTCGCAGGTCGCCGAATACTATTCGCAGCTGGGCCGCTGCCGGCGCGCGATCGGCGAATCGCGCACCGCGCGCGCGCTGTTCGAGAAATCGATGGCGCTGCGCCGCGATCCGCTCGGCGACCAGATCGGCGTGGTCGAGAACATGACCGACCTGGCGGCGCTGCACTCGGACGTCGGCGAATCGCAACAGGCCCTGCAGGGTTTTCGCGACGCGCTGGCGCAGCTGCGCGCGTCCGAGGGCGACAAGCATCCGCTCGCGGTCGACATCCTGCGCAGCATCGGCGTGGTCCAGCGCGAGCAAGGCGATACCGACGCGGCCGGCAAGACCCTGCGCGAGGCGATCGCGCTGGGCATGCAGCAATTGGGGCCGCGCCATCCTTCCACCCTGTCGGCGCGGCGCCAGTTGGCGGGCGTGTATCTGGACCAGGGCCGCCTGCTCGCCGCCGAGGACGAATTCCGCGAAGTGCAGAAGTCGCTGATCGCGCGCGTCGGCCGCGACCATATCGACGTCGGCGGCACCTGGAGTTCGATCGGCGTGGTGGCCTGGGAACGCGGCGACATCGCGGCTGCGTCGACGGCGCTGCAGGAAGCGATCCGCATCTGGCGCCTGCCCGGCGGCGCCGGCCTGTTGCCGGGCGGCCTGTTCAACTACGGCATGGTGCTGCACGACGCCGGCCGCGACGCGGAAGCGCTGCAAGCGCTGGAGGAATCGCGGCGCCTGCGCGTGGCCCAGTTCGGCGCGCAGCATTCGCAGGTCGCAGACACCGACCGCTTGATCGGCGAATGCTTGGCCGCGCAGGGACGCGACGTGGAAGCGAGGTTGCGCTTGAACCAGGCCGTGAACATCCTGCGCAGCGGCGACGGCTCCAACTCCTTGCGCACGCTGCGCGCGGAACTGTCCTTGGCGCGGCTGCAAGCGCGCGGCGACGAACAGCCGGAGGCGATGCTCGAATTCGACCGCATCGGACGCTTGCGCCAACCCGGCACCGAATACCGCAAATTGCGCTGGCGCGCCCGCGCTTATTCGGCCGAATCGACGTGCCGAGGCGACCCGGGAGCCGGCGCCGGCCAATTGGACGCCTTGGCCGTGGAACTGCAAGCCGCGCTGCCCGACGGCGGCGCCCTGCCGCGCGAAGTCGCCAGGTTGCGCGAAGCCTGCCGTTGAACGGCTACAGCAGGGGCGGTTGCTGCGGCACCAGACCCTCGACCGCGCTTTCGCCGCGCATCACCCGCTTGAACTCGGCGCGCGAAACCGACACGTAGCGTTCGTTGCCGCCGATTTCGACCTGCGGACCGGCCAACAGCGCGCGGCCCTGTTCATCCACGCGCACGGTCATCGTCGCCTTCTTGCCGCTGTGGCAGATGGTCTTGATCTCGGTCAGCTCGTCGGCCCAGGCCAGCAGATATTGGCTGCCTTCGAACAATTCGCCGCGGAAATCGGTGCGCAGGCCGTAGCACAGCACCGGGATGCGCAGCGCATCCACCACTTCGCTCAATTGCCACACCTGCGCCTTGGTGAGGAATTGCGCTTCGTCCACCAGCACGCAATCCAGTTTGCCGTGCGCGGCGATGTCGGCGCGAATCAGCGCCTCCAGATCGTCGCCGCGCTGGAACGCACGGCCTTGCGCCTGCAACCCGATCCGCGAAGCCACGGTGCCGCTGCCGGCGCGATGGTCCAGCGCCGGGGTCAGGATCGCTACCCGCATGCCGCGCTCGCGGTAGTTGTGCGCGCTCTGCAGCAGCGTGGTGGTCTTGCCGGCGTTCATCGCCGAATAATAGAAATAGAGCTTGGCCATGCTGCGTAGGTTGGGCCTTGGCCCAGCGCCGCGCAACTGCTGTTCCTCCCCCTTTGGAAAAGGGGATTGAGGGGGATTTGCTTTTTGTTGCTGATCTAAAGCGACCTCAAGCGCAAAGCAAATCCCCCATCCGCCTTCGGCGGATTCGCCCCCTTTCCAAAGGGGGCTACAGCGCGGCGCCGTCCGGTAGAATGCGCGCCTGCTCCACAGGTTCCCCATGCACGGCCTCAACCCCCAACAAAACGCCGCGGTCGCGCATTGCGACGGTCCGCTGCTGGTGCTGGCCGGCGCCGGCAGCGGCAAGACGCGCGTCATCGTCGAGAAGATCGCGCAATTGATCTCCTCCGGCCGCTATCCGGCCAAGCGCATCGCCGCGATCACCTTCACCAACAAGGCGGCGAAGGAAATGCGCGAGCGCGTTGGCAAGCGCATCAAGGGCGAAGCCGCTGAAGGCTTGACGATCTGCACCTTCCACGCGCTGGGCCTGAAGCTGCTGCAGATCGAACACGCCAAGGCCGGCCTGAAGCGCGGCTTCTCGATCTTCGACGCCGACGATACCGCCGCGCAGCTGAAGGATCTGCTGGCGGGCGCCAAGCCCGACGCGGTGCAGGCCGCGCAATCGCTGATTTCGCGCGCCAAGAACGCCGGCCTTTCGCCTGAGCAGGCGCTGGAAGCCGCGCAATCCGCGCGCGAACGCGAAGCCGCCGTCCTGTACGCCAAATACCAGCAGCGCCTGTCGGCGTTCAACGCGGTCGACTTCGACGACCTGATCCGGCTGCCGGTGCAACTGCTGGAAAACGACGAAGAAATGGCGCTGGCCTGGCGCGAACGCATCGGCTATCTGCTGGTCGACGAATGCCAGGACACCAACGACGCCCAGTACCGCCTGCTGAAATCGCTGGCCGGCCCGAAAGGCAATTTCACCTGCGTGGGCGACGACGACCAGAGCATCTACGCTTGGCGCGGCGCCAATCCGGAAAACCTGTCGCAGCTGGCGCGGGATTATCCGGCGCTGAAAGTGGTCAAGCTAGAGCAGAACTACCGCTGCAGCAACCGCGTGCTGCGCGCGGCCAATGCGCTCATCGCGCACAATCCGCACGAGCATCCGAAGAAATTGTGGAGCGCGCAGGCCGACGGCGACCGCATCCGCGTCTGGGAATGCCGCGACAGCGCCCACGAGGCCGAACGCGTCGCCGGCGAGATCCACTTCCTGAACACCGCGCGCAAGGCGGCATGGAGCGATTTCTGCATCCTGTTCCGCGGCAACCACCAATCGCGCACGCTGGAAAAGGCGCTGCAGTTGCTGCGCGTGCCTTACCACCTCAGCGGCGGCACCGCGTTCCTGGACCGCGGCGAAGTGAAGGACGCGCTGTCCTGGCTGCGCTTGATCGCCAATCCCGACGACGACGCGGCCTTCTTGCGCGCAGTGCAATCGCCCAAGCGCGAGGTCGGCGCGACCACGCTCGCGAAGCTGGCCGAGATGGCGCAGCAAGCGCACCTGCCCTTGTCGCGCGCGGCCGAATCGGTCGGCTTGCTGAAGCAATTGCCGGCGCGTTCGGCCAACGCGCTGAGCGGTTTCGCCGACATCGTGCGCGGCTTGCGCGGCGATGCCGAGCGCCTGCCGCCCGCCGACCTGGTGCGCCAGCTCAACGAACGCTCCGGCCTGCTCGCCGCTTTGCGCGCGCAATGCAAGACCGAGCAGCTGTTCGCGATCCGGCGCGGCAATCTGGACGAACTGGCCGAATGGTTCGAAGGCCCGTCGACCGGCCGCGGCCGCAGTCCTGGCCCCGGCGAACTCGCCGCGCAACTCGCCCTGCTCACCCACGCCGACAAGAGCGACGCCGGCAACCAAGTGCGGCTGATGAGCATGCACGCGGCCAAAGGTTTGGAATTCCGTTACGTGTTCGTGGTCGGCGTCGAGGACGGCACCCTGCCGCACGAAGCCAGCCTCGAGGAAGGCCGCTTGGACGAGGAGCGCCGCCTGCTGTACGTGGCCATCACCCGCGCCAAGGAGCAATTGTGGCTGTCGCATTCGCGCGAAGCGCAGAAATGGGGCAACCGCGTGCGCCTGCAACCGAGCCGTTTCCTCGACGAATTGCCGGCCGAGGAATTGCAGCGCGACGGCGCCGATCCGGTGGCCGACGCCGAGCGCAAACAAGAGCGCGCCGCGGCCGGCTTCGCCGCGATCAAGGCGATGCTCGAAGCGTAGGGTGGGCCTTGGCCCACCCTACGGTACGCTAGCGGCATGGACATCGATGCCAGCCAAATCCGCCGCGGCCGCATTTTCCTGGCCGTCTTCGGCTTGTTCTTCGCCGCGGTGGCGCTGTTCCTGTGGTGGATGCCCTCGCCGCAGACGCGCGAGATCGCGCCGCCGGTCTGCGCGCTCATCGGCATCGCCTTGCTGCTGACCGCTCGTCTCGCCTCCGACCGCACGATCGCCCGGGTGCAGAACCTGCTGACGGGCTGGCCATGAGCACGCCCTCGATTCGCGATGCGACCGCGGCCGATCACGCCG
Organism: Luteimonas gilva; assembly: GCF_005239095.1. Classification (GTDB taxonomy): domain Bacteria; phylum Pseudomonadota; class Gammaproteobacteria; order Xanthomonadales; family Xanthomonadaceae; genus Luteimonas_C; species Luteimonas_C gilva. Next base: position 83,385 of record NZ_SZUA01000003.1, on the reverse strand, counting down.
CGATCCTGGCGCTGAACCTGGAATCCGAAGCCCTGGTCAGCCCGATGGACGCCGCGCGTTTGCGCGAGCTCGACGCGCAGGCGGCCTATCACCGTGTGGCCGACATCGACGGCAGCGTGGCCGCCTTCCTGCTCGCTTTCCGCGAGGGCGCCGATTACGACAGCCCGAACTACCGCTGGTTCGCCGAACGCTATCCGCGTTTCCTGTACGTCGACCGCATCATCGTTTCGTCGGCGCGGCAGGGGCGGAAACTCGGCAACGCGTTGTACGAGGATCTGTTCGCGTACGCCCGCGCGCAAGCCGTGCCGCGGGTGACCTGCGAATTCTACACCGTGCCTTTCAACGAAGGCTCCAGCCGCTTCCACGCGAAGTTCGGCTTCCGCGAAGTCGGCCGGCAATGGGTCGCGGACGGCAAGAAAGAGGTATCCCTGCAGATCGCGACGCCTTGAAGCTTTGCCCTCTCCCACTTCGGGAGAAGGACAGGCGCGAAGCGCCAGGGAGAGGGTTCGGCTTTTGGCGGGGATCTCGCCAAAGGCAAAGCACTCGCTTCGCTCGTTCCCCTCTCCTGCTCTTCGGGCATCCTCCCCCGCAAGGGGGGAGGAAACATGGCATCGCTGGCATTGCCACGATGCCGCCGCTTCACTTCGCTACACTCGCGCCCTCGCCGACCTGCGGAGCGCCCGATGCGTCCGACGCTGCTGACCCTTTCGCTGCTGACCCTGACGCTTGCCGCCTGCAAGCCCGCTTCTTTCACGGCTCCCGCAGGAAGCAATAGCGGGCCCGCGGAAACGAAACCCGTCGCGGATGCGAAACCGGCAGGCGCAGCCTCGAACAACTCCGCCGACGACAATCTCAACGCCGTCCTCTGGGTGCAGACCTCGGCCGAATACCGCGCCGCGTGCGAAACCGTCTACCGCGCCGCCGCCGACAAGCTCGACGTCGCGCTGAAGGAAAAGAACTGGGACGCGCTGGTGCCGGACGAACGCGACAACGCCGGCCAGACCGCGGGCCTGAAGCCCGCGGTGATCATGGACGTGGACGAGACCGTGCTGGACAACTCGCCCTACCAAGCGCGGCTGGTGAAGAACGGCGGCGAATACGACGAAGTCGGCTGGGACCGCTGGGTCGCCGAGAAGAAGGCCAAGGCCGTGCCGGGCGTGGTCGATTTCGCCAAGGCCGCCAGCGCCAAAGGCATCACCGTGCTCTATCTGTCCAACCGCGCCGTGCATCTGAAGGACGCCACCATCGCCAACCTGAAAGCCGTCGGCATGCCGGTGGCCAACGACCAAGTGTTCCTGGGCCTGGGCACCTTCGTGAAGGATTGCGAGCAGAACGGCAGCGAGAAGAACTGCCGGCGCCGGCTGGCCGGGCGCCAATACCGGGTGCTGATGCAGTTCGGCGACCAGCTGGGCGATTTCGCCCAGATCGTCGCCAACACCCCCACCGACCGCGCCAAGCTGGCGGACGAATACGGCGACTGGTTCGGCGAACGCTGGTGGATGCTGCCCAACCCCACCTATGGCAGTTGGGAGCCGGCCCTGTTCAACAACGCCTGGGACCAGCCGCGCGAGGCGCGACGCCAGACCAAGCGCGCCGCTCTTAATCTAGATAATTAATTAAATCAATACTTTAATGCGTTTCAATTAAAGCATTGCATTAACTTTCGGGCTGAGTTAGCCTGCGCCCGCCACAACAAAGTCCTCCGGCTCAGGCCGGATTTCAGGAGACCTCCGGGTCTCCTTTCTTTTTGCGACATCCGTCCGGGCACCCTAGGGTCGCCACTAGGTATCGCCTCCGCCGCAATGGATTTAGCTTCCGGGTAGCGTGAGCGCTTTGCGCCCGCGCGACGGGGGGTTGCCTCGGATTCGGAGGAATCGCGTCATGAGTATCGATCTCCCCACCCCCATCGGCCTGAAGCTTTTGAACGGCCTTTTGGGGAGCAACGGCCCCGGACACGGCAACGGCCCTGGCCACGGCGTCGGCAATGGACCGGATGGCGGCGATGGCGACAATCGCGCCGATCAAGCGCGCCAGAACGCCCTGCAGAACGAGCGCAACGGCGAAGCCAGCAACGACCAGGGCCGCTGGGGACAGTCCGACGGCGCCAATGGCTACGACGGCGTGAAGCACGGTCACGGACACCACCACGACGGCGGCGACGCGCCGCGCGGGCCGGGCAACAACAACGGCGTGGGCAATGGATCCTTGCCGAATCCGGGCGACGTGCTTTCCAACACGCTGGGCAAGGTCGACGGTGCGGTCCAGAACCTATTGGGCCAAGGTCAAGAGGGGTCGGGCCCGCTCGGCAAGCTCGGCGATCTGACTTCGAATCTGCTGAACGCGGGCGGCCATCTGCCGCCCGGACAACTCGGCAAGGCCTTGGATGCGGTGCCGCTCGCCAATGCGGGCAGCGCGGCCGCGAACCTGCTGAACCAAGCGGCCCAAGCGCTGAACGCGCCGGGTGCCCAAGCATTGGCGGCGCGCAACGCCTTGCACGATGCGGCCAGCGCGCCGCTGACGCCGCCGCGCGACGTGCCGGCGTCGTTGCAGACCGCGAATTCGAACCTCGCCAACGCCGTGCCCGCTTCGGCGCGAGCGGCCGACAGCGCCCTGATCCAGAACCAGCAAAATTTGTTGTCGGCGCGCGCCGACCAGGCCGCGCTCGGCCGCACCGCGACCGCTCTGCCCGCCGGCAGCCCGCCACCCGCCGCGCCGGTCATGGCCGAGCCGGCGCGCATCCTGCCGTTCGCAGCGCCGCCGCCGGCGACGGTGCCGCCTTCGCAGTCGGCGCCGCTGGTCGACGGCCGTCCGAACCCGGCGGGAGGCGGAGGCGGCGGGGGCGACGGTTCGGTCGGCGCCGCGCAGAAGACCGACATGGCCCAGCAGACGCCGCCGGGCCACACCGGTGCCGCGCCCGCGCGCGCCTTCCGCCGCGACGAAGAAGAAGGCGACAGCCTGGCCAAGAAGATGATCGAGGCGCTGGCTGTCTGGATGGGCTTGGCGCCCGCGCAACAAAAAACCGCGGTGGCCGAAGAAGAAGAGGCGCCGAGGCAACCGGTCGAAGACGATCGCTGGTTGCGCCTGCAGTGGCTGTTCTGGGCGCTCGCGGTGGCCGGTTACGGATGCCTGGCGATCGCGGTGGTCGTGTTCATTCCCGGCGGCGCCGGATTCCTGGACGAGACCCGTAATCCTATCGTCCGGCCCGCACTGGTAGTGGGCCTAGGCTGCTCGATCGCCGCCTGGTGGCTGGCGCGCAAGATCGCGCGCAGCCGCTGAACGGCTTTCTTGTGGGAGCGGCTTTAGCCGCGAGCTCTTTGTCTCGGGGCGTTCTGACCCAGGAAAAGCTCGCGGCTAAAGCCGCGCCCACAAAAGCGAGTTTCAACGCTCGATCAAACCGCCGCTGGTCAAATCCAGCGTGCGCAGATCGACGCCCGACTTGAGCAGATCCGCACGCACCGCGCGCTGCAGCTCGGCGATGCGTTCGCGTTGGCCGCCGCGCTTCAATTCCTGATAAGCGGATCCGGCCACCATCGTCAGATACGCGGTGCGTTCGGCCTGCGCCTGTTTCTGCGCATCGCTCAATTTCGCGATCGAAGGCACCGACGCCAGCGCGCCGGCGAGTTGGCGGCGCACCGCGCGCTGGCCCGCGGGCTCGTCGTTGGAATCGGCCTCGTTGACGATTTCCCAACAGATGACCAGATACGCGGCCAGCACGTCGCCGAGGTTCTGCGGCGAATAGCCGTAACGGCGCAATAGGCGATCGAACTCGCCCATCAATTTCCCGGAGCGGATCGCCGGCGCCATCGCCTCGCCGCCGGGCTGGCCGGCGATGTGCGCGACGAAGGCCTCGCGCTCGCGCGCGGTGACCGCGGGATCGCGGGCGAAATCCAAAGCGCGCACCGCGGCCGCGGGCGCTTGCGCCGGCGCGGGCCGCGACAACGCGGCGCCGAGCGCGCTCTTCATGCTCTGCGCGCCGGCGGACGCCGGCATCAGCGCGAAACAGAGTGCGACGAAAAACAACCGGAAAAGCAGGTTCGCTTTTGTGGGAGGGGCTTCAGCCCCGGCATCGACAGCGCGCATCGTCGGGGCTGAAGCCCCTCCCACAAGAGCCCGCATCACCACTGCACGCACACCGGCACGCGGGTCATGATCATCGGCGCGCTGGACAAGCTGGCGACGTTGCGCGTCTGCCAAACGGTGCGCTTGCAGCGGCGGTTGCTCTGCGCGGCGCTGCGTCCGGACGTGGTGCGCACCGGCGAAGAAACGATGCCCGCCGCCGTCGCTCGCGCGCCGAGGCCGCGCGACGCCGTCCCATCGCGATCCAAGTCGTAGCGGAACAGGATCTTGGTGCCGGGCGGCGGGCCGCCGGGCTTGGATCGCAACACTTCCATTTCCATGTCCAGGCCGAAATGCGCATCGGTCACCGCGCCGTCGAAATTCAGGCGCTGGGTGCCGCCGGCGGTGCCGCTGCCGCGCAAGCTGCCGCCCGGGGCGAGGTTCATCGTCACCCCCTCGTCGCTGGCGCGCCAGCCTGCGGCGCCGTCGTTGCCGTCCAGGACGAAGCTCGCAGTCTGCTTGTTGATCAAACCGTCGACCACCAAACGCGTGCGGCCGTCGCGCAATCTCTCGAAATGCGCGCTGCCGGTGCCGACGTCGGTCTTCTTCAGCGTGCCGTCGGGCGCGCGCACGCGCGCGGTGACCGCGCCCATGTAAGGCTCGCCCGCGTAACGGGCGGCGGCGCCGTTTTCGGCGGCGCAAGCGGCGGCGGGCAGAGCCAGCGCCAGCAAAGCGATCGCATGCGACGGTTTCATAGCCATGAGCCTACCTCCCAAAAAGGAACGCCCCCGTGAACGGGGGCGCCCTTTTTTCGCACCGGAAGACTTACTGCTTGCGGGCGATGTCCTTGTTGCCTTCGCCTATGGTCTTCACGATCGTGGCCAGCATCTGCAGCATCTGTCCCAGCTGCTGTCCGAGCACCTGCAGCTCGGCGTTCAGCTCGGTCAGGCCCTTGCCGTCGATGGTGGCGTCCGGGTTGTCCTTCTGCTGCTTCTGCAGGGTGTCGATGTCGCGGGCCAGATCGAGCATGCGCTCGCCCATCGCGTCGGCGATCTTGCCCAGGGCCAGGGCGATGGCGCGCAGCCAGCCGCCGCCGTTGCCGAGGTTGGATTTGGCTTCCGCGGCGCGATCGGTTTCGGCGGCTTGGTTGAAGGAATAGTTATAGTTGATTTCGACCGTCATGATGGTTTCTCCAGGATTCAAGCGTTAATCAGTGCAATTCGTAGGGATGCGCGCGAGGCGCCTTGCATCGATCAACGCGCGACCGGAGGACCGCGCAAACGCCGGGAACGGGAGTGGATGGTTTCGCTGCGCAGCGGCGAAACTTCGGCCGAAGGCCGCGTCGACGCCGCGCGTTCGGCGTCCGGCGCGTTGTTCAAGCTGGCCGCTTCCTTGCGGAACCAGGCCAAGGCTTTCTCTTCGCCTTCGGTCTGCAGGCGGCGGCTGAATTCGATCGCCAGCTGCGACTCGCGGCGCTGCAAAGGCTGCAACGCTTGGTTGATCTGGCGGATGAGGTCGTTGGCTTCGCTTTCGCCCATCGCGCCGCTGGACTGCAGCGACTGCACCGCGTCCACCCACAGCGAACGGTCGGCGAGCGCGGCGATCGACGGCGCGCCGCCGTTCGTCGCGGACATCGCGCCTTCGAACTGCTGCATCAGCGCATCGCGCGCATCGCGGTCCAGGCTCGGGTCTTCGCGCAGGGCGGTGTCGAGCTGACGCAGGAAATCGTCCATGCCGGCCTTCAGATCGGCGCCGGCCGCGGCGGCGATCGAAGGCGTCGCGCTCGCGCCGCGATCCAGCATCACCGGCCGCTGCAGCGCGGACGGCGGAGTGCCTGGACGGGGTGGGCGGCGCAAGTTCATGCATGTCCTCGCGATACGGGCCCGGGATGCGTTCCGGGCGATGGATCCAGTGTAGGCCCCCGATAGAGGCCAACAAGCTGGGGGCAACCCTAGCCGGGGGCTCCTTATCGCGGCGTCAACGCCGCGATCGGCCTTACCGGATGCGTGAGCGAATCTTGATTTGCGTATTTCGTCACATAGAGCCGGTCCGCGATTGCGGACCGGCTTGCGCACCGGCACCGTTAGCCGGTCACGACCCGCAGCTGGTCGGTCAACGCTCGGGTCGCGGCACCGTGCCTGCGGCCGATTTCGGTCGAGACTTCCAACAACCACGCGGCCGCCTTCTCATCGCCATCCTCGGCGCGGCGCCGTTCGAATTCCGGCTCCAGGCGCGCTTTCTCGTCTTCGATGTCGCGCGCCATGGCGTCGTAATGATCCAACAGCCGCGTTTCCTCGGCGATGTCGAGAATGCCTTGCTGGCGCAAGTCGGCGAGCCGCTCTACGAGCTCGGCGCGGGACTTGGGTACGGTCGGATCGAGCATGGCTTACTCAGCCTGAGTAACCGATGTTGAAGCCGCCGCCGGTGCCCTGGTTGAACAGCGAGCCGAAGTTGAAGCCGCCACCGCTGCTGCCGCCGCTCTGGTCGCCGCCGATCATGCCGCCGAGCCAGGAACCGATTTGCGAACCGATCGCCGCACCCGCGGGACCGCCGAAGAATGAGCCGACGACTTGGCCGACGAGTGATCCGATTTGGCTGCCCATGTCCATGTCCTCATGTTTTTGGGGGGAATGCCCGGAGCGAACTCTGCGGGCGCATGCCTAGTGTCCGCATCCGTATGGCGGCGCCAAGCTAGGTCGTACCCGACCTAGGGAAAGCCCTAAGCCCGGCGCCTGCGGGCTGCGGGATACTGACGGCATGGCCACCACGCCGGTCCCGCCGACGCCTCCGAAAACCCCGGCCGACTACCCGGGCGAGGAACTGCTGCGCACCCGCCGGCTGCGCCTGCGCGGCCTACGCTACGCCGACATCTTCGACCTGCAGCGGCTGGGCCGCGACGCGCGCGTGTTGCAGGCCTTGCTCGACGCCCCGGTCGACGACGTCGCTGGCGCCGTCGCGCTGATCGACACCGCCAACCGCGTCTACCGCGAGCGCCCGGGGCTGGGCGTGTGGCGCGCCGACGACGAGGGCGGTTTCGTCGGTTTCTTCTCGTTGATGGCGGAACTGGATCCGAACGAAGTGGAGATCGGCACGCGCCTGCTGCCGCGCGCGTGGGGCCGCGGCTACGCGCTCGAAGCCGGCGCCGCCTTGTGCGAGCACGCTTTCGGCGCGCTGCGCTTGCCGGCGCTGATCGGCTTATGCGACCCGCGCAACCGCTCCGTGCCGCCGCTGCTGATGCGGCTGGGTTTCGTCGCGGACGGCGAAACCGAGCAGTTCGGCAACGCCGCACTGCGCTTCCGCTTGCGGCGCGAGGATTGGCAGGGGATCAAGCGCCGCGTACACAGCGCTTCGTAGCGCCGCCGCTTGCCCCTCTCCCTTTTACGGGGTGAAGGCGTATTGCTTGCGAAGCACCGCTTCGCATGCGCCTGAACGCCCTCGCGTAAGTGAGGGCCGGGGCGCGGAGCGAGGGACAAGCGCGAAGCGCCAGGAAGAGGGTTCGGCTTTTGGCGGAAAGAACTAAAGCACTTGCGTCGCTCGTTCCCCTCTCCTGCCTTCGGGCATCCTCTCCTCGCAAGGGGGGAAAGCTACGGCGCAGCCACGCGCTCGACTTTTCCATTCCGGTAGCGCCACGTCTCCGCCGGAATCTCGCCCTCACCGCGATTCAACGGCCCGCCCGGCAACACGATCGTCAACTCGTCGCGCGTCGCCGACAGCTGCGCCGCTTTGCCGCCGCAAAAATCGATCGGTTCGGACATCGCATACGAACCGTCGCGCTTCAGGCCCAGCATCCACAACGGTCCGCCGTCGCAAGCGTTGCCGTACATCTCTTGCTGGAACACGACGACCTCGTCGAACGGCGCGATGCCCTGCGGATAGCGTTGCAGGATGCGGGGCGCCGGGAAGTCCGGGAAATCCGCATCTGCGCCGGTGCGGCGCAATTCCCTGCCGGCGAGCGCGATGCGGAAACTCTCCTGGCCGTGGGCGGCGCGCGGCAGGGCTTCGATCTCGAGCCGGCCGGCTACGGTGTCGGCTTGCGTATCCGACGCGGGTGGAGCCGCGGCCGGTATCGCGTACTGCGTTCCGTCGTAACGCGCGACGGTTTCGCCGCCGGCGCTCCGCAACCGCAGATCGCGGAAGCCATCGGTGCGCGCATCGACAGGCTGCAACGCTTGCGCCGTCACGGACGACAGGACCAACCGCTGCCCCGCCGCTTCGTCGGCGTACGCCCACCAATACGGCGTTTCGCCGTCGCGCAGGCAGGCATGCCGGCCTTCGACGATCCAATCCTGGCGGCCGTCGTCGTTCAGATCGACGCGCTGCGTTTTCACCCAATCTGGATTGAATTGGCTCACGCCCGCGCGCGTGCCTTGCGCGCAGGCGAGAACGCGTTCGTCGGTGCCTAACGCGCGTACGATCGATGCCGGCAAAGCGGAGTCCGGCGCGGCGGGCGTTCGCGTTTGCGCCGTCGCTCCGTCGGACGGTGGCGTCGCTTGAGAGCAAGCAGCGAGCGCGAATCCAACCCAACAGCCCAGGCCGGCGCGGAGCGGTTTGTCGTAGGGCCTACGGATCATGCCGGAAGTGTAGCGCCGGCTCCGCCAGCGAGTCTTTCACATCGCATCGAAGCTTCGAATGACTCTGTCGTCGCAACGGACTCGCCCTCACCCAACCCTCTCCCGCAAGCGGGAGAGGGCTTAAGCGTCGGAGCGGGTCGGTCAGCCGCGCCGCCCGTCGAAGCGGCCGTCGAGCAAATCGTTCACCCAACGGTCGATCACCTGCGACGAAGCTTCGATATGCACGTGCGGGCCGGTGGAATTGCCGGTCGAACCCTGGTTGCCCAGATCCTGCCCGTAAGCGACCTTCTGCCCGGCGTGCACGTCGATCTTGGACATGTGGAAGATGTAGACCAACTGGCCCTGCTCGCCGCGCAGCACCACCGCGTTGCCGGCGTTGCCCAGCGGTCCGGCGCTGACCACGGTGCCGGCGATCGGCGACGGTATCGCCTGCTGTGTTTGCGACTGGCCGTTGTGGTGCAGCACTACGTCGCGCACTTCCAGGCGCTGGCCTTCGCGGGTCTGCGACTGATAGTCGTGGTGCGGCTGCAACTGATCGGGACTGGACACCGCGAACGCGGCGCGATCGCCGGTGCTGTACACCGTGTACGGCGAATAAGTGCGCACGTCGCCGCTGGGCGGCGGCGCGGGCTGGTCGTTGCCGCCGCCGTTGCCGGTCGGCGTCGGCGTTTGCGATCCGCCGCCCGGAAGGCGCACGACCTGGTTGGGATAGATCAGGTTCGGATTGCGGATCTGTGGATTGGCCTGCAACAAGGCCTGCAAGGAGACGCCATGGTCGGCCGCGATGCCCGACAACGTGTCGCCGCGCTGCACACGCACGCTGCCGTCGCCGCCGCCCGGCAGATGCACCGTTTGGCCGGCGTAGATCAGGTTCGGATTGCGGATCTGCGGATTGGCCGCGATCAGCGAGGACAAGGACACGCCGTTATCGTGCGCGATCTTCGACAGCGTATCGCCACGATGCACCTGCACGGTGCCGCCGCGCGGCGGATTGTCTCCGTTGCCCCCCGCCGGCGGGGTGTCACCATTGCCGCCGCCAGGGCGCGTGTCGGTCGGCGGCGGCGCTTCGCCGTTGATGCGGCCGCGCACGAAGGACGTCGCCTCGCCCGCGGTGATGCGGCCGTCGCGGTTGGTGTCCAGCGGCGCGTTGGCGCTGTACGCCCGCGTGCCTTGGCTGAACAGCGTCGCATTCGGATCCGATCGCGGGCTGCCGTACAGCACCGTCGTGTACACGCCTTCCAACGTATTGAGATCGCCCGGATCGGAACGGTTGTTGAAGTAGCGCTCGACGTAATCGAGCTGATCGACCGCACTCATCCGCGCCAGCGCGGCGGTGCTCGTGCCCAACTCGGTCGCCGTATTCGGCATGAATTGGATCAGGCCGGTCGCGCTGCCGCCGGCGTTGTTGCGCTGGGCGGGACTGAAGCTGCCGCCGGTCTCGAAGCTCATCACCGCCATCAGGTATTCGGGGCGCGTGCCGAGCCGCTCGGCCATCGCTTCGACCTTGGAAATGAATTCGGGCGTGACGTTGCGGTTGCCCTGCACGCCGTCGATGCGGTTGTAATCGAAGCCGCTCGGGCTCAGATGATCGCCGGGACGGTTGTCGGAGCCGTTGACGGGCTGGACCATGGCGTTTCTCCATGAGGCCGTAAGGCATTGCACCCCTGCCCCACGATTAGAGCCCGGTTTTCGGCATGGGAATAGCTAGGAATGACCCTAGTGCGTGACTCGTTTCGCGCTTTTTGCGCATTCATCCTCCTTGGCCGCGGGCTTCGCAGCATCTAGCCGCCCCGCGCAGTGAGAAGCACCCACTAGGACTATTGAAATCGGATCCAGCGAAACGGTCAACGATCCGCATGTATGTTGACAAGTCGACCGCTGATTCGCCTCAGCGCACCGCTCGCTGTTTTTTACGTCTTATATGAGCTTGCCAACATCTGTGTTCGGTGCAGGCAATAACCCAATACATAGGAACTAATGATGAAAATCGCATTCTTCGCAACCATGCTAATCCTGGGTATTAGCGCTACGAGCGCCCAAGCGCAAACCCGCCTTGGTAAACCAGCAGACCAGAATCTGTTCGGACAGCTCGGATTGCAAAACACGTCCACGGCCCCGCAAACCACGAAAGAGTCATGGTGGGAAGACCACGGAATCTACAGCATTAAATACGTTTGCAACGACGGCCATTGTTACGTCGAAAAAGTCTGCACGGATGGCGACACCACTTGCTGGTGTCCGTGAGGTAACGCCTAGGAAGGCAAAATCGCCGGGGCTGGAGGGCCCCGGCGATACCTTTTTTGCGCCTCAGAAGAGTTTCCGTCGAATCACGAACAAAGAAACAGCAAGACGATACGCCGCACCCGCTTCGAATTGAAAATCGCGCTGCTTCAACCGTGAAAATGCGGCTCGACGCTGAGCGTGCCCAGATTGCGTTCGGCGAAGCGCTTGGCCAGTTCCGGGGCGGCTTCGCGGATGGCGTCGTAGCTGGCGCGCGAGCGAACGTCGGCGCGCAGGGCCCAACCGGCGGAGGTGCGGCTGAGCAGCAGGTCGGTGCCGGGCAGCGTGGCGTCGGCCATGCGCAGCAGCACTTGGCCGTCGCTGTCGCGCGCGGCGCGGTCGTCGACCGCCAACTGGCGCACGTGCTTTTCGATCAACTCGGCCAAGCCCTGCGGGCTGGCGGCGGGCGGTGCGGCTTGTGGTTGCGCCGCGCCTTCGCGCATCGCCATTTGCGCTTGGAACATCGTCGCGGCATCGGCCGGCTGTTGCGAAGACGCGGACGTGCCCAGGTCGTCGCCGCGGCGGCGCGCATTGTCCTCGACGCTGTCGCCCAAGGTCTTGGCCTGCACGGCGTAGTCGCCGGCCGTCTGCTGCGCCGTGCGCGCATCGGCCGCGCGCGCTTGCTGGCGCGCTTGCGCTTGCAGGCTCTGCTGCTGTGATTCGCCTTCGCGCGCCTGGCGCATCACGGCGCGGAACTGGTCCACGGTTTCCGGACTGGGCGGCTGCTTCGGCTCGGCGGCCGGCTTATGCGCGGCTTCGCGCACGCGCGCGGCGTCGTGGGTCGAATCTGAAGACCGGTTGCGTTCGATGCTCATCGGAACCTCCTGTTCGTCACGCCGGCGCGGCGTGGCGCGATTGCAGCAAATCGTCGGTGGCGCGTTCTTCGTGGCGGGCGGCGAGCGCGTGCTGTTCGTCGCGCCACACGTCGCGGCGTTTTTCCAGCGCGTCCTGCTTGGCCTTGGCGCGGAAGAAGGCGGTGCGCGCTTCGGCCAAGGCCAACTCGGCCTCGCGCAATTTCTGTTGGGCTTTGAACAGGCGTTGGCGCGCGGCCTCGGCCTGTTCGCCGAGCAGGTCGATATGCGCTTCGCGCTGGGCCAGCGCGCTCGGCCAGGATTCGCCGGCCTGCGGCGGATCGAGCAGGCGCTTGCGCTGCTGGCCGCGCTCGAATTCCAGCGCGATGATCTCGCCTTCGATCAACAGACAAGCGTCGCGGCAGGCCTGCACTTCGCGCTGGCACTCCAGCACCTTCTGCCGCGCCGCCTCGACGCGGTGCTCGCGCAGCTTGAGCAGGGTGTGGAGCGGATAGCGCTTCATGCGAACAGCCTGCGCAAGGCTTCGGAAGACTGCGTGAAGGGCACCAATTCGGCCGCCGATTGCTGCAGCAGGGCGCGGACCGGGCCGATCTTCTCGATCGCCATGTCGGCGTCCGGATCGGTGCCGCGCTTGTACTCGCCCAACTGCAGCAGCAGTTCGATGTCCTGGTACTTGGCCAGCACCTTGCGCAGCTTGCCGGCGGCGCGTTGGTGGGTCTCGTCGGCCACCCGCGGCATGGTGCGGCTGAGGCTGGTCAGCACGTCGATCGCCGGATAGTGGTAGGCCGCGGCGAGCTTGCGCGACAGCACGATGTGGCCGTCCAGGATCGAACGCACTTCTTCGACGATCGGATCGCCGCCGTCCTCGTCCTCGGCCAGCACCGTGTAGAACGCGGTGATGGAACCCTTTTCGTTGTTGCCGGCGCGTTCGAACAAGCGCGGCAAGGCGCTGAACACCGACGGCGGATAGCCGCGCCGCGCCGGCGGTTCGCCGACCGCCAGGCCGACGTCGCGCAGCGCGCGGGCGAAGCGCGTCACCGAATCGAGCAGCAGCAAGACGCGCTTGCCCTGATCGCGGAAGTGTTCGGCGATGGCGGTCGCGACCCAGGCCGCGCGGCTGCGCTCCAGCGCCGGCCGGTCGGACGTGGCGACCACGATCACCGATTTGGCCAGGCCTTTCGCGCCCAGGTTGTCGTGGATGAATTCGTTGACTTCGCGGCCGCGTTCGCCGACCAGGGCGATCACGTTGACGTCGGCTTCGCCGCCGCGGGCGAGCATGCCCAGCAAAGTGCTCTTGCCGCCGCCGGCGACCGCGAAGATGCCCACGCGCTGGCCGACGCCGGTGGTCATGGTCGCGTCGATCGCGCGCACGCCGGTAGAGAACGTCCGATCGATCAATTTGCGGGTCAGCGGATTGGGCGAAGCCGCGTAGATCGGCGCATCGACCGCGGCGCCGATCGGGCCTTTGCCGTCGATCGGCTCGCCGTGCGCGTCGACGATGCGGCCGAGCAGGCCATCGCCGGCGCGCACCGCGGCCTGGCGGCCGGTGCCGATCACTTCGGTGGTGTGGGAAATGCCGTCCAGCGCGCCGAGCGGCGTCAGCAGGGTGTGCTGCTTGGACACGCCGACCACTTCGGCGGCCAATTTGAAATCCGGATCGCCGACGCCGCGCGGATTGCGCAGTTCGCACAGCTCGCCGATCGTGGCCTTCAGGCCGGTGGCGCGGATCAGCGTGCCGTAGGCTTCGGCGACGCGGCCGACGCGTTCGATGCCGTGGATCGAACTCAAGGCGTCGAGCAGCGGATCTTCGGTCGCGCCGGTCTTGATCGCGTCCAGATCGAAGCCGCCGAGCGTCTGCGAATTCATGCGGCCGGCGCCTTGGCGGACAAGTTGGCGCCCGCCAGCGCGACGCGGATCGCCTCGATCTGCTGGGCGACGCCGGCGCGCACTTCGCCCGCTTCGGAGACCACCACGCAGCTGAGCGCGTCCAAGCTCTCGTCGTCGACCAGTTCGATCACGCCGACCGCCGGATGCGCCTGGCGCACCGCGCCCAGGCCCGCTTGCACGCTTTCGCGCACGGACGGGTGGACCCGGATCAGGAGGAATTGCTCGGCCTGCGCGGCTTCGACCGCGCGCATCACCAGCGGCGGCATCACTTCGGTCGGATCGAATCCGGGCGCGATGCGCGCCACGATCGCGCAAGCCAATTCGGCGACGCGCGAGCTGGCTTCGCCGAGCACGCGCGCGCGGCGTTCGTTCAAGGCGGCCAGCTGCATCGCCATCTGTTGCTGCGCCTTGGCCAGGCCTTCGGCGAAACCGGCGACGTGGCCCTGCTCGCGCGCCTGCGCGATCTCGGCTTCGGCCTGTTCGTACAATTTGTTCACCCGCGCCAGCAATTCGTCGAGCTGCTCGAGCTTCTGCCAATCCTGCGCCGGCACCACGTTCGCCGCGAGCGAGCGCTCGAACTGGCGGCGCTCGAACACGGTCACCGCGCCCTGGCCTGGGGCGGAGGATGCGGCGGCGGAAGTCTTGGCGGCGGACATGCGGATTCCGGTAGCGGTCAACGGGCCGCGCTACGCGCCTGGTGATGGGCGTAGACGCGCAGGATCGGTTTTTCGGGCAGATGCGCCGGATCCAGCGGCGCTTCCTGCGGCTGCTGCAAGCGCGCCCATTCGGCCAGCGCCGGTTCGCTGCCGCGCGCCCACTCGTCGAGTTCGGCGCGGCCCTGGCGGTCGAGCGTTGCGAACAGCGCATCGCTTTCGTGCGCGGCGAGCGCGGTTTCCAGCGCGGCGCTCAAGCGCTTGCCGACGGCGGGATCGACGCGGCCGTTCCAGACGGTGTTGTCCAAGGCCAACAAATAGCTGTTGCCCAAGGCTTGCTTCAAGCGGCGCACCGGTTCGCGGCGCACTTCGGCGCGGATCGCCGGCGCATACGCCAGCGCGCCCAAATCGCGGATCAGCGCCGACAAGCCTGCGCGCGACCAGCGCACCGTCGTCGCGATCGCGCCTTCGCCCGGCGAAGGCGCCAGTAAAGCGGCGGCCGGGCCGGATGCGAGCCAGCGCCCGAGCATGCGCCGCCCCAGGCGGCTGCCGCGCGCGGGCGGCAGCAGCGCCGGATCCAGCTCGCCGAACCAACTCGGATCGACTTCGGCGAGCAGCGCCTGCATCGTCATGCGCTTTAGCCGTTCCAGACGCCGCGCGGCTGGGCCGCGGTCTGGGCCGCGGTGCGGTTGCGCAGCCTGCCGAGCAGGGCCAAGGCCAGCGCGATCAACACCGCCACGCCGATCGCGATGCCGACGGTCAGCGGATTGATCGACGACAGCGACGGCGTGATGCCGCTCTGGCGCGGCCGCGTTTCGGCGGCGGTGGGCGCGGTCATCGGGATGAACTTCACGGTGACCTTGTTGACGTCGTCCAAGCCTTGCACGCCGTCCTTCACCGTCACCTTGATCGCGGTCTCGGTGTCGCGCAGGTCGGCGCCGGGGCGTTCGAAGATCATCACCGAGGCCGACGACACCTTTTCGTTGCCGCCGAGCGGATCGCGTTCGGGCAAGGCGATGTGCACGCGCGCATCGACCACGCCGGGGATCTGCGACAGGGTGTGGGCGATCTCCTGCTCCAGACTGCACTGGTAACGGGCGCGCTCTTCGATCGCGGACGAGGCGAAGCCTTCCTTCTTGAAGACTTCGCACATCGAGGCGTAGCGCGCGCGCGGCAGGCCGCGCTCGTGCAGCACCTGCATGGCGTGCGGGAAGTCGTGGGAACCGACCCGCACTTCCCAACCCTGCTTCTTCGGCGACGGCGCCTTCTCGGCGTTGATGCCCGCGCCCTGCAGCGCGGCGGTCACCTCGTTGGCTTGCTGTTCGTCGAGATCGCTGTACAACGGCGAGCCCGTGCAGCCGGCCAGCAACAGGCCGGCTGCGGCGGCCAAGGCGGCCGCGCGCAGCGCTTTGTAGAACTTCGGCCCGTTCATGCTTGCCTCCCTCGGATCACGATTGCTGACGGAACAATTGCTGGATGCCGTCGGAAGTGCGGTTGGCCACGTTCGAGGTCAGTTCCGCCTGGAACAGGAACTGATGGCAGCGCATCGTCATCTGCATGATTTCGCCGGGCGTCAGATCGGCGCTGTCGGCGGTCATCACTTGCGACATGGCGTTGATGTTGTCGGCGCCGCCGTTGAGGTGCTCGAGCGCGGTCAGCACCGCGCGCGTGCCCTCGGACGGTTCCAGCGTGGCCGGTGTCAGCTGCTGGGCCGCCTGCGGATTGGCCGCTTGGTTGGCGCCGCCGGAACGCTCCATCGCCGCCGCGAATTCGCGGACGTCGAAAGCGGAGGCCTGCGGTGAATGGGTCGTCGCGGTCGGCGCCTTGGCGGCGTCGGCGGCGGCGACTTGGATGGCTTCGATCATGTCGATCTCCTGGTCGGTCTCGTCCTGCGGCCGCCGCCGGATGGCGCGGTGACGGCCGCGCGAACGTTACTGGCGCTTGCCCAGCGTCTCGAGCGCCTGGCCCACGGCGTTCTGCGAGGTCGCGGCGTTGTTGGACATGAACTGCATGCGCAGACTCTCGGAGGTCAGCTGGATCATCACCGACGGCTGATCCTGGCCGCCGCTGACCTGATCGGACAGCTGGGTGATGCGCGCGGCCTGCGAATCCAGGGTGCTGCCCCAAGCGCGGGCCATGGCCGCGTACCAGCTGCTGGCGCTGCCGCCGCCACCGCCGCTGCTGCCGCCGGCGCGATTGGTGTTCTTGACCTCGAGGGTGTTGGCATCGGTGATGAACGTGTTCAACAGATGGCCGTTGACATTGCTCATGGTGCTTCTCCTTATCGAATGACGCTGCGGGCGTCGCCGGACTGCCTTGAACGATTACATCCTTGCGGTGTTGCGAAACTGCGTGTTGCGGAATCGATCACATCCGTTGTTCCGGAAGCGGTTTGGCCTTGGCCACGGTTTGCGGCTTGGGCTCGTTGGGTTTGGACGGCGCCGCGGCGGACGCGGCCGGTGCGGGAGCGCTCGCGTTCGACGCCGTCTTCGCGGCCGCTGCCGGCGCAGGTTTTGCCTCGACGCCGACCGCGACCTTGGTCGCCGCCGACGCCGCTTCGGCCGGCGCGTCTTCGGCGTCCGGCGGCGGCGCGAGCTGCACGCGCTGCAACTGCCCGGCCTTGTCCAGCGCCGTGGCGTATTCGGGACCGATGCCGATCAGGGTCGAGCCATCGGGCAACTTCGCGCCGATCGCGAACTTGGTGCCGTCCGATCCCAGCACATGCGGTTCCTTGCCGCGCACGACCGAGACGATCGCGACGCCGGCCAAGCGTTCGGCCTCGATATCCTTGGCCGTCTTCTGCACGACCGCCTGGAACGGATCGATCGGCTGGTAGTTGCGCGGAATGATCCGGCGCACGCCGGCCACCTCGATCATGGCGCGCGACTTGACCGCGCGCTCCAGCGCGCCGCCGTCGTCGAAATTGCCGCTGACCTCCACGTCGCCGCGGCCCAGCCAGCGGGTGCGGGTGGTGAAGCCTTGCGCGCGCAGCACTTCGCCCACGTCGTTGGCGATGTCCTCGCCGGTGCGCAGGTCCAGGCTGGCGCTGAGGTTCTCGTCGCGCAGCCGTTGCTGGATGCGGTCGCGGGTGGCCGCGTCCTTGACCGTGCCGGACAGCACCGCGATGCCGTTCGGATCGACCGTGGCGCGGCCGTCGACGATGCCGAATTCGGGGATCAGCCGGGCCAGCGAATCCTGCGGCTTGGGCGCCACTTCGTGCTTGGGCACCACCGCGGCCAGGATCGCCACCGACATCAGCGACAGCACCGCGAACGCGGCCACCGCCGGCAGCTTGCGCATGTACGGCTTAGGCGCCGGCGCGGTGCGCGCGCCGTCGAAAGCGGGCAATAGCGAGGACCAGCTCGGATCGTCGAGCGCGCCGACCGCCAACGCGGCCTGGCCGAGTTCGATCCGCTGCAGCACGCCCAATTCGGCCGGATCGCCCGGATGCAGCGGCTGGCCGCCGATCCGCAGCGGCGCGTCGAGCGCGCGCACCGAGAACGCGCCGCCGAGCAGGCCGATCAAGGCGTGGTGCGGAGCGACGCCGGGATCGGACAGGACGATGTCGCAATCCTCGCCGCTGCCGACCAGGACCATTTCCTTTTCGGCCAGCGCACGGCTGGCGCCGATGTGCAGGCCGGACAGGATGCGCAGCGTGTAGCCGGCGGCCGGCGCCGCGGCGGGCGCGGCTTCCGTGGCTTGCGGCTGGGTTTTTTGCGATTTGGGGGATCGGGCCATGGCCATTACCTCAGGCGTTGATCTGTCCGGCTTGCATGATCCGAAGATCGGGAGCCAGCTCTTGGTAGGACAGCACCGGCAGATCGAAGAAGTCGATTTCCATCAGCTTGCGCAGGTGCCTGCGCACGTCGAGTGAACACAGCAGGACCGGGCGCGCCGCCTCGGGCTGGCGGGCCAGCTGGGCGCGGACTTCGCCGCCCAGGCGCGCGGCCAGCTCGGGCGAGATCGCCAGCTGGCTGGCGCCGCCGGCCACCCGCACCGACTGGCGCAGCTTGTCTTCCAGTTCGGGATGGATCATCAGCACGTGCAGGGTGCGGTCGCCGTCGGCGTAGCGGTCGGCGATCTCGCGCTTCATCGCCACGCGGACGTATTCGGTCAGCAGCACCACGTCCTTTTCGCGGCCGCCGACGTCGGTGATCGCTTCGAAGGCGTCGCGCAGGTTGCGCACCGGCACGCCCTCTTCGGCCAGGCGGCGCAGCACGTCGGCCACCCGCTGCGGCGCGACCACGCGCAGCATTTCCTTCACCAGGTCCGGATAGTCGCGCTGCATGCGGCCGAACAGGTGCGAGGTTTCCTGGATGCCGATGAAGCTGCCGAGCCGTCGCTGCAGCGCGCCGCGGCAATGGTCGGCCAGGGTGTCGAGCGCGTCGCGCGTGCCGGCGCCGGCGGCATTCGTCCATTCGCCGGCCAGCGGCGGGAAGAAGCCCGCGGACTTGGGCGCGTTGCCGTCGCCGACGCGCGCCGGGCGGAAATGCGCGTCGGCGCGCAGCTTGCCGAACGCGATCCGCGCGCCGAACGCGCTGAGCTTGTATTCGCCCGCGTCCTGCAACTTCGGATCGATCCGCACGCTCGGCGGCGGCACCGGCACGCCGTACTCCTCGCGCAGCTTCTGCACGACTTCGGCGATGCGGGTGCGGATCGGCAGGTCGCCCAGGCTGCCGACCAGCGACGGCGAAATGTCCAGCTGCAGCGGCGCCGGCGGCGCCAGGTCGTCGACCTCGGCCGCTTTCTTCTCGGCCGGGGCCAGCTCGCCTTCGGGCACGCGGAACGCGCGCCGCAGCACTTGATGCGTATGCCGGTAGCGCCAGGCCGACAGGCCCAGCATGGCCAGGCCCAGCAGGGCGAACACCGGCTTGGGGAAGCCGGGCACGAACACCATGCCCATCGCCAGCAGGCCGGTGATCAGCAGCACCCGCGGCTCGCCGGAGATCTGCCGCGAGATCGCCTCGCCCAGATGGCGGTCGTCCTCTTCGCCGGCGGTGCGGGTCACCACCAGGCCGGCGGAGATCGCGGCCAGGATCGCCGGGATCTGCGATACCAGGCCGTCGCCGATGGTCAGGATGCTGTAGGTGTGGGTCGCCTGCGACAGCGTCATGTCGTACTGCAGGACGCCGATCGCCAAGCCGCCGAGCAGGTTGATGATGATGATGACGATGCCGGCGATGGCGTCGCCCTTCACGAACTTCATCGCGCCGTCCAGGCTGCCGTGCAGCTGGCTTTCCACTTCCAGCAGGCGGCGCTTGCGGCGCGCTTCGTCCTTGTCGATCAGGCCCGAACGCAGGTCCGAATCGATCGACAGCTGCTTGCCCGGCATCGCGTCCAGGGTGAAGCGCGCGGCCACTTCGGCGACGCGCTCGGCGCCCTTGGCGACGACGATGAATTGCACGACGGTGATGATCAGGAACACCACCAGGCCCACGACCAGATTGCCGCCGGCGACCAGGTTGCCGAAGGTGTCGATGATGTGGCCGGCTTCGGCTTCGAGCAGGATCGAACGCGTGATCGCGATCGACAGCGACAGCCGGAACAGCGTGGTCAGCAGCAGCACGCTCGGGAAGCTGGAGAAGGCCACCGGCGTGGGGATGTAGATCGCCAGCAGCAGCAAGCCGAAACCGATCGCGATGTTGAACGCGACCAGGGTGTCGATCACCGCCATCGGCAGCGGCAGGATCATCAAAGTGATGATCGTGACCGCCGCGAACGCGAGCACGACGTCGCTGTAGCCGCCGCGTTTGGACGCGCCGGTGCCTGACGTCGCGGAGAGCGTTCCGAACAGGTCGCGGAACGGCTTGAGCCTTACTTCCATGTGTGACTATCCGTCGGGGGACGGGCGGTGCAGTATGCCTTGCGCGCGTCAGAACGCAATATCGCCGCGCGCACGGACGCTCGTCCGTCGCCGCTGGTCGTTATGTCGATCCCCTGGGGCGCGCTGCTGCGCGCCGATCCGGAGAACTGTCGCATGGCGCTGACCTCATCCGTTTCGAAGGCCACCATAGCACGCGAAAAGCTGCGTTTTCGTGTTAACGCGCGGTGTGCGGACGATGACGGCGTGCGGCCGCGTTCATCTTCGTTTTAGTTTCAAATGAAAACTTCACGCCGCCTGCATCCGCGCGACGTGTAACGGCCGCTGTAAAGACCCTGTCATCGCGATGTGGGATGGAGCCAATCGCGGACGCTATCGCCGCCACAAACGAAATAAACGTTCGCTTGAATGCGGCGTTTGATCGTCGGCGTTCTTCACATCCTCTACGGCCGGTGCGATATCGTCGGGCTGCAGTTGTGTGATCAGGCTCAAGGATTGGGCGCCGACTCCGACCGCGAACACGCGCCCGGCGCGCGTGCGCACCAGCACGATGCGTTCACGAGGGCCCACGGGAAGCACCTGCACGATCGACAGTGATGCATCTCGGCCCGTGATCCCGTAACGTTTTCGGGCCAAGTGCAGGACGACGAACAGCCCCGCGATCACGGCGGCCAACGGCAGCACGATCGCGAGCAGTTCGGCGAGGAAGGAAGTTTTGACCGGCGCGACGGCGGCGGGCGCGGCCGACCAGGCCAGGCCCGAATACGCCAGGCAGGCCAACGCCGGAAGCAGCTTGCGCAATAGGAAGGGAGAGGTCATGGCAGAAGGAATCGGCAAGGGTCGCGGAAGGCGCCGCATCGGCGCAGCGTCCGGCTACCGTAGCAGGCCCGCGCGCCATGGGTGAACCGCAGCCCTCGGCGGCCGCGTTGGCGCCCGAGGCGCCGCCGCGCGCGAGCGCGGCGATCGAGGCGTTCGTCGCCGTGCTTGAAGCCATGCCCTTCGCCTGCGCGGCCTACGCGCGCGACGGCGGCGCGCTGTTCGCCGCCAACCGCCGCTTCCTGGACGAATTCGGCGCGCTGCCCGAACACGCCGAACGCGACCGCCTGCTGCGCGGCCTGCACGGCGGCGAGGTCGACGGCAACGGCCCGCTGGAAGTGCACGCGCCGCACAACGGCCGCTGGTACGCGCTGCACTGGGGCGACGTCGCCTACGACGGCCGCCGCAACCTGGCGCTGCTGACCGCGGTGGACATCAGCGAACGCATCCAAAGCCTGGACTCGCACAAGAGCCAGCAGGAAAAATTGCTGTTCACCTCGCGCTTGATGTCGGTCGGCGAGATGGCCGCCACCCTCGCCCACGAACTCAACCAGCCGCTGGCGGCGATCGTCAATTACCTCAACGGCAGTTTGCGCCTGGTCGACCAAGCCGGCGGCCCCGCGCAAGTGGAACGCGCGCTGCAGGCCGCGCGCGCGCAGGCCGAACACGCCAGCGCGGTCATCTCGCGGGTGCGCGAGTTCGTGCGCGCGCGCGAACCGCGGCGCGATGCGCACGAGCTGCAGCTGATCGCCGCGACGGTGCTGGAACTGCTGCGGCTGGAAGCCGAACGCCTGCAATTGCGCATCGACCTGGCGCTGGCGCCCGACTTGCCGGCGGTGTACGCGGACCGGGTGATGGTCGAACAAGTCCTGCTGAACCTGGTTAAGAACGCGATCGAAGCGATGCGCGAAGTGCCGGCGGCGCAGCGCGAGCTGCGGGTCGAAGGCCGGGTCAACCTGGACGGCGAAATCGAAGTGCGCGTCTGCGATCGCGGCCACGGTTTGAGCGCGGCGGACCAGGACCAGTTGTTCTCGCCGTTCTTCACTACCAAGACCGACGGCTTGGGCATCGGCCTGGCGATCTGCCGCTCGATCATCGAATACCACGAAGGCCGCCTGTTCTTCGAACCGCGCGACGGCGGCGGCAGCGTATTCGGCTTCACATTGCCTCGCGCAGAAGGCCGGGCCTGATGCGCGATCTCGGGGGAGAAGCGGCCATGGGCCAAACCACGCGGGTCTATCTGGTCGACGACAACGACGGCTTCCGCGATTCGACCGCCTGGCTGCTGCAGACCGCCGGTTTCGAGGTGCTGGCCTACGCGTCGGGGCCGGAGTTCGTCGCCGCCTACGCCGGCGAGCGCCACGGCGAGGCGCAGGAATGCCTGATCTCGGACATGCGCATGCCGCAAATGAGCGGATTGCAGCTGCAGGACGAGCTGCAGCGGCGCGGCATCGCGTTGCCGCTGGTGTTCGTGACCGCGCACGGCGACGTGCCGCTGGCGGTGGAGGCGATGCGCAAAGGCGCGTCGAATTTCCTGGAAAAGCCCTTCGGCGACCAGGCCCTGATCGACGCGATCCGCGCCGCATTGGCGAACGCGCGCAACCAGGCCGGCGGCGGCGCGCAGGGCGGCAAGCTGGCTTCGCTCAGCCCGCGCGAACGCCAGGTCTTGGACCTGGTGGTGGCCAGCAAGCCGAACAAGATCATCGCCGACATCCTCGGCATCAGCATCAAGACCGTCGAACTGCATCGCTCGAACATGATGAACAAACTCGGTGTACGCTCGCTGCCCGAATTGATGAAGGTGGCGCTGGGCCATGGTTGAGACCGTGAGCAAAAAACCTTCCGCAGCCGCCAAGCACAAGCGCGCGACGGCGCACGAAGCGGCCGAGCCGCTGCGCGGCCGGATCCCTTCGCTGCTGCCCGCGCAGGCCGAAGCGCTGCGCTATTTCTTCGCCGCGCCGGAACGCTGGACGCTGCGCGACGGCGGCGTGCTGCGCTTCGCGGCCGGCGACGCCGACGGCGCGGGCGAAGCTTTCGACCTGGAAGCCGACGGCGTGCGCCTGGCCTTGCGCCTGGAGCCGGCCGCGAGCGCGCGCGGCGACGGCTTGCGCTGGAGCGATTACCAAGGCCGTTCGCGCCTGCTCGCCTGGGCGCTGGCGCACGAAGCCGCGCTGATGCGGCTGAGCGACGCGCTCGGCGTGTCGCTGCTGCCGGTGGAGGCCGATCCGGAACGCGATCCGCACGGTTCCGCGCGCGATCCGGACCTGTGGCTCTCGTTCGCGGTCGAGGAAACCGACGGCGGCGCGCTGCGCGGCGCTTTGCGCATGCCGGCTTCCTGGATCGACCGCCTGCTCGATCGCGCCGACCGCATTTACGACGACGCGCAAACCGACTTGGGCGAATGGCGGCGGCTGCCGCTGGCGGTCGCGATCCGCCTGCCCGGGCCGAAATTGCGCGGCGCCGATTGGCGCGCGTTGCGGCCGGGAGACGTGATCGTGCTCGGCTCGCGCAGCCGCATGCCCGAGCCGCGCGCATTCGCCGCCGACCGTTATTGGCCCTTGTCCGTCGGCGAGGGCCGCTGGCGCATCGAAGGCGCCGCCGAATTCATTTCAGTTTCGCAGGAGAGTCCGACCGTGAACGATAACGAAGCCAACCCCGACGTCGCCGGCGCCGAAGCGGCGGCCCCGCCGCATCCCGCGCAGAACCTGCCCGTGAACGTGGAGTTCGACCTGGGCAGCGTGCAGCTCAGCGTCGGCGAACTGTCCGCGCTGCAGCCGGGCTACGTGTTCGCGCTGCCGGCGCACCTGGAAGGCGCCAACGTCGTCATCCGCGCCAACGGCCGCGCCGCGGGGCGCGGCGAAATGGTCGCGGTCGGCGACACCTTGGGCGTGCGTCTGCTGTCCTGGAGCTGAGGCATGGATTTCAGCACCTTCTCTCCGGCGCTGGTTCTCGTCACCGTCGTCAGCTTGGCGCTGGCGCCGTTCGTGGCGGTGATGGTGACCTCGTTCACCAAGATCGTGGTCGTGCTGAGCCTGCTGCGCAACGCGCTCGGCCTGCAGCAGGTGCCGCCGAACGTGGTGATCAACGGCTTGGCGATCGTGCTGTCGATCTATGTGATGTATCCGGTGCTGCTGGATACCCACGCCGCGATCAACGCACGGATGGAAGGCAAACCGCTGCCGGCTTCGATCCAGGCGCAGGTCGATGCGCGCCTGCAGGCGCGGGCCCGCGCCGCGGGCGCCGCTGCGCCTGCGCCGACGCCCGCGACGCCGGCCGGAGCCGCGCAAGCCAACGCGACCGCGATCGGCGCCGCGCCGGTGGAAGCGCCGACCAGCCCCGCCGCCGCCGATGCATTGCAGGCCGAAGCCGACGCGCGCAGCGCGCAGGCGCCGGCCGCGCCGCGCGATCCGTCTTCCGCGGAGGACGCCGCCGCGCCCGCGCCGGCCGAAGCCGCGCCGCGCGAAACCACCGCTTCGCAACCCGCGCTGCCGCCGCTGCCCAAGGACGGCAAGATGGATACCGCGCGCCTGCTGGCGCTGGTCGAAGCCGGCAAGGAACCGTTGCGCACGTTCCTGATCGCGCACTCGAACAACGCCGAACGCGGCTTCTTCCTGAAGAGCGCGCAACGCTTGCTGCCGCCGGCCAGGCGCGCCGATTTGAGCGTCGACGATTTCATCGTGATCGTGCCGGCGTTCACCGTCAGCGAATTGACCGCGGCGTTCCAGATCGGCTTCCTGATCTTCCTGCCGTTCCTGATCATCGACCTGGTGGTGGCCAACATCCTGCTGGCGCTGGGCATGATGATGATGTCGCCGACGACGGTGTCGCTGCCGTTCAAGCTGCTGCTGTTCGTGCTGATCGACGGCTGGGCCAAGCTGGTGCACGGCCTGGTGCTCACGTATGGCTGACCCCGCTGTTCTTCCCCCTTTGAAAAAGGGGGATCGAGGGGGATTTGCTCTTGCTGTTGCTTCTGGCACCGGAAGCAAAAGCAAATCCCCCATCGCCTGCGGCGATCCGCCCCCTTTTTCAAAGGGGGCAACAGCAAAGGCAAAGGCATTGCGATGAACGAAGTACTCGAGCTCACCAAACAAGCGCTGTGGCTGACCTTGATCCTGTCGGGCCCGCCGATCGCGGCCGCGTCCTTGGTCGGCCTGGTGGTCGCGTTCCTGCAAGCGGCGACGCAGTTGCAGGAACAGACCCTGGCCTACACCGTCAAATTCGTGGTGATCGTGCTCACCCTGTTCGTGACCGCGGCGCTGATCGGCGGCACGCTGTACACCTACGCCGACCGCATCTTCATCGACTTCCCGGGCCTGGTGCAGCGCGGATGAACGGGTTCGACCCGGTCGGCAATGCGATGCTGGCGTTGGGCCTGACCCTGCCGCGCATCGTCGGCGCGTTCATCATGCTGCCGCTGCTGACGCCCGAAAACATGCCGCCGATGGTGCGCAACAGCTTCATGGTGAGCCTGGCGATCATCGCCCTGCCGGTGGCGATGGCCGGCGCGCCGATCGAAATGATGGGCACCTTCCAATGGGCGCCGATGGTGCTGAAGGAATTGTTCCTCGGCATTTCGATCGGGCTGTGCTTCGGGATCGTGTTCTGGGCGCTGGGCGCGGCCGGCAGCGTGATCGACACGCAAGTCGGCTTGGGCATGGCGCAGGTGTTCGATCCGGTGCAAGGCCACCAGACTTCGCTGCACGGCCAATTCCTGTCGCAAGTGGCGGCGTTCCTGTTCATGGCCAGCGGCGCGTTCCTGGTGTTCCTGGACTTGCTGATGTCCAGTTACTCGCTGTGGCCGGTGACTTCGTATTTCCCGGACATCCGCTTCACCGGGCTGCATCTGTTCGTCAGCCAGTTCAGCTATCTGATGACCGCGTTGCTGGTGCTGGCCGCGCCGGTGATGGTGGTGCTGCTGCTGATCGACTTGTCCTTCGGCCTGGTGAACCGTTACGCGCCGCAGTTGAACGTGTTCGCGCTGACGCTGCCGATCAAGGCCTGGATCGCGACCGGCATGATCCTGCTGCTGCTGGGCGTGTACGTGGAAATCGTGCTGAAGCGGCTGACCGACAACGCCGGATTGCTGGACGCGTTGCGGCGTACGTTCGGCGGGTGATCAACCATCATCTGGTTGAAGCTGGGATCGCGCTGTTTTTGGCCGTCATCCCGGCGCAAGCGGGATCCAGGCTATCCGACGAACTGGCCGATTGCGCTGCGACTCATCAAATGGATAAGGCTTCCGGGCTTTCGCGGGTCACTTTCTTTGCTGGCACAAAGAAAGTAACCAAAGAAAGTGCCTAAATTCAACGGCGGTGCGTGAAGTCGCGCTTATGGATCCATCGGGCGTTGCAGCTGGACAGCACGCCGATTCTCGGTCTCGGCCCGAAGTTTGATGGCTGGCCATTGAATTGACGTCGCTTCGCTGCGTGGTCCTTGGCGGCCCAGAAGCGTGGCTGCGCCGCGTCTGCTGCAAACGCGGAGGCGATCGATCAGATTTCGCCGCGATCCCGCCGCACGTTCTCCGCCCAGTGCAGCACTTCGGCCACGGCTTCGAAGAACTCGTTGTGGATGTAGTCGTCCAGCTCGACCTTCTCGTTCAAGCCGCGCGCCAGCGCGACGTTCTGCAGGATCGGCACGCCGGCTTCCTCCGCCGTCTTCTTGATCAGCTCGGCGACGTGCTCTTCGCCCTTGGCCACCACCACCGGCAATTCGGTGACGCCTTCCTCGTACTGCAATGCGATCGCGATATGGGTCGGATTGGTGACCACGACGTTGGATCCCCTGACGGCGTTGAGCATGTTCTGCTGCGACCATTCCTGGTGCAGCTGGCGGCGGCGCGACTTGATGTACGGGTCGCCCTCGTTTTCCTTCACTTCCTGGCGGATGTCGCGCCGGCTCATCCGCAACTGCTTCATGTAGGAGAACTTCTGGTAGGACGCGTCCAGCACCGAGACGAAGAAGAACACGAAGATCGTCCAGATGCCGATCTGCATCATCCCGCTCCACAGCGCGTTGCCCAACGCGGCGGGCGGCGCGAACGGCAGGGTCAGCAGCTCGGGCAGCAGCCCGCGCAGGACCAGGAAGCCGATCACCAGCAGGGCCACGCTTTTCATGATCGACTTGACCAATTCGACCAGGTTGTCCATCGAGAACATCTTCTTGATGCCCTCGGCCGGATTGAGCTTGGACATGTCCGGCTTGACCTTGGCCAGCGTGGCGATCGGCCCGACTTGCAGGAACTCCACCACCACGCCCAGGAACACCGCCAGCGCGAGCAGCGGCAAGGTCATCCACAACAAAGTGGTGAGCGCGGATATCGTCAGCCGCTGCAGCGCTTCGACGAAAGGCAGCTGGATCGCCGCCAGGCTTTCCTCGAACAAGGCCGCCAATTGCCGATACATGAAGCCCAGCAGCAACCAGCCGCCCACCAGCCAGCCCAGCACGAGCACGGTGCTGGTCAGCTCCTTGCTCTTGTGGACGTTGCCTTCCTTGCGCGCGTCGCGGAGCTTTTTGGCGGTGGGCTGTTCGGTTTTGTCGGCGCCCTTGTCCTTCGATGCCATGCCAGGCCTGCCGAGCGGGGTCGGGTTTCAGGCTAGCATGGCGCTGTCGACGATTCGTTCATCCTTGTCCCGATTCATGCACTGCGCGGCTTCGTAGGCACGGGCTTTTGTAGGGAGCGGCTTCAGGCGCGAGCTCTTTCCACACGCTCCGGCGACCTGAATGCGATGGCTGCGACCTGAACGAAAAGGCTCGGCTGAAGCCGCTTCCACAAAGAGCCTCTCCAGGAAGGCCTAATCCGCAACCCTAGGGGTAGCCCGAGATAGCGCCCCACCCGTTCCGACGCTACATTTCCGCCATCTCCCTCACTGCGCCCGTCGCCCGGAACCGCCTCGCTCCATGAGCAGCATCGCGCCCGATCCCAGCTTGAACCGCACCGGCCTCGATTCGCTGGCCGGCTCGGTGTCGCTGGACGATCTGCGCCGGCAGCAAGGCCTCGAGGCGCCGCAGACCGAAACCGCCGAACCGGCCGCCGCTTCCGTCGATACGGCATCGACGGTCGACGCCGGCGAAACCCTGCTCAACGCCCCGGCTTGGGACGGCGTGGCCCCGGGCGACCGTCTGCTGGCCGGCGACATGGCCTTCGAAAACGGCCTCGGCGCGCTGGATCTGGGCGCCGCCGCCGACCAGGGCGTGGACGCCGTCATCGCCGCGTTCGCCTGAAGCTCCGTTACGATCCGCGCTAGCTCCGACTCCGCGGCATCTCCGTGAACGAAACCGTGCCTACGCCGCAAGCGCTGCGCGCCGCCGCCGACCGGCTGGTGTCCGCGCTGGCCGCGCACAGCGATCCCGAATACCGGTTGACGGTGCTCAAGCGCCTGGTGCGGCGTTTGGGCGAAGAACAATATCCGCTGTTCCTGCGCGTACTCGGCGTGGTCGCCGAAAGCGACGACGAACGCGCGCAGCGTTTGCTGGCCGACACGTTCGGCACCGCGCTGCGGCGCATGGACATGCCGGGCGGCGCGTTGAGTTCGTGGGGCGCGACGCGATTGCCGGAAAGCGCGGGACCGCTGGATGCGAGCGCCTTGTCGGGCCAATTCTTCGGCGCCACGCCGCGGCGTTTGCTCGGCCCGGTGGAATACCTCACCGTCTGGCATCTGCAGCGCACCCAGCGCGGTGCGCTCGGCGCGGCCGCGTTCCGCACCAGCCTGGCGCGGATGATCGCCCTGCTCAACCGCAGCGACGATGCGCGCACGCTATATCCGCAGAAACTCGCCGCCGACGCGCAGAACGAATTGGAAGGCGCCTACACCCGCGCCACGCGCGACCGGTTGGCGGCGATCGCCGCGGCGTGGAAAGCCGGCCGCAGCCCGGAAGAAGTGGCGCAAGCCGCCGTGGACGTCGGCGACGCCGAACATCCGCGCGATTGGGTGATGCGCGATTTGTAGGCGCGAATAAAGAGCGTGCGAATGAATTCGCACCTACGAAAATCGCCGCTCTTTCGGACCTTTGCCGCAGAACTTGCGGGCCGCGCTTGCCGCCGGCACCTTCCCCCGCCAAGATGCGCCCACCTTCCGGAGGTGGCGCATGCGGCACCGTCTCGCAGTCCTGCTGTGCACGGCGATGGTTTGCGCCCTCTGCGCCTGCAAACCGCAGAGCGGAACCGAGCCCGCCGCTTCGGCCGGCGCCACCAAGCCCGCCGAAGCCGTGCGCCTGCTCACCCAGCATTTGCACGACGACGATCTGCAGGCCTTCGCCCGCGACGCCGCCCCGCCCGAGTTGCAACCCAAACTGGAACAGGCCTGGCGCGAAGGCCGCACCCGCTGGCCGCTGGACGAATTGCCGTTCGACGAACGCTTGCCGCAATTGCTGTCCGCGCTGTCGGCGCCGGGATCGGAAAAGAAACTGCAGCAAGTGTTCGACCGCCAGTTCTCCGGCGCGCACGCCGAACTGAAAGCGGCCGCGATGTCGCTGGGCCTGTTCGGCGTGCAATACGTGCGCAGCGAGGGCGACTACAGCGAGGACGAACGCCAGCACTACGCGCAATTCGTGCAGGCGATCAGCCAGTGGGGCTTGGACGCGCCGCTCGGCGACCCGCAGCGCGCGCGCCGCGCGATTCCGCAATTGACCCGCGCGGCGCGTTCGACCGGCTTGAGCGCCGAAGCCGACTTCCGCCGCCTGGGCATGCAGGAAAGCCTGCGCCGGCTCGGTCCGTTCATGGCCACCGTGAAGCAATCCCTGGCCACGTACGGCCTGCGCCTGGACGAGAGCCTGTCCGGTCTGCAAGCCAGCCTGCAGCAGCAGACCGGCGACCGCGCCCGGGTGCGGCTGCGCTACACCCTGGGCGGCACCGACATCGACACCGTGGTCGGGGTCGAACGCCATGGCGGGCGCTGGTACATCAGCGATTACCTGCGCCACGCCGAAGCGGCCGCCGGGGTCCCTGCAGGGGCTGAAACCCCTCCCAAAAAGACGGCCGAACCGGTTCCCAAGCCGACTTCGCCATAATGTCGGGGATGCCAGACCAGTCCGCCCTGCCTTTCCCCGATCCCCAAGGCTCCGAACCGGGCCGCGAACCCGATAGCCGCGCCGCGGAACGCCCTCTGTCGAGCCGCCCCGCCAAGCCGGGCGCTCGGCCGTGGTGGTCGCGCCTGCTCGGCCGGATGCTGGAACCGTGGATCTCGCTCGAACTGGAGCCCGAGAACCCCGGCCAGTACGCCGACGGCCGCCCGGTCTGTTACGTGCTGGAGGATTACGGCCTGTCCAACGCCCTGATCCTGGACCGCGCCTGCCGCGACGCCGGCCTGCCCTCGCCGCTGCAACCGCTGCCCGGCGACCCGCTGGGCCGCAAGCGCGCCTATGTCGCGCTGTCGCGGCGCAACGCCAGCACTTTGTCGCCCGCCGGTCCGTCGCCGGGCAAGACCCATTCCGGTTCGCTCGCGCGATTGCTGGAAGCGCATCGCGACTATCCCGAACTGGACGTGCAACTGGTGCCGGTGTCGATCTTCGTCGGCCGCGCGCCGGACCGGAACAGCGGCTGGTTCTCGGTGCTGTTCTCGGAAAACTGGACCCTGGTCGGCCGCTTCCGCCGCTTGCTCGCGATCTTGCTCAACGGCCGCAACACCATCGTGCGTTTTTCGCCGCCGGTGGCGCTGCGCGGCATCGTCGAGGAAGGCCTGCCGCCCGAACGCACCGTGCGCAAGCTTTCGCGCGTGCTGCGCACCCACTTCCGCCGCATCCGCGCGGCGGTGATCGGGCCGGATTTGTCGACGCGGCGTTTGCTGGTCGACAAGGTGCTGGCCTCCGAGCCGGTGAAGGACGCCATCGCCGACCAAGCGCGCCGCGACAACAGCAAGCCTGCCGATGCCTGGAAGAAAGCGCACGCCTACGCCTGGGAAATCGCCGCCGACTATTCGCATCCGGTGGTGCGCTCGGCCAGCTTCGCGCTGACCACCGTGTGGAATCGGATCTACCGCGGCGTGCTGGTCCATCACTTGGAAAAACTGAAAGCGGTCGCGCCGGGCCACGAAGTGGTCTACACGCCCTCGCACCGCAGCCACATGGATTATCTGCTGCTGTCGTACCTGTTGTACGACCGCGGCATCGTGCCGCCGCACATCGTCGCCGGCATCAACCTCAACCTGCCGGTGATCGGCACCATCCTGCGCAAGGGCGGCGCGTTCTTCATCCGCCGCAGCATCCGCGGCAACATGCTGTATTCGGCGGTGCTGAGCGAATACGTCGCGCAATTGGTCGCCGGCGGCTATTCGCTGGAGTACTTCATCGAAGGCGGACGCTCGCGCACCGGCCGCCTGCTGCAGCCCAAGGGCGGCATGATTTCGATGACGGTGCGCGCCTTCCTGCGCCAACCCACGCGCCCGGTGCTGTTCCAGCCGGTCTACATCGGCTACGAGAAGCTGATGGAAGGCAACAGCTATCTGGACGAACTGACCGGCAAGCCCAAGGAAAAGGAATCGATCTGGGCGCTGCTGTGGGGCATCCCGAAAGTGCTGCGCCAGAACTACGGCCAGGTGGTGGTGAACTACGGCGAGCCGATCCTGCTCGACGAGATTCTGAAAGAGCACGCGCCGGATTGGGACGGCCAGCCGGTCGGCGAAGACGAGAAGCCGGCGTGGCTGTCGGATACGGTGGACGCGATCGCGCAGCGGATCCAGGTCAACACCAACCGCGCCGCCGACGTGAATCCGATCAACTTCCTTGCGCTGGCGCTGCTGTCCACGCCCAAGCACGCGATGGGCGAAGCCGATTTGCTGGCGCAGATCGCGCTGTCGAAGAAGCTATTGGCCGAAGTGCCGTATTCGGACCGCGTCACCGTCACTCCGCATTCACCCGAGCAGATCGTGGCGCACGGCGAGGAGATCGCGGTGCTCAAGCGCACCGCGCATCCGCTGGGCGACGTGCTGAGCGTGGACGGCGACACCGCGGTGCTGCTGAGCTATTTCCGCAACAACGTGCTGCACCTGTTCACCGCTTCGGCCTGGATCGCCTGCTGCTTCCTGCACAACCGCCGCATGAGCCGCGCGCAATTGCAGCGCCTGGGCCGCAGCCTGTATCCGTTCCTGCAGGCCGAGCTGTTCCTGCCCTGGACCGAGGAAGGCTTCGCCGAGCGCATCGACCGCACCATCGACGTGTTCGTGCGCGAAGGCCTGCTGGAACAGATCAACGACGACGACGGCGGAATACTGGCCCGCAACGCCGGCCAATCCGACGAAGTGTTCCGCCTGCGCGCGATCGGCCACGCGCTGCAGCAGGCGTTCGAGCGCTACTACATCGCGATCTCGGTGCTGGTGAAGAACGGCGCCGGCACGATGTCGTCCGCCGAACTGGAAAGCCTGTGCCAGCTCGCCGCGCAGCGCCTATCGCTGCTGTACGCGCCGGCCGCACCGGAATTCTTCGACAAGAGCCTGTTCCGCGGCTTCATCCAGAAGCTGCGCGAAATGAAGCTGGTCTGGCCCGACGCCAACGGCAAGCTGTCCTTCGACGAACGCCTGGCCGGCTGGGCCAAGGACGCGCGCATCCTGCTCGGCCGCGAATTGCGGCATACCATCGAGAAAGTGAGCCCGGAGATGGCCAAGCCCGAAGCGGAAACCGGGCCCGCGCCAGCCGAACCTTGAGCAGACGGTAGGCAACTGCCTACCGTTTGATCGGCTTCAGTTTCATCCCTGCGCCCTCGATTCGCCGATCCGGCGTGCTCGAACAGAGACTGCGCCCCCGAGCCATGCCCCAAACGGGCCTGCGCACGCGTTCTGGCCAAGTTTTCTCGCCGGTTGCGTCTTCAGTAACGCCCGCGGTTCCTGGCAGCGGCGCAGCTGAACTTGGGCGCGATGACGCGCCATTCCAGATCGATCGCATGCACAAGAGCGCGAGCAGCCCTTAGCAAGTCAATCTTGATCCGAGGCTATGCGCTCTGCTCGATTGAAAGGAGGTAGTGTGAACACGTGGATCTGCAGCAACTGCCGAGAAAAGGTCGATTCCGACTTCGATGCTTGTTGGAACTGCGGAACGCATCGGGACGGAAGCCCCGCCCGCGCAGATTTTGTCCGCGACGACGCGCCGGCGCCGGACGTCACGCGCCCCGTGTCGCGCGACCTGCGCTGTTTGCGGTGCAACGGGACGATGCACGTCGTAGGCCGCAAGCAATTTCATGAGGGATCTCGGGCCCTGCCTTTTTTGCTCGGCGAGCTGGGCGAGCTTTTCGTCAACCGCGAATCGTTCGACGTCTTCGCCTGCGGGAATTGCGGCAAGGTCGAGCTATTCGTCGCAGCCGTAGGCTACCCTGGCGCCATCGAGTCGTAAGGTCGTCATGCTGCTCGGCCTGCCATTATCGACAGGCGAACCCGGATAATTTCTATGCTCAGACAAGAACCCGCCCCCATTCGGACGATCGGCTCATTCGTCGCCCCGAACCCATGGACGTCCGCAAAGCAGGAAACATGGTCGCTGGAGCATTCCCGCTGGGTGACCCGTTTTGCCTTATCCAAACAGACTTCCTCCGCTCCGAATGCGCGGACGATTTTTAAGGGAGACGGATCTCCGCTCGTCGTTCTCAAGTCCCATTCGGATGGCCGGCTGTATACCGTCCCTTACAGTCTGTTCGAACTGCTTCCGGGCGAAGAGATCGAACTTTCGGATTTGCCGGAATTGCTGCATAGGTTAGGGGACGTCAAAAAATACGACTTCATTCCGCCCGAGCGGAATATGGGCGTGATGTTGCTGTCGTCCATTTTGATTTTCGTTTTTTTATTGGTCGAAATATTCATCGTCCCGAAGATGCGCCCGGCCCCCTCGAATGGCGTCATCGTCCATGCGATATTGCTGCCTATCCTCATTCTAGGGATGTCCCTGATGTGGGTCGGCATCGCCCGCTTAAGAAGGTACTCTAGGCACAGCAAGGCAATCCGGGACTTCTTGCAAAAACGCAAGAAGAGATGAGGCCGCCGCGAATGGCGCGGCTCGATCTCCGATTCGACGTAGCCCAATGGAGAAATTCACATGATTGGATTCCTGCTATTCGCGGCTCAACTCGCTGCAACCGACCTTTCGTTCGCGCAAGCCAAAACCTTCGCCGACCAATACGAGACGGCCCTCAGCGCCAAGGACCAGGACGCGCTGATGACGGCGCAGTCGAAGGCGCTCGACCAGGCCATCGCCGCCTGCGGGCCGATCAAGGGCGCGCCTTCGCCGTTCACCATCGTCGCCCACGTGTCCCAAGAGGGGGTCACCGACCGCACTTGGCGCAGCGGCGAGTCGGCGTTGGCCCAATGCTTCGAACGGACGCTCGGCGCCGTAAAGCTGCCGGTCGCTGCCGGAAAGGCGTTTTATGCGTCTTATGAGATCAGTTTTTAGCTCTAGCCACCCGTCCGAATCGATGTCGCTTCGCTCCTCGGCTTAACACGGGCGTACGACCCATGGCATTTCCTCTCAATCTGAAAGCAATTGGTTACGGATTCGCCACCTTCGTCGCGGGCACTTTGGTTCTGAGCATCGTTGGTACTGTCGCGGTCAGTGTGGGTACATCGTCCATCGGCAAGTCCGGCTGGTCGTTCCTCGCGATCCTGAGCTATTTCGTTCCGATAACCGCGGGCTTTGTGGCCGCTTACTTCGCACCCGCCAAGCGGGTCCTGCACGGCACCATCGGCGGGGCCGTCGGCGTATTGCTGCTGCTTGCCCTGCCTTTCTGGTGCCTCGGTATCCCATGGCCGGCATTCCCATCGTCATCGCATGGCATGTAGCGTTCGCTTGGCTGGGAGCCATCATCGGCAACTATCGGCGCAACAAGGTTAGGCCGTGACCATTCATATGAAGAATCTCCACGCCCGCTCCATAGCACTGGTGATCGCTTTTCTTCCCGCGTGCGCCCATTCCCCGGACGATCCGAAATTGGATCGCTCGTCGGATTTGGATCTCTCCTCGGTCGCAAAGCGATTCGGCGTACCGCGCTGCACGGTGTCGGTGCCGTTGGCCCAAGAGGACGTGCTCCGCACGGCGAAGCGGAGCGGGGATCCACACCCGGAGGACAGGCCGGAATGGGCCGCCATGGTCGAGGCGATCGAACCGGGCGATCAGCTCCGTCGGGTCATTTGCCTCAAAACCGGGAAAAACGGCTTGGCCGCAGGGGACATCTTCTACGGCCTATTTCGGGACGGAGCGATGGTCGCCGAGATGCACACCATGATCATCAACTAGTAGCTCCAGCCGTTCGACTCGATTCCGGCAACCGACATGCCTCAACCCACCGGCTATTCCGGCACACCGCTCGCCAAGAAGCTCGGCATCGGACCGGGATTCCAAGTCGCGCTCGTCGCGGCGCCCGAGGACTATCACGCTCTCGTTTCCCCATTGCCGGACAGCGTGGCGTTTTCGTCGCGTGTTACGCAACGCACCGATCTCGTCCATATCTTTTCCACGCGGCGCTCGGACCTAGCCAAGGCGCTGGCGAATCTGCGCACGAAAATCAAACCGACCGCCCTCGTCTGGGTCTCCTGGCCCAAGAAAGCTTCGAAGGTTCCGACCGACATCACCGAAGACGTCATCCGCGAGGTCTGCCTTCCGCTGGGCTTCGTCGACGTCAAGGTTTGCGCCGTCGACGAGGTCTGGTCCGGACTGAAGCTAGTGGTCCGCAAGGAATTGCGTTAGCGTCTGCCGCTTCGCGGCTCGGCGATTGCGGGTGTGCGCTATGGAAGATCTGATCGCAGAACTGAAGCGACGCAAGGCGCACGGTTTGCTGCGGGCCGAAAGCGAGTTTTCGCGCGGCGATTTCAGCCCGCTCGATCCTGCCGAGATCGATTTGGCCGAAACCCATCTCGGTTTCGCGCTGCCGCCGCTCTTGCGGCGGATCTACGGCGAGATCGCCAACGGCGGCTTCGGCTACGGTTATGGTTTCCTGGGTTTGTTGGGCGGCATGCTCAACGAGGACGGCCGCGACGCGGTGGCGCAATACCTCTGGTATCGGCGAGCCGATCCGGACGATCCGCTATGGCGCTGGCCGGAGGCGCTGCTGCCGCTCGGCCATTTGGGCTGCGCGATGTTCCATTGCGTGCGTTGCGACCATCCCGACGCGCCGGTCGTCTGGTTCGAACCGAACCCGCACGAGGACGGCGAGCCCTGGGACAACGCTTTCATCCCCTTTGCGCCTTCGCTTGCCGATTACCTCACGGCGTGGCTGGAGGGCAAGGACTTGTTCGCGGAATTCATGGACGAGGCCTGAGTCCGCCGTATGCCTTCCCAAATCGTATTCGCGATGCATCCGCTCGACGAAGCCGGTTTCGCCGAATCCCTCCTCGCCGATCCGTCGATCCGCCTGGTCGACGGGCCGCGCTGGCCCGCTCGGGAACCCGCGCTCGCGCGAAACCTCGCCGATATCGGCGGCTACGCGCTCATTTGGCCGAGCGATCGGGTGCCTCCGCTGACGGCCAGGTACGTTCCCGCGGCGAAAGACTGGTACTGCGACTCGGAAGGATCGACCTTGCAATGGCTGCGCTCGCGCACGGACGGCGAGTGCCTCATCGCGGGGCGCATCGCGCTGCACGATTTGCCCGCTGATCTTCCCCAGGCCGCCGAAAAACGCCTGAAGACGCTATACAACCGGCTGCGGCGCGCGATCAAAGCGGATTACGCTAATGCCGTCGTCCGTTGGGGCAACCCCCGATACCCTTATGCGCCGGCGGGAAACGGCCGCAGCGCCAATCCCTCCGAGCCCGACAAGGGTCTCTGGGTAGGCCCCCATGCCTTGCGCTGGCTTCGCGCTTCGCCTGATCGCATCGTCAGGCCGATCGCCGGCATTTTGGTCGAGGGCAGGCTATCCTTCGATAGCGCCGAGTGACGAGATTCAAAGCCATCATGGAAACCGACAAAGTCGAACAAATCGAAGCCTTCCTGTCCGGCGATCCTTACCGATGGGCGGTGTCGAAAGGCCTGATCCGCGACGGCGATCCGCTGCATACCCGCAAGACGTTTTCCATCACCCGGCGCGATGTGGTCGCATATTTGGAGACCCATCCCGTGCCGGGTTTCGACGTCCGGCGGGACGCCTACCGCGATTCCCGCGACGGCCCCAAGATCCAGGTCGAGAACGGCATCTACCGCATCGGATGGCAAGAACGCGGCATGTTCTCGCCCGAGCGTTCGGCCACGGACGAAGCGACCGCTCGGCGCTATTGGATCGAGTTCCTGGCGGCCTCTTTCGGCTTGCCCGCCTGACCGTTCGCTCAGGCTCGAGCGCCAAGAAAAATCCGATTGACGGTGATCCGAGTCGTGCCCAGACTCGGGAACGCGTCCGAGGGGTCGGACGCACGGCCCGCGGATGCGATGGCCGCTGCGCTCACTTCAGGGGGACCACATGGAAAATCCGTACCAAAGCCCGAACGCGGCCGTCTTGGAGCGCACGCGTCCGGGCCCGGAACTCGACGACGTCGCTTCCGGGCAAAAGCTGGTCATCTACGCGATCCTGCTCTACTTCGTCGCCGCCGCGGCGCGCGCCGCGCTCGGTCCGCTCGCGATCGTGCCTTTCTTGATATGCCTCGGCATGGGCTGGACCGGCATCTACCGGCTGAGCCGCGGCCTGGGCGATCCGATGTGGATGCGGATCCTGCTGCTGATCCTGATGCTGGTGCCGCTGGTCGGCCTGATCGTGCTGGTGATTCTGAGTTCGCGCGGAACTTCGCGGCTGAAGAAGGCGGGCTATTCGGTCGGGCTGCTGGGCGCGCGCGATTACGGGAAATGATCCACGGCTAGCCGCTTTGCGGCCGTCGTTCCAGGCTGGCGAACCTTCCGGAGGATTCATGAAACGAGCCCGCCTGCCGACCATCGCCCTGCTGTTGCTGTCCTTTGCGGCCGCCGCGCAAAGCGGCTGGAAAGACGGCAAGGACGATCCGCTGTCCGACAGCGACGCCGCCAAATCCAAGGACGTATTCAGCGCCACCTTGATCATCACCTCCGACCAGAACTGGTTGGACAAATGGAACACGCCGCCGGAGACGATTCCGCATTTCACCGAAAGCCGTGAAGTGGCGGAGGGCGGCGAACTCGCCATACTCGCGTTCTTGGCGAACCCCAAAGTGGACGCGTCGGGGATGACGGACGTCGCCTGCGACTTCGTGGTGACTCGCCCGGACGGATCCAAATCCACCGAGGAACTGGACATGCCTTGCTTCAAGGTGAAGCTGAGCACCGACCCGGCGCAGGTCTATCTTTCGGCCGCATCGCTGAAGTACGTCGCCGAACCGACGGACCTGCGCGGCACTTGGAACGTGAGCGTCACGGTCAAGGACCGCCATCGCAACGTGGCGCTGCCGTTGCGCGCTTCGTTCGTGGTGCGCTAGCCATGCAAGCCCTCGTGCTGATGGTTCAAGTCGAAACCGTGTTCTGCGCGCTATGCGGCCTGGTGATTCTATGGATGCAGGTGCGCGCCTTCCTCAAACATGGGCGCAAATTCTTCCTCACCCTCGCGAACTCGACGATTTTCGCCTTCGTCGGGATGGGGCTCACCGCCTATCCGTATTTCGTGCCGGTTTCGGAAGCGGAATCGATCGAGCTCTTCAAGCTGTCGGTTCCCATATACGTCCTGGCTACCGTGCTGGCCACATGGGGAGGCGTGCAATTCTTCCGTGCCTACGACGAGAAGTAAGGCCTATGGTCGAGCCGCTGTGGGTTCAGCCGATTAATCCTCGGTAGTCGGCGCGGCGGTCGTTCGCGTCGGGATTCGCCTGTGGATAGCGTCACCACTCGTTCTACTAAGCAAAAATGTCGACCCATGACCCGCAAACTGCTTTTCGTCTGCAGCCGGAACCGTCTGCGCAGCCCGACCGCGGAACAGGTGTTCGCCGAGTGGCCCGGCGTGGAAACCGCGTCCGCGGGCACCAACCGCGACGCCGATCATCCGGTCACGCCGGAATTGCTGGCCTGGGCGGACGTCGTCTTCGTCATGGAACGCACGCATCGTTCGAAACTGTCGGGCAAATTCGGCCGCCATCTCGCCGGCAAGCGCGTGATCTGCCTGGACATCCCGGACGAGTACGACTACATGGATCCGGATCTGGTACGCCTGCTGCGCGCCAAAGTGCCGCGCCACTTGCCCTCGGTCTGAAGGCGGGCATAGGCTGGCGCCGTCGCGGCCGGAATCGCGTACGTCCATGGGCATGAACCAAGACGTGCTCTACACGCTCGCCAAAGTGGCGGTCACCCTGGCCGGATTTTCCGGCGTGGTGGTCGGCCTGCGGCTGCGCGGCGCGCCGGGCTGGTCGGCCACCGAATTGCGCGTCTTGTGGCTGCTGGTCTGCGACAGCTTCCTGGTGCTGTTCTTCGCTTTGCTGCCGGTGCCGATGGCGCTGGCCGATTGGTCGGACGATCTGATCTGGAGCCTGTGCAGCGCCTTGCTCGGCACCTGGTTCGTCGTCGGCAACCTGCTCGCCTTGCGCGGCGAGCGCCGCGACCGCGTCGCGCGGCGTTTGGTCAAGGTGCCGGTGATCACGCCGCTGTTCCAGATCGTGTTCGTCGCGGCGCTGGCGATGGGCATCGCCTTATGGCTGGCCGCTTTCGATATCGCCGTCGCGCGCGGCCAGGCGATCTACGTGCTGGGGCTGATCGTGCTGCTGGCCTTCGCTTCTCTGGAGTTCTTGTTCTTCATCGCCCTGGCTTCGAAGGCCCAGCCGGAATCTTGAGCCTGCAAAAGGAACCGCGATGCAAACCGACCGCAGCGCCCCCGCCGATATAGACGCCTACATCGCGCCCTTCCCGCCCGAAGTGCGCGCGATCCTGGAAAAGATCCGGGCCACGATCCGCAAGGCCGCGCCCAAGGCGGAGGAGCGGATCAGCTACAAAATGCCCGCCTTCGCCCAGGATGGGATGCTGGTGTATTTCGCCGCGTTCAAGAAGCACATCGGCCTGTTCCCGCCGGTGGGCGATCCGGCGCTGCGCAAAGCGGCCGCGGTTTACGCCGGCGCGAAAGGCAATCTGCGCTTCCCGCTCGACGAACCGATGCCGTACGCGTTGATCGGCAAGATCGTCAAGGCGCGGATCGCGGAGAACAAAGCGGCGGCCGCAGCCAAGGCGAAGAAGAAGGCGGACAAATCGAAGCCTGCATAAGCTTTTGCCCTATGCGCGAATCGACGGCGCCGGCCGATAATTCCGGGCGACGCTCGATGCGTCGCCGTCCCCGCACACTCTTCCCTTCGGAGCTTCCATGAAAACCGCCCTCGCGGCCTTCGCTCTTCTGCTCGCGCTCCCCGCTTACGCTCAAACCAGCACCAACCCCGACACCCAATCGGTCGAAGCCGTCGTCGAGGCCTTCCGCGCTTCGATCGTCGAACGCGACCAGGCGCGCTTCAAAAAGCTGTTCCTGGACGAGCGCACCACTTGGCAAAGCGTCACCGGCGCCAAAAATCTGGCGGAAGTCCGCAAGAAGAAGCCCGCGGCGGTCAAGGTGCGGATCGATCCGACCAACAACCCGCGCAACTTCATCGACGAAATCGCCGCCGACAAGGTCAAGAGCGAAGAGCAATTCCGCGACGTGAAGATCCAGAGCGACGGCGACATCGCCTCGGTCTATTTCGACTACAGCTTCCTGGCCGACGGCAAGGAAACCAACCACGGCAAGGAAGCGTGGCAGCTGGTGCACACCGACGACGGCTGGAAGATCGTGTCGGTGATCTGGTCGGTGAATTGGTAGTACCCGTCGAGATGGCCTGACCCTGCGGCGCGTGTCCGGACGGCGCTTGACTCTGGACCCTGGTCGAGGGTCCAGACTGCGCGCCTTCCCACCGGAACGCCGCCATGTACGAATCCGACTGCAAGTCCTGCGCGCCCGAATCCGCGCCGGCACCCGCCGCTCACGCGCAGGGTGCGCACGCCCATGCGCATCATGCGCACGGCGCGGCGGGCGCTTCGCTCAACAAGCTCACCACCTCGGCCACGCTGCATTGCCTGACCGGTTGCGCGATCGGCGACTTCATCGGTTTGGCGATCGGCATCGGTTTCGGCTTGGGCCCTTGGGCGACGATGGCGCTGGCGGTGTTTTGCGGATTCGTCTCCGGCTTCGCCTTCAGCCTGGTGCCGCTGCTGCGCAGCGGCTTTTCGTTCGCGCAGGCTTGGCGCGCGATCTGGCTGGGCGAAACGATCTCGATCGCGATCATGGAATTGGCGATGAACCTGACCGACTACCACGTCGGCGGCGTGCAGGTCGCTTCGATGCTGCACGCCCGCTTCTGGCTCGGCTACGGCGCCGCCGTGGTCGCCGGTTTCGCGGCCGCCTGGCCGGTGAACCGCTGGATGCTGACGCGGGCGATCAAAAAACCCTGCCATTGAGGTCCGGGCTCGCTTCCGCGGGCGCCGAATGGCCCGCGAAAAGTGAGCTCCGTCCGGTTTCGAAAGGCAATATAACCGTGCCCGTCCGCACGATTCATGTCCACTATTTATGGAAGTTCTCGTCCTGAAGGCCACGTTCCCAAATAGCGGAGTG
Organism: Luteimonas gilva; assembly: GCF_005239095.1. GTDB lineage: Bacteria > Pseudomonadota > Gammaproteobacteria > Xanthomonadales > Xanthomonadaceae > Luteimonas_C > Luteimonas_C gilva. Next base: position 42,016 of record NZ_SZUA01000003.1, on the reverse strand, counting down.
GCCGATGGACGTCGATGTCAATCAACTCAAATTCGAAATCTGGTCTCCGGGCCATCCGAATACCGCAGCGGTCCGCAAGACCTTCTCGGATCGGATGTCGCGACTCTATCTGGGCTGGGACGACGATTTCGACCGCCAGTTCGACGCTCATTCCTATCTGTTCGTGCTGTGGGACGGCGTCGGCACGTATCACGCGACCTGCCGGATCATTTTCAAGCGCCTGGGCGGCGCGCCCGTCCTCACGCCCTGCGAGACCGCCGACGGCGGGCGCTTCTCGCTTCCCGACGAGGACACGGCTTGCGAAGGCTCGATGGTCAGCATGACCAGCACCCAAGCCTTGCGCCGGCTGATGTACGGCGTTACCCGTTGGCTTATGGAGAACGGCGTGACGCGGGTATATACGACCTACGACACGAACAACGCCCTGATCCGCAGGTTCCACACCCGCATACTGGCGATGGACGAGATTGCCGGCGCGACCGTGGTTTACCGCGATTTCCTGCGTAAGGATTCGTTGGAGCCGGCTTGCTGGCAGATGGTCCAGGTGAATCCTGTTCGCATGGGCGCGACGATGCTGGCTAATTTGCTGAAGGCCGGCGGCACGATCTGCGCCGTTCCGCCAGAAGCACCCAGGCTGCCGCAAGCTCCCGCCGTATACGAATACCAGAACGCCGAAACGGTTGCGCGGCATCCGCGAATGCCGATGCCCTATCGCTATTGATCGCGACCTGCTTGCTGTAGAGTCGAGCGGGCTCGACTCTACAGGCCTGGGTTCAGGGATGAATGCGATCGCCATCGAAGCGACGGACAAAGGGACGTCCACCGCGTGGGAAATTCCGTCCTTGACCGCGAAGCTGTTGTGGCGGCACTGGCCGGCGCTGCTGTTCTGGTTCTTCGCGATGCGGGTCAGCTACAGCCTGGCGATGGATGCGGCGATTTGGCTGGCCGAAACTTCGGTGCTGCTGTCCTATGCGGCGATCGCGGCGCTGATCGTCTCCCAGCTGGCCGGCACCATCGCGATGTTCCTGGCGCTGCGGCCGTCGCTGCCGATGCTGGCCCAGGCGCGGACCGCGTTGCGCGCACCGGCGCAGCGGCCGTGGATCGACGCGCTGGCGGTAGCGCTGCTGCCGTTCTTCGCCTACTACGCCACCTGGGGTCTGCTGGAGGGCGTGAAGCGCGACTTCCGCCTGCAGTACATCTTCGGCATCTGGTACGAACAGCAGGAACCGCTCGGCGACATCCTCAGCGTCAAGGGCGTATGGATCGCGCTGGTCGCGGCCTGGGCGCTGCGCTGGATCGCCAAGAAGCGCGCCGCCGTTACCGGCCATGCGCGCTGGCTGATCCTGGCTACGGCGTGCGAGTCTTATTGGGTCTATGTGGGCGTGGCGGTGATCGCGAAGGTGATCGGCACGGTAAAAGACTGGTGGCACGGCCGCGCGGTTTACGTCGCCATCGCCAACTGGTGGGAAAACCCACTCGCGCTTTATCAGCTGCTGCCGCCGATCAAGCGCGTGCTGGTGCCGGCGTGGGATTTCCTGTCGACCGCGGCGGGCGCGGCGCTGCTGCCGCTGATCTGGCTGGCGATCACCGCCATCGTCTACGGCCTGGACTTGCGCCGCGGCGCGCGCATCGACGCGGCCGACGCGCGTTTGCGCTACCTGGGCCGGCGCTATCGCAACCTGCCGTTGCTGGCGCGCAAGGTGGCCGACAAGGCCAGCGCGGGCTGGAACAGCAAGGGCGTGCCGGTGATCAACAGCCTGCGCCTGGTGCTGCGCGCCGGTTTGCCGGCGCTGTTGATGCTGTGCGTGTGCTGGCAGCTGCTGGCCTTCGTCGATGCCTGGGCCTGGCGCGTGGCGGTGAATCTGATCGGCCCGAATGACCCCGCTTGGTGGAACGTGATCGGCCAGCCGATCGGGCTGCTGTTCAACGGGCCCTTGTCGCTGCGGCCAGCATTGTTCACCGAACTCGTGCGGGTGGCGCTGCTGGCGGCCACGTTCGGCGTGGCGATCTCGCGGCTGCAGCCGCTGCGGCGCTAAAGCGCGAAACGCAGATAAGTGCCCGGCTTGTTCGGCTCGGGCATGCGGATCTGCGGATGCAGCCCGCGCAGGCTCTGGCTTTTCGGCACCAGGAACACGTGCTCGAAACGGAACGGGCGGCCGTTCGGCGCGGGGATCCTCTCGAAATTCCCGCGCTCGTAATAGCTGCCGCACGTGTTCGGCAGTTCGCTGCGGTAACGCGACAACGCGCCGGGATTGGCTTCCCACTCGCGGCCTTGCGCATCGGAGAGCCGGCCTTTGCAGGCGTCGAATTTCAGCGCGGACAGGCCTTTGTCGATGATCACCTCGTAACGCACGATCACCACCGCCGCATCCTCGCGCGCTTTGAAGCGCGTGCCGGGGCCCGCCTCATGCCACTGCGCATCGACCACGCGCCAGCGCGCGCCCTCGTAAGGCGCCCACGCGCCGGGAGCGACGTCGATCGGGTACGAAGGATCGGTGCGCTGGGATTCGCGCAGGGCGTCGCGGTACGGCCAGACGAAGGCGACGACCCCCAGCACCGCGGCGCCCAGCAGCCAAAGCCGGTTGTTGCGCCACCAGCGGAAATCGGAATCGGCGTTCATGGGCGCAGGTTCAGTTCGGCCGGCGCTTTCGCCAGCAATTCTTGGCTGCGCGCGGCGTCGATCCCCAAATCGATGTCCAGCAGCGTGTCCAGGTTCGGCGGCGTCAACCCGCCCCAGAACAACTGCAGGCGCAAGCCTTCCAAGCGATCGGGCGGCACTTCGAAGAAGTACGCGCCTTTTTCGGGCAAGCCGACCGCGAGCGGCCGATCGGTCAACTGGATGCCGGGCACTTTGGGACGGCTGTCGCCGGCGGCGGGATAGATCAAGCCGTCGCGCGTGCGCAGTTGCGCGCTGACGTAGCCCGGTTTCTGCAGCGCCTCGACTTCGGCCAACACCGACAGCCAAACCCCGCTGCTGCGCACGGTCGCCGGCTCGGACGAGGAGAACGCGCCCTGGGTGAGATAAGCGTGCGCCACTTTCACGTTGCCGATCTTCGCTGCGAAGTTGCGACCGGCCACGCGCTGGTCGCGAACGCCCGGCACCAGCACGGGCGCGATCTTCTCCGCATAGCCCGGTTCCGACTTGCGCAGCGCGACGATGGCGATCAGCGCCAACGCGATCAGCGCCGCAGTCGCCCAGCGTTTCAAAGCGGGGCTCCCGACGCGCGGCGGTCTTCCACGGCCAGCTCCCAACGCGCTTTGCCGTTGGCCTTCAGCCAGCCCGCTTCGCGGGTGAGGTAGGTCTGTTCGGTATGTTCGCGGCCGAAAACGCCCCAGACCAGCTTCGCCGGAACCTTGCGGTCGCTCGGCAGTTTCCAGGCCAGATCGACCACCACCGGCAGGCGCGGCAAAATCGCGACATCGAAGCTGCGATCGCCGGCCAACGACAGACTGCTCGCCTTCATCGTCTGCGGTTGGCCCGGAGGCGGCGGCGCTTCGGGCACCAGACCGGGCGGCGTGCCGCCGATCGGATCGGTGAACAGCACCAGGTCGCTGGATAGATAGCTGTAAGCGCTGTAGCCAGTATCGGTAAGGTTTTCCACGCGCGCGCGCAGCATCAGATATTGCTCGGGGCGCCCGGTGCGCAGGCCGAACGGCGTGCGGTCGTCGACCCAGGCCTGCAGCGGCGTGATCGCCAGGGCGCCCGCGTCCACGCGCTGTCCTGCCGCGAGCGGCGGCTTGGCCAGCACGCCCTTTTCGGCGCGGCGGAAACCGCCGAACGCGGCCACGGCGGCGATCGCGACTACGCCTGCGGCCGCGGCGATGCGCCATCGGGGATTGCGCGCCGCGCGCGCCAGTTCGCCGTCCTTGAACGCCATTCGTCCTTACCTCGTCGCTGGGTGGATTCTGGCGCCTGATCGGCGTCGCGTCGAGGCTCGCAGAAAAACCTGTCGAACGGCACCCTATGCGAGAAGCGCTCGCCGGCTCAGGCCGGCTCGTCCGGAATCAGCGCCGATTCCAGCTTCGCGATCGCGTCCTTCAGCGCCAATTTGCGCTTCTTCATCCGCTTGATCGACAGCTCGTCGGCCTCGATGTCGGCCTGCAGCTTGGCGATGGCGGCGTCCAGGTCGCGGTGCTCGAGCTTCAGCTCGACCAGGCGCAGGGCCGTCGCGGCGGGATCGGGGGGCGATTGCATCGTCGGCTGAGCTTACACGCCGGCCGGCGCGGGCGTCATCGCGCCATCTGCCGCTAAAATGGCCGGCCGATGAGCACCGTCCTGCCCCTGGCCGAACCGCTGCCCCGCGCCCGCGACCGCTGCGCGCACGAACGCCTGCGCCTGGCCAAGCGCCTGCGCCACCAGGTGGGCCGCGCGATCGCCGACTTCGGCATGATCGAGGAAGGCGACAAAGTCATGGTGTGCCTGTCCGGCGGCAAGGACAGCTACACGATGCTCGACATCCTGCTGCAACTGCAGGCCAAGGCGCCGGTGAGTTTCGAACTGGTCGCGGTGAACCTGGACCAGAAGCAGCCCGATTTTCCGGAGCACGTGCTGCCGCAATACTTGGCGTCGATCGGCGTCGCCTACAAGATCCTCGAACAGGACACGTATTCGGTCGTCACCCGCGTGGTGCCCGAAGGCAAGACGATGTGCTCGCTGTGCTCGCGCCTGCGCCGCGGCGCGCTGTACACCTACGCCGAACAGGAAGGCTTCACCAAGATCGCACTGGGCCACCACCGCGACGACTTGGTGGCGACCTTTTTCCTCAACCTGTTCTTCCATGCCAAGATCAGCGGCATGCCGCCCAAGCTGCTCAGCGACGACGGCAAGCACGTGGTGATCCGGCCGCTGGCCTACGTGCGCGAGGAAGACATCGCCGCCTATGCGCAGGCCAAGGATTTCCCGATCATCCCGTGCAACCTGTGCGGTTCGCAGGAGAATCTGCAGCGCAAGCAGGTGAAGCGGATGCTGGAAGCCTGGGAGAAGGAGACTCCGGGCCGGATCGATCAGATCGCGCGCGCCTTGGGCGATATCCGGCCGTCGCAGTTGAGCGATCCGAAATTGTTCGACTTCCTGGCGTTGGGACGGCGCGCCGCGTCCGATCTTCCCGATGCGCATGCTTGGTTGACCGGCACGCCGCACAGCGACGACGACGCGGCATAATCCGATGCCTCCCGTCTCGGGCCTTCATTCCCGCGAAAGCGGGAATCCAGCGATTTTAGCTCTCGCTTTCTGTGGGAGCGGCTTCAGCCGCGAGCTATTTCTTTCAGGTCGCGGCCGAAAAGCTCGCGGCTGAAGCCGCTCCCACAAAATTCAACCCGGACCTTCAATGTTCTTCAGAAACCTCACCCTGTTCCGCTTCCCCGCTTCGCTCGACTTGTCCGAATTGGACACGCACCTGGCCGACGTGCAGCTCAAGCCCGTCGGTCCGATGGACCTGTCCTCGCGTGGCTTCGTCTCGCCGTTCGGCCGCGACGCCGAGGCGCTGTCGCACCGCATCGACGATGCGATCTGGCTGACCGTCGGCGGCGAGGACAAATTGCTGCCCTCGGCGGTGGTGAACGATCTGCTCGGCAAGAAGCTGGCCGAAATCGAAGAGAAGGAAGGCCGCAAGCTCGGCGGCCGCGCGCGCAAGCGGCTGAAGGAGGACTTGGTTGCCGAATTGCTGCCTCGCGCCTTCGTGCGGCCCACGCGCACCGACGCGATGCTGGATCTGGAGCACGGCCTGTGCGTCGTCGACACCTCTTCGCGCAAGAACGCCGAGGCGGTGGTGTCCGAGATCCGCCACGCGCTAGGCAGTTTTCCCGCCCTGCCGCTGAACGCGGAGGTCGCGCCGCGCAGCGTGCTGACCGGCTGGATCGCTGGCGAACGCCTGCCGGACGGACTCTCGCTCGGCGACGAATGCGAGCTGAAGGACGCCGCCGAACACGGCGCGATCGTCAAATGCCAGCACCAGGAATTGCAGGGCGACGAAATCGCCAAGCATCTGGAGGCCGGCAAGCAGGTCACCCGATTGGCGTTGACCTTGGACGACCACGTCTCGTTCGTGCTCGGCGAGGATCTGGTGATCCGCAAGCTGAAGTTCCTCGACGGCGCGGTCGATCAGCTGGAAAGCACCGAGCGCGAGGACGTGCGCGCCGAGTTGGATGCGCGCTTCGCGCTGATGGCCGGCGAGCTGAAGCGGCTGTTCGCGGTGCTGGAGCCGGCGCTGAAACTGAGCCGCGCCGAAAGCTGAACGCCTTTGCTGTTTCCCTCCTTTGAAAAAGGGGGATCAAGGGGGATTTGCTTTTGCTTTGCATGCATAAGCACCAGCAAAAGCAAATCCCCATCGCCTGCGGCGATTCGCCCCCTTTTTCAAAGGGGGCAACGTTCACCGGCTTGTTGTGGCGCGGCTTCAGCCGCGAACTCTCGCCGTCGAGCGCAGAGGACAAAGCTCGCGGCTGAAGCCGCTCCCACATGCAACATCCTGCGAGTTACGATATCGCCATGCCCTCCGCGTTCCGCCTGATCGCACCGAAGCCCCGGCCGACGCGCGACGTCCTGTCGTTCCAATTGGCCGACGGCCGCAACGTCGAGATCCTGCGCGTGCGCGATCCGCGCGCGCGGCGCCTGCGCTTGTCCGTGGACGAGCGCGGCGCGCGCTTGAGCCTGCCCGTGCGCGCCAGCCTGGTGTCGGGCGACCGTTTCGTCGCCGAGCATCGCGACTGGCTGGCGCGGCAGATCGATCATTTCGCGATGGAATCGCTGCCGCATCTGGTCCGCGGGAAAACCGCCGCGCTGCCGCTGCGCGGCGCATCGCTGCCGCTGCGCTGGGGCGAAGGCCGCTATGCGCGCTTGCAGGAAGACGGCGACGGCCTGCGCTTCGACTTGCCCGCGCGCGCCGGCGAGCCGGCGATGCGGCGCGCGGTGCGCGATTTCTACGAAGCCCAGGCGCGCGCCGATCTCGGCCGTTGGCTGCCGCATTACCTGCCCACGCTGCCGCGCCCGCCGCTGCGCGTGCAATTGAAGGTGATGTCCTCGCAGTGGGGCTCGCTGAGCCCGGACGACGCGGTCGCGCTCGATCTGGCCCTGGTGCTGGCCCGCCCTTCCGCCTTCGAATACGTGCTGGTGCACGAGCTCTGCCACTTGATCCGCCCGGACCATTCGCGCGCGTTCTGGCGCGAAGTCGAAGCGCGCTTCCCGCGCTGGCGCGACGAGCGCGACTATTTCCATGCCGAGGGACGGCGCTTGAAGGCGGGACTGCGCACGCTGCTGTCCGGCTGAGCGCGTACAAGAAGGTTCGCGCAAGCGCCGATCAGCGCAGGAAGAAATCCCCGATCGCCGCCGCCACGTCCTGCGGCTGCTCCATATGCAGATGGTGGCCGCCGGACAGCACGGCCAATTCGCCGCGCGGCATCAGCGCGACGCGTTCGCGGCGCAGCGGATCGGGCAGATAAGGCTGCGCCGGGTCGGCGAAGATCGCTTTCGCCGGACATTCGATGCCGGCGACCAGATTGCGGATCTGCGGTTCGGTCATCCGGGTCATGGTCGGCAGCGTGAGGCGCGGATCGCTGGACCACACGTAACCGCCTTCGACCGCGACGGTGCCGCGCTCGACCAGCAGCCGCGCCACCGGTTCGCTCAGCGCGTTCGCCTTCATCCGCGCCTGGATCGCCGGCGCCAGATCCGGAAACACCCGCAATTTCTTGCCCGGCAACGCGCGCGTGGCCGCGACCGCTTCGCGCATGCGCTCGACCGTGCGTTCGGGCACTTCCGCCAAAGCGCCGAGCGCTTCGATGAACACGCCGCGTTCGATCCGCTGCGGGCAACCGGCCGCGACCAGGCTGCCGATGCCCGCGCCCATCGAATGCCCGAGCAATGCGAAGCGGTCCCAGCCGAGCGCGTCGGCCGCGTCCAGCACCGAATGCAGCGCATAGGCGAACGAATAGTCGGCGCCTGCGTCCAGATGCGCGGAACGGCCGTGGCCGGGCAGATCGATCGCGACCAGATCCACGTCGTCCAGATACGGCGCCAGCGGCACGAAACTCGCGGCGTTGTCCAGCCAGCCGTGCAGCGCGAGCACCCGCGGCGCGCCCTCGCGGCCGTTGCGCAGACCGGCGATCTTGCCCGCCCGGGTTTGCAGCGCGAACTCACGCATCGGCCCAATCCTCGCGTTCGGCCAGCGCGGCGAGCGCATCGGCGTGCGCCGGCGCGTCGTTCAAACAGGGGATGTAGCTCAGCCGGCCGCCGCGTTCGGCGAAGCGCGCGGCCAGCATGATCGCCACTTCCTCCAGCGTTTCCAGGCAATCGACCGCGAAGCCGGGGCAGACCACGTCGACGGCGTCGACGCCGCGCGCGGCCAAATCGTCCAGCACCGATACCGTCGCCGGCTCCAGCCAGCGTTCGCGGCCGAACCGCGATTGATAGCTCAGGCTCCACTCGTCGTCGGCGAGGCGCAAGGCCGCGGCGATGGCGCGCGCGCTGTCTTCGCAACGCTGCGGATAAGGATCGCCCTGATCGGCCAAGCGCTGCGGCAAGCCGTGGAACGAGAACAGCAGATGGCGGCCGCTGCCCTGTGCGGCGCGATGCGCGCGGATCGATGCGGCGACCGCGGACACCCAGCCGGCGTCGGTGGCGTAATCCTCGATCGTGCGCAGCTCGAGCCCGGCTCCCGCCGCGGCCAGCGCATCGGCCACAGATCCGGTGGTGGTGGTCGAATACTGCGGATACAGCGGCAGCACGGTCGCGCGCTCGATGCCTTCGGCGCGCAGGCCGGCCAGAACTTCGGCGATCGACGGGCCGCCGTAGCGCATCGCATGCACGACGCGCCGCTGCGGCTGGCGCGCCTGCACCGCCTGCGCCAAGCGCTGCGTGTACACCGCCAGCGGCGAACCGCCTTCCATCCAGATCTTCGCGTACTTCTCCGCCACGCGCGGCCCGCGCAGCGGCAGGATCGCGAAATGCAGCACCGGGCACCACAGCCACCGAGTCAGCTGCACGACGCGGCGGTCGTGCAGGAATTCGGCCAGAAAACGCCGCACCGCGCGCGGCGTCGGCGCCTCGGGCGTGCCGAGATTGACCAAGATGAGGGCGGGAGGAGAGGCTGGCATGCGAAGCGCTGGCTGCGGGCCGCGCATCGTAGCCCGCGCAGCGTCGCAGGCCAAACCACCGTAGCCCGGGTGGAGCGCAGCGATGCGTTGAACCGGCATCGCAAAGCGAATCGACCCGGCGCCAACTCAGATGCGATTCATCCCCGCCAGACTAGGCTGAACTCGAGCTGTATTTCGCGGTCTTAACTTACGTTCGCCGCTCGCCCCGGAGCCCCCATGACCCGCTTGACCCGCGCCCTGATCCTGATCGCCGCCTGCTTGGCGCCCACGCTGGCCTTCGCCGCGACCGAAGAGCAGAAAGCGCGCGATGCGTTGCGCGTGCTGACCGAAATCCAGGCGATTCCCGAATCCGCCATCCCCGACAAGCTGCTCGACGAGGCGCGCGCGATCGCGGTGATCCCCGACACGATCAAGGCCGGCCTGGTGATCGGCGGCCGCCGCGGCCACGGCGTGCTGTCGGTGAAGAATCCCGACGGCACCTGGTCCAATCCCGCCTATATCACCCTCACCGGCGGCAGCATCGGCTTCCAGGCCGGCGTGCAATCGGCCGACGTGGTGCTGGTGTTCCGCAGCGACCGAGGCCTGGAATCGATCGTCAACGGCAAGTTCACCCTCGGCGCCGATGCCGGCGTCGCCGCCGGTCCGCTCGGTCGCAACGCGGCTACCGCCACCGACGGCGAATTGAAGGCGGAAATCTGGTCCTGGTCGCGCGCCCGCGGCTTGTTCGCCGGCGTCGCGCTGGACGGCGCGGTGCTGTCGATGGACAACGCCGCCAACCAAACCGTCTACGGCAACGGCACCACGCCGCGGATGATCTTCGAAGGCCGCACCGAGCGGCCGGTGGCGAACAACGCCATCGTCGATTTCCGCGACGGCCTGGAAGAAGCCACCGCCAGCGCCCGCGCCCGTCGCGGCACCGATGGCGTCCAAACCGCCGCCGCGCCGGCGCGCAGCCTGGCTCCCGCCGCGTCTGCGGCAGCAGCTCCGGCCGCTGTTCAGCCTGCGGGCGCGGAACCGCAGCCGTCCTCGTTCGAGCCCGTGCAGGCCGGCGAAGTGCGCACCGAAGCCCTGCCGGCGGAAGCGCCTGCGCCGGCCAAGCCGTGACCGTCGCCCTGCGGCCGTAACACGGTCTGCGCTATCCTGTTCGCCCGTAACTGACTGACGGCGAGTTTCCGATGGGTGGTCTCAGTATTTGGCACTGGGTGATCGTGCTCGTGATCGTGGTGCTGGTATTCGGCACCAAGCGCCTGAAGAACGTCGGCAAGGACGTGGGCGAAGCCGTGAAGGGCTTCAAGCAAGGCATGAGCGACGACGACAAGGGTCCGCCGGCCAAGCTCGGCGACGAGTCCCGGCGCGACGACCAGGCGCGCGACGAACGTTCGTCCGCCTCCCAGCGCAACGACGACGACGCGGCGCGCTGAGCGCCCGCGCACCGCGGTAGTTCCCGGCCATGTTCGACATCGGCTTCAGCGAGCTGCTGATCATCGCCGTGGTCGCGCTGATCGTGCTCGGCCCCGAGCGCCTGCCCAAGGCCGCGCGTTTCGCCGGCCTGTGGGTGCGGCGCGCGCGCGCGCAATGGAATTCGGTGAAGGACGAACTCGAACGCGATCTGGCCCACGAAGAACTCAAGCGCAATCTGCAGGACACGCGCGAGCTGATGCGGCAGGCCGATCAGGATTTGCGCGATCAAGGCGAACGCATCCGCCACGATTTCGAACGCATGCCCGGCGATCCCGACGCGACGCCGCCCATCGAAGGGCCTGCGGAAACGCCCTCCCCCACGCCGAGCCGCGACGACGATGCAGTCCGCTGACGACGAAGTCCAAGGCCGCCTGCTCGATCACCTGATCGAACTGCGGGCGCGCTTGCTGCGCGCGGTGGTCGGCCTGCTGCTGGTGTTCGTCTGCCTGCTGCCGTTCGCCAACCGCCTGTACGGCTGGCTGGCGCAACCGCTGCTGGACAAGCTGCCCAAGGGCGGCCAGCTGATCGCGATCGAAGTCGCTTCGCCGTTCTTCGCGCCGTTGAAGCTGGCGTTCTTCGTCGCCCTGGTCGGCGCGATGCCTTGGCTGCTCTACCAATTGTGGGCCTTCGTCGCGCCCGGCCTGTACCGGCGCGAGAAGAAGCTCGCGATGCCGCTGCTGGCGTCGGCGCTGGTGCTGTTCTACATCGGCTGCGCCTTCGCCTATTTCATCGTGCTGCCGGCGGTGTTCACCTTCCTCAACAAGGTGACGCCGTCGGGCGTGGCGATGATGACCGACATCAACGCCTATCTGGATTTCGTGCTGGTCATCTTCCTGGCCTTCGGCGCCAGTTTCGAATTGCCGGTGGCGCTGGTGATCCTGGTGCTGCTGGGCTGGGTGACGCCGGCGCAGCTGCGCGAATGGCGCGGCTACGCGATCGTCGGCATCTTCGTGATCGCGGCTGTCATCACTCCGCCCGACGTCGTCTCGCAGCTGCTGCTGGCGATCCCGATGATGCTGCTGTACGAAGCCGGCATCTTCGCCGCGCGCTTCGTCGCGCCGCGCAACAGCGGCGAGCCGGCCGATGCCGGCGATGGCTGAGGTTCCCGCCGGGTTCTGGAAGCGCTATGCGGCCTGGTCGCTGGATGCGGCGATCCTCGCGCTGCCGGTGTGGCTGCTGAGCGCGGAGCGGATCCGGACCCAGGCTCGCGCGCTGTTGGATTCGACCGTCGCTTTGTCGGACCAGGTCGCGCAGCGGATGGTCGACATGCTGATGGAAGGCGGCGATCCGGTCGCGCTGGCGCATCGGCTCACTGCGGACTCCGACGTGCGCGAAGCGATCCGCGGCGTCGCGGCCGGCACGTACGCGCTGGCGGCGACGCCCGTCGCCTGGTTCGCCGTCTTCGCCGCGATCTATTGGATCGCTTTCGAAGGCTCGGCTTGGCAGGCCACGCCCGGCAAACGCGCGCTGGGCCTGCGCGCGGCCGGGCTGGACGGCGAAAGCATGTCCTGGCCGCGCACGGCGCTGCGCCATGCCGCCGGCGCGCTGTCCTGGCTCACGCTCAACCTGGGCCATGCGTTGGCGGCATGGACGCCGCAAAAGCGTGCGCTACACGATCTGATTGCCGGCACGCGGGTACTGGCGAAAGACGGGAGCATGCCGGGCTGGGCGAAGTTATGGCTAGGGCTGCAGATCGTCGCCGCGATAGCCGCTTGCGCTTGGCTCTATCTCACTTTGCTCAGCGCCATGCAGGCGTCGGTCGATAACGCATTGCTGCAATAACGGAATCGCGGCGCGTTAGGCCTCGATTTCGCCGCTCCGATCCGCCGGCGGCGCCGAACCGCCCGCACCGGTCACGTCGCGCCATAGGTGGTACATCACGCCGAAGACGACCACGTACAGGATCAACAGAAAGGCGAGAGAAAGCGGAGCGGCCAGCGCCTCGCCCAGGGCCGGATGGACCAGCGAACCGATCGCGCCCAACAATCCGCCCAGCAGCACCAGCAGCACCAGCGCCAGCATGGCGGCCACCGCGAAGGCCACCAGCAACACCAGCAGCGGCAACAGGTTTTTCAAAGCGCCCATGAAGCCGTCGCCCAGCGCGCCGGGAACGCTGCGGTCGGTCAGCGCGATCTGGCCGAAGGCGACCGCGTGCAAGCCCTGCATGAACAATCCGAACAGGATGATCAGGCCGACCACCGCGCCGATGCCGTCAGGCAACGGCGGCAGATTCGGCGCAGCGGCGCCCGGTTTCAGGTTTTGGCTGGCGATGACCGCCTGCGTGTACCACTCCGCCACGCCGGGACCGAGGAACGCGAAGATCAGGCCGATCACCACCGTCGCCAGCGCCGCCAGCGCGATCGAGACCGCCACGATCCGGACGTAGCCCTGACCGGATTTGAACACGTCGAAGATCGCGGCGGCCCGCGTTTCGCGGCCGCTTTCGCTGGCGTGGATCACCCGCAGCATGCCGCCGATCAAGGGCATCACGACCAGCACCGAATACAGCAGGCTGAAAGCGCCCAGAGCGAACATCAGGCCCTCGCTGTCGAGCTTCAGGCCCACCTGCAATATCAGCTGGATCACCGTCGGCACCAACACCACGGCGATCAGCAGCGCCGCGCCGCCGAACACCGCGCGCGGATTGTTACGGCCCAGATTGATCCCTTGCATCAGCCAGCGCCAGCCGGCCCCGGGTCCCATCGCACGCGTCTGCATGTCGTTTCCTTATCCCTTCGAACGCGAGCGAGTCGCGCGTCATACTGCCGATGGTATCAGCGGCCGCGGAAACCGCTGCGCGCGTGCTTGACGAAACGCCGCAGCACGCGCCGCGCCTGCGGCGCCGCGGTCACGTTCGCCGACACCGCGCGCCAGTCGCGGCCTTCTTGGACCAACGCCTCGCGCCGCGCGCGCACGTAGCCGCGCATGTGCGCGGCGCTGAATTCGGGATGGAACTGCACGCCCCAGACGCGATCGCCCCAACGGAAGGCGTGGCAGGCGTCGTGCACCGACTTGGCCAGCACGGTCGCGCCCTCGGGCGCGCGCAACACCGTCTGCAGATGCGTGGCTTGGGCCGGGAAACGCTCGGGCAAACCGGCGAACAGCGGATCGTCCGCGGCCGGTGGATGCAGTTCCAGGCCGATCGTGCCCATCTCGCGCCCGGCCGGATGGTCGCCGACTTCGCCGCCCAGCGCGTGCGCCAGCAGCTGATGGCCGTAGCAGATGCCGAACAGCGGCACGCCGGCGTGCGCGGCCTCGCGCAGCCACTGCGCGCTGCGTTCGCTCCAGTCGCGGCGCTCGGTGACCATCGCGCCCGAACCGGTGACGATGACGCCGGCGAAACCTTCGCGTTGCGGCAGTTCGTCGCCCTGTTCGACCCGGGCCACCACCGCTTCGTCGGCGCGCAAGCCGGCGGCGACGCGGATCCAGTGCGGAAAGCCGCCATGGCGGCGCATCGACGCCACCGGCTGGCCGGTCTCGACGATCAGAAAAGGAGTATCGGAAGACATGTCCTGACGAGCTAGAACGCCGGTCCGGAGCGGACCGACCCGTATACTAACCGGCCCTCGCCGCCGCCGTTCGCGCCCCGCACCAGGACCACGATGCCCGGACCCACTTTCCAGCAGTTGATCCAGCGCCTCAACGCCTATTGGGCGGAACAGGGCTGCGTACTGATCCAGCCGCTGGATCTGGAAGTCGGCGCCGGCACCTTCCATCCGGCCACTTTCCTGCGCGCGCTCGGCCCCGAGCCGTGGAATGCGGCCTACGTGCAGCCCTGCCGCCGCCCCACCGACGGCCGTTACGGCGAGAACCCGAACCGCCTGCAGCGTTACTACCAATATCAGGTGGTGATGAAGCCCAATCCCGACAACATCCAGGAGCTGTATCTCGGTTCGCTGGTGGCGCTGGGCATCGATCCGCTGGTGCACGACCTGCGTTTCGTCGAAGACAACTGGGAATCGCCGACGCTCGGCGCCTGGGGCCTGGGCTGGGAAGTGTGGTTGAACGGGATGGAAGTCACCCAGTTCACCTATTTCCAGCAGGCCGGCGGCATCGAATGCAAACCGGTGACCGGCGAGATCACCTACGGCCTGGAACGGCTGTGCATGTATCTGCAGAACGTCGACAACGTGTTCGACCTGGTCTGGACGCACGGCCCGCAGGGCGCGGTGACCTACCGCGACGTCTATCACCAGAACGAAGTCGAGCAGTCCGCGTACAACTTCGAGCACGCCGACGTGGCCGAGCTGTTCCATCGCTTCGACGCCTGCGAAAAGGAAGCCCTGAAGCTGGTCGAACTGGGCCTGCCGTTGCCGGCCTACGACCAGGTCTGCAAGGCTTCGCACAGCTTCAACCTGCTCGACGCGCGCCGCGCGATCTCGGTGACCGAACGCCAGCGCTACATCCTGCGCGTGCGCAAACTGTCGCAAGCGGTAGCCGAAGCGTATTACGCACAGCGCGAGAAGCTCGGTTTTCCGGGATCGAAAGCCCCTCTCCCACCGGGAGAGGGGTTGGGGTGAGGGTTCGGCGAAGCGACGCTGCGATCGGATCCAGACGCAGCTCGTCCGCACCCTCATCCGCCCTTCGGGCACCTTCTCCCGCAGGGAGAAGGAAGAAGCAAAGCACAAAGAGCCGCACATGAGCCAGATGCAACCGCTGTTGATCGAACTAGGCACCGAAGAACTTCCGGTCAAGGCCCTGCCCGGCCTGGCCCAGGCCTTCTTCGACAACGTGATCGACGGCCTGGCCAAACGCGGCATCGCTTTCGATCGCGAAGGCGCCAAGCCGCTATACGCGCCGCGCCGCCTGGCCGCGCTGTTGCCGGGCGTCGCGCTCGAGCAGCCGGAACAGAAATCCGAAGTGCTCGGCCCCTATCTCAACATCGCGCTCGACGCGAACGGCGAGCCGACCAAGGCCTTGCAAGGTTTCGCGCAGAAGTCCGGCGTCGAGTGGACGCAGTTGGAGAAGACCAGCGACGCCAAGGGCGAGCGCTTCGTGCATCGCGCGGTCAAGCCCGGCGCGCGCACCCGCGATCTGCTGCCCGACATCGCCGGCGAGGCGATCGCGGCGATGCCGATCCCCAAGCCGATGCGCTGGGGCGATCACGACTACGCCTTCGCCCGGCCGGTGCATTGGCTGGTGATGCTGCTGGGCAAGGACGTGATCGAGGGCGCCGTGCTCGGCGCGAAGTCCGACCGGATGAGCCGCGGCCATCGCTTCATGCACGACAAGCCGGTGTGGATCAACCAGCCCGGCGATTATCTGGACGCGCTGCGCGGCGCCAAGGTGCTGGCCGATCCGGACGAGCGCCGCGAGCGCATCGTGACTACCGTAACTACGATGGCGGGCTTGATTGGACGCACTCCGCGAATCGACGACGACAATCTCGAACAGGTCAATTGCCTAGTCGAGTGGCCCGCTCCTGTCCTGTGTTCGTTCGAACATGAGTTTCTTGCGGTCCCGCAGGAAGCACTGATCGCAACGATGGAGAGCAACCAAAAGTTTTTCCCCTTGCTGGACGAAAGCGGCAAGCTGACCGAAAACTTCATCGGCATCGCCAACATCGAATCCAAGGACGAAGCCGAGATCCGCAAGGGCTACGAACGCGTGATCCGCCCGCGCTTCGCCGACGCCAAGTTCTTCTTCGTCGAGGACATGAAGCAAGGCCTGGCTTCGATGAACGAAGGCCTGAAAACCGTGACCTACCAGGCCAAGCTCGGCACCGTCGCCGACAAAGTCGCGCGCGTGGCGGCGCTGGCGGAAGCCATCGCCGGCGAAGTCGGCGTCGACCCGAAACTCGTGCGGCGCGCGGCGGAATTGTCGAAAGCGGATCTGCAGTCGCGTTTGGTGAACGAATTCCCGGAGTTGCAGGGCATCGCGGGACGCTATTACGCCGCCGTCGAGAACGAGCCGCTGGAGGTCGCCCATGCGATCGACGAGGCTTATATGCCGCGGTTCGCGGGCGATGCGATCGCGCCGTCGCCGCTGGGCAAGGCCGTCGCCATCGCGGAAAGGCTGGATACGCTTTCCGGCGGTTTCCAGGCCGGCTTGAAGCCGACCGGCAACAAGGATCCTTTCGCGCTGCGCCGCAACGCATTGGGCTTGGCGCGCACTTTGATCGAAGGCGGCATCGGCATCGATCTGGCCGCGCGCGCCGACGGCGAAGTCGTCGAATTCGTGCTCGATCGCTTGCGCGGCTATTACGCCGACCAGGGCTACACCCCGCAGCAGTTCGAATCGGTCGCCAACGCGCTGCGGTCGGCGCCGACGTCGCTGCCGGACTTCGACAGCCGCCTCAAAGCGATCGCCGAATTCTCGAGACTCCCCGAAGCCGAAGCCCTCGCCGCCGCCAACAAGCGCATCCGCAATATCCTGAAGAAAGCCGAAGGCGCCATTCCGGACAGCGTCGACGCGAAGTTGTTCTCCGAACCGGCCGAACGCGAACTGCACGACGCGGTGGCCCAAGCCATCGCCGACACCGACCACGCCCTGGCCAAGCGCGATTACGTCGCCGTGCTCGGCCGCCTCGCGCGCCTGCGCCCGCAAGTCGACGCCTTCTTCGACGGCGTCATGGTGAACGCGGACGACCCGGCCGTGCGCGGCAATCGACTCGCTTTGCTGAAGCGCCTTGCGGATCGGCTGGGCAGCGTCGCCGCGATCGAGCATCTGTCGGCGTAGGGTGGGCCAAGGCCCACCCTACGCCAACCACCGCGCCTGCAAACCTACCGGCAGCATAGGACACAGCGCCTGCGGTTTCGGCGCCAATGCCCGGCGAATTCGGCCGACCGCGCCGTAACCGATATCGCGCAGCGGATGCGGCACCAGCACCAGGATCGCGCCGCAAACCGTCCACAGGCCGCCGAGCCTGAGCAGCGTTTCGATGACCGCGTCGGAGCGCATGGCGATGTCGCCGTCGGCGCTGCGCAGCACGATGGTGTCGCCGCGGCGTCCGGCCGGCAAGACGAGCGAATTGTCCGCGCCATCGCGACTCTGCAGCGGCGCGAAGCGGATCAGCCCGCGGGCGTCTTCCAGCGCCGCGAAGCGGATCAAGCGATGGCAGAAACCGCACTCGCCGTCGTAGTACAGCGTCGCCTGCGCGACCCGGCCCGGCAGCCAGCGCGGATCGAAGGTCAGCAGGTGGATCAGCAGCATCGGAAAAGTCAGATCGGCGAAGCGCAGGAACGCGAGGAACCCGAATTGAGCGCCGAGCATACCCAGCCACAGCCAAGGCCGCAGCCGCGAGGACAAGGCTAGCGGCGCGAACAACAACTCCAGATACAGCACGCCCCAGGTGAGCGCGCGCAGCAAGCCTTGCTGGCCGGCGAGCGCTTCGCGCAAGGCATGGTCGCGGGCCAGCGGATTCTGCAGCACGTAGCCGATCGCATCCCCCGACACCCAGCTCGGGCTGAGCAGCTTGGTGTACCCGCTGTAGGTATAGGCCGCCGCCAGCAGCACCCACGAGGCGACGACCATCGGCTGCGGGATGCGCCATGCGGCGCGTTCTTCCAGCGTGCGCGGCAGAGGCAGGCAAGCGTGGAACAACAGCATCCAGCCGACCACCGGCAAACTGGGATTGGCGATCAGCGGGTTGCGCGCGTACAGCCAAGCCAAAACGCAGGCGGCGAGCACGGCGCCGAAGCGGCTGGCGCGGCCGACGATCAGCGCGATCGAAGCCGCCGCGCCCAAGCACAACAGCAAGGTCGCCATCCCTGGCGCATCGCTCCAAGACAAAGGATTGGGCAGCACGCCCATCAGCGGGCTCAACTCGGCGCGGGCGACGGCTCCGCCCTGCGCGAACACTTCCGCGCCCCACGGCAGCAGCTGCAGGAAATGCGCGAGCAGATAGCCGCCCAAAAGGATGCGGATCAGGCGGTACTGTCCGTAGGTACGCAGCGGATCAGTCACAGGACACGCTCCAGGCGAGTTCGTAGTCGCGTTGCGGCGCGCGGCGCGGCGCCAGTTCGATCGTCGCGCCGCCGGGCCGGTGTTCGGTCAGGCGCAGTTCGCGCAACAGACCGCCCGGTTCGCAGAAGGCGTAATTTGCGACGCTGTCGGCCATCGGCTTCGTCAACGGCGAACTGCGCAGTACCGGCCCGTAGGACAATGCCGCGCCGTACACGTTGCGCCGGTTGTACGGACCTTGCATGCGGCCATAAATCTCCGGCGTCAGTTCGACGCGGCGCGCGCTGCCGTCCGGCGCGCGCCACGAAACGAAATAACGCGCCGCATAGGTTTCGAAACCCTGTTGCGCGGTGAACACTTTCATCGCGGGCGCCGCCTGGGTCGCGGCCAACGCCGCTTTCAGCTTGGGCATGGCCGCGATGTCGGCGATAGGCTGGGCCACGGCCAGCACGATCAAAACGGCGGCGGCGATGTTGATGCGCAACGCGCTCACAGCGGCGTCCTCCCCAGCAGCATCCGGCCCAACTGGCGTTCGCGCTCGCCCGAAAATCCGCAACGCTCCGGACTCGTGCGCGGATTGTGGAAAGTGCCGAACATCAGGTCCCACAGCGGCAGGTCGGAATAGTTCATGCGGTGACGGCCGCGCTGATGGTGCACGCGGTGGCTTTCCGGGCGCTGGATCAAATAGCCCAGCCAGTGCGGCGTGCGCACGTTCCAGTGGTAGAAGAGTTCGGCTAGGCCGGTCATCGTCACCGCCAGCGTCGCCGCCGCCGGATCCAGGCCCAAGACCAGATAAACCAGCGCGCTCGACAGCGCGCCGTTGATCGCGATCTCGAACGGATGCTTGTAAAAGCTGGTCGCTACTTCCAGGCGCGAGGCGCTGTGGTGCACTTGATGCAGCCAGCGCCATAGGAATCGCGATTCGTGGCGCGCCCGGTGCCACCAGTAATAGACGAAGGTGATCAGCACGTAGCCCATCAGCGCCGCAGGCACCGTCGGCAAGGCCAGGCGCCAGAGGCTCAGCCCAGGCAGCCAGCGGTCCCAGGTCATCGTCGCCAGCCAGGCGATCGCGGCCTGCACCAAGTTGAGCAGCGCGGCCCGTGCGTAGAAACCCGGCACCCGCGGCAAGGCGCTGCCGGGACGGCGGCATTCGATCGCGATCATCGCCGCCGCGACCGCGAGCACCCACAAAATCGTCGACATCGCGCACCCCCTTGGAATGGCCGCAATGTCGGTCCAGGTAGCCTTTCAGGCAACTTATTTCGTCGCTATCGCCATTCCTAGCCACCCTGGTATCAAAAAATGATACTTTTTTCCCCATGAGCCAGGCCAAATCGCTGCATACCGCCCTCAAACGCGCGCTGCGCGAGCGCGGCCGCACCTATGCCGACGCAGCCACGGTGCTGCGGATCAGCGAGGCCAGCGTCAAACGCCTGTTCTCGCGCGGCACGCTAAGCCTGGCGCGCATCGAGCGCCTCTGCGATTGGCTGGGTATGGAATTCTCCGATCTGGTCGCGTTGAGCGCGCAACAACAACCTCTGCTCACCCAGATGACTCAGCCGCAGGAAAAGGCTCTGCTGTCCGAACCAGCCCTGCTCTTGGTGTCGTACCTGGTGCTGAACCGTTGGACCCAACCGGAGATCATCGACATCTTCCGCTTCGACGAACCGGAACTGTTCCGGCACCTGGCTAAGCTGGAGAAACTCGGGCTGATCGAACTGCATCCTTTCGGCCGTATCCGGATCCGCGCCGCGCGCAATTTCGGTTGGCGCAAGGACGGCCCGATCCAGCGCTATTTCAGCGAACGCGTGCTGCGCGAATTCCTGGCTACGCGCTTCGACGCGCCGGGCGAGAAGATGCTGTTCGTCGGCGGCATGCTGTCGCGCGCTTCGGTGCTCAAGCTGCAAACACTGATGGATCAGCTGGCGAAGGATTTCGATCGCCTCGTCGCCGACGATCTGCATCTACCGGCGAGCGAACGCTACGGCGTCAGCCTGTTCGCCGGCACGCGGCCTTGGGAGTTCAGCGAGTTCACCCGCTTGCGGCGGAGCAAGGACCGCAAAGTCTTCCTATAGCGGTTGCGCCGCCTTCTGCCCGACATCCATTCCCGGTATCCTGCGGGCATGAGATTGTCCCCCGCCCTTCTCGCCGCCCTGCTGTCGTTCGCCGCCACGCAGGCGCAGGCCCGGGGCACGATCGACAAGGTCCAGATCCAAGGGCTGGACAAGAAAGCCGACGCCGCGATCATTGAAAACATCCAGGTCAAGCTGTCCCTGTACGAGACCATCGGCAAGCCGCAGGGCGAATCGCGGCTGGAATACCTGCTGGAACAGGCCGAGAAGCAGACCAAGCAGGCGCTGGAACCGTTTGGCTACTACTCGCCGAAAGTGACGGTAGACGCGCCGCGCAACGGCGAACGGCTCACCGTCAACATCGCCGTCGACAAGGGCGAGCCGGTGACGGTGCGGCGCTCCAACATCGCGATCAGCGGCGAAGGCGGCGACGACCGTTATCTGAAGGAAGACCTGGCCGCGTTCAAGCCGCGCCCGGGCGACGTGTTCGACCACACGACCTACGAAGCCAGCAAGATCGCGATCACCCGGCGCCTGTCCGACCGCGGCTATTTCGACGCCGATTTCACCCAGCGCCAAGTGTCGGTGACGCGCGCCGAGCGCGCCGCCGACATCGACCTGACCTGGGACAGCGGGCGCCGCTACGACATGGGCCCGATCACTTTCCACGACGGCTATTTCAAGCCCGGCCTGTTCGATCCGCTGGTGTATTGGAAGCAAGGCAGCTACTGGCACCAGGGCAAGCTGGACCGGTTGCGCGAATCGCTGACCAAGCTGGACTACTTCAGCTCGATCGACATGGAACCGCATCCGGAAAAAGCCGTCGACGGCGAGGTGCCGGTGGACGTGACCCTGAAGCGCGCCAAGCGCACCGTCTACACCGTCGGCCTCAGCTACGGCAGCGAGAGCGGCGCCGGTTTCCGCACCGGCATCGAACGCCGCTACGTGAATTCGCGCGGCCATAAGCTCAACAACCAACTCGACTACGCGCAGAACCGCAAGAGCCTGACCACGCAATACCGCATCCCGGCCTTCAAATGGCTGGACGGCTGGTACACCGGCACCTTCAACGCCTACGACGAGCAGACCGATTACATCGACCTGCGCAACATCAAGCTCAGCGCCGCGCGCAGCGGCGAGATCAACGACAAGCTCACCGCGATCGCTTCGATCAACGCGCTGCGCGAACGCTGGAACTACGGCGACACCGACGACGAAGGCCGCCGCATCTACCAGTATTCCACGCTGTTCTATCCCGAACTGCGCGCCGATTACGTGGACGTGGACGACAAGCTGTTTCCGCGCCGCGGCTTCAGCGCCAGCGCTTCTTTGCGCGGCGGCCTGAAAAGCGTCGGCTCCGACGCCAATTTCGCGCAGTTGTACGGCAGCCTGCGCTGGTTCCTGGGCATCGACCAGAACAGCCGGCTGATCCTGCGCGGCGAGTTCGGCACCACGCTCACCGACGATCTGGTCGCGATGCCGCCCAGCCTGCGTTTCTTCGCCGGCGGCGACCGCAGCATCCGCGGCTACGCCTACCGCGAAGTCGGCCCCCGCACGCCGCCGCCGGACAATTTCGCGCTCGGCGCCAAGCACATGTTCACCGCCACCGCCGAATACGAGCGCTATCTGGACGGCAGCAACTGGGGCGGCGCGGTGTTCGTCGATACCGGCAGTGCGTTCGACGACACACCGGACCTGCACACCGGCGTCGGCATCGGCCTGCGCTGGAAATCGCCGGTGGGGCCGGTGCGCATCGACATCGCGCGCGGCTTGAACGATCCGGACTCCTCGTTCCAGGTGTATCTGAACATCGGGGCGGATCTGTGAACGCGCCCGCGTCCGGCCCTGCTCCGCGTCGGCGTTTCTACCGGCGCAAAAAATTCTGGGCCTGGTCGGGCGCATCGGTCGCGCTGCTGACGATCGGCGCGGCGGTGTTGCTGTATTGGTTGCTGCAGACCGTGGCCGGACGCGATGTGCTGCTGGCGCAGATCATCGCGCGATTGCCCGCCAATTCGTCGCTGACCTGGAGCAAGGTCGAAGGTCCGCTGGCCGGGCCGCTGATCCTGCACGATTTGGATTTCCGCTGGGACAAGATCCATTTCACCGCGCAACGCGCCTATCTGGATCCGGACATCCGCCCGCTGCTCGGCCGGCGCTTGCGTTTGGATGCGATGCAGCTGACCGACGCGACGCTCGACGTGCCCAAGAGCGACGAGCCGTTCAAGCTGCCGAGCTGGCCCGAATCGCTGCCCAATATCGAAATGCCGCTGGCGATCCAGGCCGATTCGCTGGTGATCGACGGCTTCGACATCAGCCAGGGCGGCGAACACATCATCGACATCCGCAAGCTGCGCGGCGGCGTCGACCTCGCCACCGGTTTGGTGCATGCGGAACGACTGACGATCGACAGCGACCGCGGCGATTTCGCGCTGAGCGGCGACTACATGCCCAAGCGCGACTACCGCACGCATCTGATCGGCAGCGCGACCTTCCCCGCGCCGCGCGGGCGCACGCCGGCGAAGCTGTCGCTGAACGCGCAAGGCGATCTGTCGAAGATGGACGTGATCGTGTCCGGCAACGCGCCGGCGCCGCTGCGCGCCTCGCTGACCTTCACCGGCAAGGAAGATCCGGTCTGGCATTTCTCGGCCAAGACCGAAGCGCTGGACCTGGCCTTGCTGTTGCCGCCGGAAGACGGCGCCGCGGCGAGCGAAGCGCAGCCGCTGTCGTTCGATCTGAAGGCCGACGGCAAGGGCGGCTCGGCGCGATTGCAGGGCCGCGTCGCGCAAGGCGACATGGCGCTGACGCTGCAGCCTTCGAACGTGAAACTGGACGATCAGGTGCTGACCGTCGCGCCGCTCGTGGTCGACGCTTACGAAGGCCGCGCCACGCTGCGCGGCACCGCCGATTTCGCGAAGCCGGAAGAAGGCAAGTTCCGTTTCGCGGTGAACGCGCGCGGCTTCAAGTTCGGCGCCGCGCCGGATCCTGCGCAGCCCAAGGGCGTGGCGGCGCCGGTGCCGATCGCGGTCGATGCCGATTTGGGCATCGCCGGACAAGTGAAGGATTGGGCCGCGATCGGCAACGCGCGCATCGCGCGCGGCGATCAGAAGGCGACCGTCGACCTCGACGCGCGCGGCGACACCGAACGCGCGACGCTGAAAACGCTGCGCGCCAAGATGCCGACCGGTACGCTGGACGCGAACGGCAAGATCGGTTGGACGCCGGTGCTGGATTGGGACCTGCAGGCCAAGCTCGCCGGTTTCGATCCCGGCTATTTCGCGCCGGGCTGGGACGGCAACGTCTCCGGCCAGCTCGCGAGCAAGGGCAAGCAACGCTCGCCGACGGCCGACGGCGAAGCCGGCGGTTTCGACGCGACGGTCGACGTGCCGTCGCTGAGCGGCAAATTGCGCGGCCGTCCGCTGCAGGGCCGCGGCAAATTCGCGCTGCACGGCGAGCAGGGCGAAGGCGATCTCGCGTTGAAACTCGGCAACAGCAAGATCGACGCCAAGGGCAAGGTCGGCGACAAAATCGACATCACCGCGAACCTGCAGCCGCTGCAGCTCGACGATCTGTTGCCCGATGCCGCCGGCACGCTGCGCGGCAACGTGCTGCTCAAAGGCAGCCGCGATACGCCCGACATCACCGCCGATCTGACCGGCAGCGGCGTAAAGTGGAGCGGATACGCGGCCGAAAGTCTGTCGATCAAAGGCCGTCTGCCTTGGCGCGGCGGCGGCGGCCAACTCGCGGTACGCGGCACGAACGTTGCAGCTGGCATGGCGCTGGATTCGCTGCGCTTCGACGCGCGCGGCGCGATCGAAAACCTGGAACTGGACGGCGATGCGCGCAACGCGATGGGCGCCATCGTCTTGTCCGGCAACGCGCGCCGCACCGGCGCGCGCTGGC
This sequence comes from Luteimonas gilva, assembly GCF_005239095.1. GTDB lineage: Bacteria > Pseudomonadota > Gammaproteobacteria > Xanthomonadales > Xanthomonadaceae > Luteimonas_C > Luteimonas_C gilva. The sequence goes on along the minus strand of NZ_SZUA01000003.1, from coordinate 17,594 downwards.
AAGGCACGCTGGCGACGTTGCAACTCACTCCGTCGAAAGGCGCAGCCTGGCGTTTGCGCGCGCCGGCGCCGTTCATCGTCAATCCGCCTTCCTTTAGTTTGAGCGAAGCCTGTCTCGGCGCAGAAGGCGGCGGCGAGTTGTGCGCGAATGCGATCTGGCCGCAGCAAGGCGTGACCGTGAAAGCCGCCGCTTTGCCGCTGACCTTGATCCAGCCGTGGCTGCCGCCGAACGAGGGCCGGCCGCTGCTGCTGCGCGGGGAAGTCAGCGTCGACGGTTATCTCAAGCCGCGCGGCAACGCCTGGGAAGGCAAGGTCCATGTCGCTTCGCTCGACGGCGGCCTGCGCATCGGCGACAAGACCAAGCGCGAGATCGTCCGCTACGACAATTTCACTTTCGACGCCGATTTCGATCCGCTGAAGATCCAGGCGCGGCTGGGCACCGGTTTCAAGGGCGACGGCTACATCGATGCGCGCGTCGCTACCGGGTGGGACGATTACGCGCCGCTCACCGGCGACATCTATCTCAACATGTCGCGCCTGTTCTGGCTGGAACTGTTCTCGCCGGATCTGGTGCGGCCGGAAGGCTTGATCGAAGGCCACGTCAGCCTGAGCGGCACGCGCGCGAAGCCGGCGCTCGGCGGCCAAGCCGACCTGACCAACTTCAAGGGCGAATTGCCCGCACTGGGTTTGAATCTGAGCGAAGGCCGCATGCGTCTGGACGCGCAGCCCGATGGTTCGGCGCGCATCGCCGGTTCGGTGAAGACCGGCGAAGGCACGCTCACCGTCGATGGCGGCTTGTCCTGGTACGGCCAAGCGACGCCGCTGCAGCTCAACATCCGCGGCGAAAACGTGCTGGTCGCGGACACGCCGCAGTTGCGCGCGGTGGCGAATCCGAACCTGCAGTTCGGCATCGTCGACAAGACCATGCAGCTGCGCGGCGAAGTCACTGTGCCTTCAGCGGACATCGATTTGGAACGCCTGGAAATGGGCGTGTCCGCGTCCGAGGACGTGGTGGTGCTGGACCCGGAAGATCCGGAAGCGGCGCCGAGCTCGCCGCTGGATATGGATCTGGCGGTGGTGCTGGGCGACGACGTCAACATGAAGGGCTTCGGCCTGACCGGCAAGATCGGCGGACGCATGCAGGTGCGCGCGCGTCCGGGCCGCGAGATGGTGGCCAACGGCCGGCTCGACGTGGACGGCAAGTACAAGGCTTACGGCCAGCAGTTGGACATCACCCGCGGCGAGTTGAGCTGGAACAACAGCATCGTTTCCGATCCGATCGTCAACATCCGCGCGCAGCGGCAAGTGGGCGACGTCACCGCCGGCATCGACGTCACCGGCCGCGCGCAGGCGCCGCGCGCGGCGGTGTGGTCGGATCCGGCGATGCAGCGTTCCGAAGCGATGGCGTATCTGGTGCTCGGCCGCAGCCTGGAAGGCGCGACCGGCGGCGAAGCGCAACAAGTGGATGCGGCTTCGGCGGCGCTCGCGGCGGGCAGCGGCGTGCTGGCGTCGCAACTCGGCGCCAAGCTCGGGTTCGACGATGCCGGCGTCAGCCAATCGCGCGCGCTCGGCGGTTCGGTGGTGGGCGTGGGCAAATACCTGTCGCCGCGCTTGTACGTGGGCTACGGCGTGTCGCTGGTCGGTTCCGGCCAGGTGCTGACCTTGAAGTATCTGCTGCGCAAGGGCTTCGACGTGCAGATCGAATCGAGCACGGTGGAGAACCGCGCTTCGATCAACTGGCGCAAGGAAAAATGAGTCCCGCCGCTCCGCGCAAAACGGCCGCACGCAAACCGCCCGCGCACTACCCGCGCTTCGCGGCCTCGCGTTTGGCCAACCTCGGCATTTCCGAACCGTTCGCCGGCACGCCGGAACAGACGGTGTCGCGCTTGCTGGCGATGCAGGCGCAAGACTACTACGGCTCGCTGTGGGCGGTGGGTTTGCGCACGCAAGGCACGACCGAAGCCGACATCGAACGCGCCATCGCCCAGAAAAAAATCGTCCGCACCTGGCCGATGCGCGGCACCCTGCATCTGCTCGCCGCCGAAGACGTGCGCTGGATGCTGGCGCTGACCGGCGCGCGCATGTCCGCGTTGAATGCCGGCCGCATCGAGCGCATGTACGGCCTGGACGCCGCGGCGATGAAACGCTGCCGCAAGATCGCCGAAAAAGTCCTGCGCAGCGGCGAACCGGTCGCGCGCACGGCTTTGTACGACGCTTTCGAAGCGGCCGGCATCGCAACCGGCGAATCGCGCGGCATCAACATCCTCGGCCAGTTGTCGCAGGACGCGGTGATCTGCGGCGGGCCGAAGATCGGCAAGCAGGCGAGTTATGTGTTGGCCGATGCCTGGTTGCCTGCTTCGAAACCGTTGCCGCGCGAAGAGGCGCTGGCAACGTTGGCGTCGCGTTACTTCGGCAGCCACGGACCGGCTACCGCGCACGACCTGGCCTGGTGGTCGAGCCTGACGCTCAAGGACGTGCACGCCGCGATCGACGCCGCCAAGGCCAGTCTCGCGCACGAAACCCTCGGCGGCGCGACGTACTGGTTCTCCGCCGATACGTTCGAGCGCACCGCTCCCGCGAAGCAGATCCATCTGCTGCCGCCGTTCGACGAATATCTGGTCGCTTATCGCGACCGCGACATTCCGCTGGATCCTTTCTTCGGCCCGCGCGTGATCGGCATCAATGGACTGTTCAACGCTAGCCTGGTCAGTGCGGGAAGCGTGGCCGCCACTTGGAAACGCAGGGCGAGACAAGCGTCCCTCGCCGTGGATTTGTCCGAACTGCGACCGCTGCGCCGCGATGAAAGGAACGGCGCTGCGTCGGCAACACGACGCTATGCCGCCTTTCTCGGACTGCCCGTCTTGCCCTGAACGTTCCGGTCGCTCGTCCGTGACCGGTCTCTCACTTCATCGCGCCGCCGGCGCGATCGTGGCCATCGGCCCGAAGGCATTCCGTTAGGCAGGAAGCCCGAAGCGAGGAAGCGGCGATGACGACCGGTATGGACAAGAACTCGGCGCCGTTGAGGATCGAACTGGACGCCAAAGAGCGCGACCTGATCGTCCGCAGCTTGCGCGCCTTGTGGGAGTTCCACATCAACGCCCAGATGGGCGTCGTCGCCCGATTCTCCGGCGGCGACGCTTCGCTGCGGCAAGCGCTGGAAGCTTCCGACGAGCAATTGGCCAAAATCCGCTCGTTGGCGGCACGGTTGAACGCCGGCGTCGTCAACTGAACGCATCGCGCCGGTGCGTCGCGCGCGGCCGATCCAATTCGCCCGCCGCGGGCAAGAGGCGGAACAAGGCGATGTCGCCGCGATCTTGCGGCAAGGACAGCAATTCGCGAAAGCCCTGCTCCAGCGCCGATAGCGTCTCGGTCTGCGCGGCGGTCATCGGCCCGCCGCGGCGCAGGGCGCGCAACAAATAGCACAGCGAAGTCACCGGACACAGGCCGATGTCCCAATTCGCGGCTTCCAGCCACACGCGCTGCAGCGCCCTGCCGCCGCGCAGATAGTCGGCGCAACTGTCGCCCGGGCTCCAGATCAAGCCCATCGCCGAACTGGAAGCCACCAAGTCGTGCGCCAATTTGCCCAAGCCTCCGCCCAAACGCCAATCGGCCAGGCGCGCCACGACGCGCGCATCGGCCAACACCTTCAGGCCCGCCACTTCGGCCGCGGACAAGGACAGCGCCTGCATCGGAATGCCTTCTCCGTCGCGGCGATGCTCGGCGTTCGACCAAGCGATCTCGTTGACCATGTCGGCGTGCGACTCCGGATCCAGTATCCGCAGGCGTTCGGCCGCGCCGACCAATTCCGCCAGGGCGCCGATCGCTTTGCGGTCGGTGAGGAAGCGCGTTTCGACGCCGGGGAAACGGCGCGCCTGCGCATCGAGCGCATCGAGCGCAGTTTGCGCGATCGGGGCCGCCTCGCTCGGCCTGGCGCGCACGCTGCGCCGTCGGAACAGTTGCGGATAGAGCGCGTCCGACGCCTCCCCGCTAGCCGCGGCGAGGGCGACGAATGCGATGTCGTCGCCTCGCCATCGCCACTGCACTTCCGCGTCGTGCGCGTGATGGCGGGCGGACAGCAGCGCCGACTCCAACGTGGCGCCGAGGCCGACCATGGCCGCGCGGTCCTCGTGATAAAGCATGCTGCGGCCGGCCGAACGGCGATGCCGCAGCAGCAATCCGCCCTGCGTCTTGATCCATTCCCATGGCTGGGCATTGCCCGCCGAAGGCGCCAGCGAAGCGTCGGCGACGATGCGGTCGCGCACGTCGCCGTCGCGGGCGCGGGCGCAGGCGCGCGACCGATGCGGCGCGTCCGCGACCGGGGCCTGGGCGGGCACGCTCGCGGGCGCGGAGGCGTCCTTGCCCACTTCCGACAGATCGAAATAGTAGCGGCCGGAGCGTACCGGTTCGCCCAGCATCAGCCTGCGCACGACATCGGTGATCACGGCGCCCCCCAAGGCGACGTCCGAAGCCAGTTGCGGCCAGGTCTTGATGCTCTGTTCGATCTCGAGCATCGACGCGCGCAAACGCAGCGACGAGGTTTCCAGGCCGATGATGTCGAGCACCACGGGTATTTTCTCTTCGGTGCTCAGACCGGCGAGCGATGCGGGCGCCACCGCGCCCAAGCGTCCGTGGAACAAAGGCCGGTCCGGCTCCAGGTCGAAACGCTCGATATCGGTCATGCCCCGGTCGGAAGTGTTCATCAACACCGGAATGCCGCGGCTGCGCGCGGCCTCGCGTAGCTGGAGCTTGACGTCCAGGCTGTCGCATTCGTCCACGACCGCGTCCAAACCGTGCAGGAACGCTTCGGCGTCGGCGGCGGCGTAACCCCGATCGAAGCAGACCACTTTCAGATAGGGATCCATTTCCGCGATCTGGCGAGCGGCCACGACCGTCTTGGGCAAACCCAGCTCGTGGACGCCGCAACGCAGACGGTTGAGATTGGACAGCTCGACCGTATCGAAGTCCGCCAACCGCAATTCGCCGCAGTTGCGTTCGGAGGCGAGCGTGAGCGCTACCGATTGACCGACCGACAGCCCAACCACGCCGATCTTCTTGCTCCACAGCCGTGCCTGTTCCGCAGCGGTGATCTTGTGCCGGTTGCGGTCCGTGCGCAGCGAGACGAATTCCGCCTCTTCGAGCACGCGCACCAGCCGCCGCGACCAGGGGTAATGCACCCATGCGCCGTACGCGCTTCCGCGCTCGGCCAGGAAAGCGGCGACGGCCTGTTCGGCTTGGGCGTCGTCCAACTTGCGCCGCGGCTCGCGCGTGCGCATCAGATCCAGCAGCTGCGCGTGCAGAGTGTCGATCGCTTCGCAGCCGTCTTCCTTCAATCCGCGCACGCGGGCCATGTCGCTTTCGCGATCGCAGCGCAGGATTTCGGCAAGGCCGGAGCGCGCAGCCGCGGAAAGTTCGTTCGTCATGCTCGTACTCCTCGTTCCGCCGCGATGCATTCGTCGAAGCCGCGCCAAAAGATGGGCTCGCCGCGGGCCATGCCTTCGGCGAAACCGAACACGCGGGCGCGTTTGCCGGCCGGCACGGTGAGGAAGCCGAGCGGATCGGCCCGCATCACGGTCGACACATAACTGGGATCGGGATAGCTGAAGCGTCCCAAGCTCGCATCCGGCAACAGGCCTACGGTTTCGTAGAAACCGAGCAAATGCTGATGGCCGAAGGCGACGATCTTTTCCGCGCCCAAGACCCGGCACGCGGCCATCGCCGCATGCAGCAAGCTTTCGCTGAGCCCGGTCTTACGCCACGCGTCCTCGGCCCATAACCCGCTCATCTCGGCGATGCGGCGGCCGTCCCATCCGGCGATCTCCGCTCGCATGGACGCGTGGTGGCCGATGGCGCGCTCGATCGGCAGCGGCTTATCCGCTCCGCGGCGATAGACGCTGACGCTGGCGACGATGGCGCCGGAATCGCAATCGGTCGCGGTGACCAGATGCAGGTCTTCGGCAGAAATGCCGTCGGACAGCGATACCGAGGCCGCGGCGGCGCCGAAACGCGCGTAGCAGGTTTGCTTCTTCCGGTAGCAGTCCGCCGCGATGTCCGGGTCGCGCTGCGCGTCGATCAGGTCCAAGCGCAACGCCGGACCGGACAGCACGAGGCTGCCGGCGCCCACTTCGGCGGAGGCCCACTCAGGAATGCTTGCCCGGCCGGCATGCCGGTCGGTTTGTTCGTCGATAGCCACGTCGTCTCTCCCGTTTCCCATCGCTGTCGATGCGATGGCGGGACTTACGACGAAAGAACGCGGACAGCGTGGCCACCATCACAATTGCTGAGTGGCCGAAAATGTGACGGCGCGCCGTCTTTAGACGCGCGGAGGAAGTTGTTCGCGGGTTATCGGATCACTTGCACGCCGTGCAGCTTCGGTTGTCCGTTGCCGGCGTCGGTCCACACGACATAGGCGCCGTCGGTGCGCAGAGCCAATTTGGGCGAACCGCCGGCGTTGCCGCGGCCTTGCAGTTTGGCGATCTCGGTGCGTTGGGTTTCTCGCTTCAAATCGGCCGAATAGCGCGCCAGCCACAGCGATTGCGCAGCGGCGTCTTCGCGCAGCCATACGACCCAAGCGCCGTCCTTGTCGTAGGCGACGTCGGCGCGGCCCAGCACGGCCGCACCGCGGTCGACGCGGACCGGAGCGGCGAAGCTGGCGCCGCCGTCGCGGCTCAAAGCCAATTGCAGCGAAGGTTCGCCGTTGGCCGCGGTGTACCAGGCGGCGACCACGTCGTTGCCGTTCGCGGCGGCGGCCGGACCGTTGACCGGGCAAGCGGGCATCTTCCAGCCGTCGGCGTGGACGCGTACCGGTTCGCTCCAGGCCTTGCCGTCGTAGCGGACGGCGGCGATGTCGCGCACTTCTTCGGCGTCGCGGTCGCGGTAGACGATTACCGGGCCGGCGGACGCCATCGCCGTGTCGGTCTGACAACATTCGCAGGTCGCAGCGTCGAGCGTGCTTTCGCTCGTGCGCTGCAAGCCGCCGTCGAAAATCGCTGTCTGCAGCGACATGCCACCGTGGTTTTCGTGCGCGTCGCCCTCGCCCGCTTTCGCAGGGTTCAACCAGGCCACGCCCAGCGTCGCTTGCGTCGCGGGCCATAGCGAAGCGAAACCGTGCTCGCCGCCTTGGTCGCGGTTGACGACGACCGGCGCGCTCCAATTGAAGCCGCGATTGCCGGAGCGGCTGAGCGCGAGGTCGTACTCGCCGGGGCCGGCGCCGGTCCGCTGCAGCCAATGCACCCACAGCGCGCCGTCGGGCGTGGCGGCGATGTGCGGCGTGTCGGCCCAGTTCGACAGCAAGGCTTCACCGACGGCGATGGTCTTGGGCGAACTCTGCCAGCGGCCGTCGGTGCCGAAAGCGGCGAACTGCAAGGCGTTGTCGCGGCCCGGCCGCACGCTCATCCAACTGAGCAGGAGACGGCCGTCGGGTGCGACGGCCAGATCGGGCTGCGCCGCGCCTTGTTCGGCGAGCAGCGGCCAGACGCGGATTTCGCCCGGCTTGCCGGCGGCTTCGGGGGCGGCGTCGCGCTGGCAAGCGGCGAGAAGGGCCAGGGGCAACAACGCGAACAGCGGGCGGACAATGGTCTTCATGCGGCGAAGCGTACTCTAGGCGCGTCGCCCCGGCATGAACTTATGCTCGTCACCGTCGCCCACTACCACGACCCGATCGAAGCGCACATCGCCCGCGGCCTGCTGGCCTCGCAGGGCATCGACGCGCATTTGGGCGACGAACACCTGGCCTTAGCGAATTGGGAATGGCGCCTGGCGGTGGGCGGCGTGAAGCTGCGCGTGCCGCAAGAGCAGGCGATGCGCGCGCGCGACATCCTGCACGCCGCCGAATCCGGCGAATACGTGCTGGACGACGACGACGCGCATCAACGCACGGCCGACGAACGCGTATTGCAGGCGCCGGATCGCGAATCGTGGTCGAGCCGGATCGCCTGGGTAGCGCTGATGCTGTTCAGCGTGCCGTTGCCGTGGCGGCGGAAGCCCATTGCCGACGAACAGGCTGTGCGCGAGCTGTAGCTCTGCTTGAGGATCACTCGCGCTCCCGCCCGCGAGCTTGTGAATTGTCCCTCTCCCTTTTACGGGAGAGGGATAGGCGCGAAGCGCCGGGGAGAGGGTTCGGCTTTTGGCGTGATGCGGCAGAAGACAAGAGCACGCTCGCTCCGCTCGCGCCCCCTCTCCTGCTCTTCGGGCATCCTCCCCCGCGAGGAGGAGAGGAAAGATCAGGCCACCTGCGCGCGCTTCTGCCGCGCGATATGCACCAGCAGCAGCGAAATCGCCGCCGGGGTCATGCCGGGGATGCGCTGGGCCTGGCCGACCGTCTGCGGGCGCACGCGTTCGAGCTTCTGCTGCACCTCGGCGGACAAGCCGCGCACGGCGGCGTAGTCGAAGCCCGCGGGAATGGCGGTGTCTTCGTTGCGCTGCTGGCGTTCGATCTCCTCGCGCTGGCGGTCGAGATAGCCGGCGTACTTCACGCCGATCTCGACTTGCTCGGCCACCTTCGCGTCTTCCGCCGCCGGCCCCAGCGAAGGCACCGTCATCAATTTGGCGTAATCCAGCTCCGGTCGCTTGAGCAGATCCAAGGCGTTGCTTTCGCGGCTGACGACCACGCCGGTCGCTTCCGCGAGCTCGCGGCCGATCGCGTTCGCCGGCGTCGCCCACAGCCCGCGCAGGCGCTCGCTCTCGCGCGCGATGGCCTCGCGCTTGGCCGCGAACGCGTTCCAGCGCGCTTCGTCGACCAAGCCGAGTCCGCGACCGGTTTCGGTCAGGCGCAGATCGGCGTTGTCCTCGCGCAACTGCAGCCGGTATTCGGCGCGCGAGGTGAACATGCGGTAGGGCTCGCTGGTGCCGTGGGTGATCAGATCGTCGATCAGCACGCCGATATAGGCTTCGTCGCGGCGCGGCGACCAGGCTTCTTTTCGCTGCACGAAGCGGGCGGCGTTCAAGCCGGCGATCAAACCCTGCGCCGCGGCCTCTTCGTAGCCGGTGGTGCCGTTGATCTGGCCGGCGAAGAACAGGCCGGACACCGCTTTGGTTTCCAGCGAAGTCTTCAAGCCGCGCGGGTCGAAGAAGTCGTATTCGATCGCGTAGCCGGGCCGGGTGATGTGCGCGTTCTCGAAGCCGCGGATGCTGCGCACCAGCGCCAATTGCACGTCGAACGGCAGCGAGGTGGAGATGCCGTTCGGATAGATCTCCGTCACATCCAGGCCTTCGGGCTCGACGAAGATCTGGTGGCTCGATTTCTCCGCGAAACGCACCACCTTGTCTTCGATCGACGGGCAGTAGCGCGGGCCGATGCCTTCGATGGCGCCGGTGAACAGCGGCGAACGGTCTAGCGCGCCGCGGATGATCTCGTGGGTGCGTTCGGAGGTGTGCGTGATCCAGCACGACACCTGGCGCGGATGCTCCGACGCGTCGCCGATATACGAGAACACCGGCAACGGCGTATCGCCCGGCTGTTCTTCCATCACCGAATAATCGAGCGTGCGGCCGTCGATGCGCGGCGGCGTGCCGGTCTTCAAGCGATCGACCACGAACGGACCCTCGCGCAAGCGTTGCGCGAGCGTGGATGCGGGCGGATCGCCGGCGCGGCCGGCGGCGTATTGGGTTTGTCCGACGTGGACCTTGCCGGCCAGGAAAGTGCCGGCGGTCAGCACCACGGCGGGCGCTTCGAAGCGCAGGCCGGTTTGGGTGATCGCGCCGCCGACGGTTTCGTTGTCGATGATCAGATCGTCGACCGCGGCTTGGAACACGGTCAAGTTCGGCTGCGCTTCGACGATCTTGCGGATCGCGCTGCGGTACAGGGAACGGTCGGCTTGGCAGCGCGTCGCGCGCACGGCCGGACCCTTCGATGCGTTCAAGGTGCGCCACTGGATGCCGGCGCGGTCGGCGGCGTGCGCCATCGCGCCGCCCAGCGCGTCGATTTCCTTGACCAGATGGCCTTTGCCGATGCCGCCGATCGCCGGATTGCAGCTCATCGCGCCGACCGTCTCGATGTTGTGCGTGAGCAGCAGCGTGCGCGCGCCGGCGCGCGCGGACGCGAGCGCGGCTTCGGTGCCGGCGTGGCCGCCGCCGATCACGATGACGTCGTAGCGATGGAAGGAATGGGTCATGGCGGAACGCAACGATGAATGCCTTCTCCATCGGGAGAAGGTGCCCGAAGGGCGGATGAGGGTTCGGAATACGACGCGAACTGGAAACGGCCGTTGCGCCGGACCCTCACCCTCTCCCGAGAGGAGAGGGCACGAGCAGGCCGGCATTATCGCCGACCCAGGCCTGGGAAGTTGGCACGCTTCCTGCTTTGCCTATCTGGCACCCAGCGTGGCAAGACGCGGGGGCGTTGGCCGGGCAGGAACAGGGACGGCCATGCGCACACTGGGGACGCGAGGGGCCGGATGTCGGGGGACGTCCGGCCCCGTTTTTTTGGCGCCGACGCCCGGCGGAGGCGGAACAGGGGGGATCCGTGATTCCCCACCGGGCGTCGACAGAGGGTCAACCGCAACAATTCAACGTCGCAAACCGACGCAAGCGGTCAGTCCTGGTTAGATTGCGACCGCAAGGCCCCCAGTGCAAGCGCTTTGCGGTTCGCAGTCCGCGACGGACGTCCCGTTTCCGTCAATGGTTCCGCCCTCACCGCTCCTCCCGATGCGATTCCGTCTTGCGCTCGGCGCGGATGCGGCGCGCTTCTTCGCGATGCTCCGAATTCGACGAGCCGGACGGCGGCCGATAGACCGGCGCCGAAGGCATGGGCCGATACGCCGGCGCCGAGGCGGGCGGCCGGGAGGCGCGCGGCGGTGGCCGCATCGGCTCTTGGCCTTCGGCTTGGCGTAGCCTGTTCAGGTCGCGCCAAGGCGGCTTGCCGGAACCGCCGCCGCCGTTCGGCGGCCGGTAGTCGCCATGGCCCGGATAGCGCGGCCGGTAGTAGTAGCGCGGATAAACGTAGCGGTCGTAATAGGGATAGCCGTAACCGTAGCGGTACGGATAGCCGCCGTAATACCGATCGTAGTAATAGTCGTCGTAATACCCGTACGGATAGCCGCCGTAACGGCGATAGACCACGGTCGGCTCGTTGCTGCGGTAATAGCCGGGGCCATAGCCGTAGTAGTCGTCGTACGCGACGCACCCGGTCAGCGCGAATGCGGTGGCCAGGGCGGGAAGCAGCAAGCGGAGTTTCATAGGCGGAATCCCCCGGATAACGCCGCCAGCATCGGGCGCGCGCATTGAATCCGCGCTTAATTTTCCCGGCGCGGACCGCCGCTACGCTGAACGGTTCCGCGTTCGATCCGCTACGCTGAACGGATGACGACCCCACTGCCCGATTTCGCCGACCTTCTGGCCGCCGCCGCGCGCATCGCGCCTTACGCCCACGTCACGCCCGTGCTGCGCTCGCGCGGCCTGGACGAACTCGCCGGCTGCGAGTTGCATTTCAAGGCCGAGCATCTGCAACGCGCCGGCGCTTTCAAATTCCGCGGCGCCTGCAACGCCGTGTTCGCGCTGGACGAAGCGCAGGCCGCCGCCGGCGTGGTCACCCATTCTTCCGGCAACCACGGCGCGGCCTTGGCGCTGGCCGCGCGCTTGCGCGGCATTCCCTGCCATGTGGTGGTGCCGGCGGGCGCGGTGCGATCGAAACTCGCCGCGATCCAAGCTTACGGTGCGACCTTGCACGAATGCGCGCCGACCATCGCCGCGCGCGAAGCCGAATGCGCGCGCGTGCAGCGCGAAACGGGCGCCACGCTCGTGCATCCCTACACCGATCCGCGCGTGATCGCCGGACAAGGCACGGCGGCGATGGAATTGCTCAATGCGGTTCCCGATCTCGACTTGCTGGTGGCGCCGGTCGGCGGCGGCGGTTTGTCTTCCGGCACCGCGCTCGCCACGGCGGGATCGGCGCCGAACTGCCGGGTGATCGGCGCCGAACCCAGCGGCGCGGCGGAAACCTTCGCTTCGCTGCAGCGCGGCGAACGCGTCACCGAATTCACGCCGGATACGGTCTGCGACGGTTTGCGCGGCACGCTGGGCGAAATCAATTTCGAGTTGCTGCGGCGCTTGCGCGTGGACGTGCTGACCGTGGACGACGCGGCCACCCTCGCCGCGCTGCGCCTGTTCTGGCAGCGCTGCAAGCAGACCATCGAACCTTCGTCGGCGATCGCGCTGGCGGCGGTGCTGGCGCATCCGGAGGTTTTCGCCGGGCGCCGCGTCGGCATCGTGCTGTCGGGCGGGAATGTCGACTTGGACAATCTGTCCGCCTTGCTTTCGAAGTAGGCGGTGCCGCTACTCGATCCACCTCTCTAGGCATAGTCGAGCCGCTCGACTGCTTTTTGCCTTCGGACCCAGAAGAGCAGTCGAGCAGGCTCGACTCTACAAAAGCGAACCCGCGTCGCTTCAACGCAGTAGCGCGGCACATCCGGGCATGGCGTGCTCCGATCGTCCGACCGTTCGCTCCGCTCGGCGCCGGCCTGTTCACTTTTGTGATCCTTCTTCCGTTTTTTTCCGACGGCGGCTGGCAGGCTGCATCGCTGCTCGCTCCGCGCCAGGAGCGGCGCCGGGCAGGAAAGCCCGGTCCACTCGTTCCGACAGGCCAGGGGGATGCCGGTGGTGGATATCCAGTTCCGAGTCGTCTCGGATCGCAGGGACGGTTTGCTGCTCGCGCTCGGCCAGACCGTGATCGCGTCCGGCTTCAATCTGTTGCGCCAACGCATGGTCAACAGCGAAGAGGGCGTGGTCCTCACCATGGTCGTGCGCGGCCCGGAAAGCGGCTTGCTGCAGCTGGAAGAGAAGCTGGGCACGCACCACCTGGTCAACAGTTTCGAAGCCTCGCCCGCCGAGGCTCCCGACAACCCCGCGCCTGCGCCCGCCAGGCCCGCGGCGGCCGCGAAACCGGCCGCCGCGGAAGTCGCGACCGCGGCGATGGACATGAAGCGCGTCGAAACCCTGCTGCCGCAGTTGGCGCGCAACTATCCCAACATCTTCATCCAGCTGTTGGCGCTGGAGCACGACTTGCCGCAACCGCAGCGCGAATCGACCTTGCGCTACATCGGCCAGCGCGTCGGCGCTTGGGTCTATAAGCGCGACTACGCGCTGGGCGGCCACCTGCAACTGGCCGACGCGGTGCGCCACATCGCGCTGCCGGCGATGCGCCAACTGCTCCACGCCGAACTGCACGACGACGTGCTGCGGGTCAAGAACAGCCCGTTCTGCCACCGCGGCGAACACGGCGCCTGCTGCCATTTCCTGCGCGGCATGCTCGGCGGCCTGCTCGCCGGCCCGCAAGGCACCGACGCGGTGCGCGTCGTCGAATCCCATTGCCGCAACACCGGCGCGGAGAGCTGCAGCTTCGAATTCAGCGCCTGACCTTCCGACCACACTGGGGGAACCGCAATGCCGCACGACCACGCCATCCAATGCGTCCACGATCCTTTGTTGGTGATCCTGTCCTATCTGGTTTCGGTGCTCGGTTCGTTCACCGCCCTGCAATTGGCGATCGCGATCCCGGCCGCGCAGACCGCCGCGCAGCGTTGGCGCGCGATCGTCGCCGCCGGCGCGGCGATGGGCGGCGGCGCGATCTGGGCCATGCATTTCATCGCCATGCTCGCCTGCCGAATGGACATTCCGGTGGCCTACGGCCTGGGCTTGACCGTGCTGTCGGCCTTGATCGGCATGGCCTCGTGCATGGCCGGCTTGGCGATCGCCGGCACCGGCGTGTTCGGCTGGTCGAAGCTGATCGCCGCGGGCGTGTTCATGGGCCTGGGCGTGACCGGCATGCACTACACCGGCATGGCCGCGATGATGATGCCGGCGGACACGCACTACGACATGACGCTGGTGGCGGCTTCGGGCGCGATCGCGATCGTGGCTTCGATCGTGGCGCTGTGGCTGGCCTTCAATCTGCGCGGCTGGCTGCAAATGCTGGGCAGCGCGCTGGTGATGGGCGTGGCGGTGTGCGGCATGCATTACACCGGCATGCAAGCGGCGAGCTTCATGCCCAACGGCGCCGGCGATGCGGCGCTGGCCGGCGGCCTGAGCGTGACCAATCTGGGCATGGGCGTGTTCGCCGTCGCCACGCTCCTGCTGGCGACGATGCTGGCGCTGAGCCTGCTGCGGCAAAGGCAGCGGGCGATGGTGCAGATCTGAGGGAGCAGAAACTAGGAATCAGGAACTAGAGAAGAGCTTTCTCTAGTTTCTCGTTCCTGGTCTCTAGTTTCTCGCAGTATGATCGTTGGCGCGAACAACCGCCGAGAAACAGATGAAGATCGATGGCACGCGCGCGAACGACCGCGCGACCGAGTTGGTGTTGGCCTACTACGCCGCGTTCAACCGCGGCGACTGGACCGGGATGCTGGATTGCCTGGACGACCAGGTGGTGCACGACCTCAACCAAGGTCCGCGCGAGACCGGGCGCGCGCAATTCGCGGTGTTCCTGCAGCGGATGGCGGCCAGCTACCGCGAGCAGTTGGGCGAGATCGTGGTGATGAGCTCGCCCGACGGCCGCCGCGCCGCCGCCGAGTACGTGGTGCGCGGCGAATACCTGGCCGACGACGCCGGCCTGCCCAAAGCGCGCGGCCAGAAATACGAACTGCCCGGCGGCGCTTTCTTCGAGATCCGCAACAACAAGATCGCCCGGGTCAGCAACTACTACAACCTGCAGGAGTGGTTGGCGCAGGTCAGTTGAAGGGCTTTGCAGGCGCCTTGATTTCGGTCAATCCGATGCGGAGCAGCGGTCCTACAATCCGGCAGAGCCCAAGGCCTGCCCACCGCCATGACGCGCTATTCGTCCACCCAGCGTTACCTGCATTGGTCGATCGCGGTCCTGCTCGCGGCGGCCTACCTCTTCATCGAGCAGCGCGGTTTGTTCGCCCGCGGATCGGCCGCCCGCCTCAATATGATGCAAGCCCATTATTGGACCGGGCTGGCGATAGCGGGACTGGCGGTATGGCGCATCCTGCTTCGTTGGCGCAGGCGCGCGCCCCCGATCGTCCCGCCGCCCCCGGCCTGGCAGGCCTGGTCGGCCGCAGGATTGCACCTGATGCTGTATGCCTTTTTGGTGGTGATGCCGTTGCTGGGCCTGGCCACGGCGTGGGCCGACGGCAAAGTCCTTTACGTGCCTTTCACCGAAATCGCCCTGCCGGCCCTGCTGCCCCAGGACAAAGGCCTCGCCGAGCGGCTGGAGGATTTGCATGGCGGCATCGGTGAATTCTTCTACTGGGTGATCGGTTTGCACGTCCTGGCTGCGTTCTACCATCACTGGATACGGCGCGACGACAGCCTGCGCCGGATGCTATGACCAACATTTAGCTGAGAATGCTGCGCTTATAGTGCGCGCCCGCCCGCTGCCCGCCCCGCCATGATCCGGATCCTGCGTTCCCCGGCTTTTAGGACTGCCCTGATCGCATTGGCGCTGGCGTTCTGCTTCCTCGGCACACGCGGCATCTGGGATCCCGACGAAGGCCGCTACACCAACGTCGCGTTGAACATGCTGCACAGCGGCGATTGGCTCAATCCGCGCCGCAACGACGAAGTCGGCCACTGGACGAAGCCGCCGCTGACCTATTGGCTGATCGCGAGCAGCGTCGCGGCTTTCGGCAGCAACCCCTGGGCCGCCCGCTTGCCGGCGGCAGCGTCCTATCTGCTGTGCGTGTGGCTGGCCTGGCGGATCGGCCGGCGGTTGACGCCCGGATCGGAGCGGACCGCCGCGTTGGCCTACGCCACCATGCTGCTGCCGGTCGGCGCTTCGCAGCTGATCACCACCGACTACGTGCTCGCCGCTTGCGAAACGATGGCGATGTGGGCCTTCGTCGAAGCCCGGTTCGGCGATGCGAAGAAACGCTGGATCACGCTGATGTGGGTCGGGTTCGCCTTGGCGTTCCTGACCAAAGGCCCGCCCGGCTTGCTGCCCTTGCTGGTGGTGTTGGCGTTCGACCAGGCGATGCCGCGCCGCGCCGGCGACCGGATCTTCCACTTCTCCGGCTTACTAGTGTTCGTGCTGTTGGCCTTGCCCTGGTACGTCGCCGTGATCCACGGCAATCCCGGCTTGTTCCAGTATTTCGTCGGCGACGAAGTGGTGAACCGGGTCACCACCAAGGAGTTCGGCCGCCACGGCGAGTGGTACGGCTGGTTGGAAATCTACGTGCCGACTTTGCTGATCGGAACGCTGCCGTGGACCTTGCCGTTGCTGCGCTGGGCGCGCGGCGTGCCGGCTTCGGTCAAACGCTGGTGGCGCGATCCGCAGGCGCGGGCCGCGGACGCGGCGCCGCTGCTGCTGTTGCTATGGGTGCTGCTGCCGCTGCTGGTGTTCTGCGTGTCGAAGTCGCGGATGCCGCTTTACATCCTGCCGCTGTTCGTGCCGCTGGCCCTGCTCGCCGCGAAGCAGCGCGACGGCGAAGGGCGGGCGCCGCCGTCGTGGCGTTGGCTGTGGCTGTGGGCGGCCCTGCTGTTGTCGGCGAAACTGGTGTCGGCGCTGTGGCCGACCCACAAGGACGCGGCGCAGTGGGCCGATGCGATCCGCGAACGCGCGCCCGAGCCGGTGCGCGAAGTGGTGTTCGTCGAAGACATGGCGCGCTACGGCCTGCATCTGCATCTGGGCGTTTCCACCGAGATCGAGAAGCTGTCGCTGGATCCCGTCCCGCAGCCGCGCTTCAATCCGGAATACGACGAGCCGCTGGACGAGGAATTGCGCGAAGCCGAAGCCGGCTTGGTCTGGGTGTGCAAAGAAGACTTGTGGCCGCGCTTGCGGCAGCGGATCGCTGCGCGCGGCTTCCGCGCCGTGCCGCTCGGCACACCCTACCAGAGGCGCGTGCTGTTCCGGGTGGAACCGCTCAGCGCGAACGCGCCAGCAGCGTCAGACCCTCGTTGAGCAGCAAGCGCGTAGCGGCCGCGCGTTGCGCCAGCGGAACGTCCTTCAGCGCGTCCAGCATCCAGCCCATCGAACGGCAGCGCGCTTCGCGGCTCGCGCGATCATTGCCGGTCGCGGTCATGCCCACCAGGAAACCGTCGTGCAATAGCGTCGCCGTGACGCCGGCCGACTTCAGCGTTTGGCGCGCGGCGACCGGATCGTAGGGCTGCGGCGGATTCTGCACGCCCGACGCGGCGATGCCGGCGATGGCGGCCACGAAACGGTCGCGGCTCGCGGGACCCAGATGGTTCGCGGCGCGTCCGATCGCTTCGAGGCTGCGGTCGGCATCCGGTTCCAGCAGCCGGCACATGGTCTGCGCTTCTTTCGGTATCTGCGCCGAGGCGTGCACGGCTTGGAACAAGCCGTCGAGCGCATCGTCCGGCGCGCGCATCAGCACGCCGCCGGCTTCGCCGAGCAATGCGTCGACGTCGATTTGCGAAAGCGCTTCTTGGATGCCTTGGACGTCGTAACGTTGCGCGGCGAGCGCGGGCGATCCGATCAGACACACGCCCAGTGCGATCGCAGGAAAGATTTTGGCCATGGGTTCCTCGCAACGTTGCGGCCGAAAGTCTAGATCAGGCTTTATGAACCGCGCTCGGCTTTTTTGTAGGAGCGGCTTCAGCCGCGAGCCTTCCTTTTCAGGTCGCGACGACGTGTGGGAAAGAGCTCGCGGCTGAAGCCGCTCCGACAAAAGCGCGCATCAACGCCGG
>NZ_SZUA01000002.1 GCF_005239095.1 Luteimonas gilva | reverse complement strand
TGTCGGCGATGTCGGTCAGGCGATGGGCGGCGTCGTAGGTGTAGGCCGTGAACGCGCCGTCGGGTTGGGTGACCTTCTTCACCAGGCCGGTGGGCCAATACTCGATGGCGGTGATCTGGTCGTCGGCCTCCGAGGCATTGTTGGTGCCGCGCACCTTGCGGGCGGTGAGCCAGCCGCGCGGGTGGTAGGTGAAGTCGGTGACGACGTTGTTGGCGTCTTTCACCGACAGCACCCGGCCGGCGCCGTCGTAGGCCAGGGTCTCGGTCACCCGGCCCAGCGCGTCGGTGACCTTCCACAGGTCGCCCTTGCGATGCGGACAGGTGGTGGGCGCGGACGCGCAGGAGGCGTCGTCGCTGGCGTAGTAGGTGTAGGTGGTGGTGTCGCTCACGTCCGTGCGCGGGCCGTCGACCGAGGTGGCCAGGCCCAGCAGCGGGCAGGTGCCGCTGGTGATATCGGCCGCTTCGCAGTAGGTGGTCGTGGTGGTGCGGGTGGTCGCTGTCGCCGGGTCGATCTGCGAGACAGTCAAGGCCTGACCGCGCGCATTGTAGGTCCAGGTGGATTTGGCGATTAAAACACTAAACGCATCGTAGATCCGGCGCTCGACTGGCTTGCGGAGCGAAGTATTCCAATCCGTCTGGGTCTTGCGCTCCCTGGTAGTGGTCTTCGCCTCTATCAGTTGCGTTTCCAAGTCGTCCGTCGCACCACGATCATGGTCTGCAATATTGCCCAGGAAGTCGGTAACCGTATTCAGCCGGCCAGCGGCATCGTATGAAAACGTGGTTGCCGATGTTGGACACGTCGAGCATTGGTTCAATTGATAGGTCAACCGCTTCACGCCGCTATACGTGTCGAAATTCCTGTATTGCGGGTTCCCCAGAGGGTCCGTTACCGTCGCGTACGTATTCCCGCTGTAAGCGACTTGAAACTTGTCGACTCCGCCAGCGTGCTCCGTGGATATCGCCCTGTCTGTGACGTCGTAACGAAAAGTGGCGTACCTCTGACTCGATTCATCGACGATTCCGGTCAGCGCTAGCGGCAAATCGGCGCCGCTAGTATGGGCTGATTCGTTATATGAGTAAGTTCTTATCGATGAACCGGGATAGCTGACGCTTGATAAACGATCAGCAGCATCGTAGGCGTAGTTATATGTCCGTCCCGCCGGGTCGGTCATCTGGTCCAGTCGGCTTGCGCTGTCGTAGTGCAGTCTTAGCAACCTGCCTGCGCGGTCAGTGATTTTTGTCAGCAGAAGATCCCGCGCATTTCCGTCGATGTCGCCGCCGTTGTACTCCAGGTTTATTTGCTCTCCCGACTGAGTGACAAGCGATACCATGCGTCCCAGCAGATCGTAAGTTTCTACGTTTTGGCTGCTTCCCTCGGTAAATTTCCATCCGATTTGGACGCTGCCATCAACGACTGCCGACAAAGTATCTGTAGCGTCCGGGTCCGAAACCCAACCCCCGGTTTGCTGCTTGAAGAAAGTCGTAT
The DNA here is from genome assembly GCF_005239095.1 of Luteimonas gilva. GTDB lineage: Bacteria > Pseudomonadota > Gammaproteobacteria > Xanthomonadales > Xanthomonadaceae > Luteimonas_C > Luteimonas_C gilva. Next base: position 1,222,004 of record NZ_SZUA01000002.1, on the reverse strand, counting down.
AGCCTCCTGAAGGTCTATGAACTTTGGCAACGAGCCCCCCATCCGTAGAGCTGGAATATTCGACCCGCTTCGAATAACTGTGTGTCCACCCGTCTCCGAGACCATATGACTGAAATGCACCCTGGCTGTTGTAGTACCTTTCGAACGAGAGCAACGCCGAAACGGAGAAGTCCGCCTCGCGTTGATACTTGTTTCCGGTTGCCATGTTGATCGGATTTCCGACCAGACTGCAGCTCGATGAAGGGCAGCCGCGATTCTTGGCAGGGGCGAAAGAAACAATAGGCCACTCGGTCAAACCATAACCATGGCTCCAGAAGTAAGCGCAATCGACACAACTGCGGAGCCAGATCTCCCCAACGAATGCATTTGCCCCCTGGCGCACGCAACGATACTCGGTGGAGTACCATGGATGGCCCAGTCGGGATTCATAGTTAATGCGCGCAGCATCCATACACGCCGCATACGCTGCACCCTCTGTTGAATACATTTGCGCTTCGGCGCGAGGGGACCATAACAAGAGCATGGCCAGCATGGCCGCGCACGCCATATGAACTATTGATTTCATACCCCACCTATTCCTTTAAGTCGCGACACCGGGCGCGGGTCCATTCACCCAAATAATTTTTTGAAACACGGCCAGGCTTCCGAGCTTGAGGTGCCCGAGGGCTGAAAACAGTGACGGGGATCGCGGTGTCGTCGATGACTACAAGCGTCGATGTTCGCAGCCGCTCAAATCAACAACCGCGCAAAATCCTGCGCACTCGACGGATGCCCCAACCAATACCCCTGCGCCAGATCGCAGCCGCGCTCGCGCAGGATGGCGTACTGGCCTTCCTTCTCCACGCCTTCGGCGACGACGGTGATGCCGAGCGAATGCGCCATCGCGATGATGGCGGTGGTGAGCGCGAGGTCGTCGGGGTCGCGCAGTACGTCGGCGATGAAGCTGCGGTCGATCTTCACGCCGTCGACCGGCACGCGGCGCAGATGGCTCAATCCGGAGAAGCCGGTGCCGAAATCGTCCAGCCAGACTTTGACGCCGATGCTGCGCAGGCGCGACAGCAAGGTACTGGCGTGCAATTCGTCGCCGATCACCGCGGTTTCGGTCAGCTCCACGTGCAACTGCGACGCCGGCAATCCGGTTTCGCGCAGGCACGCTTCGACCAAGCCCGGCAATTCGCCGCTGCGCAATTGGCGCGGCGAGACGTTCACCGATACGAACAACGGCTCGACGGTGGGGAATTCGTTCTGCCAGCGCATCGCGTCGCGGCAGGCCACGCGCAGCACTTGCGGGCCGATGGTTTCGATCAGGCCGCTCTGCTCGGCCACGTCGATGAACACCGCCGGCGACACCATGCCCTGCTCCGGATGGTGCCAGCGCAACAGCGCCTCGGCGCCGACCAGGCGGTTGTCGCGCAAACGGTAGACGGGCTGGTAAGCGACGCTGAGTTCGCCGCGCTCCCAAGCGCCGCGCAATTCCTGCTCCATCCGCACCCGGCGCTCCACCGCCTGGTCCATCGCCCGGCTGTAGAAGCGGTAGCAGTTCTTGCCGGCCACTTTCGCCTGGTACATGGCGATGTCGCCGTTCTTCATCAGCATCGTCGCGCTGGACGCGTCTTCCGGGAACAGCGTGATGCCGATCGACGTGCCCAGGAACACCTGCCGGTCGTGGATCACGATCGGCCGGCTCAGCTCCATCACCAGATGCTCGGCCAAGCGGCTGGCCTTGGTGCGCACTTCGTCGCCGGGCTGCACCGAACTCTGCAGCAGGATCACGAACTCGTCGCCGCCGAAACGCGCGAGCTGCGCTTCCTCGCCGCCGAGGCGTTCGACCGCCTCGCGGATGCGGGTGGAAAACTGCACCAGCACCTCGTCGCCCGCTTCGTGGCCCAAGGTGTCGTTGACGCGCTTGAAGTCGTCGATGTCGGCGAACAACAGCGCCAGTTGTTTGCCCACGCCGCGCAATTCCAGCAGGCGCTGGTCCAGGCTTTCGCGGAACGCGAGCCGGTTCGACAAGCCGGTCAGCGCATCGGTGTAGGCCATGCGCCGGATGTCGCGATCGTGCCGGGCCACGCTTTGGCTCATCCGTCCGAACGCACGCACCAGATCGCCCACTTCGTCGTCGCGATGGCTCACCGGCGCCGCGCCGCCGAAACGGCCGGCTTCGATTTCGCGCGCCGCGTCGGCCAAGCGCCGCACCGGCCCGACCAGCGTGCGCTGGATCACCAGCACCATACCGATGCCCAAGGCCAGCAGCGCCAGCATCAGGATGCCGATCAAAGTGCGGTTGCGGTTGCCCAGATCGGTGAGGCTGGCGCGCAAACCTGCGCTCGCGCGCTCCTCGGTGGCGTGCACCGAGGCCAGCGAAAAACCGATCCGCACGCCGCCGATGCGCTGGTCGCCCAGTTGGATCGGGCTGGACACGTCGACGATGTCGTCGGTCCACTGCGCATGGAGGCCGCGCGCGCGCACGACTTCGTAGGCCAGTGGATCCTGCATCGGCTGGCCGTAAGTGGGGATGTCGCCGGAACCGTCGTGGATGATCCGGCCCTGGGTGTCGTAGACAAGCACGTATTGCACGTCGGGCTGACGCATGGCCGCGCGAGAGAGCGTGCCGATCGCGTCCAGATCGAAGTAGTACAGCGGATTGGTCAGGCTGTCGGCCAATTGGGTGGCCGCGGATTCGCCGCGCTTGCGCAGACCTTCGATCACCAGATCGTGCATCGCCTTGCGGCTGACGCGGGTCACCTCGGATTGCATCAAGGCTTGCCGCTGCCACAACAGCAGCATCAGGGTGACGAAGATCGCCAGCGCCAGGCCCATCAGCGCCAGCAGCTGTCCCTGCAGGCCGACGCGGAAGCGCTTCATTCCACCCCCGTGCGCACCCGGCCCACGCCTTCGCGCAGGTATTTCAGCGCGTGCTCGGAGACCGGATCGATCGGCAGGAAGCGCGTGGTCTTGAAGAAGCGCAGCAAGGCGTCGCGCGCGTCGGGATCGTCGGCAGCCTGCATCAGCACTTCGCGCAAGCGGGCCTCGACTTTGGGATCCATGTCGCCACGCACCACCTCGACCGCACGCGGGTATTCGGGCGTGACGTGCAGCACGCGCAGCTCGCTGCGGTAGGTGGGCGGCACGCGTTGCGGGTTGTCCCAATCGATATTGCTCATGACGCCGACATCGACCAGGCGCTTGTGCACCCAGTTGGCGATGTTCAGCTCGGAGCGCGCGAACACGTAGCCGACCGTGTCGTCGGAGGGCTTGTCCATCGGCGACAGGAGCAGCTCCAGGCGCATGCCGCGCTGGAGCAGTTCCGATGCGGGCACGAAATAGGCGCTGGTGGAGCTGATGTTCTGGAAAGCGATGCTGCGGCCGCGCAATTGGTCGAGCGAAGTCAAGCCGCTGTCGCGGCGCGCGAAGTAGACGGTGCGGTAGCGGCTGACGCCGTCGCGCTCGGTCATGAGCAATAGTTTGGCGCCGGCGCGCGCCTCGAGCGCGACGCCGCTGGCGGAAGTTTCGGTGACCCAATCTACGCGGCCGCGCCGCAAGTAGCTGGCCATCTGCTGCGCGTCGCGCGCCATCAGGATGCGGCCCTCGCGGATGCCGACGCCGGCCATGCGCGGCACGACGTAGTCCAGCAGCGGCTTGAGCTGCTCGTAATGGGTCTTGGGATCGTCGCTGATGCGGCCCAGCACCAGCACGTGCTCATCGTCGACGGCGCGAGCGGCCGAACTGGGTAGCCAAGCCGCCAGCACGCACAGCAAGCCGGCGGCGAGTCGCGCGGTCAATCCAGCCAAAATCCGTCCCCAGGTCGTCGGCGTGTGCAGCCTAGCCTAATCGCCGGTGGCCCACCAACGGGCCTGGGCCGGGCTTTTGCTGGAGCGGCTTTAGCCGCGAGCTTTTCCGGCGGGGCGCGGCGGTCTGAACGGAAAAGCTCGCGGCTAAAGCCGCTCCTACAACAGCGGAAGGCCGTCATCGGGCCAGCGAGGCCATCCGCTGGGCGTCGGCCAGGATGCCGCGCAACAAACGCACCTCTTTGGCGTCCAATCCGGCGCGCAGGTACAACCTGCGCAGCTTGCGCATCGCCGATTTCGGGGCGCGGCCTTTGTGGAAGTCGATCTCGTCCAAGGTCTGCGCCAGCTGCGCGAAGAAACCCTCCAACTCGGCATGCGATGCCAGCGCGCGCGCCTCGCCGGCGCCGATGCCCGCTTGCTCCCGCTCCAATACGGCCAGGCGCAGTTCGTAGGCGAGCACTTGGACCGCAGCGGCCAAGTTCAACGAGCTGTAGGCCGGATCGGCGGGAATATGCACCGCGGCGTGGCACAGCTGCAGCTCTTCGTTGGTCAGGCCGGTGCGTTCGCGGCCGAACACGATCGCCGTTTCGGCGCCGGTGGCGGCCGCATCGCGGGCCCGCGCCGCGGCCGCGCGCGGCGACAGTTGTTCCAGCGCCACGCGCCGGTCGCGGGCGGTGCAGCCCAGCACCAGGCGGCAATCGGTGACGGCCTCGGCCAGGCTCGGATAGATCGCGGCAGCGGCGAGCACGTCGTCGGCGCCCGCGGCCATCGCCTCGGCGTCGGCGTGCGGATAGCGCTCCGGCGCCACCAGCACCAAGCGTCGCAGACCCATGGTCTTCAGGGCGCGGGCGGACGAGCCGATATTGCCGGGATGCTGGGTGCCGACCAGCACGATGCGCAGACGTTCAGCGGGGTTCTCCATGCGCGGATGTTAAACTGCGCGCGCCGGCCACCGCGCCGGACGGCTCTTTACCCCCGCCAGCCCTGCCCTTTTGCCCTCGGAGGCCCGTACGGCCATGCAAAAACCCGTAGTCACCATCATGGTCAAGGCGGCGCGCGCAGGCGGCAACGTGCTGTTGCGCCATCTGAGCAAGCTGGATGCGCTGAATGTGGTCGAAAAGGGCCGCATGGATTTCGCCAGCGAAGTCGACGGCCTGGCCGAAGAAGCCATCGTCAAGGAATTGCGCCGCGCCTATCCCGAATACGGCGTGCTGGGCGAGGAAGGCGGCGCGCAGAAGGCCGGCCGCGGCGGCGGGCGCTACACCTGGGTGATCGATCCGCTCGACGGCACCAGCAACTATTTGCGCGGCCTGCCCCACTACTGCGTGTCGATCGCGCTGACCGAAAACGGCGAGCCGATCCACGGCGTCATCTTCGACCCGATCCGCAACGAACTGTTCGTCGCCTCCCGCGGCGGCGGCGCCGTGCTCAACGACCGCAAGATCCGCGTCGCCGAGCGCAAGGACCTGGCCGGCAGCATGATCGTCACCGGCTTCCCGCCGCGCGAGCGCGAACGCGCCGGCGCGCAGTTGGAATGCGTGCGCCAGCTGCTGCGCGAGGCCGAAGACGTGCGCCGCACCGGTTCGGCCGCGCTCGATCTGGCCTATGTCGCCTGCGGCCGCCTCGACGGTTATTTCGAAGCCGGAGTGAAGCCTTGGGACATCGCCGCCGGCGTGCTGCTGGTGCGCGAGGCCGGCGGACGGGTGTGCGAGTACAACGGCGCCAATCTGGGGCGCATGGATGTCGCCACCGCCCGGATCGGGCAGATCGTCGCCGGCAACGTGAAGCTGGTGGAGCCGTTGCAGAAGTTGATCGTTTCGTCGGGATACGCGAAGAGTTTTGAATAAGGAACGAGAGAACAGGAACTAGATATTAGGAACTAGAAACTAGAAAGAGCGACGCTTACTCTAGTTTCTAGTTCCTAATTCACTAGTTCCTAAGCAAAAAGGCCGCGCAATGCGCGGCCTTTTGCGTTTCTGCGCCAGGCGCCGTTACGGCCTGCGCGCCAACGCGGCCTCGTCCTTGGCCTTGGGCATCAGATCCTGCTTGGTGACCTTCAAGAACCACATGGTCAGCAGCGGGCAAGCGACGAAGATCGAGGACAGGGTGCCGATGATGATGCCGATCATCTGCGACTCGGCCATGCCGCGCAGCGAGCCGCCGCCGTACAGGTACAGCGCCAGCACGGTCAGGAAGGCGACGAACGAGGTGATCACCGTACGCGACAGGGTCTGGTTGATCGACTTGTTCAGCACTTCCTCCGGCGTCGCGCGCATGCCGCGGAAATTCTCGCGGACGCGGTCGAACACCACGATGGTGTCGTTGATCGAGAAGCCCATCACCGACAGCACGCCGGCCAGCACGGTCAGGTCGAATTCGTGGCCGCTGATCGCGAACCAGCCGGCCACCACCACCACGTCGTGCAAGGTGGTGATGATCGCGGCCACCGCGAACTTCCATTCGAACCGGATCGAGATGTAGATCAGGAAGCCGAGCACCACGAACGCGACGGCGTACAAGCCGTTCAAGGCCAGCTCGCGGCCGACCTGCGGGCCGACGTAGCCGCTGCTGAGCCGCTTGGCCGGGTTGTCCGGCGTGGATGCGATACGCACCACATCGTCCGCGGTCTGCGCGGTGTCGGTCTGGGCCACGCCTTCCTTGGGCTGCAGGCGCACCAAAAGGTCGTTGCCGCTGCCGAAGGATTGGACCTGCGCGCTGTCGTAGCCGGCCGCGTTCAGGCGCGAACGCACGCCGTCCACGTCGGCCGGCTTGGCGAAGGACAGCTCGACCGAGGTGCCGCCGGTGAAGTCGAGGGCGAAGTCGAAGCCCTTGACGAACATCGCGCCGATGCCGACGAACATGATCAGCGCCGCGAGCGTCAGCGACACCCAGCGCAGGCGCATGAAATCGAAATTGCTGCCGTACGGGAACACGTTGAAAGGTTTCATGGGGCGTGCTCCGTCAGATCGCGATCGATTTCAGCTTGCGGCGGTGGCCGTAGATCAGCGTCGCCATGCCGCGCGACACCGACACCGCCGTGTAGGCCGAGGTGGCGATGCCGAGCATCAGGGTGATGCCGAAACCGCGCAGCGGACCGGTGCCGAACACCGCCATCGCCAGACCGGCCAGGAAGGCGGTGACGTTGGCGTCCAAAATGGTGCCCGAGGCGTGCTCGTAGCCGCTGGAGATCGCCGTGAGCGGCGGTAGCCCCGCACGCAATTCTTCGCGTATTCGCTCGTTGATCAGCACGTTGGCGTCCACCGACATGCCCACGGTCAGGGCGATGCCGGCCAAGCCCGGCAAGGTCAGCGTGGCGCCCATCACCGACATCACCGCGAACACCATCAGCAGGTTCAGCAGCAGCGCCAGGCAGGTGATGATGCCGAACATGCGGTAGTAGACGAGGAAGAACACCAGAGCGAAGCCGAACGCGTACAGCACGGCGGTCAAGCCGCGCTGGATGTTCTCTTTGCCCAGGCTGGGGCCGATCACGCGCTGCTCGGCGAAATCCATCGGCGCGGCCAGCGCGCCGGCGCGCAGCAGCAGGGCCAGATCGGCGGCTTCTTTCATGCTCTCCAGGCCGGTGGTCTGGAAATCGCGGCCGAGGGTGCTCTGGATGGTCGCCACCGAGATCACTTGCTCGTTGATGCGGGTGCTGCGCACTTCCTTGCCGTCGACGATCTTCACTTCCGGAATGCGTTCGGTGTAGACCACCGCCATCGGCTTGCCGACGTGCTGGCTGGAGTAATCGAACATGCGCTGGCCGCCGAGGCTGGTCAGGCGCACGCGCACCGCCGGCGTGCCGCTTTGCGTGTCGAAGAACGAGGACGCGCTCTGCAGCTGGTCGCCCGAGGCGATCACGCGCTTGTTGAGGATGATCGGGACCGGCTTGCCGTCCGGGCCGATGCGCTTCTGGTAGAAGATGCGGCCTTCGGGCGGGACGTTGCCGCTCTGCAGCGCGTCGTAAGGATTGCTGCCTTCGATCACGCCGCGGTATTCCAGCGTGGCGGTCGCGCCGAGGATGCGCTTGGCCTGCGCGGTGTCCTGCACGCCGGGCAGCTGCACGACCACGCGGTCGGCGCCCTGGCGCTGGATGATCGGCTCGGCGACGCCGAGCTCGTTGATGCGGTTGCGCAGCGTGCCGACGTTCTGCTCGATGGCGTCGGTGGCGATCTTGTCGAGTTCGGCCTTCGGCACGGTCAGGGTGATGCGGTCGCCGGCGCTGTCCATCTGCAGGGTCGGCAAGTCGCGCGCGATCAGCTGGCGCGCCTTGTCCATTTCCGACGCATCGCTCAGCGCGACTTGCAAGGTGTCGTCGTTGCGGCGCTCCACCGAGCTGTACCTCACCCGATTGTCGCGCAGCACCACGCGCAGGTCTTCCAAGTAGGCTTCGAAACGCTTGTCGAGCGCAGCCTTGCGGTCGACCTCCATCAGGAAGTGGACGCCGCCCTGCAAGTCGAGGCCGAGCAGCATCGGCTTGGCGGCGATCGCCTCCAGCCAGCCCGGCGTGGTCGAAGCCAGGTTCAGCGCGACCACGTAACCGGTGCCCAGCTCCGCGGTGAGCGCGTCGGAAGCCTTGGTTTGCGCGTCGCTGCTGGGCATGCGCACCAGCAGGTTGCCGTTCTCGGTCTCGACCGACTTCGGCGTCACGCCGGCCTTCTTCAGGATCGCGTCCACCCGCTGCCGCAGCGGCGCGTCGATGGCCGAGCCGCGGTTGGCGGTGATCTGCACCGAGGGATCCTGCGGATAGATGTTGGGCAGCGCGTAGAGCACGCTCAACAGCACCACCAGGAGGATGACCACGTATTTCCAGCGCGCGTATTCGAGCATCTTGGGTTCCAGCGGCAAACCGGACGCGCGAGGCGTCCGGGAGTTTCGGCGCGGCGCCCGCGATCGGGCGCCGGCGCGGCGATCAGGAGGCTTTCAGCGTGCCCTTGGGCAGGACGTTGCCGACCGCGCCCTTCTGCACGCGCACGCGCACGTTGTCGGCGATCTCGACGGTGACGAAGTTGTCGCCGATGTCGGCCACGACGCCGGCGATGCCGCCGTTGGTGATGACTTCATCGCCCTTGGCCAGCTTGTCGAGCATGGCGCGGTGTTCCTTGGCGCGCTTCATCTGCGGGCGGATCATCAGGAAATACATGATCGCGATCAGGATGATCGGGAACAGCAGGCCGGTCATGCCGCCGCCGAAGAGGCCGCCCGGAGCGGCTTGGCCGGCGGCTTGCGCGTAGGCGGGGGAAATCAACAGGTCGAGCAGGCTCATCGGAAAGGTCCGTGGTCGCAAAATAGCTGGGAATTATGCCATGTAGCCGCGGGCCAGCGCTTTCAAGCCGCCCGGAAGGCGGCCTCGGGCCCCTGCGCCGGGCCTCCCAAGGCGGATGAGGGTTCGACGCATCCTGTCCCGAGAGCGCCGAACCCCCATCCTGCGCCCACCCCGAAGGGAGAGGGACTCAGGAGCGGGCTGCGTAGAAAGACTCGCGGAAGGCGGCGAAGTTCCCCCGTTCGATCGCCGCCCGCATCTCCGCCATCAGCCGCTGGTAATGCCACAGGTTGTGCAGCGTGCCAAGGATCGGCGCCAGCATCTCGTTGCAGCGGTCCAGATGGCGCAGATAGGCGCGGCTGAAACCGTGGCTGCAGGTATAGCAGCCGCAGCCTTCCTCGATGGTTCCGGTGTCGCGCTCGTATTTGGCGTTGCGGATGCGGATCGTGCCGGTGCGGGTGAAATAGTGGCCGTTGCGCGCGTTGCGGGTCGGCATCACGCAATCGAACATGTCCACGCCGCGCGCGACCGCTTCGACCAAGTCCTCGGGCCGGCCGACGCCCATCAAGTAGCGCGGACGCTCCGCCGGCAATTGCGGACAAGTATGTTCGAGCATGGCGTTGCGCTCTTCTTCCGGTTCGCCGACGGCCAGGCCGCCGATCGCGTAGCCGTCGAAGCCGATCGCCTTCAGTCCTTCCGCCGATCGCGTGCGCAGATCCCGGTGCACGCCGCCCTGGACGATCCCGAACAGCGCCGCATCGTTGCCTTCGTGCGCGCGCTTGCTGCGTTCGGCCCAGCGCAGCGACAGTTCCATCGATGCGCGCGCGACCTCTTCCGTGGCCGGGTACGGCGTGCATTCGTCGAAGATCATCACGATGTCCGAATCCAGCGTTTTCTGGATGCGCATGCTTTCTTCGGGGCCGAGGAATACGGTCGAACCGTCGGTCGGCGCGGCGAAGGTGACGCCTTGTTCGGTGATCTTGCGGCGATGAGCCAGCGAAAACACCTGGAAACCGCCGGAATCGGTGAGGATCGGCCCGTTCCATTGCGCGAAGCCGTGCAGGCCGCCGTGGGCTTCGATCACCTCCAGGCCGGGGCGCAGATACAAGTGAAAGGTGTTGCCGAGGATGATCTCGGCGCCCAGCGCGCGGATCTGTTCGGGCAGCACCCCTTTGACCGAGCCGTAGGTGCCGACCGGCATGAAGGCCGGCGTTTCCACCGTGCCGCGCGGGAAAGTCAGGCGGCCGCGGCGGGCCGGGCCGTCGGTGCCGAGGAGTTCGAAGGAAAGGCGGCTCATGGCTACGACCTCGTTTGAGCCCCCTCCCGCTTGCGGGAGGGGGTTGGGTGAGGGCGCGCGGAACATTCGATCGCGACGGCCATTACTGGAGAAGCGAAAGTCACTGGATTCCCGCCTTCGCGGGGATGACGGCTTAAAGCAAAAGCAAATCCCCCCTTCCCCCCTTTTTCAAAGGGGGGAACGGCAAGAGCGGTGGCGCCTGCGATCACTTCGCGATCTCCGGAAACAACAGCATCGCATCCCCATAAGAAAAGAACCGGTATTTCTCGCGCACCGCATGCGCGTACGCCTCGAACACGCGCGCCTTGCCCGCGAAGGCGGACACCAGCATCAGCAGGGTCGATTCGGGCAGATGGAAATTGGTGAGCAGCGCGTCGACCGAGCGGATCTTGTAGCCCGGAAAGATGAAGATCCGGGTCTCGCCGGCGAAGGGCAGCAGTTCGCCCTCGTGCATCGCGCTTTCCAGCGCGCGCACCACGGTGGTGCCGACCGCGACGACCCGGCCGCCGGCCGCGCGCGTACGGCGGATCTGCTCGATCAGCTCGGCGCCGACGTTGAGCCATTCGCTGTGCATGCGGTGCTCGCGCAAATCGTCCACGCGCACCGGTTGGAACGTGCCCGCGCCCACGTGCAAGGTGATGTGGCCGAAGCGCACGCCGCGCTCGCGCAGCGCCTGCAGCAGCGCATCGTCGAAATGCAGGCCGGCGGTGGGCGCGGCGACCGCGCCGACTTCGCGCGCGAACACGGTCTGGTAGCGCTCGGCGTCGTCCGCGCCCGGTTCGCGGCGGATGTAGGGCGGCAGCGGCAAGCGGCCGGCGCGCAGCAGCCAGGATTCGAGCGTATCGCCGATGTGGAAACGCAGGCGGTAGAACTCGCCCTCGCGGCCGAGCACTTCGGCCTCGCCGCCCGCATCGAGCGCGATGCGCGCGCCGGGCTTGGGCGATTTGCTGGCGCCGACCTGCGCCCGCGCTTCGTTGTTCGGCAACAGCCGTTCGATCAGGATTTCGACCCGCCCGCCGCTGTCCTTGGCGCCGAACAGCCGCGCCGGGATCACCCGGGTGTCGTTGAACACCAGCAGATCGCCCGGTTGCAGCAGCGACGGCAGATCGCGCACCTGCGCGTCGCGCATCGGCGCGGGCGCCGGCGGCACGCACAGCAGACGGCTGGCCGAGCGTTCGGCCAGCGGCACCTGGGCGATCAGCTCGGGCGGAAGTTCGTAGTGGAAGTCGGACTTTTTCAAAGCAAGCCGGCGTGAAGGCAAGCGCTAATTGTAGTGGTTGGGCGGTTGCGACTCTGCCGCTTGGGTAGTTGTGGGAGGGGCTTCAGCCCCGACTGCCATCCGTCGGGGCTGAAGCCCCTCCCACAAAAGCATCGATGCGCAGAGAGGAATGCCTAACGCTCGAACTTCGCCGACAGGATGATCGAAGACGTCGTCCGCTCCACCCCGTCGATCGCGCCGATGCGGTCGGTCAGCGCGTCCATTTCCTCCACCGTGGGCGCCACGCCCAGGGCGACTAGGTCGGAGGGGCCGCTGACCGAGTGCAGCGTCCGCACCTCCGGCAGGACCCGCAGCGCCTCGACCACGGCGGGCATCTGCTTGGGCAACACCGTGATCATGATGTGGGCGCGGATATGGCCGCGTTCGGCGGCCTCGGCGACGCGCACGGTGTAGCCGGCGATCACCCCATCCCGCTCCAAGCGCTCGATGCGGCTCTGCACCGTGGTGCGCGACAGGTTCAGTCGGCGCGCGATCTCCGCGGTCGAGGCGCGGGCGTTCTCGCGCAGCACGCTCAACAGCTGCTGGTCGGGGCCGGTGATCTTCATATTGCTCAAGCCGTATCGTCAATTAGACGAAATATAACTTTATTTCGTCGAAATCACACTATCAATCGACGACAGGGTCGCGAATAATGAGGGTTTAGCCTCTCCGGAAGACACCGCCATGGCCGTGACCGACACCCTCGCCTCGCTCCGCGCCCACGCCGGCAAGCGCCGCACCCAGGGCCTGGACGATGCCACCATCGCCCGCTTCGCCGCTGCCCATCCGGAGCTGGGCGCGGCCATCGATGCCGCCGCTGCCGAATACGTGCGCGTCCGCGCCGAATTCCCGGAGCTGCTGGATCTGGACGAAGACGCGCAGATCGATGCGCTGCAAGGCGGCTTCGTCAATTTCTACGCGCACGACGCCGTGAACCCCTACGTCGCCTTGGCCGCGCGCGGATCGTGGATCGTCACTTTGAAGGGCGCGGTGGTCTACGACTGCGGCGGCTACGGCATGCTGGGCTTCGGCCATACGCCGCAAAAGATCATGGACGCGATGGCCAAGCCGCAGGCGATGGCCAACATCATGACCCCGAACCTGTCGCAGCTGCGCTTCGTGCGCGCGATGCGTGCGGCGATCGGCCAGGACCGCGGCGGTTGCCCGTACGCGAAATTCCTGTGCTTGAACTCGGGTTCCGAAGCCGTCGGCCTCGCCGCGCGCATCGCCGACGTCAACACCAAGCTGATGACCGACCCGGGCGCGCGCCACGCCGGCGCCAAGGTGAAACGCCTGGTGGTGAAGGGCAGTTTCCACGGCCGCACCGACCGCCCCGCTCTGTATTCGGATTCCAGCCGCAAGACCTATATGCAGCACCTGGCCAGCTTCCGCGGCGAGGATTCGGTGATCGCGATCGAGCCGTACGACATCGACGCGCTGAAGAAAGCGTTCGCCGACGCCGAAGCCAACGGCTGGTTCGTCGAAGCGATGTTCCTCGAGCCGGTGATGGGCGAAGGCGACCCGGGCCGCAGCGTGCCGCCGGCGTTCTACAACGCCGCGCGCGAGCTGACGAAGGCGCACGGTTCGCTGCTGCTGGTCGACTCGATCCAGGCCGGCCTGCGCGCGCAGGGCGTGCTGTCGATCGTCGATTATCCCGGCTTCGAGAACGCCGAAGCGCCGGACATGGAAACCTATTCGAAGGCGCTCAACGCCGCCCAATATCCGTTGTCGGTGCTGGCCGTGACCGAGCGCGCCGCCAACTTGTACCGCAGCGGCGTGTACGGCAACACCATGACCGCCAACCCGCGCGCGCTGGACATCGGCTGCGCGGTGCTGGAAATGTTGACGCCGGAACTGCGCGACAACATCCGCATCCGTGGCAAGGAAGCGGTGGAGAAACTGGAAAAACTGAAGAGCGAGCTGGGCGGCTTGATCACCAAGGTCCAGGGCACCGGCCTGCTGTTCTCCTGCGAACTCGACCCGCGTTTCAAAGGCTACGGCACCGGCTCCAGCGAAGAATGGCTGCGCGAGCACGGCCTGGGCGTGATCCACGGCGGCGCCAATTCGCTGCGCTTCACCCCGCATTTCGCGGTGGCGAGCGACGAGATCGACTTGCTGGTGGCGATGGTCAAGCGCGCGCTGCTGGAAGGCCCGCGGCAGCAGGAACAAGCGGCGGCCTGATTTCCTTCTCCCGCCGGGAGAAGGTGGCGCGAAGCGCCGGATGAGGGTTCGGCGAAGCGACGCGGGCTCCGGTCGCGACGTTCTGCGCCGCTGCCGAATTCTCCGCAATCGGTAACGACCTCGCTTCGCCGAACCCTCACCTCAACCCCCGCTCCGCGCTCCGGCCCGCGCCAGCGGCGCGGGCGTTCAACCGCACGCGCGCCATGGGGCGCAAGCTGTGCGGTTTCACCCCCGATGGGAGAGGGGCTTTAAGTGCGTTAGCCTAGCCGCATGAAAATCGTCGAAGTCCGCCACCCGCTGGTCCAGCACAAGCTCGGCCTGATGCGCCGCGCCGACAACAACACCAAGACTTTCCGCGAGCTGTCGGCCGAAGTCGCCACGTTGCTGACCTACGAAGCCACGTCCGATCTGGAAACCGAAGACGCGCAAGTCGAAGGCTGGGCCGGCCCCGTCTCCGTGCGCCGGATCAAAGGCCGCAAGATCACCCTGGTGCCGATTTTGCGCGCAGGCTTGGGCATGCTGCCCGGCGTGCTGGAACTGATCCCCGCGGCGAAAGTGAGCGTGGTCGGCATCCGCCGCGACGAAGCCTCGCTGGCGCCGCTGCCCTACTACGAGAATCTGGTCGGCGGCATGCAGGACCGGATCGCGTTGATCCTCGACCCGATGCTCGCCACCGGCGGCACGTTGATCGCCACGGTTTCCATGCTGAAAGCCGCCGGCGCGACGCGGATCAAGGGTTTGTTCCTGGTCGCCGCGCCGGAAGGCCTGCGCGCGCTGGAAACGGCGCATCCGGACGTGGAGGTCTATACCGCCGCCATCGACGAACGCTTGAACGAGAAGGGCTACATCCTGCCCGGCCTGGGCGACGCCGGGGACAAGATCTTCGGTACGCGCGTCGTTTAGCGGTATGTAGGCGCGAATTCATTCGCGCGCATTTCGATCAAGAGCGTGCGAATGAATTCGCGCCTACAAAAGCAGCTTTGCTTTGCCCTCTACCCTTGCGGGAGAGGGACAGGCGCGAGGCGCCAGGGAGAGGGTTCGGCTTTTGGCGCGAAACAACGATGCTTCGCAAAGAGACAGGAAAGCCAAGCGCTAACGACGGCGATTCCGCATCAGCGCGACGATCGCCAGGATCGCCAGCACGAAAAGGCCCGCACCGATCAACCAACCGAGCGTGCCCTTGCCGACTCGCGCGGCCGGCAAACCGGCTTGCGCGACCGGCTCATCGATCGCCTGCGGCCGCAACTTCCACACGCCGCCTTCCAACGCCAGCCTGCCGTCCAACGCGGGCAAAGCCAGTTCGCGCCAAGTCACGCGCAGATCGCCGATCTGCGGATCCAGCGGATTTTCGGCGCTGCCCAAACCGTCGCCTTCCGGCTGGAACGTCGCGGACAGGTTGCCCGGCAGCGCCGAAAAATTCGGGCGGAAGCCGCGCCATTCGCCCAATCGCGAAATCGCTTCGGGATCCAGCGGCTTGCCGTCGATGCTGATCGTCGCCGGCAGGATGCGGCGGCTCGGCAGCGGAATGTCCTTGGGATTGTCGTGGCCGCGCGCGAAACCGGCCGAGGCGATCGGCACCGCGCTCCAAACCTTCTCGTAGCCCTGCTCCGCTTCGCGCCATTGGTACATCTCGACCCGGCGTTCGAGGCCGAACTTGCGGCTGACCACGCCGAATTCGGCGTCGCGCGGCGACTTGTCCGGCTGCGGCAATCCCGCCGGCGCTTGCTGCGCAGCGGCGGCTGCGGCGAACAACAACAAGCATCCCACCGCCGAACGCCTCATGCCATCAAGGCCCGCGCCTGCAGTTCGGCGACTTCGTGCGTGGTGCCGTATTTGCCCTTGTCGTCGCGGGTGACCTGCGCCAACGCGCAGTCCGGATCGTGGGTGAAGAACAGATGCACGTTGCGCTCGAGCTTGTCGGCCAGGAACTCGCGCTTTTCGTCGATCAGCAATTCCGGATTGCGGTCGTAGCCCATCGTGATCGGCACGTGCACCCAAGGCCGGCCGGGAATCAGGTCGGCGCAGAACACCACGCCGCCGTGCGGATGCCCGCCGACGTTGTCCGGACCGACGATCTCGGCCAGCATCAAGCCCGGTGTGTGGCCGTCGCTGAAATGGAAGCGCACGCTGTGGCCGAGCGTGCGCGAATATTCGGCGTCCACCAATTCCAGCCGGCCGCTGGCTTCGAGCAAACCGGGCAATTCGGGAATGAAGCTGGCGCGGTCGCGCGGATGCGGTTGGCGGGCGCGATCCCAGCACGCGGCGCTGACCAGGAAGGTCGCGTTGGGGAACAGCAGCTCAGGCGCGCGGCCTTCCACCCACGGCGCGAGCAAGCCGCCGGCATGGTCGAAATGCAGATGGCTCAGCACCACGACGTCGATGTCCTGATGCTCGAAGCCGGCCGCGCGCAAAGAGTCGAGCAGCACGTGCCGGTCTTCGACCACGCCGTAGCGTTCGCGCAGCTTCGGTTCGAAGAACGCGCCGATGCCCGATTCGAACAGCACCGTCTTGCCGGCCAGCGGACTGGCGAGCAGCGCGCGGCAAGCCAGCGGCACGCGGTTGGATTCGTCGGGCGGCAGCCATTTCGACCAAACGGCGCGCGGCGCGTTGCCGAACATCGCGCCGCCGTCGAGCTTCTGCGAGTTGCCGAGCAAGGACCAGAGTTTCATGGCCCGATTCTAGCGCTTGCCGGCGTTAAACAGCCGCTAGCGCCACCGTCATTCAGCGTTCCGACGGTCGGTCGAAAAATAGAAGACGAAATCGCCGGCGCTGTCTTTCTTGGCTTTGACCGGAATCGGCGCCACCGCGCCGTCGCCGACCGCGCCCTCGCCGGTCACGTCCGCTTCGCCCTCGATCAGGCGCAGGCGGCTGCCGCGCCAGCCCTTGATCGTCAGCCGCGCATGCTGCCCCGACGGCAGGCTGAGCACGGTCCGCACGTCCTTGGGATTGGCGATGTTGCTGCCGCCGGTGTCGTCCAGATCGTCCTGGCGGAACACCAGCAGCGGCTGGCCGTCGGCTTCGATCGCGAAACGCCAGTCGGTGGTGCCGATCGAGCCGTCGTGCTGAACGGCGATGCGGTCCAATTGCAGATGAAGCTTGTCCGAGAGCAGCGCGGGCGTCTTCGCCGCCGGCGCAGCGCTGTCTTTCGGCGCAAGAGTCTGCGGCACGGGCTTGTCGTCCTTGTCGCCGCGCAGGTTCACGTACACCGCGGTCAGCGAAGCGATCAACGCGGCGGTGCCGGTGAGGATCGCCGGAACCATATGCACGAACGGTTTTTTGTCGTTGTCCGCCATGGACGCTTCTCGTTCTTTCTTTGTAGAGCGGGGCTTGCCCCGCTGCTTTATACACGGCCAACGCGACGCTATTCCAACAAAGCAGCGGGGCAAGCCCCGCTCTACAAAGCCGGCATCACCGAGCTTTCGCCGCGGCGGGAGCCGCCATCACCTCGGCCTTGCCCACCGGATTGCGCGGATCGCTGCCGCCGGTCAGCGTGCCGGCTTTGCGGTCCCACAGCACCGTCTGCAGATTGCCCCAGACGTGGCTGGACCCGCGTCCGCCGGCGGCTTCGTCGCTCGGCAGATCCAGACCATGGCCCATGGCTTGGAGTTCCTTGGCCACCGGCCCGGGGATTGCCCCGCTCTCGGCTTCGATCTCGTCCGGCATCCACTGGTGGTGGTAGCGCGGCAATGCGGCGACGGCTTGCGCGTCCAGACCCTGGTCGTAACCCAGGACGCCCAGCAGCACCATGGTGATGATACGGCTACCGCCCGGCGTGCCGAGTACGGCGACGCGGTCGGGCGACTCCATGAAGGTCGGCGTCATCGAACTGAGCATGCGCTTGCCGGGCGCGGGTGCGTTGGCGTCGTAGCCCATCACGCCGAATGCGTTCGGCGTGCCCGGCTTGAGCGCGAAATCGTCCATCTCGTCGTTGAGCAGCACGCCGGTGCCGGGCGGAATCAAGCCGGAACCATAGGTGAGGTTCACCGTCTGGGTCGCGGCGACGCGGTTGCCTGCGGCGTCGATGATCGAGAAATGGGTGGTTTCTTCGTCTTCCAACGGCGTCTGCTGGCCGGACAGCAGATCGCTCGGCGTCGCCTTGTCCGGATGGATGGTCGCGCGCAGGCCGGCGGCGTAGTCGCGGCTGGCCAGCGTGCGCATCGGGATCTTCACGAAATCCGGATCGCCCAGATAGAAAGTGCGGTCGCGGAACGCGCGGCGCATCGATTCCACCACCAGATGGATGCGGTGCGCCTCGTCGAGCTTGCGCAGATCCCAGCCTTGCAGGATCTGCAGCATCTCGGCCAGCGCGATGCCGCCGGAGGACGGCGGCGGCGCGGTGACGATGCGCCAATCGCGGTATTTGAAGCTGATCGGCGCGCGCTCCTTGACCCGGTAGCCGGCCAGTTCCTGCGCGGTCCAGCGCCCGCCTTCCGCATGCACGCCGGCGAGGAGCTTTTCGGCGACGTCGCCTTTGTAGAAACCGTCGAAACCCTTCGACGCCAGCGATTCCAGCGTGCGCGCCAAGTCGGGCTGCTTGAAGACGTCGCCTTCCTTGATCGGCGCGCCGCCGGCCAGGAACACTGCGCGCGTGCCCGGGTAGCGTTCCATCACCGCGCGCCGCGACGCATAGCCGCGCGCGAGACGGCCGTAAACCGGGAAGCCTTCGCGCGCGAGCTTGATCGCCGGCGCCAGCGTGGTCTTCAGCGGCAACTGGCCGTATTTGTCGGCCAAGTGGACGAACGCGGCGGGCAAACCGGGAATGCCGGCCGACCACGGCCCGTTCTCGGCGCGGTCGCGGTTGAACTCGCCGTTCTGCAGCAGGTATTCCGCAGGCGTCGCCGCGGCCGGCGCGGTTTCGCGCGCATCGACGAAAATGTCTTTGCCGGTTTTCGCATCGTGCAGCAGGAAGAAGCCGCCGCCGCCGAGACCGCTGCTGATCGGCTCGACCACCGACAGCGCGGCGGAAGTCGCCACCGCGGCGTCGAACGCGTTGCCGCCCTGGCGCAGCATCTGCATGCCGGCTTCCGTGGCCAAAGCGTGGGCGCTGGCGATGGCGGCGCCGGGCGGATGCGCGGCGGCGGGTTGTTCGCGGCGGGCGTCGGCGCAGGCGGTGGAAGAAAGCAGCAATCCTGCGAGCAAGACGGATGCGGCGAATCGCTTTTTAGCCGTCATTCCCGCGAAAGCGGGAATCCAGCGACTTTGCCGTTCCCGCAGCGTGCGGAACCCAAGCGAAAGACACTGGATTCCCGCTTTCGCGGGAATGACGGCTTCGAGCGTCTTCGGCTCGCGAGATTGGCTTTTCATTCAGTCGACTCCTCCTCGAGCCGGCGCAATTTCGCCAGCAGATCGGTTTCGGTTTCCGGATGCGCCGGATCCGGATCGATGCACTCGACCGGACACACCACCACGCACTGCGGTTCGTCGAAATGGCCGACGCATTCGGTGCAGCGCGCCGGATCGATCACGTAGATCGTCTCGCCCTGCGATATCGCCTTGTTCGGGCAGACCGGCTCGCAGACATCGCAGTTGACGCAGAGTTCGTTGATCCTGAGAGACATGTCCTGCTTGCCGCTTTATGTAGGAGCGGCTTTAGCCGCGAGCCTTTTCCGCACGTCCCGAAAGACGTGGCCGGAGCTTGAGTAAAGAGCTCGCGGCTAAAGCCGCTCCTAAAAGGCGGGCTTTACCGAAGCCGCGCGGACGACCGCCCGCGCGGCTTCACTATTACTTGGTCTGCACGAAAACGTAATCGACGCCGGCCGGCGCCACGCCCGCCTTGACCCGCTCGTTGTCGGCGGCCGCGCCGATGAAGACGACTTTGACGCCCTTCATCGAACCCGGCTGGATTTCCTTGAACGATTCGATCACCGCGTCGGCCATCTTGGCCGAAGCCGGTGAACCGAACACGAGCATATTGCCTTCCAGAATGCCGCGGCCCACGTCGCCCTTCATCTTTTCCAGCTGACGCTCGTACTCGCCGGCGAAATCGGGCGAGGATTCGTCGGGTAGGAAGTAGGCGTAGGGCGCGCTGGTGACGCCTTCCATGTTCCGCTTGGCGACGTCTTTGATGTATTCCTGCCAGGCCTTCTTGTCGCCGGTCGTCGGCACCGCGACCGGGGCCGCGACCGCTTCCTTCGGCTTTTCTTCCTTGTTGCAGGCCGCGAACGGCAACGCAAGGCAGGCGGCCAGCATCAGACGGGTGGTGAGTTTCATGTGTATCCCCCAGGTGACGGTCATGCGAGTGTGCGCTGCCATTCGGCCTGCAGCGCTTTGGCCACCGCCGGCGGCACGAAAGCCGAAACGTCGCCGCCCAGGCGGGAAATTTCGCGCACCAGCGAAGAAGAGATGAAGCCGTATTGCTCGGCCGGCGTCAGGAACAGAGTCTCGACGTCCGGAATCAGATGGCGGTTCATGCTGGCCAACTGGAATTCGTATTCGAAATCGGACACCGCGCGCAGGCCGCGCAGCAGCACGCCCGCGCCCAGTTCGGCGACGAAGTGGGCCAGCAGCGAGTTGAAGCCGCGCACCTCGACGTTGGGGAAACGGGCCACCGCTTCGCGGGCCAGTTCCACCCGCAGCTCGAGCGGCAGCGCCGGGCCCTTGGCCGGGCTTTCGGCGACGCCCACGATCAAGCGCTCGAACAGGGGCGCGGCGCGATCGATCAGGTCGATATGACCGTTGGTGATCGGATCGAAGGTGCCGGGGTAAACCGCGATACGGGTACGCACCATGCTCATTCGGTCGCGCTCATCTATGCAAGGCTTGCCGGAGGGCCGTCATTGGCGGGCGCCAGTGTAACAGCGCCCCCGTCGGCGCGGCGGAACAGTGCGTAGCGCGCCTCGCGGGTACTGCCCTGTCGATGCAGCGACCAGCCCGGCCCGGGCTCTACCGCCGCATCGGTCGGAGACTCCAAATACAGCCAAGCCTGCGGCGACAGCCAGGGCGGCAATGCGGCCACCGCCGTAGGCCACAAATTGCCCGCGAAAGGCGGGTCGACGAAGACCAGGTCGAAGCGGCCGTGCAGCGGCGCGCGCAGGAAGGCCAGCGCATCGGCGCGAACGACCGTAGCCTGGTTTTCGGCCTTCAGCCGGGCCACGGTCGCCTGCAGCGACGCGGCCAATGCCGGGTCGCGTTCGACCAGCAAAGCTTCGCGGGCGCCGCGCGAAAGCGCCTCCAATCCCAGTGCGCCGGTGCCCGCGAACAGATCGAGCACGCGCGCGCCCGGCAGCATCGGCTGCAGCCAGTTGAACAGGGTTTCGCGGACGCGGTCCGCGCTGGGACGCAGGCCCGGAGCGTCGGCCACGTCGAGCCGGGTGCCGCGCCAATGGCCGCCGATGATCCGCACCTTGCCCGCCGGGTTTTTCATGCGGGATGCCGGTCCGCGTTTGTTAACATGCGCGCATTCTCCGCGATTAATGGGCAATGGTCAGTTTTTTCCGCCGCAAGAAGCCGGAACCGGCCGCTGCCGAGCCTTCCGATCGTCCGCCTAGCGAGGTCGCCGAAACCCCGGTGCAAGACGCGCCGCCGGTCGCCGCCGCCGAGACGGCTCCGGCTGCGCCCGGCAAACCCGGCTGGCGCGACCGCCTGCGCGGCAGCGCGTTCGCGCGCAGCTTCGGCGGATTGTTCTCGCGCCACCCCAAGCTCGACGACGATCTGCTCGACGAGATCGAAACCGCATTGCTGACCGCCGACGTCGGCGTCGCCGCGACGACGCAGTTGGTGGAATCGCTGCGCAAGCGGATGAAGGCGCGCGAATTCGCCGACGCGAACGCCCTGCTCGCCGGGCTGCGCGGCGAATTGATCGCATTGCTGCAGCCGGTCGCGCGGCCTCTGGTCGTCGATCCGTCCGCCAAGCCTTTCGTCGTGCTGACGGTGGGCGTCAACGGCGTCGGCAAAACCACCACCATCGGCAAACTCGCGCACCGCTTCAAAGACGAAGGCCGCAGCCTGATGCTGGCCGCCGGCGACACCTTCCGCGCTGCCGCGGTCGCGCAATTGCAGGCTTGGGGCGAGCGCAACGGCGTGCCGGTGATCGCGCAGGGCCAGAACGCGGATGCGGCCTCGGTGGCCTTCGACGCGTTGCAGGCGTCGAAATCGCGCGGCATCGAAGTGCTGATCGCCGACACCGCCGGCCGCTTGCACACCCAGACCGGATTGATGGACGAACTGGGCAAGATCCGCCGCGTGCTGGGCAAACTCGATCCCGCTGCCCCGCACGAAGTGCTGATGGTGATCGACGGCACCACCGGCCAGAACGCGCTGTCGCAGCTGCGCATGTTCAACGCGGCGGTCGGCGTGACCGGATTGGTCGTCACCAAGCTCGACGGCACGGCCAAGGGCGGCGTGGTGTTCGCCCTGGCGCGCGAGTTCGGCATTCCGATCCGTTACGCCGGCATCGGCGAAAGGCCGGAAGACCTGCGCGTGTTCGACGCCGAAGCGTTCGTCGATGCGCTGTTGCCGGAGTCGCTGGGCCATTGATGCCCGTGAGCCGCCGCATCCGCATCTGGCTGGTCGCGATCGCGGTTCTGGTTTTGCTGGGCCTGCTCGCGCTGCGCTGGTTCGCGCAACCCGATCGCGTCGCGAGCCTGTTGTTGTCCCGCGCCGGCGACGCGCTCGGCCTTGAAATCGCCGCGAGCGGCGCCAGCGAATACCGTCTGCTCGGCACGCCGATGATCGCGGTGCGCGACGTGGTCGCCAAGCAACCGGGCGCCTCCGCGCCGCTGCTGCGCGCCAAGCGTATCTACCTGACCCTGCCTTGGTCGACGATCCGCGCCCGCGGCGCGGACCTCACCGTCGAACGCATCGAATTGGACGAACCGCAACTGGACGTCGCCGCGCTGCAACGTTGGCTAGCGTCGCGTCCGCCGAGCGAAACCAAGATCCCCATATTGACCGACGGCCTGCGCATCGGCCGCGGCCGCGCCTTCGGCGAAGGCTGGGCGCTGGAAGATTTGGATCTGTCGCTGCCGTCGCTGCATCCCGATCGCCGCGTGCGCGCTTCGGCGAGCGGCGCTTTCGCGCTGGACGGCGCTCGCCTGCCCTTCGATCTGCGCATCGCTTTGACCGAACCGGCAGCGAACGCCGGCCTCGGCATCGCCGGCCGCATCGCCGTCGAATCGAGCGGCTGGAAGCTGCCGATGTCGCCGGTGCTGAGCGGCCGCCTGCATTCGGGCGCGGACGGGATCGGCTTGGATCGCATGAAACTCGGCGCGAACGCGCGTTACCTCGCGAAGGACACCGACCTGCCTTTCGTCTTCGGCCTGGCGGGGCCTTTGCGTTATCGCGAAGGCGGCATCGCCGTCGCGCCGTTGGGTGCGGTCGTGCACGGCGAAGGCGCCGTTCCGAATTTGAATTCGCACGGCCGTTTGAGCTTCGGCGATGGCTTGAGCTTGCGGCTGTCCGGCAAGCTCGCGGAATGGCCGCAAGCCTGGCCCGCCCTGCCTGCGCCGGTCGGCGCGTCGGAATCGCCCTTGCCGTTCGTTTTGGATTACGCCGGTAAAGCGGATTTCTCCGATATCGCCGCGTTGGATCTGCAACGCGATGCGACGAAGTTCGCCGGGCGTTTCCGTCTGCCGGACATCGCCACCTGGATCGACGCCGGCAGCAACGGTTCGCCGCTGCCGCCGCTCGACGGTCGCTTGAGCACGCCGGCGATGGAAGTCTCCGGCGCGCATCTGGAAGGCGTGGAGATCGAAATCGAAGATCCCGCGATCGCGGAGCCGGCGACGCGATGAGCGCGGACGGCTTCGCATCGCGATTGCTCGCCTGGTACGACCGCGACGGCCGCCACGACTTGCCGTGGATGCATCCGCGCGCGCCTTACCGCGTGTGGCTGTCGGAAATCATGCTGCAGCAGACCCAGGTGCAGACCGTCATTCCGTATTTCGAGCGCTTCGTCGCAGCGCTGCCGTCGCTGCCCGCCTTGGCCGCCGCGCCGCAAGACGACGTGTTGGCGCTGTGGTCGGGGCTGGGCTATTACGCTCGCGCGCGCAATCTGCACGCCACCGCGAAGATCTGCGTCGAGATGCACGGCGGCGATCTGCCGCGCGATCTCGACGCGCTGGTGGCCTTGCCCGGCATCGGCCGCAGTACGGCGGGCGCGATCCTGGCGCAGGCTTGGGGCGACCGTTTTCCGATCCTGGACGGCAACGTCAAGCGCGTGATGGCGCGCTACCACGGCATCGCCGGTTGGCCCGGCACGCCCGCCGTCGAAAAGGAGATGTGGCGGCTGGCCGAATCGCACCTGCCCTATGCGCGCATGGCCGATTACACCCAAGCGCAAATGGATTTCGGCGCGACGCTGTGCACGCGCCACGATCCGGCCTGCGTGCTGTGTCCGCTGCAAAGCGACTGCGCCGCGCTGCGCGAAGGCCGCGTCGCCGAATTGCCCACGGCGAAACCGAACAAACCGGTGCCGGAGCGTCGCGCTTTGGTCTTGCTGGCGCAAGACGCGCGATCGCGCGTGCTGCTGTTGAAGCGGCCGCCCGCCGGCATCTGGGCCTCGCTCTGGTCCTTGCCCGAAGCCGAGGACCACGAAACCGCGCGGGCCTGGTTCGGCAAGCATTTGCGCGGCGATTACGACCATGGCGAAGCCTTGGAGCCGATCGCGCACGCGTTCACTCACTATCGCTTGCAGTTGCAACCGCTGCGCTGGCAGGGGCTCGGTTTGCGCGATGCGGTGAACGACGATGGCGGTTTGCGTTGGGTCGCGTTCGACGAGCTGGAATCGCTTGGCATCCCCGCGCCGATCCGCAAGCTGCTTCTAGCCATCGCCCCCCGTAGCCCGGGTTGAGCGCAGCGATACCCGGGGCCACACGCGACTGGCTCACGGAGATCCCAAAGGATTATCCGCAGGGCTATCGAAGCCTATAGACTCGAACGAGTGAGCCGGCTTGGACTCGGCTCAAAAGCGGTGACGATGCGGTATGCGCCGGTCGGCGATCCGCACGCTAGACCGGCATCCGAACATGCGCGAGGAGATCATGAGCAAAGTATTCGTCAACATCGGACTCAGTCTCGACGGCTACATGGCGCCGGAAGGCATGACCATGGGGAAGCCCGAGTACAAGAATTGGGGCGCGAAATGGGGCGCGCTGATGTCCTGGATCATCAATCAACAGTACTTCCGCGAGAACCTCAAACTCGGCTCGGGCGGAGAAACCGGCCCCGTCAACGACCTGGTTCGCAGCACCACGGAGCGCATCGGCGCCAACATCATGGGCAAGCGGATGTTCGACCAAGGCGAAGTCGCCTGGCCGGAAGAGGCTCCGTTCCACACGCCGGTATACGTGCTCACCCATGAAAAACGCGAAGCGTGGGCGCGCCCAGGCGGGACGACCTTTTACTTCGTCAATGAAGGGCCGGAGCGCGCCCTTGAACTGGCTCGCGAATCCGCAGGCGGCCGCGATGTCCGTATCGCAGGCGGGGCGGATGTAATCCAGCAATATTTGAACTTGGGCGCCGTCGACGAGTTGGAAATCGCTTTGGCGCCCGTGTTGTTCGGCGGCGGACGGCGACTTTTCGAGAACCTGAGCGAACCCGGGCCGCAGTTCCGCATCGACAGCGTTCTCGACGGCCCCGCCGCCACGCACTTGCGCTATGCGCGCCGGTGAGCCGGCGGCCAAGCCGGGCTACAATTAGCGAATGCCTCGCACCATTTACTGCGAATACGAAAAACGCGAAACCGAAGGCCTGGATTTCGCTCCTTGGCCCGGCGAGTTGGGTCAGCGCGTATTCGCGCACATCGGCAAAGCCGCCTGGGCCGCATGGCTGGCGCATCAGACGATGCTGATCAACGAGAACCGGCTGTCGCCGCGCGATCCGAAGCATCGCGCCTTCCTGGAGAAGGAAATGGAGAAGTTCTTGTTCGGCGGCGGGGCGGAGAGACCGGCAGGCTACGTGCCGCCGGGAGCCTAAACGCTATCTCTCCCCGACGCGAAGCCGGGGAGAGATCAATGCAATTACTTGGCCTTGGCCTGACCCGCCGCCTTCACCGCCGCCATGTCGACCGGGCGGATCTCTTCGATGCGGCAGCTCGACGGCTCGTCGCCGGTAGTGACGCGGTCGAAACCGGCCTGCACGCGGCCGGCCTGGGAACTGATGCGGATGGCGGGCGCGCCGCGATCGTTCTTGATGCACAGGCCCGACAAGCGCAGCAGATAAGTCTCGGTCGGACGCAGGGTCATCAGGATGTGGGTGTCGTCCACCACTTCCCAGCTCCTCGGGTCGCGGTAGGCGAAATTCTTCACCGGCGCGCCGGTGTGGGCTTCGTACTTGGCCAAGCGGGCCTCGTCGCGGGTGGGTTCCTTGGCGAAGCCGGCGGTGGCCGTCAGCGCCAGCATCGATGCGGTCAACAGCAGGGAAACGCGCTTCATGGCTTGCTCCTAAAACGGTGGTGGGGACGCCGTCGCTCAGATAATGCGCCCGCCCCGCCCGCCCGCAACCCGCCGTCGGACAGGGCATTCAGCCACGGTCCGGCTTGCTCGGGGGCGCTCGTTTACGTACCATTACGGGCTCGCTCGGCCCAGGCCGCAGCAGATGGCCGGGTAGCTCAGTTGGTAGAGCAGGGGATTGAAAATCCCCGTGTCGGGGGTTCGATTCCCTCCCCGGCCACCATCGATAAATCCTCCGCACGAAACTGTTTGGCCGAACGGGCTGCGATCCGATTTCGGCTTCGGCGCGTGCGTCCGCCGCATCGGCGCCCGCTCCGCAGCCTCTCTCCACGCTCGGCTGACCGCCGCTCGAAGCGGCCGGCCTTAAAAGTCGATCCCCGACGCCTCCGTTCGTCGCCTGGCTAAGACGCCGATTCCCGGCCGTCTCGACAGGAGAAAACTCATGCGCAAGATCATCGTCGGCGCGTTCGTCAGCATGGACGGCGTGATGCAGGCACCGGGCGGACCGCACGAAGACCCGACCGGCGGTTTCGAACATGGCGGCTGGACGCTCGCCTATTGGGACGAAGCCGTCGCCGCGTTCATGGACGAAAGTCTGCAGCCGGAATTCGATCTGCTGCTCGGACGCAAGACTTACGACATCTTCGCCGCCTACTGGCCTTACGTCCAAGCCGATCCCGGCCAAGGCAGCTTCGATGCCGTGAACGCCGAAGCCGCCAAGCGCTTCAACCGCATCACCAAATATGTGGCCACCCATCGCCCGGAAAGCCTTTCATGGGCGAACACGCAGTCGTTGGGCTCGGACATCGTCGCGGCCTTGCGCACATTGAAACGGCAAGACGGCCCCAACCTTCTGGTGCAGGGCAGCAGCGAATTGGTGCAAGTTTTGTTGGAAAACGACCTGGTCGACGAATGCCGGCTGCTGACTTATCCGCTGGCGCTGGGTACGGGCAAGCGCCTATTCGGTAGCGGCACGCAGCCCAGCGCTTTCAAGCTGACCCAATCCGCCGTCTCGCCGAGCGGCGTGCTGATGGCGGCTTACGAGCGCGCGGGGGATATCGAAATCGGATCGTTCGATCTGCTCGAACATCCCACCGAGGCCGAGTTCGAACGCCGCAAGCATCTTTGATGCGCATCCAGATCCGCGCCGGCGCACGTCGGCGCGGATCGCTCTAAGCCATCCAATCAATAAAAGCCCGCAACGCCGGCCGCAGTTGGCGCCTACTCGGGTAGTAAAGCGAAAACCCCGGAAAACTCGGCGACCAATCTTCCAGGATCGGCACCAGGCGCCCGGTGCGCAGGTCTTCTTCGATGAGCTTTTCGAAGGCGAAGGCGATCCCCGCGCCGTCCCTGGCCGCCATCAGCATGATGTCGTCGTCGTTGAAGGTGATCGGCCCGGACACCGCCACCGCGACGCGTTCGCCGTTGCGTTCGAATTCCCAATCGTAGATGCGGCCGCTCTGCAGGCGCAGGCCCAGGCACGGCAATTTGGCGAGTTCGCGCGGGTGGGACAGTTTGCGGTGCGCGTCGAAGAAGTGCGGCGCGGCCACGGCGATCATGCGCTGGGCGCCGCCCAACGAAGTGGCGACCATGTCGCCTTCCAGGTTCTCGTGCAGACGCACGCCGGCGTCGAAGCCGGCGGAGACGATATCGACTAAGGCGTCGTCGACGAAGATCTCCAGCGCGACTTGCGGATGGGCGCGGGAAAACGCCGCCATCCGCGGCGCGATCAGCAATTGCGCGGGAAGGCGATGCGACACGATCCGCAGCGAACCGGCCGGCTCGCCGCGCGCCTCGCGGAAGCGCGTCATCGCATCCCCGATTTCGTCCAGCGCCGGGCCGATCTGCTGCAGCAGCCGGCGGCCGTCTTCGGTAGGTGCGACGCTGCGGGTCGTGCGCGCCAGCAGACGGACCTCCAGCCGCGCCTCCAGTTTGCCCACCGCCTGGCTGACCGCCGACGGGGACAGGCGCAGATGACGCGCGGCGGCGCGGAAACTCCGGCGTTGGGCGACCTCGGCGAAGATCGTCAGCAAGGCTAGGTCGGGACGGCTCATTGTTAATTCATACTAAACAGGATGTGCGCCATTCGACGTATTTTCGGACACCTGGCGCGCCGCCACCATGGGCCTGAGCGCGATCTGCCTCATGCCAGGAGAGTTTTTCATGCTGCACCGCCATAAATCGGCCAGCTTCCGCCTCCCGACCCGGGTTACGGCGGCGATCCTGGCCGCCGCATGCCCTGCGTGGGTCGCCGCTGCGGACGGAGACAAAGCCGGCGACGTGGTCTCCGTCGCCAGCCTGTCCGGCACCGGCGCGCAACGCGTGCTTCAGCGCGCTTTGGCTGAAGCGCGGACGCGGAAAGAGAACGTGTGCGTCGTGGTGCTCAATGCCGCGGGCGACCTGCGCACGGCCGAGTGCATGGATCGGGCTTCGTCGGCCGCATTCGCGATCGCGCTCGGCAAAGCCACGACCTCCGCGGCGTTTCGCGCCCGCACCCGGGGATTCGAACAAGCGGTCGAAGGCGGAGCGGCCGAACTCCTTGCCGCGCCGAACATGATGCCGATCGACGGCGGCGCGCCGGTATTGGTCGACGGGCAAGTCGTCGGCGCGGTCGGCGTGTCGGGCGGACGTTCGGACATCGACGGCGACATCGCGGCGGCCGCCGCGGCCGCGATCGGCGCGGAGCGCGCGCGATGAGCGCGGCGAAGCGCGGCGCCGCTCTCTTCGCGCTGGTCGCCGCAACCGCGTGCACGCCATCGCCTCCGCAGAGCGCGGCGCAACCGCAAACGGCGAATGCGGCCGACGCCGCGCGCGGCGCCCCTGCGTACGCGGCGCAATGCGCGCTCTGCCACGGCCCCGCGGGCGCGGGCGGACTCGGCCCCGACCTGCGCGGCGTCGTCGGCCGCCCGGTCGCGGCGATGGATTTCGGTTACACGCCGGCGTTGCGAACGCT
The DNA here is from genome assembly GCF_005239095.1 of Luteimonas gilva. Lineage (GTDB taxonomy): Bacteria > Pseudomonadota > Gammaproteobacteria > Xanthomonadales > Xanthomonadaceae > Luteimonas_C > Luteimonas_C gilva. Next base: position 1,192,875 of record NZ_SZUA01000002.1, on the reverse strand, counting down.
GGGCGGACGCTGGGATCGCGAACGCCTGGACGCGTTCCTGACCGAACCTCAACGCCTCGCGCCCGGCACCGCGATGACGGCCACCGTGCCGGATGCCGCCACGCGCGCGGACCTGATCGCATTCCTGGCGAACCTGCCGAGCGGCGCAGCGCCCGACCCTGCGCGCGCAACGTCCGCGCGCAGTAAGGGCGGCGTATTCGGCGGTTGGCGCGACGATGCGCCCGGCCGCGTCTATCGCATTTCGCCTTCCGATCTGCCCTCGCCCGCACCCGAGACATCCGCGAACAATCCGAGCCGGATCGTGCCGCGTCCCAAGGACGCCTGGCCGCGCGTGCCGTCCGGTTTCCGCGTCTCGCTGTTCGCCCAGGGCATGACGGCGCCGCGCATGCTGCAAACGGCGCCCAACGGCGACGTCTTCGTCACCGAAACGGACGCGAACCGCATCCGCGTGCTGCGGCCCGGCGCGGACGGACGCAGCGCGCGCAGCAACGAAATCTTCGCCGAAGGATTGGCCGAACCTTTCGGCATGGCTTTCTATCCGCAGGGGCCGCACCCCCGTTGGCTTTATGTCGCCGAAACCAATCGGATCGTGCGCTACGCCTACACGCCCGGCGCGCTGCGCGCGGCGGGTCCTCCCGAAGTCGTCGTCGCGCGCCTGTCGCCCACCAGCGCGGGGCATTCCAATCGCGATCTCGCCGTGTCCTTGGATGGCCGCGCGATGTATACCGGCATCGGCTCCGCCTCCAATGTCGCCGACAACATGTCGCGCAAGCCGCTGGCCCAGGCGCAAGCCATCCAACGCCGCGAAGGCTTGGGCGCCACTTGGGACGAAGAAGCCGGACGCGCACGCGTCGTCGCCTTCGCGCCGGAAGTCGGACGCATCCGCCCTTACGCGACGGGCTTGCGCAACTGCTCGGGCATCGCGGTGCAGCCCCGCCACGGCGCGGTGTGGTGCTCGACCAACGAACGCGATCGATTGGGCGACGACTTGGTTCCCGACTACGTGACGCGCGTGCCCGAAGGCGCTTTCTTCGGCTGGCCTTGGTGGTACATCGGCGACCACGAGGATCCGCGGCTCGCCGGCGAGAGGCCCGATCTGCGCGGACGCGTCGCCATTCCCGACGTGCTGCTGCAACCGCATTCCGCATCGATGGGCATCAGCTTCGCCGAGGGCGCGCGGTTGCCGGCGCGATGGCGCGGCTCCGCCTTCGTCGCCGAGCACGGTTCGTGGAATCGCGCGCAACGGACGGGCCCGAAGCTGATCCGGATCCCGGTCGATGCGGCCGGTGCGCCCACCGGCGAATACGAGGACGTGATGACGGGGTTCGTTTTGGACGAAGCCCGGGTTTGGGGGCGCCCGGTCTCCGTGGCGGTGGCCAAGGACGGCGCGCTGCTGATTGCCGACGATGCCGGCGGCGTCGTCTGGCGACTGGATTACGTGGGCGATGCGAAAGCGAAACATTAGAAAAACGACACCGACTTGAACCTGCGGCGGCTTCAGCAGTCCGCTGTTGTCGCCGCAGCTAAGGTTTGGCGGGTACGTGGATATGACTTTCGCTAAGCGCCACCACCGACAATCCCAGCGCAGCCAAGGATACGAGCAAGGCCGCTATGGCGATTCTCAGGATCCACCGTTGCGTCCGGGCCGAGGAAAGATGCGCTTCCTTGGCCTTAGCTTCAGCCGTCTGCGCTTCGTCGCCCAGCTCCATGAAAGCGACCGCAGATCGATAAGTCTTACTGGTCGGTGCGATCCGTCCGTCTGCGATCATCGCCTGCACATCGGCAACCGTGTACTTCCCATCGAAAAGCCCAGTATTCGCAGCCATGCGCGATCGCCTCGTTCAATGAATTCGCCGATGGTGCGCGCCATTCTGTAACACCGCAAGAGCCGTGCGCCCACCTGCAGCTCAACTGTTAACTCTCGGGTTTTAGCCGATAGCGGCATCCTGGCGCAGCAAGGTATGCGAATCAGGGCCAAGCGACGGCAAGAAAACTTGCCGTCGCCGAAGCGGTCATGAAGCCAGAACCCAGCCGAGCAGGAACTCCTGATCGCCGCGCCCCTCGCAAGCGGCATCGGTCGAGACATAGTGCGACTTGTAGTAACTCGGGCTCCAGCATCTATAGATTGCGACCGTATTGGGTTGCGGGCTCGTATAGATCCAGCCAATAGTTCTCAGGCGGCGATAGCCGGCGCCGGCGCATGTCCCATCCCATGTGACGAGATGGTCCGCGGTGCCGGGCCAGTAACTAACGCATTCCTCAAGGGCAATGGTGCCCGGCAACGATGCCGACATCACGTATCCAAGCTTTCCGCCGTACGCATATTGCGCGTAGTTGCCTTGCACGGGCGCGGTAGTCGTACGAATGCCGCGCGGCACGGTCCCCTCCGCGACCCATTTGGTCAATTCGATGCCGACTTGCGGATCCTGAGCCCCGACCTGCCCACCCTGGAACACGTATACCTCGCGAAAAACCAGGAATCGGCGCTGGAAATCCTCGCCCGGCTCGAGGAAGGTATAGGTAAGTAAAAAGCCGCCATCCCATTCCCTCCCGCCGTTCAGGCCGATGCCAGAAGGGTAGGCGATCAGATCGCCTGAAGCGGCGGTCCTGATCCATTCAGCGCCGTCGGTCACCAAGATGGGCTGGGGCACGCGAGAAAAATCGACGAAATTGTCGGAGAAGGAAATATAGACCCCGCCTCGCGCGCTGCCCGACGATTCGTTGTTGACCAGGGTGACGTAGTTCTTCGAGGTCCATTTGCTAACCGAAGCGCTTCCGAAGCCGATGGGCGAACGGAGCGCATCGGTATAGCGAAGCGGGGATGCATCTCCGCCAAGACCGGCTTGCGACCATGCGCCGTCTTTGAACTTGTACCAATTGCCGGGTATCGGATTGTCTATCGGCGCACGCGCGGCGATCAGGTTGAAGTCGCTTGTGCGCAGACAATAAAGATAGACGTAATAGTTATCGGTTGCCGCCGTGCAGTCGCCTTCGCCGCTTTGAGTGCCGGCCACAGGAGCGCCTCCCGAAAGTATTTGGCCGGATAAACGCCACGTTCCGCCTTCGTTGTCGCTTTGCACGAGCGCCGTCGACTTGAAGGTTTGACCGCCGTTTGCGTAGTTGCACTCCGTTTCCGCATGCGCGAAACCATAATAGGAAACGGTGCTCCCAGGGACGCGGCTCGTATCGTTCAGCCATAATCCACAAGAAGCGTAAGAGTTGGCGACTGGCCCTAAAACGGGATACGCCTGCCCCGCGGTCGCGCCCCACGAGTCGATGCCTTGGAAGCGGTACGTCGTCCCGCCCGACGAGTACACCCTGAACTGTCCATTGTTCAACTTGATGGTATTAAGGGGGTTATCGAGCATGTTGGAAACCGGACCGCGCGTGATGAACGGACGTCCCACGCGGATCTGAAACTTGCCGATATCGGTCTGCGCCGTTTGCGCATAACTGGTTCCCGCGGCTAACAGACAAGCAGTAAGCAGGGCCTTGCGTAACATGTGCTCTCTCCATGTGCAGAATGTCGGCCCATTACCGACACCCAATCCTATATAGCCCCGATTACAAGGACCTACCACGCGCAACAGTTAATGGCGTTGCAGTGTCACGAGCTTACCCACGCAGCGATCGCGTCGAGCATCTCTCCGAGCACCTCTTCATCCTTCCGCCCGCTCCGCACCGGCACATGGAAGGAATGATCCGCACCATCGAACACCTGCAGCGTCGCGCGCCGGCCCAAGCGCTCGACCAGCGGCCGCAGCAGGTCGAGGTGCGCCAAATCGTCGCGCGAACCTTGCAGGAACAGCATCGGCACTTTCACATCGGCCAGGTGCGTCGCACGTTCGTCCGAGGGCTTGCCGGCGGGATGCAAAGGAAAACCGAGGAAAATCAGTCCGCGCACGCCGGGCATGGGCTCGGCGGCTTGGGCCTGCGAAGTCATACGCCCGCCGAAGGATTTGCCGCCGGCGAACAACGGCGCATCAGGCAATCGCCTCGCGGCTTCGGCGACGGCGGCCCGGACCGTAGCCTGGGCCAACTTCGGCGTATCGGGCCGCTTGGAACCGCGCTCCATGTACGGAAACTGATATCGCAACGTGGCGATGCCCCGTTCCGCCAAACCTTTCGCGACGGCCTCCATGAACGGATGCGCCATGCCCGCGCCCGCACCGTGCGCGAGCACGTAGCACGCCCGCGCGTCCGCGGGCGCGAGCAGCAAACCGGAGACCTTGTGCTCGGCGTCCACCGCGATGGCGAGTTTGCGCGCGTTCGCCATCGCCGTCACGCCTTCGCCAACCGCAACAACGTCTGCGCATAGGGCGGCGCGGTCGGTTCGTGCATGAAATACACGTGCACGTCCTGCCAACCCGTATCGGCCAGGCGCTGCGCCCATTGCGCCAGGTCGCTTTCCGAATAGTCCTCCAACCGCAAACGCACGTAGCCCCACGGCGCGGTTTCGACCAGCGGCGGCGGCTTGTCGTCTTCGCGTTCGGACAAGCACAACGAGGCGCCGGCCGCCTTCAAAACGGCGTAGACGTCGTCGTCGAACCAGCTGTCGTTGCGGAATTCGAACGCGGCCTGGTGGCCCTCGGGCAGCACTTGCAGGAAATCGGTCAGCCGCGGCAGGTCCTTCTTCAGGAACGGCGGCAGTTGGAACAGGACGGGGCCGCGCTTGGCGCCCAGCGATTCCAGCGCACGATAAAGATAGGCCACCGAATCGGCCGCGGCGTCGGCCTTCAGCCGGGCGTCGTGGGTGATGCGGCGCGAGGCTTTGATCGCGAAGCGGAAATCGTCCGGCGTGGCCGCAGCCCACTGTTCCAGCACGGGTGCCTTCGGCATCTGATAGAAGGTATTGTTGATCTCGACCGAAGGCAGGCGCTGCGAGTAGAACGCCAGCATCGCGTCCGGCTTCATGGTTTCCGGATAAAAATTGCCCTTCCACTCCTTGTAGGAGTAGCCGCTGGCACCGACCCACAGTCGCGTAGTCATGGCCATCTCCGAGGACCGACATGGCGAAGCTCAGCGAATATTCCGCCAAGCGCCGCTTCGATGCCACCCCCGAGCCCGGGCCAGTGGTGGTCGAGGGCGGCGGCGGGCCGCTGATGTTCGTGGTCCAGCAGCACCACGCCAGCCATATGCATTTCGACCTGCGCCTGGAATGCGACGGCGTGCTGAAGTCGTGGGCGGTGCCGCGCGGGCCTTCGCTGGACCGCAACGAGAAGCGCCTGGCCGTGTTCGTCGAAGACCACCCTTACGACTACGGCTCGTTCGAAGGCGTGATCCCGCCCGGCCAATACGGTTCGGGCGAAGTGATCGTGTGGGATTGCGGCGTGTACAGCCCGGACGAGAACGGCCTGTGGTTCCACGACCGCGAGGAGGCGCGGCGCCAAGTTCGCGAAGGCATCGAAAAAGGCAAACTGAGCATCCAACTGCGCGGCGAGAAATTGAAAGGCTCGTTCGCGCTGGTACGGACCAAAGAAGCACGGCAGTGGCTGCTGATCAAGCACAAGGATCGTTTCGTCACCAGCGACGACGTGATCGCGCGCGACCGCTCGGTGCTGTCCGGCGTCGCGGTCGAAGAAATGAAGGTGGTCCCCGCGCAACGGATGCCCGCATCGCAATTGGTGCCGGCCGGCAAGGCAACGCCGATGCCCGCGGATCTCGAGCCGATGCAGGCCGAGACCGCCGACGCGCCGTTCGCGAACGCGGACTGGATGTGGGAGCCGAAACTCGACGGCTACCGCGTACTTGCTTTCGTCGACGCCAACGGCGTGCGCCTGCGCTCGCGGCGCGGGTTGGAGTTGGCGAAGATCTTCCCGAAATTGGCCGCGGAGCTGCGCCAACAGGCCAGCGCAGGCGCCATCCTCGACGGCGAGATCGTGGCGTTCGGCACCGACGGCAAACCTTCCTTCAGCGTGCTGCAGAACCGGTTCCAGCTGAAGACCGAACGCGACATCGCCGCGGCGGATGCGGCCACACCCACCTTGTTCTTCGCCTTCGATCTGCTTTATTTCGAAGGCATCGATCTGCGCAAGCGGCCGTATCGCGACCGCCGCCGCTATTTGAGCCAATGCCTGCTGCCCTCGCCGTTGGTGCAACTGGTGCATGCGGACGAAGACGGCCCGGCTTTGCATGCGGCGGCCATCGCCGCCGGCTTCGAGGGCGCCGTCGGCAAGCGCAAGGACAGCGCGTACTTGGCGGGCAAGCGTTCGTCGTCGTGGCTGAAGGTGAAGCCGACGCATAGCGCCGAATTCGTGATCGGCGGGTTCACGCAAGGCAAAGGGGCGCGCGGGGCTCTGGGCGCGCTGCTGATCGGTTATTGGGAAGGCGGCAAGCTGCGCTACGCCTCGCACGTGGGTTCGGGCTTCGACGACGCCACGCTCGCGCAGGTGCAGGAGCGGCTGCAGGCGCTGTGGGCGCGCAGCTGCCCGTTCGCGGGGAAGCCGGAGGTGAACGGGCCGGTGACGTGGGTGAAGCCGGAGCTGGTCGCGGAGGTGAGTTTCCAGCGCTGGACGGAGGAAGGCTCGTTGCGGGCGCCGATCTTCTTGCGGCTGCGGGACGATATCGATGCGAAGACGGTGACCCGCGAAGACGCGCCCGCAGGGAAAGCGGGCAAACCGGCCGGCAAACGCGCCTCTGCTTTTGTGGGAGGGGCTTCAGCCCCGACAGTCGGGGCTGAAGCCCCTCCCACAAAAGCGGTGCGCCGAAAAGCGGGAAATGAGGACGTTGCCAAGACGATAGACGAAGTGGTCGCGCAGCTGGATGCCGCGAAGAAAACCTGCGACCTGATCGTCGGCGCACACCGCATCCGTTTGAGCAATCTCGACCGCGTCTACTGGCCCGCCGATAAAGCGCTGAAGCAGCCCGACCTGACCAAGCGCGACCTGCTGCTCTACCTGGCGCAGATTTCTCCGCTGATGCTGCCGCACCTCGCCGACCGGCCGCTGACCATGATCCGCATGCCGGACGGCATCCACGGCCAGCGTTTTTTCCAGAAGCATTGGACGCAGGAGAAACCGGATTTCGTCGACACCGTCACCGTGTTCTCCGAACACCGCGACCAGCGGCACGATTACCTGGTGTGCAACAACCTGCCGACGCTGCTGTGGCTGGCGCAGTCGGGCACTTTGGAATTCCACGTCTGGCATTCGCGGATGAAACCCGGGCCGGACGCCGCCGTGCCGTCCACCGACTTCTCCAGCTCGCTGCAGGCGCTGGAGGATTCGATCCTCAACTTCCCCGACTACGTGCTGTTCGACATCGATCCCTATATCTATTCCGGCAAGGAAGCGCCGGGCGACGAGCCCGAACTCAACACGGTCGCGTTCGAGAAAGGCAAGGAGATCGCGTTCCGCCTGCGCGAGCTGCTGCAATCCATGTCGATCGAACCCATCGTCAAGACTTCGGGCAAGACCGGCCTGCACGTGTTCGTGCCGATCGTCCGCAACCTGGATTTCGACGGCGCGCGGCACGTGTCCGAGCTGGTCAGCCGGCACCTGGCGCGCCTGCATCCGAAGGACGTCACGGTCGAATGGAGCGTGCCCAAGCGCACCGGCAAGATCTTCATGGACTACAACATGAACGTGCGCGGCAAGACCCTGAACGTGGCCTATTCCCCGCGCGGAACGGCCGGCGCGCCGGTGTCGATGCCCCTGACCTGGGAGGAATTGGCCCAGGCCCACCCCCTCGACTTCCGCATGACGAATGTGGTAAAGCAGGCGGCCCGAACGGGCGATCGCTGGCGCGACGCCCTCGAAAACAAGCAGGACCTGGCCCGGATCCTCGCATCCGGCAAGGCGTGAAGACCCTGGAGTCCCGTCATGGCTGCGCGTTCTATCGGTTCGTTGAGCATCTCCTTCGGCCTGGTTTCGATCCCGGTGAAGCTGTACACCGCCACCGAATCCAGCCGGACCATTTCCTTCAACCTGCTGCACAAAGGCTGCGGCTCGCGCCTGAAGCAGCAGTACTTCTGCGCGAAAGAGGACGTGCCGGTGTCGCGCGACGACATGGTCAAGGGCTACGAATTCGCCAAAGACCAGTACGTGATCTTCGAGCCCGAGGAATTGAAGGCGCTGGAGGAAGCCGGCACGCATAGCGCCGACATCGAAGAGTTCGTGCCGATCTCGGCGGTCGACCCGGTGTATTTCGACAAGGCGTATTACCTGGCGCCCGACAAGGGCGGCGCCCGCCCCTACGCGCTGTTCGCGCGCGCGCTGCGCGACGCCAAGCGCTGCGCGATCGGGCGCTGGTCCGCGCGCGGCAAGCAATTCATCGTGATGATCCGTCCGGTCAAGGAGGGCCTGGTGATGCAGCAGCTGCTGTACGCCGACGAAGTGCGTTCGATCCTGGACATCGACATCGCCACCGCCGACGTCAAGGACGTCGAACTGAAGTTGGCGCAGCAACTGATCGAGCAGCAGGCGTCCAACACTTTCGACCCCGGCGCCTATACCGACGACGTGCGCACGCGCATCGAAGCCGCGGTGCAGAAGAAGGTCGACGGCGAGCAGATCACTTCGGTGGACATGCCCGAGACCGGCGGCGCCCAGATCATCGATCTGATGCAGGCCCTGCGCGCGAGCCTGGACAAGAAATCCGCAGCGCCTTCCGCCGGCAAGGCCGCGCCTGCGGCGAAAGCGGCGCGCAAACCGGCCAAATCTGCGCCGGAGCCGGAAGCGCCGGCCAAGCGCAAAGCCGCCAAGCGGGCGAAATAGGGATCGATGCACGCTTACGGCGTACGCGACGTCGAGAAACTGCTGGGCCTGCCGCGAAGCACGATCCGGTCCCTGGTGGAGGCCGGGTTCGTCGCGCCCGAACGCGGCGCGCGCAACACTTGGCGCTTCTCCTTCCAAGACCTGATCGTGCTGCGCACGGCGCGCGCGCTCGCGACGGCGAACGTGCCGCGGCGGCGCATCCTGCGCGCGTTGAAGGAACTGCGCCGGCGCTTGCCGGAGACGATGCCGCTGTCGGGACTGAGCATCGGCGCGGTCGGCGACGAAGTGGTGGTCCGCGAAGGCGGCGGCCGCTGGCAAGCGGAGTCGGGCCAATATTTGCTGGGCTTCGAAAGCGACCCCGACGGCGGCGCGCTGCGCATACTCGACGCGGCGAGACCGCGCGAACAGCCGCCGAACGACGCCGTTCCCGACTACGACGAAGCGACCGGCGAGGAAAACGCCGAAGCGGCGGTGCGCGCGTACCAGCGCGCGCTGATGAGCGACCCTTCGCGCTTGGACGCGCGCATCAACCTGGGCCGCCTTCTGCATGAGTTGGGCCGTTACGACGAAGCCGAACGCACCTACCGCGGCGGCGCCGCGGAACTCGAACCCGATCCGCTGCTGCAGTACAACCTGGGCGTGCTGCTCGACGATCTGGAGCGCAAGCCCGAAGCGGTGGACGCCTACGAAACGGCGCTGCGCGCGGATCCGGATTTCGCCGACTGCCACTACAACCTGGCCTTGCTGTACGAAGAATTGAACGAGCCGCGTCAAGCTTTGCGCCATATGGCGCAATACCGCAGGCTGCAAAAGCGCGGCGACTAGCCGCCCGGCGTTCCGTCACGCACACTGAACATCCCCACCGCGACCCTGCGCGACGGTCCGCCTTCCTGGAGCCACCCATGCGCTACGCGATCGCCCTGCTGCTGGCCCTCGCCCTGCCCGCCTCCGCGGCGGAGCCGGTGCGTTCGGTGCCGGAACTGGACATCTCGCGCTACGCCGGCAACTGGCACGAGATCGGCCATCTGCCAGTGTTCTTCCAGCGCCAATGCGCCGGCGACATCACCGCGGCCTACACCTTGCGCGAGGACGGGCTGGTCGGCGTGGTCAACGCGTGCCGCACCAAAGACGGCGATCGCGATTCGTCCGAAGGCGTCGCGCGGCCGGTGCAAGGCCATCCCGGCCGGCTGGAAGTGCGGTTTGCGCCGGACTGGCTGTCGTGGCTGCCGATGGTGTGGGCCGACTATTGGGTGATCGACTTGGATCCGGGCTACCAATGGGCCGTGGTCGGTTCGCCCAACCGCAAATACCTATGGATCCTGTCGCGCACGCCGACCATGGACAAAGCGCTGTTCGAACAGATCAAAGCGCGCGCCGAGAAGATGGGTTACGACCTGAAACCCTTGGTAATGGCCGCACCGCTCACCTGATCCGCACCTGCCGAGGCCGGTGTATCCTCGTCGCTCCCGCCAACGGAGCGTAGCGATGGGCCGTTTCAAACAGCTGATCCTGATGGTCGCGGCCGCGTCGTTGCTGGCCTCGTGCAGCGGCGGCATGGTGCGGCGCGTGTCCGAGCCGGCGGCGAGCATCCAGCAGCTGACCGTGCGGCCCGACGGCAGTTGGTCGGTGGATGTGCGGATCAACAATTTCAGCAGCATCCCGATGCGCTTCGACGCGATCGCGCTGCGGATGAGCCTGGGCAGCGAACAGGCCGGCACGCTCAACGGCAACGCCGGCATCTCGATCGGACCGGAATCGGCCGACGTGGTGACCGTGGTCCATTCGCCGACGCCGTCGGCGCGGATCGTGATGGCCGATGCGCTGGCCGCGCAGCGCAGCATCGGCTACGTGCTGAAGGGCACGATCAACGCCACGCCGGAAGAAGGCAAGCCGCGCGATTACGACATCGACCGGACCAGCAGCCTGAGCCCGGTGCCAGGGTTGCCGGGCGTGATGCGCTGAGCCCTCGCTGTTCCCCTTTGAAAAGGGGACTAGGGGGATTTGCGCTTTTGCTTTAAAGCCTTAGAGCAAGATCAAAAGCAAATCCCCCTTAGTCCCCCTTTTTCAAAGGGGGAAACATCAACAGCCTTTCCGACGGAACGCCATGAGCACCTACAAAGCCCCTCTCGCCGACATCCGTTTCGCCCTGTACGACGTGCTCGGCGCCGAAGCACTGTTCGCCAAGCTGGGCTTCGCCGACGCCAGCCGCGACATCGTCGACGCGGTGCTGGAAGAAGGCGCACGCTTCAACGAAACGGTGCTGGCGCCGCTGAACCGCGTCGGCGACGAAATCGGCTGCAAGTACGACAAGGACACCGGAGCGGTGACTACGCCGCCGGGCTTCAAGCAGGCCTACCGGCAATACGTGGAAGGCGGCTGGGCGGGACTGGTGTCGCCGACCGAATTCGGCGGCCAAGGCCTGCCGCACGCCGCGGGCATTCCGCTGAAGGAAATGATCGACGCCGCCAACCTGGCCTGGGGCAACTTCCCGCTGCTTTCGCACGGCGCCACCGAAGCGCTGCTGCACCACGGCGAAGACTGGCAGCGGGAAGTGTTCCTGAAGCCGCTGGTCGACGGCCGCTGGACCGGTACGATGTGCCTGACCGAACCGCATTGCGGCACCGATCTGGGCCTGTTGAAGACCAAGGCCGTGCCGAACGCCGACGGCACCTATTCGATCGACGGCACCAAGATCTTCATCACCGCCGGCGAGCACGATTTCACCGACAACATCGTCCATTTGGTCTTGGCGCGCTTGCCGGATGCGCCGGCGGGCAGCAAGGGCATTTCGCTGTTCATCGTGCCCAAGCTGAAAGTCGGCAAGGACGGTACGGTCGGCGAACGCAACGGCGTGCGCTGCGGCGCGATCGAACACAAGATGGGCATCCACGGTTCGGCCACCTGCGTGATCAATTTCGACGACGCGCAGGGCTATCTCATCGGCCAACCGCACAAGGGCCTGATGGCCATGTTCACCATGATGAACACCGCGCGCCTGGCCGTCGGCCTGCAGGGTTTGGGCTTGTCCGACCGCGCCTACCAGAACGCGCTGCGCTACGCGCGCGAACGCCTGCAAGGCCGCGCGCTGTCGGGCGCGAAGCAGCCGGACAAAGCGGCCGATCCGATCATCGTCCACCCCGACGTGCGCCGCATGCTGCTGACCTGCAAGGCGCTGACCGAAGGCGGCCGCTTGCTCGGCTATCACGCGGCGACCCTGGTCGACATCGCCCACCACGCCGACAGCGAACAAGAACGCAAAGAGGCCGACGATCTGCTCGGCTTCGTGACGCCCATCGTCAAGGCCTGCCTGACCGAATGGGGCGTGGAATGCACTTACCACGCGTTGCAATGCTTCGGCGGCCACGGCTATATCCACGAACACGGCATGGAGCAGTTGGCGCGCGATGCGCGCATCACCACGCTGTACGAAGGCACCACCGGCATTCAGGCGCTGGATTTGATGGGCCGCAAGGTGATGCAGCTGCAGGGCGCCGGATTGCGCGTGTTTCTGGGCCAGATCGAAGCCTTCTGTAAACAGCACGAAAGCGACGAAGCGCTGAAGGAATTCGTGGCGCCGCTGCGCGAAAAGGCCGGCGAATGGCAAAAGCTGACGATGTCGATCGGCCAGCGCGCGGTCGCGAACGCGGACGAAGTGGGCGCGGCGGCCTACGACTATCTGTTCTACTCCGGCTACGTCGCCCTGGCCTATTGGTGGGCGCGCAGCGTGGCCGCGGCGGAATCGTCGGCGCAAAGCGAAGCGTTCAAAGCCGCCAAGCGCGAGACCGCGCGCTTCTATTTCGCGCGCATCCTGCCGCGAACCCTGGCGCACGCCACCGCGATCGCCAGCGGCGCGGCGCCGTTGATGGGCCTGGACGCCGAACGCTTCGACGCTTGATCCGCGCTTCTGCTCTTATAGGGCCGGCGAAGGCCGCCTCTACACAATAAGTAAACAAAGGCGTATAAGCTCCTACTCCCATGGAGCCTGACAGAGCGAAGCTTCGCCTGATCCGGACCGGGGCCCCGGCCGATTCGCCGCCGAACGCCCCGGGCCCCGTCGATGCGCCCCCGTATTTCCCCGATCACGCCGACAGCGCCATGCCCGTGCGCCTGGACGCGGTGCGCCTGCTCTCGCTCGATGCCCACGGCCGCGTGCTCGACTGGATGAGCTGGCAGGATGCGACCTGCCTCTACGCCCGCGGCGCGGTGGCCTGGACCCTGGGCGATCCCTGCCTGACCGTGCACGGCGGCATCTGCCGGCTCACCGGCGAGCGCAGCACCGTCGACCTGCATCCGATCGTCGCCGCGCGCGGCCACGCGCGCACGCACGCGCTCGATCCGACGCCGGCGCTGACCAATGCCGCGCTGTTCGCGCGCGACGAATACCTATGCCTGTACTGCGGCCGCGATTTCCATCGCCAGCAATTGACCCGCGACCACGTCATGCCGCTGTCCAAGGGCGGCCGCGACACCTGGGAAAACGTGGTCGCCGCCTGCTTCCATTGCAATTCGCGCAAGGGCGGTCGCACGCCGCAGCAAGCGAGCATGCCGCTGCTGGCGGTGCCGTACCGGCCGAGCTGGATCGAGCATCTGATCCTGAGCAACCGCAACATCCTCGCCGACCAGATGGCGTTCCTGAAGAGCCATCTGCCGAAACGGCCGCGTCCTCGCATGCGTCATTAAGCGACGCTAGGCGTCGTTAAGCGGCGCATCGACGACCGGAAAATTCGCAAAAACGCGCGCCGCATCGCGAATGTCCTGCGTTCGCGTTGACGCCCGCCGCGCGCTTGGCAACACTGGCCTTCTTCTTGCAATCGAAGCGAAACGATGCCACTGACCCTGGGCCTTACGGGCATGGATCCGGCCACCGAAGCCGCGCTGCAATCCGCCTTCAAACAGGCCAACGCCGGCACGGGCGAACGCTTCAGCCTGGCGCCCGAAGCCGACGCGGATTACGTGGTCGTGGACATGGACAGCATGTACGGCCCGATGAGCTGGCTGCGCTTGCACGGCGCCGGCAAGACCGTGATCGGCCTGACTTCGGCGCCCAGAACCCAAGCCGATTTCCGGCTCGGCCGGCCTTTCGATGCGGCCAGCCTGGATCGTTTGCTGCACGAGATCGCCGACCAGGCCGGCATCCCGGCCGCCGTTTCGCCGAAACCGGTTCCGCCGCCGCCGCCCATCGTCCAGGCCGAACCTGTTGCGCCTGCGGCAACGCCCTCGGGCTTCACCCCCGCGCCGGCGCCGCAGGACCAATTGCCGGAGGAAGTGCCCGAGCCCGTCCAGGCCGAAGCGGCGCCGCCGCCTGAGCCCGTTCTGATCCCCGAGCCGCCCGTGCCGGCGGCCGCGCCCGCCCGCGACCCGGTCTTCGCCGACTGGCTGGCTCCCAGCGCCCTGCAGCAGCGGCTTCGCTATCGCCGCGCGGCGGGCCCGAATGTGTTGATCGACCCCAAGACCCGCCAATACCACGGACCGGCCACGCTGAAGCCGCTGGCGAGCTATTTCGAAGGTCCGGTGCGTTTGGCCGATTTCGAGGCGCTGGACGACGCGGCTTGGGCGCGCGAAACCGCCACCGCCGGCGAAGCGCAGCCGCTGATCCGCTTGCAGTGGTACGGCGGCTTGCTGGCCGGCAAGGGCGAGTTGCTGCCCGGCCTCGACCCGGCGGGCCGTTATCGGCTGAACAAATGGCCGCAAACCGAGCGCGAATTCCCCAAACACTTCCGCATCGCCACCGCGATGATGAAAGGTCCGGCCACGCTCGAGGAAATTGCCGCCGCCAGCGGCGTGACGCGCGCCGAAGTGGCCGATTTCGTGAACGCCAATTTGACCACCGGTTTCGCCGAGTCCGTCGCGGATACGCCGCCGGAACCGAGCGAACCGGCGAAGTCCGGCCTGTTCGGGCGGTTGCGCGGGAAATAGTTCGATCGCCCGCAGCGCTCTTGTGGGAGGGGCTTGAGCCCCGACGCTGCGCATGTCGGGGCTCAAGCCCCTCCCACAGTTTCTCGGTGAGCGACCTTAGCTCGCGCCAACGGCTTGCAAACCCGTTTGCTTGCCCGCCCCGGCCCGCGGCGGGACAATGGCGAACTTGCTTTGCCCGACGCCGTGATGATCGACCCGCAACGCTATCCCCGCCTTTCCCGCATCGAAACGCCCGCCGACCTGCGCGGGTTCGACGAAGCCGAACTGCCCGCCATCGCCGACGAACTGCGCGCCTACCTGATCGAATCGGTGGGCAAGAGCGGCGGACATTTCGGTGCCGGCCTGGGGGTGATCGAACTCACCGTCGCCTTGCACTACCTGTACGACACGCCCAACGACCGCCTGGTCTGGGACGTCGGCCACCAGTGCTATCCGCACAAGATCCTCACCGGCCGCCGCGACCGCATCCACACCGTCAAGCAGAAGGACGGCGTGGCGCCGTTCCCGAAGCGCGAGGAAAGCGAGTACGACACCTTCGGCGTCGGCCATTCTTCGACTTCGATCTCGGCCGCGCTGGGCATGGCCATCGCCAACGCCCGCGCCGGCGACGAGCGCAAGGTCGTGGCGGTGATCGGCGACGGCGCGATGACCGCGGGCATGGCCTACGAGGCCTTAAACCACGCCGGCGGCATGGATCCGGAACCGAGCCTGCTGGTGATCCTCAACGACAACCGCATGTCGATTTCCGAGAACGTCGGCGGCATCACCAAGATGCTCGGCCGCATGACCGGCAGCCGCACCCTCAACGCGATCCGCGAAGGCGGCAAGAAACTGCTCGGCGACAAGCGCAGCAGCGGCACCGCGCGCTTCGTGCGCCGCTGGGAAGAACATTGGAAAGGCATGTTCGTGCCGTCCACGCTGTTCGAGGAAATGGGCTTCCACTACACCGGCCCGATCGACGGCCACGACGTCAAAGCGCTGGCCGCCGCGCTGAAGACGCTGAAGACGCTCAAAGGCCCGCAGCTGCTGCACATCATCACCACCAAGGGCAAAGGCTACGAATTGGCCGAAGGCGATCAGATCGGCTATCACGCCGTCTCGCCGTTCGATCCGAGCCTGGGCGTGGTGAGCAAGCCGGGCGCGAAGAAACCGACCTACACCGACGTGTTCGGCGACTGGCTCTGCGACATGGCCGCGGCCGATCCGAAACTGATGGGCATCACCCCGGCGATGCGCGAAGGCTCGGGCCTGGTGCGCTTCAGCAAGGAATATCCGGAGCGCTATTTCGACGTGGCCATCGCCGAACAGCACGCGGTGACGCTGGCCGCGGGCATGGCCTGCGAAGGCGCCAAGCCCGTCGTGGCGATCTATTCCACTTTCTTGCAGCGCGGCTACGACCAGCTGGTGCACGACGTGGCGATCCAGAACCTGGACGTACTGTTCGCGATCGACCGCGGCGGCGTGGTCGGCCCGGACGGCGCCACCCATGCCGGCAATCTCGACCTGAGCTATCTGCGCTGCGTGCCGAACATGGTGGTGATGGCGCCGGCCGACGAGAATGAATGCCGGCAGATGCTGTCCACCGGCTTCCGCCACGAAGGCCCGGCTGCCGTGCGCTATCCGCGCGGCACAGGCCCCGGCGTCGCCGTGCAGTCCGATCTCGACACGCTGCCGATCGGCAAGGCCGAAGTGCGCGCGCGCGGTTCGCGCATCGCCCTGCTCGCTTTCGGCGCGCTCGTGCCGGCGGCGGAAAAGGTCGGCGCCGAACTCGGCCTGACCGTGGTCAATATGCGCTTCGTCAAACCGCTGGACCGCGCGCTGATCCTCGAATTGGCGAAGTCGCACGAAGGTTTCGTCACGCTCGAAGACAACGTGGTGATGGGCGGCGCGGGCTCGGCCGTCGCCGAGTCGTTGAACGAAGCCCATTTGACCTTGCCGATCATGCACCTCGGCCTGCCGGACGAATTCCAGCACCACGCCGGCCGCGAGGATTTGCTGGCCGAAGCCGGACTGGATGCCGCCGGCATCCGCAAAGCGCTGCTCGCGCGCTGGCCGGACCTGGAGCAGCCGGCGATGCGCAACGTCGCGGCTTCGTAACCGCCCGTACGGCATGCGTACGCTTCGTTTCCGGGATCATCTGATCCCGCGTCCGCAGCCGCACGGAATCGATGTCGTATGCAAGCTGCAGCATTTCGCGATCGTCACGTACGCCTTCGATCCTTCCAAGCTCGACGGATCGATGCCGCCGAGGTTCGAGCCGGACCTGGTGGAAATCGACGGCCGCCCGCAAGCCTTGCTGTCGGTCGTGCCCTTCATCGATGTGGATTTCACCTCCGCTTGCCGCCCGTTTCCGCGTTTCACCATGGGGCAGACGAATTACCGCATCTACATCCTGGATCGCGATACGGGCGAAAGAGCGGTCTGGTTCCTGGGAACGACTTTGGATTCTTGGACGCGCGTGGTGCCGCACACGCTCTGGAATCTGCCTTGGTACGGCGGCCGGGTGGAGTTCGATTGCGACGCGGACGCGTCGACCGGCGCTTATCGCCGCTACTTCATGCGCACGCGCGCGCGATGGGCGCCGGCGCAGGTCGAACTCACCCAGGGCGGCACGCCGCCGCTATCCTTACCCGGGTTCCCGGACGAGGAGACCGGCTTGGTTTACCTTACCCATCCGCTCGCGGGTTTCTACCACCGCCGCGACGGCCAGCTCGGAACCTACCGCGTCTGGCACGACCGTTTGGAAATGGCCCCAGCTACGTTGCTGAACGCTGATTTCGGCCTATTGTCGCGGCAAGGCTGGGTGGATCGAGAAGCCCAGCAAAAGCCGCATAGCGTGTTGGTGCAACCGATCAACGAATTCACGATCTACCTGCCGCCGAAGATACTTTGATCCAAGCGGTCCTCCCTGGAAGTTGCTCGAAAGCCGCGCCGCATCCATCGCGGCGGCGATGAAGGCTTTTTTCTGGGTTCGCGCTCGGCAAGCCCGACTAGCTTTTTTTGTGGGAGCGGCTTTAGCCGCGAGCTCTTCCGACAAGATCACCGGCAGCTGAAAGCTCGCGGCTTAAGCCGCCCTCGCAAAAAGCCGCGCTCGCAAGCAAGAACCGTCGAGAACGATTATGGCGCTTGCACTTCGTAACCTTTCGCCTGCAGTTTCGCCAGATAGCCGTTGTCCTTGAGCAATTCGGACACCGGCAGCGTCGCGAACGTCGAGACGTTGTTCTGCAACGCCGCTTCCGCCGCCGTAAGCCATTCGCGTTCCATCCGCTGGGCCAAATCGTTGATGCCGTATTTGCGCGCCAGGCCGGCTTCGGTGAAGGCGGCGCTGCAGGCGACGAATTGGTTATTGGCCGGCAAGTCGCGCAAAGCGTCGACGTCGCCTGCCGCCCACGCGTTCGCGCGCGCGGCCATGTTGCCCAGATCGCCTTGGATGCGGTCCAGCGTCTTCTCGAAACAAGCCAGATCGTCGAGCGGCTGATTCGCGAATTCCTTCAGCGCCCGCTTCGGCTCGGCGATCGCTATCTCGGCCTCGGGCTTCACCCGCTTCACACCGTATTTGCGCGCCAGCTTGTCCACCGCCGGGGCGACGATGCCGGACCACGTCATGCCCGACTTGCCGATCGCCTTGTCGTACAGCTCCAGCGCCGCGAACACGGGACGCCAGCGCTCGATGCCGCGGTCGCTGCCGATGTAGCGCGCTTTCAAGGCCTGCCAGCGCACGTACTGGTCCGGCGGCACGATTTCTTGCAGGGTCTTGTCGCCGGGATTGCGGCGCGCTTTCAACGCGGTCGGGATCAGAGCCAATTTTCCGAAGAAACCGACGTCGGCCTTCAATTTGACAGAAGGCGATTCGATGACCTGCTGCGACTGGGCGATGGCCCGCTCCACCGCGTTCGTGTCCCACTCCATCCGCCGCGGCAGCGGCGATAGCGTGCCCAGGATCCACAGCGTGTGGCCGTTCTTGCCGAGCACTTTCCACAGGCCGGGTCCGGGCTGGCTGCCGGAGACGACGACGGCGTCCAGGTCGACGATAGGTTCGGCCGGTGCGGCAACGGGCGCCTGCTGCGCCGGCGGCGGCGTCTGCGCGTAAGCGGTTTGCATCGAAGCGATGGCCAACCAACCGCTGAGCAGGAGCTTACGCATGCGCCGTTCTCCGGACCGGAAAGCGCATTCTCGGGAACGATCGTGAACGCGAGCCGACTTCGCCTGCCGGCGTCGGCGACGCCTGTCACATCCGTTCAAGACCCGCCGCAGCCGCGCGCTTAGCTTGCCCGCTTCGCCGCCTCGGAGGAAACGCATGCGCCGCTTCCCTGCCTCGTTTTGGGGCGCCGTCTTATTCCTATTGATCGCCGCCCCGCTGCAGGTGTTCGGTACGCCGGCGAGCGGCAGCGCGGAACCGCCGCCCGGCTTCGAATCCCGGTTCGTTCAAGCGAACGGCGTGCGCCTGCATTTCGTCGTCGGCGGCAAAGGGCCGCCTTTGCTCTTGATCCACGGCTGGCCGGAGACCTGGTACGAATGGCGGCGCATGTTGCCGCGCCTGGCCGAGCGCTTCACCGTCGTCGCGCCGGACTTGCGGGGCTTCGGCGATTCCGAACTGGCGGCGTCGGGCTACGACAAGAAAACCCTCGCGCAAGACATGCACGCGTTGATGGCCTCGCTCGGCTACCGCTCGGCCGTAGTGGCCGGACACGATTGGGGCGCGCCGGTGGCCTACGCCTATGCGGCCCAGCATCGCGACGAGGTGAGCAAACTGATCATGATCGAAGGCGCGCCGTTCGGGCCATGGATGGCGGACACCAATCCGATGTGGTTCTTCGACTTCCTACGCATACCGGGCTACGCCGAAAGCGTGGTCGACGGCGGGCGCGAAGCGGCTTTCCTCCGTTTCTTCTACGACAACGAGGCCATGCACGCGGTGCCCGGTTCGTTCGACGAGGCCACGATCGGAATCTACACCCGCGGATTCGAACGCCCCGGCCGGATGGGCCCCAGCTACGGGCTTTACCGCACGATCGACCGCGATGTCGCGGACAACGCGGAGTTCGCCAAGCGGCCGCTCTCCATTCCGATCCTGGCCGTCGGCGCCGACAAGGGCAATGGCGCGCTGATCGAGAACAACAGCCGCCGAGTGGGAAATCGCGTGTCCGCCGTGTTGTTCCGGAATACCGGCCACTTCATTCCCGAGGAACGTCCGGATGCGCTCGTCGATACGCTGTCGAAGTTCGTCGATGGCGAAACGCTCGATCCGGAATGGCGGCCTTGATCGGGCGACATGGCGAAAAAATCGCCATCTTCTTTGCGAGCCTATCGCTGGCCTTGGCGCTGATCCCTTGTGCTCGCGCGAGCGGCGAACTCGTGCTCGCCCGCGCCGAAATCCCGCTCGACGGCCCTTGGAAATTCCGCATCGGCGACGATCCGCGCTGGGTGGACCCGCACTGGGACGACGGCCGCTGGGAGACGGTCGACTTGACGCCGGCCCCCGGCGCGCACGATCCCGACGTCGGCCTCGAGGGCTACGTGCCGGGCTGGATGGAACGCGGGCATGCGGACGTCTACGGCTTCGCCTGGTATCGGCAGCGGCTGCGCTGGCGCCTGGCCGAAGGCGGCCGGTTGGTGTTGATCGGCCCGGCCTACGTCGAGGACGCTTACGAAGTGTATTGGAACGGAAAGCGCGTGGGCGGCGTCGGCGATTTCTCGCGCGACGAGCCACGCGTCATCGCGACCCGGCCGACGCTCATGCGCCTGCCCGCGCAAGGCCGCTCGGGCGAAGCCACGATCGCGATACGCGTTTACTTCTCTCCCGCGATGCCGCGCGGCGGCGACGCCGGCGGCATCCATATCGCGCCGATCTTGGCTGAAGAAACCGCGGGCCAAGCGCGGTACGCGGCGCAATGGACGAAGACGTTCGCGGGCTATGTCGTGGACGCCGTCGAGCCGGCGCTGATGCTGCTGCTGGCGTTGTACGCCGTCTCGATCCGCCGATTCGCGCCGCGGGACAAATTCTATCTTCCGCTCGCCGCGGCACTCGCGGCGACCGCGGCGCTGCGCGCGAACCAAGCCGTGTTCTTTTGGGGAAGTTTCGAGGATATCGGCCAGTTCACCATCGCCAAGTACACCGTCCTCGAACCGCTCATCTTGTTGCTCTGGTCTTGCGCATGGAACCGTTGGTCGGGCGCGCCGGCGCGTTGGATCGCCCGGCTGGCGTGCTTGCTGGCGGTGCTAGCTGCGATCGGCGGTTCCCTCGGCGAGAGCGGCACGATGTTGCGCGCGGCGGCCAGGCTGGCCTTCCTCCTGCCGTTGGGCATGGCCGCGTGGGCGCTGGTCCGCCACGGCCCGATCCGGTTTCTGGCGTTCGTTTCGCTGGCGTCGATCGCCACGGGCCTGTACGCCGAAGAACTCTCGGCGATTGGCGTTCAAGGGATCTGGTTCCCCTTCGGCGTCGGCGTTTCGCGGACCCAGTACGCGTACGCCGTTTTGATCCCGGCTTTGGCTTTGCTTTGCCATCTTCGCTCGGCGCCGAAGCGAAATGCGCATACGCAGCCTAACGATCCGGCGGCCGCTTAGCGGGTCCGTTCCGCATTTTCCGCCACGCGCCGGGGGACAGCCCCGTCAAAGAACGGACGGCGCGGGTCATATGCGGTTGGTCGGCGTAACCCAAGTCCATCGCGATCTTCGCGAAGCTGTCGCCGCCACTGAAAATGCGGACCCACGCGCTTCTGGCGCGCAATTCGCCCGCGAACGCGCGCGGCGAGGTGCCGTAGGTCTTGCGGAAACCCCGAGCCACCGTCTCGCGCGCCAGGCCTTCGCCGGCAGCCCATCCGGATATGCTCGTTCGCCCGGCGCGCAGGCGCTGCGCGAGCAAATCCGGCCAATCGGCCAGCGCCGGCCGCACGCATTCCGATGAAGCCAGCGCCTCACGCAGCAGGTGCCGCGCTTCGATAGGATCGCGCCTGGCGACGCTGACGACCGTGTCGATCCGCGCCGGCCGGTACACGCCGCCCAGACTGGTGTCGGCGCTCCAGTCGAAACGCAGCAGGCGTGCGTTGCGCCGGCGCGGAGTGCGGTTCTCGTGGCGATCGAGCAAGGGCGTGACCAGCACGTCGCCGGGTTCCAGCCAGCGCCGTCCGAAATAGCCCGCATGACCGTATCCGCCGTCGACGATCACCGTCGCGTACGCCTTCAGATGGGCGTGCCGAGGCTGGAAGAATCCCGCGGCGATCGTCTCGAGTCCCGGTTTCGACTCCCGGAAGCTGCGTTCGTGCGCGGGAAAGTGCATGTCCAAGACCGTGCGGCGCGTGGATCGAGCCGCAACTTATGCCTTTTCGCCGGCGGCCACAAGCGCGCCGTCACATCCGTTCAAGACGGCTCTCAGACGCGTCGGCAAGCTTCCGAATACCGCAAACTCGAGGCTCGTTCGGGCGGCGATCCGACGCGCCGTCCGCAAAAAATCATGGCCGTTCCGTCCAAGAAATCCGGCGTCGCGAGCGTGGACGCCTACATCGCCGCAGCTGCGCCCGGCATGGCGGGCATCCTCGAAACGCTGCGCGCCATCGTCCGCAGCGCCGCGCCCGAAGCCGAAGAAACGATGCGGATGGGAACGCCCACTTACGTGCTGAACGGGCCGCTAGTCTCGTTCGGCGCCGCCGCCAAGCATTGCGCTTTTTACGTCATGAGCCGCGGCCCTGTCGCGCGCCACAAGCAAGAGCTCGCGGCCTTCGATACGGCCCCGTCGGCGATCAAGTTCGCGCCCGGCCAACGCGTCCCCAAAGCGTTGATCGCGAAGATCGTCAAAGAACGGATGCAGGAAAACGCCGCGCGCTGACCGGGATGGCGGGCGAGAGAACCGGGAAACGGATTACTCGGCGTACTTCCTGACGAAAGCCGCGTTGTCCTGCTCGAACTCGGCGCGGCAAACGGTGCCGGCCGCATCGAACTGCTCGCGGGTCATGGTCTGCCGGTCGGACAGCAGCCGATAGCTGCATTCGCAAGCGGCGTGCGCGAACGTGGCGGCCGCGGCGTCGTTGCCGAGCTGCCGAGTCATGGCCGGGACGCAGTCGCGCTTCACGAAGTCGGCGCGAGCCGGCACGGGCAGCGCGTCCTGCGCGTAAGCCTGCGGGATCGCGCACAAGGTCAGCAACAGTAGGTATCGCATGCTCGGCATCCTGCTGATTCGACGCCAGTCTAGCCGCCTCGATGTCGGCGGCGGGTGACCGCGTTCGCACCTCTCGGCGCTGGCGGGCGGCTGGAGCGGCTTCACGCGCAGGGTGGCCTGCCGGGCCAGAGGTAAATGGACCTTCCGGCCGGCACTTCGCCCGTGCATCGTCCGGCCGTCCCTACCGAGAGGATCCCTCATGAAATCCCCGTTATGGCTGTTGTGCATCGCGTCCGCCCTCGCCGTCGGGGATGCGCAGGCGCGGGATCCGGCGCAGGACAAAGCCGATCTCTTGCATGCGGAAGCGGCGCTATGCCTAGGCTCCGAGCAGAGCGATGTGCAGTCCAAGCACGAATACATGGACGAAACGTTCATCGCCACCAGCTCGCGCAACGAGATCACCGGATTTGCGGACAGCATCCGCGAAGCCGAGTCACGCGATCCGGTCTACACGGAATTCCGCAACCACGATCAGGATGTCCGTCTGTACGGAGACGCCGCCGTCATCGTCGGCATCACCACGGTGCGGGGCCGGTCCGGCAACACGGCGTTTTCCGGCGATTACCGTTACACCGACACCTGGATACGCCGCGATGGCCATTGGAAGCTGGCCGCGAGCCACTCCACCAAGCTGAAGTAATGGCCGCGCTCGAACGCATAAAACGAAGGCGGCCGCGAATCTCGCAGGCCGCCTTTCGAAAGCGATTTGGTCGGGGTAGCCGGATTCGAACCGACGACCACCAGTCCCCCAGACTGGTGCGCTACCAGGCTGCGCTATACCCCGGTCTTGGAATTATAGCCGCTCGGGCGGATCTTCGCCGCCGTCAGCGGCGCAGGAGCTGCAGGACCTCTTCCAACTCCATCCGCACCTGCTTGACGATCTGCGAGCTCATCGCCGATTCCTGCTTGGCGCCCTCGCCGTCCAGGCGCTGGCGGGCGCCGCCGATGGTGTAGCCCTGCTCGTACAGCAGGCCGCGGATCTGGCGCACCATCAGCACGTCGTGGCGCTGGTAGTAGCGGCGGTTGCCGCGGCGCTTGACCGGCTTCAGGCTGGGGAATTCGGATTCCCAATAGCGCAGCACGTGCGGCTTGACGTCGCACAGCTCGCTCACTTCACCGATGGTGAAGTAGCGCTTGGCCGGAATCGGCGGAAGCTCTCGGTTACTGCCCGGATCCAGCATAGGCTTCCACTCGCTCCTTGAGTTTTTGACCAGGACGGAAGGTAACCACGGTGCGCGCGGAGATCGGGATCTCCTCGCCGGTCTTGGGATTGCGGCCGGGGCGCTGGTTCTTGCGGCGCAGATCGAAGTTGCCGAAGCCGGACAGCTTGACCTGGCGGCCCTGCTCCAGCGCTTCGCGCAGCACGTCGAAGAACGCATCGACGAATTCCTTCGCCTCGCGCTTGTTCAGGCCGACCTCGTCGAACAAACGTTCGGCCATTTCCGCTTTGGTCAACGCCATATCGTTCCCCGAAACGACTTCCGTAAATCGCGAATCTGAACAGCCGGATCGCGTCCCCTACGCACGTATCCGCGCGCCGTGGCTGCGTTCCATGGCGGCCTCCACTTGGGCCACCGCCGCTTCCACATCGCGGTCGGTCAGAGTGCGGGATTCGTCCTGCAGAATCAAGCCCATAGCCAGACTCTTGAATCCGTTTTCGACCCCCTGTCCCCGGTATCGGTCGAACAGCCGCAGTTCCTTCAGCGCAGGCCCCGCTGCGGCCCGGACAGTGTCGGCCACGGCGGCCCAAGACACGGCGTCCGCGACGACGAACGCGAGGTCCCGGCGGACGGACGGGTATTTGGACAGGGCGGCGGCGCGCGGCACGCGGCGCTGCAGCAGCGGTTCCAGATCCAGCTCCCAGGCCAGCACGTCGGCGTCCAGATCCAGCTGCCGCTGCAGGCGCGGGTGCAATTGGCCGATCCAGCCGATCCGCACCCCGTCGCGATAGACGTCCGCCGAGCGCCCGGGATGTCCCCAGGCCTCGGCCGAAGCGCGGTATTCGAGTTCCGCGCCAGCCAACGCGGCGACGCTTTCCAGGTCGCCCTTCAAATCGTGGAAGTCGACCGTGCGTCCTTTCGCGTCCCAGCGCTCGCCGAACGCATCGCCGCAAGCCGCGCCGGCCAAGCGCAGCGTTTCGCGCGGCGCGTTGCCCGCGTCGGCGGCGAAGCTCTTGCCGATTTCGAACAAGCGCACGCGCGTCTGCTGGCGGGCCAAGTTGCGCGCGAGCGCGGCGACGAGGCCGGGCAGCAGCCGCGTGCGCATCACGCCGAGTTCGGCGCTCAGCGGATTCGACAGAGCCACCGCATCCGCCTGCGCCCGCCAATGCGCCAACAGATCCGCATCGATGAAGGCGTAGTTCACCGCTTCCAAATAATCGCGCGCGGCCAACTGGCGGCGCACGTCGGCTTCGTCCACCCACGTTTCGCTGGGCACGGTTAGGCGCGTGGCGCCGCCGGGCAAGGTCTTGGGGATGGCGTCGTAACCGTGGATGCGCGCGATCTCTTCGATCAGGTCTTCCTCGATCGCCAGATCGAAGCGGCGGGTCGACGGCGTCGCCATCCAGCCGTTCTCGACGTCTTCGACCTCCAGGCCGAGCGCGCGCAGGATGCGGCCGACTTCCGCATCGGCGACCGTCGTGCCGAGCACGCGGGCCAGACGATCGCGGCGCAGCTGGATCGGCGCCGGCCGCGACAAATGCTCGGGCAGCACGGCTTCGGTCACCGGTCCGGGCGAGCCGCCGGCGACTTCGACGATCAAGCGCGTCGCGACTTCG
This sequence comes from Luteimonas gilva, assembly GCF_005239095.1. Taxonomy (GTDB): domain Bacteria; phylum Pseudomonadota; class Gammaproteobacteria; order Xanthomonadales; family Xanthomonadaceae; genus Luteimonas_C; species Luteimonas_C gilva. Next base: position 1,167,317 of record NZ_SZUA01000002.1, on the reverse strand, counting down.
ATCGCCTGGCGCGGCAATTCGGGATCGACGCCGCGCTCGAAACGGTGGCCGGCATCGGTGTGCAGGCCGAGCTTGCGGCCGCGGCCGATGATCGCCGACGGAATCCAATGCGCGGCTTCCAGGAACACGTTGCGCGTGGCGTCGGTGACGCGGGTGTCGTAGCCGCCCATGATGCCGCCGAGCGCGACGGCGCGCGCCGCGCGGCCGCCCTGGCTGTCGGTCACCACCAGGAAGTCTTCATCCACCGTCACCGTGCGGCCGTCGAGCAGCTTGGCCTGTTCGCCGGCGCGGGCCGGACGCACCACGATCGGCGAAGTCAGCGTATCGCAGTCGAACGCGTGCATGGGCTGGCCGAGTTCCAGCATCACGTATTGGGTGACGTCGACCAGGAAGCTGATCGGACGCACGCCGCTGCGGCGCAGGCGCTCGCTCATCCACACCGGCGTCGTGGCGCGGGCGTTCACGCCTTCGATCACGCGGCCGACGAAGCGCGGCACTTTCGCGCCGGCGTCCAACTCGACCGCGAGTTCCCGATCGTTCAAAGCCGGCATCGGCGTGGCATCGAACGCGGTCACTTCGCTGCCGCAGGCCGCGGCCACGTCGTAGGCGATGCCGCGCACGCTGAAGCAGTCGGCGCGGTTGGGCGTCAGCTTCAATTCGATGCTGGCGTCGGGCAGGCCCAGATATTCGGCCAGCGGCGCGCCGACCGGCGCGTCGGCGGGCAATTCGAGCAGGCCGGACGCGTCGGCGTCCAAGCCGAGTTCTTTCGCCGAGCACAGCATGCCGTTGGATTCGACGCCGCGCAGCTTGGCGGCCTTGATCGTCAGTTCGCCGATCTGCGCGCCGACCATCGCCAGCGGCGCGACCAAACCCGGACGCGCGTTCGGCGCGCCGCAGACGATCTGCAGCGGAGCGCCGGTACCGGCGTCGACGCTGCAAACCTGCAGGCGGTCGGCTTCGGGGTGCTTTTCGGCCGACAGGATTTTGGCCACGACGACTTTGTCGAGCGATCCGCCCAGCGCCTCGATGCCTTCCACTTCCAAGCCTATCGCCGTGAGCGTCGCGGCCAGCTCGTCGCGGGTCGCGTTCGTCTTGACGTGTTGGCGCAGCCAGTTTTCGGAGAACTTCATTGCCTACCTCTTCATCCCGAGCGCAGCGATGCGCCGTCTTCTTGTGGGAGCAGCTCTTGTGGGACCGGCTTCAGCCGCGAGCTTTGGTTCCGGAGCGCTGGTAAAAGCTCGCGGCTGAAGCCGCTCCCACAAAAGCCGCCCCACGATGTGGCTTACGCGAACTGCCTGAGAAACCGCACGTCGTTGTCGAAGAAACTGCGCAGGTCGTCCACGCCGTAGCGCAGCATCGCCAAGCGTTCGACGCCCATGCCGAACGCGAAACCCGTGTAACGCTCCGGATCGATGCCGACGTTGCGCAGCACGCTCGGATGGACCATGCCGCAACCCAAGACTTCCAGCCAACGCGTACTGCCGTCGGGCTGGTGCCAGGCGATGTCCACCTCCGCGCCGGGCTCGACGAAGGGGAAGTAGCTGGGCCGGAAGCGCATTTCGAAATCGCGCTCGAAGAACGCGCGCACGAATTCGGCCAAGGTGCCCTTCAGGTCGGCGAAGCTGGCCTGTTCGTCGATCAGCAGGCCTTCGCACTGGTGGAACATGGGCGTGTGGGTCTGGTCGCTGTCGCTGCGGTAGACCTTGCCGAGCGCGATCATGCGCAGCGGCGGCTTGTTCTCCAGCATGTAGCGCACCTGCATGCCCGAGGTGTGCGTGCGAAGCAGGCGGCCGTCGCCGAAGTAGAACGTGTCGTGCATGGCCCGCGCCGGATGGTGCGGCGGGAAATTCAGGGCCTCGAAGTTGTGCCAGTCGTCCTCGATCTCCGGACCGTCCACCTGCTCGTAGCCGAGGCGGGCGAAGATGCCGGCGATGCGTTCCGCCGTGCGGCTGATCGGATGCAGGCCGCCGCGTTCGGCTCCGCGGCCGGGCAGCGTCACGTCGATGGTTTCGCCGGCCAAGCGCGCGTCGAGCGCGGCGTCGTCCAGCGCGGTCTTGCGCGCGGCCAACGCTTCGCCGACCGCATCGCGGACGCGGTTGATCGCCTCGCCCGCGGCTTTACGCTCCTCGGCCGGCAGCGCGCCCAGCGACTTCAACTGCGCGGTGATGCTGCCGCTCTTGCCGAGCAGCGATACGCGCAGGTGCTCCAGCGCGTCGGGCGAATCGGCCGCGGCGATGTCCGCCAGGGCTTGTCCGTTGAGTTGTTCGATGTCGCTCATGGCTTATCGGACCTCGGAACTTTCGGAATCGTCATCTCGGCGAAAGCCGGGATCCAGGCGATGCCGGCGTAACAGCCAAGTCGCTGGATTCCGCTTTCGCGGAATGACCACACAAAACAAATGGGGAAGGGCTCGCGCCCTTCCCCATGCGTTAATCACGTCGGTCTGCTCCTCGAAGAGTCCACAGCGCGGGCTCTTGCGGAGCGACCCGCATTACGCCGCGAGCGCGCCCTTAGCCTTTTCTGCCAAAGCCGCAAAACCCTTCGCGTCGTGCACGGCGATGTCCGCCAGCACCTTGCGGTCCAGGGTGATGCCGGCCTTGAGCAGGCCGTTCATAAATCGGCTGTAGCTCATGCCGTTGATGCGTGCCGCCGCGTTGATGCGGGTGATCCACAGCGAACGGAAATTGCGCTTCTTCTGCTTGCGGCCGATGTAGGCGTACTGCAGGGCCTTGGTCACCGCTTGCTTGGCGACGCGGAAGACCTTGCGGCGGGCGTTGTAGTAGCCCTTGGCCTGCTTCAGGATTTTCTTGTGACGACGGCGGGCCGTCACACCACGTTTGACTCGTGCCATGTCCTAGCCCTCCTCAGAGATACGGAAGCATGCGGTCCAGACGGCCCGCGTCCTCGGCACGAACGTGGTTCGTCTGCCGCAGGTTGCGCTTCCGCTTGGTCGCTTTCTTGGTGAGGATGTGGCTACGGTTGGCGTGGCCGGATTTGTATTTGCCGCTGGCGGTCTTGCGGAAACGCTTCGCCGCCCCGCGGTGGGTCTTGATCTTGGGCATTGCTAAGGTCCTTTCGGGTTTTCTTTACTGGCCTGGGCGGCAGCGTTGGGTGGCTGCGCTTTCCGTCCTGCCCGTGCCGGCTTGTAAGCCATTGATTCCCATAAGGAATCTTTGGCGGGTTCCTGGTGAAGCCAAAACTCCCGGCGAACCGGGCCGCACATTATGCAGGGGACGGGTTTCCCTTGCAAATCAGAGGGTTTGCTTAGCTCCCCTCTCCCCAACAGCTCCACCGTTGGGGGAGAGGGTTAGGGTGAGGGGTGCTCTTGCTGCTAGCCGCCAAAAAAGAAAGCGCGCCTTCGGCGCGCCCACCCTTTGCCCTCTCCGGCCCTCGCGCGCAGCGCGAGTGCGTTCGTCGATGCGCGAGGCGATACCTCGCAAGCGGGGCGAGAGGGGAACGGTATGCGTCCGCCTGCGGCGGACTATTTCTTCTTGGGGGCGATCATCATCACCATCTGCCGCCCTTCCAAGCGCGGACGCGATTCGATCACGATTTCGTCGCCCAAGTCGGCTTCGATCCGCGCGGCCATCTCGCGACCCAATTCCTGGTGGCTCATCTCTCGGCCGCGGAATCGGATGTTGACCTTGACCTTGTCGCCCTCTTCCAGGAAGCGGCGCATGTTGCGCAGCTTGATCTGGTAGTCGCCTTCGTCGGTCACGGGGCGGAACTTGAGTTCCTTGATTTCGACCTGCTTCTGCTTCTTCTTGGCCGCATTGGCCTTCTTTTGCAGCTCGAACTTGTACTTGCCGAAATCCATGATCCGGCACACCGGCGGATCGGCGTTGGGCTGGATCTCGACTAGGTCGAGTCCCTGCTCTTCGGCCATGGCCAGGGCTTCGTCGCGCGACAGCACGCCGACCATTTCGCCGTCGACGTCGAGCACGCGCACGCGCGGCACGCGGATTTCGTGATTCTTGCGGTTTTGCTTTTCGGGGGTAGTGATGTTGCGGTCTCCAGGATCCATCGTGCCGGCCGCTTCGGCGGCCGGGCCTGCTTACGCTGCCGCGTGCTCGTTGCGGAGCCTTTCGGCGAATGCGGCGACCGACATCGTCCCCAGATCCTCCCCCCCGCGCGTACGCACCGCGACCATGCCATTGTCGCGCTCGCGGTCCCCGACCACCAGCAGGTATGGCACCCGTTGCAGCGTGTGCTCGCGAATCTTATAGCCGATTTTTTCGTTCCGCAAATCCGATTCGACCCGGAAGCCTTGATTTGCAAGGGTTTTCCGGACCTCCTCCACATATTCGGCCTGGGCGTCGGTGATGTTGGCCACCACCGCCTGGATCGGGGCCAGCCAGGCCGGGAAGCTGCCGGCGTGGTGCTCGATCAGGATGCCGATGAAGCGCTCCATCGAGCCGACGATGGCCCGGTGCAACATCACCGGGGTCCGCTTTTGGCTGTGTTCGTCGACGTATTCGGCCCCGAGCCGGCCCGGCATCATGAAATCGACCTGCATCGTGCCCAACTGCCAGGTGCGGCCGATGGCGTCGCGCAGGTGGTATTCGATCTTGGGCCCGTAGAAGGCGCCCTCGCCCGGCAGCTCCTGCCACTCGACCCCGGCCGCCCTCAGCGCGGCGCGCAGGGCGTCTTCGGCCTTGTCCCAGGTGGCGTCGTCGCCCAGCCGGGGTTCCGGACGCAGGGCGATCTTCAGTTGCACGTCGGTGAAGCCGAAGTCCGAGTAGACCTTCATCGCTTGGCGGTGGAACGCGGTCACCTCGGCCTCGATCTGGTCCTCGGTGCAGAAGATGTGGCCGTCGTCCTGGGTGAAGCCGCGCACGCGCAGGATGCCGTGCAACGCGCCGGAGGGCTCGTTGCGATGGCAGGCGCCGAACTCGCCGTAGCGGATCGGCAAGTCGCGATAGCTGTGCAAGCCTTGCTTGAACACCTGCACGTGGCCGGGGCAATTCATCGGCTTCACCGCATAAGTCCGCTTCTCGGACTCGGTGAAGAACATATTGTCCTTGTAGTTGTCCCAGTGGCCGGACTGCTTCCACAGCGACACGTCCAGGATCTGCGGGCAACGCACCTCGCCGTAGCCGGTGTCGCGGTACACCTTGCGCATGTACTGCTCGACCACCTGCCACACCGACCAGCCCTTCGGATGCCAGAAGATCAGGCCCGGCGCCTCTTCCTGCAGATGGAACAGGTCCTGCTGCTTGCCGATCTTGCGATGGTCCCGCTTCTCGGCCTCTTCGATGCGCTGGATGTAGGCGTCCAGCTGCTTCTTGTCCGCCCAAGCCGTGCCGTAGATGCGCTGCAACTGCTCGTTCTTGGCGTCGCCGCGCCAGTAGGCGCCGGAGATGCGGGTCAGCTTGAACACCTTCAGGAAACGCGTGTTCGGCACGTGCGGGCCGCGGCACATGTCGACGTATTCCTGGTGGTAGTACAAGCCCATCTGCTTTTCGTCGGGCATGTCCTCGACCAGGCGCAGCTTGTAGTCCTCGCCGCGCGACTTGAACACTTCGATGACTTCGGCGCGCGGCGTCACTTTCTTGACCACGTCGTAGTCCTGCGCGATCAGCTCGCGCATGCGCTGCTCGATCGCTTCCATGTCTTCCGGCGTGAACGGACGCTCGTACCAGATGTCGTAGTAGAAGCCTTCGTCGATGACCGGTCCGATCACCATTTTGGCGGTCGGATACAACTGCTTCACCGCATGGCCGACCAAGTGGGCGGTGCTGTGGCGGATGATCTCCACGCCCTCGTCGTCCTTGGGCGTGATGATCTGCAGCTTGGCGTCGTGGTCGATGCGGTCGCTGGCGTCGACCAGCTTGCCGTCGACCTTGCCGGCCACGGTCGCCTTGGCCAGGCCGGGGCCGATGGACTGGGCCACGTCCATGACGCTGACGGGGTTTTCGAATTCGCGGCGGCTGCCGTCGGGAAGAGTGATCGTAATCATCGGGTTCGGGATTCGGTTTCTTGTGGGAGCGGCTTCAGCCGCGAGCTTTCGCCGCTTTCGGGAAGAGCTCGCGGCTGAAGCCGCTCCCACAAAGACAAGCAAAGCTAGGCAACAAAAAAGCGCCGCGAGGGCGCCTGCTTAGGAGGGCCTCGGGCGGGGATCAGCGGTGGGCGGTGGTAGTGCTCATGTCGCACGCTCGGCCGGCGTTTCCGCGGGCCACCTCGTTCCGGGTTGCTGGGGACGATTCTAGCCCGAAACCGTCCGCCCGGAACCGTAGAGTCGAGCCTGCTCGACTGCTCTTCGGCCCGATGGCCGAGAACTTGCCGGAAAAGCAGTCGAGCAGGCTCGACTCTACGAAAGCCGGGGCCACGGGGGGCCATGGCATGATGTGGCCACGCACCGATTGTCCCGATTCATGACCATCAAGGGCAAAGCCACTTCCCTGGACATCGCCCACCTGGCCGGCGTCTCGCAGCCGACGGTATCCCGCGCCCTGCGCGGCAGCCCGATGGTCAACGAGGAAACCCGGCGCCGGATCCTGGCGATCGCCGAACAGCTCAACTACAAGGTCGACAAGAACGCCTCCAGCCTGAGGCGACAGCATTCGGGCACCCTCGCCTTGCTCCTGTTCGAGGATCCGACTTCGGACGAGTCGCACATCAACCCGTTCTTCCTGCCGATGCTGGGTTCGATCACCCGCGCTTGCGCCCGCCACGGCCAGGATCTGCTGATCTCGTTCCAGCAGTTGTCCGACGACTGGCACGCCGATTACGCCGACAGCAACAAGGCGGACGGCCTGATCCTGCTCGGCTACGGCGACTATTTGGCCTACCAGGGCAAACTGGAAAAACTGGTCGAACAAGGCACGCAGTTCGTGCGCTGGGGCGCGGTGCTTCCGGGCCAGCCGGGCCTGTCGATCGGCTGCGACAATCTCGGCGGCGGACGCCAGGCGGGCGAACACCTCGCCTCGCTCGGCCGCAAGCGCGTGGCTTTTCTCGGCGACGCTTCCAGTCACTATCCGGAATTCCACGACCGTTATCTCGGTTGCGACCAGGCCCTGCGCGAGGCGGGCGCGGCGATGGATCCGGCGCTGCAGATCGATGCGGAAAGTTCGGAAGATTCCGGCTATGCCGCGGCGCGCCTGTTGCTGGACCGCGACGCGGCGTTCGATGCGGTATTCGCGGCCAGCGACCTGATCGCGATCGGCGCGCTGCGCGCACTGGCCGAACGCGGCCTGCGCATTCCGGAAGACGTGGCCGTAATCGGCTTCGACGACATCCCTGCGGCGCGGATCGCTACGCCGGCTTTGACTACGGTGTTTCAGGACACCAACCGCGCTGGAGAATTGCTGGTGGAGGCTTTGGTCGGCTTGGTGAACGGCGAGCCGACGGAGAGCATGCGATTGCCGACCTCGTTGGTGGTGCGCAAGTCGAGTTCCGGTTGACGCCGCAGCGTGCATTCGCCGCTCCTGCTGTCGCCCCCTTTGAAAAAGGGGCCAAATCGCCGAAGGCGATGGGGGATTTGCTGTTGATCTTGCTTTGAAGATCAAAAGCAAATCCCCCTCAATCCCCCTTTTTCAAAGGGGGAAGAACGGCAGGGGCGTCGGCCCGGCGCGACTTCCCCATCGCCTCGACCAACACCGCCCTCAATGCCGGCAGGACGATGGGGGCATCGAGCAGGAGCACGTCGACGCCGTGCGCGGGCACGTCCGCCGTCAGCGCCCCGCCTTCGGCGACCTCGATCGTCCGGCCGTCGAACGCTCCGCGCCAAACGCCGGGCTGCAGCTTGTCGCGCACTTCGAACCTGGCCGGCGCATTGCCCTTGTTCAACAACACGAGCGCGACCTGGTGCACGCCGCCGCGCTGGTAAACCCGATAGAACGCGGCGCGATCGCCCCGCAGTTCCAAATCGATCTGCAAACCACGCTGCAACGCCGGCGTCGCCGCGCGCAGCTTGGCGATGCGCGCCAACTTTTCCCGGATCGGATGGCCCATGGCAGCCGCGATGCCTTCGGTCCCGAAGTAGTTGCGGTTGCCCGCATGCTCGGCACGGCCGCGCATGAAGCCGATCTCCGAGCCGTAATAGACCACCGGGATGCCGCGCGCAGTGAACAGCCAGTGGTTCGCGTCGATGAAGCCCTCGTCGGTCGCGTCCAGCCGAGGCATGTCGTGGTTGTCGTAGAAGGTCATCAGTTCGTAGGGATTGGCGTACAGCCCATCCTGCAGGTGCAGCGCCGCAGCGAGCCGTTCGAAGCCGACACGCTTCTTGCCGAAGACGTCTTCCATACCTTGCTTCAACGGGAAATCGAGCACGCTGATCGATCCGTTCTCCGGCCAGGTATGCGGCGAGATCTTGGCGGCGTCGTACTCGAAGTTCTCGCCGAACATGAAGAAGCCCGGATGGCGCGCGCGGATGCGGTCGGCGAACTTCTTCCAGAACGCGTGCGGCATCCAGCCCAACGTGTCGATGCGGAACGCGGCCGCGCCCTGTCCCGCCCATTGCTCGTAGGCGCCGGCCAGGTAGTCGAGCACCTCTGGATTGTTCTCGTTGAAATCCGATAGTTCGGCCACCCCGGGCTTGGTGTTGTAGAACCGGTGCAACGGATTGCGGACGGGATCCAATTTCTCGGGCGGCAGGTTCTGTTGGTCGGCCAGCAGGCGGCCGTCGCGGTCGTAGACCTTGCCGAACTTGGGCTGGTCGCGCGGCATCGTGTAGGCCGGCGAGCCGTGGTTGGCGACGATGTCGAGCACCACTTTCAGATTACGGGCTTTCATCGCGGCCGTGAAATCCGCGAAATCCAAGCCCGGACTCGGCAAATGCTCGTCGAGCCGGTAGAAGTTCACGCCCCAGTAGCCGTGATAGCCGGTCTTTCCCCGGTCGGTCCAGAAGCTGCCCCAGCTGGCCGGTTTGCCGCCGGTGAAGCTTTCGTCGGGGTTGTCGACGATGGGTGTGACCCACACCGCGGTGAATCCCATGCCGCGGATGTAGTCCGCGTGCTCGACGATGCCTTTGAAGTCGCCGCCCAGGTAGCCGATGTTGTCGCTCTCGCCGTTCGGTCCGGGAATGCGACGGTCGAAGGTGGGATGCGCGCCGCCCTGCTTCCGCTGGTCGTTGCCCGGATCGCCGTTGACGAAACGGTCGGTCAGCACGAAATACACCGCTTCGCCGGCGAACGGTTCGCCGGTGCCGTAGAACTCTTCCGTCCGCACCGCGCCGCGCTGCGCGCATCCGGTCAGCGAGATCGCGACGAACAACGTCAGCCAGCGTTTCATCGCGCCGGCACCGGCGACGGTGAGGGTTCGGCGACCCGCAGCACGCACAAGCCCGCGACGATCAGGCTGACGCCGCCGATCGCCAACGCCTGGATCGGCTGGCCGCCGAAGAAGGTCTTCAGCAGCAATCCGAGCAGGCTGGCCGCGACCAGTTGCGGAATCACGATGAAGAAATTGAAGATGCCCATGTACACGCCCATCTTCTGCGCCGGCAGGCTGTCGGACAGCAACGCGTACGGCAGCGACAGGATCGAGGCCCAGGCGAAGCCGACGCCGGCCATCGACAGCAGCAGCCAGTGCGGATCGCGTATCCACAGGAACGACAACAGCCCGATGCCGCCCAGGCTGGCGTTGATCAGGTGGCTGATGCGCAGGCCCACGCGTCGTACCATCCACGGAATCGCGATCGCCGCCAATGCGGCGAAGCCGTTGTAGGCCGCGAACAGCACGCCGACCCAGTTGGCGCCTTCGTTGTAGGCCGCCGACGCCGTATCGGCGCTGCCGTAATGGACCGAGGTGACCGCCGAGGTGGTGTAGATCCACATCGCGAACAGCGCGAACCAGGAAAAGAACTGGACCACGGCCAGGCGGCGCATCGTGTCCGGCATCGCACGCAGATCGCGCACGAGCGTGGCGAGCATGCCCTGCGGGCGCGAACAGGCGGCCGCCAGCAACGCCAGCCCGTAGGCGGCGATGCCGCCCGCGAGCACGTACAACTGCTTGTCCCAGCCGAAGTAGCGCACGGATAAAGCGCCGAGGATGCCTGCAGCCAGCCAGGCGATGCCGTCGAAACGCGCAAGCGGAGCCGCGTCGCTGCACTGTGCCGGCCTCGACGCGGCATCGTCGAACGCGGCCAACGCTTCGGGCGGATGCTCGCGCGTGCGCAACACGGTCCAACCGATCGCCAGGAACAGCACCGCGCCGCCCAAATAGAAAGCGAAGCGCACGGTATCCGGCACTTCGCCGGCGCCCGCGGTGTTGCCGACGCCCGCCTGGGCCAGCAACCACGGCAGCAAGCTGGCGACGACCGAACCGACGCCGATGAAAAAACTCTGCATCGCATAGCCGCTGGGCCGTTGCGCGGGCGCGAGTTGATCGCCGACGAAGGCGCGGAACGGTTCCATCGATACGTTGATCGATGCGTCCAGGATCCACAGCAATCCGGCCGCGATCCAAAGCGTCGGAGAATTCGGCATCGCGAACAAAGCCAGCGTCGCGAAGATCGCGCCGAACAGGAAATACGGCCGGCGCCGCCCCAGCCGCGTCCAGGTGCGGTCGGACAGGTAACCTATCACCGGCTGCACCAGCAGCCCGGTCAGCGGCGCGGCGATCCACAGCATCGGGATGTCGTCGACCTCGGCGCCCAAGGTCTGGAAAATGCGACTGACGTTCGCGTTCTGCAAAGCGAAACCGAACTGGATTCCGAGGAATCCGAAGCACATGTTCCAGATCTGCCAGAACGACAGCTGCGGTTTGGTCGTCATGCGCGGAATCGTGCCTGCGGTCCGGTGAGGATGGCAACGCTGCTCCCTTCACCGCCATCCCGGCGAAAGCCGGGACCCAGGGATTCCGTCGGATCTGCGAACGGCGCCGAATCCCCTGGATCCCGGCTTTCGCCGGGATGACGGCCTGGGAAGGTCAAAACTTCGCGCTGAACCGCACGCCGAACATGCGCGGGGTGTTGAGGTAGCGGATGTTCACCGATTCGTTGATGAAGCCCTTGCCCGAATACGCCTCGTCGGTCAGGTTGGACACGAACCCGTCGATGCGGAACCGCTCTTCCTCGCCGAAGTTCAAGCCGGCCGACACATTGAGCGTGGTGAAACCGCCGACCGTGTCGCGCATCGCCGAGCCGTTCGCCGGCGGACCGATCTGGGCCGGGTTCGAGCCGTTATTGAAGCCCATCTCCGACAGCGGAACCTCGACCACGCCCACTCGGTTGCCGCCGCCGTCGTACACGCCCTTGAAGCCGCGGCTGTTGTAGGCGGTGAGGAAATAGTCGGAGCGGTAGGCCAGGTTCACCGTCCAATCGAACGAGCTCACCGAACCCCAGTTCACGTCAACGGTCTGCGACAGGTTGAGGTTGACGTTGTACTTGGAGGTATTCGGCAAACGGTTGCCATCCAGCGGCACGATCAAGCCGGCGTCGGCGCCGCGGGCGCGCGTGTCGAGCACGTCCGAATCCTTGAATTCGGTGTCCAGGTAGGTGAAGTTGTAGCCTAGGTTCAAGCCGTGCGCGAAGCCGACCTGGCCTTCCAACTCCAGGCCGAGCACGCTGGCGTTGGCCGCGTTGTCGTTCAGCACGTTGCGCGTCACCGCGTTCGGGTTGTCCGGCGTCGGCGTCGGCACGTCGATCATGTTCTGCAAGACTTTGTCCTGATAGTCGTAATAGAACAAGGCCGCGTTGAGGCGTACCGGCACATCGCCGAATTTCCAATCGCTCTTCAAGCCCACTTCGTACGAAGTGAGCTTTTCCGGCTTGAACGTCACCGACAGGTTGGTGCCGTCGGCCAGCCGCATCGGCCGGTTCAGGCCGCCCGAGCGGGTGCCGGTCGAGACGGTGGCGTACAGCATCTTGTCGTCGTCCAGGTCGTATTCGGCGCCGGCGCGCCAATCGACGAAGCTGTCCTCGTAGACGTTGACGCTGGTGGCGGTCGGGCCGTAGTCCGAACGCATGATCACGTCGATCTGGTCGCGGTAGGTGTCGAGGAACGCGCCCCAGTTGTCCTTGTAACCCAAGCTGCTGAAGCCGTTGAGGAAATAGTCGATGCCGTTGTTGCAGCCCGCGGTCGCGGCCGGCGTCCAGTCGTTGTTGGTGCACACGGTGGGCGTGGGCATGCGGTTGCCGGGCGCCTGCAATCGGAAACCCGGCGACAGGATGACCAGGCCGGTGGTCCAAGGATTGGTCGTCGTGTTCGGCGGCTGTCCGAAGAAGTCTTCGAACAAGCCGTCGGGAATCACGAACTGGTATTTGACGTGGTGCTCGCGCGCCGTCTTCTTGTCCTTGGTGTAGCGCGCGCCGCCGATCAGGCGGAAGCCGTCGTTGACCGAGAAGCTGAAGTCCGCGTAGACGGCGTTGGATTCGACTTCCGAGCCGTTGCCGCGGTTCTCGCCGCCCAGGCCATCCTGCCAGCCGCAGGTGGTGCCGGGCGCGAACCACTCGCAATCGCCGAAATAGCCGTTGCCCACGTCCCAAGAGACGTAGTCGTACTTCTCGTTGTAGTTGAACACGCCCGCCGACCAGACCAGACGGCCGGTGTCGCCGAAGAAGCGCAGTTCGTTGGTGCGCGTCTTCGACTTGTCGGCCTGCATGAAGGTGTCGTACCAGTTCAGGCGTTCGGGATTGTGGTAAGCCTCGCGCTCGGAACCGGGATAGACCGGGCCCAGCTGCCATTCGCGCGAGGCGTTGCGGTTGTAGAAATCGTATTTTCGGTAGGAGGTGTTGAACTCGACCGACACCGCATCGTTGAAATGGTAGGTGAAGGTGCCGGCGATGCCTTCGATGTCGTTGGTGGTCTTGCCTTGGGTGCGGAAATACTGGCGGAACGGATCGTCCAGGTCGTCGATGTCGTAGCCGGCGGCCTGGGCGCGCTCGGTGAACATGCCCGGATCGCCGGTGCCTTCTTCCTTCACCTTGTCCAGCATCACGTAAGCGGAGAACTTATCGTTCGGTTCCCACAAGAAGGAAACGCGGCCGGCCGAGTTGTCGAGCGCGCCGGGGCCTTCCAAGTCGAACGGATAGCCGTTCTTGATGTAGGAGTCGCGCGATTCGTTGAACAGCGCCACGCGCGCGGCCACAGTCTCGCCGAGCGGGATGTTGACCACGCCTTCGTACTGGCGGAAATCGTAATTGCCCGCGCCGACCTTCAAGTTGCCGTTGAACGCGCCGAGTTCGGGCTGGTTGGGGATGACGTTGATCGAGCCCGCCGCCGCGTTGCGGCCGCGCACCGTGCCCTGCGGGCCTTTGTTGACTTCCACGCGCTGCACGTCGAAGAACATCGGGCCGATCGAACGCGGCCGCGGCAGGTAGATGCCGTTGTAATAGGTGGCCACGGCCGGATCGGACGAGAAATCCGAGTCCGATGCGCCGATGCCGCGCAGGTACATCTCGTATTTGCCTTCCTGCTTGGTGATCTGCAGCGCGGGCACCACGGCCGAGAGATTGCGGATGTCGGTGTTGACGCCCAGCTTGTCCAGTTCCTCGCCGGTGAACGACTGGATGGTGCCGGCGTAGTCCTGGATCGACTGCACGCGGCGGTTGCCGGTCACTTGCACGGTCTGCAGCGTGGTCGCGTCGGCGGCCGCTTGCGGCGCGGGCGCCGCGGGAGCCGGCGCGGCCTGTTCTTGCGCCGTCGCGCCGAAGGCGACGCTCGCGCATGCGGCCGCCAGCGAGATCGCCAGCAAGTTGCGCCGCTGGATAACGGACTTGGACATCAGACGCACCCCCTCCGGGTCGTTGATTTTTCGGATCGGTTGGCGGCGGCGCGCGCTCGTCGGCGCGCTTTTTTCGCCTGCCGCCATGGTGGTTCGGCGCGGCGGCGGAAACAATTGCATGCATACGTATTCATTGCGGCCGATGCGTCGACCGCATTCGCGCTGCAATGCAGCATGCTCGTCGAACAAGCACCGACAAACCTGCCCTCTGCCCTTTGCGGGAGAGGGACAGGCACGAAGCGCCAGGGAGAGGGTTCGGCTTTTGGCGGAGAACAACAACCACGATAAGAGCAAAAAGCACTCGCTACGCTCGCGCCCCCTCTCCTGCCCTTCGGGCATCCTCCCCCACGAGGAGGGAGGAAACAGCTATGCGATCCGCGCGCGCATACAACGCGCCGAAAGCGGGCAAAGTCACATAGCCTTCGCTGTGCATGCCTGCGGGCAGCGCATGCCCATCTAGAGATTCAGCGACCACGAAAGGCAACTCAACCCGCACTTCGGCGGCGGACAGATTGAATGCCGCCAAAATTTCTTCGCCCGCATACTCGCGCACGAACGCGAGCACAGGCTCCGGCGTATCGAGCATCCGGATCGAGCCCAGCACCAATGCCGGCTGCGTCTTGCGCCAATGCAGGAAAGCCCTGAACGCGTTCAGCACCGAATCCGGATCGCGGTCCTGCTCCGCAACGGAAGATAGGCGGTGGCGTTCCGGCACCGGCAACCAAGGCTCTGCACCGCTGAATCCGCCATTCGCATCCGCGGTCCACGGCATCGGCGTGCGGCAGCCGTCGCGGCCTTTGAAATTCGGCCAGAACGCGATGCCGTAAGGATCGCGCAAAGCCTCGTATGGCACGTCGGCTTCGCCCAAGCCCAGTTCCTCGCCCTGATACAAGCACACCGATCCGCGCAGCGAACACAGCATCGCGTTCAAGAGCTTGGCCAATGCCGGCGCGGCGTCCGTACCGCCCCAGCGCGTGATCGCGCGGCGCACGTCGTGGTTGGACAGCGCCCAGCAAGGCCAACCCTCGTCCAGCACCGCTTCCAGCCGGTTCACGGTGTCGCGGACGTAGGCGGCGCTGCAGTCGTCGGTCAGCAGTTCGAAGCTGTAGCCCATATGCAGACGGCGTCCGCGGGTGTACTCGGCGGTGGTCGCCAACGAATCCTCGGACGAGATTTCGCCGAGCGCAGCCGTCCCGGGGTAGCGATCGAGCAGCGCGCGCAGCTCTTCCAGGAAAGCCAGATTCTCCGGCTGCGTGTTGTTGTAGTAGTGGTATTGGAACGCGTACGGGTTGTCCGGGCTGAAGCCGCGGCCCACCCGCTTCTCCGGCGGCTTGGGCGGATTGTCGCGCAGCCGCTTGTCGTGGAAGCAGAAGTTGATCGCGTCCAAGCGCAAACCGTCGACGCCGCGCTTGAGCCAGAACTCCACCTCGCCGAGCACCGCGGCCCGCACTTGCGGATTGTGGAAATTGAGGTCCGGTTGCGAAGACAGGAAATTGTGCAGGTAGTACTGGCCGCGCCGAGGTTCCCATTTCCATGCGACGCCGCCGAACAGCGACAGCCAATTGTTGGGCGGCGCGCCGTCCTCGCGCGCATCGGCCCAGACGTACCAGTCGGCCCGGGAGTCGTCGCGGCTTTGCCGGCTTTGCTTGAACCATTCGTGTTCGACCGAGGTGTGGCTGAGCACCTGGTCGATCATCACCTTCAAGCCCAGCGCATGGGCCTTGGCCAGCAGGCGGTCGAAGTCGGCGAGCGTGCCGAACAGCGGATCGACCGCACGATAATCGGCGATGTCGTAGCCGAAATCGGCCATCGGCGACTTGAAGAACGGCGATACCCAGATCGCATCCACGCCCAACCGCGCGACGTAGTCGAGCTTGTCGACGATGCCCGGCAGATCGCCGACCCCGTCGCCGTCGGTGTCCAGGAAACTGCGCGGATAGATCTGGTAGACGACGGCGCCGCGCCACCATTGCGTATCGGTCATCCTGCTGCCTCGGCGTGCGCCTGAGGGCGCTGCGGGCACAGCTTATCGCCGGGAAACGCGGCGCGGACGCCGCTGCATACGTATTCGACGCTCGAAAGCCCGCCTCGACTTCGTAGAGCGAGACTTGCTCCGCTGCTTTTTTGTAGGAGCGGCTTCAGCCGCGAGCTTTTCCAGGCGTCTCTGCGATCTCCGGCAAAGAGCTCGCGCCTGAAGCCGCTCCCACAAAAACCATAGACAGCGGAGCAAACTCTGCTTTGGAAAGCAAAAGCGGCCAATTAAGTCCGCTTTTTGCTGCAGGTCGAGCGGATTACTTCAGCTTGCTCTGCTTCGCCGGCGGCTTGATCGGCTCCATCGCCCGGAACCTGCGGCCGTACTCGTCGGTCAGGTCGCGCGCTTCCTGCGGGTTCTGCACCAGGGTCGGCGTGAGCAGGATGATGGTTTCGTTGCGCGTGTCCGATGTGCTCTGCCGGCCGAACAAACCGCCGATGACCGGAATGCGGCTCAAGCCCGGAAATCCGGAGGAACCGCGGGTGCGGCCGTCCTGGATGAGGCCCGCCATGATCACGGTCTCGCCGCTCTGCACCATCGCATTGGTCTTCAGCCGGCGGGTGTCGATGCGCACGTTGCCGTTGGCGTCGGCGTCGCCGGACGGCGCGCTGACTTCCTGCACGACGTCCATGAAGATGGTGCCGTCCTTGGTGGCGCGCGGGCGCACCTTGAGGATGGTGCCGGTGTCGATGTACTGCACCTGGCTGATCGTGCTCGAACTGCCCAGGTTGGGGTTCACCGACACCGAATTGATCGGAATGCGGCTGCCGACGTTGAACGTGGCTTCGTAGTTGTTGCGCACGAACACCGACGGCGTCTGCAGCATGCGCACGTCGGTGACCTTGTCCAGCGCGCTGATCACCGCCGCCGCGTTCGGGCCGAGGAAAGTCCACAGCATGCCGCCGTCGTTGGTGCCTGCGGGCTTGATGCTGCCGGCGAGCTGGCTCCAGGTGGTGCGGCCGACCGCGTCCGGCAGACCGTTGTCGGTGACGGCGCGCTCGAAGAACCAGTTGACGCCGTAGGCGAGTTCGCCGCTGAGCTGCACCTCGACCACTTGCGCTTCGATGTGCACCTGCATCGGCATCACGTCGAGCTTTTCCACGACCTCGCGGATCGATTTCCAGGCCGCGGGCGAAGCGCGGACCAGCAGCGAATTGGTTTCCGGCACCGCCGACACGCCGACCTTGTCGCCGTTGACGTCGATGGTGACGGTGGTGTTGCGCGTGCTCTGTTGCGGATCCAGGCTCATCTGGCCCACGCCGCCGCTGCCGCCCGTGCCGCCGCCGGCGCTGCTGAAGCTGTCCTTGCTGCCGCCGTTGACGTCGCTGGTCGAACTCATGTTGTCGGCTAGGCCGCGGATGGTCTCCGGATTCGGATACATCAGCGAAGCGCCGCCGTCGCCGCCGTTGTTATTGTTGTTGCCGCGGCCGCTGCCGAAGACTTCGGCCAGGCGCGTGGCCAGCTCGTCGGCCTTGATGTATTTCAACTCGTGGGTGAACAGCCGCGGCGTATCGCCGGTGCCGTCGATGCGGTCGATCCAGGCCTGGATGTCGTCCAGGTAATCCGGCTGCGAAGTGATCGCCAGCACGGCGTTGGATCCTTCCAGCGGCATGAAGCGGAACATGCCGGCCACCGGCGACTTGCTCTGCTCGCCGAACACCTTCTCAAGATCGGCCACGACCTTGGTGGCGTTGCTCGACTGCAGCGGGAACACGCCCACCGACATGCCGGCCAACCAATCGACGTCGAAGATCTCGATGGTGCGCAGATAATTGGCCAGTTCGCTGCGCGTGCCGGCCAGGGTGATCAGGTTGCGCGAAGGCTCGACGTTGACGATCGAATTCGGCCGCGCGTACGGCTTGAGCAGCTTCTCCATCTCGGTGGCCGAGATGTAGCGCAGCGGCACCACTTGCACCTGATAGCCGCCGCGCGCCATGCCGGGCGCGCCCGCGCGCGGCGCGACGGCGCCGGCCAGCGCCTGATCGGCCGGCAGGATGTTGTAGCGGCCGTCGCTGTAGATCATGCGGGCGTTGTTCCAGCCCAGCACCATCTCCAGCAGCGACAAGGCCTGCGCCGAATCCACCGGCTTGGGCGTGGCGAAGGTGACCGTGCCCTGCACGCCCGGCGCGATCACGTAGTTCTGGCCGAGCATGTCGCCGAGGATCGCCTTGATCACCGCGTTGAGCGATTCGCCTTCGAAATTGAAGGTGGTGTTGCCGCCGCGCGCGGGTCCGGATGCGGTTGCGGGCGCGGGCGCCGTCGCCGCGCCGCGGTTGATCATCTGGCCGCTGCCGCGGCGCACGATCGGGCGCGGGCCGGCGTCGGAAGAAGAAGCGTCGATCGGTTCGCTCTTCACCGAACCGTCGGCGCTGGTCGCCTGGACCTGGGCCGAGGCGCCGTCGACCGCGCCTTCGCGGCGGATGTCGGGCCGCGGCACGGTGGCGCAGGCGGCGAGCGCGCCGCACAGCACGGCGGACAGGAAAATCTTCGGTGGCAGAGAAATACCGATCATGTCGTTCCTGTCAGTTCTTAGGCTTGGTCGCCTGCTGCGCTTCCTGGCGCAGCTTGGCCCGTCGCGCTTCGATCCGCTGCCGGATCGCCTGCAGCTGCGCTTCGTTCGGCGAAGGCGCGGCCGAGTTGTCCGCGGCTGGCGGCGACGGCGCGGGCGGCGGGCTTTGGACGGCCGGAGGAGGCGCGGGGTTCATCGTCGGATGGGGGGCCGGCGGGGGGACCGGCATCGTAGCCTGTGTTCCCCCGGTCGCGGGTTGGGCATTGGCTTGCGAACTGGGCAGCGCGGTCGGCGGTTGCCCGCCGCGGCCGTCGAAAACCCGCAGTTCCAGCGACCGAGTCTCGCTGGCCGAGGCGACGATCGCGCTGCGCGGCGTCACCTCGGTCAGGCGCCAGCCGGGGAGCTTGTCCGAGGCTTCGCCCAGTTTCAGGCGGATCCCTTCCCCGCCTTCCGGTGGCTGCAGGATGGCCATTTTCAGGTCGGGCCCGATCAGCACGCTGCTGAGCACGTAGTTGAAATCGTTCTTGGCCGCCTGGTCGCCACCGGGCTGCAGCGAGAAGGGTTTCGGGCGGCGATCGCTGAAGAACAGCGGCCGGGCGGTCGCCTCGCCGTATTCGCCCAGGGTGTGCACGGCCAGGCGCGAGGCCGGCGCTGCGTTCGGCAATTCCGGAACCATGCTGGCGTCGGCCGGCAGCGGCTGGATCCGTCCGCCCATGCCGAACAGGGAGAAGGCCCAGACCAAAACGGCCCAGCCGGCGACCGCGGCCAGCAGCCAGGTCCGCGCGCCGATGGCGTCAGCGCGCATTCGCCACCCCGCCGGCGGCGTTCGGCCGCAGATAACCGTACAGATCGAAGCTGACGTCCAGGCCGCCCTGGGTCGAGCGCGACGGATCGGGCGCGAAATAATTGGCCTGGGTCAGGATGTTCAGGTTGTCGACGAACATGCGCGGATTCGCGTTCTCCAACCGATGCAGCACGGCGGCGAGTTCGGGCATGCCGCAACGCAGGCGCACCAGCACCACGACTTTGCGGAAACGGTCCTGGCTGGCGGCGGTCGCGGGCGAACGATTGCTGATCTGGCAGCTGGCATTGCCCGGGCTGACTTCCAGCACCACGCGTTCGAGTTGTTGCGAGAGGCCGGCGGTGGCCAATTCCGCCGTCGCCTCCGGAAGGAATCCCGGTTGTCCCGCGCCGCTGGCCTGCAATTGCGCCAGGCGTTCGCGGATCTGCGGTTGCTGCTGCAGTTGCATGCGGATCCGCAATTCGCGTTCCTGCAGATCGTGGATGCGGCCCTGGGTTTCCAGCATCGGCACAGTCCACCACGGATGCACCAGCACCAGATAGGCCAGCGCCAACGCCGCCAGCAGCAGGCCCAACGCCAGCCAGCGGTCGCGTTCAGCGCGGTCGTTGCGCATCGGCGTCCCCCGGTTTTTTCGCTTGCTCCGAAGCGGCGATGGCCAGTTCGGCGGTCATCGTGAAACGGTCGCGGCCGGAGCGCGGATCGGGCTGCAACGCGCCCGCGAGCGCGGGCGAGCGCCACAACTTGGAGCCTTCCAGCTTCTGCACCAGCCCGGAGGCGTCGGAGCTGAAGCCGATCAGCTGCAGTTGCCCGTTCTCCATCGACAGTTTTTCGAGATAGGTGTTGTCGGGTATGCGGCGGCTCAATTCGTCGATCACCGCGATCATCGTCGGGCGCCCGCCGCGGGTGCGCTCGAGGAAGGCGCTGCCTTCCACCATGTCCAGCAATTGCTGGCGTTGCTGGCCGACGCGGCGCGCCTCGGCGGCGCGCGCGGACACTTGTTTTTCGAACTCGGCGGCGGCGGCGCGGCGGTTGTCGAGGATCTGCCACAGGCCCGCGGCCAAGGCGAGCAGCGCCACCGCCGCCAGGATCCAGTTCCAGCGCCGCGCAGGATCGGCGCCGCGCTGCCGGCGTGGCATCGGCAACAAGTTCACGCCGAGCGGCACGCCGGACTCGCCTGCTACATCGACGCCGGCCAGGCTCGCCGCCGGTGCGCCGAGCGCAGCCAAGGCCGCATCCATCACCGGCTTGGGCACCGCCACCAACTCGGCCACGATCTGGCCGTCGCCGCGACGTTCTGCGACCCGCGCGTCGAAGTACACCGCGTCGGCCGCGAACGGCGTTTGCCGGTCGATCTCGAAAGCCAGCACGTCGCGCAAACGCTCTGCGGCGGCGGCCGGCAGCGTCACGCGCCGGCGCAGGCTCGCGGCGGCGGGCAGCAGATACCAGCGCGGCAAGTCGGCGATGGCGGGCGCCAGCAAGCGCGGCAAGGGGTCGTCGCCTTCCGCGCTAGCGGGCAGCGGCACGCTGCCGATGTCGCGGATTCCGTCGAGCGTCTGCAACCGCAACTGGAGTTGTTCGGCGCCGCCGCTCAGCAGCAAGCGGTCGCGCGCCAGCCCGAAGACCGCGCGCCAAGATCCCGGCAGCCACGACGCCAGCGACGCGCCCCACCAGGCGAAAAAGCCGCCCGCGCCAGGACGCAGCCTTGCGCCGAAACCGCCCAAGCTGTCGCGTAGCGCGTTCATCGCGGTATGCCGCCCTCCTCCCATCGCAGTGCCGTGTAGGCCGATCCCGGTATCCGGTTGGCGCCGGTGCGCACGACCGCCCGCAGCACCGACTCGCGGCCATTGGGCAGCCGCGCGCGGCTATCAATACTATACGTGCCGCTGCCGAAACCTACGAACGGTTGGGTGACGCCGGTATCCACCGGCGCGTTGCGCTGCTGCAGCACCGTCTCCGCATTCAGGCCCATCGCCTGCAATACCACGCCTTCGGCGAAGGTCGCATCGGGCGTTTGCAGGGTGCCGTACACGGTCAGGTACGGCTCGGCCTTCGCGTACAGCTCGGGGGTCATGCCCAGCACTTGTTGCAATTCGGCGACGGTCTCGAACGGCGCGTCCTTGGCGCCGTACGGCAATTCGGCTTCGGCGTACTGCGCGTCTTCGGCGCCGCCTTGGGCCTGGCTGAGCGAGTCGCCGTCGCGCCAATCGATGATCGCCGAAGCCAATCGCGCGGCCTGGTCCTGCTCCACGCCCAACGCGCGCCACAAGCCGGCGAGCAGCGGCGCGTCGGCGATGTTCAAGTTGATCTTGCCGGATTCGTCGACGATCTTGATCCGCACCACCGCGCGATCGAAACGCCAAACGTAATCGCGGCCGTCGGGACGCCATTGCCGGCGCGGGTCGTTTTCGTTGACCCGGACCAGCGAATACTCCAAACCCGCGCGCGCCGCTTGCGCGGCGATCGCGCCTTCGCTGGCGTTGCGGCCTTGCAGGCTTTCGATCCGCGCGGTCAGCGCGAACGCGCCGATCAAGGCGGTGAGCAGCACGATCAGCCACATCACCAGCAGCATCGCAGCGCCGCGCACACGCCGGTTCACTGGAAGATCTCCCCGGCGGCGACCGCGAAGTCGTTGCCGGCCTGCGGCAGGGCGACCACCAGCGGCGGCCATTTGCCGGCCGACTCGCTCTCGATTTCGATCGACACTTGCAGCGGCAGCCGGTCCGCGGTCGACCATTCGTCCTGCCATTCGGTGAGCGTGTTGTCGTAGTTCAAGCCGCGGTAGCGCAGCCGCACCGAGCGCACGTCGCGCACCAGCGGCTCCGGCGCGCGCGGCGCTTTCTCTTCGACGATTTGCCCGCCCTGCACCATGCCGAACGCGATGGTCAGGCCGGCGTCGCCGACGGCGATGTCGTGCAGATACGGTCCGCCGCGGCCGAGATAGTCGGGAATGTCGGCGACGAAGCGCATCCGCTGCGGTTCGCCGACGAAACGCAGCGCGGTGCCCGTGGAATTGTCGGTGCCGAACTTCATCGGCAAGGCCGAGGTCACGCGGCGGCGCAGGAAATCCTCGACCGAGCGCACGCGCTCGCTGCGTTGGGCCAGATCTTCGCCGCGCTGCACCGTCGCCGTGGCGGCGCGCAACGTGGCGAAAGCCAAGGCCAGCCCGGCCGCCAACAGCACCATGGCCAGCAGCACTTCGACCAAGGTGAAACCGCGGTTACGGCCGTTCATGGCGGCGACGACGTCATGCCCGGGATGACCAGGCGCAACGAACGCAACTGCAGGCGCTGGTCGGGAGCGTCGCCCCATCGCACCGACAATGTGACTTGCAACAACTGCGGCGCCGCCAATTCGACCGGAGCTGCAGCGCCGGCCGGCTGCGACGGATCGGCGTACGGCGCGACGTCCATCGTCCAGTCGTAGCGGCCGTTTTCGAAATCGCCCTGGGTGTGTCCCGCCTGCAGGCTTTCGCCGACGCCGGTTTGATCCAACAGCGATTGCGCGTGCAATGCCGCGCGGCCGGCGTCCGCCGCACGCCGCACCTGCCGCGATGCGCCGGTCAGCGTGCCGAGCAGCAAAGTCAGCGCCAAGGCCAGCACGGCGAAAGCGACGATCACCTCGATCAGCGTGTAGCCGCCCTGCTTCGCCGCGCGGCTCATTCCAACCGCTCCGCGCGCTTCAGCGTCACTTCGCCGGTCAACCAGGCGACGTCCACGTTCCAGGCCGCCTTGCCCGACTGCAATTGCACGCGGCCGCCGGTGGAAGCGCCGTCCGGGAAGAACAGGATCGCGCCCTCGCCCGCGCGCGCCTGCAACCCGCGCGTGCCGGTGAAGACGATGCCGAGCTTGCCCGGGATTTCGCCGCGGCGGTCCTCCGTTGCGCGCCAAGTGTGCGCGCGCGGATCGATCACGAACTTCTGCGGCTGCCCCTTCGTCAAAGCCTGGGCCCGCGCGTAACGCAGATTGGCGGCGATTTCCTTGGCGCTGGAGCGCAACTGGATGCCGGCGAAGCCGCCGGTCAGCGTGCCGGCCGCGAGCAGGCTCGCGGCGGCGATGATGGCCACCACCAGCAGCATCTCCAGCAAAGTCACGCCGCGCGCGGCGCGCGCTCCGCCGGAAACGATCGACGCGGCGCGCTGCGCGGCCATCGCGGTTCTGCGCTCGGGCTTATTGTTCGTATTTGACGTCGGTGTTGTAGCTGTCGCCGCCCGTCTGGCCGTCCTTGCCCAGGATCACCAGGTCGAAGGCGCCGTTCTCGCCCGGCACGCGGTATTCGACCGGATGGCCCCATGGATCCTTCAGTTCCGCGGCTTTCGCGTACGGACCGAGCCAGCCGTTGGCGTTGCCGGGCTGGGCGACCAGATCGTCGAGCTTGCCCGGCAGCGAGCCGGTATCCATCTGGTATTGCTCGATCTTGCCGGCCAGCGTGCTCACCTGCGATTTGGCCAGGTTGGCTTTGGCGCGGTCCGCGCCGCCGAGCACGCGCGAGCCGACGAAAGTCAGCACCGCGCCGATCAGCACGATCACGATGATGATCTCGAGCAGGCTCATGCCGCGCTGCGCGCGTGCGGAGGGGGATCGGGCAATGTGGCGGGGTATGCGCATGGGGCAATCCGTGTAAGTTGTGGAATAAGGAACCAGGGATGAGGAAGTAGTAACTAGTGAAGAGCGGCGGATGGGTCGAACTGGCTCGAAGCCTAGCTTCGCTTGTAGAGCGAGGAAACTGCCACTAGTTTCTTTTCCCTCATTTTTCTAGTCCCTCGCTTCAACCGATCGCATTGGTCAGATCGTACAGCGGCGTCAGCACCGCCAGGATCACGATGCCCACGGCACCGGCCAGCACCAAGGTGATCACCGGCACCAGCGCCGCCAGCATCCGGTCCAAAGCCTGCCCAGTTTCGCGCTCGAAGGTGTCCGCCGTTTTGAGCAGCATCGTATCGAGCGCGCCGGACTCTTCGCCGACCTGGATCATCTGCAGCGCCAGCCGCGGAAACCGCTTGCCCTTGGCCAAGGCGGTGGACAGGCCGACGCCGTTCTTGACGTCGTCCGCCGCCCTTTCGACATCGTCGGCCAGCTTGGTGTTCCCCAATACGTTGCGGCCGATGCCCAGGGCCGTCATCAGCGGCACGCCGTTCTTGAGCAGGGTGCCCAGGGTCCGGGCCAGGCGCGCGGTCTCCAACCGGGCCACCAAGGTTCCGGCGAACTTCTGCCGCAGCAGCCATTCGTCGAAACGGGCGCGGAAGGCCGGATCGCGGCGCTTGCGGTCGAACCACCACCCCGCCAGCGCCGGCACGGCGACCAGCACGATCCACCAATCGCGCACGAACAGCCCGATGCCCAGCACGATCCGCGAAAACAGCGGCAGTTGCGCGTCCAGGCTTTCGTACATCGCCGCGAACTGAGGCACGACGTAGCCCAGCAGGAACAGCAGGCTCAAGCCGACCATGACCACCAGGATGGCCGGATAGATCAAGGCGTTGATCACCCGACCGCGCAAAGCGCGGCTGCGCTCCAGGTAGTCGGCCAGGCGCTGCAGGGTCTCGTGCAGGCTGCCGCCCGCTTCGCCGGCGCGGACCATATTGATATAGAGCTTGCCGAAGGTGCCGTGCTGGCGTTCCAGCGCGGTCGACAGGGACGAACCGCCGCGCACCGCATCGCGGATGTCGGCGATGGTCCGTTTGGCCGTCTCGTCCTCGGGCAGCTCCAGCAGGATCGTCAGGGACCGGTCCAGCGGCTGGCCGGCGCCCAGCAGAGTCGCCAATTGCTGGGTGAACTGGACCAGGCGCTCGCCGGCGAAGGGCTTGGGCTTGAACAGTGTCCGCCAGGCCGCTTCCCCGCCGCCGGCCGAAGCCGGCTTGGTCTCCACCGGCAGATGGCCCTGTTCCTGCAGGCGCAAAGCCACTTCGGCGTCGCTGGCCGCTTCCATTTGGCCGTCGAGCATCTCGCCGCGGGCGTTCAGGGCTTTGTAGCGATACAGCGGCATGGTCGGCGGGCGAGTCGCGGGCCAGCAGGATACCGCGGGCGGCCTAATCCCGCGCCCGCTTGCGAAAAATGCGCGCGCCATAACGTGCGGAATGCGCAGCCCGCCCCAATCCGGAGCGGCGATCGGCACATTCGAGTCGATTGCTGCGGCGCCGTATGCCGTTCGCGACGATGACGGATCGATTGCTGACGCATCGATTAACGACATCTTCACGCGCACGGCGCGATGGCGCGCAAGGCAATGCGCGAGCCGCATCAAGTCCAGTTACATCAAATAGTTTTGCGGCTCACTTCGAATGCGCGAAACGAATCTTCACGCGACGCTTCCGTATCGAATTTGCAACGACGCTGTTTGCGCAACGCAACAATGCGGCTCGCACTGCGTACGCTCAGGTATCGCATGAAAAAAGCATAGCCAAGCGCTTCATTCGCAGGTATGTTTCGGTCAGCAGATGCTTCGGGGGAAGGGGATGCAGGGCAGCACCATTCGCGTCTTTGCAGGCGAAGGCGTCTCCGAGCGCCATCGCGTTTCGCATTCGATGCGCACCGCCCGCGACCTTCCCTCTTTTCCCTTCGCGACCGTTCGCGAACTGACCCACCCGCCTTTCTCCGCTTTCCGCCGCAAGCCGCCCGGCCTACGGCGCGAAACCGTTTACGCGTCGCCGCTTTTCCGTTTCGCCCTCCGCATCACCTCGTAGTTCGCTCGTTCGTCGAAAGTTTCCCGGCCTGTCCCCGCGGCGCCGGGAGCCGACTTTCCCTTGAAGTTTCCACTGAAGGATTCCCCCATGAACAGGATTTACAGCAAGGTTTGGAACAAGTCGCTCGGCATGCTGGTGGTCGCATCCGAATTCGCCAAGCAATCCCACGGCATCGTCGGCGCCGCGCGCGCGACGCCTCTCGCAGCAACCTTCCTCGCTTTGTCGATCAGTGGAGCGCTATGGAGCCTGCCGGCCAGCGCAGGCAACGTTTGCCAACAACTCGGCGGCGGCACCGCGCCGACCGCGAGCGGCACCAACGCCTTCGCTTGCGGCGGCGGCGCGCAAGCCAGCGGCCAGGTATCCACCGCGCTGGGTTACGGCGCGCTGGCGAACGCGACGGGCGCGACCGCGACCGGTTCGGGCGCGCGCGCCATCGCCAACAACGCCACGGCGCTGGGTCGCCAAGCGGCAGCGGGCGGCACGGCGAGCGTGTCCATCGGTTACGGTTCTTCCGCTTCGGCCAGCGCTACGAACGGCGTGGCCGTCGGCGCCAACGCGCGCTCCGGCGCCGCCGACAGCGTGGCGTTGGGTTCGGGTTCGCTCGCCACCGAAGCGAATACGGTTTCGGTCGGCAGCGGCGACGGCAGCACGGGTCCGGCGACGCGCCGCATCGTCAACGTCGGCGACGGCGTCAACGCGCACGATGCGGTCAACAAGGGACAACTCGATGCGCTGGCCGATGATTTCGTAGACGCCACGCGCTACTTCCAAGCGACCGGCGCGAACGACGGCAGCGACGACGCCATCGCCAGCGGCTCCGAAGCCACCGCGGCCGGTGCAGGCGCGGTCGCCAGCGGCGACGGCAGCACCGCGGTCGGCGCTTCCAGCGTCGCTTCGGGCAACGGTTCGACGGCGGTCGGCTTCGTCAACACGGCCAGCGGCGCGGACGCCAGCGCGGTGGGCAACTTCAACGACGCCAGCGGCGACGGCAGCAATGCCTTCGGCCGCAACAACGTCGTCTCCGGCACGAACGGCAATGCGTTCGGCGGCGACAATACCGTCGAAGGCGAGAACGCGACGGCGGTGGGCAATGGCAATGTCGCCAGCGGTTTGAACAGTTTCGCTGGCGGTTCCAACAGCACCGCATCGGGCGAAGACAACGTCGCGCTCGGCAATGGTGCGGTGGCCGATGGCGAGATCGGAGCGATTGCGATCGGTTCGGGCGCCTCGGCGAGCAATGCCTACACCGCGGCGGTCGGCACCGAAGCTTCGGCTTCGGGTCTGCAGGCCACGGCGAACGGTTTCCGTTCGAACG
This sequence comes from Luteimonas gilva, assembly GCF_005239095.1. GTDB lineage: Bacteria > Pseudomonadota > Gammaproteobacteria > Xanthomonadales > Xanthomonadaceae > Luteimonas_C > Luteimonas_C gilva. Next base: position 1,140,315 of record NZ_SZUA01000002.1, on the reverse strand, counting down.
CTTCGGGCGATGGTTCTTCCGCGATCGGCAGCTACAGCGTCGCCAGCGCGTTCGGTGCGCAAGCTTTGGGTTATGGCGCTGAAGCCAGTGGCGATCTGGATACGGCCGTCGGCTTCGGCGCATTGGCTAGCGGCGGTGATTCCACAGCCGTGGGTTCGCAAGCCATCGCCAGCGGCACCAATAGCGTGGCGGTGGGTGGCGCGCTGTTCGGCTTCTTGCCGGCGGAGGCTTCGGGCTCGTTCGCCGTCGCCGTGGGCGGCGGTGCCTACGCGAGCGAGTTCAATGCAGTGGCGCTGGGCAACAACGCCAACGCCGTAGCACGCAACAGCGTGGCCATCGGTGGCGATTCGGTCGCCGATCGCGAAGACAGCGTATCGGTGGGCAGCTCCGGTAACGAACGCCAGATCACCAATGTGGCGGCCGGTACGGAAGAGACGGATGCGGTGAATGTCGGTCAGCTGACCGATGCGACCCGTTACTTCAAGGCGAACGGTGCGGGCGACGGCTCGGACGACGCCGAAGCAGTAGGCGAATTCGCCATCGCCTCAGGTGCGAATGCGTATGCGAACGGCGATACCGCCGCCGCTTACGGTTCGGGTTCTTCGGCCATCGGCAACGGCGCAACCGCCACCGGCAACCAATCGGCGGCCACGGCGGACAACGCCACCGCCAACGGCAATGGCGCCAGCGCCAGTGCCGCCGGCGCGACCGCCATCGGCGGCCAGCGCGCACTGGTGGACGACGAAGGCAATCCGATCCTGGACGAAGACGGCAACCCGATGTACGCCAGCACCGAAGCCAATGGCGTGGATGCCACGGCCGTGGGCGCAGGCGCTTCGGCGACCGGTGCAGCGGGCGCGACGGCTTTGGGCGCGGGCGCTTCGGCGTCCAACTCCTACGCCACCGCTTCGGGCACCGAATCGTCCGCGTCCGGTCTGCAATCGACGGCCAACGGTTTCCGTTCCAACGCCTCCGGCGACGGTTCGTCGGCCATCGGCGGCTACACCGTCGCCTCGGGCTTCGGCGCGCAAGCGCTCGGCTACGGCGCGGAAGCCAGCGCCGACAACACCACCGCGGTCGGTTTCGGCGCCGCGGCCAGCGGCGAAGAAGCCACCGCCGTCGGCGGCAGCACGTTCTTCGGTCTGATCAACACCCGCGCTTCGGGCACCGGCGGTTCCGCGTTCGGCACCGGCGCGTGGGCCACCGGCGAGTACTCCACTTCGGTCGGCCATAACAGCTATGCGGATGGAGAAGGCAGCGTCGCCGTCGGCGTGAACGCTTTCGCGCTGAACGACAATAGCGTCGCCATCGGCGCGGATTCGGAAACCGATCGCGCCAACAGCGTGTCGGTCGGTTCGGCGGGCAACGAACGCCAGATCACCAATGTCGCGGCCGGCACGGAAGAGACGGATGCGGTGAACGTCGGCCAGCTGACCGACGCGACCCGCTATTTCAAGGCCAACGGCGCCAACGACGGCAGCGACGACGCCGAAGCGGTCGGCGAATTCGCCATCGCCTCGGGCGCGAATGCGTACGCGAACGGCGATACCGCCGCCGCTTACGGTTCGGGTGCCTCGGCCATCGGCAACGGCGCCACGGCGACCGGAAATCAGTCGGCGGCGACCGCCGACAACGCCACCGCCAACGGCAACGGTGCGAACGCGTCGGCGGCCAGCGCGACGGCCATCGGCGCCCAGCGCGCGCTGGTCGACGACGACGGCAATCCGATCCTGGACGAAGACGGCAACCCGATGTACGCCAGCACCGAAGCCAGCGGCGCGGAAAGCACCGCCGTGGGCGCGGGCGCGACCGCCGGCGGCAACGGCGCCACGGCGCTCGGCGTCGGCGCGAACGCGGCCGGCTTGAACAGCGTCGCGCTCGGCATCGACGCATCGGCGACCGGCGACCGCTCCTTCGCGGTCGGCAGCGGCTCGCGCGCGGAGGGCACCTACAGCATTTCCATCGGCGAACTGAGCCGCGCATCCGCGGAAGAAACCACCGCGGTGGGTGCGGGTTCGTGGGCGTCGCAATCCGGCGGCACCGCCATCGGTGTCAGCGCTTGGGCTACCGGCGCCAACACCACCGCGGTCGGCCCGGCGGCTTGGGCCAGCGGCAGCGGCGCGACTTCGATCGGCTTGAACAGCTGGGCCCCGGGCGCCAGCTCGACGGCGGTCGGCCGCGGCGCCTTCGCTTATGACGATTACACCATCGCGCTCGGTTATCAGGCTTTGGCGGACAACATCCACGCCATCGCGGCCGGCACCAATTCCTATGTTTCCGGCGAAGCGGGCGTCGCGCTCGGCGCGGGCACCGAAGTCAGCGGCGCGCAATCGGTGGCGCTGGGTTCGGGTTCGCTCGCCGACCGCGACAACAGCGTGTCGGTCGGTTCCGCGGGCAACGAACGCCAGATTACGAATGTCGCCGCCGGCACCGAAAACACCGATGCGGTGAACCTGGCGCAGTTGAACGAAGTGGCCGACAGCGTCGAAGACGCCAACCACTACTTCGCCGCCAACGGCGCCAACGACGGCAGCGACGATGCCGTGGCTTCCGGCGCCGACAGCGTCGCCGCAGGTCCCGGCGCGGTCGCCAGCGGCGACGGCAGCACGGCCATCGGCGCGTACAGCGTGGCTTCGGGCAACGGCGCCAGCGCGTTGGGCTTCGTCAACACCGCCAGCGGTGCGGACGCCAGCGCAGTGGGCAACTTCAACGACGCCAGCGGCGACGGCAGCAATGCCTTCGGCCGCAACAACGTCGCAGTCGGCGCGAATGCCAATGCGCTCGGCGGCGATAACTTGGCCGAAGGCGACGACAGCAACGCCATCGGCAGTTTGAATGTCGCCAGCGGCGCGGGCGCCAGCGCGATCGGCACGTCGAATACGGCGTCCGGCGATTTCGCGAACGCCGTCGGCCAGGGCAACGAAGCCAGCGGCTTCTCGAGCAATGCGCTGGGCACCGGCAACCAAGCGACGGGCGACCTCGCCACGGCGATCGGCAACGGCAATACGGCCAGCGGCGCGAACAGCTTCGCCGGCGGTTCCAACAGCACCGCGTCGGGCGAAGACAACGTCGCGCTCGGCAATGGCGCGGTAGCGGATGGCGAGATCGGTGCGATCGCGATCGGTTCGGGCGCCTCGGCGAGCAATGCTTACACCGCGGCGGTCGGTACCGAAGCTTCGGCTTCTGGGCTGCAAGCGACCGCTTCGGGCTTCCGTTCGAATGCCTCCGGCGATGGTTCTTCGGCGATCGGCAGCTACAGCGTCGCCAGCGCGTTCGGTGCGCAAGCTCTGGGCTACGGCGCAGAGGCGAGCGGCGATCTGGATACGGCCGTCGGCTTCGGTGCGCTCGCCAGCGGCGGCGATTCGACCGCGGTCGGCTCGCAAGCCATCGCCAGCGGTACCAATAGCGTGGCGGTCGGTGGCGCCTTGTTCGGCTTCCTGCCGGCGGAAGCGTCCGGCTCGTTCGCCGTCGCCGTCGGTGGCGGCGCTTACGCCAGCGAGTTCAATGCAGTGGCACTAGGCAACAATGCGAACGCCGTGGCGCGCAACAGCGTGGCCATTGGTGGCGATTCGGTCGCCGATCGCGAAGACAGCGTGTCGGTGGGCCGTGCGGGCAACGAACGCCAGATCACCAACGTTGCCGCGGGCACGGAAGAGACGGATGCGGTCAATGTCGGTCAGCTGACCGATGCGACTCGCTACTTCAAGGCTAACGGCGCAGGCGATGGCAGCGACGATGCCGAAGCGGTCGGCGAATTCGCCATCGCCTCGGGCGCGAATGCGTATGCGAACGGCGATACCGCCGCCGCTTACGGTTCGGGCTCCTCGGCCATCGGCAATGGTGCGACGGCGACGGGCAATCAGTCCGCCGCGACGGCGGACAACGCTACGGCTAACGGCAATGGCGCCAGCGCCAGTGCCGCGGGTGCGACCGCTATCGGCGGCCAGCGTGCGCTGGTCGACGACGAAGGCAATCCGATCCTGGACGAAGACGGCAACCCGATGTACGCCAGCACCGAAGCCAATGGCGTCGATGCCACGGCGGTCGGCGCAGGCGCTTCGGCCACGGGCGAAGCCGGATCCACCGCCCTCGGCGCGGGCGCCAGCGCGAGCAATTCGTATGCGACCGCCACCGGCACCGAGTCTTCGGCCTCCGGTTTGCAGTCCACCGCGAACGGCTTCCGCGCCAATGCTTCGGGCGACGGCTCCTCGGCCTTCGGCGGCTACACCGTCGCTTCGGGCTTCGGTTCCACTTCGCTCGGTTATGGCGCTTGGGCCACCAACAGCAACGCCACAGCCATAGGCTTCAACGCATTGGCCATCGGCGCGGAGAGCACCGCGATCGGCGGCACCACCGCCAACGGTCTGGTCAGCACGCAAGCGCGCGGCACCGGCGCTGCGGCCTTCGGCAACGGCGCCTGGGCCACCGGCGAATACAGCACGGCCATCGGCCACAACAGTTGGGCTTACGGCGACGATAGCGTCGCGCTGGGCGTCAATGCGTTGGCGATCGAAGCCAATAGCGTGGCGATCGGCGCCAACTCAGAAGCCGACCGCGCCAATACCGTGTCGGTGGGCGCGGCGGGTGCGGAGCGTCAAATCGCCAACGTCGCCGCCGGCACCGAAGACACCGATGCGGTGAACCTGGCGCAGTTGAACGAAGTGGCCGACGGCGTCGAAGACGCCAACCACTACTTCGCCGCCAACGGCGCCAACGACGGCAGCGACGATGCCGTGGCTTCCGGCGCCGACAGCGTCGCCGCAGGTCCCGGCGCGGTCGCCAGCGGCGACGGCAGCACGGCCATCGGCGCGTACAGCGTAGCTTCGGGCAACGGCGCCAGCGCGTTGGGCTTCGTCAACACCGCCAGCGGTGCGGACGCGAGCGCGGTCGGCAATTTCAACGACGCCAGCGGCGACGGCAGCAATGCCTTCGGCCGCAACAATGTCGTTTCCGGCACGAACGGCAATGCGTTCGGCGGCGACAACACCGTCGAAGGCGAGAACGCGACGGCCGTGGGTAACGGCAATGTCGCCAGCGGTTCGAACAGCTTCGCCGGCGGTTCCAACAGCACCGCGTCGGGCGAAGACAACGTCGCGCTCGGCAATGGTGCGGTGGCGGACGGCGAGATCGGCGCCATCGCGATCGGTTCGGGTGCCTCGGCGAGCAATGCTTACACCGCAGCGGTCGGCACCGAAGCTTCGGCTTCGGGTTTGCAAGCCACAGCGAACGGTTTCCGTTCGAACGCCTCGGGCGACGGTTCCTCGGCGATCGGCAGCTACAGCGTTGCCAGCGCGTTCGGTGCGCAAGCTCTGGGCTACGGTGCCGAGGCGAGCGGCGATCTGGATACGGCCGTCGGCTTCGGCGCGCTCGCCAGCGGCGGCGATTCCACCGCGGTCGGCTCGCAGGCCATCGCCAGCGGCACCAACAGTGTGGCCGTCGGTGGCGCGCTGTTCGGCTTCCTGCCGGCGGAAGCCTCCGGTTCGTTCGCCGTCGCCGTCGGTGGCGGCGCTTACGCCAGCGAGTTCAACGCGGTGGCGCTAGGCAACAACGCGAACGCCGTGGCGCGCAACAGCGTGGCCATCGGCGGCGACTCGGTCGCCGATCGCGAAGACACGGTGTCGGTGGGCAGCTCCGGCAACGAACGCCAGATCACCAATGTCGCAGCCGGCACGGAAGAGACGGATGCGGTCAATGTCGGTCAGCTGACCGATGCGACCCGCTACTTCAAGGCCAATGGCGCGGGCGACGGCTCGGATGATGCCGAAGCGGTAGGCGAATTCGCCATCGCCTCGGGTGCGAATGCGTACGCGAACGGAGACACCGCCGCCGCTTACGGTTCGGGTTCGGCCGCGATCGGCAACGGCGCGACGGCGACCGGCAACCAGTCGGCCGCCACGGCGGACAACGCCACGGCCAACGGTAACGGCGCGAACGCGTCGGCAGCCGGCGCCACGGCCATCGGCGGCCAGCGTGCATTGGTGGACGACGAAGGCAATCCGATCCTGGACGAAGACGGCAATCCGATGTACGCAACGACCGAAGCCAGCGGCGTCGATGCCACGGCGGTCGGCGCAGGCGCTTCGGCCACCGGCGAAGTCGGCTCCACCGCCATCGGCGCCGGCGCTTCTTCGTCGAACGCCTACGCCACGGCCCTGGGCACCGAAGCTTCGGCTTCCGGCTTGCAATCCACCGCGACCGGCTTCCGCAGCAACGCTTCGGCCGACGGCGCGTCGGCCTTCGGCGGCTACACCGTCGCTTCGGACTTCGGCGCTTCGGCGCTGGGCTACGGCGCCGAGGCTACCGGCGACAACACCACCGCCGTGGGCTTCGGTTCGTCGGCGAGCGGTGCGGAAGCCACGGCGGTCGGCGGCTCGACCTTCTTCGGTCTGATCAACACCCGCGCTTCGGGCACCGGCGGTTCCGCGTTCGGTACCGGCGCGTGGGCGACCGGCGAATACTCCACTTCGGTCGGCCATAACAGTTGGGCCGACGGCGACGGCAGCGTGGCCATCGGCGTGAACAGCGTCGCGAGCGAGGCCAACAGCGTCGCACTGGGTGCGGGTTCGGAAGCCGATCGCGCCAATACCGTATCGGTCGGCTCGGCAGGCAGCGAGCGCCAAATCGCCAACGTCGCCGCAGGCACCGAAGACACCGATGCGGTCAACGTCGCGCAATTGAACGAAAGCACCGCCGCGGCCACGCGCTACTTCCAGGCCAACGGCGCCAACGATGGCAGCGACGATGCCGAAGCGGTCGGCGAATTCGCCATCGCCTCGGGCGCGAATGCGTACGCGAACGGCGATACCGCGTCTGCGTACGGCGCTGGCTCGGCTGCGATCGGCAACGGCGCGACCGCGACCGGCAATCAGTCCGCCGCGACTGCGGACAACGCCACCGCCAACGGCAACGGCGCGAATGCATCGGCGACCGGAGCGACCGCCATCGGCGGTCAGCGCGCGCTGGTGGACGACGAAGGCAATCCGATCCTGGACGAAGACGGCAACCCGATGTACGCAACGACCGAAGCCAGCGGCGTCGATGCCACGGCGGTCGGCGCAGGCGCTTCGGCGACCGGCGCAGCGGGCGCGACGGCTTTGGGTGCGGGCGCTTCGGCCTCCAACTCTTACGCCACAGCCAGCGGTACCGAATCGTCCGCGTCCGGTCTGCAATCGACGGCGAACGGTTTCCGTTCGAATGCCTCCGGCGACGGCTCCAGCGCCATCGGCGGCTACACCGTCGCTTCGGGCTTCGGCGCGCAAGCGCTCGGCTATGGCGCGGAAGCCAGCGCCGACAACACCACTGCGGTTGGGTTCGGCGCCGCAGCAAGCGGCGAAGAAGCCACGGCGGTCGGCGGTTCGACCTTCTTCGGTCTGATCAACACTCGCGCTTCGGGCACCGGCGGTTCCGCGTTCGGCACCGGCGCTTGGGCGACCGGCGAATACTCCACTTCGGTCGGCCACAACAGCTGGGCCGATGGCGACGGCAGCGTGGCCATCGGCGTGAACAGCGTCGCCAGCGAAGCCAACAGCGTCGCGCTAGGTGCGGGTTCGGAAGCCGATCGCGCCAACACCGTGTCGGTCGGCGCGTCGGGTGCGGAGCGTCAAATCGCCAACGTCGCCGCAGGCACCGAAGGCACCGACGCCGTCAATCTCGACCAGTTGAACGAGGTCGCCGACAACGTCGAAAGCGCCACGCGTTACTTTAAGGCCAACGGCGCCAACGACGGCAGCGACGACGCATCGGCCACCGGCGCGAATAGCGTCGCCGCCGGTCCGGGCGCCGCCGCCAGCGGCGACGGCAGCGCGGCGTTCGGCGCGCAGGCGACGGCCAGCGCGGCGAACAGCGTGGCCTTGGGATCGGGCTCCGTCGCCGATCGCGAGAACACGGTCTCGGTCGGCGCCGCCGGCGCGGAACGCCAGATCGCCAACGTGGCCGCCGGCAGCGCGGACACCGATGCGGTCAACGTGGCGCAGTTGAACGAAGTCGCTAACGGCGCGGCGCAAGCCAGCAAGTTCTTCAAGGCCAACGGCGAGAACGGCTCCACCGCCAGCGGCGAGAACAGCTTGGCGGCCGGCGCTTCGTCCGTCGCTTCCGGCGTGCGCGGCACCGCGGTCGGCGCGGCCAGCCAGGCCACCGGCGACCTGTCCACCGCGGTCGGCAGCGACTCGCTGGCGCAGGGCGTGAACAGCGTCGCGCTCGGTTCCACCAGCTTCGCTTCGGCGAGCGGCTCGGTGGCGATCGGCGCGAACGCGAACGCGCGCTCGGCGAACAGCGTGGCGATCGGCCAAGGCGCCAGCGTCAGTTCGTTGAACACCAACTCGGTCGCGCTGGGCGCCAACTCGGTCACCAGCCGCTCGAACACGGTGTCCATCGGCAGCGCCGGCAACGAACGTCAGATCACCAACGTCAAGGCCGGTACGGCGGCGACCGATGCGGTGAACCTGGGCCAGGCGCAGAGCATCGCCACCGCTTTGGGCGGTGGCGCCAGCTACTCGTCGGCCGGCGCGTTCGTGGCGCCGACATACACGATCCAGGGCGGCACTTACCGCAACGTCGGTGCGGCGTTCACCGCGGTGGACAACAAGCTCAACAACTTGCAGACCCAGGTGAACAACATCCAGGTCGGCACGCAGAGCAATGCCACCGCCGGTTCCACCGTCGCCAGTTCGGCGCCTGTAAGCCAAGCGCCGGTCGGCACCGCACCGAGCGGCAGCGGTCCGGTGGCGAGCTCCGCAGCTCCCACGCCGGCCGCGGCCAGCCCGAACGCCTACGGCCAAGGCGCGCAAGTCACCGCCGAGAACGCCGTCGCGCTGGGCGACAACTCGGTGGCCGACCGCGCCAACACCGTATCGGTGGGCTCGGAAGGCGGCGAACGCCAGGTCGCCAACGTCGCCGCGGGCACGCGCAACACCGACGCCGTCAACGTCAACCAGATGCGGACCGCCAATTCGCAGACGCTGTCGTCGGCGCAGGCCTACACCGACATCCGGTTCAATGCGATCGAGGACGATTTCAACGCGTTCCGCGGACAGGTCGACCGCCAGTTCCAGTTGCAGGACGAGCGCATGAACCAGATCGGCGCCCTCGGCACCGCGATGACCCAGATGACGGCCAACGCAGCGAACGGCAACAGCGCCCGCGGCCGCATCGCGGTCGGTGCCGGTTTCCTCGGCGGGGAACAGGCCATCTCGATCGGCTACGGCAAGAAGATCGGCGAGCGGGCTTCGTTCACCCTGGGCGGCGCGTTCAGCGGCGACGAGAAATCGGCGGGCATCGGCTTCGGCGTCGACTTGTAACCGATAGCGTCGTGCAACAGCGAAAAGCCCGGCGCAAGCCGGGCTTTTTGTTTGCGGGTACCTTATGTATTCATCGCGACGGGTTTGGGTTTGACGGCAACGCGTCTCTTTCTCCAGAATCCTCGATCACGACTCGCTTGCGGACGACATAGATGGGCGCGGCATCGACGCAGGAAGTCATCGCTGAAATACAGGTCGAATTCGCCTTGCTACCTTCACTCGGGCAAAGGCGCGGAACTTATCGTCCCAATCATAAGCACCCGCACACGGGCGATTTTTTTCTCGGCCAGGTCGCTTTTCAAAATGGCCACGTCGATGCAGGCAGCGTCGCCAGAGCGGTAGCTCGAGTACTCTTGCGCGCCGAAGACCTGGACTCCTTGATCCGTGCCGGCGCCTGGGAAGTTTGGGAGGGCTCGACTCTTGTCGGCCACATCGAAATAATCGGGCCGGCCGCCGTCGACTCGATTCAAGGCGATGCCGTTTCGTAGGCGCTTGAGGCACGCGACGCCTCGCTCCGGTCAGGCGTCCTCGGTAACGCGCAGCACTTCTTCAATCGTGGTCGTGCCCGCCAGCGCTTTGACGATGCCGTCCTCGTACATCGTGCGCATGCCGTTCTGGCGGGCCAGCTGCTCGATCTCGCCCATGCCCGCGTGGCGCATCACCGCGCGGCGCAGCTCGTCGTTCATCACCAGGAATTCCATGATCGTGGTGCGACCCAGGTAACCGGTCGGCGCGATCGCCGAACCGCGCGGGCGGTACAGGTAAATCTCGCCCTGCGGCTGGTAGCGGCGCAGGCCGAATTTCTCGATCTCCTCGGGCGAAGCCGGATAGCGTTCCGCATGGGTCGGTTCCAGCCTGCGCACCAGGCGCTGCGCGAGGATGCCGTTCACGGTGGACGTCAGCAGATAGTCCTCGACGCCCATGTCGAGCATGCGGGTGATGCCGCCGGCTGCGTTGTTGGTGTGCAGCGTGCTCAGCACCAGGTGGCCGGTGAGCGCGGACTGGATCGCGATGCGCGCGGTTTCCAGGTCGCGCATTTCGCCGATCATGATGATGTCCGGGTCTTGGCGGACGATGCTGCGCAGCGCGTTGGCGAAGTCCAGGCCGATCTGCGGCTTGGCCTGGATCTGGTTGATGCCTTCGATCTGGTATTCGACCGGATCCTCTACGGTGATGATCTTCACGTCCGCCGTATTGAGCTTGGACAGCGCCGTGTACAGCGTGGTGGTCTTGCCCGAACCGGTCGGACCGGTGACCAGCAGGATGCCGTGCGGCTGATCCAGCACTTTCTGGAATTGCGGCAAGAATTGGTCGGTGAAGCCCAGCTTATGGAAATCGAACACCACCGTCTCGCGATCCAGCAAGCGCATCACCACGCTCTCGCCGTGCGCGGTCGGCACCGTGCTGACGCGCAGGTCCAGCTCCTTGCCCTGCACGCGCAGCATGATGCGGCCGTCCTGCGGCAGGCGGCGCTCGGCGATGTTGAGCTTGGCCATGATCTTGATGCGGCTGATCACCGCCGCGGTGAGGTTCGAAGGCGGGCTCTCGCCCTCCTCCAGCACGCCGTCGATGCGGTAGCGCACCTTCAGCCGGTTCTCGAACGGCTCGATATGGATGTCCGAGGCGCGCATCTCGACCGCGCGCTGGATGATCAGGTTCACCAGCCGGATCACCGGCGCTTCGGAAGCCAGATCGCGCAGGTGTTCGACGTCGTCCAGATCGCCGCTCTCGCCTTCCGCGGTCTCCACGATCGCGCCCATCGCGCTGCGGCCCTGGCCGTACCAGCGTTCGATCAGATCGTCGATCTCCGAACGCAGCGCCACCGCGACCTTCACCTCGCGCTGGGTCGCCAGGCGCACCGCGTCGAGCGCGTAGGCGTCCTGCGGGTCGGCCATCAGCAGGCCGATCTCGGTATCGGTTTGGGCCAGCGGGCAGATATGGAATTGCTTCAGGAATTTGGCCGACAACGCGATGCCTTCCGGCGGCAGTTCCGGCGCGTCCTTGGCGTTGACCAGCGGCAGGTCCAGCACCTCGGCCGCGGTCGCCGCATGGTCGCGTTCGGAAACCAAACCCAGCCGCGCCAGCAGCCCTAGCAGGCTGCCGCCCGCCTCTTCCTGCAGGCGCCGGGCGCGCGCCAGATCGGCGTCCTTGAGGCGGCCTTTGGCGGTCAGGGCGGCGACGATGCGTTCGTCGGCGTCGGCGATAATGGGGGCGATGGTGTCCATGGCCGGCCACTTTAGCAGCCTTGCCGGACAGGAATAACCGCCCCGTTCATAGGACCGAGAGGGCCCTGGTTTGTGTAGAGCGGAGCTTGCTCCGCTGCTTTATTTGGAGCAAGGGCAGCGGAGCAAGCTCCGCTCTACACGAGCAGAAGCGACGGCCGATCAGCGCAAGCGCGCGGCGATCCCTTCGCGCAACGCGGCCAGGTCCTTGGCGAAGATTTCGATGCCGTCGCGCAACTTGTCCGTCGCCATCGCGTCTTTGGCCAAATCCTGGCGGAAACGCGCCTCGTCGATGGGCGCGTCGGCGCTCTGCACGGCGTCCTTGGACGGGGTCAGCTTGCGCAAGACGGTGCCGGTCTCGGCTTCGAGCTTGTCCAGCAAGTCGGGCGAAATCGTCAGCCGGTCGCAGCCGGCCAGCGCCTCGATCTGCGCGGTCGAACGGAACGAGGCACCCATCACCACCGTCGCCGCGCCGCGCCGCTTGAACGCGTCGTACACGCCGCGCACGAAAACCACGCCGGGATCGGCGTCGATCGAGGCCGGCGCCTGTCCGTGCGCGACGTACCAATCCAGGATGCGGCCGACGAACGGCGACACCAGAAATACGCCCGCCTCGGCGCAGGCCAGCGCCTGGGTCTTGTTGAAGATCAAGGTGAGATTGCAGTCGATGCCTTCGCGCTGCAGCCGTTCGGCGGCGCGGATGCCTTCCCAGGTGGCGGCGATCTTGATCAGCACGCGTTCGCGGCCGATGCCGACCGCTTCGTACATCGCCATGAACTCGCGCGCCTTGGCGACGGTCGCTTCGGTGTCGTACGACAAATCGGCGTCGACTTCGGTGGACACGCGTCCGGGGATCAAACCGAGCAGGCGCCGGCCCACGCCGATGGTCAGATGGTCGGCCACCGCCGCGGCGATGCGCGCGGGGTCGCCCGACTGCGCCTTGCCCCAGCGCAATTGCGCTTCGATCAGGTCCGCGTAAACGGGCAGATCCAGCGCTTTGCGCACGATGGTCGGATTGGTGGTGCAGTCGACCGGACGCAGCCGTTCGACGGCTTCGTAATCGCCGGTATCGGCCACCACCACAGACATTTCGCGCAGTTGCGCGAGCTTCGAAGCCGACGCGGGCAAGATCGGAGTAGCGGAGTCCATGCTCATGCGGAGTCCATCGGGGGAATGCTTCGATTATCGCGCAAGTCGCCGCGCGCCGCGTTCACCCGCCGTTACGGATTTTGCCCGCGCCGTGCGGATGCGCAGGCGCGGTTCCCGCCGCGGCGAGCACCGCGTCGGTGTGCTGGCCGAGCGCGGGCGCCGCGAACGGCTCGGGGCCCGGCGTGCGCCCGAACTTGATCGGATGGATCACGCCGCGGTAGCGGCCGACCAGCGGATGCTCGAGCGTGCCGATCATGCCTTCGGCTTGCACCTGCGGATGGTCGAACATGTCTTCGATCCGCCGCGCCGCCGCGCACGGCACCTCGTCGCCGAACAGGGTTTCCCATTCCGCCGCGCTGTGCGCGGCCAGGGCTTCGTGCAGTTTCGGCACGATGTCCGCCGCACGCTCGGCGCGCTTGCGCACCGTGTCGTAGCGCGGATCCTCGGCCAACGCGTCCAACCCGGTCTTCTCGCACAGGGCTTTCCAGAAATGCGCGGTGTTGGCGGAGATGTAGATGTAGCCTTCGCGCGCCGGATGGATGCCGGTGACGCCGCCCGAACGCATGTCGCGGCCGATGTCCAGCGCTTCGCCTTCGGCCCAGATCATCCGCGCCGATTGCATGGTCAACGCGCTGCGCAGCAGGGAAACGCCCACGAACTGGCCCAGGCCGCTGCGCTCGCGTTCGTACAGCGCCGACGAGACGCCGGCCGCGAGCAACGCCGCCGCGTAGTAATCGACGACCGATCCGTAGACGATTTCCGGCGCACCGTCGCGCTTGCCCTGCAGCGCGCACATGCCGGTCATGGTCTGCAGCACCTGGTCGTAGCCGGCCTTGTCCTTCATCGGTCCGGTTTCGCCGTAACCGGTCACCGCGCAATAGATCAGGCGCGGATTGATCAGATTGAGGCGTTCGTGATCGATGCCCAGGCGCTTGGGCACGCTGGGCCTGAAGTTGTGCACCAGCACGTCGGCGTCGCGCACCAAGCGCAGCAGCACGGCGTGGTCTTCGGGTTTCTTCAGGTCGAGCACTACGCCGCGCTTGCTGCGATTCACGCCGAGGAAGGCGCGGCTTTCGCTGGGCAGCGTGGACGGGTATTGGCGCAGGTTGTCGCCGCCCGGCGGTTCGATCTTGATCACCTCCGCGCCCTGATCGGCGAGGAGCGTGCAGCCGTAAGGGCCGGCGATGTACGCGCTCAGGTCCAGCACCCGCACGCCGCTGAGCGGGCCGGCGGGCGCGGGCCGGGAGGCGGCGCCGTTATGGGGCGGTATCGGATCCATAAGTCGCGTTTTCTGCGGATTCCCCCGCGGACATAGCTTGAACTCTGGGCGAAGGCGCCGCAAAGAAACAGGCCGCATTCATATGTTCTGGCGCCACAAATTATTGGGTGAGCGCGGTCGGCGCCGCCTCGCCCGGCGCCAGCGGCATCCAGGTCAGGCGCCAGGCGCCGTCGTTGCGGCCGCCCGCGCTGAAATAAGGCGCGAAAACGAGGAGCGGACGATAGCCCGGACGCAATTGGATGCGCGGAACGCCGTCGTCCCCGAGCGGCGCTTCCCGCAACCAATCCGATTCCGCTTCCGGCGACAGGCGCAACGTTTCCTCGATCTTAAAGCCGTCGATCAAACCGGTGGCGAACACCAGCGGGCCGCGCGTGATCGCCAGATAGTCGAAGTGCAGCACTTCCTGCCGCACCGGACTGCCGTCCGGCGCGCGCGATTCCTGCACGTTGCGGTTCGCCGCGCGGTGCGTGCGCGGGCGCATCGGAAAACTGGCCACGATTTCGTCGCCCGTTTTCCACTCGCGTTCCACGACGGCGTACCGCCCGGGCTCGATCGGAACGTCCAACGCTCGTCCGTCGATCCGCAACGACGCTCCATCGGCCCACGAAGGTATCCGGATCTTCAACGCGAACCGCGCCGCTCGTTCCGCGGCGATCCGGATCGCAATGCCGCCTTCGTACGGATAAGCCGTTTCCTGTTCGATCGCGATCCGCCCCGCACCAGGCCATTCGAATTCGGCGGAACCGGGCCCGAAAACATTGACGGAAATCGCGCCCTCCTCCGCCGTGTAAGCGACCGCCGGCAATTCCTCCAACGCCATCGCGCCGCTGGATTTGCAGCAGCGCCAATACGTGGTGTGCACGCGCTTGCCGTTGGCGAAGGAGTAGTAGCACCAATCCTCGCCGTTCGGCGCCTGCGCGCCGAGCAGATCGTTGTAGGCCGAACGCTCGATTTCCTCGGCGTAGCGCGCATCGCCGGATATCCGCAGCAATTCGCGGTTCAACTGGATCCAGGCCAAGGTCGAACAGGTTTCGACATAGCCGTACGGACTGAACACGCCGGCGGGATTAAACACTTCGCGCGAGCGGTGCCCCACTCCGCCCCAAGGCCCTCCGCCGAGGGTGAGATGGTTTTCGCGAATGCTGCGCCAAAGGTTTTCGACGGAGCGGCGCAGATCGGGATAGCCCGTGGCCCGGTGCAGCTTCGCGAGACCGACCAGGTTCCAAGCCAGCTGATAGGCCTTCCCGGTCGCGATCTCGGACGCGTCGTCGCCGGCCAAGGCGCGGCTCAACAGCGCCAACGCCGGATTGCGTTCGGCTTGCTCCAGCACCAGCAAGGCCAAATCCAGATAACGCTTGTCGCCGGTGACGAAATACAGCTCTGTCGCCGGGTCCATCAGCACCGTCGCCGACAGGCCATGATGGTTGCCCAGTTCGTTGATGTCGATGCCGCCGTCGGTCAACGCGCGCCAGCACAAATCGCCGATCTTGCGCGCCGCTTCCAGATATTGCGGCGCGGGGAAGTGACGGTAGGTCTCCAGCAGACCCAAGATCAGATAGCTGTGCGTCCAAATATCCCAAGTGCGAACGCTGGGCGCTCCGTCCCAAGTGCCGGGCTTGGGCGGCTGTTTGCGCATGAAACGGCGTTCCGGCGCATAAGTGCCCAGGTAGCCGTCTTCCTCTTGAACCGAAACCAGATAGTCCGCGACTTCGCGCACGTGCGCCGCGAGCGCGGCGTCGCCGCTGCGCGCGGCGGCTTTGGCGGCGGCGTACAACCACTTGCCGGCGTGTTCGCCGTACCAATCGCCTTCGATATTGATGCGCCGGCGTTCCGGCGAGAACACTTCGATCGCAGGACTGCGCTCATCGACGATGAAATGCGACAGGCGACCGCGCCGGTTCGCGTCCAGCGCTTCGCCCAATAAGCCCCGCAATTCGACTTTGGCTTCGTTCATTTCTTCAGGTACCGCGCTACGTCTTCGATCTGTTCCGCGCTCAAGCCCTGCGCCTGCGCGCGCATCGCGCCCTGGCTCAGCGCTTCGACGATGCGCTCGCGCGAACGGCTCGCGATCAGGCTGCGCGGGGGGATATTGCCCTGCGGATGATCATGGCAGATCGCGCAGCGCTGCCCATAGATCGCTTCGCCGTCCAGGCCGGCCAACGCCGGATCCGCCTGCCGCTTCGCTGCCGGCGCCGTTTCGGCCCGGCCCGCGAACTTGCGGCCGCCGAGGCCGAAAGCTTGGATGCGGTCGGTGCCGACGAAAACCAAGCCGCCGCCGAACGCGGGTTCGTTGTATTTGCCGCTGGTGAACAGTTCGCCGGGCGCGCTGCGCCACAGGATATCCAACGTCGACGCATCCAGCGCGTACAGCACCGGCCGCGGCGCATCGGCGCCGCTCAGCAACGCCGAACGGCTGGCGTTTTCGTCCAATATCCAGACGATGGCGTTGCGCGGCCCGTCGCTGGTGACCACGGGCGATCCGGGATTGCCGAGGATCAAGGTTTTCTGGATCTTGTCGACACGCAAGTACGGCGCACCGCCGTTCTTCCTCACCACCGCGATGCGCGCGAGCGAAGGCGGCACGCTGACCGACGATCCTTGCGCGCGCTTGGCATTGCCGGTGACGAACAGGAAATCCTCGCCGGCCGCGTCGCGGAACGCCGCCGGCACGGAACGCGCGCGCGCCAGATCCAGCGCCGCGTCCTGGTCCGAATAAGGGCCGAATACGTTCAAAGGCCCGCGCGTGCCGAACTGCGGCTGCGGTTGCGGCGCCAGCAGCGATCCGTCCTGGGAAGCGTCGTCTCCGCACGGCGGACGCCGATCGAGCCGGCCCGGCAGCTTGTCGCGATCGAGCAGATAGACGTTGCCCTGCTTGCCGCCGACGGCCATCAACCGAGGCGCGGCGTCCGCTTTCGCATCCGGCAGCAATAATGCGCCGCCGGCGCCCAAGTCGATGTCCATCTTGGCCGTGCGGCAGTAGTTGAACGGCGTATAGGTGCCTTGCAGCACGAAACTTTTCGGTCCGGGCTGGGACAGCTTCAGCACCGACTGTGTCCAGTCGTGCAACGAATCCTGATAGCCGTCGAAACCGCTGCCGGTGACCACGTAAACGCTGCCCTGCGCATCCACCGCCGGCCCGCCCGCGCCCCAGATGCCGCCGCTGCCGCGATGCGGCATCGCCACGGCGGCGAAGGCGCTGCTCACTCGGGCTCGACGGGTATCGACAGCCGCGATCCAACCGGTTTCGGTTTCGCCGAACACTACGTACAGCTGCGAACCGTCCGGACTCAAGTTTAACGCGCCGCGCTGCACGCGGAAATCGAAACGCCGCTTCGGCGGCACGCGCTGTGGGCCGGCGTTCGCGTTGACGGCGTTGAAGGTTTCCTCGTCCAGGCGCACCGGCCAACCGGGCAACACATCGCCGCTGGCGATATCCAACGCATAGGCCTGCCAACGCTTCTGCGGATCGCAATGCGCGACGTAAAGACGGCCTTGCGCGATGTCGACGATCGGCGTGCTGAGGATGCCTGTCGGCACGCCGTCCAGCGGCGCCGGCTGCAGATGGCAGGGCGCGGCCAGGCGCGTGCGCCACAGGATGCGCCCGGGCGCGACGTCGCCGCTGCGCCTGGCGTTGATCGCGTAGACATAGCCGTTGCTGCTGGCTGCGAACACCACCGCGAATTCGGCGCCGCGGTGCTGGCCTTTCGTCATCGCGATACGGTCGACGTACAAGGGCGACGCGTACAAGCGCGGCGCTTGGCCGTCCGCGGCGTCGAGCTGAGGGGATTCCCAAACCAGGCCGAACGCATCGCCGGCGACTTTCTCCGGCGTCAGCGCCGTTTCGTTCGAGCGCCAGCCGCTTCGCCCGGAATCGATGTGGAAAGTCGCGCGCCTGGGCTCCGCGCTTCGCGTCGCTTCGCGTTCTGCAGTGCTACCCTTGTCGCCGAGCAGCGCGGCAGCCTCGTTCGGCGCGGCCGAACGCACGCCGTTTTCCGGCACATCCAAACCCGCGGTCCAGAAGATGGCGTTCAGCAGCATCTTCCTGGCATCTGGCTGGTCCAGCGTGCGCAGATAATGCGCGCCGCTGTAGACGAAAGAGCGGCCGCCGCCGTCGCGCTCGAAAGCCCAAGCGACGTTCGCGGCTTCCGCACGGTCCTCGACCAGATAATGCCCATCGCGGTATTGCGGATTCAGCGCGGCTTTCAGGATCGGAACGAATTTCCCGCCGCCCGCCGCGGGGCGGAACGTGGGATAGAACTCATCGCGGTAGGCGAAAGCATCGATGCCGCGCACGAGAGGCTGGCTGGCCGTCGCGGGCACGAGTTCGGCCCACTGCGTCGTCCGGTCGAACATGCCGTAGCGCGCCGCGCCGAGCCAGCGCGGCAAACCGAGAGCGTCGTCCGGCGGCACGGTCGAAGCCTGGTGCAACGCGACCAGGCCGGCGCCGCGGCGCATCGCCGCTTCGAACGCCGCGCGCCGCGCGGCATCGCGCAGCGGATGCTTGTCCAGGCCGTCGAAGTACCAAACGATCGTCGCCGCGCCATCCAGCGCTTTCAGGTCCGCCGGCCAGCCCTCGGGATACGCGGCGACTTCCAGCTTGCCGCGCGCGTCCGGGGACGATTCCAGGATCGCTTCCAGCGCGCGAATGCCGTTCGGATAGTCGTGCAGGCCGGCGCCTTTTTCGCTTTTCGCGCCGCCGATGAGGACGACTTTGCGCGGCGGTTCTCTATTGCAAGCCGCTAGCAGGACGATGCAGCAGGCGACGATCCAAGCCAGCCGTTTCCCCCTTTGAAAAAGGGGGATAAAGGGGGATTTGCTTTTGACCTTCGTAGGAGCAAAAGCAAAAGCAAATCCCCCCTGCCCCCCTTTTTCAAAGGGGGGAACAGCAGAAGCGGTCGAAGAGGCTGGGCTCAATCCGCATCCACCACGCAGCGGAAGCCGACGCAGCCTGAGCGGTCCTTGCTCGGCGCCATCAGCAGGTATTTGCCGTGCTGATCGAGCCGGTAGGCTTGCGGGAAATACCAATGCGAAGTCTGCGGCTGGTAGCTGCTGCCGCCGCGCAGGATCGCCGCGCGGGTGTGTTCGTCGGCGTATTCGTCGGTCCACTGCCAGACGTTGCCGACCATATCCATCACGCCGAACGGACTGGCGCCGGCGGGATGCGCGTCCACGTCGTCCGGCGGCAGCAACGTGCGACCGCGGTTGACCGCCGGCACAGCATCGGCGCGCCAATCGTCGCCCCAAGGATAAAGCCGGCCATCGCCGCCTTGCGCCGCGTACTGCCATTCCCATTCGTGCGGCAGGCGCTTGCCGGCCCACTGCGCGTAAGCCCGGGCGTCTTCGATCGACACCCAAGTCACCGGCTTGTCGCTCCATCCGGGGCGCGGCGCGCCGTCGCGCCAATCGCGCAGGAAGTTGTGCGGATCGCGCGGCGCGTAACCGGTAGCGTCCAGGAAGGCGCGGAACTGCGCATTGGTCACCGGGTAGCGATCGATGTAGTACGGCCGCATCCGCATCCGTCGGCGGTGGCCGCGGCGCGCGCTGCTTTCCCAGGGATATTGCACGTCCACGCCGTCCCAGGTTTGGCCCTCGATCTCGATGCCGCCGACGACGAAGTCGAAATCTCCCGCGGGTATCGCGACCATGCCTTCCGGCGCGGCGGATGCGGCGGCCGTCGGCGCGATTTCGATCTGATGCTGCGGAATGGACCGCCACACGTTCGAAAACGCCTGCAGCGGCGTCTTGGCGCGTTCATGCATCGCGGCCAGGAACTCGACCAGGCCGTCGACCGATTTGCCCGGCGCCAGCGCCAGCACCGCGCCGAAGCCGCGCGCCTCGATCGCGAATTCGAAGATCGCCTGCCCGTCTTCCAAGCGCGGCTGCAGGACGGTGCCGCTCCAAGCGTCGAAATAGCGCGTGCCGTCGCGATGCGCCACCGCGATCTGCTCGCCGGCGACTTCATATTCGTTGCGATTGACCAACGTCCACAGCGTATAGCCGTCGGCGGGGAAGCGGCTGGCGAACACGTCGCGTTGCAAAGCCGCCGCGTAAGGCCGCCAGTCCGGACTGACCATCGCGTCGGGGAATCGGCGCTCGATCGCGGCTATCCGGCGCAGAGCTTCGGCATCGCGCGGCGTCAGCTGGTTCCAGATGCCCCAGATGTTTTCCCAGGCGTTGTAGCCGACTCCGTTGAAGAAGATGTATTGCAGGTCGTTCGTGCGGTCGCGGCCCCAGCGGTTCTCGTAGTTGATCATGTGGCGCGGTTCCAGCCACTTGAACTTGGCCACGGACGGAACCACGTCCGCCGGTACTTTCTTGCCCCAGCTCTGCACGTTCCAGATCAGCGCTTCTTCGGCGCTGATGGTGGATTCGGGCTGCAGCACGACCGGACGGCCGGCCGCATCGCAAGCGTCGAAAAACGCGCGCGGCACGCCGTTGTAGGTGTCGCCGTTGACACCGTCGGCGCCGACCGCCGCGACCAGTTCGGCCATCGTCAGCCAGTCGTTCTTTTCCGGTTCGCGGGTGCCGTTGTCCCAAGGCATGGTCGGCAGGAACACCTTCACGCCGCGGCGATGGAAGTCGTCCACCGCGCCGCGCAGCCCCGCGATGCCGCCGGGCAGGTCGCGGGCCAGGTCGGTTTTGTTGCGGTCGTCGATGCCGATGTTCGGATAGACGAACCAGATCAGCACGCTGTCGATGCCGCCGAAGCGCGCTTCCAGGTCGTCGAGGTAGCGGTCGACGGTGTACTCGCCCGCGACCGGGTCGTAGAAGTACCGGTCCTCGACCATCATCTGCGCGTGCACGAAATTGCGCTGCGCCCATTGCAGTTCCGGCCGGCGGTAGTTGGCGTCGTCGTAACCGATGCGGGTGAGATGCTCGCGGCGCCAGTCGATCAGTTCGGAAATCCAATCGTCGGCGCTGTTGTTGACGTCGATCTTCCAATGGCCGATCTCGGCGAACGGCCAGCCCGGCGCTTTGCCTGGCGTCGGCAGGTAGCGGCCGGTGGTGACGTGCGAGAACTTGAATTCGGTCTTCACCGGCTTGCGCGCGGCGTCGGGAGCGGCGGAAGGATCGTGGTCGTCGTGGGATGTCATGTGATTCGCATCGTGTTCTGGAAGGATCCGCGCGGCGTCCAGCCGCAGTGGACGGCCAGTTCGTCGAGCGCGCCACCGCCCCGCTCCGCATCGCTCGCAAGCAAGGCGCGGACTTCGGCGCGGGTCGGAATGCTCGATTGCGCGCCGAGCCGGGTGCAGGCGAGCGCGGACGCGGCGCCGGCCTCGCGCAGGGCCCGGGCCAGCGGATCGCCCCGGCCCAGCGCGGCGATCAGTGTGCCGCAAAAGGTGTCGCCCGCGGCGGTGGTGTCGACGGCGTCGACGGCGAACGCGGCCTGCAGCAGGATCCGCCCGTCGGCGCGCGCGCAACAGCCGCGCGCGCCCATCGTCACCACCACGCAGGGCACGTCGATCGCGGCCAGGCAAGCGGCGACGCTGCCGCGGCCGCCGGCCAGCAGGGAAAGCTCGCCTTCGTTGACGATCAGCACATCCAGCAACGCGAGCAGCGATGCCGGCAACGGACGCGCCGGCGCCGCATTCAAGGCCACGCGCAAGCCGGCGGCGCGCGCGGCGCGCGCATAGGCTTCGACGGCATCCAGCGGCGTTTCCAGCTGCAGCAACAGATATCCATCGCCGGCGAGATCGGGCAGATGCTCCGGCCGCAAGGCCTCGTTCGCGCCCGGCGCGACGGTGATCGCGTTCTCGGCATCGTCGGACAGGCAGATGAAGGCGGTGCCGGTGGCGCGGTCGCGGGAACGGACGATGTGCAAGCGCACGTCCGCCGCGCGCAAGGAATCCTCCAGCACGGCCGCATACGGATCTTCGCCCAACGCGAGCAGCATCCGCGTCGGCGCGCCGCCGGCGCGGGCGCAAGCCACCGCCTGGTTCGCGCCTTTGCCGCCGGGAAAAGTGGCGAAATCGCGGCCCAGCACGGTTTCGCCCGGCGCGGGAACGTGGCTGGCGCGGACCACGAAATCCAGATTGGCCGAACCGGCCACCAGCACGCCCGAACGCCCCGCGGCGATCATGGCGTCAGCGCCTGATAGACCAGACCGTAGAAATTGCGCGCGATGCGCGGCAAGTCCTTGCGGCCGTCTTCGCGCGGCAAATGCTGCAGCATCAGGATCGCGACCATCTTCTCTTTCGGGTCGATCGTGTACGAAGTCGACGCCGCGCCCGACCAGCCGAACTGGCCGAGCGAACCCGGCTGTCCGCGCTTGGCGACGTCGATCACCACATAGCCGCCCAGGCCGAAGCCTTCGGCGTCGCTGAATTGGGTCACCGGTTTGTCGAGCATGGTCAGGTGGTTCTGCATCATCAATTCGACGGTTTTGCGGCCGAGGATCGATGCGCCGTCGAGCTCGCCGCCGTTGAGCAGCATCTGGCAAAAGCGGGCGTAGTCGCCGGCGGTGGAATACAGGCCGCCGGCGCCGCTGGCGTAGGCGTTCAAGCGCTCGCCGGGGTACTGCGCGCTGCGGCTGGGATCGATGGCCAGGCGGCCGTCGTCGCCCATCCGGGTCAGGTCGGCGATGCGGCCGCGTCGCTCGACCGGGATGTCGAAACCGGTGTCGCGCATCTTCAGCGGATCGAAGATGCGTCGTTGCAAATAGTTTTCGAAACTTTCGCCGACGACGACCTCGACCAGTCGCGCCAGCACTTCGATCGAAGCGCCGTCGTAGCCGAAACGCTTGCCCGGATCGGCGGCCAAAGGCGTGCGGCTCAGCCTTTCGACGAAACCGCGCAGATCGGCCGCGGCGTGCGGATCGATGCGCTCCTGCAGCTTTACCGCGGCTTCGTCGCCTTTCAAGCCTGCCGGAAAACCGGCGGTGTGGGTGAGCAGTTGGCGGATCGTGATCGGTCCCGCCGCCGGCCTCAGTTTCGGCGCATCGGCGCTGCCGCCCGCCAGCACCTGCATCTTCGACAGCTCCGGCAGATAGCGCGAAACCGGATCTTCGAGCGCGATCTTGCCCTGCTCCACCAGCGTCAATACGGCGACCGAAGCCACCGTTTTGGTCATCGAGTAGATGCGGAAGATCGAATCCTTCGCCATCGGTTCTTTGCGCGCGAGATCGCGTTGGCCGTAGGCGCGCCAATCGACGATGCGGCCGTCGCGGACGATCAGGGTGACGCCGCCGAGATAACCGCCGGCGTCCGTCGCTTCGCCCATGAACCGATGCAGGCTTTCCAATCTTTGCGCGGAGAATCCGGCCGACGCCGGAGCCGCGATCGGCAGCGGCACGGGCTCTTCGGCGCGCGCGCAAGCCGGCGTCGCCGCCAGGGCGGCAACGAACAGGCAAAGCGCGCGCAACGTCATCGGTGTCCTTTCCACGAACAAAGAATGGAGCGGGGGTCAGCCCGCTCCAAGGGGGAGCCGCGACGGGCTCAGAACTTGATGGTGTAGGTCAGCGAGGTCATCCGGCCGCGGCCTGCCCAGTAGTTCTGGAAACCGGCCAGCTGCGACCAGCTGAGGATGTACTGCTTGTCGAACACGTTCTCGATGCCTAGGGTGAACTTGCCGATCTTGCCGGCGTCGTAGTTCACGCTGGCGTCGTAAAGCGTGTAGCCCTCGGTTTTTTCCGTATAGCTGAACTTCGCGTTGTCGAACGGACGCACGTCCTTGCCGTACAGGTCGCGATCGGACAAACGGGTGAACCCGAACGTCGCATCGGCATTGGGCAGGAACTTCCAAGTCAGCGACATCGCCAGCTTGTCCGGGTTGATGTCCAGCACGCCCATCGGCTTGTGCAGCGGCCCCGGACCGAAACGGCCGTCGCGGTCCGCGGACCAGAACGAGGTCTTGCCGCGGATCTCCGAGTACAGCGCGCTCATCTTCCAGTTGTCGTTGAAGATGATTTCGCCGCTCAGCTCGAAGCCTTTGATCTCGACCGGCGCGCGGGTCATGATGAAATCGTTCGTGGTCGGGTCGATCTGCAGCGAAACGCCGAGCTCGGAGTACGAACGGTAGATCGAACCCGCGAACGAGCCGTGCTTGCCGCGCCAGTTCACGCCGGCTTCGTTGTTGGAGACGATGATCGGCTGCAGATCCAGGATGCCGGCCACGGTCTGGTTCGGCACGCTGATGTTGCGCAGCGGGATGCCCACGTTCGGCAAGGTGAAGCCCTTGCTGTAGGCCGCGAACGCCGACCAGCCGTCGTTGATGCGCCAGATGATCCCGGCATTGGTCAGGTCGGCCTTGTAGTCGAGCTTGCCGCCCTTGACGAACACGCTGTTGCGGAACGCGGTGGTGGTGTAGTCGTCCACCTCGAGTTCGCCGTCTTCGCGGCGGTAGCCGCCGCTGACCGTGACCGGACCGATGTCGTAGGACAGCTGCGCGTACGGCGCGGTGCTGGTGTACTTCATCGGCGGCACCCAGGTGCGGTCGGTCAGCGCCAAGCGCTGCTCGGCTTCGTCTTCCACCAGATCGACGCCGACGTGCAGTTCCAGGCCGTCGACGTTGAACAGCGAGGTGCGGGTCCAGGACGTGCGCAGGCCTTTCTTGCGCGAATCGATTTCGGATTGGTCGTAGATCGCGACGAAACCCGGCGGATACGGCGGGACCTTGATCAGCTGCTTGTCGTCGCTGTTCTCGGGCAGGTAGCGCATGGCCTGGTCGGCCTTGTAGGCGTTCACCACCAGCGTGCCGCCGAAGAAATCCTGGTGGGAATATTCGAGCTGATACTGTTCGAAATCGTTGAATGCGTCCTTCGAACCGAAAATCTGGCCTTTTTCCGAAGTATTGGTGCGCGGCACGGCGCACGGCGGGTTGTCGGTCGGGCCGCGGCAGCCGAGCACCTGGATGTACTCGCCCTTGCCTTCGATCTTGAACTTGCTGTAGCTGAACTGCAGACGCTGCACGCCGTCTTCGCCGAAGTTGTAGCCGCCTTTGAGGAACAGATTCTTGGCTTCGGAACTGGCCAGCGAGCCGCTGGTGTTCATGCCGATGCGACGGCCGTTGCCGTCGTAGCTGATGCCGCGGTCGATGTACGAAGCCGCGCCGATGAAGTCCCAGGCCTGCTTCTTGGCCGTGAAGGTCGCGCCGATCTTCCAGCCTTCGCTGTCCTCGTGGCCCTGGGTGCTGTAGCGCGTGGTAAGCGTGGTTTCGTAGCCTTCCTTGTCCGGCGTCTTGGAGATGTAGTTGATCACGCCGCCGGTGGCGCCGATGCCTTCCGATGCGGACGGGCCGTTGATCACTTCGACCCGGCTGATGATGCCCATGTCGGTGAAGGTGCCGTTGCGGGTGCCTTCGCGCAGCGGCGAGCCTTGCGGCACGCCGTCGAACAGGCGCAGCGGCAGGCGGCCGCGCAGGGTTTCGCCGGTATTGCTCATTGCCTGCGAGGATTCGGCGTAGCCGGGCACGCTGCGCGACAGCACCGCGGTCGCGTCTTCGGTCACCGCCAGGGTGTGCTGGACTTCCTGCTGCGAAACGACGGTGATCGCGCCCGGGATCTTCTCGATCGCTTTCGGCGCGCGCGTGCCGGTGACGATGACGCCGTCGAGGTTGGTCGCCGTCGTATCTTTTTTGGCGTCGTCCGGGGCCGGCGTCTGCGCATCCTGCGCATAGGCGGCCGATGCGGAGGCCATCAGGATGCAGGCGATCGCTGCGGAAAGTGGCTTGATCATGTCGGTCGTGGATTCCTGTGGCTGCGAAGCGCGTGTTGCCCGTGCTTCGAATCTATGAAGCGCTCATGGGACGCGCGTCTCCGCGCGCCCCGCCTGCACCTCTCCCCCGGCGCTAAAGCAACAGCCTTGTTGCGCGAGAGCCTATGCGCTCCCCTGGGCGCGTAGAACCGCCACGGCCTATGTTCAGAGACTATTTTTTGTTGCTTACGACGATAGAAAAGATTTGTCGCAGTGCAACAAAACAATCGGCTTTTGCAGGATCGGATTCAGCCGTGAGCTTTTTCGGCCGGTTCGGAACGAACCCGGCGCATGGCGGGAGCGTGAGGGGAAGAGCTCGCGGCTAAAGCCGCTCCTACAAAGGCGACGCCCTAGCGCGTTTGCGCCTGCATCGCCTTACGGCTTTCCTGCAGGAACACCGTCACCAAGCGCACGCGCACGCTCGAGCGCGACCAGACCACGCCGATCCGCCGCGGCACCGTGGCCTGCGGCAGCGGAATGCGGACGACCTTCAGGCCTTCGGGCCAGGGCCGCGCCCAATCCGGGACCAACGACACGCCCAGGCCGCGATCCACCATCACCGCGATCGCGTTCAGCGCGTTCAGCTCGAACCGTTCGCGCGGCACGATGCCGGCCGCGCGCAGGTATTCGTCGGCCTGGCGGCCGCCCCACTGGTGGCGGTCGTAGCGGATCATCGGTTCGGTCGCGAGCAATTCGTGCGGGTCGCGTCCGGCCATGCTGTCCGGCGCGAGCACGACCAGCGGCTCTTCGCGCAGCAGCTGCCATTCGCAAGTCTTGGGTAGCGCGTAAGGCGCTTGCAGCACCAACGCGGCGTCCAGATCGCCCTCTTCCACCGCCCGGTACAGATCGGCCGAATAGCCCGGCTTGATGAAGACGTTGATCAATGGAAACGCTTCCACCATCCGCGCCAAGGCATCCGGCAACATGCCGGCCAATGCCGTGGGACACGCGCCCAGTCGCAATTCGCCGGAGACGGCGTTGTCGTTGGCCACGCTGCGCAGGTCGGCGACGTTGCGCAGCAGATCGCGCGAGCGCTGCAGGATGCGCGAGCCTTCCTCGGTGACGCTGACGGTGCGGCCGACGCGGGCGATCAGCGTGGCGCCGATCTCGCGCTCCAAGGTGCGGATCTGCTGCGCCACCGCCGCCGGCGTGATGTTGAGCACGCGCGCCGCGGCCGCCATGGAACCCTGGTCGACCACGGTGACGAAGGTGTTGAGGAACTGGGTCTCCACGGCATCTCGCTCGGCGATCCCGCAGGCTACACGAGCCGCGCATCCGGCGCCAATGCGCCGTTAGTCACTGTATTTCAGGTATCCGAGGCCCTGTCGGCGTAGATCGTCAGCCCTTTCAGCGAGCGCTGCGGCGCGGGGAACAACAAACTCGCGAGGTAGCCGATGACGATGCACAACAGAATCGAGATCGCCAGGTAGTAGTACGGATGCACCAGCTTGAACGACCAGGCCACCAGGGTCAGGACGATGGCCGATCCGATCCCGATCGCCACGCCCGGCGAATTCGCGCGCCGGGTGAACATGCCCAGCGTGTAGGCGCCGGCGAACCCCCCGCCGAGCAGGCCGGCCAGCTCGATCGACACGTCGAACAGCGAATGGATGTCGAACCGCGACAGCAACAGCGCGACGCCGATGCCGACCAGACCGACCGCGACCGTCATCCATTCTGCGAAGCGCACGCTTTTGGCCGGGGTCGGGTTCTTGGCCATTTTTTCGTAGAAATCGACCGAAATCAGGGTCGCGACGCTGTTCATGATGCCCGACAGCGTGGCCATCGCCGCGGCGAAGATGCCGGCGATGATCAGCCCGGTCACCCCGCTCGGCAGTTCGGCGGCGATGAACAGCGGGAACGTCGCGTCGATCGGCAGCAGCGGATTCATCCGCTCCGGATTGTTCTTGTAGTAGACGAACAGGGCGGTGCCGATCATGTAGAACACGAAGCCGCCGGGAATCATGATCGCGGCGAACGCCCAGATCGAGCGCCCGGCTTCCTTGTCCGACTTGGTCGACAGCGTGCGCTGCATCAGCACCTGGTCTTTCGGGAACGTCAGCACGACGTCGAAGATCACCAGGAAGATGAAGCCCCACACCGTCGCCTTGGTCAGGTCGAAACTGAAATCGAACAGATGCATCTTGTCTTCGGCCATCGCCGTCGACCAGAACTCGCCGACGCCGCCGTGCAGGGTCCAGACGATGAATCCGATGGCGAAGATCGCGCCGCCCATCTTCACGATCACCTGCACGAAATCGGTCCAGATCACCGCCTTCATGCCGCCCATCGCGGTGTAGACGATGGTGAAGCCGCCCATCAGGATCACGCTCCACACCACGCTGATGCCGGTGATGGTGGCGATGGCCAGCGCCGGCAGGAACAGGATCACGCTCATCCGGCTGCCGATCTGCATGACGATGCACAACGCGCTGGCCAGCATCCGGATCGCCGGATGGAAGCGCGTTTCCAGGTACGAGAACACCGACATCAGATCCAAGCGGCGCAGCAGCGGCACGATCCACACCGCGACGAACATCAAGCCCAGCACCGCGATCAGGTTGTTGGTGAGGTATTGCCAGTTCGTCTCGAACGCCTTGGCCGGAATGGCGATGAAGCTGATCGAACTGGTGTTGGCGGCGTACAGGCTGATGCCCGCCGCCCAGAACGGGATACTGCGGCCGCCGACGAAGAAGCCGGCGGTGTTGTTGCGCTTTTCGCGCAGATAGAAATACAGGCCGATGCCGATCATCGACGCCAGGTAGACGACGATCACCACCCAGTCCAACCATTTCAGCAGCAATTTGCTGGACTGGATCTGCGCATAACCGAAGGCGATTCCGCCGGTCGGCGCCGGTTGCGCCCAAACCAAGCCGTCGCGCCAGGGGGCCGTGGCGATCGCGCCTGCGACGCTCGCGCCCGGCAGCGCCGCCCATGCGCCGGTAATGGTTTGGTACGTCGTCGGTTTGGCCGCGCCTTCGGGTTGCGCCGCGTCGCGCAGCAGATACAGCACGTGCGCCTGTCCGACCGCACGGCCCGAACCGGGCACCAACCGGCCCGGCACCGCGCCTTTGTCGCTCCATCCGCCGTCGGCGCTCCAGCGCCATATTTTTTGCGCGCCGGCATCCTCCGTCACGACGAAGACCGCATTGGTCTGAGTGGCCAGCGAAAGAATCGGCCGGTTTCCGGGCCAAGCCGCCAGGGCCGCCCATTGCGGGCGTTCGGCCGCCAGGTCGATCTTGAACAGCCGCGCGTTGTCGCCCTCGAATCCGGCGACGTACAAAGCGCTCTCTTTCAGCGCGCCGCGCGCATCGCGCAGCGGCGCCGGCAAAGGCGGCAAGGGTTGCAGCGACAGCGCGCCGCCCGCCAGGCTAAATTGGGCGACGCCGTTCGCCGCTTTCGGCGAAGCGCCGTTTCCGCCGAGCAAGGCATAGCCGCGATTTTCGTCGCCGAACACGCTGAGGACATCGGCCCCGTCGCTGCCCGCGCGCCAACGCACCGGCGACCAGGCTTCCGCACCGGCTTCGAGACGCCAGGCCGAATCGCGCAGCAGCGCGACCGTATTGCCGTCGACGGCGGCGATGCCCGTCAGTGGAGCGGCGGATTCGATCGCGGGCAGCGAGCCCGCGCGCATCGGCGTCAAGCTTTCCGCGACGGCCGGTCCGGCGAGCAACAACGCGCAGGCGAAGGCGAATCCGCGCAGCGCGCTACCGGCGCAGAGGCGAGCGAGTCGACGGATCACGGTCCGCGATTTCCGAAATGGCCCATGGTCGCCCCCTGCTCTCGCGTCGCTGTCATGTTCGCACGGCCGCGAGCAATGCCTGCGCCTGCTTCAGATAAGGCAGATCGATCATCTTGCCGTCCACCACGCACACGCCGTCGCCTCGGGCCGCCGCTTGTTCGGCGGCGGCGACGATGCGCCGCGCCGATGCCAACTCTTCTTCCGACGGCGCGAATGCGGCATTGGCCAGCGCCACCTGGCGCGGATGGATGCAGCTCTTGCCGGCGAAACCCAGGCGCCGCGCCATGCCGGCTTCCGCGGAAAAGCCTGCGGCATCGTCGAGATCGGGATAAGCGCCATCCAGCGCGAACACGCCTGACTGCGCCGCCGCCATCCGCACCGCGAACATCGCCGCGTGCACGTTGGCGGCATCGCGCCGGTCGATGCCGTAAGGGCCGAACAAATCGCCCAATCCCAACTGCAAACCCGCCACGCGTGGGTGCGCCGCGGCGATCGACGCGGCATTCGCCAGCGCCTTCGGCGTTTCGATGTTGATCAGCCACTGGATCGGCCGCTCGACGCGGTTCTTGGTTTCCGCATGCTCGATCAGCACCGCGGCGGCCTGCAGCGCTTGCGCGGATTCGATCTTGGGCAAGTTCAATAAGGCGACGCCATCGCGCGCGACGGCAGCGAGGTCTTCTTCGAATTCCAACGTGCCCGGCGCGTTGACCCGGACGATCACGACCTTGGCCGCATTGAGGGCTTTCTCCGAACCGACGAATTCGGCCACCGCTGTCCGCGCTTCCGCCTTGCGTTCCGCGGCGACGGCATCCTCCAGATCGAAGGACAGCGCGTCGGCCTCGCTCGCCAACGCCTTGGCGAACAATTCCGGCCGCGAACCGGGCACGAACAACTTGCTACGCATGGGGGTCCGCCGTCATGGCCGGCAGTGTGCGCCAGGCAAGTCCTTGTTTTGGATAGGCAGGCCGGGGTTTCAAAAGATAGGAATTCTTTCGATCCGCGATCGGCAGCGGATTCCGCACCGCAGCAAAGCGGCACACTCAATAGCTGCGAAAGAGCCGGTCGGATCCCTGCGCCTTATCCGCCGTCATCGCCCTGCTCTATGTCCTGACCGACATCGCAGGACGTGAATACCGTGGCAGGCATTAAACAGATCTTAAAAACATCCCGATAGCTTCGGCACGCTATTTCGCCCCCGCCGAGGATAGTCCGCCATGAAGGTTCGCCCAATCTTGTCGTGTGTACTGCTGATGCCTTGGATCGCGAATGCGCAGGTAGTGGAGAAAGGAGAGGAACGCGCCGATGTGGCGCCATCGCGTTGGAGTGTCGGTCTGGCGGCGGGTGCGCGCACCGAGCTGTATGCGGGCGAAGGTACCTATACGCGAGTCGTGCCGTTCTTCGGTTATGAGGGCGAGCGCTTCTACTGGCGAGGCATCACGGCCGGCTACCATCTGGTGAAGGGCGAGAGCTTCGTTCTGGATGGTTTCCTGGCTGGGCGTCTTGGCGCCATGGACGCCGACGATTTCGGCAGAGAAGAGCTGGCGCGGCGCGGCATCGACCGCGATCTGCTGGAAGACCGCGACGACAGCGTCGATGCCGGGTTGGCGGCCAGCTGGCGCGGCAAGGCTGGCGAGATCAAATTCGAGCTCAAGGCGGACATCACGGACACCAGCGGCGGCTACGAGGCCGACATCGGTTATCTGTACCCGATGCGGCTCGGCGGATTCGTGCTGACGCCGAGCGTAGGGGTGAAATACCTATCCAAGGACACCGCCGACTACTACTACGGCACCTTGGATAAAGAAGTCGCCCGCGGCGTGGTTCGCTACGAACCCGGCAGCGCGATGCTTCGCTATATAGGCATCACCGTAGCGCGGCCGTTCGCCGAGAAGTGGCGGGCCATGGCGAATGCGGGCTACGAATTCCTGCCCAGCGAAATTACGGACAGTCCACTGCTGAAAGAGGACATCGACGGCAACGCCGGGTTGTTCATCGGCGTGTCCCGGCAGTTTTGAGGGGCTAAATTCGATCCAATTAAAAACAGCCTAAGCCATTGATTTAATTGGTGGGCGGTACAGGGTTCGAACCTGTGACCCCTACCATGTCAAGGTAGTGCTCTACCGCTGAGCTAACCGCCCTAAGCCCGCCGGATGCTCCGGCGAGGCCGCGCAGTTTAGCCGACGGGACGGGGCCCGGACAACCGAAATCCCGGGTTCCGCCCGCTTCAGCCCGCCAGGCTGGCCTCTTTCAGCCGCCGGATCTGATCTCGCACCTGCGCCGCCGCCTCGAACTCCAGATCGCGGGCATGCTGGTACATCTGCTGCTCCAGCGCTTTGAGCCGCTGCGCGAACTTGGCCGGGTCCAGCGCCAGGTATTCCTCCGTTTCCTCGGCCACCCGCCGCGCCGCCTTGCGCTCGGCGCTCCGGCCGCGGCCGCGCACGGCATCAGGCTCGTCGCGCGCGCCCTCCATCGTGTCCATGATCGCCCGCACCACGCTTTGCGGGGTGATCCCGTGCTCAGCGTTGTACTGCACCTGGCGTTCGCGGCGCCGGTCGGTTTCGTCCAAAGCGCGCTTCATCGAATCGGTGATGCGGTCGGCGTAGAGGATCGCCTTGCCGCGCAGGTTGCGCGCCGCGCGGCCGATCGTCTGGATCAACGAACCGGTCGAACGCAGGAAGCCTTCCTTGTCCGCGTCCAATATCGCGACCAACGACACTTCCGGCATGTCCAAGCCTTCGCGCAACAAATTGATGCCGACCAGCACGTCGAACTTGCCCAAGCGCAGGTCGCGGATGATCTCCACGCGTTCCACCGTGTCCACGTCCGAGTGCAGATAGCGCACTTTCACGTTGTGCTCGGACAGGTATTCGGTGAGATTCTCGGCCATGCGTTTGGTGAGCGTGGTGACCAGGACGCGGTCGCCCATCGCCACGCGTTCGTTGATCTCCGACAAAAGGTCGTCGACCTGGGTCGCGACCGGGCGGATCTCCACCTGTGGATCGACCAGGCCGGTCGGCCGCACCACCAGTTCGACCACCTGCCCTTCCGACTTGCGCAATTCGTACGGTCCCGGCGTCGCCGAAACGAACACGCTGCGCGGCGCACGAGCTTCCCATTCCTCGAAACGCAGCGGCCGGTTGTCCAGCGCCGATGGCAAGCGGAATCCGAATTCCACTAGCGTTTCCTTGCGCGAACGGTCGCCTTTATACATCGCGCCGAGCTGTGGAACGGTAACGTGCGATTCGTCGACGACCAGCAGGGCGTCCGGCGGCAGATAGTCGAACAAGGTCGGCGGCGGCTCGCCCGGCGCCTTGCCGGTGAGGTGACGCGAGTAGTTTTCGATGCCCGAGCAGTAGCCGACTTCGTTCATCATTTCGAGGTCGAACTGGGTGCGCTGCGCCAAGCGCTGCGCTTCGACTAGTTTGTTCTGCGAATATAGCTGTTCAAGGCGTTCCTTCAGCTCGATCTTGATCGTGTCGATCGCCGACAGCGTGCGCTCGCGCGTGGTCGCGTAGTGCGTTTTCGGGTACACGGTGAAGCGGGGGATCACGCGCAGGGTCTCGCCGGTGAGCGGATCGAACATCGACAGCTTTTCGATCTCGCCGTCGAACAGCTCGATGCGCAGCGCTTCGGCGTCGTTCTCGGCCGGGTGCACGTCGATCGTCTCGCCGCGGACGCGGAAAGTGCCGCGCTGCAACTCGTATTCGTTGCGGCTGTATTGCAGATAGATCAGATGGCGGATCAGATCCTGCTGGGAGATGCGTTCGCCGCGGGACAGGATCAGGCGCAGCGACAGATAGTCTTCCGGCGAACCCAGGCCGTAGATCGCGGACACCGTGGCGACGACGATCGCATCGCGCCGCGACAGCAGGGTCTTGGTCGCCGCCAGCCGCATCTGCTCGATGTGCTCGTTCATCGAACTGTCCTTCTCGATGAAGGTGTCCGACGAAGGAACGTAGGCCTCGGGCTGGTAGTAGTCGTAATAGCTGACGAAGTACTCGACCGCGTTGTGCGGGAAGAAGGCCTTGAACTCGCCGTATAGCTGCGCGGCCAGGGTCTTGTTCGGCGCCATCACCAAGGTCGGCTTCTGCACCGCCTGGATCATGTTGGCGACGGTGTAGGTCTTGCCAGACCCGGTGACGCCGAGCAGGGTCTGGCTAGCCAGCCCGGCTTCGAAGCCGTCGATCAGCTTGACGATCGCCTGCGGCTGGTCGCCGGCGGGCGAATACGGCGCCACGAGCTTGAAGCCGGCGGGCTGGGCGGGGTTGGTGTTGGCGTCTAGTTCGAGCATCGGTCGAGTTTAGCCGGGCGGAACGATATGGGGATGCGAACGGCGTTTTCCTACCCCGCATTTTGGCCCGCACCGATACCGGCGGCTTCGCCCGATGCGCAGCCTGACGCATCGCCGGTCGGGAGCTGCGCATGCGGTGCGGACAACGAGGATTCAATCTGGTCGAGACGGTCGTCGCCCTATCCATCTTGGCGATCTTGACGGCGCTGGCCCTGCCATCCTTCAAAGGCACCTTGGAACGCACGCGCACGGCCACCGCTCTCAACCGCCTTACCGCAACCTTGTCCTCCGCGCGCAGCACCGCGCTGATGCGGCGCCAGGCCGTATCGGTCTGCCCGAGCCAGGAGGGTCTGACGTGCCGCAAGGACGGCATTTGGGAGGACGGATGGATCGTGTTCGTCGACGACAAGAAAACGGGGCAGCCTGCTAGCAGTAGCGACATCCTGCGTGTTGCGGAGCCTTTAAGCGCCAGCCTGATCCTGCGCGCGACGCCGGGCCGCCCTCGCGCCCGATTCCAGCCGAACGGACAGTCCACCGGCAGCACGCTCACCCTGAGCCTTTGCCTCAGAAACGGCCATCGTCCGCTGGGGCAAGTGATCCTCAACAATTGGGGCCGCGCACGCACCGTTCGCGACCCGGCCCAGGACCCCACTTGCGCGGCCGCCCCATAAGCCGCCCACGGCCGCCGAACTTGACCCAGGCCCGTCACCCCTTAAAATACCTCTCCCCGCCCGAATAGCTCAGCCGGTTAGAGCACTTGACTGTTAATCAGGGGGTCGTTGGTTCGAGTCCAACTTCGGGCGCCAAATAACCAAAAAGGCTTGCGTAGCACGCAAGCCTTTTGTTTTTGGACGAAAATCCCGCGTTCCGCCCAACTTCAGCGGCCTATCGCTGCCCCTCGCTCTTTTTCAGACATCGATGGCTCGGGTTGTTGCTTCTCCCGCATGGTATCGATCTGCAACGTGCTGAGTTGGATGGGCTGCGCGGCAGCTAACGCTTTATCGATATGTGTCCGCAGGTTGGCCGGATTCCCTGGCCAGGACAAAATGCGCGACATTGCTGCGGTTGATAGCTTCGCTGGTTGTTATGCTGCTCTTGCTGAAGTCTTCGCGAAGGCGGGCGACGGTGCTGGTTCCGGTATAGGCATCAGCCATAACCAGGAATGGCACTTTTTCCTTAAGAGGGAGAATGTAGAAATAGCCTGCGCCCAGCATGAGCGACAGGATCGAGGCCGCGGCCGATACACGCCAGGCGCGGCGCTCGCTGCGAAGGGCCATGTCGGCGATGGTTATTTCGAACTGGCTGGATTTTCTTAGCGATTCCTGCAGCATGTGGATGATCAGAATTCCCTGTCCAAAGATCAGCCCAAGTTCTTGCGCGACGCTATGCGTCAGTTGCGCCGAAACCGCCCCCCCGATGCGATCTGGCCTTGGCTATGACGGAACGCGCTTATGAAAGCGGCCGCCTCTCGCCAGATAGTTTCGAATGCGTGATGCAGCTCTCACTTAAGGGAGTTTGTTACCGTCGAGCTGCGGGCTCTCGCTGACGACGATCGCTTGCTGTTCCAGCGTTATCGATACCCTCTGGTTCGCATACGCCGCGGTCAAGGCCGTTAACGCTTCATCCAAGCTGCGCGTTCGGATGCGGCTAACCGGGGCATATAACGTGTAGTCGTTGGGGTGCCGGTACGAGAGCGTCTTCCCGGAATCTTTGGCCCAACGCTCTAACAATGTTTTCAGCGTCGCATCTGCAGGTGTGGCACTGAAGATATACGGTGGGTTGATCGGCACTGCTTCGGCGGTTTCCGAAAAATGGTTGATCGGTTTCCACTTTCCTTTTAAGCCGGGCGCCGTATGCGTGGAGCATCCGCTGGCTGTGGCGATCAGAAGCATTCCGATAGTGATGAGCGTCCGCTGCGTGTTATTCATTAAACCGATAGTCCGCTAATGGTTTCTTGTCCGTTGCCCTCCGATCCGCCGGATGCGGCGCAATGGAAGCAAGGTTCAAGACGTAAAGTCTTGAGCATAGTGGCCATGGCGAATGGACGATCAGGCCGGCATCCGGCAGCGTCCGGGCGTGGCGTCAGATTGGTCATGGCCGCAGTCGTGACTAGCCGCACGAGACGCTTGCGTCAAAAAACTGGACCGGTTTGCGT
The DNA here is from genome assembly GCF_005239095.1 of Luteimonas gilva. Taxonomy (GTDB): domain Bacteria; phylum Pseudomonadota; class Gammaproteobacteria; order Xanthomonadales; family Xanthomonadaceae; genus Luteimonas_C; species Luteimonas_C gilva. The sequence continues at coordinate 1,104,491 of NZ_SZUA01000002.1, read as the reverse complement.
CACGGCTTCGAGCGCGGCCTTTCGACCGCATGGCGCAGATCGTTCAGGCAAGAAAAAGGGCCGCACTGGGCGGCCCTTAGCAGACATCGGTATGTAAGGTACGGCTACTAGTTCCAGCACCCATCCGTCGTGGGCGTCTTGCTCCCCGCTTGATTCAATCCCAATGCGCCGCACTTGTCCTTGTTTTGACCCGTCTCCGGAGTCGCGGTGATAACGAATGTAGATTGCGTTTCGTTGAAGGCGAATTTATAGCGTGCGGTGCCGGTCTTAGGTGACTGATCCGGCAAGCCGGCGGAGGCGCCGACATAGGTGTTGTTGATCGTGTGGAACCGCTCCATTAGCTGGGCCATTTCCACCATATCTGCCTTGGCTTGCCCGCGGCGCGTTTTACGTACGCTGTCGTTGTAGCTGGGATAGGCGATGGCGGCCAAGATGGCCACCACCGCGACGACGATCATCAGCTCGATCAGCGTGAATCCGCCGATCCGGCTGCGGTACGAGATGCCTGGATTGCGCGCGAACGACATGGCCTGCCCCCTGTTGGCTCTATCGATCATAGGACCTGTCTCCAAGACTGCCGGCCGCACGGCCGCGGCAAGTACAGCGGAGAGGCGCCGGCCACTTGCACCACCATGGAGCACTGCGCCTTCAGCGCATCGGTTGGGTCGGAACCCAGAGGCAGGATGCCCTGCCTTGGCGTTGCCAATACAGCGACGTCCTTGATTGGCGCGGTGCCCTTGGTATCCAGCTTCACCGCGCCGGTCGTATCGCTATAACTGTCGCCCGTGGGCGAACCGACCCGGGTGCCGTTGAGCGCGGCGCCGCCGGTGAGCGCGTTCAAGCCGTATAGCCAGTTGTTGCCCGAAGTGCCGCAATCGACGGTCGTGCTCGGATCGTAAGTGGGGAAGAAAACGATGCCGTTGGCGATGATCGGATTGCCAACGAAACGCTCGCCCTCCGCCACTGGCGGGCCCGAGGCGCCGGAAACGCCGAGATCCAAGTACCAGCCCATTTTGCCGAGCCCCGCGTTCTTGGTCACGCTGCGAACGGCGGTGCCGTCCAACAAGATGCGCTGCTCCAACAGGTCGGTGCGGCCGGCGACGGGCGTCGTAGTGAACGCGTCGAGCACGCCGTACAGCGATTGCATCGTGGTATCGCTGCCGTCGTTGAGGAAGGAGAAGCTGCCCGTGCCGAAATACAGCATGACGCCGCCGGCAGGACCGCTGGCCGCTTCGAAGCCGCCCAGGATCGGCTGACGGTTGCCGCTGGCGTCCTTGGCCACGAACAAGGGCTTGCCGCCGACGGCGATCGTCGGCTTGGCGGTGCGCAGGTCGAACTTCCAGACCGCGCCGTTCTGGTCGCCGGCGTACACGGTGTCCGCGTAGCCGTCGCGACCGGCATTGGTGGTGCTGCCCAGCCAGCGATCGATGACGATGATGTTGCCCAAGCCGTTGGAGCTGGCCGGAGCCGCGGTCTCGATCGCCTGACGGAATTCGACGGCACCGGTTTCAATATCGACGACGAACAGCGTGGCCACGCCGTTCGCGCTGCCGTAGCCGTTGCCGAAAATGGCCTTCCACTTGACCACCGAACCGATCTTCACCGGAACGATCACCGGCTTGCCCAGCACGTAACCGATGTTGCCCTTGATGTTGGCGTCGGTGACTTTGTCGTTGAGCTCCCACAACACCGAAGCGCTGGTCTTGTAGCTCGCCGGGTTGGAAACGTTCAGCGCGAACACGCCGCGTCCGCCCGCACCGGCCGTGCCTACGAGCACCGTCTCCCACTTGCTGCCGAAGTAGGCATCGGAAACCGTGATCGGTCCGTCCACGTAATAGCGGTGGCTGAAGACCTGATCGTTCCTGTCTTCGACCTTGTAGGGGAACACCAGGTTGCCCATGTGGCCGAGCGCGGTCGCCGGGATATAGGCGAACCTTTCGACGCCGGTCTTGCCGTCGAAAGCGTGGAGCATGCCGTCGTTGGCGCCGACGTAGACCATCGAATCGCGGCTCGCCTTGGTGGTCTTCAGATAGTTGCTGTAGTTGTACGGATCGAAATCGGTGGCGGTGGCGCCGCGCAGGCTGGCGTAACCGTAATCGTCCATGCTGGGCGTGGAGATCACCGGCGAGGAATTGACGATGTCGCCGAGCGGCGTGGTGCGGTCGCGCAGCTTGATGGTGCCGCCGTTCTTCGCCTGAAGAGACTGATCGCCCAGCAGATAATCGACCACCTGGGTGCTGGAGGCGCCCAACGCCGTGATCTTGGCCTCGGTGCAGCGCGCGAACGTGACGTTGCTGCACAGCGTTTCGAAAGGCTTAGCGCCGAGATTGGCCACGGCGAACTGCTTCACTGTCGGCACTACGCTGCCGGTCGTGGAGCCGAACCAAGTGGTGGCGGCACGCACCGCCGGGGCCGGCAGCTTAACGCTCGCCTCCCACTTGTCCTTGTAGACGAGCGACCCGGTGGCGGCGTCCTTGCTGACCTCGGCTCCCGTCAAGGTGCTGTACCAGTCGGTGCCGCTGTTGGTCGATTCGTAGAACGGCACGACCGTCAGCGAGCCCGTGCCCACGCGTGCGCCGGTAAGGCCGATGCTGCCCGATGGCGTAGCACCTGCGCCCACTTGCTGGAGAATGCGCCGCATCGCCGCGGTGACCGCGGCCGGCGACGTGGCGTTGATGAATTCGCCACGGCTGTTGATCGCCGCATGCCAGATGTCGTCCACGTTCCTGGGATCCAGGTTCATGGTGCCGGTAGCGCCCCAGGCCGGAGGATTCTTGTAAGGATCGGCGGTAGCCGCTGCATCGACGTCGTACACCGCGCCGCGCGCGCCCAACGTGATGCCGTAGAAATTCATGTGCAGGTTTTTCTGGCAATCCAGGCGCGGATCCGGATTGGCCACTTCGCAAGCGGCCTTGGGAACCGGCACGAGTCCCGCCTTCAGGTCCGAGCGCAGATTGTTGATGTATCCGTCCATCGCATAGTCGGCGATGGTGTTGCTGGAGGTCACGCCGCCGCCGAACGGCGCCGGCAACGCGCCGTCGACGTCGCCTACGGTCGGGCTCGGCGTCGCGGTGTCGTTGGTGTAGCCGTCGGTGAACAGCATGCCCGCGTTTTTCTGGCAAACAAGCTGCACCGGCGCGCCTCGGTCGGTGCGCTTGAATTGCTGGACCATGTAGGCCACGGCGCGACGGGTGGGCGTGTTGCCGCTGGCGTCCAGCGCCCTCATCTTCGTGTAGAGCGACTGCTTGTCCGTCGCCACGCTCATGTCGTACATCGTGACATTGCCGGCGGGCGGGGCCGGATTGATCTGAAAATAACCGACGCGCATGTTGGTGATGTCGACCATCGACTGCGTCATCGCCGCGATCATCGCGCGATTGCGGTTGCCGTAATAGGTCCACCAATTCGCGAAGTTCTGCACCGCGGCCTTGCCGCCGGTGGTGAAATTGGCTTCGAGGTATTCGTATTTGTAGAGATCGGCACCCTTGGGGCCCGCACCGACGATCAATACCCGCTTGCTGGTATCGAATCCAGGCGGCGGCGCGGCCGTGGTGGTCAAATAGACCACGGCGGGGTAGTAGCGGAACGTCGTTGCGCAATCGGTTGTGAACGTTTTGTCTTGCGTCAGCGTCACCCAGTTGTTCGTCGTCGAAAAACTGCCCGGAGCGCGGTTGCAGGTTTTGTCGTTGAAATAGGTGGTGCCCTTGGCCATCACCATGCCGTTCCTGTACGTGAAGCTGCTTTCCAGGTAAGTGGTGAAGTTGTAGGTGGTTCCGGACGTCGGAGTACGCACGTCTTCCACCGCCGCATTGACGGGCGAATCCGCTTCGAACGTTCCGTCGTATTTCTGCCAAGGCAGGTAGACGGTGTGCGGATTGAAATACGCGCGATTGAACTCGGGATCTCGCGCAGCGCCGTAATGGTCGGGACGCGGCGCGCCCGAATCCATCACTTTGACGTAGCTGTTGTCGCCGCTTTCCAGCGCCACGCCGTTCGCGTCGAAGAAACTGCGGGTCGTGGCGTTCCAGGCGCATTGGCCCTGGCCGGTGCGGCAAAGGGTTTCGTCGGAACTCATCGAACCGGAGTTGTCCACGCCCATGATGAACGCCGGCGGCACCGTGGTCTGAACGTTCAAGGGCGCTTGCGCCAGCGTGCCCTGCCCCTGCACGGCGAAAGCCGAATAGAGGTAGTAGCCGGCGGCGCCGGCGGCCAGGACCGAGGCGATTACGAAAAGGGTCTTCTTGCGAGGGGATGCCATGATGGGCTCCTCAAGGCCTGAAAATGGTGTCGACGGCGGCCGACGAACTCGGATCGACCGCACGGTCTGCGGCATACGCGCTGATCTGGAAGACCGGGTTGGCTTCTTCGCTGTCGGGCTTCTTGCCCATGCCCAGACCCATACCGCCGGCGATGCATTTGCCGATCGAGCGCACGCGCGCCAGTTTGTCGTCCGACATCTTGCCCTTGCCCGCCCAGCTGACCGCATCGGGCTCGGTGGGCGAATCGCAATACTGGTCGACGCTGGTGGCGCACGCGGCGACGCGGTTGACCGCGCCTTCGATGCATTTTTCCTGCGAGCGCGCTTCCATCTCCGCGCGCTGGAAAGCCATGTTCGAAGCCAGATAGTTGGCCGACATGCGTTCCTGCATGCTGCTGACCTGGGCGCCGATGACGCCGATCAGTGCGAGCAGGATCAGCATCATCAAGGCCACGTACAGCACCGCGCCGCGCTGACGCGATCGCGGCGGGAAGACGGGTGGGCGGATGGGGCGCATGGCAAAGCCTCGTCAGTTGCCGTAGAGACGATTGCGCAATGCGATCGTCGACTCGTAAGTGGTGCGGTAATTGCCGTCGTACGGGGCCGGCGAAGTGAACTTCACGCCGAGCGCGGCGGGGATGCGGTCGGCGCTGGCCGGGGCGATCGATGCCGCCCGGTTAGGGCTTTTCATCAACACGCCGATGCGCACCAGACCGACGTTGCGCCAATTCGCACCGGCGTCGACCACGTTCGCTGTTACCTGATCCCTGATGTATCCGCTGGGAGGATTGCCCGTGCCGGCGGAAGTGTCCAGGCCGTACAGCATTTGCAGGCTATCCACGCCCTCGACCAATTCTTCCATGACCGGATTGGCGTCATCGGCCATGAAGCGTGCGCGCCACAGGGCCCGCTGCGTTCCCGGCGCCGAACCCTCGCCGACGTAATAGACCACCGCTTCGGCGCGATAGACCATCGCCTGCCCGGCCGGGCTGGCGCTGTAACGGTCGCTGGTAAAATCGGTCTTGTTGAGGCCGGTGTTCTGCACCGTGATGGTGCCGTCGGGCGCCGTCGACGCTTGGAAAATGTCGGCGTAATTGCAGTCGGCGATGCCGAACAAACGCGGGTTGGGAGCGCCGTTTCCGGTCAACGTCGACCAGCGCGCGGGGTCGATCTTGATGGTGGTCGTGCCCGGCGCCATCGCAACGGACGCGGCCGGCACGCCTTCGGCCGACAAATAGCGCAGAACGACGATGTCGCTGCGACCCAGCGGTACGGGATTAAGCGTTGTTATGTAGGTCGGCAACGCCGGCGTCCAGCTGCCGCCCGCCACGGACAAATCGACGTTATTGCCCGGTGCGGTGCCTTGCGCTTCGTAGCCTTGGATCGACACGTTGAACTGCAGCGGGAAGTCTTTGTTCTCGAAGTGCGATTGCAGCGCGCCCGCGGTCTGCGCGTGCGATTGGTCGTTGACGCAACCGAAGTGCCCGGCCATGCGCAGGTCGCGTTGCAGATAATCCATCGCGAAGCGCGAATTTTCCTGCACGCGGGCCATGCCCTCGGACATCTGGTAGGCCGTGCGCGAAGCCGCGAATACTTCCACCAGGCCCAACACCAGGATCGAACCTATCAGCACCGCGACCATCAGCTCGATCAGCGACACGCCCCGTACCGACGACCGTCTCATAGCTGCGTCCTCAGTTCGAAGTACTTTTCCCGATCGAGCGGATTTTCGACCCAACGCTGGTCGTTCCAGGCCACGCGCACCGAGACCATGCCGTCGGCCGCGGTGTAGTTGACCGTGGCATTGGCGCCCGTACCAAGCGTGGCCACGACCTGGCAGCGCCAGCGCTTGATGCTGTCGGTGACGACAGCTACGGTTTGGGGGCAGTTCGAACCGGTTTCGCCGGCAAACGTGCCGGGCGTGATCGCCGTGTACTCCGGCGCCTGCAAGCGGTTGGCGCGGATCTGGTCGAGCAGGTCGTAGGCCAGGTTCGTGGCTTGGGTGCGATGGTTTGCGCTTTGGGTGAAGCGCAAATTCATGGTCTGCAGCAGGGCGAAACCCAACAGGCCGAAGGCGAGCACCAGCAGGGCGATCAGCACTTCTAGCAGAGTGAAGCCGCGCGCTCGGCGCGGACCGCCATGGCGGAATGAGGAAGATTTCATGAGCATGTGTCTTGTATGCGCATTTGACCGGTGGCAGTTAGCACTACGCATCGCGCGGGCTTGTCGTAGTCTTTCGGTTTCACACCGATCGTCTGGGACCCTGCCATGGACCGCCCACGCGGGTCGAAACCGAGAATCACGGCGGAACCGCTCATGGTCATCCGTTGGTTGGGCTTGACGTAGCGGATTACGGTCTCGCCAGGGTCCAGCTCTCCCTGCTTGCCGCCCGCACCGTCTGTCCAGACGATCCAACCATCGTTCCAAGTGCCTCCGCAACCCGTGCCATTGGCGCTGGTGCAGACGCCGCTGCCGACCTTGCTGCGGATCGCCTCGGTACGCGCCAAGGCGAAAGAAGCCATTAACTCGTTGCTGGTGGTCGCGACGCGATTGGAACGCATCGAACCTTGGAAGCTTGGAAAAGCGATGGCCGTCAAGACCGCCACGATGACGACGACGATCATCAACTCGACCAAAGTGAACCCTTTGGCGCGGATCTGATGCATGGCTTCGAGCCACCCTTCCCCGGGGAGACCCCGCAAGGCTGCGGCCTGCCGGCAGCCGGCGCAAGCCCCGACGGACAGGCGGTCAGCTAAAGGGGACGGGCGCGATACGGTTCCGTGCGGGCCGTCACATCGGCCTTCCAGGCGGCCGGCCGCGGGGCCGGCGCCGAGTCAGGCCAGGACCCGGTAGCAGGGCTTGTACTCGCCTGCGATCTTCATTCGCCGCTGATCGACGAAGGCACGCAGCAAAGCGTCCAGCGCCCGCATCATGTCCGGATCGCCGTGGATATCGAACGGGCCGTGCGCTTCGATCCGTCGCATGCCGTCCTCTTTGACGTTGCCGGCGACGATGCCGGAAAACGCGCGGCGCAGGTCGGCCGCGAGTTCGTGCGGCTTGCGGCCGTGGTGCAGGTCGAGCGCCGCCATCGCCTCGTGCGTGGGCACGAACGGCTTCTGGAATTCCAGCGGCACGTCCAGGGCCCAGTTGAAGAAGAACGAATCCTTCTGCGCGATGCGGTATTCGCGCACTTTCTTGATCCCGTGCGCCATCTTCTTCGCCACGCTGGCGCCGTCGCCGATGACGATCTCGTAGCGCGAAGCCGCGTCGTCGCCCAAGGTCAGGCGGATGAACTGGTCGATCTGTTCGAAATAAGGCGCGGCGATGGCCGGCCCAGTCAGGATCAACGGGAACGGCAGATCCCGGTTCTCTTCACGCAGCAGAATGCCGAGCAAATACAGGATCTCCTCCGCGGTCCCCACCCCGCCCGGGAACACGATGATGCCGTGGCCGATGCGGACGAAGGCTTCGAGCCGCTTCTCGATGTCCGGCATGATCACCAGATGGTTGACGATCGGGTTCGGCGATTCCGCGGCGATGATGCCGGGCTCGGTGATGCCGATGTAGCGCGTCACGCGCTTGCGCTGCTTGGCGTGGGCGATGGTGGCGCCCTTCATCGGGCCCTTCATCGCGCCCGGGCCGCAACCGGTGCAGATGTCCAATCCGCGCAGCCCCAGCTCGTAGCCGGTCTGCTTGGTGTAGACGTACTCGTCGCGGCCGATCGAATGGCCGCCCCAGCACACCACCAGGTTAGGCTCGGCCGGATGCAGGATGCGCGCGTTGCGCAGCAGACCGAACACGGCGCTGGTGATGCCGTCCGAGGTATCCAGATCGTAGTTGCCGCGCTCGCCCAACTCGATCGCGGTGTAGGCCAGGTCGCGCACGACCGCGAACAGCAGTTCGGCCACGCCGCGGATGATCTCGCCGTCGACGAAAGCCATGGCCGGCGCGTTGAGCAAGTCGATGCGCACGCCGCGGTCCTGCTGCAGCACCTGGATGTCGAAATTCGGATACAGCTCGCCGGCCGCGCGCGGATCGTCCGAAGAGCTGCCGCTGGTCAGTACGGCCAGCGCGCAGCGGCGCAGCAGATCGTGCATACCGCCGCTGGACGCATCGCGCAGGCGCGCGACTTCGTCGCGGGAAAGGACGTCCAGGCCGCCGCGCGGGTAGATGCGGGCGTCGACGGTCGGCAAGGTGGTTGTCGCGGCTTCGTTCATGCCTGCGACTTTAGCGCAATTCGGAGTCCCGGAAACGCCATCGGCCGGGTCTCCCCGGCCGATGCGTCCATCTTCTTTTCGCGGTTGCAGCTTAGAACGTGTAGCGCGCCGTAACCAGGATCGACCAGCGCGAAACGGCCTTGTCGTCGTAGATGATGTACTGGCCCGGAGCGTAATTGCCGTTGGTGGTCGGCAGCGTATAGATGTACTTGCCGGCCGAGCCCGCCGTACAGGTCGCCGTGACCGTGGCGCCGCAGACGCCGTTGTAGCCGGCGAGGTTGCGGACGAACGGGAAGCCGATGCGCTCCTCGCGGCCCCACTTGTCGTTGAGCAGGTTGGCGAAGTTGAACACGTCGATGCGCAGCTCGCCCTTGGCGCCCTTGAAGAAGCCCGGGATCTCCTGGCGGATGCTCAGGTCGATCTGGTTGATCCAGGGCGAACGGCTGGCGTTGCGCGTGGCGATTTCGCCCTTGTGCTGGCGCAGGTAGTCGTCGCTGTCGATATAGGCGTAGAACTGGTCGATCACCGACTGCGGCGTGCCCGCCTGGAACACCACGTCGCCGCGGTTCGGGATGTACACCAGGTCGCGCTGGCTGTACGAGTCGCCGTTGGCGTCGTTGCTGAACACCCAGCTGTACGGCTGGCCGGTGTGGCCGTCGTAGAACGCCGAGATCGCGGTCGCGTAGTTGCCGAAGAAATTGTGCTGCCAGGTGATCGACGCGTTGATGCGGCGGTCGATCGCGTAGTTGGAATCGGAAGCGACGTCTTCGTTCGGGTTGATCCAGACGTTGTTCGAGAAGTTCGAGCTCGCCTGGCTGGAAGTGCCCGGATTGACTTCCGTGGCGCGGCCGTACGACACGCCCAGGCTGGCCGCCCAGTTGTCGGCGAACGGCTTGCGCAAGGTCAGCGAGATGTTGTCGGCGCTGCCCTTGCCGCTGTTGGTCAACAAGGTGACCGCTTGTGCGAAGCGGCGGTCCTGGTTGACGCGCGCATCGTTGGAGACCGGCGCCTGGCCGAGCGTGCGGTAGTAGTTGTAGCGGCCATCGGGCAGGCGGCCGTTAGGCGCGCCGATGTTGAGGTTCTTGTAGTAGATGGCGTCCTTCACGCTCAGGTGCTGCCACTCGGCCGAGAACACGGTGCCCCACCACGGCAGCTCGCGATCGAAGGCCAAGCTGGCCTTCCACACGGTCGGCTGCTTGAAGGCCGGATCCAGCGAGTCCACGGCCTGCTGCGAATTCGCGGCGACGGTCGGCGTGACCTGGCCGAACGGATCGGACTTGAACGGCACCGCCGGGTTGTAAGTGCGCACCGAATAGGTGTCCACGCGCAGGCCGTCGTTCTGGTACGGGTTGGTCAGCCACACGCCCAGGCTATTGCCCTGGAACAGGCCGATGCCGCCGCGCAGCTGGGTCTGGTACTTCTCGGTCGGGAAGTTGTAGTTGAACGAGAAGCGCGGCTGGATCACGCGGCTGCCGTTGATCGTGGCGTCGTTGCGGAAGCCGAAAGCCTGCTCGAACGTTGGGTTGTACAGCGGCTTGTCGTTGGTGCTGGCGACGTCGTAGCGGAAGCCGTACTGCACCGACAGGCTGTCGTTGACCTGCCAGTTGTCCTCGACGAAGAAGCCCTTCTGGCTCAGCGTCCACTCGGCGGCGATGCCGTCCAGGGTATAACCGGCCTTGGGACGGTACAGGTCGTACTGGCTGTACACCGGGTTGGCGCCGCCGGCCAGGAAATTGGCGTAGGTGAAGGTGTAGGCGCCGAACTGGGTGCGCCCGAACAGGTTGTAGTACTCGTCGCGCTGGAAGTCGAAGCCGGCCTTGATGGTGTGGTCGTCGGCGTACCAGATGCCGGCGAAGAAGCCGTTCAAGGTCTTCACGCCCAGCACGTTGTAATGGGTGAACTGGTCTTCGCCGAGGTTGATGAACGGACCTTGCGGGCTGGCCGCGGTGCCGCCGAAGGCGATGCCGACTTGCGGCTGCTGCGCCAGCGCACTACGGGTCTGGTCGTACTTCTGGTACGACAGCGAGGTCTCGGTGGAGAACGAATCGCTCCAGTCGTCGTACAGGTTCAGCACGTAGTTGTCGGTGTTGCGCTGCTTGTTGTAGCGGTAGCTGGACAGCGCGAAGCTGTTGTTGCCGTTGCCGTTGGTGACGATCGGCTCGTCTTCGCGGCTGCGCTGGTAGCGGAAGCTGGCGCGGTGGTCGTCGTTGATGTTCCAGTCGATCTTGACCAGGGCGCGCTTGCCTTCCAGATCGGACGAGGCCTCGCGGGTGCCCGGAATCAGGCCCAACTCCTTGGCGCGGGCGATGACCGCATCCAACTGCGCCTGGGTGATGCCGGCGATCTTGTTGGTGGCGCTGGAATCCGACGGACCGAAGTCCGAACCCAGGCTGGCGTGCGATTCTTCGTAGTTGGCGAAGAAGAACAGTTTGTCCTTGATCAGCGGGCCGCCGAGGGTGACGCCGCCGGTCCATTCGCGGCCCAGGCCCTGGAACTTATTGCCTTCCGGGGACTCGCCGATCATGTTGTTGCGGTTGCGGAACGCGTAGTAGGCCGAGCCGTGGAACTCGTTGGTGCCCGACTTGGTCACCGCGTTGATGTTGGCGCCCACCGAACGGCGGTTGGTCACTGCGTAGTTGGCGGTGGAGATGTTGTATTCCTCGATCGTGTCGACCGAGATCGGCGTGCCGATGGTCGGCAGGCCGTTGGCTTCCAGGCCGAACGGGTCGTTGACGCCGACCGCGTCGACGGTGACGTTGTTGAAGCGGCTGTTCTGGCCCAGGGCCGAGATTTCGCCGCGGGCGCGGTCGGTGATCACCACGCGCGGATCCAAACGGGCGACGTCCTGGATCGAGCGGCTCGGCGAGGGGTTGTTCTGCAGGTCGCGCTGGCTGACGGTGGTCGACAGGCCCTTGTTGGACGCCTGGAACACGTCGGCGCTGGAAGCGCCGACCACGGTCACCGCTTCCAGCGTGGACACGTCGTTCTTCAGCTGCGCATCGACTTCGGCCACCTGGTCCAGCGGCAGATAGACCTCGTTCTTCGAACTGGTGCCCGCGCCGGCCTTGTTGATCGTCACCGAGTACGGACCGCCCACGCGCAGACCGCGCGCCGCGTAACGGCCGTTCGCGTCGGTGACGGCGCGGCTGACCGTGCCGGATTCGACGTGGGTGATCGTGACTTCCGCTCCGGCCACGGGCGCGCCGTCGGCGCCAACCACGCGGCCGCCGATGCCGGACGAAGTGCTCTGGGCGAACACGGGCGCCGCGGCGAGCGCGACGATCAGACCTAGCGACAGCTTGGACAGCCGGACACGGTTGGTATGAGTCATTTTCCTAGTGACCTCGAGCTTTTTATGGGAATAGCGAAGCGCGCTTCGGCGCATGGCGACGAAAAGAAACCCGGTTGGAACCCCTGAAACCCGGCGGCGTGACGCTCTGCACGGGTTAACGACAGATTAACACGTTAGCGGGTGCAGATGACAGGGAAATGACGCTGGAAAATACCTGCAATGCGCGGCTGAACCGCGCTTCGGACGCAGGCTCAGCAAGGTTCTCTAAGTGCTTGTCCGCCGGTGGCGGAGATCAAGCGGAAGCGCTTACACGCAGGTAGGCGGCGATGCCGTCCAGCAGCATCTGCACCGAGATGGCCACCAGCAGCATGCCCATCAGCCGCTCGAGGGCGATCAGGGCGCGGCGGCCCAGCAATTTGTAGAGCAAGGTGGCCGAGAACAGGATCGCGGCGGTCGCGCCCCAGGCCAGGATCAGAGCGAAGCTCCAGGCGCCCATGCGGTCGGGTTCCTGGCTGCCCATCAGCATCACCGCCGCCATGCCGGATGGGCCGGCGACCAAGGGAATGGCCATCGGCACGATGAAGGGCTCGCCTTCCGGGATTTCGCCCATCAGGCCTTCCGGCGGCGGGAAGATCATCCGGATACCGATCAGGAACAGGACGATGCCGCCGGCGATCGATACCGACTCCTGACGCAGGTGCATCGCCTCCAGCGCGTACTTGCCGCACCACAGGAACAGCATCAGCACGCCCAGCGCGATCAACAGCTCGCGCGCCAGCACGATGCGCTGCCGCCGCGCGGGCATGCCGCGCAGCAGGCTGAGGAACACGGGGATGTTGCCCAGCGGATCCAGGATCAGGAACAGCAGCAGCGCGGCCGAGGCGATGGTCATGCGCGCACGCGCCAGACTTGGCCGCGATGTTCGGCCCCGGCCGCGGACAGCAGCGTCACGCAGGCTTCGGCGTAAGCGTCGGGATCGCGCGCGCTGCGGTCGTTGTCGTCGGCGTAAGCGGTGGAGCGCAGCGAAGTGCGCATCGGGCCGGGCTGCAAGCCGGCGACGCGGACCGAAGTGCCGGCGAGTTCCGCGTGCAGCATGCCCACGAGCGCCGCGCGCGCATGCTGGGCCAGGCCATAGCCGCCCCAGTACGCCTGGCCCACGCGCGCGAGTTCGTCGAGCGCGAACACCACCGACGCATCCGGCGCGCGCGTCAGCAGCGGCAAGCAGGCCTGGGTGAGCCAGCACGGCGCGGTCGCGTTGATGTGCAGCGCGCGCGCCACGTCGGCCGGATCGGCGTGCGACAGCGGCGTCAGGCCGCGGAACTCGGCCGCGCAATGCAGCACGCCGTCGAGACGGCCGAGCTCGGCATCGACCCGTTCGGCCATGTCGGCGTAATCGCCGGGCGCGGCGCCTTCCATATCCAGCGGATACAGCAACGGCTCGGCCCCTTCCTTGGCGACGGCGTCGTAGATGCGATTCAACTTCGGCACGCGACGGCCGAGCAGCACCAGCGTCGCTCCGGCGCGCGCGCAAGCTTTGGCCGCGGCCGCGCCCAAACCGCCGTACGCGCCGGCGACGAGCACCACGCGCCCGGCCAAAGCCGATTCGGCGGCGAGAGCGGGCGATGCGCTCACGCGCGCTGGGTCTCCGCCACCATCCGCGCCAATTCGCCGGATTCGTACAGTTCCAAGGCGATATCGCAGCCGCCGATCAGCTCGCCGTTGATGAACAACTGCGGGAACGTCGGCCAATTGGAATAGCGCGGCAGGTTGGCGCGGATCTCGGGCTCTTCCAGCACGTTGACCGTATGCATCTGGCCCACGCCGGCGGCCTTCAGCGCTTGCACCGTGCGGCTGGAAAAGCCGCACATCGGGAACTGCGGCGTCCCCTTCATGAAAAGTACGATCGGATGGCCTTCGACTTCGGCCTGGATCCGCTCCATTACGGACATTGCCCTTCTCCTGCATGACGGGCCGTCGGGCCCGTCGGTTAAACTGCCATTTTAGACCCGGGCGGCCTTGCGCTGCCCGATTTCCTCCTCCGCCTAGCCCAAACCGAGTCCAGCCATGGCCATCGAACTGCCCGCCCTGCCCTACGACCGCACCGCCCTGGAACCGCATATTTCCGGCGAAACCCTGGACTACCACTACGGCAAGCACCACAAGACTTACGTCGACAACCTCAACAAGCTGATCGAGGGGACGGAGTTCGCCGATATGGCGCTGGAAGACATCGTCCGCAAGTCCCAGGGCGGCATGTTCAACAACGCGGCCCAGGTCTGGAACCACAGCTTCTACTGGAAGTGCCTCAAGCCGCTCGGCGGCGGCGAACCGACCGGCAAGCTGGCCGAGGCCATCAACAAGGCCTTCGGCGATTTCGCCCGCTTCAAGGAAGAATTCACCAAGACCGCGATCGGCACCTTCGGTTCGGGCTGGGGCTGGCTGGTGCAGCGCCCGGACGGCTCGCTGGCCCTGGCCAGCACCCCGAACGCCGCCACCCCGCTCACCGGCGAAGACACCCCGCTGCTGACCTGCGACGTGTGGGAGCACGCCTACTACATCGACTACCGCAACGCGCGGCCGAAGTACGTCGAGGCGTTCTGGAATCTGGTGAACTGGGATTTCGTCGCGTCGAACCTGAAATAAGTCGCGATGCCGTTTAGTGCCCTCTCCCGCTCGCGGGAGAGGGTTGGGTGAGGGTAAGCCGGTTCCGTCGCACTACCCTCGCTTTGTAGAGCGGAGCTTGCTCCGCTGCTTTTCGATCACCGCGCTGATGAAGCAAGAGCAGCGGAGCAAGCTCCGCTCTACAAAGCACCCGCGATGCGGGCGACGACGGGATCGACCTGGCTTTCGCGTTTCAAGCCAGCTCCCACGCGCCGCAATGCTCGCGTAATCCCTTCGGCCGAATCCGCCCGCAACGTCGCATGCCCCACCTTGCGCCCGGCGCGCGGCGACTTGCCGTAATCGTGCCAATGCCCGCCCGGTTCGCGCAGCACCGGCGCCGCATCGGGCAATTCGCCTACCCAGTTGAGCATGCAGGCGTGGCCCAGCATGCGCGTATCGCCCAGCGGCAGGCCGAGCACGGCGCGCAGGTGGTTTTCGAATTGCGAAGTCTCGGCGCCTTCGATGGTCCAGTGCCCGGAGTTGTGCACGCGCGGGGCCAGCTCGTTGGCCAATAATTGTCCATCGCGGCAGAACAGCTCCAGTGCGAACACGCCGACGTAATCCAAGGCCTCGGCGAGTTTCCGCGCATAGCCGAAAGCGGTATCGGCGAGCTCGGACGAAGCTTGCGCCGGCGCCAAACTCGCCGACAGCACGCCGTCGACGTGCCAATTCTCGGTGAGCGGCCAAGCCCGGAATTCGCCGTCGCGCGAGCGCACGGCGACCACGCTCAATTCGCGTTCGAACGGCACGAAAGCTTCCAGGATCAATCCGACCGTCTGCGCCTGCGCGCCGAGCGCTTGCCATGCCGCATCGACGTCCGCGGCCGACTTGATCCGGAACTGGCCTTTGCCGTCGTAACCCAGCCGCCGCGTCTTCAGGATGCACGGCACGCCGATGCGGGAGATGCCCTCGTCCAGCGCTGCGCGCGTGGCGATATCGGCGAAATCCGGCACGGGAATGCCGAGTTCGCGGAACAAGGTTTTTTCCGCCAGCCGATCCTGCGCGACGCCGAGCGCGCGCGGATTCGGGAACACCGGCACGCGCTCGCTCAGCCATTGCGCGCTTTCGGCCGGCACGTTCTCGAAATCGAAAGTGGCCACGTCGACCCGCGACGCGAATTCGGCCAACGCGGCTTCGTCGCGATAGTCGCCCACCACCATCGGCACGAACTGGCCCGCGCATGCGTCCGCCGCGGTGTCCATCACCAGGAAACGCAGGCCCAGCGGCGCGCCGGAAAGCGCGAGCATGCGGGCCAGCTGCCCGCCGCCGAGGATGCCGACCGTCGTCATTTGCGAGGATCGTCGTTCTGGGCGACCTCGTCGGTCTGGCGCTTGCGGAACGCATCGAGCGCCGTAGCGATGTCCGCGTGATCCGAAGCCAGCATCGCCGCGGCGAACAGCGCCGCATTCGACGCGCCGGCCTGGCCGATCGCGAACGTGGCCACCGGAATGCCGGCGGGCATTTGCACGATCGACAGCAGCGAATCCAAACCGTTCAGCGCTTTCGACTGCACCGGCACGCCCAGCACCGGTACTGCGGTCTTCGCGGCCAGCATGCCCGGCAGATGCGCCGCGCCGCCGGCGCCGGCGATGATCGCGCGCAGGCCGCGCTGCGCCGCGGTGGCGGAGTATTCGAACAGGACGTCGGGCGTGCGGTGCGCCGACACCACGCGCACTTCGTGCGGAACGCCGAGCGCTTCCAGCTTCTGCGCGGCGTGCTGCATCGTTTCCCAATCGGAGCGGGAGCCCATCACGATGCCGACGAGCGGGCGGTTAGATTGGCCGGACATGGTCGTCCCCAGTCGCAAAGACGTATTCTACCGGCCCCACGTCTTCACGGCACCGCCCATGGACCGGAAATTGCTCGACATCCTCGTCTGCCCCGCCAACCGGCAACCCCTGGCCCTGCTCGACAAGAGCGGCCTGGACGCCTTGAACCGCGGCGTCGCCGCGGGCGGCTTGAAGCGCAACGACGGTTCCGCGCAATCGGAGGCGATCCGCGAGGCGCTGGTCACCCGCGACCGCAAGACCGTCTACCGCCTCGACGACGGCATCCCCGTGCTGCTGGTCGAAGAAGGCATCGCCACCGCGCAGATCGACGGCTTCCCGGGCGCATGAGCGGCCGCTTCGACCCGCCGCCGGCTACTGCGATCCAAGCCGACGTCGCGCGCGCATTGGCCGAGGACCTGGGTAAAGGCGACGTCACCGCGGCGCTGCTGCCCGATGTCGCCGATGCGGCCTATCTGTTGTGCAAACAGGACGCGGTGATCGCGGGACGCCCTTGGTTCGACGCCTGCCACCGCGCGCTGGATCCGGACGTGCGCATCGATTGGCGCATCGAAGAAGGCGATCGCGCCGCGAAAGGCACGGTATTGGCGACCTTGCAAGGCCGCGCGCGCAGCCTGGTCAGCGCCGAGCGCGCGTCGCTGAATTTCCTGCAGACGCTGAGCGGCACCGCCACGGCCACCGCCGCCTACGTCGACGCGGTGCGCGGCACGAAAGCGCAGATCCTTGACACGCGCAAAACCCTGCCCGGCCTGCGCCTGGCGCAGAAATACGCGGTGCGCGTCGGCGGCGGCGTCAATCACCGGATAGGGCTGTACGACGCCGTGATGCTGAAGGAGAACCACGTCCGCGCCGCCGGCGGGTTGACCGCGGCGATCCGCGCCGCGCGGGCGATGCATCCGGAGTTGCCGCTGATCGTGGAAGTCGAAACGCTGGCGCAATTGGAAGAGGCTTTGGCCGAAGGCTGCGAACGCATCCTCATCGACGATTTCGATGCGCCGACCCGGCGCATGGCCGTACGCATCGCCGCGGGACGTATTCCTTTGGAGGTATCCGGCGGCGTCGATCTGGCCGGGGTGCGCGCGATCGCCGAGGACGGCGTGGACTGCGTCTCCATCGGCGCGTTGACCAAGCATGTGCAGGCGAT
The DNA here is from genome assembly GCF_005239095.1 of Luteimonas gilva. Lineage (GTDB taxonomy): Bacteria > Pseudomonadota > Gammaproteobacteria > Xanthomonadales > Xanthomonadaceae > Luteimonas_C > Luteimonas_C gilva. The sequence goes on along the minus strand of NZ_SZUA01000002.1, from coordinate 1,087,132 downwards.
CGACCTGTCGCTGAAGCTCGGGCCACCGCCGGATCGGAACTGATTCGGGCGCGCTATCGTCGATTCACCTGGCTTTCGCAGTGGCTTTTGCCACCATCGGCGCAATCTCAAAGGAGCGGCACGGGATGGAGATGAAACGGGGAGGCCTTGTCGCGGCGACGTTCGCACTACTGGCGGCCGCTTGCGGTTCGAACGTGCGCAAGCCGCCGCCGACGCCGCCGGTGCAGGCGCCAGTTTCCAAACCGCCGCCGCGCACGCCGGTGCCGCCCTTGAATTTGTCCGGTTCCACCGCGCAGCGCATCGTCGCCGTGGCGCTGCGCGAACACGCGATGTGGTACCAGCCCTTCATCGACGCCAACGGCCGGCTGGCGAGCTATCGCGTATCCGAAGCCGAAAATTCGCTGCTCGCCGACGGCACCGAAGCTTGGCAGCGCGTGCTGGGCTATTGGCGCAACAGCGGCACGCTGTACGAGATGTCGCAAAGCAATATCCCCGGCGCCTACGCTTGCCAGTTCCCGACCGGATTCGCGCAAGGCAAGGCCGAGTGCCGGGCCTTTATCGTCGACAACGCATGGTCGGCGGCATTCGTCTCTTACGTGATGGTGCAGGCGCGCGTGCCCGGGTTCCGCGCTTCGCCGCGGCATTACGACTACATCCGCCAGGCTTTCAACGTCGATTCCGGCGGCCCCTATTACTACGCCGATCCGGCGACGCAGCGCGCCGACCCCGGCGATCTGCTGTGCTTCGTGCGCGGCAACGGCTCGGTCTACGGTTTCGAAGGCCTGACCGCGCGCTTGAACGCCAACGGCGGTTCGTTGGCGAGCCATTGCGACATCGTGGTCGGCCGGGACCGCGAACTGCGCACGATCGGCGGCAACGTGTTCAACGGCGTCACCATGCGCAAACTCAAGCTAGACGTGCAGGGACGCGCGGTGCTGCCGCGGCCGGTGTCGATGTCGGGCTACGAAGACGGCGATTCGGGCAGCTATTCCGCCGCCTGCAGCCCCAGCAACGAAGCCGCCTGCGACTTCAATCGGCAGAACTGGGCGGTGCTGTTGAAGCTCAAGCCCGCAGCCGATTACCCGACTACGGCGACAGGCATGCCTGCGCAACCCGCGCCTGCGCAACCCGCACCTGTGCAACCCGCACCTGTGCAACCCGCACCTGTGCAACCCGCACCTGTGCAACCCGCACCTGTGCAGCCCGCGCCTGTGCAGCCCGCGCCTACCCAAACCCAACCGTTTTAGGCTTTGTAGAGCGGAGCTTGCTCCGCTGCTTTTAGTGGACCGGGCCAAAGAGCAGCGGAGCAAGCTCCGCTCTACAAAGCCGCCGCGAACCGACGATACTTGCGAAACCGGTTCCTCGGCCGCACCTGACCATCATGTCCAGCTTGCCGCTCCTGCTGATGATCGCCGTCGCGATCGGCCTCGCCCTATGGAACAGCGCGCGGGCCGCGGCCGAGCGCGCCGAAACCCTGGGCCGCGAGGCCTGCCGCGCCGCGAACGTGCAATGGCTAGACCAGTCGGTGCACGCCACCGGCATCCGCCTGCGTCGCGGCCGCAACGGTTGGCTGGGGTTCGAACGCAGCTTCCGTTTCGATTATTCGCGCGACGGCAGCGACCGCCACGTCGGCCGGCTGGTGCTGCGCGGGGGCGAGTTGGTTTCCTTTAGCGGGCCGCTGCCCGAGTACGAAACCCTGCACTGACATCCCCGCTTTGGCATTTTGTGGGAGCGGCTATTTGACGACGCGCAGATGCGCGCGTTTGGCGGCCGGGTCGTCTTCCGGCGAAGGCGGCGAAGGCGGTTCGTCGTCCGGCGCGGGACCGCCCACGTCTTCCGGCAAGGCCATGCCCTGCCCGGTTTCTCGCGCATAGATCGCCAACACCGCGGCGACCGGCACCCATACTTGTTGACTGACGCCGCCGAAGCGCGCGGTGAAGCTCACCGCCTCGTTGCCGAGCTCGAGTCCGGCCACCGCGCGCGCGGCGATGTTCAGCACGACCTTGCCTTCCTTGACCGCGCTGGGCGGGACCTGCACGCCGGCATGGGTCGCGTCGACCAGCAGATGCGCGGTCATGCCATTGTCGGCGATCCACTCGTACAGCGCCCGCAGCAGGTACGGACGGTGGCTGGTCATGCGGGGCGCGTCTTCGCTCATAGCGTTGAACGTGTAACAGGAACTAGAGGTTAGGAACTAGGAACGAGTCGCGGCGACATGCTTTCACTCGTTTCTGGTTTCTCTTCACTAGTTTCTCCTTACATCGGAACTTCCCGCAATTTCTTCTCTTCGTCGGTCAGGCTGCGGATGAAGCCCGGGTTGCGGAAGATGCGGTTGCCGTAGTCCTCGATCACCTTGCCGTCCTTCGGCAACGGGATGCCCAACGAGTCCAGGCGCCAGATGATCGGCGCCATAGCGCAGTCGGCCAGGCTCATTTCGGGGTTGAGGAAGAACTTGCTGGCCTTGAACAGCGGCACCGAAGCGGTGAGCAGCTCCTTCAGCCGCTTGCGGGCGCCTTCGATCTGCTGCTTGTTGCCTAGTTGGATGGCCTGCACTTGCGGCACCCAATCGTGCTCGATGCGCAGCATCGCCAGACGCAGCCGCGCGCGCGACAGCGGATCCACCGGCATCAGCGGCGGATGCGGATAGCGTTCGTCCAGATATTCGCTGACCACCGAAGCCGCGTACAGCACCAGTTCGCGCTCGACCAGGGTCGGCACCGAGTGGTATGGATTCAGGTCGATCAGGTCTTCCGGCGGCTTCTGCGGATCGACCGGGACGAAATCGTAGGTCACGCCCTTCGCCGCCAGCACCAGGCGCACGCGGTGGCAAAGCACATCATCGACGGACGAGAACAGCGTCAAAGCGTTACGCATACGCGGACTGGCGGCCATCATCGACCCCTCCTTTGCCAGCGAACGCTGCCCGCACGCTGCGGACAGCCGTCATCTTGCTCGCAAAGCCCAAGAGCGCATCGGCGAAGCGACGCTTTTCTTGGAAAGTCCGCACATAGATGTGCAGGCTCTTGCGAGGGAATCGCATTAGTGTTCGACGTCCCGCCAGTATTCGTGCTTCAGGAGCCAGGCGATGAAGGTGAACAGCGCCAGGAACAGCACCGCCCACACGCCGATGCCCTGGCGCTTGAGCGCGGCCGGCTCGCCGGCGTATTCCAGGAACGCGGCGATGTCGCGCGCGGTCTGGTTGAACTGCTCCGGCGTCTGCGTGCCCGGCTGCGGAATCACCAGCTTCTCCACCGGGCGATCGCCGCCCGCGTCCGCCTTGCCGAACTCGGCGTGCTGCAAGCCTTGCAGCTGCCACAACGGATTCGGCATGGACGCATTCGGGAACAGCTTGTTGTTCCAGCCTAGCGGACGGCTCTCGTCCACGTAGAACGACTTCAGATAGGTGTAGATCCAGTTGCTGCCGCGCACGCGCGAGATTAGGCTCAGGTCCGGCGGCATCTTGCCGAACCACTTGGCCGCGCCGTCGGCCGGCATGGACACCAGGATCTGCTCGCCGAACTTGGCGCCGGTGAAGTTGAGGTTGTTCATCACCTCGTCTTCGGTGAGGCCCAGGTCCTCTGCCATGCGCGAATAGCGCAGGTATTTCAGCGAATGGCAGCCGGAGCAGTAGTTCATGTACAGCTGCGCGCCGCGCTGCAGCGACGCGCGGTCGCCCAGATCGGTGCCGGACTGCTGCAGATCGCCGTGCTCGGCGGCGGCGGCGGCGAACGAGACCATCAGGCCGGCGGCGAAAATGGCGAGCTTCTTCACGAGGGCGTTCTTCCGGAAGGGCTGGCTGTACGAAGGGTTCTGGGCGCTGTTAGTCATGCATCGTCACCCGTTCCGGCACCGGCTTGGTCTTGTCGAACTTGGTCCACAGCGGCATGGTGATGAAGAACACGAAGTACAGGAAGGTGAGCACGCGGCCGATGATGGTCTCGACCGGATCCGTACCCGGGCCCGCGCCGATCTTCCCCAGCCACAGGAAGCACACCGCGAACATCAGCAGCATCGCCCACGACAGCTTGCCGCGGTAGCGGTAGGACTTGACCGGGCTCTTGTCCAGCCACGGCACCAGGAACAGCACCGCGATCGCGGCGAACATCACCAGCACGCCCCACAGCTTGATCGCGAAGAACGACGGCACCACGCGCAACATGGCGTAGTACGGGGTGAAGTACCACACCGGCTTGATGTGCTCCGGCGTCACCAGGCGGTTGGCCTCGGTGAAGTTGTCGTGCTCCAGGAACCAGCCGCCGAAGGTCGGCTCGAAGAAGATGATGAAGGCGGCCAGCACCAGGAAGAAGCCGACGCCCACCAGATCCTTGACCGTGTAGTACGGATGGAACGGGATGCCGTCGGCCGGCTTGTTCGCATCCCAGCGGTTGCCCTTCGGCCCCTTCTTGATGTCGACGCCGTCCGGGTTGTTCGAACCGACTTCGTGCAGCGCGCCCAGATGCAGCACCACCAGCAGCAGCAGCACCAGCGGCAGCGCGATCACGTGCAGGGCGAAGAAACGGTTGAGGGTGGCGTCGCCGGGCAGGTAGTCGCCCATGATCCACTCGGTCAGGCCGTTGCCGATCACCGGGATCGCGCCGAACAGCGAGATGATCACCTTCGCGCCCCAGAACGACATCTGGCCCCAGGGCAGCACATAGCCCATGAAGGCTTCGGCCATCAGCACCAGGTAGATCACCATGCCCAGGATCCACACCAGCTCGCGCGGCTTCTGGTAGGAGCCGTACATCAGCCCGCGGAACATGTGCAGGTAGACCACGATGAAGAACAGCGAGGCGCCGGTGCTGTGCATGTACCGGATCAGCCAGCCCCATTCCACGTCGCGCATGATGTATTCGACCGACGAGAACGCTTCGGCCGCGGACGGCTTGAAGTGCATCGTCAAGAAGATGCCGGTGACGATCTGGTTGACCAGCACCAGCAACGCCAGCGAGCCCATGTAGTACCAGAAGTTGAAGTTCTTCGGCGCGTAGTACTCGGTCATGTGCTTGCGGTAGACCGGCATCATGCCGGGCGCGCGCGCGTTGACCCAGTCCATCACGTTGTTGGCGGTACGCGTCAGGATGTTCGCCATGGCTTACGCGGCCCCCGTCGGATCGACACCGATGACGATCGTGGTGTCGTTTTCGTAGTGGTGCGGCGGCACCAGCAGGTTGATCGGCGCGGGCACGCCGGCGAAGACGCGGCCGGCCATGTCGAAGCGCGACTTGTGGCAAGGGCAGAAGTAGCCGCCCTTCCACTCCGGATCGAACGGCTCGGGTTTGATCTCGGCGACCATTTCCGGCGCGCAGCCCAGGTGCGTGCACAGGCCGACCAGCACCGAAATTTCCGGCTTGATCGAGCGCAGCTCGTTCTTGGTGTACGCCGGCTGCTGATCGGTGCTGGACTTGGGATCGGCCAGACGCGGATCCAGGGTCGGCAGCACTTCCAGCATCTGCTTGGAGCGCTTGACGATCCAGATCGGCTGGCCGCGCCATTCCAGGACCAGGCGTTGGCCTTCCTGCAAAGCGCTGATATCGGCGGTGACCGGCGCGCCGGCCAGTTTGGCCTTGGCGCTGGGCAGCCATGACTTGATGAACGGTACCGCCACGAACCCGGCGCCTACCGCGCCGACCACGGCCGTGGTCGCGGTCAGGAACCTGCGTCGGCCCAGGTTTTCGGGACCCTTGACCCCATCGTTGGACATCCGGAACTCCGCAAAAAACGATTGGTAGCTATCTGGCTGCCGCGGCCCGGCCCGTATCCCGGAACGGCCGCAAAAGACGGCAAAGTGTAACGGAACGCTGAATCGCCCGACAACGTTTCGGCGGTCTAGAGCGGTTTGCGGGGCTCTCTAGGCCCCGATCCCGCGCAGCGACGGCCTTTGTGGGAGCGGCTTTAGCCGCGAGCTCTTATCTTCAGGCCGCAGGAATATGGGAAAAGCTCGCGGCTAAAGCCGCTCCTACAAAAGCCCGCTCTGCGAAGGCTCGCCGACCCTGGCTATTGTTTCGCCACGCCGCCGCGATAGCGCTCGGCCAGCACGCCGACCCGCTGCACGTAGCGCTGGGTTTCGCTGTAGGGCGGCACGCCCCGGTATTTGTCCACCGCGCCCTCGCCGGCGTTGTAGCCGGCCGCGGCCAAGGTCAGGTCGCCGTTGAAGCGCTTCAGCAGCCAAGCCAGGTATTGCACGCCACCGCGGATGTTCTGGCCGGCGTCGAAGGCGTTGCCCACGCCGAAGCGGCGCGCGGTGGCCGGCATCAACTGCATCAGGCCTTGCGCGCCGACCCGCGACAACGCGTTCGGATTGAACGCGGACTCGGCGTGGATGATGGCGCGGACGATCGCTTCCTCGACGCCGAATTCGCGCGCCGCGTTGCTGATCTCCTGCTGGTAGGCCGCGGTGTTCAAGCGCAGCGTGCCGAAGTTGACCCCGGGCCGGGCGCCGCAGGCGAAGCAGGTCTCCATGAAGCTGTAGGTGATCCTGCGCACCGAAGCCAGCGGAATGCCGCGCGGCGCGTAGGGTTTGCAGTTGAGCACGCCGCCGGAGCGATAGCAGTAGGTGGTGCCGGCGTTTAGGCGCGGGCCGCTGCGCGTCGGCGTCGAAGCCGCCGCGGGTGCGATGGTCGACGCCGTCAATGCCGGCGCGGCGCCCGAAGCCGGCGATCCCGCCACCGTGGCGGGCGCCGTCGCGCTGCCGACCGCGGCCTTCGGCGGCAGCCATGAAGCGACCGCGGGATCCTTCCTGACTTTGGACGAAGAACCGCCGGAGTGGCCGACCGCGGTGCATCGCGCGCCGGCCGGGCGCTTGCTGACGTAGCTGCGGCTGCCGTCCGGCATGTCGCAACGGTAGACCGTACCGGCCACGGCCGGAGCGGCCGCCAGTAGGCAGATCAGCAGCGTCAGTCCCCTAGCCCCCTTCATCGCGCGGAGTGTCTCCCCTCCCGGCGCCGTTGCCAAGCCCTTGATTGTTAAACGCATCCAGCGGGCCATCCGGGACGTGACCGACTACACTATTCGGCCTCTCCACCCGCCATCCGGAACGGACTAACCGCCGCCGCCCGGAACTGCCATGACCGACATCCTTTCGCCGGCCGCCGAAGAGCGTGCTACTGCCCTGCCCGCTAAGGACAAGCCCGCAACAGGCTCGCCTGTTGCGAAAAAGCTCTATATCAAGACCCACGGTTGCCAGATGAACGAGTACGACTCGGCCAAGATGGCCGACGTGCTGGCCGCCAGCGACGGCTTGGAGCTGACCGACAACGTCGAGGAAGCCGACGTGGTCCTGGTCAACACCTGCTCGATCCGCGAGAAGGCGCAGGAGAAAGTCTTCAGCCAACTCGGCCGCTGGAAGGCGCTCAAAGCCGACGGCAAACCGGTGATTATCGGCGTCGGCGGCTGCGTCGCATCGCAGGAAGGCGAAGCCATCGTCAAGCGCGCGCCTTATGTCGACCTGGTGTTCGGCCCGCAGACGCTGCACCGCCTGCCGGAACTGATCCGCGCCCGCCGCGACTCCGGCAAGCCGCAGGTCGACATCAGCTTCCCCGAAATCGAAAAGTTCGACCGCCTGCCCGAGCCGCGCGCCGAAGGCCCGAGCGCGTTCGTGTCGATCATGGAAGGCTGCAGCAAATACTGCAGTTTCTGCGTGGTGCCCTACACCCGCGGCGAAGAGGTCAGCCGGCCGTTCGAGGACGTGTTGGTGGAAGTCGCGCAACTGGCCGCGAAAGGCGTGCGCGAGATCAACCTGCTCGGGCAGAACGTCAACGCCTACCGCGGTCCGTACGGCGAGGGCGAAGTCGCCGACCTGGGATTGCTGATCCGCGCCATCGCCGAAATCGAAGGCATCGGCCGCATCCGCTTCACCACGTCGCATCCGCTGGAATTCTCCGACTCGCTGATCGAGGCCTATCGCGACGTGCCGCAACTGGCCAATTACCTGCATCTGCCGGTGCAGGCCGGCAGCGATCGGATCCTGTCGGCGATGAAGCGCGGCTACACCGCTTTGGAGTTCAAGCAGAAGATCCGCAAGCTGCGCGCGGTGCGGCCGGACATTTCGGTCTCGTCCGACTTCATCGTCGGCTTCCCGGGCGAGACCGATGCCGACTTCGACAAGACCATGAAGCTGATCGAAGACGTCGGCTTCGACCAGTCCTTCTCTTTCATCTATTCGCGCCGCCCCGGCACCCCGGCCGCCGATCTGGAAGACGACACGCCGGACGCGGTGAAGCACGCGCGGCTGGAGCGGTTGCAGGCGCACATCAATGCGCATTCGGCCGAGATCTCCAAGAAGATGGTCGGCAGCGTGCAGTCGGTGCTGGTCGAAGGTCCGTCGAAAAAGAATCCGAACGAGCTGACCGGCAAGACCGAGAACATGCGTTCGGTGAATTTCCCGGGGCACCCGCGGCTGATCGGGCAGTTCTTGGACGTGACGATCACCGAAGCGCTGACGAATTCGTTGCGCGGGCGGGTGGTCGCGACCGACGATGCGGAAGCGGACCGGTGACGGGCGACGTAACGTTCCGCGAAATCGGCGCGGACGAATTCGACCGCGTCTGGCCGTTCTTCCGGGAAATCGTTGCCCGCGGCGACACCTATTCCTACCCGCCCGACCTGCGCTTCGAACAGGGACGGGATATGTGGACGACGAAACCGGCGCGCTGCTTCGTCGCCGAAGCGGACGGTGAGGTACTGGGCGCCTATCGCCTGGCACCCAACCAAATCGGCCTGGGCGATCACGTCGCCAACGGCAGCTACATGGTGTCCTCGGCCGTGCGCGGCCGCGGCATCGGTGCGCTGCTGTGCGAGCACTCGCTGGAAGAGGCGCGGCGCGCGGGGTTCGTCGCGATGCAATTCAATTGCGTCGTCAGCACCAATGCCGGCGCGGTGAAGCTGTGGCAGCGGCATGGCTTCGAGATCGTCGGCACTTTGCCGAAGGCGTTCCGGCACGCGCAACTGGGGCCGGTGGACGCGTACGTGATGTACCGGTTCTTGTGAACCGTCTCCGGCAATGACGGGCTCGCCGCAACGGCCGAGCTATGCGCTCAGCCTCTGGTTCCTGGGCATCGCCGTGCTCGGCTTGGCCCAGTTCTACGGCAAGGCTTATCGCAACGATTTTCAGTTGAACGCGATCGCCTGGATATGGCTGATCGGTTCGTTCGTGTTGCTGGCTTTATCGCTTTTCCTCGCTTGGCGCGAGCGCCGCAAGCGCGACTGATCCGCTTTGTCCCTCTCCCTTTTACGGGAGAGGGAAAGGCGCGAAGCGCCAGGGAGAGGGTTCGGCTTTGGGAAGGCCGCAAATAGAGAAGAAGCACTCGCTTCACTCGTTCCCCTCCCCTGCCCTTCGGGCATCCTCTTCCGCAGAGGAGGGAAAAAGCCATGTTCGCTAAGTCATGAAGCCCAGATTGCGGCTGTTGAAATTCCCCAGATTCGGAAAAATCAAATCCAAATCCGTATCCGCCACCCCGAACCACCGCGCCAGCGTCGCCGCGTATTGGTCGACCGACGTGGTCGGAATGATCTGCCCCCAACCCGCATCGTCGACCCCGCCGTTCTGCAGCTTGGGCATCGTTCCGTAGAAGCGCCCGCCGCGCACCGCGCCGCCGACGACGAAATGGTGGCCGCCCCAGCCGTGGTCGGACCCGTCGCCGTTGGACGACAGCGTGCGGCCGAAATCCGAAGCGGTGAACGCGGTGACGTTGTTGGCGACGCCAAGCTCGACGGTCGCGTCGTAGAACGCCTTCACCGCCCGCGACAACTGCGCCAACAGCACCGGCTGGCCGCTGAGCAGCCCGTCGTGATGGTCGAATCCGCCCATCGACACGAAATAGATCTGCCGCTTCATGCCCAGCTCGGCGCGCACCTTGATCAGTCGCGCCACCATCTTCAGTTGCCCCGCCAGATGGTTGTCCGGGAACGGCGTGGCCAGCGGCGGCGAGCTCTCCAACGCTGTGCCGACCGCGCTCGCATTCTCGCGGGCGCGATGGAACGAAGCCGCATAGCTGCGTTCCATCGCGTGCGCCTGGGTCTTGGAATTCAGCTTCAGGTACGCGGTGCGGCGATCGCCGTCCCATTCGAACCAGTTGAAGTAACGCGGCCCGTCGTTGCCGACCACGTATTGGTTGCCGTTCGCGGAGCGCTCCAACCCGCTTTCGAAATTCAGCGACACCGTCATAGGAATGAATGCGCCGGGGTTGGCGTCGTGCAACAGATCGGCGATGCGGCCGCCCCAGCCCAGATTGCGGCCGTCGTCGCTGCGCGAGACCTGCCAGTACGATTGCTGGTCGTTGTGCGAGAACAGCTGCGGCGGCAGCGGCGCGGTTCCGTTCTGGAACTCGGCCTTGGTCACCGGCCGCACCAGCGTGCCGACGTTGCCGAGGATCGCCGCCTTGCCGTTGTTGAACAACGACTGCAGGCCGCTCATGCCGACCGTTTCCTCGGCGCTGGTGGAAGCCTGCAATGCGTAATCGGCGCCGTCCGACGCGCCGCCTCCGGCCTGCGGCGTCAGCGGCAGCAGCGCGGACTGCGGCACCGCCAGCGTCGCGCGCGCCGTGGCGTATTGGCTGTAGTGCGACGCGTCGCGCGGGATCACCATGTTCAAAGCGTCGTTGCCGCCGAACATGAAGATGCAGACCATGGCCTTGTAGTCGTCGAAGGCCGTCGGCCCATACGCGCGGGTCGCCGCCTCGAGCAGGCGCAGGTTGCCCAGCGCCGAGTACAAGCCGGCGCCGCCCAGGGCGGCGCAGATGCTGTTGCGCAGGAATTCTCGGCGTTTCATCGTGGCGTCCTCGTTCGCGCGCTCATTTCTGCACCACGTATTCGGGCGAATTGACGATCAGGTACAAAGCTTCCTTCACCCGGGTGCGGCGCGCTTCCAAGCTGTTGGCGGGCATGCCGTTCAATCGCGTGAGCAGCGCTTGGCGCATGCCGGCGGACATCTGCCCGGACAAGAACAGCAGGTTGTAGCGATCCACCAGCGCGGCCGCATCGGCGGCGAGCGGCGTGTCGCGGCTGATGTCGATCGCGATCTCGTTCGGCCCCAGATCCGGGTTCTCGGTATAGACCTCGTAAGTCTTGTAGCCGAGATAGCCTTCGGTGCTCGGCATCATGTAATCGGTGGCCAATTGCAACTCGGGCGCGGCCAGTCCCAAATCGGTCAATTCGCCGCTGGGCGTGTAGCGCGGGCTGAAGAAGTTGAACACCGAAGGGGCGTACATCGGCGACTGGCCGATGTTCATGTCCAAGGTCCAGAACTCGTCCATGTGGCCCGATTGCGAACGCGCGTTCAAGGCCCGCCACAGATGGGTCAAGCGCAGCAGCGGCTCGCGCACCTTGCCGAAATTCGGCGGCCGCGAACCGGGGTCGCGCGCTTCGGCGTCGAACAGGATCGCGCGGATCACTGCTTTCATGTCGCCGCGCACGCCCTGGCCGTTGTTGTCGAACGCGGCCGCGACGCGGGCGACATAGGCCGGGCTGGGATTGCTGGTGACCAAGCGCTGGATCAACTGCCTGCCGATGAAGGGGCCGACGTTGGGGTGGTTGAAAATATTGTCCAGCGCGGCTTTCAGGTTGTTCTGCGCGCTGCCGCCGCCCGCCAGCACGCCGTTGGGCAGGGCCACGCCCGGATAGATCAGCAACTGCTTGTCTTGCGCGGAGGCGTGGTAGGAGGCGAAGTTCTCCATCCGCGACGTCCACGAGGGATCGGACGAATCCCAGACGTAGCAGGTGAAATCGCCCAAGGTCACGCATTTCTTGAAAGTCCAGCCGGTGAAGACGTGGGCGAAACCCTTCACCGTTTCCTGGTTGTAGCTCGGGATCGGCTTGCCGGCCGTATCCAGCTTCGGCGTACCGTCTGGGTTGAGCATCACCAAGCCGACGCTGAACAACTGCATCGCTTCGCGCGCGTAGTTTTCGTCGGGGCGAATGTTGCTGGCCGGATTCGGCTTCTGGTTGCCGAGCGCGGACAAATAGATGCCCATCACCGGATGCAGCGTGACGTCCTCCAGAAGCTGCCGGTAATTGCCGAAGGCGTCGCGGGCGAGCGTGTCGTAGTAATGCGTCATTCCGCGTACTTGGCCGCCCAGCAGGTCGGAAGTCGCGTCGGAAACCACGAAGATCTCGCTCAAGGCGAAGGCGACGCGTTGGCGTAATTGGTCGCGGTGGACCAGCGAGGCGTTGAAGGGATCCTGCCCGCCGAGCGCGTTCATGAACCAGGCGTCCAACCGCCACTCGCGCTGGTAGTCCGGGCCTGCGGCGGTAATGAAATCCAATTGCGACGACGCCGGCTGCGCGAATTGTTCGTCGAGCCAGCCGCCATAGCCGATCTGGGTCACACGGTCGATTTCTTCGAGCTTGGGCCCGAAAGTGGCCTGGGCCAGGAAGCGCGCGGCATCGTTAGCCGTGACCGGCGCACGCTGCGCCGGCATCGGACCCGACTTGCTCGGCGGCGGTTTGACGGTCGCGGCGGCCGACGCGGACGCAACCGTGCGCGCAGCCGCGGCTTGCGTTCGCACTGCGGGCGCAGGCGTGTCCTGCCGCACCGTCAGCAACGCGGCCAGCAACAGTAAAAATTGCAATCCGGGCCAAGACCCGATCCACGTCCAGATGCGGAAACCGCCATCATCGGACCACACCCGCCAACCGCCCCAATCCATAGCGCTTCCCCCGCCACCGGCGCCGGACGTTAGCACGCGCCGTCGTACGGAATTTTGACGGAGCACACAGTCCGGATTTGGCACCGACGCGATGGGATGAATGGCCCGCATGCCGGGGCGAACGCCCGGACGGAATCAGTCCAGCCGCTTGCGGAAACGCAGGATCGCCAGCGTCATCATTACCGTGGTGAAAGCGAGCAGCGCCAGCACGTCCGGCCACAGCTCCCACAGGCCGGCGCCGCGCAGCATGATGCCGCGGATCAAACGCAGGAAATGGGTCAGCGGCAACACCTCGGCCAGCCACTGCACCGCTTTCGGCATGCCGGCGAACGGGAACATGAAACCCGACAGCAGGATCGAGGGCAGGAAGACGAAGAACGTCATTTGCATCGCCTGGAACTGCGACTGCGCCTTGGTCGAGATCAGCAATCCCAAGGTCAGATTAGCCAGGATCAGCAGCACCGCGGCCAGATAGACGTCCAGAACGCCGCCGCGCACCGGCACCTGGAACAGCCACACGCCCAGGGCCAGCACCACCGTGGTCTGGATCAAGCCGATGGCGGCGTAAGGCAGCACCTTGCCGATCATCAATTCGGAACGGCTGACGGGCGTGGCGATCAGCAGTTCCATATTGCCGCGTTCGCGCTCGCGCACGATCGCGACGCCCGTGAACAGCACCATGGTCATGGTCAGGATCACGCCGATCAGCCCGGGCACGATGTTCACCGCCGAACGCCGCTCCGGGTTGTAGAAACTGACCACACCGATCTGCCCGGCGCCGAGCGAGGTCGCGCCCGTGCGCAGCGGCCGCGTATTGGCGGTCGGCGCGTTGTCCAGCGGCATCTGCGCCAGCTGCACCGCCGCGCTCTGCACGACGGTGTCGCTGCCGTCGACCAGCACCTGCACCGCCTCGCGGCCGTCGTAGCGGCGGCGCTCGAAATCCGGTGGAATGGCGATGCCGACGCTGATCTCGCCGCGACGCAGGCGTTCCATCAGTTCCTGAGGCGAAGTCGCGCTGAAGGTCGGCTTGACGACGCCGGTGGCCACCATGTCCATCACCACCGCGCGCGATGCGGCGGTATTGGCCTGGTCGGCCACGCCTGCGCTCAAGCCGCGCAAATTCAGATTGATCGCATAGCCGAACAGGATCAACTGCATCACCGGGATGCCGACGATCATGGCCAGCGTAATGCGGTCGCGCCGCATCTGGCGCAATTCCTTTACCACGATCGCGGAGAGGCGACGGAAGTTCATGCCGCCTCCTGCCGTTTGCCTGTGGCGCCGCGTTCGTCGTCGCTGCCGCCGCCGGTGGCCGAGACGAACACGTCTTCCAGGTTCGGCTGCGACGCGCCGACTTCGGCCTGCAGACCGGCGTCGCGCAAGACTTGGCGGATCCGCTCCGCGGCGTCGCCGTTCTCATCGGTCAGCACGCGCAAGCTGTTGCCGATCTGGGCCACGCTGAGCACGCCAGGCACCGACACCAGCGCTTTTTGCGCGCGGCGCGGTTGCGCGGCGTCGACCAGCACGGTGCGGCCGCGCAGGGCTTCGGTCAGCTCGGCCGGCGTGCCGTCGGCGACCAGCACGCCCAAATCGAGGATCGCGATGCGATGGCAGCGCTCGGCCTCGTCCATGTAGTGGGTGGAGACCAGAATCGTGGTGCCGGCGTCGGCCAGGTCGAAGAGCTTCTCCCAGAAGTCGCGGCGCGATTCGGGGTCGACGGCGCTGGTCGGTTCGTCCAGGAACAGCAATTCGGGTTTCTGGATCACCGCACCGGCCAAGGCGAGACGCTGCTTCTGGCCGCCGCTCATCGTGCCGGCGAGCTGTTTTTGCCGGTCTTCGAAATGGTATTGCTCGACCAATTCGTCGATGCGCTTGGCCGCTTCCTTCTTCGGGATGTCCTGCACCGCGGCCAAAAACTCCAGGTTCTCGCGCACGGTCAGGTCTTCGAACAGCGAGAACTTCTGGGTCATGTAGCCGATCCGGCGGCGCAGTTCCTCCGCCTGTTCCGGAATACGCAAGCCCAGCACTTCGATTTCGCCGGCGGTCGGCGTCAACAGCCCGCACAGCATGCGGATGGTGGTGGACTTGCCCGAACCGTTCGGCCCCAGGAAGCCGTACACGCAAGCGCGCGGCACGCTCAGGTCGACGTCCTTCACCGCCTGCAGCTGGCCGAAGGTCTTGCTCAAGCCACGAGCGCGAATGGCAAGACCGTTGTTTTGCGGCGATGTATTCATAGCGCTGTCGCACTCGGCGCTTTGTAGAGCGGAGCTTGCTCCGCTGCTTTTTCTTCTCGGCCGAGAATCGAAATCCAGAGCAGCGGAGCAAGCTCCGCTCTACAAAGAAAGGCAGAGGCGAAAACCCGCGCGCTCATTTTTCGTTGCCTTTCGCGAATTCGACCCGCAGCGGCAAACCCGCCGGCAATTCCGCCGCGCTCTTGTCCAGCTGGATTTCGGCCAGATAGCTCAGCCGGGCCGCGTCTTTGCCGATCAGCGCATAGTACGGCGTGAAGCTGGGTTCGCTGCGGATCATCCGTACGCGGCCGTTCAAGGCTTGGTCGCGACCGTCGACGAAGACCCGCGCGGCCTGGCCGACTTGTACGTCTGCGCGGATCGGCTCGGGCACGTACACGCGCGCGTACGGCGCATCGCCGATGAGCATCACCACCAGCGGCGCGCCGACCGGCGCCTGATCGCCGAGTTTGTACGGCACGCTGTCGACCCGGCCCGCGCGCGGCGCCACCAGATCCAGCTTCTGTAGCGTTACCGCTTGGGTCGCCGCCTGCGCCTCGGCCGCGGCCAGCGCGGACTCGCCCTGCGCGATCTGCTCGCTGCGCGTGCCGCGTTCCAATTCCAGCAGGGCGGCTTCGGCCGCGCTCACTTGCGCCTGGGCGTTGCCCGCGGCGGCGCGGGCGCGATCCACGTCGGAGGCGGCGACCAGTTTCTGCCGGCCCAGCGGCTGCAGCCGCGCGTAATAGGCCTGCGCGTCGCGCGCCTGCGCTTGCGCGGCGGCGAGGTTGGCGCGCGCTTGCGCGATGTCCTCGCTGCGCGGTCCGGTCTTCAACTCTTGCAACGCATCGCGAGCTTGCTGCGCCTGCGCTTTAGCGGCGGCGAGCTGCGATTCTGTGCGGGTCAATTCCAGTCGCATCAGCGGCGCGCCGGCCGCGACTTGCTGTCCTTCGCGCACGTCGATTCGCACGATCTTCTCGCTGACCGGCGCCGGCAGCGTGATGCGGTCGAATTCCAGCGTGCCGAGCGCCTGCGGCGGCTCTTGCTGGCAGGCGGCGAGCGCCAGGATCGCCGCGGCGAAGAAAGGTGTGCGCAACCGGGACATGGCGATCGGTTTCATTTCAGCTCCAATCCGCGATCGAGCAAAGCGAGCGCGTGCATGCGGATATCGTCCAGGCCCAGATCCTGGGCATCGAAAATCTGGCGCCAGATCGGCGTACCGGCGATCGGGAACAGAGTCAGTCCGATCAGAGAAGTCATCAGCAGCCGCGGATCCAGATCCGGATTCAAAGCGCCCCGCGCTTGCGCGGCGGCGAAACGGCCGGCGATGGTGCGGGTGATCTCGGGCGCGACTCGGGTGATCAGCAAGTCGCGCAAAGCGCCGCCTTCGCTCAGCACTTCGCGCACCCAGATCTGCGGAAACCAAGGATGCCCGCGCACCACCTCGGTCACGCCATTGACGAATGCGGCGACCGTGGCGGCGACGTCGTCGCCGGCGCGCACCATCCCCTCCCGCACGGTCATGAACGCCGGCATCATCCGCTCCTGCACGAAGGCCTCCTGCAATTGCGCCTTGTCGCCGAAGTAGTAGTGCAGCAAAGCCGGGGTCACGCCCGCTTCGGTGGCGATGGCGCGCAGCGAGGTCGCGGCCATGCCTTGGCGGATGAAGCAGGCGATGGCCGCATCGAGCAGCTGCGGACGCAGGTCGCGGGCATCGCGCTGCGGCCTGCCGACCGCCCGCTTGCCTGTTTTCTTATGGCCTCGGGAGGCTCCGGGAGATTTGGGCTTATCCATGGAATTTATATTAATTGATTGATTAATTATTTGCAAGTCCGCTCTGTACGAACTCCGTCTGTGGCCGCTTAACGGGGGCCGCGCTACGCTTCCCCGCCTATGCCAACCCCCAACCAACGCGATTTCGTCCTGGAACCCGATGACAACGAGCGGCTGGCCAATCTGGCCGGCCCGTTCGACGGCCATTTGCGCCAGATCGAGCTGCGCCTCGGCGTGGAAATCGCCAACCGCGGCAACATATTCCGGATCACCGGGCCGAGCGAAGCCGCAGCCCGTGCCGAAAAGCTGTTGCGCACGCTCTACTCCGAAGCGGCCGAAGAAGCTTTCGACGATCACGCGATCAACCTGCGCCTGAGCGCGGCCGTGGACGGCCGCGAACAGGACGTGGTGCCGCAGGACGTCGCGATCCGGGTCAAGCGCGGCACCATCCGCGGCCGCGGCCCGAACCAGGCCAAATACCTGCACGCGATCGCCACCCACGACATCAATTTCGGCGTCGGCCCGGCCGGCACCGGCAAGACCTTCCTCGCCGTGGCGATGGCGGTCGAAGCGTTGAACGAATCGCGGGTGCAGCGTTTGATCCTGGTGCGCCCCGCGGTGGAGGCCGGCGAGAAGCTCGGCTTCCTGCCCGGCGATCTCACCCAGAAGGTCGACCCGTATCTGCGTCCGCTGTACGACGCGCTGTACGAAATGCTGGGCGTGGAGAAGGTGATCAAGCTGCTGGAAAAGAACGTGATCGAAATCGCGCCGCTGGCCTATATGCGCGGCCGCACGCTCAACGACGCGTTCGTGATCCTGGACGAGGCGCAGAACACCACCATCGAGCAGATGAAGATGTTCCTGACGCGCTTGGGCTTCGGCAGCACCGCCGTGGTCACCGGCGACCTGACCCAGATCGACTTGCCCAAGCACGTGCGCTCGGGCCTGCGCGACGCGGTCGACGTGCTGCACAACGTCGAAGGCGTCAGCTTCACCTTCTTCGAATCGCGCGATGTGGTGCGGCATCCGCTGGTCGCGCGCATCGTGAACGCGTACGACGCGCGCGATGCGAAAGACGCCGGGACCGGAGCGGCGTAAACTCCAAGCCTATGACCCGCGGCCCCGTTCGCCTCGATGTTTCCGTCGGCTATGCCGTGCCTCGGGCCGGCTTGCCCGCTGCCACCAGCTTCCGCAAATGGGTCGCCGCCGCGCTGCACGGGCGCATTCTCGAGGCCGATTTGGCCATCCGCATCGTCGACAATAAGGAAGGCCGCGCGCTCAACCGCCATTACCGCGGCAAGGATTACGCGACCAACGTCTTGAGCTTCCCGGCCGAAATGGCCGAAGGCGTCAAGCTGCCGAAAGGCGTGAAGATGCCTTTGCTGGGCGACTTGGTGCTGTGCGCGCCGGTCGTCGCGCGCGAAGCGCGCGAGCAGAAGAAAACGCTGGTCTCGCACTACGCGCATTTGACCGTGCACGGCACGCTGCACCTGCTGGGCTGGGATCACGAAGACGATCGCGAAGCCGAAGCGATGGAGCAGTTGGAACGCGAGATCCTGGCCGGCATGGGCATCGCCGATCCGTACGAAGAACCGTAGGGTGGGCTTTAGCCCACCATCGCCATTTATCGGACCGCTTCGAACAATGATCGGAGCCCGGGTCGCTGTTTCGATGATTGCTTGTCACAGCGGCCACACGGCAATGGTGGGCTAAAGCCCACCCTACATGGCGCAGGAGGGCCGTTTCACCAGCCCGCAACCGACTCGCGCTAGACTTTCCCTCCACCGCCCGCCGACCGGGCGTATCCGCGAAAACGATGTCCGAGGACGACAGTAGCACCTCCGCCCCGCCGGAACCTTCCGAAAAACGCCGCGGCTGGCTGGAGCGCATAGGATCGGCGCTGTCCGGCGAGCCGACTTCCCGCGAGGATTTGGTCGAGCTGCTGCGCGACGCGCAGGGCGACGGCCTGATCGCGGCCGACACGCTGCGGATGATGGAAGGCGCGATCGCGGTCTCCGAGCTGAGCGTGGGCGATGTGATGATCTCGCGCTCGCAGATGGTTTCGCTGTCGGCCGATGCGCGCTTCCTGGACCTGATGAAGCAGGTGGTCGAATCCGGCCATTCGCGCTTCCCGGTGCACGGCGAGGACCGCGACGAGATCCTCGGCATCCTGCTGGCGAAGGATTTGTTGCGCGGCGTGGTCGCCGACAACGGCCCCGGCAGCGTCCGCGAACTGCTGCGGCCGGCGGTGCTGATCCCCGAATCGAAGAAGCTCAACGTGCTGCTGCGCGAGTTCCGCCTGTCGCGCAACCATATGGCGATCGTGGTCGACGAATACGGCGGCGTCGCCGGGTTGGTGACGATCGAGGACGTGCTGGAGCAGATCGTCGGCGAAATCGACGACGAGCACGACGACGCCGAAGATCCGCAGGCGCTGATCGCCGCGCAGGCCGACGGCCAATACGTGGTCGACGCGCTGACGCCGATCGGCGATTTCAACGAACGCTTCGGCGCCGATTTCGACGACGACGAATACGACACCATCGGCGGTCTGGTCACCGCGGCGATCGGCCATTTGCCCGAAGCCGGCGAAGAGCTGACCCTGGGCCGCTTCGCGTTCCGCGTCGCCCGCGCCGACGCGCGCCGCGTGCACGCTTTCCATGTGGGCGTGCATGGAGACAATTGACGCCATGAACCGCGCTCCCTCCCCCGCGCGCCGGGGAGAGGGAGCGCTCGGCATCTCGCGCGTTTTTCTGATCGCGATGGCGTTGCTGTTGCTGTGCCTGTTCAGCGCAGCCGCTTCCGCCGCGCCCTCGCTGCGCATCGGCGTGATGACCATGGCTCCGGGCGAACTGTTTTGGGAACGCTTCGGCCACAACGCGCTGATCGTGGACGATCCGGCCCTGCCCGAGCCGGTCTCCTACAACTTCGGCTCCTTCGATCCGGGCGAACCCGGCTTCGTCGGCCGCTTCGTCCGCGGCGAGATGCTGTACGCGCTGGTCGAGTTGCCCACGCGCGTGGATCTGGGAACCTATCGCGAGGAAGGCCGCGGCGTGCGCATCCAGTGGCTGGATTTGGATCCGGCGCAATCCCAGGCATTGGCCGCAACGCTCGCCGAGAACGCCAAGCCCGAGAACGCGCGTTACCGTTACGACTATTTCCTCGACAATTGTTCGACCCGCGTGCGCGATGCGATCGACAAGGTGCTCGGCGGCGAACTGAGCCGGCAACTGTCGGCCGGTTCGCACGGCAACACCTACCGCAGCGAAGCGACCCGGCTGACCAAGCCGGCGACCTGGATGTGGCTGGGTTTCGATATCGGCTTCGGGCCGCTGGCGGACAAGCCGATGTCGCGCTGGGAAGAGGCCTTCGTGCCGCGGCGCCTGGCCGACAGCCTGCGCGAAGCCAAGCGCGCCGACGGCCGTCCGCTGGTCTACGCCGAACAAGAAGTGCTGCCGCACCGGGTCGGTCCCGAACCCGACGAAGCGCCGCGGCCGTGGTGGCCTTACGCGCTGACCGGCTTGGCGCTGGCGATCGCGCTCCTGTGGGCGGGACGGCGCCGTCCGCGCTTGGCCGCCGCGTTCGCGCTGCCGTTCTGGCTGGCGTGCGCGCTGCTCGGCGCGGTGCTGGTGTTCCTGTGGGGATTCACCGCGCATTGGGCCGGCTGGCGCAATGCGAACGTTTTGTTGCTGAGTCCCTTGTGCCTGGCGCTGGTGCCCGGAGCCTGGCGCATCCTGCGCGGCCGTGCGCCCGGCAACGCGTTCCGCTGGCCGCTGGCCATCGTCGCCGCCGGCGCGGCGCTGTCGCTGTTCGTGTACTGGCTGCCGACGCTGCCGCAGCAGAACCTGCGCTGGATCGCCCTTTTGCTGCCGATCCATCTGGCTTTGCTGATGGCCTGGTGGCCGCGACCGACGCTTGCCGCTGCCGGCCGATAGCGTCACGATGCGCGGCATGAGCGCCGCACACGGTTCCAATCCTTCCCTGCCCGCCTGCGTGGTTAACTGCGCGGTGTACGACACCGAGGGACGCCGCCGCGACATCGGCCTGGATCAAATAAGCGACGTCCTGTCGCACGACGACGGCAGCTTCGTCTGGGTCGGTCTGTACGAACCGGAAGAGGAATTGCTGGACAAGCTGCAGGAGGAATTCGGCCTGCACGATCTGGCGGTGGAAGACGCGCACCACGCGCACCAGCGGCCGAAGATCGAGGCCTACGGCAATTCGCTGTTCCTGGCCGTGCATACCGTGCAGATGATCGATGGCCACGTCCGCTTCGGCGAGACCCAGATGTTCGTCGGCCCGCGTTTCCTGGTCACCGTGCGCCACGGCGCTTCGCTGTCCTACACGAAAGTGCGCGAACGATTCGAGCGCGAACCGGAACTGCTGAAAGGCCCCGCGTTCGCCTTGTACGGCGTGCTCGACCACATCGTCGACAACTACCAGCCCATCGTCAACGATTTCCGCGACGAGTTGAACGAGCTCGAGCACGACGTGTTCGCCGAAACCTATCGCCGCGACACCATCGTCAAACTGTACGAGCTGAAGAAAGAACTCACTCAGATGCGGATCGCGGTGGCGCCGCTGCAGGACATCCTGGCCCAATTGATGCGGGTGCAGAGCGGTCAAGTGGCCGAAGAAGCCAAACTCTATTTCCGCGACGTGCTCGATCATGTGGTGCGGCTCAACGAGTCGATCGACACCTTGCGCGAGATGCTGACCGCGGCGATGAGCGTGAACCTGTCGCTGGTCACCATCGCCCAAGGCGAAGTCGTGAAAAAACTCGCCGGCTGGGCCGCGCTGTTGGCCGCGCCGACGCTGATCGCCAGCTGGTACGGCATGAACTTCACCCACATGCCGGAACTGCACGGGCCGCACAGTTATTTCATTCTGATCGGCATCGTCGCGGTCGTCGTGACCGGCCTGTATTTCTATCTCAAGAAAGTCCGCTGGCTGTAACCGGCTTTTCGTAGGATCGGCTTTAGCCGCGAGCTTTCTCTATCAAATCGCTGCGATGCGGCGATTTGAAGGAAGAGCTCGCGGCTAAAGCCGCTCCTACGAAAAACAGCCCCTCGCGGGAAGATTCGACCAAAGTCGTAGCCGCTTGACGCACCGCCGCATTGACCCGCGCCGCCCCAGGCGCGACCCTGGCTCATCCGACCGGAGGGGCTGCGCATGAAAGGTGGATTCGGGAAAATCGCATGGGCCGCCCTGGCCTTGCTGGGCGCGTTCTGCCTGGGCACGATCGCGCTGCGGCGCGGCGAGCAGATCAACGCGCTGTGGATCGTGATCGCGGCGATTTCGATCTATCTGGTCGCCTACCGCTATTACAGCTTGTTCATCGCCAACAAGGTGATGCAGCTCGACTCGAGCCGTGCCACGCCGGCGGTGATCAACAACGACGGCCTGGACTACGTGCCCACCAACAAGCACGTGCTGTTCGGCCACCATTTCGCCGCGATCGCCGGCGCCGGACCGCTGGTCGGCCCCGTACTGGCCGCGCAGATGGGCTACCTGCCCGGACTGCTGTGGCTGATCGTCGGCGTGGTGCTGGCCGGCGCGGTGCAGGATTTCATGATCCTGTTCATCTCCAGCCGCCGCAACGGCCGTTCGCTCGGCGACCTGGTGCGCGAGGAGATGGGCCGCATCCCCGGCACCATCGCCCTCTTCGGCGCGTTCCTGATCATGATCATCATCCTCGCCGTGCTGGCGATGGTGGTGGTGAAGGCGCTGGCGGAGAGCCCGTGGGGCATGTTCACCGTGATCGCGACGATGCCGATCGCGATCTTCATGGGCCTGTACATGCGCTACATCCGGCCGGGCAAGATCGGCGAGATTTCCGTCGTGGGCTTGGTGCTGCTGTTGCTGTCGATCTGGCTCGGCGGCAAGGTCGGCGCGCATCCCACTTGGGGCCCGGCGTTCACCTTCACCGGCACCCAGATCACCTGGATGCTGATCGTCTACGGTTTCGTCGCCGCATCGCTGCCGGTGTGGCTGCTGCTGGCGCCGCGCGATTACCTGTCCACGTTCCTGAAGATCGGCACCATCATCGCGCTCGCCATCGGCATCTTCATCGTGATGCCGCAATTGAAGATGCCGGCGCTGACCCAGTTCACCGACGGCACCGGCCCGGTGTGGAAAGGCGGCATCTTCCCGTTCCTGTTCATCACCATCGCCTGCGGCGCGGTGTCGGGCTTCCATGCGTTGATCTCGTCGGGCACCTCGCCCAAGCTGCTCGCCAACGAAGGCCATATGCGCTACATCGGCTACGGCGGCATGCTGATGGAGTCCTTCGTCGCGATCATGGCGCTGGTGGCCGCGTCGATCATCGAACCCGGCATCTATTTCGCGATGAACAGCCCGGTCGCGGCGGTCGGCGGCGACGTTCAAAGCGTGGCGGCGACGGTGTCGCAATGGGGTTTCCACATCACGCCCGAACAATTGGAGGCGACCGCGAAAGACATCGGCGAGCACACCATCCTGGCCCGCGCCGGCGGCGCGCCGACCTTGGCGGTCGGCATCGCGCAAATCTTGCACAGCGTGCTGCCGGGCGAAGACACGATGGCGTTTTGGTACCACTTCGCGATCCTGTTCGAAGCCTTGTTCATCCTGACCGCGGTCGACGCCGGCACCCGCGCCGGACGCTTCATGCTGCAGGACCTGCTCGGGAATTTCGTGCCGGCGTTGCGACGCACCGAATCCTGGGGCGCGAACCTGATCGGCGCCGCCGGCTGCGTCGCGCTGTGGGGCTACCTGCTTTACCAGGGCGTGGTCGATCCGTTCGGCGGCATCCAGACGCTGTGGCCGCTGTTCGGCATCTCCAACCAGATGCTGGCCGGCATCGCGCTGATGCTCGGCACGGTGGTGTTGTTCAAGATGAAGCGCGACCGCTACGCCTGGGTCACCGCGATTCCGGCCGCGTGGCTGGTGATCTGCACGTCCACCGCCGGCTTGATCAAGATCTTCGACAGCAATCCGGCGCAGGGCTTCCTGGCGCAGGCGCACAAATTCCAGGCCGCGATCGCTTCGGGCGAGGTCACCGCGCCGGCCAAGACGGTCGCGCAGATGGAGCAGATCGTGACCAACGCCTACGTCAACACGACGCTGACGGCGCTGTTCCTGCTGGTGGTGTTCAGCACGCTGGTCTATTCGGTGAAGACGATCGTCGCGGCGCGCCGCAATCCTCAGCGCAGCGACAGGGAAGCGCCGTACGTCGCGCTGACGCCCGAACAGCAGGCCGCGCAGGCGCAACTCTAAATGAGGACGCGATAATGGGCACCGCGCTGGTCCCGCTCGACCATTACGCCGTCCACCGCCGGGTGTGGCGGCGTTTGGTGCAGACCGCACGTCTGTGCTGCGGCGTGCCGGATTACGACAACTACGTCCGGCACATGCTGGAGAAGCATCCGGATCGGGAAATCATGGATTACCCGACCTTCTTCCGCGAACGCCAGGAAGCGAGATATGGTGGCCGCAGCGGTTTCCGCTGCTGCTGACGCTTTTTTGCTCTCCTACGAAAAGCCGGGGCAAGCCCGCTCCGACCAATGGCGCATGACGTCCTCGTTATCCGGCGCCCGCCATGGCGCGCAAAGTGATGCCCACGATGTACGCCAGCACCGTGCCGGTCGCGTAACCCAATGCGCCGAGCAGCGCGCCCACCGGCGCCAGCGAAGGATGGAACACCGATGCCACCACCGGCGCCGAGGCCGGCCCGCCGATGTTGCTCTGCGAACCCAGCGCGAAATAGAAGAACGGCACCCGCAGTAGCCGGCCGACCAGATACAACAGCGCGATGTGCACCATTATCCAGATCAGACCCAGCGCGAACAGCCAAGGCTTGTCGGCTAGGGCCTTGATGTCCATCTGCATGCCGATGCAGGCGATGAGGAAATACAGGAACAGCGTGCCGACCTTGGAGGCGCCCGCGCCATCGTACTCGCGCAGGCGGGTGAAGCTCAGACCCAAGCCGATGAACGTGGACAACACCACGACCCACACGAAAGGCTCGTGCAGACTGACCGTCTTGGCCCAGGACACATTGGCCAGGAACCAGGCGGCGATCGGCGAGGCGACCGCATGCGAAAGCCCGACCGCGCCCAGCGCGATGCCGACGATGATCATCAAGTCGGACAGGCTGGCGATGCGCTGATGCTGCTTCTGATAGCTGACCAGCCGCTCTTTCAGCTCCTCGATCGCGCGCGTATCCGCACCGGTGCGCGCGTCGATCGCCTGCGCGCGGTTGGCCAGGAAGATCAGCACCGCCATCCACACGTAACCGACGCCGACGTCGACCACGACGAACTGGCCGAAGGTGGTCTCGTCGACGTTGAACACTTCCTTCATCGCGACCATGTTGGCGCCGCCGCCGATCCAACTGCCGGCCAGCGCCGCCATGCCGCCCCAGGTATCGCCGGCCACGGTTTCCGGATGGACCAGACCCATGATCCAGAACGCGGCGAACGCGCCCAGCATCACGCTGATCGACGCGGCGGCGTACATCGCCAGCAATTTCGGACCGAGCCGCAGCACGCCTTTCAGATCGATGGTAAGCGTGAGCAACACCAGCGCCGCCGGCAGCAGCACGCGGCTGGCGACCGGGTTGTAGAGTTTGCTGGCGTTGCCGTCGATCAAGCCCGCGCTGTTGTAGATGCCGGGAATGAAGTAGCAAAGCAGCAGGGCCGGAACGTAGGTGTAGAAACGCTTCCAGAAACCGGTTTCGCGCGATTCGGTCCAGAACACCAGGCCCAGCGTCGCGGCGATGAGGCCGAGGACGACGATGTCGTTGGTGATCAGGGCGGTGCTGGCGGGTTCGGTCATCGTGGTTCCAAACATTCGCGGAGAAGCCGCGGGGTTAGACCGAGTTCGAATGCGGCATCCGTAGCCCGGGTAAGGCCGCAGGCCGCACCCGGGGCGTATCGCGACTCGATCCTCGGGTGCGGCCTACGGCCTTACCCGGGCTACGTCATGGCATCACTGGCCGATGTGCTGCTTCAACCAGCCGTTGACGGTGTCGTGCCATTGCACGCTGTTGTTCGGCTTGAGCACCCAATGGTTCTCGTCCGGGAAGTACAGAAATTTCGACTCCACGCCCTTGCGCTGCAGCGCATGGAACAGCGCGATGCCCTGCTCCACCGGAATGCGGAAATCCTGCTGGCCGTGGATCACCAGCATCGGCACGCGGAACTTGTCGACGTGGTTGACCGGATTGAACTTCTCGTAGCCCTTCGGATTGTCGAATACGGTGCCGCCGTTCTCCCACTCGCTGAACCATAGCTCTTCGGTGGCGTAGCCCATGGCGCGGTTGTCGAACACGCCGTCGTGGCTGACCAGGCACTTCCACGGCTGGTTCCAGTTGCCGGCGATCCAATTGACCATGAAGCCGCCGTAGCTGGCGCCGAGCGCGCAAGCCTTGGAACCGTCGAGGAAATCGTATTTCTTCTGCGCTGCGGCCCAGCCTTTCTGCAGGTCTTCCAACGGACGGTCGCCCCAATGCTGGCTGATCGCATCGGTGAAAGCCTGGCCGTAGCCGGTGGAGCCGTGGAAATCGATCATCACCACCGCATAGCCCTGGCCCGCGTACGTCTGTGGATTCCAGCGATAGCTCCAGCCGTTGCCGAAACTGCCCTGCGGGCCACCGTGGATCAGGAACGCCACCGGATACTTCTTGCCGGCCTGATAGTTCCAAGGCTTGACCACGTACCCGTAGACGGTGTCGCCGTTCCAGCCCTTGAAGCTGAACTGCTCGAAATCGCCGAACGTCGCGCCTTTCGCCATTTCTCCCGCGTTGGGCGTGATCGCGCGCTGCGACGCGCCGTCCGGCGAAGCGGCGAACAATTGATCGCCGCTCTTCAGGTTGTTGCGGGCGAAGGCCAAGGTCGGACCGGCGATTTCGAACGACGAGATGGAACCGTCGCCGACGATCTTCTTCGGCTCGCCGGTGGCGATGTCGACCGCGAACAAAGGATGCTCGCCCAGGTCTTGCGCCGTGGTGTAGATCGTCTTGCCGTCGGCCGACAAGGTGATGCCGTCGGCGGAGCGGTCCCACTTCGGCGCGATTTCGCGCGCGGCGCCGGTGGACAGGTCCATCGCCATCAGCGCGAAGCGGTCGGCTTCGAAGCCGGGGCGCTTCATCGCGCGGTAGTACAGCGTCTTGCCGTCTTCGCCGAAGACCGGACCGGTATCCCAGGCAGGATTCGAAGCGGTCAGATTCTTCGCAGTTCCGCTGCCATCGGCCGAGACCAGATAGAGATCGAAATTGGTCGACCACGGCTCCATGCGGTCGGCCTTGCGCGCGCTGAGCGCCAGCGATTTGCCGTCGGGCGACCAGGCCATTTCGCCCATGTCGCCGAAGGGCTTGGACGGCACGTCGCCGAGCACGTCGGCGCCGACCAGATGCGCGCTCGCCGCGGCTTTTTCTTTGCCGCCGGGCAAATCGGCGACGAACACGCGGTTCAAGCGGCCGTCGTTCCACGCATCCCAGTGTCGGATGAACATGCGGTCGAACACCACGCCGCTGTTCTTCTTCGCGCCGGCGTCGTCGAGCTTCTTCTTGGTGCAGGCGAAATCGGCCTTGCAGTCGGCGAACGTGCCGACGGCGATCGCGACCTTCTTGCCGTCGGGCGACAGTTTGTAGCCGTCGACGTCGAGCGCGAACGCGGTGACCTGCTTCGGCGCGCCGCCGGCGGTCGGCATCGCGTACAGCTGCGAGCTGCCGGACTTGCCGCTGAGGAAATAGACCGTCTTGCCGTCCGGCGAAAACGACGGCGAATTGACGTTCCAGCCTTCGGGCGTGAAACGCACCGGCGGGGCCGCGTCGCGCGCGAACAGATCCTCGATCCACAACGCCGTGCTGGCTTTGCTCGTTTTCTCATCCCAGACGCGCTTGGCGAACACCAGCTTGCGGCCGTCGGGCGAGAGCGTCGGCGACGAGTAGCGGTCCAGTTTGACCATGTCACGCACTTCGAAGCCGCGCTGGGCGAAAGCGAGCGACGGCAAGGCCGACAACAAGGCGAGCGGAAGAAGGGCGTGGCGAAATTTCATGGCGACTCCAAACGACGTGCTGAACCGATGGATGAATGCTTTTGTGGGAGGGGCTTCAGCCCCGACAGCTTCGCAGCGAAACCTGTCGGGGCTGAAGCCCCTCCCACAAGATCAAAAACGTTTTATTTCGGACCCGATTCGATCGGCGCAGCGGTCGTGTCGACCTTGGTCGCGCTGCGGTAGAGCATCCAACCGACGAAGGCGAGCACCGCCAGGCCGATCCACTGACCGAAGTGCCAAGCCTCGGGCAATGCGAGCACATCGCCGCGCGAGGACACCACGATCGGGATCGCGATCGCGATGCCCATCAAGGCCTCGCCGGTGATCAAGCCAGCGGAGAACAGCATGCCGGGGCGATGGATGCGGTCGCGCGCTTCTTCGTCGTGCGGATGCACGCCGTGCTTGCGTTCGACGAAGTGCGCCAGCAGGCCGCCGAGGAAGATCGGCACCATCAGCTCCAGCGGCAGGTAGACGCCGATCGCCGCCGCCAGCACCGGCACGCGGAAATTCGAGTTGCGCGACTTCAGCCATCCGTCGAGCGCGATCACCGCGACGCCGATCAAGCCGCCGATGGCGATCATGTCCCACGGCAGATGGCCGCCGAACATGCCCTTGGCGACCGAGGCCATCAACGTGGCCTGCGGCGCGTTCAGCGACTGCGGATGCTCGGGCGTGGACGGGCCGATGCCGTACGCGGCCGCCAGCAGGTTCAGCACCGGCGCCATGATCAAGGCGCAGGAGAACGCGCCGATGCCGAGCATCAGCTGCTGCTTCCACGGCGTCGCGCCGACCAGGTAGCCGGCCTTCAGATCCTGCAGATTGTCGCCGCCGACCGCCGCCGCGCAGCAGACCACCGCGCCGATCATGATCGCGGCTACCGCGCCGATCTTCGAATCGCTGCCGAGCAGCAACATCAGCACGACGGACGCGAACAGGATGGTCGCGATGGTGATGCCCGACACCGGATTGTTCGACGAACCGACCAGACCGGCGAGATAAGCCGATACCGATACGAACAGGAATCCGGCGACGATCATGATGATCGTCATCGGCACGCTCACGCCCCAATTTTGCACGATGGCTTGATATAGGCCGAGCAGCGGCAAGGTGAACAGCACCAGCGCCACCAGCATCCACTTCATCGGCAAGTCGCGTTCGGTCTCGGCGACGATTTCGCCGCTGCCCTTGCGCGCGGCGGCGAAGCCGCTCTTGACGCCGGACAGCAGCGACTTGCGCAGCGAGAAGAGCGTCCACAAGCCGCCGACCAGCATCATGCCCACGCCCAAGTAGCGCACTTTTTCGGCGCGGATGATCTGCGCGGCATCGGCGGCGCTCTGGCCGACGAGTTGCGCGGCCAAAGCCGGATCGGTGTGCTGGAAGAAGGCGTAGTAAATCGGGATGGCGATGTTGTAGGAAAGGATCGAACCCGACACGACCACGATGCCGACGTTCAGGCCGACGATATAGCCCACGCCCAGCAGCGCCGGCGACAGGCCGGTGCCCATGTAGCCGAGGAACTTGCCGAAGAAGCCGGCAGCGGTGGCTTGGTCGGGGATCATGCGCAGGCCGCTCTCCGCAGCGAGCTTGACGATGGCGCCGACCGCGCTGGCCAGGCCGAGGATCTTGAGGCCGGGACCGGGATTCTCGCCCGCCTTCAGCACTTCGGCGGCCGCCTTGCCTTCCGGGAACGCGAGCGGTTCTTCGACGATCATGCTGCGCCGCAGCGGAACCGAGAACAGCACGCCGAGCAAGCCGCCGAGACCGGCGATGGCCAGCACCCAGGAATAGCGGAAGTCCTGCCAGTAACCGAGGATGACCAACGCGGGGATGGTGAAAATAACGCCAGCGGCGATCGACGAGCCGGCGGACGCGCCGGTCTGGACGATGTTGTTTTCCAGGATCGTGCCGCCGCCCAGCAGGCGCAGCACGCCCATCGACACCACCGCGGCCGGGATCGCCGTGGCGATGGTCAGGCCGGCGAACAAGCCCAGATAAGCGTTGGCGGCGGATAGCACGACCGCCAGTACGATCGCCAGGATCACGGCGCGGAAAGTGAGCTGCGGGGTCTTGGTCGCAGGCTGGTTCATCGGGTTCCCCGGTTCCACGGAAGCCCGACACGCTAAAGGCTAAGGCCCCCGCAAGTCCAGCCCGAGCGCCCCGGCCGCTATACTTCGCGTCGATCCTGAACCGGCCGGGCCATGTCCGTTTCCGCCTACACCGACATCCCGCCGCGCGAAGACTTCCTTGGCCATCCGAAGGGCGTCTACGTCTGTTTCTTCACCGAAATGTGGGAGCGCTTCTCCTTCTACGGGATGAAGGCGCTGCTGCTGCTTTATTTGCTGAAGCACCACCGCTTCGGCGACGCCGCCGGCTACGACTTGATCGGCGCCTACGGCGGCCTGGTCTACGCGGTGCCGGTGATCGGCGGCCTGGTCGCCGACCGTTGGCTGGGCATGCGCAAATCGGTGCTGCTCGGCGGCGCATTGCTGTGCCTGGGCCATCTGGGCATGGCCGTCGAAGGCGAACAGGCGCGCCTGGCGAACGGTGCGGTGGTGCGCGACGAAGGCGCGCTGCAGGTGTTCTACCTGTCGCTGGCGCTGATCATCATGGGCGTCGGCTTCCTGAAGCCGAACATCTCCACCATCGTCGGCAAGTTGTATGCGGAAGACGACCCGCGCCGCGATTCCGGCTTCACCTTGTTCTATGCCGGCATCAACGTCGGCGGTCTGTTCGCCGGCCTGGTCTGCGCGTTCCTGGGCGAGACTTACGGCTGGAAATACGGCTTCGGCGCGGCGGGCGTGGGCATGCTCGCGGGTCTGGCCATGTTCCTGTGGGGCCAGAAATACCTGCACGGCCATGCCGAGCCGCGCGATCCTGCCAAGTTGCGCGAACGCGTGGGCCCGCTGTCGCGCGAGATCTGGATCTACGCGTTGTCGTTCGTCGGCGTGGCGGTGGTCTGGCAGCTGATCCAGCACAATTGGACGGTACGCGGGGCGATGCACATCGTCGCCGTGGCGTTCGTCTCCTGGTTCGTCTGGTTCCTGGTGCGCCACTGCAACAAGGTGCAACGCCAGCAGATGATCGCCCTCCTGGTGACGATCCTGGCCGTACTCGCGTTCTTCACCCTGTACGAGCAGAGCTACGGCTCGTGGGTGACGTTCACCGATCGGCTGATGACCAAAGACATGTTCCCGTCCATGGTCAGCGACGCCAGCGGCACCCTGCCCTGGTCGCTGTTCATGATGGCCGCCAGCCCGGTGCTGATCGTCGTCGCGCTGCGCGCGAGCGATGCGGGCAATGCGGCGCTTTCGCGCGCGACGGTCTGGCTGTTCGTGCTGGCGATGATCGTGGCTTGTTTCCGCGACGTGGTGCTGGTACCGCAGACCGCCGGCTCGCTTACTTTTCTGGGCTCTTTCTTCGTCGTCCTGTTGTCGCCGCTGTTCGCCTGGCTATGGCCGTGGCTGGAAAAACGCGGGCGCAATCCGAGCAAGCCGTTCAAGAGCGCGATCGGTTTGCTCTTCGCCGGCCTGTCGTTCCTGCCGTTGCTGATCGCCGCGAAAACCGCCGGCGGCGGCGCGCTGGCCAGCGTTTGGTGGCTGGTGGCGGCCTATTTCCTGTTGGAAGTGGGCGAGATGTGCCTGTCGCCGATCGGCCTGTCCGCGGTGACCCAACTGTCGGTGGCGCGCGTGGTCGGGCTGATGATGGGCGGCTTCTGGCTGGCGACCGCGTATTCGGAGACGCTGGCCGCTCAATTCGGCAAGCTGGCTTCGATCGAAATCCCGGAAGGCGCGACGCTGAATTTCGCCGAAGCCGCGGCGAAGTACGCCGACCTGTTCCGGCTGCTGATGTGGATCGGCCTGGGCTGCGCGGTCGTCGCCTTCATCATCGCGCCGCTGCTGCGGCGGATGATGCACGGCGTCAAATCGCCGCCGCTTTTGTAGAGTCGAGCCTGCTCGACTGCTTTCCACCCGACGAAGAGCAAGAGCAGTCGAGCAGGCTCGGCTCTACGGAAATGCGGGGCCGGCCATCTCGTCGAGCACCTGCACCAAGCCTTCGTGCCAGTTCGGCAATTCGATGCCGAAGTCGCGCTGGAAGGCCGAATTGCCCAGCACGGAATAAGCGGGACGCGCGGCACGGGTGGGATAGTCCGCGGTGGCGATCGGCGTTACCTTCGGCATGCGCGCGAGCAGCCCGCGCGCGTGCGCTTCGCGCACGATGGCTTCGGCGAAGCCGTGCCAACTGGTTTGCCCCGAGGCGGTCAGATGCCACACGCCGGAGGCGCGCTGCGAATGCAACGCCGCGGCCGTAGCGTAGGCGATCAACCATGCCGAGGTCGGCGAACCGACCTGGTCGGCCACCACGCGCAACTCGTCGCGCTCCTTCGCCAAGCGCAGCATCGTCAGCAGGAAATTCTTGCCGTGCGCGGCGTAGACCCAGGCGGTCCGGAAAATGAAATGGCGCGCGCCGCTTTCGGCGACGGCGCGCTCTCCTTCGAGCTTGCTGGCGCCGTAGACGCCGAGCGGCGCCGTCGGGGCATCTTCGCGATAGGGTTCGGATGCGCCGCCGTCGAACACGTAGTCGGTGGAGTAATGCACCAACGATACGCCGCGCGCCGCGCACGCCGCAGCGATGGCGCGCGGCGCTTCCGCATTGGCGCGGAAGGCGGCCTGCGCGTCGTCTTCGGCGCGATCCACCGCGGTGTAGGCGGCCGCGTTGACGACGATGTCCGGCGCGATTCGCGCGACCAGAGCGCCGAGGCTTTCCGGCGCATCGAAATCCGCTCGTTCGCAAGCCTTATCGCCAAGCTCGCCGGTACGCGTGGCGACGGCCAATTCGCCGAGCGGCGCCAGGCTGCGCCGCAACTCGGTGCCGACCTGGCCGTTGCCGCCGAGCAGCAGGATCTTCACGGGCGGTAAACCGGCAAGCGGTCTTCGGCGATATCGTCGAGGAGGGGCGCGCGCGCGTCCTTGTCCGACAGCACAGGATCGCCCAGCGGCCAATCCACCGCCAGGCGCGCGTCGTTCCAACGGATGGCGGCGTCCGCTTGGCGGTCGTAGGTTTGGGTGCACAAGTAAGCGAACGTGGCGCGCTCGCTGAGCACGGCGAAGCCGTGGGCGAACCCTTCCGGTATCCAGAAATGCCGTTTGTTCTCGCCGGACAGGATTGCGGCCGTCCAGCGGCCGAAGGTGGGCGAACCGCGGCGAATGTCGACCGCCACGTCCCAGACTTCGCCGTCGATCACCGACACGTACTTGCCCTGCGGTTTGGGCCATTGGTAGTGCAAGCCGCGCAATACGCCGCGCGCCGAACTGGACACGTTGCCTTGCACGAATTTAGGTGCGAGACCATGTTGCGCCAGCTTGTCGGCGTTGAAGGATTCGTAGAACCAGCCGCGGTCGTCGCCGAACACCTGCGGTTCGATCAGCAGGCATCCCGGCAGGTCGGTTTCGACGACCTTCATCGCGGTCCTCCGCTCAAGGCACGAATCCGCGTTCGGCCAGCGACAGCAGATATTGGCCGTAGCCGTTCTTCGCCAAGGGCCTGGCGAGCGTCTCGAGCTGGGCGGCATCGATCCATCCGTTGTTCCAGGCGATCTCTTCCGGACAGCACACGCGCAGGCCTTGGCGGGCCTCGATGGTTTCGATGTAGTTGGACGCTTCCAGCAAGGATTGATGCGTGCCGGTATCGAGCCAGGCGTAGCCGCGGCCGAATTTCTCCAAGTGCAACGTGCCCTCGTCCAGATAGCGCCGGTTCAAATCGGTGATTTCCAATTCGCCGCGCGCCGAAGGCTCGAGTTCGGCGGCGAAGTCGCTGGCGCGCCCGTCGTAGAAGTACAGGCCGGTCACGGCATAATTGGAGCGCGGCTTGGCCGGTTTCTCTTCCAGGCCGACGACCTTGCCCTCGCCGTCGAACTCGGCCACGCCGTAGCGTTCCGGATCGCGCACCCAGTAGCCGAACACGGTGGCGCCGCGCTCGCGCGCATCGGCGCGCTTGAGCATCGCGGTCAATCCGGGGCCGTGGAAGATGTTGTCGCCCAGCACCAAGCAACTCGGGCCGCCGCCTACGAAGTCGCGCCCGATCAAATACGCCTGCGCCAGCCCGTCCGGACTGGGCTGCACAGCGTATTCGATGCGCATGCCCCATTGCGAACCGTCGCCGAGCAAAGCCTTGAACAAAGCTTGTTCGTGCGGCGTATTGATGATCAGCACTTCGCGTATGCCCGCCAGCATCAGCACGCTCAGCGGGTAATAGATCATCGGCTTGTCGTAAACCGGCAACAACTGTTTGCTGATCGACTGAGTCAGCGGATACAGCCGCGTGCCCGAGCCGCCGGCCAGGATGATGCCTTTGCGTCGGCTCATGCCCGGCCTCCGGCATCCGCGGATAAACTGAAGTCGCGCATCACGCCTCCTGGCCTATGCGTTCCAGACGATAACTACCGTCCAGCACGCGCCGCACCCAATCCTGATGGTCCAGATACCAATCCACGGTATCGGCGATGCCGCGCTCGAAGGTATGCGCAGGCTTCCAGCCCAGTTCGCTCTGGAGCTTGGAAGCGTCGATCGCGTAGCGGCGGTCGTGGCCCGGCCGATCTTTTACGAAAGCGATCTGCGATTTGCGCGGCTCGCCGTCCTGACGCGGACGGCGTTCGTCCAACAGGGCGCAGATCGTTTCGACTACCTCGATGTTCCGGCGCTCGGCGTCGCCGCCGACGTTGTAGGTCTCGCCGACCCTGCCGCGCGCGAGCACGGTTCGGATGGCGGAGCAGTGGTCGCCGACATAGAGCCAGTCGCGCACGTTCTTGCCGTCGCCGTAGACAGGCAGCGGTTCGCCGGCGATGGCCTTGGCGATCACCAGCGGGATCAATTTTTCGGGGAACTGGTACGGCCCGTAGTTGTTCGAGCAATTGGTGGTCAGGACCGGCAAGCCGTAAGTGTGGTGGAAGGCGCGCACCAGATGGTCGGAAGCCGCCTTCGAAGCCGAGTAAGGCGAATTCGGCGCGTACGCCGTGGTTTCGCTGAACTTGCCGCTGTCGCCGAGCGAACCGTAGACCTCGTCGGTCGAAACGTGCAGAAAACGGAACTGCGCTTTCGCCTCGTCGTGCAAATTCTTCCAGTAGTCGCGGGCGGCTTCGAGCAAGGCCAGCGTGCCGACGACATTGGTTTGGACGAAGGCTGCGGGGCCGTCGATCGAGCGGTCGACGTGGCTTTCGGCGGCGAAGTTGACGATGGCCTGAGGCTTGTGCTCATCGAGCAGCTTCGCGATCAGCGCCCGGTCGCCGATGTCGCCCTGCACGAACGTATGGCAGGGATCGCCGTCCAAAGAGGAGAGCGTATCGAGATTGCCGGCATAGGTAAGCGCATCGAGATTGACGATCTTGATGCCGTCGGCCACCGCCTCGAGCACGAAGTTGCCGCCAATGAAACCGGCGCCGCCGGTCACCAACCAAGTCTGCACGCGATCTTTCCTTATGTTCGTCCGACCCGCCCGGCTTGGGCTCCGTGTCATCGATCCGAATTTTACAAACAGAATCAATGATTTATACGGATTATCCCGACTGTTTTTTCGGCCGCTCATTGTAACCGAGGCCGGTGCCCGCATCGGTGCGGTCCCGATGCCTCAGTCAGCTTCGTGCCATTTTTCTGCGCCCAAAGCGACCCGGTTGCGCCCGATCGGGCGCCCCTGCACACTTTTCGCGGGGCGTGGGGACGCCCGATCAGGGGGATATATGCTCTCAAGGATGTTGTTGTGCGGCTTGCTGGCCGCCACGGGCAGCGCGTTCGCGCAAGACGGTGCCGGCGACGGCGACGCGCGCGCCAAGGCTTTCGTCGACTCGCTTCATTTCCGCAGCGGCGAAATCGCCGTGCCGGAAGCCAAGGCGCACTTCCGCCTCGGTTCCGAATTCCGCTACTTGGACAAGCCCGACGCGCGCCGCGTGCTGGAAGAGTTCTGGCACAACCCGCCCGACGACAGCGTGCTCGGCTTGGTGGTGCCGACCGCGACGCCTTTGGACAGCGATCGATCCTGGGCCGTGGTCGTCACCTACGACGACGAAGGCTACGTTTCCGACGAAGATGCGGCCAAGACCGACTACGACGCACTGCTGAAGGACATGAAGCAGGGCACGGCCGAAGAAAACGTCGAGCGCAAGAAAGCCGGCTACGAGACCGTCGACCTGGTCGGCTGGGCGGTGCCGCCGCGCTACGACAGCGCGAACAAGAAGCTGTACTGGGCGAAGGAGCTCGCGTTCGAAGGCGGCGAACAGCACACCCTCAACTACGACATCCGCGTGCTCGGACGGCACGGCTACGTCAGCTTGAACGCCGTGTCCGGCATGTCCGAGCTGGAGACCGTCCGCGCCGGCATGCAGCAGCTATTGCCGATGACCGAATTCGACAGCGGTGCACGCTACGCCGACTACGACTCGTCCACGGACAAGCTGGCCGGATACGGCATCGCAGCGCTGATCGGCGGCGGCATCGCCGCAAAGTCGGGCCTGCTGGCCAAACTGGGCGTACTGCTGCTGGGACTGAAGAAACTGTTGGTGCCGTTGGCGCTGGTGGTGGTCGCGTTCGGCAAGAAGATCCTGGGCTTGTTCGGCCGCAACAAGCAAGACGCGGCCTGATCGACCGATCCAAGCCTGCGCCGGTGCGGCGCAGGCGACGCCGTCAGAACGGAATATCGTCGTCCGCGAAATCGTCCATCGGCGGCGGGGCCGAAGACGAGGTCGGCTCGCGCCGTTGCGCGGGCGCGGGGCGCGAGGCGGGCCGCTCGCTACGTTCGGAAGGACCGCCTGCCGGGCGGCCTTCGCCGCTGCCGAGCATCTGCATCTCGTCGGCGATGATCTCGGTCATATAGCGTTCCTGGCCGTCCTGGCCGGTGAACTTGTCGTAGCGGATCGAACCTTCGACGTACACCTGGCGCCCCTTGCGCAGGTATTCGCCGGCGATCTCTCCGAGCTTGCCGAAGAACTTCACCCGATGCCATTCGGTGCGTTCCTGGTTGTTTCCGTCGCGATCCTTGCGCACGCTGGTGGTGGCCAGGCTGACGGTGGTGACCGCCATGCCGCCCTGCGTGTATTTGGTTTCCGGATCGTTGCCGAGGTTGCCTACCAGGATCACCTTGTTGATGCCGCGGGCCATGCTTCGCCGTCCTTATCTTCGCGCGCCCGGACCGGGCGGCATCCGCGAATTATAGCCGCGCCCCGCCGAAGCCGGGCGTCAGCGGGCGGCGCGAGGAAGGATCGGGCTTTTCTGAATCGTTCGGCGCCGGGCTCGTCCGCGTCCGGATGCGGTTTTTAAAGGATAATCGGCTTTTCCCCGCCGACCGCCCCATGGATTCCGCAAGCTCTCGCCCGCAGCCGCCCGATTCGCGTCCGACGCTCGGCCTGCCCGCGATCCAAGCCTTGGCCGCCGCCGACATGACCGCGGTCGACGCCCTGATCCAGCGCCGCCTGGCTTCGGACGTGGCCCTGGTCAACCAGATCGGCGAGCACATCGTCGCCGCGGGCGGCAAGCGGCTCCGGCCGATGCTGCTGCTGTTGGCTGCGCGCGCGCTGGGCCACGCGGGCGCGGACGCGCACCAGCTGGCCGCGGTGATCGAGTTCATCCATACCGCCACCCTGCTGCACGACGACGTGGTCGACGAATCCGATCTGCGCCGCGGCCGCAAGACCGCGAATGCGCTGTGGGGCAACGCGCCGAGCGTGCTGGTCGGCGACTTCCTGTATTCGCGCAGCTTCCAGCTGATGGTGGAGCTGGACCGGATCGAGGTGATGCGGATCCTAGCCGACACCACCAACGCCATCGCCGAAGGCGAAGTGCTGCAGCTGCTGCACGTGCGCAATCCGGACACGGACGAACCGGCCTATCTGCGCGTGATCGAACGCAAGACGGCGGTGCTGTTCGCCGCTGCGACCCGACTGGGCGCGCTGTTGGCGGGCGCGGACGCGGCGACCCAACAGCAACTGCACGATTACGGGATGAACCTCGGCTATGCGTTCCAGATCGCCGACGACGTGCTCGACTACAGCGCCGACGAGGCTGCGTTGGGCAAGCATCTCGGCGACGACCTGGCCGAGGGCAAGGCCACGTTGCCGTTGATCCATGCCATCGCGCACAGCCCTGCGCAGGTCGCCACGCGGTTGCGCGCCATCGTCGAAACCGGCGATGCGGCAGCGATGCCCGAAGTGCAATCCGCGATCGCCGCGACCGGGGCGTTGGAATACAGCCACTCGCGCGCGATGCAGTACGCCGAAGCCGCGGAACGGGCTTTGGACGGGCTGCAAGACAACGAGGCCGTCGCCGCGCTGCGCGGCTTGGCGCATTACGCTATAGATCGCAAGTACTGAGCGATGCAGCTCTTATCCCTCTCCCTTTTACGGGAGAGGGATGGGCGCGAAACGCCAGGGAGAGGGTTCGGCTTTCAGCGCATAGCCGCAATCAAGATCAAAAGCACGCTCGCTCCGCTTCGCACCCTTCTCCTGCCTCTTCGGAGCATCCTCCCGCGAGGGAGGAAAGCTATTTCGCCGCGAACTGCTCCTCGAAGAAGTCGTCCATCATTCGGAACGCCCGCTTGGCCGCCTTCTCGTTGTAGACGCAGTTCGGCGGATCGTTCGATTCCGGTTGGGTGAAGCAATGCACCGCGCCGCCGAAATCGACGAACTGCCAGTCGGCCTTGGCTGCGTCCATTTCCTTCTCGAAGGCGACGATGTTCTCGTCGGTGACGCTGCTGTCCTCGGCGCCGTTCAGCACCAGGATCGAAGCGTTGATCTTGTTGCCCTCGGTAGGCAGATAAGTTTCGATGCCGCCATGGAAGCTGACCACGCCCC
The DNA here is from genome assembly GCF_005239095.1 of Luteimonas gilva. Lineage (GTDB taxonomy): Bacteria > Pseudomonadota > Gammaproteobacteria > Xanthomonadales > Xanthomonadaceae > Luteimonas_C > Luteimonas_C gilva. The sequence goes on along the minus strand of NZ_SZUA01000002.1, from coordinate 1,048,622 downwards.
CCTTCAGTTCGCTGCCTGAACGCGCCAGTTCCAGCGCCACCGATCCACCGAAGCAGAATCCGAAAGCGCCGATCTTCGAAGCATCCACCGGCAGCTTGCCCGCCTGAGCCTTGAGCGTATCGACCGCGGCTTGAGCGCGGGCGCGCAAAGCCGTACCGCCGTCGGAATAGCTCTTGCGGGTCTGCTCGCCGGCTTCCTTGGGGTTTTTCGGCCGCACGCCCTTGCCGTAGACGTCCGCGATCAGGATCACGTAATCGTCGCCCGCGATCTTCTTGGCCTTCTCCACCGAATCCTGGGTCGCGCCCAGCCAGTTCGGCACCATCACCAAACCGGGCCGCTTGCCTTTCGCCGCATCGTCGTAAACCAGGTAGCCGCTGAAACTATCGTTGCCGACTTTGTATTCGATCGGTTCGGATTTCATCGCGGCGAAAGCGGACATCGAGCAAAGCGACAGCGAAACGGCGAGCAGCGAACGGCGCATGGCGACCTCCCAGGGGCAGGGCGGAAATCCGGCCGCTTTTTGTGGGAGCGGCTTCAGCCGCGAGCTCTTTCCATCACTGCTGCGATAAGAAGAAAGCTCGCGGCTGAAGCCGCTCCCACAAGAGCATCGGTTCAAGAGATGCCCAGGCCGGGAATGGAGGCGATGATATCCGGATCGAAGCCGGCCAGCTGCGCGAAGTGACGGCCGCGCTGGGTGTAGTCGCGATAGGCGCCGAAGCTCGGCGCGCCCGGCGACAGGAGGATCACGCCCTCGCCCGCGAGCGCCTCTCGCGCCCGCGCGACGGCTTGTTCCAGCCCGTCCGCCGACAGCAAAAGGAATCCGGCGCGCCGCGCGGGCTCCTCCAGCAAAGCGCGGATGCGCGGCCCGTTCTGCCCCATCGTTACCGCGGCCGCGGGCGGATTGGCTCCGATCGATTCGGCGAAATCCGACCAATCGATACCGCGATCGTGGCCGCCGAGCAGGATCGCGACGCGCCGGCCGCGGAACACATCCAACGCGGCCAGGCTTGCGTGCGGCGTGGTGCTGATCGAATCGTTGACGTAGGCGATGCCGTCGCGCTCGCCGAGCATCTGCAGCCGATGCGGCAGCGGCACGAAACTCTGCGCGAACGGCGCCAATGCGGCGGCATCCAAACCCAACGCGTCGATCGCGGCCAGGACGGCGCACAAATTGCCGCGGTTGTGGCGGCCGGGCAGCGGCACCGCGCGCGTATCGAACACGAAGTCGGCGCCGCGGTACAGATCGTCGCCGCGCAGGTGCCAACCGTCCTCGCGTCCGAACCAACGGATATCGCTGTCGGGCAGCGAAAGCGCCGCCAAGCGCCGGTCTTGCGCGTTCAGCACCGCGATCCGCGGCTTAGCCTCGGTCAGCAGCGCCAACTTGTCCTCGACGTAACGCTCCTCGCTGCCGTGCCAGTCCAAGTGTTCGGGAAAAATATTGGTGACGACCGCGATCGGCGGGCGTACGCCGGAACCGGCCACGTCGCGGGTCTGGTAGCTCGACAACTCGACGGCCCAGTATTCGGCCTGCGCGTCGAGCAATTCCAGCAACGGCAGGCCGATGTTGCCGCACAAGGCGGTGCGATGCCCGCCCGCGCGCAGCAAGTGCGCCAGCAGCGCGGTCGTGGTGCTCTTGCCCTTGGTCCCGGTGACGCAAACCGCGCGCTCGTGCGGCCGTTCGGCGAACCACAACGCGGTGCCGCCGACGAAGCGCGTGCCCTCGTGCGCCGCGATCAGGGCTTCGGGTTTGTACGGGCTGATGCCGGGCGATTTGACGACGATGTCGAACGCGGACAAACGGCCGGCGTTCGCGTCGGTCTCGATAGCCAACGAGGCGTCGGCTAAAACGGCGGCGTCCGCGGCTTCATCCGCATTGCAAAACAGCGTCAGCGGAGATGCGGGCAGGCGCGAGCGGATCGCGCGATACGCCGCCCTGCCCTCGCGGCCCCAGCCCCACAGCGCGATGCGCCGGCCTTCGAGCTGCCCGATCTTAAGAAGCGAGTCGCGCACGCAGGCGCTCCCACAGCGCGGCCGGGATGCGATGCTCGTCGTCGATCTTCAGCAGCGGGGCCACCTCCAATTCGGAAGCGTCCAATTGCGGCCGGATCTCGCGCGAGAAACGTTCGACGACCGCATCCTCGCGCCATTCCGGCCGTTCGGACAACGCGGCCATCGCCGCGCGCGATTCCTTGCCTTCGCCGACGCATTCGAACGGCTTGTGGTCCTGGAATTCGAGCAGCGCGTCGTAGCCGGGAATCTGCGCCGGATCGTCCAGCAAGTTGCGCCCGAAAATCGACACCAGCCGCGGCTTGGGCATGAACGGCGCCAGGGCCAGGAACACAAAATGGCACTTCGGGCACACGCCGCACCATCGGTTGGCCGGCCGTTCGCCGAGCAGGTGGAAATTGCGGTTGCAACTGGAGAAATGGGCGTCGTAGCGGTCGCTCTTGGCGAACTGCCGCGCCACGGCCAGCTCGCTCAACGGCCGCAGCAGCGAGTAGTAATGCAGGTCGGCGGCGACGTGCTTCTGCAGATGCGCGCCGAAATCGCGTTCGAAGGCCCAGCCCTTCGACCACTGATGGTTCACCTCGCCGGTGCCTTCGATCAGGCTGCCGTAGCTGGCCGAGCGTTCGTTGGAGAACACGACCTGGTCCACGCCCAGCAGTACCGCGGCGAAGGCCATGATCGCCGAATTGATCGCGGTGACCGGGATGTGGCCGTTCCACGCGCCTTGGCGGTTGTATTCGAACAACTCCGGCGCCAGTTGGCGGCCGATGTTCAAGGTCGGCAAGCCGGTGCGTTCGGCGCAGGCTTTGATCAGCTGCGAACCGCCGATCCAGGTGACCGTCTGATCGACGCCGATCGCGCGCAAGGCTTCGATGCTGACCAGCGAATCCTTGCCGCCGCCGATGGCGACCAAGGCGTGCCGGCGCAAACCGAGCGCAGGCGCCGCCGGAGCGTCGCTCGCGTCCGCGGGAAAGCGAATCCGGCCGTGCAGATTCAAACCGTTGCGGTACGCGAACTCGCCCAGGCCGTTCGTGTACAACGACTCCAGGAAAGCCGCCGTATCCGCATCGATGGCATACGAATCGATGCGGATCTCTTCCGGCACCGCCGCTTTGTAATAGCTGACGCCGGCGATCAAATGCAGTACACGCAAAGCCTGCTCCGCCGCCTGCGCGCGCGCCGCATCCAGCGCGAACGGCGCGCCCGGCACGGTGATGGTCTCGACCAACTCGGGACCGCCGTCGAAGGCGTAGCGCAGCCGCGCGACGCCGCTGGCGGCGTCGAAATCGCAGCCGGCGAAATGGAAAGCGCGGATCGAGTCGCGGTCGAACGTCATTGCGTTTTGTATCCGGTTGCCGTCAGCCGCAGGTAACGGCGACAAAAGAGAGTTGCGGCCGCCAGCGCCGGCAAGGCGCCAAACATCAAGCCGAAAATAAGGGCGTAAACGGCGATCGACGGCATCCACACCCAGGCTTCGCGGAACGTGCCCGGGTCGGCGGCGAAAGCCTGATCCAGCAATTCCGCGACGACCAAAGCCAACAGCACGAACACGGGGAACATCAAGAAGGCCAGGCCCACCGTCTTCACCGCCATGCCGAGCGCGGTCCACTTGCGATTGAGGTCGACGCCTTCGCGCCATCCCACGACCAGCCAGGCTGCCAAAGCCGCGGTCAGCGCCGCAGCCGGCGCGATGCCCAACGCGGAGCGCGCATTCGCGGGCCACTCCGACCACGGCGCGCCGCTCATCGCGCCGATCGCGATATAGGCGACGACGACGAAAACGCCGGCGGTGACGCCGCAACCGACGATGAATCCTCGTTTAGGGCTCATCGCGCTCACCGTCGAAGGTGATCTGCTGCGGCAATTCGCGCAGGTTGTAGCGGTTGGCCATCACGAAACCGTAGGCGCCGGCGTCGGCCACCAGCAGCACGTCGCCCTCGGCGGTGGCTTCCGGCAGCCAGCGCGCATGGCCGAGTACGTCGCCGGATTCGCAGATCGGTCCGACCACGTCGAACGCGGCTTTCTGCGCGTCGTCCAGCCGCGACAGGTTGTGGATGCCGTGATAAGCCTCGTACAGCGCCGGACGCATCAAGGCGTTCATGCCCGCGTCGCCGCCGACGCGGCGCACGCCGTCCTTCTCCACCACTTGGGTGACGCGCAGCAGCAGCACGCCCGACTCGGCGACCATATAGCGACCCGGCTCGATCGCGAGCTGGTAGCGCGGATAGGCGGCCTTGATCTCGGCCAGGCCCTGCGCCCAAGCGTCGATGTCGAACGCGACCGCATCCGGCTTATACGGGATCGGCAAACCGCCGCCGATGTCGATGGTCTCGACCGTGCCGATGCCGTCGGCCAATCCGGCGAGTTCGGCGTACACCTGCTGCCAATGCTTGGGAAGGTCGACGCCGCTGCCCAGATGCGCATGCACGCCGACGATGCGCGCGTCCAGCGCGCGCGCGGCGGCGACGAACCTGTCCAGCGCCGCCAGCGGCAGGCCGAACTTCGATGCGGTGCCGCCGGTCTTGACCTTGGCGTGGTGGCCCTCGCCGCGGCCCAGGTCCAGCCGCACCCAGAGATTGCGGCCGCGGAAGACCTCCGGCCAATGGCGCAGCGCCTCGACGTTGTCCAGCGTGACGATGACGCCGCGTTCGAATGCGGCTTCGTATTCGCTGCGCGGGGCGAAGCTGGGCGTGAACAGGACGCGCTGCGGATCGATGTCCGGGAACAGGCCCAACACATGATCGAGTTCGGCCAGCGACACGCATTCCAAACCGAAGCCTTCGGCGTACAGCGTACGCAGGATGTCCGGATGCGGGTTGGCCTTCAACGCGAAGAAGCGCCGGTCGATCGCGGACACGGCGTTCAGCGCCCTCGCCCGCTCGCGCACGATGGACAGGTCGTAGGCGTAAGCCGGCGTGGCGCCGTCGGCGATGCGCAACAGGCGTTCGCGTCGCGCATGCCACCACGGCGTCGGCGCGGGTGCGGCCGGCCCCTGGACGATTTCTCGCCAGCTCGGGCCGAATACGGCGGCATCCTGCACCGGCATCGCGCCGCCGCGGATCAGTTCGGCGTGCAGATGCGGCAGCAGGCCGTCGGCGTCGGCCTCGTCGATGACGAAGGTCAAGTTCAAGTCGTTCGACGACTGCGAAATCAGATGCACGCGCTCCTTGCCGAACGCGGCCCAGACGTCGGACAGCTTGTGCAGCAGCGAACGCATGCCGCGGCCGACCAGGGTGATGGCCGCGCAAGGCGCGATCACCTTGACCCGGCAGATCTCGGCGAGATCCGCCGAGAGCTTCGCCAGCACGTCGGTGCTCACCAGGTTTTCGCTGGGATCCAGCGACACGGTGACGTTGGTTTCCGAAGAACCGATCAGATCCACCGACAGACCATGGCGCTTGAAGCGCTCGAACACGTCGGCCAGGAAGCCCACCTGCTGCCACATGCCGACGCTTTCCATCGACACCAGGACGATGCCGTTGCGGCGGCTGATCGCCTTGACGCCGGGCACGGTGAGCGCCGCGCCGTCGATGCGGGTGCCGGGAAGTTCGGGCTTCTCGGTGTCGAGGATCGCCATCGGCACGCCGCCGTCGCGGCAGGGCTTGATCGAACGCGGGTGCAGCACTTTGGCGCCGGTGGTGGCGATTTCCTGCGCTTCGGCGTAGTCCAGCCGGGTCAGCAGGCGCGCATCGGGCACTTCGCGCGGATTGGCGCTGAACATGCCGGGCACGTCGGTCCAGATTTCGACGCGTTGCGCGCCGAGCAGCGCGCCGAAATAAGCCGCGGACGTGTCGGAGCCGCCGCGGCCCAGGATCGCGGTGCCGCCGTCGGCGTGGCGGGCGATGAAGCCCTGGGTGAGCAGCATCCGCGCCGGTTGCGAGGCGAAGCGCGCGCGCCAATCGCCCTCGGCTTCGCGCCGGCAGGACACCGACAGCCGGGTCGACCATTCGTTCTGGTTCGGCAGCGCGATCGCATCCAGCCAATCGCGCGCGTCGCACCAGCCGAAATCCAAGCCCTGTTTGCGCAGATAAACCGAACCGAGCGTGGAAGACAGCAGCTCGCCCTGCCCCAGCACTTCGGCTTGCCAATCCAGCGTGCGCGCCGCGGCGCGCGGATCGGCGGCCAGCACGCTCAGCGCGGCCAGGCGCTCGCCCAAAGCTTGGTCGGCGTCGAGCTCGAGCTCGACGCAAAAAGCCCGGTGTTTTTCTTCCAGCGCGGCGAAACCGGCGGCCGCATCGGCGCCGTCGGCGATGGCCTGCAGCGCGTTGGTCACGCCGGCCAGGGCCGACACCACCACCAGCACCCGCGCGCCTTGCTCGTCGGCGCGCCGTTTCGCCAATCGACCGATAGTGTCCCAGCGGTGGCGACGCGACACCGAAGTGCCGCCGAACTTGAGCACGATCCAACGATCGGAAGGGATGTGGGAGGACATAGAATGGGAGTTCGCCCGGACATCGGGCGCGAACGCGCGATTCTAATCGAACGCGACCCGACCCAGCAGCGCCTCGCCCAGACGAGACCGGAACCCCGCATGCCCGCACGCCGCTATCTGCAACTCGACGTATTCGCCGACCGCCCCGGCGCCGGCAACCCGCTGGCCGTGGTGCTGGACGCCGAGGGCTTGGACGACGACGGCATGCAGGCCATCGCGCGCTGGACGCGGCTGCCGGAGACCACTTTCGTATTCCCGGCGACGTCGGCGGACAGCGACTACCGCATCCGCATCTTCAGCCCGCGCCGCGAAGTGCCCTTCGCCGGCCATCCCAGCGTCGGCACCGCGCATGCCGTGCTGGAAGCGGGTTTGGCGCGGCCGCGCGACGGCTTGCTGGTCCAGGACGGCATCGCCGGCAAGCTGCCGTTGCGGGTGTCGGGCGAAGGCCGCAAGCGCACCATCGCCGTACGCACGCCGAAAGCCCGCGTGCTGGAAATCGCCGATCCCGCCGATCCGCGCCTGCGCGACGTCCTCGCCGGCCTGCCCTTGGGCGCTTTGCCGCCCGCGCTGATGGACGGCGGGCGCCGCTGGTGGCTGGCCGAGTTCCGCGACGAAGCCTCGCTGCGCGCCGCGGCGCCGAACTGGCCGGCGATCGGAAAACTCGCCCAAGACACCGAGAGCATGGGTTTGTGCGCGTTCGCGCGCAGCGATGACCCGGTCTACTACCTGGCCGTGCGCGCATGGGTCGGCGCGCCCGCGCAATTCGAGGACGCCGCCTCCGGCGCGGCCAACGCGACGCTGGCCGCCTGGCTCGCCTCGCGGGACGCGTTGCCGGGCGACACCGGTTTCTACCGCATCAGCCAAGGCCGCGAGGTCGGCCACGACGCGATCATCGAATTGCAGGTCGACGACGACGGCCAAGTTTGGTCGGGCGGGCGCGTGGTGACTGTGGTGAGCGGGCGCATCGATTGGTGAACTCGGGCCCTGCTCCGCTTGCTTTTGTAGGAGCGGCTTTAGCCGCGAGCTCTTTCCTTCAAATCGCGACATCGCCGCGATTTCGGAGAAAAAGCTCACGGCTAAAGCCGCTCCTACAAAAAAGCGAGGGAACTACTTCGCCTTGTAGATCGCCTTGCCGTCGATCCATGTCGAACGGATCTTCAAATCGTCCAATTCGGATACCGGCATCGTCAGCGGATCTTTTTCCACGACGACGAAATCCGCGCGCATCCCCGCCGCCAACTTGCCCACCGCTTTTTCGTCCTTGCCGGCATAGGCCGCATCCGCGGTGAAGCCGCGCAAGGCTTCGGCCGCCGTCAGTTTCTGATCCGCCAGCCACCCGCCCGGCGGATGGCCTTCGCGGTCCTGGCGCGTGGCGGTGGCGTACAGGCCCAAGCGCGGATCGACCGATTCCACCGGAAAATCCGAGCCCAAGGCGATGCGCGCGCCGGAATCCAGGAAGCGCCGCCACGCATAAGCGCCGGCGATGCGTTGCTTGCCGATGCGCTGTTCCGCCCAGGGCATGTCGGATGTGGCGTGGGTGGGCTGCATCGAAGCGATCACGCCCAGCGCGGCGAAGCGCGGAACATCGTCGAGCGACACGATTTGGGCGTGCTCAATGCGCCAACGATGATCCGTTTTCGCATCGCCGCCCAGCGCACGCTGGTAGGCGTCCAGCGCGAGACGGTTGCCGCGGTCGCCGATGGCATGGGTCGCCACTTGCACGCCGCAACGCTTGGCTTTGTTCACCGCCGCTTCGAAATCCTTGGGCTGCGTCACCAATAAGCCGCGATTGCCCGGATCGTCGCTGTAATCGTCCAACAAAGCCGCGCCGCGGCTGCCGAGCGCGCCGTCCATGTACAGCTTGACGCCGCGCATGCTCACTCTGCCCGACGCGTGGCGATAGAGGCCGTTCGCGCACAAATCGGCGAGCGCGGCGCGGTCGCCGTCGGCATAGGCGTCGACCCGCAGCGTCAGCCGGCCTTCGTCGGCGAAGCGGCGGAACAGCGCCAAGTCTTCGCGCGAAGTGCCCATGTCGTGCACGCCGGTGAGGCCGTTGCGCGCCGTCGCCTCCAGCGCGAGCCGCAGCGCCTTTTCGCGGGTTTTTTCGTCGGCCGGCGGAACGATGGTATTGACCAGATCCATCGCGCCGTCGACGAACACTCCGGTCGGCGCATCGCCCTGGCGAACGATGCGGCCGCCATCCGGCTGCCATTCGCCCTTCAACGATTTCCCGGATTGTTTTTCCACGGCGCGCATCGCCGCGGTATTGGCCCAGCCGGCATGACCGTCGACGCGCTCCAGCCAGACCGGGCGATCCGGGAACGCAGCGTCCAAATCGGCGGCCGACGGAAAGCGATTGTCGTGCCAGTCGTTCTGGTCCCAACCGCCGCCGAGCAGCCAAGCCCCTGCCGGCAAGTTCTTTTCGTATTCGCGCAAACGCCGCAGGATGTCGGCCTTGTCTTGCGTGCCGACCAGGTCGACGCGCATCAGCGCGTAGCCCAGGCCCATCAAGTGCGCGTGCGCGTCGATCAGGCCGGGAATCACGGTGGCGTCGCCGGCGTCGATGCGTATAGCTTTCGGATAACGCGCCAGCAAGGTTTTCGCATCGCCCGCGGCGAGGATACGGCCCGTGTCGTCCCAAGCCATCGCCTCGGCGGTGGGATGCTGCGGATCCATCGTATGGATGCGGGCCGCGGTCAGCAGATGGATTTCGGCGGCGGGAAGCGCGAGCGGCAAGCACGCGGCCAGGACCAACAGCAATCGGCGCATTGGGACGGCATTCCGTATCGGACCGCATTTACTATGCGTCCCTCAGCGGGCTCATGGCAACTTCGAACCGCGACGCTGCCATTGCCGTTGCTTTGTAGAGCGGGGCTTGCTCCGCTTTTTTTCGCATCAGACCGAAAGGCAGCGGAGCAAGCTCCGCTCTACAAAGATAAGCGGCGAACGCCAGCTCGGATCATCCGGCAGCGGGCGGCGAAGCTTCACCGCGCGCCACTGCGCGCCTGCCCGACACCACCATCGCCAAAGCCGGCAGATACATCAGCAATCCGTAGACGGCGCCGGGCAGCGCGACCTGCGGCGATTGCAGCAACGTCAGCGCGATCACGATCGCCAACGTGCTGTTCTGCACGCCCACTTCCATGCCGATGGTGATCGCATCGCGCAGTTCCAAACCGCTGATGCGGCCCAGCAGGAAACCCAGGCCGACCGCGGCGCAGCACAAGGTCAGCGCCGCCGGGCCCATTTGCGCGAACCAGGCCGGCAGGTTTTCGCGCTCGGACACGGCGATCGCGACGATCAACAGCACCAGGAACCCAAGCGCGAACCGGCTCACCCAAGGCTCGAGGCGTTGCGCGAACGCCGGCGCCCAACGGCGCACCGCCATGCCGATCAGCACCGGCGCCAGCACCAGGGCGGCCAAGTGCAGGATGGTTTGGCCTACCGGCAGACGGATGTCGCGCGCTTCGCCGCCGAACACCTGCAAAGCCAAGTTCACCAGCAGCGGCACGCTGAGGAAGGTGACCAAGGCGCTGATCACGGTGAGCGTCACCGCCAGCGCGACGTTGCCGCGCGCCAGATAGGTCAGCGCGTTCGACGTAGTGCCGCTGGGGCAAGCGGCAACCAGCACCAGTCCGATCGCCAGCTCCGCCGGCATCGGAAACAGCCATGCCGCCGCGAAACCGAGCAGCGGCAGCAGCGCGTAATGGCCCAGGATGCCGATCAGCACGGGCTTGGGACGTTGCGCGATGCGGCGGAAATCGCCGCCGCTCAAGGTCATGCCGATGCCGCACATGATGACGGCGATGGCGATCGGCAAGGCGATTTTGACCAGCAGGCTGTCTTGCATAACGTCCCCTCGCGCGGCGCGGCGACCGATCCTACCCTGCGGCGATGGGCATCGGCCGCCTAAGCGGTCACGGAACGGGCTCGCGCGGCGTCCGGAAAAAGAGAAGGGACCTTTCGGTCCCTTCCCACTCTCCCACGCAAAGCGGTTCGATCACTCGGGCCGCACGTCGACGCGGACCCGGATCCTGTCGCCGGGATGATAATCCGTCCGAGTGGTGTAGGTGCGGCCGTTGTACTGGTAGGTGACGTCGTAGCCGGACACGCGGCCGTCGTTGACCCGGCTGTAGCCGTAATCGTTGCCGCGATAACCGTCGCGCACCGGCTCTGGATCGCAGACGGTGACGCTGGCGTTGCGGCGTTGGCGCGCGTTCTGGTCGTAGATCGCGCGGCCGGCCATGCCGCCGGCCATGGTGCCCAGCGCCGAAGCGACGTAGCGCCCGGAACCGCCGCCGACCTTGCTGCCGATCACCGCGCCAACCACGCCGCCGACCACGGTGGCGACGGTGCGGCCGGTTTCGGTGCCGCGATAGCCGTCGTTGCCGTAATAACCCTCGTTGCGGCGATAACCGTCGCGGTCGTAATAGCCGTCGCGGCCGTAACCATTGCTGCCGTCGTAGCCGTCGTCGTAAACGTAACCGTCGTTGCGCGTGTAGCAACGCTGCTGATCGTTGCGGTAGTAGCCGGTGTTGCTGTTGCCGTAGCCGGATTGGATCACCGGATCCACGCGCAGCACGCGCGCATAGTCGTAATAACTGCCCGAGGACTGGCCGTAACGGTCGACGGTCGGCTGGCCGTACTGGGAGTAATACCCCGACGACTGCGCCGAGGCGGTGCCGACGGCGGCGACCAAACCCAGGGCGAGGATCGAAGTGGCGAGGCGTTTCATGGTGTGCTCCGGACGCCGGAAGGGCGCGGTTCGCAAACTAGGGCTCGGCCGGTAAAGGCGTGCTGAATCGAAACCGATTACAGCGATCGGACCTCCGGCGTATTCACCTGGCCGACAGCCAAGCCGCCGTTTGCCCAGCGGCGTCCGCCGCGCTGCGGCCGAGCAAGGCGCCGACGTGACTGGCCGAATCAAGGCGGATCAGTTCGGCGCTCCAGTTTTGCGCCCAAGCCGCCGTGACGGCGGCCGGTACGTCCTCGTCGTCTTCGGAAACGATGCAAAGCACCCGGCAATGCGGCCGCGCGATCGCGACGCCGGCCGCCGCTTCGCGCAGGGCCAAACCGCTCTCGTCGCGCCAGCGCCGAAACGCGTACAGCGCGCTCGCCGCATCGGCGTCGGGCAGCGCGCGCCGCGTGGACGACAGCCGCGCTTCGCGGCGCCACGGAATCACGCCCGCGCGCACGCGCTGCGGCACTTGCCCGTGCCAGGGCGCTGGCGGCAGCGGATTCACCAGCACCAAGGCATCGGCCGCCTCGGCGATCGCTGCGGCCAACAAGCCTCCCAAGCTGGCGCCGATCGCGGCGCGCGGGCGCGGCAGCGCGAGCAGGGCTTCTTGCGCTTGCGCCAGATAATCGGACCACGCCGTCGCGGACAAACCCGCGGCAGCGGGTTGCAAGTCGGGCGCCGCGACTTCCACACCATGCGCCTGCAGCACGCCGCGCCAAAGATTCCATTCCCAAGCGCCGCCGCCGGCGCCGTGCAGCAGCAGGGCCGACTTCATCGCCGCAGCGCCGCCGTCATCGACAGCAACAGATCCGCGACTTGCAGCACGGCGACGCGGTCTTCGCTGGCCGACGACACGACATAGTGGCCGGCGACGTTGCGGATCGCCTGCCGCGACACGCGCACCAATCCGCCTTGCGCGAGCGCCTGATCGGCCAAAGGCGAGCGCAGCAGCGCGACGCCCAGGCCCGCCTGCGCCGCGGCCAGCACCAAGTCGTAGTCTTCGAAACGCCGATCGGCCGCCTTGGCCCGGAAACGCACTCCCTGCTCGCCGAGCCAAGCGCGCCACTGGCTGGTGTCCGAATCGTGCAGCAGCGGCATCTCCGCCAACCGCGCGGGCTTGGCTTGGCCGCCGAGGTTCGCCGCCAGTTCCGGCGCGGCGACCGGGAACAATTGTTCGGCGAACAGCAACTGCGCGCGCGCGCCGCGCCATTGGCCGCGGCCGTAGCGCACCGACAGATCGCTTTCGCCCGCCGCGAGGTCGGAGACGCGATGCTCGACCAGCAGTTCGATGCGGCGCCGCGCCGGCGATTCCTGCAACGCCGGCAAACGCGGCAGCAACCACAACCGCGCGAAGGAAGGCACCACGCTGATCCGCACCGTCGGCAACTCGCGGCGCGGGCGCCAACGGTCCGCGGAATCGCGGATCGCGCCCAAGGCCTGTTCGACCTGGGCCACGAAGCGCTGCCCGGCCGGCGTCGTCCGGACGCCGCGTCCATGACGTTCGAACAGTGGCGTGCCCAGCCAGCGTTCCACCGCCTGCACGCGCCGACTCACGGCGCCGTGGGTCAGCTCCAGCGACTCGGCGGCCGCGGTGAAGGAACCGGTGCGGTGCGCGGCGACCACGGCGGTCAAACCGTCCAGCGGCGGCAGGGTCTGCGAGCTGTGCATGGCGCGCACAGCTCATCATCGATCGTTGCGCTATGTCAACAGCCGCACCGTCGACAGCATGCGCGCATACCGACTGCCGACCGCGCCTCATGCCGCCCTCCGACTTTCCCGCCCTCCGACGGGCTTCGCGTCCCGAACTGAAAGCCTGCGCCGCCCTGCTCGGCCTGCTCACCGCCGAAGCGCGCGCCCAGGACAACGCGATCGGCGGCGCCGACGACGCTTTCGGCAGCCGCATCGGTCAGGAAAGCATCGGCCTGTACTCCGAATCGCTGGTGCGCGGCTTCGATCTGCAGCAAGCGGGGAATTACCGGATCGGCGACGCTTATTTCGTGCGCGCGGCGTCGCCGCCGGACACCCTCGTCGCCTCGTCGCAGATCCGGGTCGGCGCCAGCGCCCTGCCGCTCGATTTTCCGGCGCCCTCGGGCATCGTCCAATATTCGTTGCTCTCGGGCGATCGCGAACGCACCCGCGTGGAACTGGGCTTCCAGCATCTGCTCGACAGCAATCCGCGGCCTTATCTGCGCGCCTTCTTCGCGCGCCGCAGCGACGACGGCCGCTTCTCGGTGGCCGGCGGCGCGTTGGGGTCGCCGAGCGCGCGCTACATCTTCGGCAACGAAGCCAAGTACCGCAGCGCCGGCATCGTGCCGCGGATGCGGTGGGGCGAGCGCTGGCAAGCCACCGGATTCCACGGCGTCTACATGCAGCGCTATCAAACCGACGTCGGCTTCGCGCCGGCCGCGGGCGTGCGGCTGCCCGAACCCGACCGCCTGCGTTATCTCGGCCAGACATGGTCGCGGTTCGATACGCGCAACACGACCTCCGGCCTCATCGTCGCGACCGATGCGGAGGCCAACGCTTGGGACTACGCGTTCTCGGCGATCCGCTCGCGCGTCGACCGTCCGCGTTCGGACTTCAACCTGTTCGACAGCATCGACGCGGAAGGCCGCGCCGACGCTTCGGTCGTGGTCGCGCGCGACCGCGGCATCGATTCGCGCGCGCTCGAAAGCGTCGCGCGCCGCGATTGGACGCGCGCGACGCATCGCAACGAACTGGTTCTGCTGGCCCGCGCCAGGCGCTCGGACTACCGCAGCCCGCGCGTCTCGACGTTCGCCGTCGGTCCCGCTTCGATTTGGGGCGATGTGCCGTCGCTGCCTGCGCCGGAAGACGCGGAGGAGCGGCAATCGCGCGCCCGCGTCGAGCAGCGCGAAGCCGGGCTGGGCTGGCAATTCCGCCATCGCAACGGCTTCGCCGCCAACGTGGGGCTGCGCCGCGTGGGCATCGACGAAACGGCGTTCCCCGCCGACGGCGCGAGCAGCGCGCGGCGTTCGCAAGCCTGGCTTCACAATGGGGCGATCGTCGTGCCGCTATCGCAACGGATCACGGCGTTCGCCGCCACTACGCGCGGCATCGAAGAGGCCGGCATCGCGCCCGAGAACGCGAGCAACCGTTTCGAAGCGCTGCCGCCGATCCTGGCGCGCCAATCGGAAGTCGGCGCGAAATGGCAACCGGCGCCGGCGCTGACGCTGCTCGGCACCGTATTCCGGATCCGCAAGCCCGATCCGGGTTTCGACGCGAACGGCGTCTACCGTTTCATGGAAGATGTGGAGCATCGCGGCATCGAGCTTTCCGCCGCCGGCGAATTGGCCGAAGGCCTGCGGGTCGTGGCCGGCGCTTCGTGGATGAAGCTGCGGCTGAGCGGCGAGCGCGTGGAATCCGGAGACATCGGCGAACGTCCCGTCGGACGTTCGTCGAAGCTGGCGCTGGCCAGCTTCGACTACGCGCCGCCGGCGTGGCGCGGCTTCTCGCTCGATGCCGACGCCACTTATTACGGGCCCAAGCCGGCGGACGACCGCAACCTGCGCCGGACGCCCGGCTATACCTTACTCAACGTCGGCGCGCGCTATCGCTTTTCGCTCGGCGGCAAACCGGCTGCCTTGCGCATGCGGGTGTACAACGCGACCAACAAATACGCCTGGATCGTCGGCGGCAGCGGCATTCAGTCCTACGAACCCGAGCGCAGAGTGATGCTGAGTTTGAGTTTGGGCGAATAGCCTCCCCTCTCCCGCTTGCGGGAGAGGGCTAGGGTGAGGGCGCGCGGGGCAGCCGATCGCGACGAAACTATCGGATCCTCAAGATCGTTCAAAGCACCGAAAAAATGAAACGGACGCGGCGATGTGCGCCTTTGCGCGCCCTCACCCAACCCTCTCCCGCAAGCGGGAGAGGGCTCAAGCGGAAGCCGTCAGACCAACTCCGCTTCCAGCGTGATCGGCACCGCGCTCAGCGCTTTGGACACCGGGCAGTTCTGCTTGGCGTCGTCGGCCACCGCGCGGAATTTGGCCGCGTCGATGCCGGGGATCTTGGCTTTGGTCTTCAGCCGGATCGCGCTGATCGTCGGTCCGCCTTCCATCGACAGGTCCACTTCGGCGCGCGTGTCCAAGGCTTCCGGCGGATGCCCGGCTTCGGTGAGCTTGGCTGACAAGGCCATGGTGAAGCAGCCGGCGTGCGCGGCGGCGATCAGTTCTTCCGGATTGGTGCCTTTGACGTCGCCGAAGCGGCTGTTGAAGCCGTAACGGGTGTTGTCCATCAGACCGCTTTGCGGGGTGCTCAGCTGGCCCTGGCCGGTTTTCAGGTCGCCTTCCCAATGCGCGGTGGCGTGGCGCGAGATGCCCATATCGTTCTCCGTGAGGGTGGATGCCGCAATCGCCGATCAGACTAATCGGCGGAATGTTATTGAAGCGTTGCCATGTTGCGGCGCAGCGGCAATGGGTCTGGGCATCGCGGCGCGCCCGCGCTAAGGTGTCCTTCCGCCATGACCGGCGCGCGGCTCGCCTGCCTCGGCAAAGCGATCCGGCAGCGCCCTCCGCATGCCGACCATGACGTCCTCTTCGACCCAGCCAAGGGAGAGACGGACTCATGTCCTACAGCACAGAACAAATCCGCAACGTGGCTCTCGCGGGCCACCCTGGCGCCGGCAAAACAACGCTTTTCGAAGCCCTGCTGCATGCCGGCGGCACCGTCCAGACGGCAGGCACGATCGAACGCGGCACCACGGTCTCCGACTTCGATCCGCTGGAAAAGGAACGCGGCCACTCTATCGACGCCGCCATCGCCAGCACCGACCATGCAGGCATCCACGTCAATCTGATCGACACGCCCGGCTATCCCGATTTCCGCGGCCCCACCCTTTCGGCGCTGGCCGCGGTGGAGACCGTCGCGATCGTGGTCGACGCCGACGCGGGCATCGGCTACGGGACGAGGCGGATGATGGAGCACGCCAAGGCGCGAAATCTGTGCCGGGCGATCGTGGTCAACAAGATCGACCACGAAGGCGCCAACATCGCCCGCTTGCTCGACGATCTGCGCGAGACCTTCGGCCAAGAAGTGTTGCCGCTGAACTTGCCGGCGGACGGCGGCAAGAAGGTGGTCGACTGCTTCGGCCAGTCTTCGGGCGAGAGCGATCTCGGTCCGGTCGCCGATTGGCACCAGAAGATCATCGACCAAGTGGTCGAGATCAACGAAACGGTGATGGACCACTATCTCGATTTGGGCGAATCCGGCCTGAGCGGCCAGGAATTGCACGACGCTTTCGAACAATGCCTGCGCGAAGGCCATCTGGTGCCGGTCTGTTTCGTGTCGGCGCGCAGCGGCGCCGGCACCAAAGAATTGCTGGACATCGCCGAGAAGCTGTTCCCGCATCCCGGCGAAGCCAATCCGCCGCCGTTCCGGAAAGGCGCCGGAGACGGCGCGCAGACCATCGAAGCGAAACCGGACGCCAAGGCGCACGTCATCGCCGACGTGTTCCGCATCGTCAACGATCCCTTCGTCGGCAAGCTCGGCGTATTCCGCGTCTACCAAGGCACGGTGAAGAAGGACACCCAACTGTTCGTCGACGACGGCAAGAAGCCGTTCAAGGTCGCGCACCTGTTCAAGCTGAAGGGCAAGGACCACACCGAAATCGCGCAGGCGGTGCCCGGCGACATCGCCGCGGTCGCCAAGGTCGACGAGCTCCACTTCGACGCGGTGCTGCACGACAGCCACGACGAGGACCACATCCACCTGGCGCCGCTGTCGTTCCCCAAGCCGATGTTCGGTTTGGCGATCAACGCCGCCAGCAAGGGCCAGGAACAGAAGCTGGCCACCGCGTTGCACAAGCTGGCCGAGGAAGACCCCTGCTTCCACGTCGAGCACGAGGCCGAAACCAACGAGACCGTGATCCGCGGCCTGTCGGATCTGCATTTGCGGGTCAATCTGCAACGTTTGAAGGACAAGTACGCCGTCGACGTGACGACCCGCCCGCCGCGCATCGCCTACCGCGAAACGGTCAGCGCCAAGGCCGAGGGCCATCATCGCCACAAGAAGCAGACCGGCGGCGCCGGTCAGTTCGGCGAGGTGTTCCTGCGCATCGAACCGCTGCCGCGCGGCGGCGGCTTCGAATTCGTCGACGAGGTCAAAGGCGGCACGATTCCGGGCCAATTCCTGCCCGCGGTCGAGAAAGGCGTGCGTCAGGTGCTGTCGGGCGGCGCGATCGCCGGCTATCCGATGCAGGACGTGCGCGTGATCGTCTACGACGGCAAGCACCATCCGGTCGACAGCAAGGAAGTCGCCTTCGTCGCCGCGGGCAAGAAGGCGTTCCTGGACGCGATCGGCAAAGCCAAGCCGCAGGTGCTCGAACCGATCGTCGACCTGGACGTCAACGCGCCCGAACAGCACATGGGCGACATCAGCGGCGGCCTGGCCAGCAAGCGCGCGCGCATCAACGGCACCGATTCGGCGCGCGGCGGCGAGATCGTGGTCAAGGCGCAAGTGCCGCTGTCCGAGTTGGAAGGCTATGCGGCCGAGCTGAAGTCGGTCACCGCCGGACGCGGGCGCTATTCGCTGGATTTCAGCCATTACGAACCGGTGCCCGCCGCGGTGCAGCAGAAGCTCGTCGAGGCTTACAAGCCGAAACACGAGGAAGATTAACCGTAGCCCGGGTGGAGCGAAGCGATACCCGGGGCTTTTTTTGGCGCGCATAGATAGCGTCCCGGGTATCGCTTCGCTCCACCCGGGCTACTCTGACATGGCGATAGGTCATATCCCGATTCCATGTCGGCATGCCGAGCGGCGACCATGGCTACATGGTCCTCTATCGCCGACAACGCCTTCCTGGCCATACGTATTTCTTCACACTGACGCTCAATGATCGCTCGCAGCGGCTGCTGACGGAACATATCGAAGGCCTTCGCCAAGCTTACGTCGGTATACAGAAGCGGCATCCGTTCCGCACCGACGCCATCGTTGTTCTGCCGGACCACCTGCACTGCCTGTGGACATTGCCGGAAGGCGATACCGCCTATTCAATGCGCTGGAGGCTCATCAAGACCCAATTCACCGCCGCACTCTCTGCACGTGGCTTCAATGCCCGCCGCAGACGCCGCAACGAACGTGCCGTCTGGCAACCTCGTTTCTGGGAATATGCGATCCGCGACGAGACGGACCTGTCGCGCCATATCGACTACATCCACTTCAACCCGGTGAAACACGGTCTGGCGGAGCGCGTCTCGGACTGGTCGCACTCGTTCCATCGTTTCTGCAGCGTTGGAACCCTGCCGAAAGATTGGGGCGGTAGTTTCGAGTCGTCTCGCAAGAAAGGCGAGTAAGCGCTGTTTCTACTAGGAAAAAGCCCCGGGTATCGCTTCGCTCCCCCGGGCTACGAGATGCCGCGTCGGCATCATCTCCTTGCTTTCCCAGCATCCCCTTCCATCGATTTCTTTCAAATGCCTGAAAAAAAGGCTTGGCGCGCGGCTTCGCATGCCCTACATTTCGCTTGCCGACGGGGTCGGCCCAGACAACCAACCAAGAGTATCGACAGGATCACTATGGCAAAGAGTGCGAAAAAAGCCGCTAAGAAGGCCGCTCCGAAGAAAGCCGCCGCTAAGGCTGGCCCGGCTAAGCCGATCAAGGAAGCGCTGAGCAAGTCCGGCCTGGTCTCCCACATCGCCGAAGCTAGCGGCGTGCTGGGCAAGGACGTCAAAGCCGT
Organism: Luteimonas gilva; assembly: GCF_005239095.1. Lineage (GTDB taxonomy): Bacteria > Pseudomonadota > Gammaproteobacteria > Xanthomonadales > Xanthomonadaceae > Luteimonas_C > Luteimonas_C gilva. The sequence continues at coordinate 1,029,758 of NZ_SZUA01000002.1, read as the reverse complement.
GCTGGCCTCGCTGGAATCGGCGATCGCCGGTTCGATCAGCAAGAAGGGCGCCGGTTCGTTCACCCTGCCGGGCCTGTTCAAGGTGACCTCGGTCGCCGTGCCGGCCAAGCCAAAGCGCAAGGGCAAGAACCCGTTCACCGGCGAAGAGCAGTGGTTCGCGGCCAAGCCGGCTTCGGTCAAGGTCAAGGTCCGCGCGCTGAAGAAGCTGAAAGACGCTGCCGCCTGATCGCATCGCAATCTCCGCCGGAACGGCGCTTTCGCCGTTCCGCGCGGTTCGCTTCGGCCGGCGTCCGCGCCGGCCGCGGCGTTGAATACGCGTCGTGGACGCGTTGTCTCCCGCTAGCGCCTCATTACTCGCCGACGCCATCCTGGCGCTGCACGTAGGTATCGTCGCCTTCGTGGTCTTCGGCCAGATCGGGATTCTGATCGGCGCCTGGCGTCGTTGGCGCTGGATCCGCAACTTCTCTTTCCGCGCCGCGCATGTGGCGCTGCTGCTGTTCATCGCGTTGCAAGCCTGGCTCGGCCGGCTTTGTCCGCTGACGGTCTGGGAACAAACCCTGCGCGCCCGCGCCGGCCAAGACGCATACGCCGAATCCTTCGTCGAGCATTGGCTGTCGCGGCTGATCTTCTTCGATGCGCCCGGATGGGCCTTCGTCGCCGCCTATACCGCTTTCGCCGCGCTCGCCCTCGCCTGCTGGCGATGGGCGCCGCCGCAGCGTGCACGGCCGGGCGAATGAGTCCATGATCGGCCGGTCGTCGCCGCAGGGGAGCTCGCGGCGGCGGCTCACACTCATCAGCACAGGAGTAAGTCGATGGATATCGTCGGTCTGCTTGTGAATGCGGTTTCGGGCGCGGTCGGGGGCGGCGCGGCGGGAGCGGCGCTGAAAGAAAAAGGCTTGGGCGCGATGGGCAATACGATCGTCGGCCTGATCGGCGGCATCGGCGGCGGCGCCCTGATGCAGCAAATCGGTTTCCTGGCCAACACCGCGCAAGCCGCGGGCCTCGATGTCGGCGCGCTGGCCGGCCAGGTCGTCGGCGGCGGCGTCGCGGGCGCGATCCTCACCGCGATCATCGGCATGGCGAAGAACGCCGCCGCCAAGCGGCCCGGCTGAATCCGCGCAACGCAGCGGTGTATCCATGGCGACGCGCATCGCGCTAGGCTGATCGCCCGTTCCCGGAGCGATGCGGCAATGTTCTTGTTCGACGCCCCGACGCTGTTCGCCTATCTCGCCGCCGCGGTGGTGCTGGTGCTTATTCCCGGCCCGGGCACGGCTTGGATCGTCGCGCAAACCGTCGCCGGCGGCACGCGCCGCGGTCTGCAGGCGGGATTGGGATTGGAGACCGCGACGCTGATCCACGCGCTCGCCGCCGGCCTCGGCCTGTCCGCGCTGCTCGCCGCTTCGGCGCTCGCTTTCGAGGCTTTGAAATGGGCCGGCGCCGCTTATCTGGTCTGGCTAGGCATCAAGGCTTGGCGCGAGCGCGGCGATGCGGAAGCCGCGGCCTCCGCACCGACGCCCGCCGCGCACGTCTACAAGCGTTCGGTGATGACCGGCGTGTTGAATCCCAAGGTGGCGGTGTTCTTCCTCGCCTTTCTGCCGCAGTTCGTGCATCCGGAACGCGGTTGGGTTTGGCTGCAGTTCCTCGTGCCGGGGATATTGCTGTCGATGATCGGCTTCACCCACAGCTCCCTGCTCGCCTTCGCCATCGGCCGTTTCGGCCGCCGCTTGAGCGCGAGTCCGCGCGTGGCGCGTTGGCGGCAGCGCCTGATCGGCGGCGTGTTCGTCGGCCTGGGCCTGCGTTTGGCGCTGCAACATCGCCACTGATCGCGCTGCCGGCTTGAAGCGCGGCCGCACGCCCTCATTACGCTTGGAACACCCGCGATGGAGCATCGAAGATGAGCGCCCAAGGTTTCCTCGACCGCCTGCTGAAGACCGCGCAACAGGGCCTCGGCTCAAATGGATTGGATGGATTGCTCGGCGGCCAGAAACCGGCAGGGCAAACGCAGCAGCAAAGCGGCGGGCTGCTCAATGCCGATTTCGGCAAAGGAGCGCTCGCCGGCGGCGCGCTCGGCCTATTGCTCGGTCGCAACCGCACCACGCGCAAACTGGCGACTTACGGCGGCCTCGCCGCGCTCGGCGTGATGGCCTACAAGGCTTATAACGAGCACAAGCAGCAGCAAGGCCAACCGGTCGAGCCGCGCACGCTCGATCGCCTGCCGCCTGCGGAAGCCGAGCTGCACAGCCGCGCGATCCTGAAGGCGCTGGTCGCCGCCGCCAAGGCCGACGGCCATATCGATGCGCGCGAAAAGTCGGTGATCGAAGGCGAATTCAGCCGCATCGACGAAGACGCCGAATTGCGCGGCTGGCTCAGCGCCGAATTGGAGCGCCCGCTGGATCCGGCCGAAGTCGCGAGCGCCGCCGCCACGCCGGAGATGGCGTCCGAAATGTACCTGGCCAGCGTGCTCGCCGCCGACGATCAGAGCTTCATGGAACGCGCCTATCTGGACGAGCTGGCGCGCCAACTGAAGCTGGACGACGCGCTGAAGGCCAAGCTGGAAGAACAAGTCCGCACATCGGCCGGCTGAGCGGCGCGACGCCGGATGCGCACGCTGCCGAAAATCGCCGCGTTTGCGGCCGTGCTGGCCATCGCCGCGATCTGGGCATGGCGCCAGCCTTTCATGGCCTGGCCGCGCACCTGGTGGGAATTGTCGCGCCTGCCGGCGCCGACCGCGCTGCCTAGCCCCGTCGAAGGCGTCGCCGCGCGCCGCATCGCCGACACTTTCGGCGCGCCGCGCGGACGCGACCGCACCCACGCCGGCGTCGACATTTTCGCGCCGCGCGGCACCGCTGTGCGCAGCACGACGCGCGGCCTGGTCGTGTCCGTGCGCGAAGGCGACTTGGGCGGCAAACAGGTGTGGGTGATCGGTCCGGCGCACGAGCGCCATTACTACGCCCATCTGCGGGATTGGGCCGAAGGCCTGCGCGCCGGGCGCGTGGTGGAAGCCGGCGAACGGCTCGGCTCGGTCGGCGATACCGGCAATGCGCGCGGCACGCCGCCGCATCTGCATTACGGCATCTACGGCCGCAGCGGCGCCTACGATCCGCTGCCGCTGCTGCGCGCGCAGCCGGCGGCGCAAGCGGACTCGGCCAGGCGCTGAAGCCGTCCGCCGCCGCCGCGGTTCTAGTAACATCGGCCGCGAACGCCGCCTCGGTTTCCGGAGTTCCCATGGACAAGCGTTTCTGGATTTGCGGACTGGCGATGTCGGTAGCCGCCTTGCTCACGGGTTTCGTGGTGCATGGCTGGCTGCTGAAGAGCGACTACGCGCCTTTGATCGGAACCCTCCTGCGTACGCAAGAGGATTCGCAGCCATACTTCGGCTGGATGGTGTTGGCCGACGTGCTGATCGGTTTCGCCATGACCTGGCTTTACCGGTTCGGCTTTTCGGAAGGGCGTTCGACCGCCGCGCAAGGCCTGCGCTTCGGCTTGGCCGTGGCCCTGCTTTCGGTCGTGCCGATGCATCTGATCTATTACGCCGTGCAGCCGATGCCCGGCGCGCTGGCGGTCAAGCAGATCGCTTTCGACATCGTCCGCTTCCTGCTGCTGGGCTTGCTGATCGCCTATCTGCAGCCGCACCGGATCGTGCTGAAGGAATGAGCCGCGCACCGCGCTAATCGCCCGTTCACCGTCGGCGCGTAGGCTGCGCCGAAAACCATGGAGTCCGCATGCGTTTGTTCCGCACTTCCGCCGTTGCGGCGCTCGCGGCGATCCTCGCCGCTTGCTCCACTCTCGGCGCAGTAACGGCTTGGTTGAACGACGAAGTCTCGTTCGGCGCGCCGCAATTGCAGCGCTATCTGGACAACCGCTTCCCGCGCGATTTCGACAAGCTCGGCGGCCTGGTATCGATCAGGCTGGCCAATCCGCGGCTATCGCTGCCGCCGGGCGAGCATCGCCTGCGGCTGGAATTCGACATGGGCATCGGCGCGCTCGGCGGCCAAGGCGCCCCGACCGGCCACTTGGCGCTGAGCAGCGGCTTGCGCTACGACGCCTCGACGCAGGGCCTGCATTTGACCGATCCGGAATTGCTGCAATTCGACCTGCCCGGCTCCGGCTCGCTGATCAAAGGCGGCGCGCGCGGCGTGGTCAACAGCCTGCTCGCCGAATACGCCCGCAGCGAACCGGTATATCGGCTCGACCCGGATTTGCTGGAAAAACTGCCCGCCGGCAAACGCATCGGCAGGGTCGACATCGATCGCGGCCGCGTCGTGGTGCGGTTGCAATGAGAGGATTCCGGATGAAGCCTATTTTGGCGGTTTGTTTATCGCTGGTTTTGTTGACGCCGCTCGCGGCTTGCAAAGGACGCGATTCGGCCGCCGACAAACAAGCGCAAGCCGAGCAAGAAGGTTTGCCCGCGCCCGCCGGCGCTTCGGGCTCCATCACCGGCATGCCCGACAAGCCCGGCCCGGGACAAGTCGCGACGGTGGGCGGCGAAGCCCCCGCGCCGGAATCGACGGAAGAACCCGGGGCCGAAGTCGATCCGGAGAATCCCGAAACCGGGCTGCTGCCCGGCGGCGCATCCGCGGAAACCGGCGATGCGGAATCGCAAGAAACGGCCGCCGCGGAGCCGACGCCGGAAGACGCGGTCGCGGTGGTGCGCGATTACTACGATTCGATCAACAGCCGCAGCTTCGCCCGCGCCTACTCGCTATGGTCGGACGACGGCCGCAGCAGCGGGCAAACGCCCGAACAATTCGCCGCGGGTTTCGCCGAGACCGCGAAGGTCGACGTCGAAATCCAATCGCCGGGCCGCGTCGACGCCGCCGCCGGCTCGCGCTACATCGAAGTGCCGGTCGCCATCAGCGCGACGCGCAGCGACGGCAGCGTGCACAAGTACGTAGGCGCCTATGTATTGCGCCGCGCAGTGGTGGACGGCGCGAGCGCGGAGCAGCGGGCGTGGCGGATCGGGTCGGCGGATATCCGCGAGTTGAAGCCTTAACAACGCTGCCGCTCCCCCTCTCCCTTTTACGGGGTGAAGGGCATTGCTTGCGAATCACAGATTCGCAAGCCACTGAACGCCCTCGCGTAAGCGAGGGCCGGGCGGGATAGGCGCGAAGCGCCAGGGAGAGGGTTCGGCTCTTAACGAAATGCTGCAGTAGAAAGCGCTCGCTTCGCTCGTTCCCCTCTACCGCCCTTCGGGACATCCTCTCCCACAAGGCGAGAGGAAAAAATCAAAGCTCGAACCGATAACTGAACTTCACCAGCAACTGCTCGGCATCCCGCAACTCGAAGCTGTCCCGGAACAAATGCCCGGCGCCGTCCGAGAACTCGTTCCGGTCGAAGCCGCCGCGGCCGTACACGATGTATAGATAGGACAGCGGCGCCAGTTCGTAGCGGTAACGGATCTGGAAGCCCAGATTGCTGAGGCTGAAATCGTCGATGGGATCGTTGACGGGGATCGAGTTGCCCGCCCCGTCCACCCGGTACGCTTGCCGCAATTGCGCATCCAAGGCCAGCGATTGCAGCTTGATGCGCAGCTCCTGCTTCTCGTCGATGTTCCAATTCATGCCGGCGTTGATGTGCCACTCGCGGCCGCGGAAGCCGCCGATCAGGTTGTCGCGGCTCCATAGCAGCCAGTCCGGCGTCTCGTCCGCGTAGAGCCCGGCGTACAGGCTGAATGCGTCGCTGATGAAGAAGGTCGGCTCGTATTCCACGCTCCAGCCGATCTTGTCGTTGCCGGCCAGCCCGCCGGTGAACAGCTGCGCCTCGATGTTATGCGCCCAGCGCCCTTTGCGAGGCCGCTCGTACTGGAAATTGGCGTTGAAGTTGCTCGGCCGCCGCACCGAACCGTGACCGCGGGTCAGCAGATCGTCGACGCCAGGACCGTTGACGTTGATCTGGGCGTATTCGTAGCTGCCGTTGCGCAAGCGGCCTTCGCGGCTGAGCCGGAACTGATCGTTGAGCTTTTCGCCGTGATCGTTGCGGTTGGTGCTGACGCGAGCGCGCCAGTCCTTGGACGCGTAGCGCGAATCGGCCGCGAGCTCGGTGAAGCGCTTGCGCACTTCCCAATGCAGATAATTGGTGCTGTTCCTCGACAGGAAGCCGGCGTCGTTGATGTCCAGATGGTTGCCGAAGTGCATCGCGATCCATTGCTGGCGCCAGCCGCGATCCATCTCGTAGTCGGCCCAGACCGTGGCGCCCGTGTCGCTGACCGTTTCGCCGCGCTGGTCGATCTTGCTGCCGAACACGCGGGTGCGCACGTTCCAGCGCGGCGTCGGACGCCAGTTGTGGTCGATGCCCATCACGGTGGCATCGCGGTCCAGGAACGGACGTTCGACCTGGGTCGCCATGAAGCCCAGGTTTTGGTTGCTGAAATCGCGCACTAGGCGCAGCGCGTAGAACGAGCGCCCGACTTCGTCCGCCTCGTCGGCGGCGAACACGCCGTACTTGGTCTGGCCGAAGCTGCCGTTGAGCTTGACCGCTGCGGTGATGTCGCCGGCGCCGTTGCCGTCGTCGGCGGGCGCGCCTATCCGGCGCGTATACAGCAGCTGACTGAAGTCCGACGGCGTTGTGTATTCGAAAATGCCCTGGTTCTCGGTGAAGAACGGGCGCTTGTCGCTGATGAAAGTCTCGGTGGCGCTGAAATTGACGACCAGGTCGTCGCTCTCCACCTGGCCGAAGTCCGGATTGATGGTCGCGGTGGCTTGGAACTGGCCGTTGGGCTTCCAGAAGATGTCGACGCCGCCGTCGAAGTCGCTGTCGCGGCGCACGTTGTCGTACAGGCCCGACACATAGGGCGTGATCGCCAATAGCGCTTGGCTGTACTTCTGCACCTCGATCGGGCTGAAATCGGACAGGAAACGCGGGCGCTCGAAGCTGGCCACCGGCCAGGCCGAGCGCTGGCCGGTGGAGCCGACCACGCGGTCCAGATAGATCTTCATGCGGCGCTTGTCGCCGTTCGCGTTGTGCATCGGCGCGATGTACCAGGGGATCAGCATCTCCACCGACCAGGTATCGCCTTCCTCGCTGACGGCGTGCTTCCAATTGCCGTCCCAGTCGTCGTTGAAGTTGTTCTCGTTGGTGATCACCGCATCGGCGACGCCGCCGGTGGAGGCGACGGTGAAGTTGTAGCCGGTGCGGCCGTCGCCGTCGAAGTCGATCATCAGGTTGACGCGGTCGACCTGGTCTTCGAAGTCGCGCTGCACTTTTTGGCGCGTGCGCGGCACGTCGGCCGGCTGCCCGTTCTTGAACGCGATCGCCAAGCCTTCGGGCGTCGCCAGGATCCAGGCTTCGGTCGGCTGCGACGCCGGCTGCCCGTTCAACGGCTGCACCTGGCGGAAATCGGTGACGTGCTGGGCGCCCTGCCATTCGGTCGGATCGATCTTGCCGTCGATCTCCACGGCGAAGGCCGGCGCGGACAGCGCCGAAAGGACAGCCAGGGCCAAGCGAGCAACGCGCATCAGTAGATTCCCCATCGGGCCAAAGCCCATTGACGCGCAAACTACCCCCAAGCGTTAGCGGCTACCGACTGGCATCAGTCATGGCAACCCTTTGCGGGTTTGGCGCATCGCAAGTTAAGGCCGGATCCCCACCCGGCCGTCGGCCGCCGTCAGCGCTTGGGCTGGAGCATGGTCCCGGTGCAGTTCTTGGCACCGCATTTGCATGCCCACAGCTTCTTGGCCTTGGCCGTGTGCGGCTCGTCCAGGACGATGCCGTAGTTGTAGGTCAGCTCTTCGTCCGGCTTGATGTCGCGGATCGCCTCGATGAAGACCTTGTCCTTGTGCCGCTTGCCCTTCTGGTTCTCTTCGATGACGGCTTCGCAGTTGGGCTTGCAACTGTGATTGATCCAGCGCGCGATGTTGCCGTCGATGTTGGCGTCGACCACGTAGTCGTCGTTGAGGGTGAACAGGAAGGTGTGGCCGTTCTCGTCGACGTCGCCGTAGGCCTCGTCCACTTCGTCGTGGGTGCGCAGCTTGCCTTTGTAGCGGACGACCCGTTCGCCTTTCTTGATCGTTTCGGTGGCGAAAACGCCATTGCCGTGGATCGGGGACAGGCGGGCGGCGATTTTCTTCGGCATCGAGGGAGCTTTCCGTAAAAGTCGAACCGTTATTGTCGCCCGAAAGCGAGTCTCGAAGCCATCGCATGCAGGCATACCGGCTCTTGTGGGAGGGCCGTAGCCCAGGTTGAGCCGCAGGCGATACCCGGGATCGCCATCTCCAAGCGATAGCCAGTTCGGGCGAAGCGGGATGGTCGCCGGCCAACCCCAAAATCGGGGCACTTGGCTTGGCCCGGCTTAATCAGTACAATTTCGGTACTCATTAAACCAGCCAGAAGCCGGGACCGGCTTCGAGCCAAATCCGATGCTCCGGGTCACCAAACTCACCGATTACGCCAGCGTGGTGCTGACCGTGCTGGCCCACGAGCCCGACGCCGTGCTCAGCGCCTCCGGCTTGGCCGAGCGCGCAGGCCTGGAACCGCCGACCGTGGCCAAAGTGCTCAAGCCGCTGGCCCAGGCCGGATTGGTCGAGGCCTTCCGCGGCGCCAGCGGCGGCTATCGGCTGGCCCGCGCGCCGGCGGACATCTCCTTGATCGAGATCGTCGAAGCGATGGAAGGCCCGCTGGGCATGACCGAATGCAGCGTCCACAGCGGCGCTTGCGGCATCGAACGTTCCTGCAGCGCGCGCGCCAATTGGCGCCGGATCAACGACGTCGTCGCCGATGCGCTGCGCGGCGTCTCGCTCGCCGAAATGGTCGCCCCGACGGCGCACAAGCCGGCCCGCAAATCCATCCCCGCCGCGCTGGCTACGAACTGAGGTCGCGGACATGGGCATCGAAAACGCCGAAATCATCGAACAACTGGGCCGCCGCTACGAGGCCGGCTTCGTCACCGACATCGAATCCGATTCGTTGCCGCCGGGCCTGGGCGAGGACACGATCCGCGCGCTGTCGGCCAAGAAGGACGAGCCGGAATGGATGACGGAATGGCGCCTGTCCGCCTACCGCCATTGGCTGACCATGCCGATGCCGAACTGGGCCAAGCTGAAGATCGCGCCGATCGACTTCCAGGCGATCAGCTACTACAGCGCGCCCAAGGCCAAATACGCTTCGCTGGACGAAGTTCCGGAAGAGCTGATCGCCACCTACGACAAGCTGGGCGTGCCGCTGCACGAGCGCGCCAAGCTGGCCGGCGTGGCGGTGGACGCGGTGTTCGATTCGGTCAGCGTCGGCACCACGTTCCGCAAGGAACTGGCCGAGAAAGGCATCGTTTTCTGCTCGATGAGCGAAGCGATCCGCGAGCATCCGGAGCTCGTCCAGAAGTACCTGGGCAGCGTGGTGCCGACCGGCGACAACTATTTCGCCGCGTTGAATTCGGCGGTGTTCTCCGACGGCAGCTTCGTGTTCATTCCCAAGGGCGTGCGCTGCCCGATGGAGCTGAGCACCTATTTCCGGATCAACGCCGGCCACACCGGCCAGTTCGAACGCACCCTCATCATCGCCGAAGACAAATCGTACGTGTCCTATCTGGAAGGCTGCACGGCGCCGATGCGCGACGAGAACCAGCTGCACGCGGCGGTGGTCGAGCTGGTGGCGCTGGAAGACGCCGAGATCAAGTATTCGACCGTGCAGAACTGGTATCCGGGAGACGAGAACGGCAAGGGCGGCATCTACAACTTCGTCACCAAGCGCGGCGAATGCCGCGGCGCGCGCAGCAAGATCAGTTGGACCCAGGTCGAGACCGGTTCGGCGATCACCTGGAAATATCCGTCGTGCGTGCTGCTGGGCGACGATTCGACCGGCGAATTCCACTCGGTCGCGCTCACCCACCACCGCCAGCAGGCCGACACCGGCACCAAGATGATCCACGTCGGCAAGCGCACCAAGAGCAAGATCGTCAGCAAAGGCATCAGCGCCGGGCGCGGCCAGAATTCGTATCGCGGCCTGGTGAAGGTCGAACGCAGCGCCGAGGGCGCGCGCAACCACACCCAGTGCGATTCGCTGCTGATCGGCAAGCAATGCGGCGCGCACACCTTCCCGTACATCGAGGTCAAGCATCCGAGCGCGACCGTCGAGCACGAGGCGACCACGTCCAAGATCAGCGACGACCAGCTGTTCTATTGCCGCTCGCGCGGCATCTCGCAGGAAGACGCGGTGTCGCTGATCGTCGACGGGTTCTGCAAGCAGGTGTTCCGCGAGCTGCCGATGGAGTTCGCGGTGGAAGCCAAGAAATTGCTGGAAGTCAGCCTGGAAGGCTCGGTGGGCTGATTTTGTGGGAGCGGCTTCAGCCGCGAGCTCTTACCAACATGCCGCGACCTGAGCCAAAGAGCTCGCGGCTAAAGCCGCTCCCACAAAGAGCGGGTTCGAATGGAACGAATATGCTGAAGATAGAAAACCTCCACGCCCGCATCGGCGAGCGCGAAATCCTCAAAGGCCTGTCGCTGGAAGCCAAGCCCGGCGAAGTGCACGCCATCATGGGTCCGAACGGCGCCGGCAAATCGACGCTGGGCAACATCCTGGCCGGACGCGAGGGCTACGAAGTCACCGCGGGCAGCGTGCGCTACGGCGGGATCGACCTGCTGGCGCTGGAGCCGGAGGAACGCGCCGCCGCCGGCGTATTCCTCGCCTTCCAGTATCCGGTCGAGATCCCCGGCGTCAACAACACCTATTTCCTGCGCAGCGCGCTCAACGCGCAACGCAAGGCGCGCGGCGAGGCCGAACTGGATTCGATGCAATTCCTGAAGCTGGTGCGCGAAAAACTCGCGGTGCTGCACCTGGACGACAAGCTGCTGCAGCGCGGCGTCAACGAAGGCTTCAGCGGCGGCGAGAAGAAGCGCAACGAAATCTTCCAGATGGCGGTGCTGGAACCGAAGCTGGCGATCCTGGACGAGACCGACAGCGGCCTGGACATCGACGCGCTGAAGAACGTCGCCGCCGGCGTCAACGCGCTGCGCTCGCCCGAACGCGCCTTCCTGGTCATCACCCACTACCAGCGCCTGCTCGACTACATCAAACCGGATGTGGTGCACGTGCTGGCCGACGGCCGCATCGTCGAAACCGGCGGCCCGGAGCTCGCTCTCGAACTCGAACAGCACGGCTACGCTTGGGTGAAGGACCGCGTAACGCCCGAGGCCGCGGCCTGATGAGCGCCCTCCTCGAATCGCTGGCTTCCGGTTTCGAAGGCGATACCGCGCGCCGTTCGGCGCTGGAGGCCGCCCTGCGCGACGGCCTGCCCGGCCCGCGCAGCGAAGCCTGGAAATACACGCCGCTGCGGGCGCTGGAACGGCGTTCGTTCGCGCCGTCCGTCGCGCTGCCCGCATTCGACGCTTCATTGCTCGACGGCATTCCCGCGCCCCGGCTGGTGTTCGTCAACGGACATTTCGACGCAGGCCATTCTTTTCTCCCCGATTTGCCGGCGGGCGTCCGCTTGGCGCCCCTCTCTTCTTGGTCGGAGGAAGGCGCACGGCCCGAATATTCCCGCGCCGACGACGTGTTCTCCCGGCTCAACGCCGCGCTCGCCGATGAAGGCTTCGTCTTGCGCGTGGACGCGGGCGTGCGTGCCGCGGATCCGATCCATCTTGTTTTCATCGGCGCGCCATCGGCGGCCGACAGCGCTTGGCATCTGCGCCACCGCATCGAATTGGGCGCGGACGCGAGCGCGACCTTGGTCGAGCACCATTTGGCGGCCGGGGACCACGCGCATCTGACGACACAATCGGTTTCCGTAACCATCGCCCAAGGCGGGCGCCTCGCGCACGCGCGCGCCCAGGCGGACGCAGCGCGTGCGACGTCCTTTTTGCGAACCGATGCCGTGCTCGCGGCTAGGGCCGAATATCGGCGTTTGGATCTTGAGTTCGGCGCCGCGTTGTCGCGCCATGAACTCAATGTGCGCCTGGAAGGCGACCAGGCCCGCCTGCTCTCCAACGGCGTACTGCTGGCCGACGGCCGGCGCCACGTCGACACTCGGCTCGGCATCGAACACATCGCCCGCGACACCGCTTGCGAACTGCTCTGGCGCGGCATCGCCGGCGGCCGCGGCCGCGCCGTTTTCCACGGCGGCATCGCCATCCACGCCGGCGCCGACGGCAGCGACGCCAATCTGTCGAATAAAAACCTCTTGTTGAGCGAAGGCGCCGAGATCGATTCGCAGCCCGTGCTAGAGATCCACGCCGACGAAGTGAAAGCCGCGCACGGTGCGACCGTCGGCCAGATCGATCCGACCGCGATGTTCTACCTGCGTTCGCGCGGCTTGCCTCAGGCCGATGCGCGGCGGCTGCTGATTTCGGCCTTCTGCCGCGAACCTTTGTCCGCTTTCGCGAACGAAGGCTTGCGCGATCTGCTGAGCGGACGCGTCGACGCCGCCCTCGCCGCATTGGAGCCCGCATGAGCCCGACCAGCACCGCCAACGCCCGCCATTACGTTTGGGGCAACGGCTGCGACGGTTGGCATCTGCTCGAAGGCGACGACCTGAGCGTGATCGAAGAGCGCGTGCCGCCCGGCGCCGCCGAATCGCGCCATCTCCACTCCCGCGCGCGCCAGTTCTTCTACGTGCTGGTGGGAGAGGCGACGCTGGAAGTGGAAGGCGTGTCGCATCGCCTGCGCGCGGGCGAAGGCCTGCACGTGCCGCCCGGCGCGGCGCATCAGCTGCGCAACGAAGGCAATATGGAGATCCGCTTCCTGGTGATCTCCGCGCCGAAAAGCCATGGCGACCGCGAGGAGGCCGCATCGTGAACGCGCCCGCCGACGTTTCCGCGCTCGATTGGGCGGCGGTCCGCGCCGACTTCCCGTTGCTCGGCCGCGAAGTCAACGGCAAGCCGTTGGTCTATTTCGATAATGCCAACACCGGCCAGAAGCCGCGCAGCGTGATCGAGACGGTCGACGGCTTCTATCGCCGCCATAACGCCAACGTCAGCCGCGCCGTGCACACGCTGGGCAGCGAAGCGACCGAGGCGTACGAGGGCGCACGCAAACGGCTGGCCCGGTTCGCCAACGTGCGTCCCGACGAACTGGTGCTGTGCAGCGGCACCACGTTCGCGATCAATCTGGTCGCCTATTCGTGGGCGCTGCCGCGGCTGAAGCCCGGCGACGCGATCCTGCTCACCAGAATGGAGCACCACGCCAACATCGTGCCCTGGCAGCTGGTCGCCGAACGCACCGGCGCCAAGATCAAGGTCGCGGAGATCCTGCCCGACGGCACGTTGGATCTGGACGCGCTGTACGCGGCGATGACGCCGGAAGTGAAGCTGCTGGGCGTGACGCACGTTTCCAACGTGCTGGGCACGGTCAATCCGGTGCGCGAGATCTGCCGCGAAGCGCGGCGGCGCGGCATCGTCGTCCTGGTGGACGGTTCGCAGGCGCTGCCGCACCGCAAGGTGGACATCGCCGCGATCGGCTGCGATTTCTACGCCTTCACCGGCCACAAGATGTGCGGGCCGACCGGCACCGGCGCGCTGTGGGCGCGCAAGGAGCATCTGGCCGCGATGCCGCCTTTCATCGGCGGCGGCGAGATGATCAAGGAAGTGAGCTTCGACGGCACCGTGTTCAACGATCCGCCGCACAAGTTCGAAGCCGGCACGCCGAACATCGCCGGCCATATCGGCCTAGGCGCGGCGGTCGACTATTTGGACGCGCTGGGGATGGATCGGGTCGAAGCGCGGGAAACGGAATTGCTCGCGCATCTGCAGGAAGAGCTCGCCGCCATCGGCGGCCTGCGCGTCTTCGGAACGGCGAAAGAGAAAGCGGCCGTGGTCAGCTTTCTGGTCGAAGGCGCCCACGCGCACGACTTGGCCACCCTGCTCGACCTGGAAGGCGTAGCGGTGCGCTCCGGCCACCATTGCGCGCATCCGCTGATGCGCTACTACGGCGTGGCGGCCACCTGCCGCGCGTCCCTGGCGTTCTACAATACCCACGAGGAAATCGAACGTTTCGCTGCGGCATTGAAGAAGGTACGGGGGTTGTTGGCATGAACGAAGTCCTGGCGCCGCTGATTTTCCGCGCCGCTACCCACGACGATGTGGATGCGCTGGTGGTCCTGGTCACTTCGGCCTACCGCGGCGACGTCAGCCGCCAAGGCTGGACCACCGAAGCCGATCTGCTCGACGGCAATCGGATCGATCCGGACGTGCTCCGCCACGACATCTCGCGCCCGCGCAGCCGCGTGCTGATCGCCGAGCGTGACGGCCGCATGCTGGCCTGCGCGCACGTCGCCGACGAAGACGGCCACGGCTATTTCGGCATGTTTTCGGTCCGCCCTGACCTGCAGGGCGGCGGCATCGGTAAGCGCCTGCTGGACGAAGCCGAGCGCGTCGTCCGCGAGGATTGGAAGTTGCCGTCGATGCGGATGACGGTGATCGACATCCGCGACGAACTGATCGCCTTCTACGAACGGCGCGGCTATCGGCGCACCGGCGTGTACAAACCGTTCCCGCACGGCGACGAACGTTTCGGCAAACCCAAGCGCGACGATCTGCGATTCGAAGTCCTGGAAAAAAACTTGTAGGACGACCATGGGCGATTGGATCCGCGTCTGCGCCATTTCCGAGTTGCTGCCCGGCGAAAGTAAGGTCGTCTGGGACGGCGACACGCCGATCCTGGTGGTCAACTACGACGGCGATTACTACGCGCTCGAAGACAAGTGCAGCCACGAGGATTTCGAGCTGTCGGCCGGCGAATACGACGGCGAGGAAGCTACGATCGAGTGCGTCCTGCACGGCTCCAAGTTCGACGTTCGGGACGGACGGGCTTTGAACGCCCCCGCCTATGCCCCAGTGGTGAAATTTCCGGTCAAGCTGGAAGCGGACGCCGTCTGGACCCGGGACGACCGCTGATCCTGAATGGGTTTGTAATTGCGAATCATTATCATTAAAATCCCGTTTTGACACGGCCATCCCGGCCTGGATCGACAGGATTCGCAATGACTTCGCGTACGTTCGCCGCCGCCCCCCTGGCGGCGGCTCTGGCTGCTGCCCTTTCCCCCGCCATCGCCACCGCGGCCGAAACCCCGGCCGGCGCAGCCAGCGTATCCGCCGCCATGCAGAAAGATCCGACCCAGTTGGACAAGGTCGAGGTCGAAGGAAAATTGGTCACCAAGGCCGCTTCGCCCAAATACACCGAGGCGCTCAACGACACGCCGCAGACCATCACCGTCGTCAGCAAGGAGACGATGGACCAACAGGGCCTGCTGTCGCTGCGCGATGTGCTGACCAACCTGCCCGGCATCACCTTCGGCGCGGGCGAAGGCGGCGGCGGCTACGGCGACAGCATCAACCTGCGCGGTTTCAGCGCCAACAGCGACATCACCACCGACGGCGTGCGCGACAGCGCGCAGTACACCCGCACCGACACCTTCAACATCGAATCGCTGGAGCTGATCAACGGCGCCAACTCGGTGTACTCCGGCGCCGGCTCGGTCGGCGGCAACATCAACCTGGTCAGCAAGCAGGCGCACGCGGGCAGCGCGTCCGCATTCACCGCCGGCGCAGGCACCGACAGCTATGGCCGCATCACCGCCGACAGCAATATCGATTTCGGCAACGGCGCGGCGTTCCGGATCAACGCCATGGCGCACCAGAACGACGTGCCGGGCCGCGACTACGAGAAGTTCGAACGCTGGGGCATCGCGCCGTCGCTGGCTTTGGGCCTGGGTTCGGACACGCGCTTCACGCTGAACTATCTGCATCAGGAAGACGAAAACACGCCGCAATACGGCGTGCCCTATTACCGCAACGCCTTCAACGACGGCCCGCTTCCGGGTGTGGATACCGGCAACTACTACGGCTACCACAACGTCGACAAGCAAGACATCACGGTCGACATGCTGACCGGCATCTTCGAGCACGATTTCAGCGACCGCCTGAGCCTGCGCAGTTTGGCGCGCTTCCAGAAGGTCGACCAGCTGAGCATCGTCGACGCCACCCAGGGCACCTGGTGCCTGCCGAACAACGTGACGCCGACCGGTACCGCTTGCGTGTCCGGCACCGGCGGCACCGCCATCGTCGTGCCGCCGGGTCAGTATCTGCCCAGCGGTCCGCGCGGCTACGGGCGCGACACCAGCAATGCGATCGCGATCAGCCAGACCGACCTGACCGCGCGTTTCTCCACCGGCGCGGTGGAACACGCCTTGGTCGCCGGCGTTTCGTTTTCGCGCGAAACCTTCGAGCTGGAGACTTTGAACTTCTTCCGCAACGCGGACGGCAGCAATCCGTATACGGCGCCGAACCATTTGCCGTTCATGGACATCCGCAACCCGAATTCGCGCTACACCGGCCCGTACAACCGGATCCTGATCAACAAGACCGACGGCACCCTCGCCAACCAGGCCGCCTATGTCTTCGACACGCTGAAGTTCGGCGAGCGTTGGATGCTCAATCTCGGCGCGCGCTACGAGCGCAACGAAGGCGATTCCGCGCCTTACAACGTCTCCGCGACCGGCGCCGACCTCGGCAAGAACCTGGCGGGCTACGCCAAGAACAAGGACAACCTGTTCTCCTACCGCGCCGGCCTGGTCTACAAGCCGGTCGACAACGGCACCGTCTACTTGTCCTACGCCAACTCGAAGACGCCGTCGAAGGCTTCGGTCAACGGCACCTGCACGCTGACCAGCACCACCGGCACCGCCAACTGCACGGTCGATCCGGAAAGCGCGATCAACATCGAACTGGGCACCAAGTGGGAAGTGCTGGGCGGCAATCTGGCGTTGACCGCGGCCGTATTCCGCAACGAGCGCGAGAATTTCCGCGTGGCCGATCCGGACCCGACCAACATCACCGGCGAACAGGCGCTCGACGGCAAAGCGCGCGTCGACGGCGTGGCGCTGGGCGCGGCCGGCCACATCACCCGCGAGTGGTCGATCTTCGCCAACTACACCTACCTGGACAGCGAAGTGCTGCGCAGCGTGTCGAACTACTGCTTGAGCCATCCCGGCACGGCTTGCGGCAACAGCGCCGCTTTCCCCGACCCGCAGCGCGGCAATCCGCTGACCAACGTGCCCAAGCACTCGGCCAGCCTGTGGACCACGTACGCGCTGGGCCAATGGACTTTCGGCTACGGCGCGACTTACCAAGGCGAGTTCTATCTGAACAACAGCTTCCTGGCGACCAGCGGCGGTGTGACGACGCAGACCCCGCTGTTCAAGACGAAGGATTACTGGACCCACCGCGCCATGGTCGCCTACGACTTCAATCGCAACTTCGCCCTACAGCTCAACGTGCAGAACCTGACGGACGAGGAGTACTACCTGCGCATCCGCAACAACGGCTGGGCCACGCCGGGCGAAGCGCGGTCGGCCACGCTGACGGCCACCTACCGCTTCTGAGGCAAAATAGCGGGCCGCCGACCGCGGCGGCCCGCCCGGAAACACTATGCTGCTGCCGATCGCCAACGTCCTGACCGCCGAGCAAGTGGCGCATTGCCGCAGCCGCTTGGACGGCGCGGATTGGGCCGACGGCCGCCTGACCGCCGGCCATCAATCGGCCAAAGCCAAGGACAACGCGCAGCTGCCGGAGGATTCGCCGGTGGCGCGCGAATTGGGCGCGCTCGTGCTCGAAGCCTTGTCGCGCAACAGCACCTTCTTTTCCGCGGCGCTGCCCAAGCGCGTGTTTCCGCCGCTGTTCAACCGCTACGCCGGCGGGCAGTCGTTCGATTACCACGTCGACAATGCGATCCGCTACGACCGCAGCGGCGGACATGCGGAGCCCGTGCGCACCGACTTGTCGGCGACGCTGTTCCTCAGCGCGCCCGAAGAGTACGACGGCGGCGAGCTGGTGATCGAAGACACTTTCGGCACGCAAAGCGTCAAACTAGCCGCGGGCGACATGGTGCTCTACCCCGGCACCAGCCTGCACAAAGTGCTGCCGGTGACGCGCGGCGCACGGCTGGCCTCGTTCTTCTGGGTCCAGAGCATGCTGCGCGAGGATGCGCAGCGGCGATTGATGTTCGAACTGGACGTGTCGATCCGGCGCCTGACCCAAACGGTGCCCGATCACCCGGCGTTGGTGCAGCTGACCGGCGTCTACCACAACCTCCTGCGCCGCTGGGCCCAGCCGTGAGCGCCGCCCGCAACGCCGCGAACGCGATCGGCGGCCAGCAGCGGCGCGGCTTCTGGCTGCGCACGCTGCACCATTGGCATTGGATCAGCTCGGCGGTGTGCCTGATCGGCATGCTGCTGTTCGCGGTCACCGGCATCACTTTGAACCATGCCGCGAAGATCGAAGCCGAACCGCAAGTGACGCATCGCGAACTGGTTCTGCCCGCGCCGTTGCTCGCGGCGTTGGCGAAAGGCGCGGATGGGAACGCGCCGCTGCCCGCTAACGTCGCTACTTGGTTGGAAGAGAAGCTTGCCATCGGCGTCGGCCGCCGCGAAGCCGAATGGTCGGCCGAAGAGGTCTATCTGTCGATGCCGTCGCCCGGTGCCGACGCGTGGCTCAGCATCCAACGCGCCGACGGTGCCGTCGAATACGAACGCACCGACCGGGGTTGGATCTCCTATCTCAACGATCTGCACAAAGGCCGCAACGCCGGGCCGGCCTGGGGCTGGTTCATCGACGTGTTCGCGATCGCCTGCCTGGTGTTCTGCATCACCGGCTTGTTCCTGCTGCAGCTGCACGCGCGGCAACGGCGCATGACCTGGCCTTATGTCGGGTTGGGTCTGGTGGTTCCGATACTGCTGGCCTTGCTTTTCATCCATTGAAACTTCCGAGAGAAACCATGCGAGCCAAACTGACGATCGCGCTGGGTACGCTGCTGGCGATGCCGGTGCATGCGGCCGAGCTGGAGATCAACGTCGAGATTCCGCGCATCAACGCCGCCGAATACCACCGGCCTTACGTCGCCGTATGGGTGGAAGGCGCCGACCAGAAAGCCGTCGCCGATCTGGCGGTCTGGTACATGACCAAGGACACCAAGGAAGGCCACGGCACCAAATGGCTGCCCGATCTTCGCCAGTGGTGGCGCAAGTCCGGACGCACGTTGAAGATGCCGGTCGACGGCGTCACCGGACCGACGCGTCCGGCCGGCAAGCATGCGTTGAAGTTCGGCGACAAGCAGCCGGCGTTGGCCAAGCTCGCGCCCGGCAACTACACCCTGGTGGTGGAAGCGGCGCGCGAAGTCGGCGGCCGCGAACTTCTGAAGATCCCCTTCAGCTGGCCGGCGAAATCGCCGCAAACCGGCAAGGCCCAGGGCAGCACCGAACTCGGCGCGATCACGCTCGCCGCCAAGCCCTGACACGCGAACCCCTTCCGAATCGTTGGAGTCCACGATGAAACGCACCGCCCTCGCCTTCGCCCTGGCCGCCCTGCCCTTCGCCGCGCTCGCGCACAAGGCTTGGCTGCAGCCATCGCAGACGGTCATCGCCGGCGAAAACCCGGTCGTGACGGTCGACGCCGCCGTATCGAACGACCTGTTCTACTTCAACCACGTGCCGCTGAAGCTGGACAACCTGGCCATCGTCGCGCCCGACGGCAGCGAGCAGCAGCCCTCGAACCCGGCCACCGGCAAATACCGCAGCGTGTTCGACGTCGAATTGAAGCAGACCGGCACCTACCGGATCGGCGTGACCAACGATTACGCGACCGCCAGCTGGGAAGAAAACGGCCAGCCCAAGCGTTGGCGCGGCACGCCCGCCGCGTTCGCCACGGAAGTGCCGAAGAACGCCAAGAACTTGCAGACCGGGCAGTCGGTCAGCCGCGTCGAAACCTTCGTCACCAACGGTTCGCCGAACGACACGGCGCTCAAGCCCAGCGGCAACGGCCTGGAGCTGGTGCCGGTGACTCATCCGAACGATCTGTTCGCGAAGGAAGAAGCGAAATTCCGCTTCCAGATCGATGGCAAGCCGGCGGCAGGCCTGGAGATCGAAATCATCCGCGGCGGCACGCGCTACCGCAACGCGCAGGACGAGATCAAGGTCAAGACCGACGCCAACGGCGAATTCGCGGTGACTTGGCCCGAAGCCGGCATGTATTGGCTGGAGGCGACTTCGCAGGACGCCAAGGTCACGGTGCCGGGCGCGAAGCAGCGCCGCTTGGGCTATGTCGTCACCTTGGAAGTGCTGCCGCAGTGACGCTGCCCGCTCAGCGCAGCGACACCGTCCGATACGCCGGATGAAATGATTCCGGCCGCGGCTTCCCACGCCAACGTCCTCGCCGTCGACGCGCTCGGCGGCGAGACGATGGGCACGACCTGGTCGGTCAAATTGGTCGCGCCCGGCGCTTCGCTGCGCGCGCTCCACGACGCCGTCCAAGCGCGGCTGGACGGCATCGTCGCCCAGATGAGCACGTGGCTTGAGGATTCGGATTTGAGCCGTTTCAACGCCGCGCAAGCCGGCAGTTGGATCGCGTTGCCCGAAGAATTGTTCGCCGTGATGCGGTGCGCTTTGGAGATCGCCGAAGCCAGCGGCGGCGCATTCGATCCTACCGTCGGTCCGCTGGTCGATTTGTGGGGCTTCGGGCCGGCAGGACGCAGCGCAGCCGTGCCGGACGACCGGCGGATAGAAGCCGTGCGCCGGCGCATCGGCTGGCAACGGCTCGCCTTGCGCGCGGATACGCGCGAAGCCTTGCAGCCCGGCGACGTGCGCGTCGATCTTTCCGCGATCGCCAAAGGCTACGCCGTCGATGCGGTCGTCCGGGATTTGCGCGCGCGCGGCATCGGCAGCGCGCTGGTCGAAGTCGGCGGCGAACTGTACGGCTACGGCCGCAAACCCGACGGCGCGCCATGGCGCGTCCTGGTCGAAACCGATCCGGAGCGCGACGACGGCGAGCCGCAAGTGCTGCGTTTGTCCGGCAACGCGGTCGCCACCTCCGGCGACCGCTGGCATCGTTATCGCGACGGCGACGGCGAATATGCGCACACCATCGATCCGCGCACCGGCAAGTCGGCGGCGCGCGCGCCCGTTGCGGTCACCGTCGTCGCCGACGAAGCGATGCGCGCCGACGCCTGGGCCACCGCGCTGACGGTGATGGGCGCCGAAGCGGGGTCGGCTTTCGCGCGAGAACGCGGGCTTGCGGTCCGCTTCGTCGCCGCGGATGCGACCGCGACGGCGACGGGCGAATTCGAGCGCCATCTCGACGCATGAACGCGGCCGGCATCCGCGCATCGCGGCCCAGCGCGGCCCTGATCGGCAACGTCGCTTTGCTGGCGGCGCTGTGCGTCGTCGCAGGGGTCTTCTTCGGGTTGCACGACGGGGACTGGTTCGAAGTCGCGCCCTTGCGCGGCCGCTGGCTCGCCGCGAGCGCCGTATCGCTCGCGTATTTCGGCTTCGCCGGCTGGATCTTCTGGCGTACGCGTCCGAAAGCGGACGAAGCCTCGGCGGAAACGGCTTCCGAGGCTTCGCTGCTGCTGGCGTACGCCAGCCAAACCGGCTTCGCCCAGGATCTCGCCGAGCGCAGCGCAACGAGCCTGCGCGCCGCCGGCGTGCACGTGCGCTTGCGCGATCTGGGCAAGCTCGACGCCGCGACGCTCGCGAGCGCCGACCGCGCATTGTTCGTGGTCAGCACCACCGGCGAAGGCGACGCGCCCGATCCGGCCTTGGCTTTCGTCCGCGACGTGCTCGGCCGGCCCTTGGCGCTCGAGACTCTACGCTACGGCTTGCTCGCGCTCGGCGACCGCGAGTACGAGCATTTCTGCGGTTTCGGCCATGCGCTGGACGAATGGCTGCGGCATGGCGGCGCCAAGCCGCTGTTCGATCTGATCGAAGTCGACAACGGCGACGAAGGCGCGCTGCGCCACTGGCAACACCATTTGTCCTTGCTCGCCGGCCAACCCGATCTTCCCGATTGGACCGCGCCTTCCTACCAGGCCTGGCGCTTGGCCGAACGTCGCGAACTGAACCCGGGCAGCGCGGGCGCCGCCGCCTATCACGTCGCGTTCGCGCCGCCTGCCGGGGAGAAGCCGGATTGGCGCGCCGGCGATATCGCCGAAATCGGCCCGCGCAATTCGCCGGCCGCGGTGCGGGCTTTGTTGGACGCGTTGTCCTTGGACCCGGAAGCGGACATCGAGCTCGGCGGCAAGCGCGAACGTCTGCGAGACATCGCGGCGCGTTCGCACCTGCCCGCGCCGGAGGATGCGGCCGGCATGGACGCGCAGGCGCTGGCCGCTCGCTTGCAGCCGCTGCCGCATCGCGAATACTCGATCGCTTCTTTGCCGGACGACGGCGCGCTGCACGTGCTGCTGCGGCGCATGCTGCGGCCCGACGGCAGCCCCGGCATCGGCAGCGGTTGGCTGTGCGATTACGCCGCGCTGGGCGGCGAGATCGCGCTGCGCATCCGCAGCAATCCCAATTTCCATCCGCCGCACCCGGATCGCCCGTTGATCTTGATCGGCAACGGCACCGGCATCGCCGGCCTGCGCGCGCACCTGAAGGCGCGCGTCGCCGCCGGCGCGCGCCGCAACTGGCTGCTGTTCGGCGAGCGCAATGCGGATCGCGATTTCTTCTATGCCGACGAAATCCGGCGCTGGCGCGAGACGGGTTTCATCGAACGCTTGGATCTGGCGTTCTCGCGCGACGGCGGCGATGTGCGCTACGTGCAGGATGCGCTGTCCGCGGCGGTAGACGATTTGCGCGCCTGGATCGCGCAAGGCGCATCCGTTTACGTATGCGGCAGTCTGCACGGCATGGCGCCGGGCGTGGATGCGGTGCTGAGGCAGGCTCTGGGCGAGGAAGCGGTGGATGCGTTGCGCATCGAGGGCCGTTATCGCCGCGACGTGTATTGAGCGGTGCGGCCGTGCTTTGTGGGAGCGGCTTTAGCCGCGAGCTCTTACATCGAATCGCAGCGACCTGCCGGGAAGAGCTCGCGGCTGAAGCCGCTCCCACAAGGCAGAACGCTAGGATTTCGGCTGGATCCGGATCAGCAGCACTTCCCCGCCGCCTTCCAGGACATGTCGTCCGCGCTGAGCATCGGCACGCATGAAAGCCGTATCGCCCGCAGCGAGCCCGGGCAGCCCGGAATCGTCGCCGAAGCGCGCCGACCCGGCCAGCAGATGCACGACCCAAGTGGCGCCCGGATCGATGAAGATCACCATCGGCCCCACCAGCGGCCGGTGCCAGAGCTGCGCGTCGATCGCATCGCGCCGCCACATCAGATTGAAGTCGTGGGTCGGGCCGTCGACGAGCTCGCCGTCCACTTTGCGTTCGCCGGCGAAACGCAAGCGCTCGTGCGGAGGCGAAAGCGTGTGGACCTCGCCATCGTCGAAGCGCAGGCGCAGGCCGTTGCCGCTCAGCAGCACCAATTCCCGATCGACGCCTGGAAAAGACGAAAACGGCGCGTCTTGCTCGATTTCGGCGATCGACAGCCGCCACAGCCAATCGGCCCGATCGGGAACGCGCAAGATCTCGCGCGTCCAACCGGCGCCGTTCTTCCAGCGCTCCCGGCGGTATTCGTTGGCGGGTACGACCCAGGATTCCGGCTGTTCGACCATCGCCGCAGTGTAGCGACGGTCCTGCCGGAAATCCCGCACGGCGCGTCCTTGCGCCGGAGGAAGCGAACGTGGTTCAGCGCTTGGCGGCCGGCTTCGCGGCGGCCACCTTCGGCTTGGCCGCCGGGGCGGCGCCGCCGACCACGATGCGGTCGCGATTCTTCTCGATCGTCTTCAGGCCGATGCCTTTGACCTGGGCCAATTGGTCGGCGCTTTTGAACGCGCCGTGTTCCTTGCGATAGGCGACGATCGCCTCGGCCTTGGACGCGCCGATGTTGACCAAGACGCGATCCAGCGTGGCCGCGTCGGCGGTATTGATGTTGACCTTCTCGTCGGCGGCGATGGCGCTGCCGACCATGGCCAGGGACAACAGCAGCGAACTCAGCAGCAGCTTGAAAGATTTCATACGGTTCCTCGAACGTTGGATGACGGCCCCCTGCCGGCGGCGCGCCGCCGGTGGACACAGTCTTCGCCGCGCCCGCAGCGCGGCCCATCGCCCGACCGGCCGGCTCGGAGCCGGCGCAAACCGCACCCGGCGGTAGGAAAACTCCCATGTCACGCGGCGGGCGCTAGAATCCCGAGCCTCTCCCGACCGAAGACCACGCCGTGGACGCCAGCAAAGTTGATCGCTACGTTGCCGAGAAATGGGACGACGACATCGTTCCCCAACTCGTCGAATACATCCGCATTCCCAACAAGTCGCCGATGTTCGACGTCGACTGGGTGAAGAACGGCTATATGGAAGACGCCGTCAAGCTGATGGAGTCTTGGGCGCGCGCGCAGTCGATCCCCGGCATGCAATTGGAAGTGGTGCGGCTGGAAGGACGCACGCCGCTCATCTTCATCGACATCCCGGCCACCGGCCCGGAAACCGGCGACGATTGCGTGTTGCTATACGGCCACTTGGACAAGCAGCCGGAAATGACCGGCTGGGACGACGACCTCGGCCCGTGGAAGCCGGTGATCAAGGGCGACAAGCTGTTCGGCCGCGGCGGCGCCGACGACGGTTACGCGATTTTCGGTTCGCTGGCCGCGATCCAGGCGCTGCAGCAGCAAGGCGCGCCGCACGCGCGCTGCGTGGTGCTGATCGAAGCCTGCGAAGAATCCGGCAGCTACGACCTGCCCGCCTACGTCGACCATCTGGCCGACCGCATCGGCAAGCCGTCGCTGGTGGTGTGTTTGGATTCGGGCTGCGGCAATTACGAGCAGCTGTGGTGCACCACTTCGCTGCGCGGCATGGCCGGCGGCAACTTCACGGTGAAGGTGTTGGAGGAAGGCGTGCATTCGGGCGATGCGTCCGGCATCGTGCCGTCCAGCTTCCGCCTGCTGCGGCAGTTGCTGTCGCGGATCGAGGACGAAAAGACCGGCCGCATCCTCATCGAGGGTTTGCATGCCGAAATCCCCGCCGACCGTCTCGCCCAGGCCAAGAAAGTCGCGCAAGTGCTGGGCGACGAGGTCTACAGCAAATTCCCGTTCTTGCCGGGCATGGAGCCGATGGCGGACGACTTGTCCGAACTCGTGCTCAATCGCACTTGGCGCCCAGCGCTGTCGGTGACCGGCGTGGACGGCATGCCGCCGCTATCGTCCGCGGGCAACGTGCTGCGCCCCTACACCTCGGTCAAGCTCAGCCTGCGCCTGCCGCCCACGTTGGACGGCAAGCGCGGCGGCGAATTGCTGCAGGAAGCATTGCTGCGCGATCCGCCGAACGGCGCGAAGGTGACGCTCGCTTTGGAGAAAGCGTCTACCGGTTGGAACGCGCCGGCGATGTCGCCGTGGTTGGAAAAGGCCATCGACGCGGCCAGCCTGGAATTCTTCAAGGCGCCGGCGATGTATATGGGCGAAGGCGGCACGATTCCGTTCATGGGCATGCTGGGCGAGAAATTCCCCGGCGCGCAATTCATGATCACCGGCGTGCTGGGCCCGCATTCCAACGCGCACGGCCCGAACGAGTTCCTGCACATCCCGATGGGCAAGCGGGTGACGGCTTCGGTGGCGCGCGTGATCGCCGAACACCACGCCGCCAGCGTGCGCGGCGAAACGGTCGGCGCGGCCGCGGTGGCCGGCGGCGAGCAGCACGGAGAACACGGCTGCTGCTGACACTGGCGCCCGCGGCGCGGCCTGCTATCCTCGGCCCGCATTCCCACTATCTGGAGGGGGTATGGAAGGTTTGTTGGGCGGCAACAACTGGCTCGTCACGATCCTGATCGGTTTCGTCGTCGGTTTGCTCGCGCGTTTCCTGAAACCGGGCAACGACAAGATGGGCATCATCCTGACCACCCTGCTCGGCATCGCCGGCGCGGTGGCGGCGAGCTGGGTCGGACAGCAGATGGGCTGGTACGCGCCCGGGCAACCGGCGGGCTTCATCGGCGCGCTGATCGGCGCGATCCTGATCCTGATCGTGGTCGGCCTGTTCCGGCGCAAGAAGCCGGGTTTGCCGCCGCGTTGAAGAAATGTCGGCTTCAAAAAAACGCCCCGCCCGCGGGGCGTTTTGCTTTTCGTAGGAGCGGCTTTAGCCGCGAGCTTTTTCCCTCAAATCGCGACATTGCAAGTATTTTCATGAGAGAGCTCGCGGCTAGAGCCGCTCCACGAAAAGCCGCCTTCCGCACGCCCGAAACGTTAGGCTATAGCGCATGACCGTTGCCGCCCTCGACCGCGAACAAGCCCGACTCGCATGGACCCGCCGCCAACTCGGCGAAGGCTCCATCGATCTGCAACGCGCCTCCGTCGACGCCGGTTTCCGCAGTTATTGGCGCACCGTCGGCGTCGAACCGAGCCGGATCGTGATGGACTCCCCGCCCGGTTTGGAAGACGTGCGCCCGTGGCTGCGCATGCGAGACCTGCTGGAAGGCGGCGGCGTGCGCGTGCCGCAAGTGCTGGCGAGCGACGTCGAAGGCGGCTTCCTGCTGCTCGAGGATTTGGGCGGCCCGACTTTGGCGAAAACGCTGGATGCGGACAACGCCGACGGATATTTCGAAGCCGCGGTCGGCCAATTGCTGAAACTGCAATCGATCGCGCCGCCCGAGGGCATGGGCGAATTCGGCGAGGCTTTGTTGCAGCGCGACGCCGGGTTGTTCGAAGAATGGTTCCTGCGCCGGCATCTGGGCTTGGCCTTGGATTGCGGCGAACTCGAATCGCTGGAGCTGGCGCAACGCCGGTTGATGGACAACGCCCTAGCCCAAGCGCGCGTGCTGACCCATCGCGACTTCATGCCGCGCAATCTGATGCCGGTGTCGCCCGGCCCGGCCGTGCTCGATTTTCAGGATTGCGTGCGCGGGCCTATCGCCTACGACCCGGTCAGCCTGTTCAAGGACGCTTTCGTCAGCTGGCCGTTGGCGCGCGTGGACGGCTGGCTGGCGCGATACCACGCGCGCGCCGCCAAGGCCCGATTGCCGGTGCCGGCATGGGATGTTTTCCTGCGCGACGCCGACTGGATGGGCATCCAGCGCCATCTCAAGATCCTCGGCATCTTCTCGCGGCTGAAGCACCGCGACGGCAAGCCGCATTACTTGCGCGACGCGCCGCGAATCGTCGGCTATCTGGACGAAGTGCTGCCGCGGCATCCGCAGCTTTCCGCGCTGAAAGAACTGCTGGATCGCCGCATCCGTCCTGCGCTCGAAAAGGTCGGCGTCGAATGAAGGCTTTGATTTTCGCCGCCGGTTTGGGCGAACGGATGCGGCCGTTGACCGACGTCACGCCCAAGCCGCTGCTCGAAGCGGGCGGCAAACCGCTGATCGCTTGGCATTTGGAAAAACTGGCCGCGCTCGGCATTCGCGAAGTGGTGATCAACACCAGCTGGCTGGCCGAACGATTCCCGCAAACGCTCGGCGACGGCGAACGCTGGGGCCTGTCGATCCGGTACTCCTACGAGGGCGCGACGCCGCTGGAAACCGGCGGCGGCATGCTGCAGGCCTTGGCGATGCTCGGCGAAGCGCCGTTCATGGCGGTCAACGGCGACATCTGGACCGATTACGACTTCGCCCGCCTGCCGCGCGAACCGCGCGGATTGGCGCATCTGGTGCTGGTGGACAATCCGCCGCAGCATCCGCACGGCGATTTCGCGTTGCGGGCGGACGGGTCGGTCGCTGCGGAATCCGCGGCGGCGCAAGGATCGAGCCTGTTCTTCGGCGGCGGACAATCCTCGGGCGCCAAGCTCACCTTTTCCGGCATCGGCGTTTATCGGCCCGCCCTGTTCGACGGTTGGCGCGGCACGATCGGCGACGCGCCGGGCGCCGACGAGACGCCGCCGCGCTTCAAGCTGGCCCCGCTGCTGCGCGCGGCGATGGCGCGCAACGGCGCGTCGGGCGAGCACCATCGCGGGCGGTGGACGGATGTGGGTACCCCGGAGCGGTTGGCGATGCTCGACGAAACGCTGCGATCCGGCGCCACGTAATACGGCATGCGTTGCTTTTGATCGTGTAGAGCGGAGCTTGCTCCGCTGCCGTTGTTTTTCGGCCATCGAATCAAAGCAGCGGAGCAAGCTCCGCTCTACACAAGCGAGGGCTTGCGAATCAACCGAGAATATGGCGCAAAAACGGCACCGTGACGCGCCGCTGGGCGGCCAGCGAGGCGCGGTCGAGTTCGTCGAGCAACCCGGTCAACGAAGCCAGGTCGCGATCGACGCGCTTCAACAGCCAATCGATCGCCGCTTCGTCGAAAGCCAAGCCGCGCCGCTGCGCGCGCTGCAGCAGCACTTCTTTGCGGCCTTCGTCGTCCAGCGCCGCCAAAGCGATGCGGGCGCATTGCGACAAGCGCGAACGCAGATCCGGCAGGGTCAACGGCAAGGCATCGGGATTGGCGTTCGCCGCGTACAGCACGCCGACGGCGGCCGGGCGCGCGCGGTTGTGGAAATCGAACAGCGCGATCTCGTCTTCGCGATCGCCGGCGATCGCTTCCAGGCCGTCGAGTGCGATGAAGTCGTTGCCTTCCAAGGCTTCCAGCGCTTCGCGCAATCGGCCGGCGGCCGCGCGCAACGGCAGATAGGCGGCGCGGCGCCCGGCTTGTTCGGCCGACGCGCAGGCGGCCAGCGCCAGATGGGTTTTGCCGACGCCGGCAGGACCGCTGAGATACAGCCAGCCCGCCGAAGCCGTCTCCGCCAACGCCCGCAACTGCGCCGACGCGCCGGGCGGCGCGCCGACGAAAGTCTCGAAGCGCTGGTCGGGCGGATAACGCAACGCCAGCGGCAATTGCGGGCCGGAACCGGAACGGCTCACGCGCGGTCGGCGCCCTTGTCTTCGCCCGGAACGATGATGCCGCCGGGGCTGGCGTGCGGATCCAGCACGATCTCCGGCTTGTCGCCGCCGTACAGCTTGCTGTGGGTATAACGCTGGTGGGCGTAACGCAGCAGCACGTTAGCGATCGCCGCCACCGGCAACGCGAGCAGCATGCCGAGGAAGCCGAACAACTGCCCGCCGGCCAGCACGGCGAAGATCACCGCCACCGGATGCAAGCCGATGCGGTCGCCGACCAGCTTCGGCGTCAGCCAATAGCTCTCGATCACCTGGCCGATGCCGAACACCGCCAGCACGCCGGCCACGTGCTTCCAATCGCCGTATTGCACCAACGCCGCGATCACGCCGAACAGCACGCCGCTGGTCGGACCCAGATAAGGCACGAACGTGAGCAAGCCGGCGACGATGCCGATCAGGATGCCTAGATCCAAACCGACCAGCCACAGCCCGACGCCGTACATGATCCCCAGGATCACCATCACCAGCAGCTGCCCGCGCAGGAAGCCGCCGAGCACGTCGCTGGATTCTTTGGCCAGTTGCGACACGGTGTCGATGTGCTTGCGCGGGACCAACGAAGCCGCGCGTTCGACGAAAACGTCCCAATCGCGCAGCAGGAAGAAGGTCAGCACCGGCAGCAGCACGATGTTCGCGACCCAGGCGATCAACGCGAACCCGGAACGCGACAGATAGCCCAGCACGGTGGTGGCCACGCCGCCGGCGCGTTCCCAATTGCTGCGCACCAATTCGATGAGGTGGTTCAGGTCGAACCACACCGTCAGCTGCAGACCGGTCTTGGCTTCGAGCCAGGGCAATGCGGTGGCCATGATCCAATCGCGGTAGTGCGGCAGCGATTCGATCAAGGTCGTGATCTGTTCTTCGATCACCGGCACCAGCAGCGCCAGCACCAGGATCATCAGCAGCGCCATCGCCACGAACACCAAGGTCACCGCGACGTTGCGCGAACGGCCGGCGCGTTGCAGGCGGTCGACGAGCGGATCGCCCAGCCAGCCCAGCAGCGCGGCCATCACGAACGGCGTCAGCACCGGCGCCAGCAACCAGATGAGCCAGCCCGCGGCTAAAGCGACCAGTCCCCACTGCAGGCGCTTGAGGAACAGCGCGATATCGGCCATCGCCGTTTCGTTCATGGCGGCCTCAGCGCAGTTGGAAGGTGGCCGGCTCGCCGTCGCCGCCGCTGATCACGTCGTCGTCCGCCATGCGCTTGAGCCCGGCGATGCCGGTCAGCAGGTCCAGGTCGTATTCCATCGCGCCGGGCGTCGCGCGCACCGGAACGATCTTGCGCACCACCGGCAGCTTCTGCAGATAGGCGGACAGGCGGATGAAATCCTCGGCGCTGTCGATGCCGGTGAAGGCGACGCGGTAAGTGCCGGCCGGGCCGACCGCATTGCGCTTGGCGTATTTGCGCGACAGCGCGTCGCCGGCGACGTCGGCGCCCGAAGCCAGGGCGCGGCGCGCATCGCCCGAATCCACCGACTTCTGCAGCAGCACTTTGCCGCCGTCGACGAAGGTCCAATCGGCGGTCCAGCCGCCCTTGGCGCGATACAACTTGCCGATCAACTGCATCGGCGGGCTGTAGCGCGAAGACAAGCGCGCTATCGCGGCGGTATCGCCGCGCCAGATCGCGCCGACCGCGGCCTGTTCGGCGGCGCTGCCCGAAGGCAAGCCCAAACGGTAGCCACGTTCGAGCGCGCGCTGGGTCAGCGGCTTGGCGACGTTGTTCTGCGGCAAGCCGACCAGGCGCGGACCGTTGCCGTCGTCGATCGCCAACCAGATCACCGGCTTCGGCCGCGGTTCCGGCCACACGGGAATGCCGAGCGAGGCGGCCATGCCGTCGACCTTGTCCTGGTCGAAACGCGCGATCAAGGTGGTGCGGAAGGTCGGCGCGCCGGTCGCGGAGGTGCCTTCGTCCTGCCGGTAGTCGTAACTCTTCACGTAATCCTGGGCCTTGCGCAGCTCCTGGCCCACGCCGGGGCGCATCGCCGCATTGCCCTCGCCCGAGAGCTTGCCCAGCACCTGGGCCAGGGCGCGGGCCAGACCGGCCTTGCGCTCGCTTTCGCTTTGGCTGTTGACCGGCACCTCGGCCTCGTAGACCCCCTGCGCGCCCGCGCGGTCGCCCTCGACCCGCTGCGCCCAGGCCGTGCCCGTCAGCGCCAGCGTCGCCGCCAGCCAAAGGGCCGTCCCCGCCTTCCGAATCGCTCGATGCATGCCTGGATCCTGTCGCGCCGTACGCTGCGCCAGCCGAAATGGTGCCGCAGGCGCGCTCCCGCGTCCATGTTCGCGCGCCCGGCGCTGCTAAAATCGCCGTCCCAGCGCCTTGCGAGCAGCCGTGACGACTCCCACCCCCCTCACTTACCGCGACGCGGGCGTCGATATCGATGCCGGCAACGAAGTCGTCGAACGGATCAAACCCCTGGTCAAACGCAGTTTCCGCCCCGAGGTGATGGGCGGCTTGGGCGGCTTCGGCGCATTGTTCGACTTGTCCGGCAAATACCGCGAGCCCGTGCTCGTCTCCGGCACCGACGGCGTCGGCACCAAGCTGAAACTGGCGCAGCAGCTGAACCGCCACGACACCATCGGCATCGACCTGGTCGGCATGTGCGTGAACGACGTGCTGGTGCAGGGCGCCGAGCCGCTGTTCTTCCTGGACTATTTCGCCACCGGCAAGCTGGACGTCGACACCACCGTGGCGGTGGTCGGCGGCATCGCCAAAGGTTGCGAACTCGCCGGCTGCGCGCTGATCGGCGGCGAAACCGCCGAGATGCCCGACATGTATCCGCCGGGCGAATACGACTTGGCCGGCTTCACCGTCGGCGCGGTCGAGAAATCCAAGCTGCTCGACGGCGCCAAGGTGCGCCAAGGCGACCTGCTGATCGGCATCGCCTCCAGCGGCCCGCATTCGAACGGCTATTCGCTGGTCCGCCGCATCTACGACCGCGCCGGGCGTCCGGCGGATCTGGACGTGGGCGGCGTCAAACTGGTCGATGCGCTGATGGCGCCGACCACGCTGTACGTGAAGCCGATCCTGGAATTGTTGGGCAAGCACGATCTACATGCGATGGCCCACATCACCGGCGGCGGATTGACCGAGAACATCATCCGCGTGATCCCGGACGGCCTGGGCCTGGACATCGAAGCGTCCGCGATCGTGCTGCCGCCGGTGTTCGATTGGCTGCAGCGCGAAGGCGCGGTGCCGCGCGAAGAGATGTGGCGCACGTTCAACTGCGGCGTGGGTTTCGTGCTGGTCGTCGCGCAAGACGATGCGGCGGCGGTCGAGGGCGATCTCGATCGCCTGGGCCTGGCGCATCGCCGGATCGGCGCGGTGGTGCCGACACGCGACGGCGAGCGCGTGCGCATCGGCTGATTCGCGCATGCCGTTCTACCGGGTGGAGTTGCACACGCGGCTGCCGGTCGCGGAGGCGGTCCGGCGCGTGGCGTCCTGCACGCAGCGCAAGCCGCGGCTTATGGAACCTTTCTGGAGCGCGTTCGGCACCGACGACAAGAAGGCGCGCTATTTCGCCGGAGAAGTGACCGCCGACGCGTTCTCGATTTGCCGCGTCATCCGCTATCAAAACGGCTTCGCGCCGCAGATCCGCGGAAAAGTGCTGCCCGAACTCGGCGGATCGCGCATCCGGCTGACCATGCATTTGCATCCGCTCGCCGGCTTGTTCATGGCGTTTTGGCTTTCGATGGTCGGCTTCATGTCGGTCCAGATGCTCGCCGCGCCCACCGGAGCGGGAACTGGAACGCTCATCCCGATCGGCATGTTCGTGTTCGGCGTAGCGCTGACGGCATTGGCGTTCTATCCCGAAGCCATCAAGGCGAAAAACAAGCTCATGTCCGTGCTCGACGCGAAAACGGCCCCTGCAGGCCGCGTGCCGACGGTGTCGCGATGAACGCTGCGAAACGCCGCATCGCGGTCTTGGCTTCGGGCCGAGGCAGCAATTTGCAGGCCCTGCTCGACGCCATCGCCGACGGCCGCCTGGACGCCGACATCGTCGGCGTGTTCTCCGATAAGCCCGCCGCGCCGGTGCTGCAGCGCGTGCCCGACGCCTTGCGTTGGAGCCGCGATGCGAGGTCGTACGCGGACAAGGCCGACTACGAGCGCGAACTCGGCGATGCGCTCGCGGCCTGCGCGCCGGATTGGATCGTTTGCGCGGGCTATATGCGCATCCTCGGCGATGCGCTGGTGGAACGCTTCCGCGGCCGCATGCTCAACATCCATCCGTCGCTGCTGCCCAAATACCGCGGCTTGAAGACCCACGCGCGGGCGCTGGAGGCGGGCGATGCGGAACACGGCGCCAGCGTGCATTTCGTGACCCCGGAATTGGACGCCGGCGCGGTGATCGCGCAGGCGCGCATTCCTGTCCTGCCGGGCGACGACCCGGAAAGCCTCGCCCGGCGCGTGCTCGAACGCGAACATCCGCTCCTGGTCGCCGTGCTGCAGTGGGCGGTTTCCGGGCGGCTTAATGAACGCGGAACAACCGTGGCCGTGGATGGTCATACCCTGTTTACGCCGTTGCACTTAGATTGCGCCGGCCGACTCGCCCCTCCGGGAACCGAATGATCCGTCCTTTCGCTCTGCTGCTCTTGCTGCCGCTGGGCCTCGCCTACGCGCAGGAAACCGCTCCGCAGCAGGCACCGGCGCAGAACGCGCCAGCTGCGGATCCGGCCGCTCTGCCGCTCGCCGCGCCAGCGCAAGCGCCGCTGCAGCCGTTCGTGGCCGACTACGAGGTGTACCGCGCCGGCAAACGGGTCGGCGACGCGACGCTGCAAGTGGCGAAACTCGACGGCGATCGCTGGCGCGTGGACCTGGGTCTGCGCGGCACGCGCGGCTTGGCGCGGCTGGCCGGGCTCAACATCGAGCAGAGCACGCTGTTCGACGTGGTCGGCGGCCGCTATCGGCCGTTGAGCCAGGCCACCGTGCGCCACGCCATTTTCTCGGGCAAGGAAAACACCGGCACCTACGATTGGAACAACCGCACCGCGGTCTGGGAAGGCGACGTCAAGAAGGAACGGCGCGCCGCCGTCGCGCTGCAGGACGGCGACATGAGCGCGCTGCTGATCAACCTGGCGATCGTGCGCGACGCTCAGCCCGGCAAGCATCTGCAATACCGCTTCGTCGACGACGGCCGGGTGCGCAACCACGAATACGCGGTGTCGACGGAATTGGAGAAAGTCACCGTCGACGATCTCGACTACAACGCCATGCGCGTGGCCCGGGTGCGCAGCGGCAACGAAGAAACCATCCTCTGGGTCTCGTACGGCGTGCCGACGCCGATCCGGATGGTGCAGCGCAAGGACGGCGAAGACGTCACCGACTTGCGTCTGATCCAATACAACAGGAGTCAGTGAGCATGGCCATCGCTATCAAATCCGTCTTCGTCGCATCCGCGCTGTTCGCCGGCGCAAGCTTTCCGGCCGCCGCCATCGAATCGTTTTCCGCCGACTATCAAGCCAATTACATGGGCATCGTCGGCACCGGCAAGATGACCTTGCAGCCGGCCGGCGGCAACCAATGGAAGTACACGCTGAACATCCGCAGCAGCGGCGCCAGCCTCACCCAATCCACCACGTTCGAAGACCGCAACGGCCAATGGCGTCCCTTGTCCAGCAACGATTCCTCGCTGCTGTTGATCAAGAAGGTCAACAAGATAGCGACCTACGACTGGAACAAGAACGAGGCGCGCTGGAGCGGCGATGTGAAAGCCGACCGCGCCGGCCCGGTGGCGCTGAAGGCCGGGGACATGGACGGCATGCTGATCAATCTGGCGATCGCGCGCGACGTCGCCGCGGGCAAGCCGCTGAACTACCGCATGGTCGAAGACGGCCGCGCCAAGCAGCTCAGCTACGAAGTCGCCGGCAAGGAAACGATCACCGTCGAAGGCAAACAGAAGCAAGCCACCAAGGTGATCCGCAACGACGGCAACAAGCAAACCGTGGCATGGGTGGTGCCGGGCCTGCCGGTGCCGGCGCGGATCCTGCAGCGCAAGGACGGACGCGACGAGATGGATCTGACGCTGCAGGCGCTGCGTTGAGGCCTTTTAGCCCTCTCCCGCCTGCGGGAGAGGGTCGGGTGAGGGCGCGCGGACTGGCCGATAGCCACAAGCCATTGGCCTCAGACAAAAAACACATCGGAATATCGGGTCGACGCGATCTGAAGATCTGCGTGCCCTCACCCCAGCCCTCTCCCCGCAAGCGGGAGAGGAAGTCATCGGCAAGCTATTTGTTGCTCGCGTCGCCCATCGTAGTCTTGCAATCCACCCGTATCGACTCTCCGCTGCTGCGCCAGGCGAACGCGCTGCACTCGCGGTTGCCTTCCTTGGTCTTCTTCACGGTCACCGCGTACCAGGACTGCAGGATCTCGTCCTTGGTCACCACGCCGTCGCCGTTCCAATCCATGTCTTCGTTGGGCACGCCGGCGGTGAACGCCATGCCGACGTACGAGGCGTAGCCCACGTACGCGGCGACCACGACCAGCAGGCCGACGAACAGCCGGCGCCGGAAGCCGAAGCGAGGCTTGTTGCCGTAAGGAACGTTCATCCGATCCGCCGGATCTTCGCGCCCAATCCGCCGAGCTTCTGTTCGATGTTTTCGTAACCGCGATCCAGATGGTAGATGCGGTCGATGGTGGTTTCGCCTTCGGCGACCAGGCCGGCCAGGATCAGCGAAGCCGACGCGCGCAGATCGGTGGCCATCACCGGCGCGCCGCTGAGCTGGGCCACGCCGTGCACGGTGGCGTGGTTGCCGTCGACGCGGATGTCCGCGCCCAAGCGGATCAACTCCTGCACGTGCATGAAGCGGTTTTCGAAGATCGTTTCGTCGATGCTGGCGGTGCCTTCGGCGATGCAGTTGAGCGCCATGAATTGGGCCTGCATATCGGTCGGAAACGCGGGATGCGGCGCGGTGACGATGTTGACCGCTTTCGGCCGTTTGCCGGCCATGTCGAGCGTGATGCGGTCGCCGTCGCTGTCGAGCGTCGCGCCCGCTTCCTCCAGCTTGGCCATCACCGCATGCAAGGTGTCGGGCCGGGCGTGGGTCGCGACGACGCGGCCGCCGGTCATCGCCGCGGCGACCAGGAAGGTGCCGGTCTCGATCCGGTCCGGCAGCACCGAATGCGCGCCGCCGTGCAGGCGCTCGACGCCGCGCACGACGATGCGCGGACTGCCAGCGCCTTCGACGTCGGCGCCCATCGCATTGAGGCAGGCGGCCAGGTCGACGATCTCCGGCTCCATCGCCGCGTTCTCCAGCACGCTGGTGCCGGAAGCCAGCGCTGCGGCCATCAGCACGTTCTCGGTGGCGCCGACCGAAACGGTGTCGAACACCACGCGCGCGCCCCTGAGCTTCGACGCTTTCGCTTTGATGAAACCGTGGTCGACGTTGATCTCCGCGCCCAGCGCCTGCAGGCCTTTGATATGCAGGTCGACGGGACGCGAGCCGATCGCGCAGCCGCCCGGCAACGAAACTTCGGCGTCGCCGAAGCGCGCCAGCAGCGGCCCCAGCACCAGCACCGAAGCGCGCATGGTCTTGACCAGTTCGTACGGCGCGACGTGGCTGTGCACGCTGCGCGCGTCTAGCGTCAGTTTCGAACCGCCGTTGCGCTCGACGCCGACGCCCAGCTCGCCGAGCAGCTTCAACGTGGTCTTGACGTCGTGCAAGTCGGGCACGTTGTCGATCGTCACCGGACCGTCGGCCAACAAGGCGGCGCAGAGGATGGGCAGCACGGCGTTCTTGGCGCCGGAGATGCGGACTTCGCCGTGGAGCGGCGCGCCGCCGGTGACTACGATTTTCTGCATGGAAATCCGTTTATTGTTTTGTAGAGCGGGGCTTGCCCCGCTGCTTTTTGTTGGTGTTCGCCGGCGCCGAATCAAGAGCAGCGGGGCAAGCCCGCTCCACAAAGCGACGGATTCGATCAAACTGTTCCGGCTTCTTCCGGCGTCAGGGTCTTCAAAGCCAGCGCATGGATCTCGCCCCCCATGCGTTCGCCGAGCGTGGCGTAAACCAAGCGGTGGCGGGCCAGCGGCAACTTGCCGCGAAAGGCTTCGGCGACCACGGTGGCTTCGAAGTGCACGCCGTCGGCGCCGGACACCGACGCGCTGGCGCCGGGCAAGCCTTTTTCGATCAATTCGCGGATGGTGTTCGCGTCCAATTTAAGGGAACCGCCTGGTCGAGTGGGGAGTGCGGCCGGGACCGGCCGGGCCGCGATCGCCCTCGAACGGGCGTTTTCGCGGGGGATGCGCGTAAAATGACTGCAATAGCCTAACGGAAAGCCCGCGCCCTCGAAATGGCAAACGACGTTTCCCATGCCCCCGTCGCGCCCGGCGCGCTCGCCGCCAGCGGCCGCCGCGTCTTCGAAATCGAAGCGCGCGGGCTGGACGCCGTCGCCGCGCGCATCGACGGCGCTTTCTCGGCCGCCTGCGAACTGATCCTGGCCGCACGCGGTCGCGTGGTCTGCACCGGGATGGGCAAGTCGGGCCACATCGCGCGCAAGATCGCGGCCACCCTCGCCTCCACCGGCACGCCGGCGTTCTACGTGCACCCGGGCGAGGCCGGCCACGGCGATCTGGGCATGATCACCGACGCCGACATCGTCCTCGCTCTGTCCTATTCCGGCGAAAGCGAAGAAGTGCTGACGCTGCTGCCGGTGCTCAAGCGCCAGGGCAATCTTTTGATCGCGATGACCGGCCGCGCCCACTCCACTTTGGCCGGCGAGGCCGACGTGCATTTGGACGTCAGCGTGCCGGCCGAAGCCTGCCCGCTCGACTTGGCGCCCACCTCCAGCACCACCGCTTCGCTGGCGATGGGCGACGCGCTGGCCGTCGCGCTGCTGGAAGCGCGCGGCTTCACCGCCGACGACTTCGCGCGTTCGCATCCGGCCGGCAGCCTCGGCCGCCGTTTGCTGCTGCATATCTCCGATGTGATGCACGCCGGCGCCGAAGTGCCGAAGGTGCGCGAGACCGCGCGCTTGAGCGAAGCGTTGGTGGAGATGAGCCGCAAGCGCTTGGGCATGACCGCGGTGGTCGACGCGGACGACCGGCTGTTGGGATTGTTTACCGACGGCGACTTGCGCCGCACCCTGGACGACGACCGCGCCGATCTGCGCAATACGCTGATCTCCGAAGTGATGACCCAGTCGCCCAAGACCATCGCATCGGATCGGCTGGCGGTGGAGGCCGCGCAATTGATGGAGGCGCACAAGATCAACGCTCTGCTGGTGGTCGACGCCGAGCGGCGCGTGGTCGGCGCGCTCAATATTCACGACCTGTTGCGTGCCCGCGTGGTTTAACCGCTGCCGTGCGCTCTCCCGACCTCGCCCATCCCGCCGACCTGCTGGCCCGCGCCGCGAAGATCAAGCTCGCTTGCTTCGACGTCGACGGCACGCTCACCGACGGGCGCCTGTATTTCGATAGCGAAGGCCGCGAGTCGAAAGCCTTCCACGTGCTCGACGGCCAGGGCTTGGTGCTGCTGCGCAAGCACGGCATCCACGTGGCCTTCGTCACCGCGCGCGCCAGCGGGTCCGCCGAAAGACGCGCCGCCGACCTCGGCGTCGAAGCGTGCATCGGCGTGCAGGACAAGCTGGCCTGCGTGACCGGCATCGCGCAGCGGCTCGGCATCGGCCTGGAGCAGGCATCGTTCATGGGCGACGACTTGCCCGACCTGGCCGTGATGTACCGCGCCGGCTTGTCCGTCGCCCCGGCCAATGCGCACGGCTCGGTCCTCGCATACGTGCACTGGCGCACCCAGGCGCGCGGCGGCGAAGGCGCGGCGCGCGAGTTCTGCGATCTGCTGCTCGAAGCGCAAGGCTTGACCGAGCGCGTCCGCGAACAGGCTTTGGCGCAATGAACTGGCGCGCCATCCTGACCCTGACCTTGCTGGTCGCCGCGATCTTCAGCGGCTGGTCGCTGTGGAAACAGCATCAGCACGAGCGTCCTTCGGCCGCGCGCAGCGATCGGCCGGACTACGTGCTCAGGGACTTCGAAGTGGTCTCGCTGGACGAGCACGGCAAAGAGGCCTTCACCTTGCGCGCGCCGCAACTCAAGCGCCGGCCCGACGACAAGACCATGACCCTGCAGACGCCGCTGTTCTTCTTCCCGGACAAGCAGGGCGCCTACTGGCAGGTGCGTTCGCAGGACGCCTGGGTCAGCGCCAAGGGCGAAGAGGTGCGGCTCCAGGGCGACGTGAACGTGGACAGCCCGCCCGGCGATCCGCGCCCGGTCAAGATGGCCACCTCCCGGCTGAACGTTTTCCCGGACGCGAACCGGGCAAGCACCCCCGAGCTCGTCACCGTCACCCAACCCGGTCTTATACTGCGCGGTCGGGGCTTCGAGACCGATCTGAAGACCAAGCGTTACGAGTTCAATTCCCAGGTCCGGACCACCTATGACCCTTCGACCCGCCGCTAGCCTCGTCCTGCTCGCCTTCGCCCTGGTGGCGTCGGCGGCCGCGCCGGCCTGGGCGCGTTCGACCGACCGCAGCAAGCCGATCAACGTCGACGCCGGCAACCAGAAAGGTTCCACCGACGAAAGCGCGCCCACCGTCTTCAGCGGCGGCGTCCACATCACCCAGGGCACGCTCGACATCAAGTCCAGCGTGGCCGAACTCACCGTGCGCAACGGCGATCCGACCCGCGCGGTGTTCACCGGCAACCAGGTGGTGATGAAGCAGGAAATGGACGACGGCGCGCCGGTGACCGCGCGCGCGGACAAAGTGGATTACGACCTCACCACCGAGATCATCGTCTTCATAGGCAACGCCTATATGGAGAACCCGCGCGGCAGCACCAGCGGCCCGCGGATCACCTACAACATGAAGACCGGCCAGATCGAAAGCAGCGGCGACGGCAGCGGCGGCCGGGTCAAGACCACGATCCTGCCCAAGTCGGCGCAGGGCCGGCCTGCGCAAGGCAAGAAGTAAATGCTGGTCGCCCGCGGCCTGCGCAAGGCTTACCGCTCGCGCGAGGTGGTGCGCGATTTCGAACTGACCCTGGACGCCGGCGAAGTGGTCGGCTTGCTCGGCCCCAACGGCGCCGGCAAGACCACCTGCTTCTACATGATCGTCGGCCTGGTGCCGGCCGATGCGGGCGAAATCGTGCTCGACGGCCGCGACATCACCAGCGAACCGATGTACACCCGCGCCAAGCTCGGCGTCGGCTATCTGCCGCAAGAACCCTCGGTGTTCCGCAAGCTGACCGTAGCCGACAACCTGCGCCTGGTACTGGAGCTGCGCCCCGACCTGGACGCCGACGGCCGCGAGCGGGAACTCGAGAAACTGATGGACGAGCTGCAGGTCACGCACGTGGCCGAGCAGATAGGCGCGAGCCTGTCCGGCGGCGAGCGGCGCCGGGTGGAGATCGCGCGCGCATTGGCCGCGCAACCGCGATTGATGCTGCTGGACGAGCCGTTCGCGGGCGTGGACCCCATCTCGGTCGGCGAGATCCAACGAATCGTGAGCCATCTCAAGAATCGCGGCATCGGGGTCCTGATCACCGACCACAACGTCCGCGAGACCTTGGGCATTTGCGACCGCGCGTATATCCTCCACGATGGCAGCGTGCTCGCGCAGGGGGCTCCGGACGCGCTGCTATCCAATCCCGACGTCCGCCGCGTCTACCTCGGAGAGGGTTTCCGCCTGTAACGCACGGCCGCCGGGCCCGCCCGGATGCGTTGTCCGTTACAGATGATGAAGCCCAGACTGCAGACCTCCCTATCGCAACAATTGGTGATGACGCCACAGCTGCGTCAGGCGATCCAGTTGCTGCAGATGTCCGCGGCCGAGCTGGAGGCGGAAATCGCCGCCGCGGTGGAGAGCAATCCCCTGCTCGATTGGACCGACGAGGCCGCGCCTTCGGAAATCGTCCTGCCCACCGAGCCCCGCGCCGGCGAAAACGGCAACGGCACCGAGGCGGAGAGCGCCGCCGCAGCGGCCGAGCCCGACGAGCCCTGGACCATCGGCGAGGAGGCCTGGCAGGAGCGGATCGGCCCCTCCTCCGACCGCGACGAGGACCACGACGACGCGGCCGACCGGGTCGCCGAGCCGGAAACCCTCGGCGACCACCTGCTCTGGCAGCTCCATCTCACCCATCTGAGCCTGCGCGACCGCCGGATCGGCGCGATCCTGATCGACTCGCTCGACGACGACGGCTATCTGCGCGAACCGATCGACGCCATCGCCGACAGCCTGCGCCCCGAGATCCACGCCTCCAACGACGAAATCCTGGCCGTGCTGCGCCAGATCCAGCGTTTCGACCCGCCCGGCGTAGGCGCCCGCAACCTGGGCGAATGCCTGGCCCTGCAGCTGGCGCTGCTGGCCGACGAGACGCCGGGCAAGGCGCTGGCGCTGCGGATCGCCGACGGGCCGATCGAGCGCTTGCCGAAAGTGGGCATCGACGGCCTGGCGCACGAAATGGGCTGCGAAGTCGCCGAAACGGCCCTGGCCGTGCAACTGCTGCGCTCGCTCGATCCGCGCCCCGGCGCCCAGATCGGCGGCCTGTCCAGCGACACCTACGTGACCCCCGATTGCGTGGTCTGGCGCCAGCACGGCGTCTGGCGCGCAGCGCTGGCGTACAACGCGGCGCCGAAGGTCTCGATCCACCGCGGCTACGAGCGCATGATCGGCGCCGCCTCGCAGGCCGACGCCGGCTATCTGCGCGGCCGTCTGCAGGAAGCGCGCTGGCTGCTGCGCAGCATCGAAGCCCGCGGCGAGACGCTGCTGAAGGTGATGCGCTGCCTGATCCGGCAGCAATCCGCCTTCCTCGAATTCGGCGAGCAAGCCCTGCGCCCGCTGACCCTGCGCGAAGTGGCCGGCGAAGTCGGCCTGCACGAATCCACGGTTTCGCGCGCGATCGCGCGCAAGTACGTGCGCACCCCGCGCGGCACCGTGCCGCTGCGCGCCTTCTTCGCCTCCGGCATCGACACCGAAGGCGGCGGCGGCGCCTCCAGCACCGCCATCCAGGCCATGATCCGCGAGCTGATCCAGGCCGAGAACCCGCGCAAACCCTTGTCCGACGCCAGCCTGGCCCAGACCCTGAAGACCGCCGGCGTGCCCGTCGCGCGGCGCACCGTGGCCAAATACCGCGAGGCGATGAACATCCCCTCCTCCCACGAACGCGTCCGGATCGGTTAAGGCTTATCTTTTCGCTTAACCTAGCTTTCACTCGCGACTTGCCGCGAAAGCCGTAGGGTGGGAACGCGGGCACGGCCCGCAGCAAACCAACGAATGCAGGAGGTCAAAATGCGCATCGAAACCCACGGCCAGCAGATCGAAATCACTCCGGCCCTGCGCGACTACGTCGAAACCAAGCTCGCGCGCCTGTCGCGCCATTTCGACCGGCCGCTCGACGTGCGCACGCAGCTCAGCATCGACAAGCCCGACCATCGCGCCGAAGCCACGATCATCGTCTCCGGCCGCACCTTGCACGCCGACGCCAACGCCGTCGACATGTACGCCGCCATCGATCTGCTCGCCGACAAGCTCGACCGCCTGCTGGTCAAGCACAAGAAGAAGCTGGTCGAGCACCGCCGCGCCGACGGCCTGGCGCGCAGCGGCGAATTCGGCTGAAGGATCGCCATCGGCCATGCCGCTCGAACGATTGTTGGCCGCGGACCGGATCGAGCCCGCGGCCCAAGCCGACGACAGCGACGCGGTGCTGGACGCCGCCGCGCGCCTGTTGGCCGACGACGCGCCGACGCAGGTCGCGGCTGTCGCCGCCAGCCTGCGCCAGCGCGAACGCCTGGGCAGCACCGCGATCGGCCATGGCATCGCCATTCCGCACGGCCGTAGCGACGCTTTCGCCGAACCGCGCGGCGCGTTCCTGCGCTTGGCGCATCCGGTCGCGTTCGGCGCCGGCGACGAACAACCGGTCGACTTGGTGTTCGCCCTAATCGTACCCGCGCATTTCACCCAGCAGCATCTGCAACTGCTCTCCGAACTGGCCGAGCGCTTCGCCGACGCCGACTACCGCGACGCGTTGCGCCACGCCGACGACGGCGGCGCCTTGTTGCGGCTGCTGTCGCAACCGCCGCCGCCCGCGGCCGCTCTCCGATCCGGCGCACGCCCATGAACGAACGCATCACCGCCCGCGAATTGTTCGAACAACAACGCGAACGGCTGGCGTTGCGCTGGGTCGCCGGCGAACGCGGCGCCGAGCGCGTGCTCGAATCGGTGGAAACGGTGGCGCGGCGCCCGTCGCTGTCCGGCTATCTCAACATCATCTATCCGAACAAAGTGCAGATCCTCGGCACCGAGGAATTGGCTTGGCTGGACGCGCTGGATTCGCGCCAGCGTTGGGAAACCATCGAGAAGATGATCCAGTTCCGCCCGCTGGCGATGGTGATCAGCAAAAATCAGGTGTGCCCGGAAGACTTGCGCCGCGCGGCCGAAGAATCCGACACGCCGCTGTGGTCTTCGCCCAAGCGCGGCCACGAACTGCTCAACCATCTGCAATACCATTTGGCGCGCACGCTGGCGCCGCGGATCACGCTGCACGGCGTGTTCATGGAAATCTATTCGATCGGCGTGCTGATCACCGGCGAATCGGGTTCGGGCAAGAGCGAACTCGCGCTGGAACTGGTGACGCGCGGCCATCGCCTGGTCGCCGACGACGCGCCCGAATTCACCCAGATCGCGCCCGACGTGCTCGACGGCACCTGCCCGGAAATGCTGCAGGACCTGCTGGAACTGCGCGGCCTGGGCGTGCTGAACATCCGCCAGATGTTCGGCGACACCGCGGTGAAGCGGAACAAATACCTGCGCCTGATCGTGCACCTCACCCGCCCGCACCTGGAGCCGCAGCCCAGCGGCATCGAGCGCCTCACCGGCGACGTCGGCGTGCGCCGAGTGCTGGACTTGGACGTGCCGATGATCACCCTGCCCGTGATGCCGGGCCGCAACCTGGCCGTGCTGACCGAAGCGGCCACGCGCACGCACATCCTGCGCGCGAAGGGCGTCGATCCCGCCGCGGCGTTCATGGCACGGCATTCGCACTTCCTCGAACGCGCGACCTGACCCGTTCGCTATTGCTTTTGTGGGAGTGGCTTTAGCCGCGAGCTTTTGCCTTCGGATCGCTGCTGCGTGAGGAAAAAGCTCGCGGCCAAGTCGCTCCCACAAAGCCCAAGCGGTCGGGCAACCTCTACAATGCGGCATCGGATACCGGCCTCGGCCTCGCGACCATGAACAACCCCGCCCCGACCCACCACGACGTCACCCAATCCCTGGTCATCGTCAGCGGCATGTCCGGCTCGGGCAAGTCGGTGGCCTTGAAGACGTTCGAAGACCTGGGCTTCTACTGCGTCGACAACCTGCCGGCGGAACTGCTCTCCGATTTCGTGCGAAGCACGATGCGCGCCGACGGCACGCCGGAAAAACTGGCGGTCGGCATCGACATCCGCAGCCGCAGCGATCTGGCCAATCTGCCCGAATGGCTGTCCGCCGTCGGCAAGCTGGGGCTGGACCCGAAACTGGTGTTCTTCGACGCCCGCGACGAAGTGCTGCTGAAGCGCTACGCCGACACGCGCCGGCGCCATCCGCTGAGCCATTTGGGCCTGTCGCTGGCCGATGCGATCTCGCTGGAAAAACAAGTGCTGAAGCCGCTGCGCACGCTGGCCGACGTGGTCATCGACAC
Organism: Luteimonas gilva; assembly: GCF_005239095.1. GTDB lineage: Bacteria > Pseudomonadota > Gammaproteobacteria > Xanthomonadales > Xanthomonadaceae > Luteimonas_C > Luteimonas_C gilva. The sequence continues at coordinate 985,502 of NZ_SZUA01000002.1, read as the reverse complement.
CAGCACTTTGAACGTGCACCAATTGCGCCGGCAGGTGATCACCGAATTCGGCCTGAGTTCCGATTCGACCCTGTCGCTGCTGTTCGAATCCTTCGCCTACCGCCGCGGCGTGCCGCCCGACGCCGACTTCGTATTCGACGCGCGCGGCCTGACCAATCCGCACTGGAACGCCGAACTGCGCCCGCTATCCGGTCGCGACCAAGCGGTGCGCGATTTCCTGGAAACCCAATCCGAAGCGCCCGAGTACGCCGCCCAAGTCGCCGCCTTCCTCGACACCTGGCTGCCGCGCATGCAGTCGGACACGCGCAGCTACGTCACCATCGCGTTCGGATGCAGCGGCGGGCGGCACCGCTCGGTCTATCTGGCCGAACGCTTGGCCGAGCATGCCCGCGAGAAGGGGTGGCCTGAGGTGGCGGTGCATCATCGCGAGTTGGACTGAAGCTTCGCTTTCCACACGTCGACAGCCGAGGTTTAGGGTGGATCGCTTCGCCTGGGTTCCTGGACGCGGTATTGACGCATCTGCGCTGGAGCGGCTTCGCTCGCATTTCCCGCGTCCTGCGCAACCGATGGGCGAAGCATGGTTCATGGGTTCGGACAGGCGCATGTTCACGGAGCTGTTGAACGACCTCGGTGACTTGCCTCCTTACGGCATTCAGAAGCCTCTCGAAGAGATCGCATCCGGAACCAGCGCTTTCGGACCGCTCGAAGAATGGAATTCTTGGTATCACCATCTGCTCGGCGCATTACTGCCACGAAGCCACGAGCATTTCGTTGACTATGTTCTCGAATATCTGATCACCGGATTCATGGCGCTCTATCCGAATGGGATACAGCAAGCACCGTATGATGGCTTCAGAGAAGATATTCTCAATTCTCTCGGCAGCGCGATCATGGACGGCTGCTGCTGGGGCGACGGCGAAATTTCCATAGGCAGAATCCTGCACCGCTCCAACAACAATCCGAATCGCGTATGGTGCTGGTGGGATGCGAGCGGCGATATGTCTTCGTCGATGTTCTTCTGCTTGAAATACCTGCCGAAACCCATGGTCGCGGACTGGTTCAGATCCGCGCTGGCCATTCCGTCGCCGCATTGGCGCGCTCAAATCATCGCGTGGCTGGTGGGATCTCACGCCATGCTTCACGATACGGCGAGGTGGCCTTCCGAATGGAAGGTCGAAGCGAGGCCCTCGGTATCGTGGGCATGGTCGCATTGCCTTCGGCCAGAGCTCGCCACGAACGAAAGAGGCTCAGAACCACCGATGCCCTCCTTGCTCCCCGACGAGTCGAAAATAGAAGCGCTTCGGGTAGTGCGCGAACACTTCACCGACGCCGTGTTCCTGGAATGGCTTTCTTCGATTGCCGAAGTGCCGTATCTGAAAACAGAATTAGCCGAAATTCCGATCACTTTCGAACATCTCTATCTCGGCGCATAAAAAAAGATTTCTCAGCCTATTAATTTCTTCGCTGAAATTCAGTGGTCTGATGAAAAATGAGCTTGGCTTGCGCTTTCCACTCATTCGATCGCTGGCCGTTTTTGCACAAACCTTTCGTCTTGAATGGAGTCGATCGACTGCGGGTTGATCGTCCCGCCGGCGACACCAGTACTCTCCCGGTGATCGTCGGCGGTTCTCTCTCCGTCGCTTTTCGACGCCTTCGCGACGAGAATCTCATCACGCATTTCGAGGCGACCTCGGATCGCGATGCGCTTGGCGGGCTAGGGACATCGTCCCGGCCGGGCCCAAGCCCGCACCGAATCCGTTCCCGCATTCGCCGCCCGCGATTTCTCAGCGTCATTCCGGTCTGCTAACTTGACCCCATGGCGGTCGGCATCCTGCTCATCACCCACCCGGGCATCGGCGCTCCGCTGGTCGAGGTGGCTACGCGCCTGCTGCGGCAGCTGCCGTTGCGGGTGGAGGCGTTCGAGGTGTCGTTCGACGGCGATCCGGACGCCTTGCTGCCCCAAGCCAGCGCCGCGCTGCGCCGGGTGGACGGCGGCCAAGGCGTACTGGTGCTGACCGATCTGTACGGGGCCACGCCCAGCAACCTGGCGGCCAAGGTGGCGCGGCTCGGCACGCCGGTGCGGCGGGTGGCGGGGCTGAGCCTGCCCATGCTGCTGCGGGTGCTGAACTACGCCGACCTGGAATTGAACGAATTGCCGGCCGTAGCCGCGGCCGGCGCCCGCAATGGAACTATTCTCGATGATGCGTGATCCCTCCCGCCCCGCCACCGCCCCCTTTCCCCATGCTTGAACGCGAACTCGTCGTCAGCAACCGCCTGGGCCTGCACGCCCGCGCCACCGCCAAGCTGGTGCAGCTGTTGTCGGGCTACCGCTGCAACGCCACCCTCACCGCCAAGGGCCGCGAGGTGAACGCTAAGAGCATCATGGGCGTGATGCTGCTTGCCGCCGGCCAAGGCACTTCGGTGATGCTGCGCGTGGACGGCGAAGACGAACAGGCCGCGGCCGACGCCGCCACCGATCTGTTCGCGCGCAATTTCGACGAGGGCTCCTGATGCGGCAGCTGCTGCCCGGCCATGGCGCATCGCGCGGCAGCGCGCTGGGCCGTGCCCGGGTCCGTTTGCCGCATGCTTTGGAAGTCGTCGAAGAACGCATCGCCGCCGAGGCGGTCGACGCCGAGCTGGCCAAACTGCACGACGCCATCGGCACTGTGCGCGGCGAGATGCGCGACCTGCGCGAGCGCCTGCACGGCGCGCTCGCGCACGAGGTCGGCGAATTCCTGGATCTGCACAGCCTGCTGCTGGACGATCCCGAACTGCTGCACGGCCTGGACGAACTGATCCGCACCGGCCGCTACAGCGCCGACTACGCACTGCGCCTGCAGCGCGACCGCCTGGCCGGCGTGTTCGCCGGCATGGACGACGCGTATTTCCGCAGCCGAGTGGAGGACATCGACCAAGTCATCGGCCGCATCCACGCCGCCCTGCACCGCCGCGACGCCGCGCCGAAGGGCGCCGCCGGCGAGATCCTGGTCACCGACAGCGTCGCCCCGGCCGAACTCGCGCAATTGCAGCAGCAAGGCGTGGTCGCGATCGTCACGTCCGCCGGCAGCGCGCTGTCGCACAGCGCGATCCTGGCGCGCAGCCTGCACCTGCCTCTGATCGTGGGCGCGGTGCAGGCGCTGCAGCGGATCAACGACGGCGACGTGCTGATGGTCGACGGCGGCACCGGCGAGCTGATCGTCGAACCCGACGCCGCCGACCTGCGCGCGCACAGCGCACGCGTGCGCGAGCTCAAGCGCGAACGCAAGCAGCTGTACCGGCTGCGGCGCGAACCGGCCCGCACGCTGGACGGCGTCGACATCAAGCTGTACGCCAACGCCGAATCGCGCGAGGACGTGGCCGAGGCGCATGCGCTGGGCGCGGCCGGCATCGGCCTGTACCGCACCGAATTCCTGTTCCTGCAGCGCAACGAGCTGCCGGACGAAGAGGAACAGTTTCGCGCCTACCGCGACGTGGTGCTCGGCATGACCGGCCGCGTCGTGACGATCCGCACCCTGGATTTGGGCGCCGACAAGGCCGACCGCACCGGCCTGGTGCTGAGCGGCGAGCCGAATCCGGCGCTGGGCCTGCGCGGCGTACGCCTGTCGCTATCGCGCGCGGATTTGTTCGAAACGCAATTGCGGGCGATCGTCCGAGCCAGCGGCTACGGCCCGGTGCGGATCCTGGTGCCGATGGTCAGCGGCCGCGAAGAAATGGTTTCGGTGCGCCGGCTGCTCAAGCGCGTGATCCGGGACGTGCGCAGCGCCGGCCACGAGATCGCCGAGCAGATCCCGCTGGGCGCGATGATCGAAGTGCCGGCGGCGGCGATCGCCCTGCCCGGCTTCATCGGCGCGATCGATTTCATCTCGGTGGGCACCAACGATCTGGTGCAATACCTGTTGGCGGCCGACCGCAACAACGATGCTTTGGCCGACCTCTACTCGCCGCTGCACCCGGCCGTGCTGCGTTTGCTGCACACGGTGATCCGCACCGCGCACATGCGCGGCAAGCCGGTCGCGGTATGCGGGGAAATGGCCGGCGACGCCTTGTTCACCCCGCTGCTGCTGGCGCTGGGACTGGCAGAATTCAGCTTGCACCCGGCAACGCTATTGGAAGTGCGCAAGGCCGTGCGCGAAGCCGACCTGGCCGACTTGCGCAAGCGCAGCAGCGCATTGCTGCGCGCGCGCGATCGCGAGGCGATCGAACGCTGGATGGCGATGACAACTGCTTCTCCGTAGAGTCGAGCCTGCTCGACTCTACAAAAGCGCTACGAACTAGGCCTCGTCACTGACAGGGACTCGGCCCCGCCTGGAACGCGGCCACGGTTTCGCCTTTGCGATGGTCCACCAATAAGAACCACAAACCGGGCTCCACCCAATCGCCGGTTTCCTGGCTGCCTTCGGCCTTGTTCGTGCCCAGGAACACTTGCCCACCCGGGGCGCGCAGGCGCAACTCGAGATCGATCTTCTCCGCCGCCGGCACTTGCCAGCGCACGGTGCCGCGATAGGCCTGGCCGCGCGCTTTGCAGCTGTCGGCCGATTGCGGCTGGAGTTCGAAGCTCACCCCATCCCGGTGGAACGCTTCGCTAGGCGCGGCCTGCGGCGCCTCGTTGCGGCTGCAGGCAGTCGACAACAGCAGGGCCGCCAAGATCAGTATTCGCATGACCATCTCCTGGATTGCTCCGAGCCTAGCCATCCTCGCGTGAGGATCGTATGCACGCCATGGGTAGGCGCAGCCGGCTTCGCGGGCGATAATGTCCGCATGAACGCCTGACCCGGTCGCGCCCGCGTGGTGCGACGCCGCCCACCGGAAGCACGCATGGCCGAAGCCGTCCGCCACGACAAGACCGCGCGCCAGCTGCGATTGCTGTCCGACGCCCTGGACAGCGGCCGGCTCGGGCCCGTGCGCCGGCTGGTCAACACCTTGTCGCCGGCGGAGATCGGCAACCTGCTCGAATCCTTGCCGCCGGGCAAGCGCGAAGTGGTGTGGGGCCTGGTCGATCCGGAAGACGACGGCGAGGTGCTGGTCCACGTCGGCGAGGAAGTGCGCGAGAGCCTGCTCGCGGACATGGATCCCGACGAAATCGTCGCCGCGGTCGAAGACCTGGATATCGACGACTTGGCGGATCTGGTCGAAGACCTGCCCGACACCGTCATCGACGAAGTGCTCAAGTCGATGGACCGCGAGAACCGCGAGCGCCTGGAACAGGTGCTGTCCTACGACGAGGACACCGCCGGCCGCTTGATGAATCCGGACGTGGTGACGGTGCGCGCCGACACCACCGTCGACGTGGTGCTGCGCTATCTGCGCCTGCGCGGCGAGTTGCCCGAGCACACCGACCATCTGTACGTGGTCAGCCGCCGCCACCAGTACTTGGGCCGGATCGCCCTGCAGGCCTTGCTGACCCACGAGGCGAACACGCCGATCAATCAGCTGGTCGACGGCGAACAGCCGGCGATCGACGTATCCGAATCGTCGGAAGAAGTCGCGCGCCAATTCTCCGACCACGACTGGATCAGCGCGCCCGTGGTGGACGACAACAACATCCTGCTCGGCCGCATCACCATCGACGACGTGGTCGACATCATCCGCGAGCAGGCCGAGCATCAGGCCTTGAGCGCGGCCGGCCTGGACGAGGACGAGGATTTGTTCAGCCCTGTACGGCGCGCGTTCCGGCGCCGGCTGATTTGGCTCAGCGTCAACCTGTGCACCGCGTTCCTGGCCGCGAGCGTGGTCGGCCGTTTCGAAGGCACGATCCAGAAGATCGTGGCGCTGGCGGTGCTGATGCCGATCGTCGCCGGCATGGGCGGCAACGCCGGCACCCAAGTGTTCGCGCTGATGGTGCGCGGCCTGGCGCTGGGGCAGATCGGCCGCTCGAACGTGCCGACCCTGGTGTGGAAGGAAGTGCGCGTGGCGCTGATCAACGGCGTCACCTTAGGCCTGCTGCTCGGCACGATCGTCTGGCTGTGGTACCGCGACATCAAACTGTCGGCGGTGATCGCCACCGCCCTGACCATCAATTTGTGCTCGGCGGCGCTGGCCGGCGTGTTCGTGCCGGTGACGCTGAAGCGGCTAGGCTTCGACCCGGCCTTGGCCGGCGGCGTCATTTTGACCACCGTCACCGACGTGATGGGGTTCCTGAGCTTCCTCGGATTGGCGACGCTGATACTGTTGGGTTGATTCCCTTCTCCTAGCAACGTCGCTACGCCGAACCCTCACCCCACTCCCTCTCCCGGCGGGAGAGGGGCTCAAGTGGAAGCGCAATGATCGCTGCCGCGAAAAACGGCAGAATCGCCCTGTCATGAGCCCTAAAGCCAACCCCGTCGACTACGACACCGTCCGCCAGGTCGCCGCGGGCTTCCCCGGCGTTGAAGAAGGCGCGTCCTACGGCACGCCCGCGCTGAAAGTGCGCGGCAAACTGCTGGCCAGGCTGCGCGAAGACGGCCGCACCTTGGTGCTGAAATGCGATTTCATCCAACGCGAGATGCTGATGCAGGCGGCGCCGGACGTGTTCTTCTTCACCGACCACTACCGCGACTATCCGTTGGTCCTGATCGACCTGCCCAAGGTTTCGCGCAAGGCTTTGCCTGGCCTGATCGAAGACGCTTGGCGGCCGCTCGCCAACCGGAAGCAGATCGCGGAATACGAGGAGCGCCGGCCATGATCCGGTGGCGCCGTTGGCGCATGCTGCTGACCTGCGCGCTGCTGTGCCTAACCGCCTGCGCCGGCATGCCGGACAAGCGCGACCGAGGGACGTTCGTCATGCGCGAAATCGAAGTGGCCGGCACGCGATACCGTTATCAGGTGTTCGTGCCGATGCAGGTCCGGGAGGCGAAAACGCCGGTCGTGCTGTTCTTGCACGGCTCGGGCGAGCGCGGGGACGACGGCGTCAAGCAGACGGCGGCCGGGCTCGGGCCTTACGTGCATGCGCATGCCGCCGAATTTCCGGCGATCGCCGTATTTCCGCAGATTCCCGAAGGCCAGGAATGGAGCGACAACGCCGCACTGGCGATGGCCGTGCTGGACGCGGCGACGCGCGAATTCGGCGGCGATCCGGACCGCACCTATCTCACCGGCTTGTCGATGGGCGGTTACGGCACCTGGGACCTCGCCCTGATGCAGCCCGGCCGCTTTGCCGCGCTCGTGCCGATCTGCGCAGGCGTGCAGCCGCACCCGCAACGCCCGACCCTGCGCGTGCAATCGGTATTGGGCGAGTCCGATCCGTTCGCCGCCGCGGCGCAACGGCTGCGCGGCACGCCAATTTGGATATTCCACGGCGCCAAGGACGATGCGGTGCCGCCGGAACAATCCCGGCGCATGGCGTCGGCATTGAAGGCGGCCGGCGCTCGGGATGCGCGCTATACCGAATTTCCGGAGGCGAACCACAACTCGTGGGATCCGGCCTACGCCACGCCCGAGCTGTGGACCTGGCTTTGGCGGCAACGGAGAACCGCGCGATGATCCCTCTGCGCGCATCGCTCGCTGTGTTCGCGCTATGGACCTGCGCGGAATCCGCGCCGGCGCAGACGACGATCCACGAAACCCAATTCGCCATGCAAGCCGAGCGGCGGATCGGTTACGAATACCGCCAAGACATCGACGCCGCTTTGCGGCTGGCGCTCGAAGGCGATCCCGCCGCGGCCTGGAAGAAACTCCGGCCCGCGCTCGACTACTGCGATGCGCAACAGCGGCCTGGATTGCGCGTCCTCGGCTTCGCCGACAAAGAGCAATACGAGACCTATCTCGTCGAATTCCCTTCCGACCAGCCGACCGAGTGGATCGACGCCGCTTGCCCCTCGGCCTATTACCACGCGGGCTATCTGCACGTCGGCGCGAAATCCTTCGCCGAAGCGGAGACGATGCTCGACAAGGCCATCGCCATGGGGCCTTACGACCCCGATCCGTACGTGGAAAAAGGATTCGCCATGAACCAACAGGGCAAGCTGAAGGAAGGGATCGAAACCTACCGCAAAGCGATCGTCTTGGCGGAACGCTGGCCGAAGCAAAAGCTCGCCAAGGCGCGCGCGCTCCGCGGCATCGGTTGGGCCTATGTCGAAATGGGTGACTTGGACGCGGCGCAGCAAGCCTACGAAGCGTCGCTGACCGTCGAGACGGACAACGACTTGGCGAAGCGAGAACTCGAATACATCGCCAAGCAGCGCGCCAAGCCGGCGAGACCCACACCGTAGAGTCGAGCCTGCTCGACTGCTCGGCTTTGTAGAGCGGAGCTTGCTCCGCTGCGCTTGCTTTTCGACAGCCGAGATCAAAAGCAGTCGAGGAGGCTCGACTCTACGGCGCCAGCAAGGCCTCGAGCACCGCCATCCGCACCGCCACGCCGTTGGCGACCTGCTTGAGGATCAGCGATTGCGGCCCGTCGGCGACGTCGTCGTCGATCTCCACGCCGCGATTCATCGGACCGGGATGCATCACGACCGCATCGGAGGCCGTGCGGCGCAGGCGAGCCGCGGTCAGACCGTAGTCGCGGTGATAGTCGTCCAGGGAGGCCACCAGCCCCTCTTCCATCCGCTCGCGCTGCAAGCGCAGCATCATCACCGCATCGACGCCTTCCAATGCGGCGTCGAGATCGTCGCCGATCCGGCAGCCGGCCGTCACCTCCCCCTCGGGCAGCAACGAAGCCGGCGCGCAAATGCGGATCTCCGCGGCGCCCAGCGTGCGCAGCGCATGCAGGTCCGAGCGCGCCACGCGCGAATGCTTGACGTCGCCGACGATCAGCACTTTCAGCCCGCCCAGGTCGCCCTTGGCTTGGCGCAGCGTGAGCATGTCCAACAGGCCCTGGGTGGGATGCGCATGGCGGCCGTCCCCGGCGTTGATCAGCGCGGTGCCCGGGTTCGCCGCTTCGGCCAACGCCGCGACGGCGCCGTCCTGCGCATGGCGGACGATGAAGCCGCGCACGCCCATCGCCTCGATGTTCTTCAGCGTATCGCGCGCGGTCTCGCCCTTCGTCGCCGACGATGTGGCCGCTTCGAAATTGAGCACGTCCGCGCCCAGCCGCTGCGCGGCGCGCTGGAAGCTGAGCCGGGTGCGGGTCGACGGTTCGAAGAACAGGGTGCAAACGGCCGTGGCGGTCAGCAAGCGGTCCGCGCCTTCGTCGACGATGGATTGCGCGCGGTCGAGCAATTGCAGCAGTTGCTCGCGCGACAGGCCTTCGAGCGTGAGCAGGTGGCGCAGGCGTCCGTTTTCGTCGACTTGGTTCATGCTAGCTCGATGTAAAAGCCCCTCTCCCACCGGGAGAGAGGTTGGGGGTGAGGGTTCGGCGAAGTTGCGCCGTTTCCGTATTCGCGAGAGGCGTCGGCTGACGTTTATGATCGTTCATATCCGCCACCCAACTTCGCCGAACCCTCATCCGGCGCTTCGCGCCACCTTCTCCCGGTGGGAGAAGGAACACTCAAACCACTTCCACCGCGTCCTGCGGCGAAGCCAGCCAACGCTCTACGATCACCGCCGCCGCCACCGCATCCAGCGCCGCGGCATCGCGGCGCCGCTTGCGGCCTTCGGCGCGGTCGGCCGCGAAACGCTGCGCGGCTTCGATCGAACTGGTGCGCTCGTCGACCATCACCACCGGCAACGCGTAACGCGTGCGCAGCGCGCGCGCGAACTCGCGCGCGCGTTGTCGGATCGGTTGGTCGCCGCCGTCCAAGGTCATCGGATCGCCGACGACCAAGCCGTCCGGTCGCCATTCCTTGCGCAGCTTGTCGATGGCGCCCCAATCCGGGCCGTTGGCGTGCACGTCGACCACGGCCAATGCGCGCGCATGGTGTCCGAACGCGCTGCCCACCGCTACGCCGATGCGGCGCGCGCCGACGTCGAAACCGAGCACGGTGCCGTCGCGCTTGATCGGAGCGATGTCGGGCCGACTCTCGCCAGCCCGGCCGTTATCAAGCCGGCCGTTATCAAGCGTGTCCGGCATAGTCGGCCATCCGGGTCATGTCCACGCCGATGCGACCGGCCGCGGCATGCCAGCGTTCTTCCAGCGGCAGGTCGAACAACAACTCGGCATCGGCCGGCGCGGTCAGCCAGCTGTTCTCGCCCAGTTCGTGCTCCAACTGCCCGGCGCCCCAACCGGCGCAGCCCAGCGCCACGATCACCTGATCCGGCCCTTCGCCGCGCGCCATCGCTTCGAGGATGTCGCGCGACGTGGTCAGCCGCAGGTTGGCGGCGATGGTCAGGGTCGAATCCCAATCGCCGCCGTCGTGCAGCACGAAACCGCGCTCGGGATGCACAGGGCCGCCAGCGAGCACGATCTGGTTGCGCAGCGATTCGTCGTCGGTCTCGATCTGCATCTGCGCGAGCACATCGCCCAGCGTGTATTCGGAGGCGCGGTTCAGCAGCACGCCCATCGCGCCGTCGCCGTCGTGTTGGCAGATCAGGGCCACGGCGCGCGCGAAATTGGGGTCGGACAACGCCGGCAGCGCGATCAGCAGCTGGTTAGCGAGTTGGATCGTATCGTCCGGCATGCGCCCATTCTAGCAGCGTCGATCCTGGCCCCGAACCGCCCCGGCTCAGGCGCCCGCGGGCCGACCCGGTGCCATCGGCTCGTCCGGCAGCCGGGTCCGGAACCACCCGTCCATGAAATTGAACAGAAAACCGTAATTGCCGTGGTAGCGGATGTGGTGCAGATGATGGCGGCGGCTGGCCGAGAGCCAGTGGTCGTGGCCCGCGGCCGGAGCGAAGTCGTAATTGGAGTGGCCCAGATTGTTCAGCAACAGGCTCATCACCGGCAGCGACAACAGCGCCGCGAAACTGAAATCGTGCAGCAACATCGGCAACAGGATCACGTTGCCGAGCAGGATCGCTTCCAGCGGATGGAAGCTGTAGGTAGAAAACGGTGTGGTCACCAGCGAACGATGGTGTTGGGCGTGGAAACGGCGCAGCGGCTTGGTGTGCAGCAAGCGATGGTTGGCGTAGAAATGGATGTCGTTCCAGACCAGCAATACCGCCATCTCCATCGCGATCCGCAGCGGGCCGGGGTCCTGCGCCAGGCGCGCCCAACCCCAGTGCAGGAAGGCCCAAGGGAGGATCGAGCCGATGCCGAAAATCGAAATCGACAGGGCGGACCACGAAAGCTCGTAACGGATCTGTCCGTCGCGCAGCGGCTTGGCATCGATGCGATGCCCGGCCCGCAACGCCGGCAATAGGTACCGCGTCAGCAGCCAGTTGCCGCCGCACAGCGCGATGTAGATGCCAGCGAAGAAGGCCAGGCCCCAGGCCATCGCGGCCCAAGGCGGGCATGCCGCGAAGTCGTTGCCGAGATTGACGAAGAATCGGCCGATGCCCATGCCGATATCGTGTCACGATAGGCGCATGTCCGGATACTGCGATTTCGCCCCAGGCCACCCGGTCCACGGGCCCTACCACGACACCGAATACGGCTTCCCGCAGCGCGACGAATCCGCGCTGTTCGAGCGCCTGATCCTGGAGATCAACCAGGCCGGCCTGAGCTGGGAAACGATCCTGAAGAAACGCGAAGGCTTCCGCCGCGCCTACGACGGCTTCGACGTCGACAAGATCGCCCGTTACGGCGAACGCGCCCGGCAACGCCTGCTCGCCGACCCGGGCATCATCCGCAACGGCTTGAAGGTCGATGCGGCGATCCACAACGCCAAAGTCGTGCAAGGCTTGCGCAAGTCGCATGGCGGCTTCGCGCAATGGCTGGACGCGCACCATCCGCTGTCCAAGGCCGAATGGGTGAAGCTGTTCAAGAAGACCTTCCGCTTCACCGGCGGCGAGATCACCGGCGAATTCCTGATGAGCTTGGGCTATCTGCCCGGCGCGCACCGCGCCGATTGCCCGGCGATGAAGAAGATCGCCAAGCTCAAACCGAAGTGGATGAGCGCCTGACCGCTTGAGGTGCTGGCTTTTGTGGGAGCGGCTTCAGCCGCGAGCTCTTCCTTCGGGCTGCTGCGAAGCGCGGCAAAAATTCGCGGCTAAAAACCGCTCCCACAAGAGCGCAACGTCAGACGCCGAACTGCAGTTCCTGCGGCGTGGCGACGCGCACGTCGACCACTTCCACGTCGATCTTGAAGGTCTTGCCGGCCAGCGGATGATTGCCGTCCACGGTGATCGTGTCGCCGTCGACGCCGGTGACCACCACGTCCAGCGGTCCGCGCGCGGTTTGCGCCAGCAGCTTCTCGCCCACTTCGGGCGCGCGTGCGCTGTTGAACATCGAACGCGGCAGGGTCTGCACCAATTCCGGATGGTGCGCGCCGAAGCCCTGCTCCGGCGGCACGCTCACCTCGAACTGGTCGCCGGCCTGCTTGCCCGCCAGCGCCTTCTCCAGCCCGGGCACGATTCCGCCCGTGCCGTGCATGTGGACCGCGGGGTCCTGACCGCGCGTCGTGGTCAGCTGCCTGCCGTCCTGGTCGAACAGCGTGAAATGGAACGTGGCGATGCGGCGGTCAGCGATTTCCATGAAGTTCCCTCTTCGGCGGCGATGGCCGGGGACTATGCCGGCCGGATCGTTAAAATAATGCGTATCCCGGGCACAAAAAAGCCGGGGCGGGCCCGGCTTCTTCGCATCGCGCGCAGGCATCTCAACGCACTTCGGCGACTTCCACCCCGTCCAGCCCCTGCGCCAGCGTGTGCGCATCGCCGCCCTGAGCCAGCTTGATCTTCAGCCGCACTTCGTTGGCCGAATCGGCGTAGCGCAGCGCGTCTTCGTAGCTGATCTCGCCGGCCTGGTAAAGCTCGAACAGGCTTTGGTCGAAGGTCTTCATGCCCAGGTTGGTGGATTCCTTCATCACTTCCTTCAGCTTGTGGATCTCGCCGTCGCGGATGTAGTCCTGCACCAGCGGCGTGCCGAGCAGGATCTCCATCGCCACGCGCCGGGCCTTGCCGTCCACCGTCGGCAGCAGCTGCTGCGCGACCACGCCCTTCAGGTTCAGCGACAGGTCCATCAACAACTGGCTGCGGCGGTCTTCCGGGAAGAAGTTGATCATGCGGTCCATCGCCTGGTTGGCGTTGTTCGCGTGCAGCGTGCACAGCACCAGGTGGCCGGTTTCGGCGAAGGCGATGGCGTGGTCCATGCCTTCGCGGGTGCGCACCTCGCCGATCATGATCACGTCCGGCGCCTGGCGCAGCGTGTTCTTCAGCGCGTTCTCCCAGTTGTCGGTGTCGATGCCGACTTCGCGCTGGGTGATGATGCAGCCTTCGTGCTTGTGCACGAATTCGATCGGGTCTTCGATGGTGATGATGTGGCCGGTCGAGTTCTGGTTGCGGTAGCCGATCATCGCGGCGAGCGAGGTCGTCTTGCCGGTGCCGGTGGCGCCGACGAAGATGATGATGCCGCGCTTGGTCATCGCCAGGGTCTTGATGATCGGCGGCAGATTCAACTCTTCCACCGTCGGGATCTTGGTCTCGATCCGGCGCAGCACCATGCCCACCTGGTTGCGCTGGTAGAAGCAGCTGACGCGGAAGCGGCCCACGCCGCTCAGGCCGATCGCGAAGTTGCACTCATGGGTCTTTTCGAACTCTTCGCGCTGCGGCGGCGACATCACGTTCAGCACCAGGTCGCGGCTCTGCTGCGGGGTGAGCGCGTTCTGGGTGATCGGCGAAATCTTGCCGTTGACCTTCATCGACGGCGGCATGCCGGCGGTGATGAACAAGTCCGACGCCTTCTGGTGCGCCATCAGCTTGAGGAACGAAGTGAAATCGATGGTGCTCATAAGGTCTCCCGGTCCTTACTTCGCGGTCCGCGCAGGGCGAGGACGGCGCGAAAATCATTCGAACAACCGCTTGTCCTTGGCGTAGTCCTTCGCCTGGTGGCGCGTGACCATGCCGCGCTTGACCAGATCCTGCAGGTGCTGGTCGAGCGTCATCATTCCGTACTGCTGGCCGGTCTGGATCGCCGAGTACATCTGCGCGACCTTGTCCTCGCGGATCAGGTTGCGGATGGCGGGGATGCCGACCATGATTTCCCAAGCCGCGGTGCGGCCGCCGCCGGTCTTCTTCAGCAGCGCCTGCGAGATCACCGCGCGCAGCGATTCGGACAGCATCGAGCGCACCATCGGCTTCTCGCCGGCGGGGAACACGTCGATGATGCGGTCGATGGTCTTGGCCGCCGAGCTGGTGTGCAGGGTGGCGAACACCAAGTGGCCGGTTTCCGCGGCGGTCAGCGCCAGGCGGATGGTTTCGATGTCGCGCATTTCGCCGACCAGGATGTAGTCCGGGTCTTCGCGCAGCGCCGACCTCAGCGCTTCGTTGAAGCCGTGCGTGTCGCGGTGCACTTCGCGCTGGTTGATCAGGCACTTCTGCGAGGTGTGCACGAATTCGATCGGGTCTTCGACCGAGAGGATGTGGCCGTATTCGTTCTTGTTGATGTGGTCGAGCATCGCCGCCAGCGTGGTCGACTTGCCCGAACCGGTCGGCCCGGTCACCAGGATCAGGCCCTGCGGCTGGTCGATCAGCTCCTTGAAGATGCGCGGGCAGCCCAAGTCTTCGAGCGTCAGCACTTCGGAAGGAATGGTGCGGAACACCGCGCCGGCGCCGCGGTTCTGGTTGAAGGCGTTGACGCGGAAGCGCGCCAGGCTCGGGATCTCGAACGAGAAGTCGACTTCGAGGAATTCTTCGTAGTCGCGGCGCTGCTTGTCCGACATGATGTCGTAGACCAGCGCATGCACTTGCTTGTGGTCGAGCGCGGGAATGTTGATCCGGCGCACGTCGCCGTCCACGCGGATCATCGGCGGCAGGCCCGCCGACAGGTGCAAGTCGGAGGCTTTGTTCTTGACCGAAAAGGCCAGCAGTTCAGCGATATCCATGCGCAGCTTCCCCGAGCGGCGTGATGAGGCCCCGGCCGCGATCGTCCGCGACTGGAACGGATGGTGTCCCCGCAGGCAGTATAGCGCTCAAATCCGGCCGTCAACCGGAATTTCAGACGGATACCCCAACGTGCTGTCGGACGCCTTGCACGAAGTCCTGCAAAGACTTGAAAACGCGGCGCGAAGCGCGGATCGGCCAACGCCGCGGCTGCTCGCGGTCAGCAAGACGCAGCCTGAGACCGCCGTCGCAGAACTGGCCGCCGCCGGCCAGCGCGCGTTCGGCGAAAACTACGTGCAGGAGGCCGTCGCCAAGCGGCGGAATCTGAATGCGCTCGGCCTGGAATGGCATCTCATCGGCCACCTGCAATCCAACAAAGCCGCGCTCGCCGCGGAGGCTTTCGATTGGGTGCAGACCGTGGACCGTGAGAAACTCGTACCGCTGCTGGCCCGGGCCCGTCCGGACGGACGTCCTGCGCTGAACGTGCTGATCCAAGTGAACATCGACGACGAGGCCAGCAAGCAAGGTTGCGCGCCGGATCAGGTGCCCGCTCTCGCCGCCGCCGTCGCTGCGCAGCCGCGCCTGCTTCTGCGCGGGTTGATGGCCATCCCCGCCCCGGTTCCGGATTCGGAACGCCGTCGCGACGCCTTCCGCCGGATGAAGGCGCTGTTCGACGAAACGGCCGCGCGCTTTCCGCAAGCCGACACGCTGTCGATGGGCATGAGCGAGGATTACCCCCTCGCGATCGAGGAAGGTGCGACGATGGTGCGCGTGGGCACGGCGCTGTTCGGAAGCCGGCCGAAAAAAACGGAGCGATGATGTCGAACGTCGGTGCCCAGCAAGCGATCGTTTTCATCGGCGGCGGCAACATGGCGCGCAGCCTGATCGGCGGCCTGATCGCCGCCGGCACGCCCGCTTCCGCGATCCGCGTGGCCGAACCGGTCGCCGAATTGCGCGATACGCTGGCGCGCGACTTCGGCGTATCCGTTTTCGGCGACGCCATCGCTGCGGTGCCGGATACCGGCATCTGGGTGTTCGCGGTCAAACCGCAAGTGATGCGCACGGTCTGCGAGAGCCTGGCCGGGCATGCGCGAGCGATCCGCCCGCTGGCGGTGTCGATCGCCGCGGGCATCACTGCCGAACAACTGGAACGCTGGCTGGGCGGCGGCGTGGGCGTGGTGCGCTGCATGCCGAACACGCCGGCTTTGCTCGGCGCGGGCGTCACCGGTTTGTTCGCCAACGCGCAGGTCGATGCGGACGGACGCGCCGCGGCCGAATCCTTGTTGTCTTCCGCCGGCAAAACGGTGTGGATCGAAGACGAAGCGAAGATGGACGCGGTGACCGCGGTGTCGGGCAGCGGCCCGGCTTACGTGTTCCTGCTCGCCGAGGCGATGGAAGCCGCCGCCCGCACGCAAGGCCTGCCGGACGACGCGGCGCGCGCGCTGGTGCTGCAGACCGTGCTGGGCGCGGCGCGCATGCTGACCGAATCGGACGAACCTCCGGCCGAATTGCGCCGCCGCGTCACTTCGCCCGGCGGCACGACGCAGGCCGCGGTCGAGACTTTCGAAGCCGGCGGTTTCCGCGAACTGGTCGCCCAAGCGATCGCCAACGCCACCGAGCGCGGCCGGCAATTGTCGGCGGCGAACGATTGAGGACGCGACGATGAACCAGCTTATCCGTTGCGCTTGTTTGGCCGCGTTCCTCGCTCTGTCGGCTTGCGGCGGTCAAGCGCCGTCGCCCGTGCCGGCATCCGCGCCCGCCGGCGGCGAAGCGGTCGAAACCGTCGGCGATGCCATCGCCCGCGCCAATGCCGTGCAGACCTCGGCTTTGAACGAGGCCGTCGCGCGCCAGTACGGCATCGCGCGCAACGACAAGACCGTGCTGCTGTTGGTGGCGGTGCGCAAAGGCAGCGGCGGCGCCGAATCCGCCGTCCCGGCGCGAGTGACTGCCACCGTTACTGGATTGACCGGCGACAAGCGCAACATCGAAATGCGCGAATTGCGGACCAGCGACCTGCTCGATTACGTCGGCACCGTCGACACTTCGTTGCCTGAAACGCTCCGTTTCGAGGTCGACGTCGCGATCGAGGGCAATGCAACGGCCAAGCTGCGGTTCAGCCGCGAGTTCTATCCGCGCTGAAAACCGCTCCGCCTATTTCTTGCCGGCGCAGCCCTTAGCGATGATCGGCGCCATGTGCTGCGCGAGCCTGCCTTGCTTCTTCTCCGCGAGCAGTCCGTCGAGATACGGAATGCGCGCCTTGTCGTCCTCGGCCAGGATCGCGGAATAGGATTTCAGCATGCTTTCCACGCCGGCCACCTGCAGGCGGTCGCGGTTTTTCTCGCCGGGATGCTCGATCTGATAGGCGACGTTGCCGAACATCTGCTGGACCAGCAACTCCGCGCTGTGCGGCGGCTTCTCGGCAGGAATGGGCCCGAGGATGTCGCAAACCACGACGGTGTAGTCCTGGGTGCCTTCCAGCCATTCGATCAACATGCGCCGCGCCCTGGGCGCGGTTTCCGCCAGCGGATCGACCTCCAACGCCCGGGTGTAGCGCAACACGACCCGCTTGGCTTCGTCCGGATCGGCGGGCGGCTGCTGGGCCCAAGCCGCACCCGCGGCCAGCAACAACAAGAACGGTGCGATCCGCATGGGTCTTCTCAGCGTTGGTTGACCGAATACTTGCCCGGCCCCAACAGCAGCAAGGCCAGAGACGAAGCGAGAAACATGCCCTGCAGCTCCAACGCCCAGCCGCCCTGCTCGTTGAGCTGGCCCAACTGGCCCGTGTGCGCCAAGACGAAAGCGAACAGCATGTTCACGGCGATCAGAGCCGCACCGACCCGGCCGTACCAGCCCAGGATCAGCAGCAACGGCGCCAGCACCTCGCCGACCAAAGCGCCGTAAGCGAGGAAATGCGGCAAACCGTGCGATTGCAGCATCCCTTCGATGGGATCCAGGCCGAAGCGCAGCTTGGCGATGCCGTGCAGCAGGATCAGCGCGCCGAGCACGACGCGCAGGATGAGTTTGCCCAAATCTTGTTGCGCCGCTTGGTTCATGGTGGTCGCCTCCCGGTCGGGTCGAAAACGATCATAGCTTTCCTTCTCCCATCGGGAGAAGGTGCCCGAAGGGCGGATGAGGATTCGGGGTACGACGTCAATTCGAACGGCGTCGCTTCGCCGGACCCTCGCCCCAACCCCTCTCCCGACGGGAGAGGGGCTTAAATGCGATCCGCCCAGGCGCGCACGATGCGCGCGATCTCGCGCACGCCGTCGGTCAGCGCCGCCGGCCCGGGCTGCAGGATGATCGGCGACTTGATCTCGTGCAGTCGGCCGTCGCGCACCGCGGGAATCGCATCCCAGCCGGGCCGTGCGGCGACTTTTTCGGGGCGGAAGCGCTTGCCGCACCAGGATCCGAGGATGATGTCCGGCGCGCGCGGGATCACCGCCGCCGGATCGGCCAGGATGCGCTGCTTGGCCAGCGGCTCGCCGGACAATTCCGGGAAGACGTCGTCGCCGCCGGCGATGCGGACCAGTTCGGCGACCCATTGGATGCCGGTGATCAGCGGATCGTCCCATTCCTCGAAATACACTTTCGGCCGCCGCGGCAGCGACGCCGCTTCGCGTTCGATCGCGTCGAGGCCGCGGCGCAATCCGTCGGCGTAGGCGTTCGCCCGCTCGGCCGCGCCGACCAGCGCGCCCAATCGGCGCACGTAGTCGACGATGCCGTCGACGCTGCGGTGGTTGCTGATCCACACCTCGACGCCGCGCTTGATCAACTCGGCGGCGATCTCGGATTGGATGTCGGAGAAACCGATCACGAAATCCGGTTTCAGCTTCAGGATCTCGCCGATCTTGGCCGAGGTGAACGCGCTGACCTTCGGTTTTTCCTTGCGCGCGACCGGCGGACGCACGGTGAAGCCGCTGATGCCGACGATGCGATGCTGCTCGCCGAGCGCATACAGCGTTTCGGTCGGTTCTTCGGTCAAGCAGACGATGCGTTGCGGGCCCATCGGCGCATTGTGCCAGCCCCGGAACTGCGAAGGCCCGCTTTTTTGTGGGAGCGGCTTTAGCCGCGAGCTATTTCCTGCAGTCGCAGCAATCTGACTGAAGAGCTCGCGGCTAAAGCCGCTCCCACAAAAAAAGGGTCAGGGATACAACATCCGCTTGCTCCACTTGCCCGTGCAATCGCACTCGTACAAATGCCGCTCGTGCAAGCGATAAGTCGCGGCGTACCAGAACTCGATGCGCTCCGGCTTCACCCGCAACCCGCTCCATCGCGGCGGGCGCGGCACGTCGCGGCCTTCGAATTCCTTCTCGATCTGCGCCAAGCGCTGTTCGAAGGCTTCGCGCGACTCCAAGGTCTCGGATTGCTTCGACGCCCACGCGCCGAGCTGGCTCAAGCGCGGACGACCGGCGAAATAAGCGTCGGCTTCGGCATCGCCGACGATCTCCACCGCGCCTTCGATCCGCACCTGCACGCCGCCTTCCCGCACCCGCGGCCAGTAGAACAGCAGCGCGGCGCGCGGATTGGCTTGCAGTTCGCGGCCTTTGCGGCCGTTCAAATGGGTGTAGAAGACGAAGCCGCGCTCGTCGTGCGCTTTCAACAACACGTTGCGCGCGGCGGGACGCCCGTCCAATCCCGCGGTGGCGATCACCATCGCGGTGCGGTCGGGCTCGCCCGCGGCGGCCGCTTCGTCGAACAGGCGGTCGAAGGTGGCGAGGGCTTCGGCGTAGGGCTCGGTCATTGCGCTATTGTCGCGCGATGTCCGCGTCCCTGCATCCGCCCGTTCCGGAGGGCTTTCCGCCCGGGTTCGTGGCCGCCGTGCTCGCCGACGCCTTGGACCACGGCAGCCGCGTGTACGCCATCGCGGGCCTGCAGGGCAGCGGCAAATCCACGCTGGCCGCGCAGGTCGCGGCGTTGGCCGCCGCGCAGGGGCTGCGCGTAGCCGTCGCGTCGATCGACGACTTCTACCTGACCCGCGACCAGCGCCTGCGCTTGGCGCGCGAAATCCATCCGCTGCTGGCCACGCGCGGGCCGCCGGGCACGCACGATCCCGCGCTCGCGCGCGAAACCTTGCGGACGCTGCGGCGCGGCGCGCCCTGCGCATTGCCGCGTTTCGACAAGCTCGCCGACGACCGCGCGCCGCGTTCGCAATGGCCGACGGCATTCGGCGCCGACCTGGTCCTGTTCGAAGGCTGGTTCCTGCGAACGCCACCGCAATCCGAGGCCGAGCTCGGCGAGCCGATCAACGCGCTGGAACGCGACGAGGATGCGGACGGCCTCTGGCGCCGGCACTGCAACGATGCGTTGGGCCGCGACTATCCCGCGATCTGGGAAGCGATCGATCGCTTGCTGTGGCTGCGCGGCCCCGGCTTCGATGCCGTGCCGGAATGGCGCTGGCAGCAGGAGCAGTCCCTGCAGCGATCCGATCCCGCGCGCACGGCGATGACCCGGCCGCAGGTGGAACGCTTCGTGCAGCATTTCGAACGCGTCAGCCGGCAGGCGTGGCGGACTTTGCCCGGAATCGCCGATTGGACGGTGGAACTGGATGCGCAGCGCCGGCCAACCGGTTTTTCCTAATGCGGGCTTTTGTAGGAGCGGCCTTAGCCGCTCCTACATAAATCAAAGTCGTTACTGCACCAAGAACGTGATCTTCAGATTGACCCGCCATTCCGTCACGTTGCCGGCGCCATCGCACACCACTTTGATCTCGTTCACCCAGGCGCCCTGGATGTTCTTCACCGTCTCGGCGCATTTCTTCAGGCCGGTCTTCACCGCGTCTTCCATGCTGGTCTTGGAGGCGGCGTTGAGTTCGATCACTTTGGCGACGGACATGCGTTTCTCCTGTTCCCGGCGGGAAATCCGCCACGAACGGCCAGACTAGGCCCGCGGTTGTTAAGATCGCGACGATGGACACCGCCCCCAACCTGGTACTGATCGGCCCGATGGGCGCCGGCAAGAGCTCGATCGGCAAACGCCTGGCCGAGCGCTTCGGCCTGGCCTTCGTCGACGCCGACCGCGAGGTCGAGACGCAGACCGGCGTCAGCATCGCCACCATCTTCGACTGCGAGGGCGAAGCCGGTTTCCGCGAGCGCGAGCGCAGCGTCCTGGCCAAGCTGCTCGACGGGCGCGACCAGTTGATCGCCACCGGCGGCGGCGCCGTACTGGATGCGGAAAGCCGGGCGCTGATGCGCCGGCACGGCTTCGTCGTGCATTTGCACGTGGATGTCGACGGCCAGCTGCAGCGGCTCGCGCGCTGCACCAACCGGCCGCTGCTGCAGCGCGAGGACCGCGAAGAGGTG
Source organism: Luteimonas gilva (assembly GCF_005239095.1). Taxonomy (GTDB): domain Bacteria; phylum Pseudomonadota; class Gammaproteobacteria; order Xanthomonadales; family Xanthomonadaceae; genus Luteimonas_C; species Luteimonas_C gilva. The sequence goes on along the minus strand of NZ_SZUA01000002.1, from coordinate 964,434 downwards.
CTGCGCGTCCTGGCCGCGGCCCGCGAACCGCTGTACGCGGAAACGGCCGACCTGCGCTTCGATACCCGCGATTTGTCGCCGGCCGACGCCACGTCGCTATTGACCAAGCTGTTGGCCGAACGTTGGAAACCTGGAGCGGAAGCGGCATGAACGCGACTTCCCCTTCGCCCCGCGCCATCGTCGAAGTCGGCGGCGAAAAGCCGTACGCGATCACGATCGGTCCGGGCTTGCTCGACGACGGCGCCTTGCTCGGCGCCGGATTGCGCGGCCGCCACGCGCTGCTGGTCAGCGACGGCAACGTCGCGCCGCTGTACGCCGACCGGGTAACGCAGGCGCTGCGCGCAGCCAGGCCCGACGTGCGCATCGACGGCTATTTCCTGCCTCCGGGAGAAGCTTCCAAGACGCTGGCCCATTTCGCCGAAGCCATCGACGCCTTGGCGGCGACCGGCGCCACCCGCGACGCCTGCGTCGTCGCCCTCGGCGGCGGCGTGGTCGGCGACTTGGCCGGCTTCGTCGCGGCCTGCTGGATGCGGGGCATCGATTGCGTGCAGATTCCGACCACGTTGCTGGCGATGGTGGATTCCTCGGTCGGCGGCAAGACCGCGGTCGATCTGCCGCAGGGCAAGAACCTGGTCGGCGCCTTCCATCCGCCGCGGGCGGTGATCGCCGATACCGAAGCCTTGCTCACCCTGCCGCCGCGCGAATTGCGCGCGGGCCTGGCCGAGGTCGTCAAATACGGGGCGATCCGCGATGCCGCTTTCCTCGATTGGCTCGAAGACCGGGCCGACGCGCTGCTGGCCGGCGACGATGCGGCGCTGGCCGATGCCATCGCGCGCAGCTGCCGGCACAAAGCCGAAATCGTCGAGCGCGACCCGTTCGAACGCGGCGAACGCGCCCTGCTGAATTTCGGCCACACCTTCGGCCATGCGATCGAGGCCGAACAGGGCTTCGGCGGCTTGAACCACGGCGAGGCGGTCGCGGTCGGCATGGTCCTGGCCGCCCGCCTGTCCGCGCGGCAAGGTTTGGCCGGCGAGGCCGAGGCGGAGCGGCTGGCCGCTCTGCTCGCCCGCTTCGGCCTGCCGGTCGCGCTGCCCGGCGGGCTGGACCCGGCCGCCCTGCTCGAACGCATGCGCCTGGACAAGAAAGCGGCGGCCGACGGGCTCCGCTTCGTGCTGTGGGACGGCATTGGCGCGGCGCGCGTGGTTGCAGGCGTGGCGGACGAGGCGGTGCTGGCGGTGTTGGAAAAGTAACCGCACCGCGGAATTCTGCTTTCTTCGGATGTCATCCCGGGATCCAGGGCTTACGGAAGCTTGGATGCGGCGTCGGCCTGGATCCCGGCTTTCGCCGGGATGACGTTCTTCAAGGTCCGGCTTCGAACGACCCTCGACGCTAATCGCCTACAATTCCCGCCCCATGCGCCTGCTCCTGCAACAACGCCCCGACGGCCGCGAAGCCCCGCGCTTCGTGCAACTGATGCTCGAAGCCGACCTGCTCGGCGGCTGGGCGCTGATCCGCGAGTCGGGCCAGATCGGCGGCCGCAGCCAGCTGCGCCGCGAGCAGTACATGGACCACGCCAGCGCCCTGGCCGCGCTGGAACAGGCCCGCGACCAGCAGCTCAAGCGCGGCTTCCAACTGATGTTCGCGCAAGGCGCGGACGCGCCGAAATAACCGACCGCCATCGCGTAGCGCGGTCTCCGCACACCGCGGGCGCCGGCGCGCGAACCGAAGAAGACCGATGACCGAAACGCTCAAGAACGACCGCCTGCTCCGCGCCCTGCGCCGCGAACCCGTCGACTGCACGCCCGTCTGGCTGATGCGCCAAGCCGGCCGCTATCTGCCCGAATACCGCGCCACCCGCCAGCGCGCCGGCAGCTTCCTGGCGATGGCCAAGAATCCCGAACTCGCTTGCGAAGTGACTCTGCAGCCGCTGGCGCGCTTCGACCTGGATGCGGCGATCCTGTTTTCCGACATCCTCACCGTGCCGGACGCGATGGGCTTGGAGCTGTATTTCGTCGAAGGCGAAGGCCCGAAATTCCGCAAGCCGGTGCGCAACGCGGCCGACATCGCCAAGCTCGCGGTGCCGGACATGGAAACCGAATTGCGCTACGTGACGGACGCCGTGCGCACGATCCGCCGCGAACTCGCCGGCAGCGTGCCGTTGATCGGTTTTTCCGGCAGCCCGTGGACGCTGGCCTGCTACATGGTCGAAGGCGGCGGCAGCGACAACTTCCCGACGATCAAGGCGCTGGCGCTGAACGATCCGGCGGCGCTGCATCGCCTGCTGTCGGTCAACACCGATGCGGTGATCGCCTACCTGTCCGCGCAACGCGCGGCCGGCGCGCAAGTCCTGCAGGTGTTCGACACTTGGGGCGGCACGCTGTCGCCGGCCATGTACCGCGAATTCTCGCTGCCTTACCTGGTGCGCATCGCGCGCGAACTGCCGCGCGGCGGAGGCGCCGAGCGCACGCCGCTGATCCTGTTCGGCAAGGGCAATGCGCCCTATTTGGAAGAGCTGGCGGCCAGCGGCGCGGAAGGCATCGGCGTGGATTGGCTGGTGGAAATGTCCGAAGCCGCGCGGCGGACGCAGGGCAAGGTCGCGCTGCAAGGCAACCTGGACCCGGCAATGCTGTACGGCTCGCCGCAAGCGATCGCCGACCAGGCGCGCCGCACGCTGGACAGCTACGCGCAAGGCAACGGCGGCTCGCGCGACGGCCACATCTTCAACCTCGGCCACGGCCTGTCGCCGGACATGGATCCGGAGCACGTGCGCGCGCTGGTCGATGCGGTGCACGAGCACAGCAAACGCTGATCCGCCCTGCCGGCTCTTGTGGGAGCGGCTTCAGCCGCGAGCTTTTCCAACCGCCGCGACATGAAGCAAGAGCTCGCGGCTGAAGCCGCTCCCACAAACAAATTACTCGGCAGTCATCACCAGATCGCCGCTGTCGACCGGCGAGATCGACGGCGCGCTCCAGCCGTCGCCGGTAGCGAACCGGACTTTCTCGAAATAGGCGGGCAAACCCTCGTCGAAACCGGCGCTGCCCTGCAGCTGATAATGCAGATGGACGAGGAAGGCATCGCCCGACATGCCCATCGCACCGATCGTTTCGCCGCGCTTCACCCGTTGCCCTGGCGCCACCTTCACGCTGCCCTGCTTCATATGCGCGAATAGGCTGAATTCGCCGTTGCGGTGGTCGACGATGGCGTAATTGCCCAGGAACAGCTTCAGGTTCTTCATGATCGCCGCTTCGTCGAAAGGCGGCGGCCCGCCTTTGCGGTTGTCGGGCATGCCGTCGTGCGTTTCGACGACGACGCCGTCGCCCGTGGCCAGCACGGGCTTGCCGTAGCCGAACCAGTCTTCGGGCCGGCTGCCGTCGCCTCGATACAGGTGGCCTTGTTCGTCGACGATGCAGAAATCGTGCGCATAACGCATGAAGTTCGAGCGGATGCCGAAATGGGTGGTCATGCCGCCAGTGATGTCTAGCCGGCGATGGTGCCCGTACAGATCGTGGCCGTCGTGCACGAAAACCGGGCCGGCCAGAGGCAGCGACAACTTCGTGCTCGGCGCGTAGGCGCGCGGTGCGACGCGCAGCGATGCCGTCTGCGTGCGCGAATGATCCGCGGGTTCCGCGAAGGTCGCGTCGTAGCGGATATCGCCCAGGAACAGATCGGTCGGGAATTGCTGAAATGGATTGAACACCACCAGCTTTCCTCGCGCAGGCAGAGCGCGGTTGGGCACGGTGGCCGCGCTCATCGTCGTCGTGTCGCCGTTGCCGTCCAGCCGCCGTTGACCGAGGAAGCGGCCGTGGCGGTCGAACAGGGTCGCTTCCAGCTTGATCAGTTCCAACGGTTGATCGCCGCGGTTTTCGAAGATCAGGTCGAAGTTCAACGATTGGGCGCCTCGCCCGGTTTCGACGAGCGGCCGTGCTGGCAAGGCATTCACGATCAGTCCGGCTGCGCCGGCGACTGAGGTCGAGCCCAGCCAAAACAGGAGTGCGACAGCGGCAGTTGCGATGCGGCGTGGAGGTCGCCTGAAAGCTAGATCTTGTCGTTTCATCCCAGTGCAGATACGGCCGAGCCGAGGCAGGTTGCAGCACCCGCCACAGGCCGATAGGCTCGCATCAGCACCGACTCGGGGAGATCGCGATGAAGTACGGCCTGACCGTTTTGCTGCTGCTGTGCTTCGGCGCGGCGTCCGCTGCCGAACCGAAAGCGCCTCCCTCGGCCTATTACGACAATGCCGGCCGCGAAGACGTCCTGTCCGGCGGCGCGCGCATGATCCCGATCCACACGCCGGTCGGCGATTTCAAGGTGTGGACCAAGCGCGTCGGCAACAATCCGAAGATCAAGCTGCTGCTCCTGCACGGCGGCCCGGGCGCGACGCACGAATATTTCGAGGCCTTCGACAGCTATTTCCCGGGCGCCGGCATCGAGTACTACTACTACGACCAGTTGGGCTCGGCCTACAGCGACCAGCCGGACGACCCGCGCCTGCTCGACACCGCGCGCTTCGTCGAGGAAGTGGAACAGGTACGCAAGGCGCTGGGCCTGGACAAAGACAACTTCTACCTGCTCGGCCATTCCTGGGGCGGCATCCTGGCGACGGAATACGCGCTGAAGTACCCGCAGCACCTGAAAGGCCTGATCATCTCGAACATGATGTCCAGCATCCCGGCCTACAACGACTACGCCGCGAAAACGCTAGAACCGCAGATGGATCCCGTTGCGCTGAAGGAGATCAAACGCTTGGAGGCGGAGAAGAAATTCGACGACCCGCGCTATATGGAACTGTTGATGCCGCATTACGAGGCGCACATCCTGCGCATACCCAACGCGCAGTGGCCGGACCCGGTCAACCGCGCCTTCGCCAAGATCAACAAGAAGGTGTACGTGCCGATGCAAGGGCCGAGCGAACTGGGCGCGAGCGGCATCCTGGCCGACTGGGACCGCACCGCGGACCTGGCGAAGATCCGAGTGCCGACTTTGGTGATCGGCGCGCGCTACGACACCATGGATCCGGCCTTCATGGAGATGATGAGCAAGCGCCTGCCGCACGGCCGCTATCTGTATTGCCCGCAAGGCAGCCATATGGCGATGTACGACGATCAGAAAACGTACGTGTCCGGCGTGATCGATTTCCTGCGGGACACCGCAGCGCAAAAATAGCCGCAGCGCTCTTGTGGGAGGGGCTTCAGCCCCGACAAAGCCGTCGGGCTGAAGCCCCTCCCACAAGATCAAGACTCAAGCGGCCTGCGGCTCCAACGCCGCGCGCACCGCTTCGTCCAGCATCGCGCCGGTCACCGGTTTGCGCACGAAGCCGTCGAAACCGGCTTCGCGGGCCTGCGGTTCGGCTTCTGCGTCGGCGCGCGCGGTCACCGCCAGCAGGGGCGAGGCGAAACGCTGCGCGCGCAGTTGGCGCGCGAGCGCGAAACCGTCCATGCCGGGCAGATCCAGATCGAGCATGGCCAAGTCGTACTTGGCCATCGCCGCTTCGGTCAACGCCGACAAGCCGTGCGCGGCGTGGGTGACGTGATGGCCGCGCGCGCGCAGCAGGGCTGCGATCACTTCGGCCACGGTCGGATCGTCCTCCACCAGCAGCACGCGCAACGACGCAGGGTCGGCTGCGGTCGCGGACGACGCGAGGGCGGCCGTCGCGGCGGAAGCGGCGTCGCCCTCGGGCAACGGCAAGTCCACGAGGAAGCGGCTGCCCGCGCCCGGTTCGCTCTCCACGCCTATGCGCCCGTCCATCGCCGCGGCGAGCTCCTGGCAAATCGCCAAACCCAGGCCGCTGCCGCCGTAGCGCGAAGTCGTGCGCGCGCCGTCGGCCTGCTCGAAGCGGCGGAACAAGCGCGCGCATTGCTCTTCGCTCAAACCGGGGCCGGTGTCGCTCACTTCCAAGCGCACGCCTTGCGGCGACAACCGCGACACGCGCAGGCCGACGTGGCCGTGCTCGGTGAACTTGATCGCGTTGCCGAGCAGGTTCAGCAGGATCTGGCGCAAGCGCATCGGATCGCCGCGCAGCACGGTCGGCGCGCCGGGCGCGATCGCCTTGGCGAAACCCAGCCCGCGCGCTTCGGCCACCGGCGCCATCAGGGTCGCGACGTCGTTCACCAATTCGCGCAGGTCGAAATCGATCTGCTCCAGATCCAGCTTGCCCGCTTCGATGCGCGCCAGATCGAGCGCATTGTTGACCAGGCGCAGCAAGTGTTCGCCGGCGCGCCGGATCGACTGCGCATAGCCGCGCTGGCGTTCGTCCAGATCCGTGCCCATCAGCAACTCGCTCATGCCGAGCACGCCGGTCATCGGCGTGCGAACCTCGTGGCCGAGCGTGGCCAGGAAATGGGTCTTGGCTTCGGAGGCCTGTTCGGCCAACTCGTGCTTGTGCCGCGCCAATTGCCACTGCTGCTTGCCGCGCAAACGGCGCTGGTAGGCCCAAGCCAGCGACCACAACGCCGCCGCGCCCAGGATCACGAACGCCGCGATCGCCCACACCGTGCGCCACCACGGCGGATGCACGGTGATGGCGAATTCGCGCGCCTTCGACCAGATCCCGTCCGCGCCGGCCGCCTGCACCGACAGCACGTAGCGCCCCGGTTCGAGCCGCGAGAACACGCGCTCGCCGTTGCCTTGCTGTTCGACCCAATCCGGGTCGTAGCCTTCCAAGCGGAAGCGGTATTTGTGCGAGCTCGGATCGGCGAAGGACAGCAGGCGCGCGGTGACTCGCAGATCGCGGTCGCGCGGTTGCAGCTCGATCGGATGCTGCAGATCGAATGGCGTTTCGTCTTCGTCGCGCATCACGCTCAAGCCCTCGATCGCGAGCGGCGGCGGACTGGCTTCGGGGACGCGCATTTCCGGATCGAACAAGGCCAGGCCCGCGGCCGACACCGCCAGCGCCTGTCCGGCCGCGCCCATGCGCGGTGCGGCCAGCGAGAAATCGGGATCGGGCAGGCCGTCGTGCGCGCCGAAGGTGCGCAATCGCTTTTGCTCGGGCGAATACAGCAGCAGGCCGCGGATGGTGTTCAGCCAAACCTGGCCGCGCGGGCTGATCAGGATGCCGTCGATGTCGACCGCGGGCAGATCGCTGTCGGCGTCGATGCGTTCGTTGCGCTTCAACGCGCTGCCGTTCCAGTCGTAGGCTTCGAGCGCGCCTGGGCGCGCCACCCATACCCGCTCCGGGCCGTCGAAGGCGAAGGCGTACACCGGCGAACCCGGCGCGACCGGCACCGCGACGAAGCGCGTTTTGTCCCAGCGCAGCAGACGCTGCCCCGACGGCAGCCAGGGCTCGCCGCCGGGGCCGCGCACCAGCACCGCGCCGCCGCGCCAACCCGCGCCGCCGGTGCGGTGCGGATCCAGCTCGCGCAGCAGTTTTCCGTCCGCGGTGTATTCGCGGACGATGCCGCCGAACAGCGACAGCCACACATGTCCGTCCGCCGTCTGCATGATCTGGGTGACGGTCACGCCGAGGTCGGCCGAGCGGTCGAACGGCCAGCGTTGCGCGCGGCCGCTGGCCGGATCGAACAGGCTCAGGCCGGACGCATGGCCGATCCACACTTTCCCGTCCGTCCGCGCCTGCAGCGAATGGATCCACTGCATGCCCAGCTGCGGGGCGGAAACCACTTTGCGCAGTTGCCGGCTATCGTTTTCGAGCCGGTACAGATCGGTCGCCGTCGCGATCCAGAATCCGCCGCGCGGATCGGCCGTCGCATCGCGCAGATCCAGGTTGTCCAGCATCAATCCGTCGACGGACGTCACCGTCGCGAAACGGTTCCAATCCGGCGGCAGATAGACCAGCCCCTGCGAATAGGTCGCGAACCAGGTGCCGCCTTCCAAATCCTGGACGATGCACAGCACGCCGCTTTCCGGCCCCCACAAGCCGACGCCGACATCGCGCTGCATCAACTGGAAATCGCCGTCTTTTTCGCGGTAGAGCCCGCCCATCGTGCCGACCCAGCGGCCGCCGCCGCGATCGCGCACGACTACGGCGTGGGTCGCGTTCGGCCGCAGGGGCCAAGGCGCCGGAATCAGGCGGCCGTCCGACGACAAACGGTGCAGGCCTTTCGCGCTGCCGACCCAGATCGTGCCGTCCGGTTCGATGCTCAGCGACGCGACCTTGATCCCGCCCAGCACCGCCGGCGCGATCCGCATGAACCGGCCTTGCTCCAAGCGCACCAATCCGTCGTCGGTGCCGATCAGCAAACGGCCCTGGCGATCGATCAGCAGGGACATGATCGGCGCCGCCGGCAGGCTGTCCGGCTGCGCGGTGTCGGCGGCGAAGCGTTGGATGCGGCCCTGTGGATCGATCCGACACAAATCGCCGTTGTAGGTGCCGAGCCAGATCTCGGCCTCGGGCGTGGAAGCGAGCGCCGTGATGTCGCGCCGGCAAGATTCGGCGGCGCCGGCGAACGCGATGTTGCGGAACGCGCGGCGGTCCCTGTCGAGCACGCTCAAGGCGCTGGTGCTGGCCACCCAGACCCGGTTCTGCGCATCGACGTGCACGACCTGCAACAGATTGTCGGGCAGCGACTCCGCATCGCCGATCGCATGCCGCCACATCTTGAATTCGACGCCGTCGTAGCGCGCCAAACCGTCCAACGTGGCGATCCACAGATAGCCTTGTTGGTCCAGCGCCAAGTGGATCGCGCTTTTCGGCAGGCCCTGTTCGAAACCGAAGCGCCGGAATTGCGGCGTTTCGGGCAGCGCGGCCTTCGCCGCCGCCCAGCAGAGCGTCAGCAGCAACACGGCGATGGCACGCAACATGGCTAGGGCCTGTTACCGCTATTGGAATAGGCCACGTTGCCGTGTCCGGTCGTCAGGTGGTCGTGCGCGGCGCAGCGGCAGGCTGGCCGCCCGCTCAAGTCGTGCGCGGCCGCCCGGTGGCACACGGCAACCCGAAGGGCCGCGTTTGAGTGCGCGCGGTGCCGCGTCATCACTCGGTCGTGTATCGACATACATTCCCTCACTCTTCCCTGCCCCGCACGCGCTCAAGCGCGGCGTGGCCTATCCCAATAGCGGTAACAGGCCCTAATCCCGACCCCCCAGCCGGCAATGCTCGCAACGCAGCGTTGCGGCCGCAAGCCCACGGGCCTGTCTTTCGCCGCTGCCGCATTCATCGATGCCGGCCTAGAATCGCCCCATGAGCCGCCGCAAGCCCTTCCTGACAATATCAACTCCCGCGCTGAGCGGTGTCCTGGCCTTGCTGCTCGCGCTGGCCTATTTGCCCAGCGCCGCCGCGGAAACCGTCCGCTACCGTCTGGATCCGGTGCATACGCGAGTGATGTTCGCGATTTCCCACGCCGGATTCTCCAACGCCATCGGCACCGTTTCGGGCAGCACCGGCACGCTGCAGTTCGATCCTCAGGATTGGTCGGCCACCAAACTCGAGGTGCGCGTCCCGCTGGAGCGGATCGACCTGGGCGACGACGACTGGAACGACGCGGCCATCGGCGGCCGCCTGTTGAACGTGGACGCCTACCCCGAAGCGACCTTCGTTTCGACGCGGATCGAACCGATCGACGCCGAACACGCCTCCGTGTATGGGCTGCTGCAGCTGCACGGCGTGAAGCGGGAGATCAAGATGGACGTGAAGTTGAACGCTTTGAAGCGGCATCCGATGCCGCCGTTCCGCCGCACCGCCGGTTTTTCCGCCACCGTCACGTTGAACCGGATGGATTTCGGCATCGACTCGTGGAAGGCGGTGATCGGCAATCAGGTCGAACTGCGCATCGAAGCCGAAGCGGTGCCCGACAACGGCAAGGACAAAAACAAGGACGAATCGCCGCACGCCTTCGACGCCGACGCGGAAGAGCCGGCAGCGCCGCCTGCGCAGGAAACGCCATGACCTTGAAGAACGTCGAACGCTGGGGCGCGGTCAGCCAAACCTTCCATTGGCTGATCGTGTTGCTGATCCTGACCATCGCCACAGTCGGCCTGATCATGGTCGACCTGCCCAAAACGCCGAAGTACTTCTGGGTCTACACCCTGCACAAATCGCTGGGCATCACCGTGCTAGTCCTGGCCGTGCTGCGCCTGGGCTGGCGCTTGTACGCCGGTGCGCCGCCGGCGCTGGCGGGCACGCCGCGCTGGCAGGAACGCATCGCGTCCGTCACCCATTGGCTGCTGTACGCGCTGATCTTCGCCATGCCGCTGTCGGGCTGGCTGTACGACTCGTCCAGCGGCCTGCGTCCGTTCCGCTGGTTCGGCCTGTTCCTGGTACCCAAGCTCAGTCCGCCGAACCCTTCGCTGCGCACGTTGTCCCACGATACCCACGAAACCTTGTTCTGGGTGCTGGTCTGCCTGGTCGCGCTGCACGCCGTCGCGGCCCTCTACCACCACCTGGTCCAGAACGATGCCACCCTGGTCCGGATGCTGCCCCGGCGGCGCAAGCGGACCCAGCCGGAAGAACCCCCACAGGAGTCGAACCATGTCGCATAAATTGAATTCGCCCGCGGCCGTCGCCGCCGCGCTCGTGGCGATGATGTCCGCGCCCGCCATGGCCGCCGATTACGTGCAAGCGCCGGGTTCGACCCTGGCCTTCGCCAGCCAGTACGACGGCGAGACCTTCACCGGCAGTTTCCCCGGCTTTTCGACCCAGCTCAGCTTCGATCCGGCGCAGTTGGCCAAAGCCAAACTCGACGTGACCATCCCGCTGGCCGGCGCCAAGACCGGCAACGCCGATCGCGATTCCACCTTGAAGGAAGCCGATTTCTTCAACGTCGCCAAGTTCGCCCAGGCCCGCTACACCGCCAGCAAGTTCCGCTCGCTGGGCGGCAACCGCTACGCCGCCGACGGCACCCTGTCGCTGCGCGGCGTCAGCAAGCCGGTGACGCTCGATTTCACTTGGACGCCGGGCGCCAAGCCCGTGCTCAGCGGCAAGGCCACGGTCAAGCGCCTGGATTTCGGCGTCGGCGGCGGCGATTGGGCCGATACCAAGACCATTCCGAACGAAGTGGCGATCAGCACCAAGGTCGTGTTCCAAGTCGCGAAATAACGACTCGGCTTTCGTAGAGTCGAGCCTGCTCGACTCTACGAAGAGCCAGGCCCGCTACGGCGCGACGAGGAAGGCCCGGACCTTCGCGGCGTCGAACGGCCAATCGAGCTCGCGCCCCGCTTCATCGCGCAGTACGGGCACGCGATGGCCGTACTCGCTCTCCAAGGCCTCGTCCTCGTCGATCCATACGGTATCGAATTCAGGCGCGCGCGCTTCGGCCAGCATCGCCAGCGCCCGGTCGCAGAGCGGGCAGTCGTCGCGTTGGTAAAGGATGAGCGGCATCGCGGTCCGGGGCGGTCGTGGAATGCGGATAAGGCATAGAATAACGGCATGGCCGTCAGCACTTTCGACTTGTTCAAGATCGGCATCGGGCCGAGTTCCTCGCATACCGTCGGGCCGATGCGCGCCGCGGCGCGTTTCGTCGAGAAATGGCTGGTCGAATCCGGCCGCCTGCAGGACGTGACGCGCATCCGCGCCGAAGTGTTCGGCTCGCTGGCGCTGACCGGCCGCGGCCACGGCACCGACAAGGCGGTGCTGATGGGCTTGGAAGGCCATTGGCCGAACCAGATCGATCCGGACATCATCCCCGCCGCGCTGGAACGCATCCGCGGCCAGAAGAAGATCCTGCTGCACGGCCAGCACGAAATCGCCTTCGACGAGAAGCGCGACCTGGTGATGAACAAGCGGCAGAAGCTGCCCTACCACACCAACGGCATGCGCTTCACCGCGTACGGCGCCGACGACGTCGAGATCGCCACCCGCGACTACTACTCGGTCGGCGGCGGTTTCGTCGTCAATCAGGACGAAGCGGCCGAAGACCGCATCGTCGCCGACACCACCGAACTGCCCTACCCGTTCCACAGCGGCGACGAACTGCTGGCGCAAGCGGAGCGCAGCGGCCTGACCATCGCGCAGCTGATGTTCGCCAACGAAAAGGCCTGGCGCAGCGAAGACGAGATCCGCGACGGCCTGCGCGACATCTGGAAGGCGATGCAAAGCTGCGTCGCTCGCGGCATCCGCGAGAGCGGCACCCTGCCCGGCGGCTTGCACGTCGCGCGGCGCGCGCCGGCCCTGCACGCCGAACTGTCGAGCAAGCCGGAAGCGGCGATGCGCGATCCGCTGACCGTGCTCGATTGGGTGAACCTGTACGCGCTCGCCGTCAACGAGGAAAACGCCGCCGGCGGCCGCGTCGTCACCGCGCCGACCAACGGCGCGGCCGGCATCATCCCCGCCGTCGGCCACTACTACGAACGCTTCTGCCCGGGCGCCAGCGAGCAAGGCATCTTCGATTTCCTGCTGACCGCCGCGGCGATCGGCATTCTCTATAAGGAAAACGCCTCGATCAGCGGCGCCGAAGTCGGTTGCCAGGGCGAAGTCGGCGTGGCCTGCTCGATGGCCGCCGGCGGCCTGGTCGCCGCGCTCGGCGGCACTCCCGGGCAGATCGAGAATGCTGCAGAAATCGGCATGGAACACAACCTGGGCCTGACCTGCGACCCGATCGGCGGCCTGGTCCAGATCCCCTGCATCGAACGCAATGCGATGGGCGCGGTGAAAGCGATCAACGCCTCGCGCATGGCCCAGCGCGGCGACGGCAAGCACAAGGTGAGTCTGGACAAGGTCATCAAGACCATGCGCGACACCGGGCGCGATATGCAGGACAAATATAAGGAAACGTCGCGCGGCGGGTTGGCGGTCAACGTGATCGAGTGCTGACCACCAACCCTGGTTTAACCGCTGCGACTAGCCGCCCGCACCCTCATTATCATTCCAAGTGACCGTCATGCAGCGGCTTTCCGTTTCGGTTTCTTCCGTGCAAATCGTGATCCCGCACACCAATCCGCCGCCACTGTCGTCGCACCAACGGTACTCCCAAAGCTTAGATGTCTGTTTTTGGGTATCGCCCCGAAGCACCGTCGGACCGTTGTACCCAGAACCGCTCGAAGCTGCCTGCGCATCCACCCCTAGAGCGCTTAAAAACATGAGTAGCGCAATTTGATATTTCATGTTTAATCCTATGCATCGACTACCGCGGCAATTCGCGGTATTTGTCTGACGGATTACTCAATTCAAACCGGCCAAATAGAACAATCAAAATATTGGCAGGAACCTCGTCTTACTCAGCGTTAAAATTGGTCGGCAAAAATTAATCTTATATAAGCGCCGATAAGGAGAACTGTTTATGCGCGCCATCCTGCTGCCAGGCATGGACGGCACCGGAGAACTGTTGACCGAATTCGCTACGGCATTGGCGCCGGACCTGGTCGCGAAGGTGATTTCGTACCCGAAGCACGCCGTGCTCGACTACGCGGCGTTGACGGCGTTGGTCGCCGATGCCTTGCCGAAGGACGGCGCCTTCGTGCTGGTCGCCGAATCCTTCTCCGGCCCGATCGCGATCGAAATTGCGGCGCGGAAACCAGAAGGCCTGATCGGCCTGGTGCTGTGCGCTTCGTTCGCCAAAGCGCCGCAGTCGCCGATGCTGCGGGCCTTCGAAACGATCCTGCGTCTGATTTCCCCGAACAAACTCCCGATCGGCCCGGCGATGCCCTGGCTGATGGGCCGCTGGTCCACGCGCGACTGGGCGCGCCGCATGCGCGAGGCCGTGCGCAGCGTGAGTGCGGAAGCGATGCGCGCACGTTTGCGAGCTGTGGCCGACGTGGACGTGACGCACCTGATCCCGCAGATCGATTGCCCATTGCTTTATCTGAAAGCCAGCCGCGACCGCCTCGTCGGCGACGACGGCTGGCGGGCGATCCGCGATCTCAGCCGCAACGCCGTTTGCATCGAAATCGAAGGGCCGCATTTTCTGTTGCAGGCAAAACCGGAAGAATGCGCGGCGGCAATCAAGTAACGGCGCGGACGGCCGTCATTTGTCCATTTCCTTGATCCAAGTCGTGAGCGTGCAGACGGACTTCTGGGTGCCGTAGTCGTCGTAGCAATGCTCGTCGAAGCATTCGTAGTAACCGCTTCCCACGGGTTCGCACCATCGTCCGCGTGGCTGTGCACCGCTTTGGGGACGCTCCTCGAGGTTCGACTCCGTCCAAGTAGCGGTCGGCTGCGCATTAGCGGCGCCGGTCAGCAGAAGGGCCGCGCAGGCCCATGAAGCTGTCAGTTTGTTCATGATTTCGCTCTCGATAAATGGAAGAGATGCGCGAAGCGGGCTCCATCCTCATCGGCGCTAGTAAGACGGAATTCTTCTTCGGCAGCTAACCCGAACGCCTCGCGACCGGTCAGCACGCATTTATGATCTGCGCCATTCGCTGCTGTATGCGCGACCATGCGTATCGCGGAAAGGCGCGTTGTCCCGCGAAGGGAAGGGGCAACTCCTTGGAAAAACGCAGTTGCGACCCTTTCCCGCACCGGCGCATCCATGCGGTGGGATCTTCCGAACAGGGCGCCTTTATGAAAACCCCGGTATGCGGCCTCTTGGCCGCAGCGATGCTCGCCGCCTGCCCCGCTCCGGCCGCCGACAACGCCGTGGCCGTCAAATTCGACCTCAGCGAGGCGGAAGCCGCATTGTCGATCCTCGACAAGCGCGTCAAGGGCGAACAGGTGACGGAGGCAGACTGGCAAGCGCTGTTCGCGACCTCCGGCTACCGCCGCCTGAAGGAGCGCGAAGCTTGGATGGGCCGCAAATTCACCGAAGCCGATTTCGAGGCTTTCATGGAGACGCCGCGTAGCGCCGAGCAGGTGGCCGGACTGCGGCGGACGCTGCGGGAATGGACTTCGCAACCGATCGAAGCGGCGGCGAAGATCGCATTCGCGTATCTGCCGGCCGGCGCGAAGATGAAAGGCACCGTCTACCCGATGATCAAACCGAAGAAGAACGAATTCGTGTTCGATACGCGCCGGGATCCCGCCATTTTCCTCTACTTGGATGCGGACGTCCCGGCGGCGAAAGCGCGCAATACGATGGCGCACGAGTTGCACCACATCGGCCAGAACTCGGTCTGTCCGCCCGCGGCGACGAAGAAAAAATACGCCTCGCCCGACTCCACGCTAGCCAAGCTGCAGGGCTGGGTCGGTTCTTTTTCCGAGGGATTCGCGGTGTTGGCCGCGGCCGGCGGCCCGCGACCCGACCCGCTGGTCGACCGCGGCGAGCAAGAATCCGCGGAATGGGCGCGCAACGTGGCTAAATTCGACGAGCTGATGGCCGAGCAGAACGCTTTCTTCCTGACCGTATTGGACGGCAAAGCGGGCGATGCGTCTGCCGTCGACGCGAAGATGATGGGATACTTCGGCGTGCAGGGCCCCTGGTACACGGTCGGATGGAAGATGGCCGTGACCATCGAGAACCAGTTCGGCCGGCAGCGCGTCATCGACGTCTTCTGCGATCAGCGCCAGTTGCTGGCGACCTACAACGAAGCCGCGGCTCTGCAGAACAAAACGCTGGCCAAGCCTCTGCCGCTATGGGACGCGGGACTGGCGCGCACTCTTTCCCAATAGGCCGGCGCTGCCGCACAAAAAAAGGAGGCGAAATTCTCGCCTCCTCAAAACCGAGATCATCGGTCGCCAATCCAATCAGTAGATGCCCATCACCGACACGTTCGCAAACGGTTGCACGCCGGCCACGCGCACGTAATACGTGCCCGGCGCCGGATTGGTGTAGACCACCGCTTCGCTATTGCCGGGCTTGGCCGACTTGCGGTCGTACACGGTCGTGCTCGGCACGTCGTCGTAGGCCACGTACAGCGATACGTCGCCGGTGCCGCCGTAGCTGCGCAGATTCAAGCTGCGGGTGCCGGCCGGCACTTCGATCATGTACAGCAGTTCGTCGCCGGCGGCGCCGGTCAAGCCGGTGACGGGCACGCGGTTGCTGAGCAGCTCGGCTTCGTCGTCGCTCACGTCCTGGGTAGCGGCGTAGGTCGCCGCGGCGGCGTCAAGGATGCCCGCGCCCAGCGGCGTGCTGACCGGCGGCGTCACCGCGAACGGCTTGGCGGTGCTGCGCAGGATCTTCTTGATCTGCGCCGGCGTCAGCGCCGGCTTGCCGGCGGCGACCGCCGCGCTCTGCATCAGCGCGACCGTCGCGGCCACGTGCGGACTGGCTTGCGAGGTGCCGATCATGCCGATCAGCGATTCGCCTTCCGGCCCTTGATCGCCGCTGTTGCCCAGCGACCAGATCCACCTGTCGTTCGGCGAACTGCCGCTGGTCGCGTTGCCGCCCGGCGCCGACAGCGTCACCGTGGCCCCGTAGTTGGAGAACCACGACTTGGCGCCGTCGATGCCGTTCGCGCCCACCGTGATCACGCCGCGGCAGCTGGCCGGCGAATGGTAAGCCGCGTCCTGATTGTCGTTGCCCGCGGCGACGACGACCGTGACGCCGCGCGAGATCGCGCCGTCGATGGCTTCCTGCGTCGCCGGATCCTGCGCGCAGGATCCGTCGCCGCCCAGGCTGAGGTTCAGCACTTCGGCCGGCGTCGCGTTGTCGGGCACGCCGTCGACGCTGCCGCCCGAAGCCCAGACGATCGCGTCGGCGATGTCGGAGGTGTAGCCGCCGCCGTGGCCGAGCACGCGCACCGGCTGCACCTTCGCTTTGTAGGCGACGCCGGCCAGGCCCGCGCCGTTATCGGTCACCGCCGCGACGGTGCCGGCGACGTGCGTGCCGTGCCAGGAACTGGCGTAACCGCCGTACCAATCGCCCGGGTCGTGCGCATCGTCGTCGCGGCCGTCGCCGTCGCCGGCCACATCTTCGTCGTGGATGAAGTCGTAACCCGGCACCAGGTTCGCGTTCAGATCGCTATGGTCGGCGTAACCGGTGTCGAGCACGGCGACGATCACGCCCTCGCCTTGCGCGGTGTCCCAAGCGGTGGTCGCGTTCATGCCGCCGACCGGGTTGTTGTAGTCCCACTGCAACTGGCCGAAGTAGGGGTCGTTGGGGATCACTTCGTAACGTTGCTTGATGTAGTCGGGCTGCGCGTATTGCACCGCCGGATCGCTGCGCAACTGGCGCAAGAAGGCGGCGGACTCGGAAACGCTCAACCGGCGTGTCGCGCGCAGCACGTCCGCCCCGGTGCCGGTGCGGCGCACGGGCGACAGCGACGCCGTCGCGAAACCGGCGCTGCGCAGCGCCGCGTTGGCGCGGTCGGCGGTGGCCAAGGCGCTGCGCGAAGCGACGGCGCCATCGCGGTATTTGACGATGAAGCGCTGATAGCCGGTATCGGCCTGGGTGCGCGCCAGCGGCACCGTGCGCTGTTGAATCAAGCGCGCAGCGGGCGTAGTGGACGAGGCCGAAGTCGCGGCGACGGCGGCGAGGTTGGAACGGCCGCCGGAATTCGCGGAGGCGTAGGCGGTCAGCGCGACCAATACGGCGGCGGTCAGGCCGCCGGCGGCCAGATAACGGGGCTTGCTGTTCATTGCGTTGCTCTCTCCCAGGGATTCAAGGTGACGCGAAGGGCGCCGGGCGCCGTTTCGGGGGGAACCGGACGCCCGGCGCCTTCGCGTTTTCGGAACACGTCGACCACGCTTACCAACTGAAACCGGCGCCGCCGCTGACGGTGCTTTCGCTGCCGGAGAACGCCGCGCCCAGCGACACGCTGGCGCGATCGCCCAAGGCGCGCTGATAACCCAGCGCCCAGGCTTGGCGCCCGCCTTGCGCGCCGACGCCGACGGCCATCCGGTTGCGGCCCGACAGGCCCGCGGCGTTCATCGCCATGCCGGTCAAAGCGCCGCCCATCGCGCCCATGCGGTCGATGCGCTGGTCCTGCTTCACGAAGCGGTTTTCGACGTCTAAGCGCAATTGGTTGAAGTCGTCGCTCACCGCGTTGAAGCGCAGATCGGTGTAGCCCTTGGCCGAGGACAGCGTCTGCGCGGAAACGTCGGTTTCTGCATTGGCGCGGGTCGGCGCGGAGGCCGCCGCAACGGGCGCCGCTGCGGATTGAACCGGCGCATTCGTTTCGCCGGGGGTCGCGGCGACTTCCGTCGTCGCCGCGCTCGCAGGCGCTTCGGCGGCCGGGTTTGCCGCAGTTGCGGTTTCGTTGCCTGCCGCGTTGCTTTGCGACGTGCCGACCTGGATGTCGTTCACTTGGCTCTGCAAGCTGCTGAGCTTGTTGTCCACCGCGGTGAACGCCGCACCGACGTTGCGATAGCTGCCGCCCTGGATCGTGTAGGTCGGCGCCACGAACGCGCCGGCCGAGAATCCGGCGCCGCCGCCCAAGGCGTTGGCGGCCGATTGCATCTGGGCGATGTTCGCCGCATCGGTGGCCTGAGTGCCGGCCTTGACGTTGGTGATCTGACGTTCGTTGCCGGCGCTGCCGATCGACACCGTGTTCGAACGGGTGGTGATCGAATTGGCGCCGAGCGCGACCGAATTGCTGTTCAACGAGCCGACGCTGGCGCCCTGCCCGATCGCGACGCTGCCCGCCGCGCGCGCATTCGCGTTCGCGCCGATCGCCACCGCGCCGTTGCCTTGGGCGAAGCTCATAGCGCCTAAGGCCGCGCTGTTCACGCCTTGCGCCAGCGCATCGCTGCCGACCGCCGTGGACAAATCGCCTTGCGCCTGGCTCGCGGCGCCGACCGAGGTGCTGCGCACGCCGGAAGCGACCGACGATGCGCCGGCAGCGACGCTGTTCTCGCCGCTGGCTACGGAACCTTCCTCGCCGTCGGCCTTGAAGAACTTGCTGGCTTGCGCCGCGCTATCGGCGACTTCGTTCAACTGCGCGACATTGACCGCATCGGTATCCGCGGTCCCGGCCGCTACGTTCGCGATCTGGCGTTCGGCGCCTGCGGAACCGACCGATACCACATTGTTACGATCGGCCACCGAACCCGCACCGAGCGCGACGCTGGCATTGCCCGTCGCGCTGCTGCTCACGCCCAGCGCGATGCTCGCCGCGCCGGCGGCGTTGGCGCCGGTGCCGATCGCGACGGCGTGCTGCTGCGTGGCCTGCGTGGCGTAGCCCAGGCTGATGCCGTACATGCCGGTGGTGACGCTGCGCACGCCGATGGCGGTCGCGTAGTCGGCTTGAGCGGTGCTGATCGAGCCGAGACTCACCGTCATGCGGCCGTCCGCGACCGCACCCGCGCCGACCGACGTGGACTGGTCGCCGTTGGCGTAGGCCGCCGAGCCGAACGCATTCGCGCCGTAGCCTTTGGCGGTCGTGCCGGTGAGCTGCCCGCTGGGGAAGCCGCCGCCGCTTTCCAGCAAGACGATGTCGGCGGCGCCGCCCATCGCGACGGACGCGTCGCCCGTAGTGTTGCTGCCGTAGCCGATGGCGGACGAACCGATGCCTTGCGCCACCGCATAACCGCCCGCCGCCGTGCCCAGCGCATCGGTGGCGCTGCTGCGATAGCCCACTGCGGTGGACTGCAATCCTTGGGCCGAAGCTTCGGTACCGAGCGCGTTGCTGTATTCGCCGCCGGCGTTGGCGCTGGCGCCTACCGCGCTGGACCAAGTACCGTTCGCCGATGTGCCGGCGCCCACCGCGGTGGCGTCCACGCCATTGGCCTCGGTAGCCGCGTACATCGGGTTGCCGTCTTCGTCCAGGACCGGATTGCCCGCATCGTCCACCAGCGCGCGCCGGCCGCCGATGGCGGTAGCGCCCTGCGCGGACGCGCTGGCGCCGGCGCCGTTCGCGGTGGAGTTTTCGGCCGTGGCCGCCGCCTGGTGGCCCGTCGCCGTGGCGCCGTTGCCGATAGCCGATGCGCCGGCGCCGTAAGCCGCGGCGGTGTCGCCGTCGGCGTACGCGTTCGCGCCGGATGCGATGGCGAACTCGCCGACCGCTTCGGCGTCGTCGCTGCCGTCGTTGGCGCCGTTGGCCTTGAAATAGCGCGTGGCGGCCGTGGTCGCCGCATTCAATTGCGCCACGTTGACGGCATCGGTGTCCTCGGTGCCCGCGGCGACGTTCGCGATTTGGCGATCGATCGCTTGATGCACGGTGCCGCCGGCATCGGTCCATTCGTGCGCAGCGCCCACCGACACGGTGTTCGCGCGTTCGGCCAGCGAACCCTGTCCGAGCGCGACGCTGTTGCTCGCTTCCGGCGTGGTCCACGCGTTGGCGCCGAGCACGGTGGCGTTGTCCGATTGCGCGAAGCTGTTGAAGCCCAGCGACGTGGCGGAATTGCCGATCGCCCAGCTTTCCGAACCGACCGCGGTGGTGCGGTCGCCGATGAGATCGCTGCCCCAATACGAACCGGCGTACGCGCCCGAACCGATCGCGGTGCTGTACTGGCCGGTCGCGCCGGCCGAGCTGAAGGAGCCGTCGGAGAAGCCGCCCAGCGCAGTGCTGAATTGGCCGGTGGCGGCCGCATTCTGGCCGACCGCGGTGCCTTGCGAGCCGAAGAACACGTTCTGGCCTGTTTCTTCGTCAGTCGTCCAATAACCGGAGGCCGCGCCCGAACCGATCGCCACGCCGGCGACGCCGGACATCGCGCCCGAACCGATCGCCGTGGCGTTGAAATCGGTGGCGAAAGCGCCGTTGCCGATCGCGGTGCTCTGCCAACCGTCGGCCGTGGCGAACGCGCCGATCGCCGTGGTGAACGGCGCATTCGCCCAAGCTTCGCCGCCCACCGCGACCGCGAAGAATCCGCTCGACTGGCTGCCCGAACCCACCGCCACGCCCAGCGAGCCGTTGGCGACGCTGCCCGCGCCCAACGCGACGCTGCCGCCGCCGTTGGACTGCGCGCCGTCGCCGCCGGCGAAGCTGGAGCCGCCGGCCGCCAAAGCGTTGGTGCCGATCGCGCTGCTGTTGTCGCCTTCGGCGATCGCGCCGTAGCCGCTGGCGTTGCTGAATTCGCCGATCGCGTTGGCGCCGGTGCCGTAAGCCGACGAGCCGGTGCCCAAAGCGAGGCTGCTGCCGCCGACCGCCGTCGAATAATCGCCTAAGGCATTGCTCTGATAGCCGTAAGCGCTGCTTTCGATACCATTCGCGGCACTGTTCGCGCCGGCCGCGGTGGCGTTCTCGCCGTCGGCGATGGCCACGTCGCTGCCGTCGCCCGCGCCGTTGGCGGCGAAGTAGTCGTTGGCGTCGCCGACGCTGTCGGCCACGGCATCGAGCTGGGCCTTGTTCACCGCGTCGTTGGCTTCGGTGCCCGCCGCGACGTTGGCGATTTGGCGCGTCAAGCCCGTGCCCGCATCGCCGACCGATACTGTGTTGTCGCGGTCGGCGATCGAATTAGCGCCGAGCGCGACCGCGCCGTTGGCCGTCGCCAACGACATGCTGCCCAGCGCCACCGAGTTGTCGCTCCAAGCGCGGGCGTATTGGCCGGCCGCGACCGAATCGATGCCGCCGGCCATCGAGCCGCCGCCGAGCGCGGTGGCGCCATCGGCTTGCGCTTGCGCGCCGGCGCCGAGCGCGACGCTGTTCCTGCCCCAGGCCGCATTGTTCGTCTCGACGCAGATGCCCTCGCAGGCCAAAGTGCCGCCGATCGCGACCGCACTGTCGCCGCCCGCGGTGGTCCACTGCGAACCGATCGCGATCGAACGGTGGCCGAGCGCGGAGACGACGCTGCCGATCGCGATGCCTTGATAAGCGCCGGCGTCGACGTAGCTGTCGGTGCCGATGGCGATGCCGCCTTCGGACAGCGAAGTCGAAGCCGTGCCCAAGGCCATCGCGTAGTAGTTGTCTGCGAAGGCGCTGTGGCCCAAAGCGGTCGCGCCGAACACGCCGGCATGGCTCAAGGTGCCGGAGGCCGTACCGAAATCGGCGGCATAGCTGCCCGCGCCGATGCCTACCGCATCGATGCCTTCGGCGAGGCTTTGCGTGCCCAATGCGATCGACGCTTCGCCGAGCGCTTGGCTCTCGCTGCCCAGCGCGATCGACAATTCGCCGTTGGCCAAGCTGCCGTAGCCGCTGGCCAGGCTTTGCGTGCCCAGCGCGTTGGCGCCGTTGCCGAGCGCGGTCGCGCCTTCGCTCAACGCCAGACTGCCGCTGCCGACGGCGGTCGAATAATCGCCTTCCGCATCGCTCATCGCGCCGTAAGCGCTGCTTTGCGCGCCATTGGCGACGCTGTTCGCGCCGGTCGCGGTGCTGGATTCGCCGCCGGCAACGCTCATCGCGCCGGTAGCCGTGGCATTGTCGGCCAGTGCATTGGCTTGATAGCCGACGGCCTGCGCTTGATTGCCGCTCGCACCGGCGAGACTGCCGACCGCGACCGCGCCCTGCCCTTCGGCCAGCGTCGCTTCGCCGACGTCGGGCATGCCGTCGCCGTCGTGGTCGGTCCATTCGCTGCCGCCGATCGCGACCGTGTCCGCGCCGTTCGCCGCGGCGTTGTAGCCGGCGGCGACGGAATGCTGGCCATTCGCCAGACTATTCGAACCGATACCGACGCTGCCTTGCCCGATCGCCGCGCTGTAGCCGCCGACCGCGACGTTGAAATCGCCGGCCACGGCGCGCGAGTGCGCACCGAGCGCTACGCCCGCCTCGCCGTTCGCGCCGGCGCCGAAGCCGCCGACGAAGCTGCCGTCGCCGTAGGCCTGCGCATCGCCGCCGATGGCGGTGGAACCCATGCCGGCCGCGACGCTCAGTGCGCCGATCGCGGTCGCGGCTTGCTCGGCCGAAGCCTCGGCGCCGGCGCCGACGGCGGTGTTGCCGAACCCGAACGTCGCCGCGCTCTGGCCGATGGCCACGCTGGAATCGCCGAACGCCATCGCGCCCTGCCCGAAAGCGCTGGCGCCCAGGCCGTCGGCGATGCTCTCGGCGCCGATCGCGGTGCTCGCGTTCTGGGTGGTCATGCTGTTGCGGCCCACGGCGATGGAACCTTCGCCTTGCGCGTCGGCGTCGTCGCTGCCGTCTTCGGCGCCGTTGGCGGCGAAGTAATGGCTGGAATCGCTGACGCCTTCGGCCACTTCGTCCAACTGCGCCTTGTTCACCGCGTCGGTGGCCTCGGTGCCTGCGGCGACGTTGGTGATCTGGCGCTCGTCGCCTGCCTGACCGACCGATACGGTGTTGTCGCGATCGGCCACCGAATTGGTGCCCAACGCGACCGCGTTGTCCGCGTCGACGGTGCTGAACGCGCCGAGCGCGGTGGAATAGTCGTTGAAGGTGTTGGATCCCAGACCGATCGCGACCGAACCGATGCCGCCCGCATAAGTCGGCCGCAGGAACCAGTCGCGATCGATGCCGATTCCGCCGATCGCGATGCTTTGCGCATCGCCGGCGTTGGCGCCGGTGCCGATCGCGACGCCCTGGTACGCGCCCGCCGCGACGGTCGCGCTGAGGCCGAGCGCCACGCCGGCGGCGGCATCCGCGCCGACCGAAGCGCCGCCGCCCATCGCGACGCCGCCGTTGGCGTTCGCGCCGACGCCGGGCGTCGCATCGGCCCAGAAGCCGACTTCCGAACCGGTGTTGATCGCCACCGAGAGATCCGCGTTCGCGCTCGACCCATAGCCCATCGCGACCGCATTCACGCCCGAGGCATAGGAAGAAGTGCCGACAGCGACCGCATCCCACCCGGTGGCCAAACTGCCGTAGCCGATCGCGTTCGAAGTTTCGCCGAGCGCGGTCGCGCCGGTACCGATGGCGTTGGCGCCCATCGAGCCGGCATAGCTTCCACTACCGATGGCATTCGCGTAATCCGCATCGGCGTAGCTTTGCGAACCGTAGGCGCTGCTTTCCGCGCCGTTGGCGACGCTGTTCGCGCCCGTCGCGGTGCTGGATTCGCCGCCGGCCAGGCTCATCGCGCCGGTGGCCGTCGCGTTGTCCGCCAACGCGTTCGCTTGATAGCCGACCGCTTGCGCTTGGTTGCCGCTCGCGCCCGCCAAGCTGCCGAGCGCGACCGCGCCCTGTCCTTCGGCCAATGTCGCCTCGCCGACATCGGGCATGCCGTCGCCGTCGCGATCGGTCCATTCGCTGCCGCCGATCGCCACCGTATCCGCGCCGTTGGCCGCGGCGTTGTAGCCGGCCGCGACCGAGTTGGCGCCGTTGGCCAAGCTGTTGCTTCCCACGCCGACGCTGCCTTGGCCGATCGAAGTCGCATAACCGCCGACCGCGACGTTGAAGTCGCCCGCGACCGCGAGCGAATGCGCACCGAGCGCGACGCCCGCTTCGCCGTTCGCACCGGCGCCGAAGCCGCCGACGAAGCTGCCCGCGCCGTAAGCCTTGGCATCGCCGCCGATCGCGGTGGACCCCATGCCCGCCGCGACGCTCAATGCGCCGATCGCGGTCGCCGCCTGTTCCGCGGAAGCCTCAGCCGCAGCGCCGACCGCGGTGTTGCCGAAACCGAACGTCGCCGCGCCTTGGCCGATCGCCGTACTCGCGTGGCCGAACGCCATCGAACCTTGGCCGAACGCCGCCGCGCCGATGCCCGCGGCGATGCTTTCGCCGCCGACGGCGACCGAGGAATTACCGGATGCGAAGCTGTTCGCGCCGAGCGCCGTCGCTTCCCAACCTTCGGCCGTCGATTGCTTGCCGATGGCGACGGCGCCGACGGCTTCGAACGCTTCTCCGAGCTCGTCGCTCACCCACGGCCGCGTCTGCGCGCCGCTGCCGATCGCGATGGCGCCGTCGCCTTGCGCGCTGGCGTCGTCGCTGCCGTCGCCGGCGCCGTTGGCCTTGAAGTAGTCGGAATCGAAAGTGTCCTCGACCGGGCGCTGCTGGCGCCCCTTGTCGGCTTTGGCCGCGGCGACGATCTTTTCCAACTCGGCGCAATCGACCTTGACGCCGGGCTGTCCGGGCAGCGCGACTTCGCAAGTTTTCTTGCCGGATTGCGCCGCTTGCGCGAGCGGCGCCAGCGCCAGGCCCGCCGTCAACGCCACGACGCCCAGCGCCGCTTTGCGGCCAGGGCGGCCGGCTCGCTTGCTTTGCGCCGACGCCAGTTCGGAAGCCACTACCAGCGCCTGCCGCGAACGGCTCCACACCAGACTGAAAACCTTGTTCATCTAACCCCTCTCCCGTTCGTGTTCGAAGCGCAAAGCTGGCTCGCGGCCGCGCCCGCTCAGGCGGGGGGCCCGAATCGCCAGATGAAAGTTGTGCGTCCCCCGGTTGGCCGGTCTTCGCGGGCCGTCGCTGCGCGCTGCCCTTGGAGGTCAGCTACTGCCAGCAGCAGGTTGATAGCGAACCTAAGGCGGCACTCCGCGGCTTGTCACGCGCGCCTTCTCACCCAATACTCACCGAAATCTCACCGTCGCCGGCCGCTCTCGGCGCAAGCCTGCGGACGCGCACGGAATTCCTGGTTCCGACGGATCGGAACGCGCCGCTGCCGACCGCATCGCGGAGACGGGCTTGATCCAAATGTGGAACCGGATTCTCACTTGGCTGGGCAGCGCGCCGATCGCCGACGAGGTGGATCGACGCAACGCGCCGGTGATGCAACTGCTGTTGCTGTTCTACGGCATCGCACTGCCGGCGAACTGGGCCTGGCATTTGTCCTCGCGCCCGATTCCCAAGGGCTGGACCATCGTCCTGATCCTGGACTTGATCACCGCATCGCTCGCGCTGTTCAGCGTATTCCTGATCCGGCGCGGAAAATTCCGCATCGCGATCAAGCTGTTCGTCGCCGCGCAGCTGGCCTCGTTGACCTTGGCCTACCACATGCTCGGCGCGCAGGCGCAGCTGATCGATCAAGTGTCGGTGATCCTGGTGCTGGTCATCAGCGGCTTGGTGCTGGGCCGGCGCGCGCTGTGGACCGCGTTCTCTCTGCTGGTGGTGGTGTTCGCGATCGGCTTCGTCACCGACGCCAACAATTCCCAGCAGACCGCGCAGTGGATCGCCAACTCGATGCGCAATGCGCCGTCGCTGGTGTTGAGCTATCTGATCATTACGATCATCCTCGACCGCACCCTCACCGCTTTGCGCGAAAGCCTGGCCGAATCCAAGGCGGGTCAGCGCGAACTGCAGCGCGAAATGGCCGAACGCGAACGCGCCCAGGCCCAGCTGATCCATGCCCAGAAACTGGAAGCCACCGGCCGCCTGGCCAGCGGCGTCGCGCACGACTTCAACAACATCCTCGACGTGATCCTGGGCTTCTCCGCGCAACGCCATCGCTTGCAGGAATTGAGCGACGAGCGCGAACGCACCGACGGCTTGGCCGACGCGCTGGACGGCGTCGAAGTCGCCGCCCGCCGCGGCACCGCGCTTTCGCGCAAGCTGCTCAGCTTCAGCCGTCGCGACTTGCTCAAGCTGGAAACGTTCGACCTGTCCGCCGCTCTCGCCGAATTGCAGCCGATGCTGCGCCAGCTGTTCCCGCCGAAGGTGCGCTTGCAATACGCCGCCAGCGAGGAACCGCTGCCGGTACGCATGGACCGCAGCGAACTGGAACTGATGGTGTTGAACGTCGCCGCCAACGCGCGCGACGCGATGCCCGACGGCGGCCATTTCACGGTGACGGTATCGCAATCCGACGGCCATGCCGAAATCGCGATGGCCGACGACGGCCAAGGCATGGGCGATCCCGTCAAACGGCAGATCTTCGAACCTTTTTTCACCACCAAATCGGCCGCCGACGGTACCGGTTTGGGCCTGTCGGTGATCCGCGATCTGATCGCCGCCGCCGGCGGCGATATCCGCGTCGACAGCGAGCTGGGCAAGGGTTCGACTTTCTATCTGCGCCTGCCTCTCGCCTCTGGCGGAATCGGAGCGGATCGTTGAAGCCCCTTCCTCGGTCTTTCTACTTGCGTCACCCGGTAGCCGTCGCTCCGGAACTGCTGAACAAGATCCTGGTCCGCGACGACGGCCGCGCCGGCCGCATCGTCGAAGTGGAAGCCTATGCCGGCACGGAAGACGCCGCCGCGCATTCTTTCAAAGGACGAACGCCGCGCAACGCCAGCATGTTCGGTCCCGGCGGCGGTCTCTATGTGTATTTCACCTACGGCATGCACTGGTGCGCCAACGCCGTGTGCGGGCCCGCGGATCAAGGTTGGGCCGTGCTGCTGCGCGCGCTCGAGCCGCTGAGCGGGCTCGAGGAGATGAGGAAGGCGCGAGGCGATCTGCTGCGCGATCGCGACCTGGCTTCCGGCCCGGCAAAGCTATGCCAAGCGATGGGAATAGCGAAATTTCTGGACGGCGCGGATCTCGTCAAGCGCGATCGAGGGATATGGATCGCGTCCGACGGCATGCCGCCGCCTGCAGAGCCTGCGGTGGGCACTCGGATTGGAATCCGCTTGGCCGCGGAAAAACCTTGGCGCTGGTATGTGCCCGGAAATCGACATGTTTCCAAGCCGCGTTGAGTCCTGGCATCTAGTCCTTCGAGAAACGAAAGAGAAAAGTATGCCTGGCTTTGTGGGAGCGGCTTCAGCCGCGAGCTTTCCGCCGCGCGCGACCTGCTGGAAAGAGCTCGCGGCTGAAGCCGCTCCCACAAAGAGCAAGAGCACGAGCAGCGGAGCAAGCTCCGCTCTACACAAGCGCATTAGCCGGCGTTGAAGACGTAGCCTTCGCCATGCACCGCGGCCAGCGGCAGCGGCTCGCCGCAAGCATCGGCGACCTTGCGCCTCAGGCGGTAGATCAAAGATTCCAGGCGATGCGCGTCGAAGTCGTAGACGTTGTCGGTGAGCGTGGCGATTAGCTGCTCGCGCGTGACCAGTTCGCCGGCGGTGGCGACCATGCGTTCGATCACGCGCCGCTCGGTGCGGGTCAACGCGACGTTGATGCCTTTCGGCGAGACCAGGCACCAGCCGTTGCCGTCCAACTGCCAACGTTTCGGCGGCGCCGAGGACGCAGGATCGCGCAAGCGCCGCGCCAGGCTGTGCAACGTAGCGGCGAGCAATTCGATCTCCACCGGTTTGGACAGATAAGCGTCGGCGCCCTCGCTGAGCCCGCGCACGCGATCGGGCGTCGCGCCGCGCCCGGTGAGCATGACGATGCCGATCTCCGGATACGCGGCGCGGACGTTGCGCGCGACGGTGAAGCCGTCCTGGTCGGGCAGCCCCACGTCCAGCACGACCATGTCCACCGTTTGGGTGTTGAGGTGATGGTGCAGAGCGGCCGCGGTTTCGGTGCCGACCACGGCGAAACCGAAATTGGCCAGCCCCGGCAGCAGGATGCGCTCGCGCAGCATCGCGTCGTCTTCCAACAACGCGACTCGCAAGGCGCCATCGGCTCGGTTCGGGGGCATGGACGGATCACCAGCGAGCCGGGGGACTCGACGACGCGATTTTACGGGATGCGTCGCGGTAGCGTCGCGGGTATCGCTGCGCTCCACCCGGGCTACGGCCCATCGGGGTTAATATCGGGGTCAGCCAGCCGGAGCATGTCCGCATGACCGCCAGCCTGAGCCGCCGCGATTTCCTCAAATGCAGCGTGATCGCCGGCATTTCGGTGTACGTCGCAGCGCCCGGCAGCGCCGCATTGGCCGCGCTGTTCGAAGAGCAACGGCTGCGGCCGCTGCCTTGGGACCCGGCCAGCGGCAAGATCCGTTACCGCAGCGACGCCACCGCCAAGGTCACCGGCGAAAAGATATTCAGTTTCGACATGCGCGGCCGCGACCTGCCCGGTTGGCCTCAGGATCAATCGCACGCGATGCTGCTGCGCGCGACGCAGGCGAACCGGATCTACGCCGGCTTCGATCTGTCGATGCTCGACCCGAGGCTGAAGCCCGACCGCATCGTCGCCGCGGCGGACCTGCAACGCGACGGCGTGCAATTCCCTCAGTTCTACGGCGAGGACATGCTGCTGCCGGAAGGCAAGACGCCCGCCTATCTCGGCCATGCGGTCGCGCTGCTGGTCTGGCGCGATTTCCCACGTTTTCGCGCCGCCAAATCGGCGTTGAAATTCCGCGACGACGTGGTGCGCTACGGCGAGCGAACCGGACCGCTGGAACGCGATCCGTGGGCCGCGTTCCGCTACGTCCGCGTCGGCGGCGCCACACCCTACGACGACGACGCCTATTCCAGCCTGAAGGACACCCCGCTCTATCCGCTCAGCTACAGCAAGAAGCGCCCGCAATGGCCGCAGGCGAATCCGCGCGGCGGTTTGGATGCGCAGGGCGCGTCGCACGCCGGCGACATCGCGGCGGCGCTGGCATCGCCGGCCGCGGGCAAGCTGGTGCTGGAGCGCGAATATTTTTCGCAATCGATCGACACGTCCGCCTTCGAGCTCGACAACGGCAACGCCTGGTTCGACGCGGACGAAGCGACGGTGCATTTCGTGGTCGCCACCCAATCGCCGCAGGAAGTCGCCGACGAAGGCGCACGCGTGCTGGCGGCGAGCGGCCTGGGCGTGAAACGGCTGGTGCTGCATCCCTGCTACACCGTCGGTTACGGCTCCAAAGACCACAATCCGTTCCCCTTCTATGCCTTGATGGCCGGCCTGTACGGCGATGGACGGCCGGTGCGCTTGGCCAACGACCGTTACGAGCAATTCCAAGCCAGTTTGAAACGGCACAGCTTCCGCATGCACTACAAGATCGCGGTGGACCGCACGAGCGGGCAGTTCGAGATATTCCAAGGCGATATGGTCGGCGACGGCGGCGGCCGCCAGAATTTCTCGCCCTCGGTCTGTCTGGTCGCCGCGACCGCGGCGCAGTCGATCTACTATTTCCCGCGCAGCGACTTGGCCAGCACCGTGATCGCCTCGCGCGCGCTCGACGCCGGCTCGGCGCGCGGCTACGGCACGCTGCAGAGCATGGGCGCGACCGAGATGCTGGTGGACGAAGTCGCCGCCGAGCTGAAGATCGACCCCATCGAACTGCGCCGGCGCAACGTGTTCAAGACCGGCATGAAGAACACCCAGGGCGCGATCCCCGGGGGCGCGATGCGCGCCGACGAAGTGCTGGACAAGGCCGCCGCGCATCCGCTCTGGCGCGAGCGCGACAAGCGCAAGCGCGAGTACGAGACCGCCCACCCCGGCAAGCGCTACGGCGTCGGTTTCGGCTGCGTGCAGAAGGACTTCGGCACCGGCGCAGAAGCCGCGTTCGTCGAAATCGCGCTGTCGAAGGAAGGCCGCATCCTGCTGCGCCATGGCGCCATCGAAATGGGCACCGGTATGGCCACCAGTCAAGCCGCGCTGTGCGCGCCGTGGCTGGGCCGTCCGGCCGACGACGTGCGCACCGGCGAAACCGAGTGGTCGGCGCTGCCGATGCACGCCACCGACGATCCGTGGCTGATGCGGCAAGCGGTGCAGGACGCGAAACAAGGCGATCCGAGCTGGACGCCGAACTACATGAGCCCGAGCAGCGCCAGCAATTCCGCCTATTTCTGCGGCCACGCGACCAAGGAGGCGGCGCGATTGCTGTTCGCCGAAGGCGTATGGGCCGCGGCGCGCGCCCTTTGGAGCGAAGGCTTCGGCGGCGGCCAACTGTCGCCGCTGTCGGTGCGCATGGAAGAGGCGCGCTGGGTCGACGGCAAGCTCAGCGCCGGCGGATTGTCTCCGCTGACCCTGCAGCAGATCGCCGCGAAAGCGCACGAACTGGGCCTGCCGACCGGCGCCGTCGTCCACACCTTCAACCGCTGGCAATGGGCGGAGGCCGATTTCCCGCTGCAAAGCGGCTCGCAGCGCCTGCCGCTGGACGGCCTGGCGCTGCGCTACGGCGACGGCAATGCGGCGGGACCCGGCCGCGGCACCGCGAACGGCTATCGCATGATCGAACGCAGCCGCGTCTACTACCCAGATACGCAGCGCAACAACGCCGGCGTCGTCTATTACGCGACGATGGCCACTATCGCCGAAGTCGCGGTCGATACGGCCACCGGCAAGGTCGATCTGTTGAACCACCATTCGATCCTGGAATGCGGCGACCAAATCGTGCCGGAGCTGGTCTCGGGCCAGATGCAGGGCGGCCTGGCGATGGGCATCGGCCATGCTTTGCACGAATACCTGCCTCTTTACGAAGACGGCCCCGGCAACGGCACTTGGAACTTCAATCGCTATGCCTTGCCGCGCGCGCGCGATGTGGCGGTGTGGAAGCAGACCAGCGAAGTCTTGCCGCCGATATCGGACACCGATGCGCCCAAAGGCATGGCCGAAGTGGTGATGATCGCGGTGGTGCCTGCGATCGTGAACGGCATCGCTCACGCCACCGGGTTGCGCTTCCGCGAGTTGCCGGTGACGCCGGACAAAGTATTGGCCGCATTGGCCGGCGAAGCGACGCCGAAGGAGGATGCGGCATGAGCGCGACCTTGTTGCCGATGCGCTCGCTCACGCTGAAGATCAACGGCCGCGACTACGGTCCGATCGAAGTGCCCGAAGACATGATGCTGGTCGATGTGCTGCACGAATACCTGGGCCTCACCGGCACCCGCTTCGGCTGCGGCCAGGGCGTGTGCCGGGCTTGCACGGTGATCGTCGACGGCGACGGCGGCCCGCGCGAAGTACGCAGTTGCATCACCGGCGCGCATTGGTTCGCCGGCAAGTCGATCCGCACGGTGGAAGGCCACGCCAAGCGCGACGAGACGGGCAAGATCGTGTCGCTGTCGCCGGTGCAGCAGGCCTTCCTCGACCATTTCAGCTTCCAGTGCGGCTACTGCACGCCCGGATTCGTCAACGCGGCAACGGTGCTGCTGGAAACGCTGGCGGAGTCGCCGGTGGCCGCGGACCGCGTGGAGGAAACGATCTCCGAGGCCTTGAATCCGCATTTGTGCCGCTGCACCGGTTACGTGCGCTACTACCAAGCCGTCAAGGATCTGGTGCTGAGCACGCCCGGGCTGGTGAAGGAGACATCGCGATGACCCGGGTCGGCTGGAGGCGAATCGTCGCCTGGCTGCTGGTCGCGCTGCTGGCCTGGCTGCTGTTGTCGGCGCTGATGCGGTTCTTCGCGAACCGCGGCCCGACGCAGAAAGTCGAAGCGACGGCGCAACAGATCGCCCACGGCCGCTATCTGACCGCCGCCGCCGATTGCGCGGCTTGCCACACCGCTGCGGGCGGCGCGCCGTTCGCCGGCGGCGTGCCGCTGGCTTCGCCGTTCGGCACGATCCACGGCACCAACATCACGCCCGATCCGGAAACGGGCATCGGTCGCTACACCTCCGACGATTTCTACCACGCCTTAACCAAAGGCGAAGCGCGCGACGGGCATCAGCTGTATCCCGCCATGCCCTACGTCTCTTACAAGACGATGGCGCGCGAGGACAGCGACGCGATCTACGCCTATCTGATGAACCAACCGGCGGTGCGGCAGGAAAACAAGAAAAACGGCGTCGGTTTCCCGTTCAATATCCGCAGCGGCATCCATGCTTGGAATTGGCTGTTCGCAGGCGCGGAGGCCGTGCCTGCATCGCAGGGTTCGTCGCCGGCTTGGCGGCGCGGCCAATACTTCGTCGAAACGATGGGGCATTGCGGCGAATGCCACAGTCCGCGCGGCCGATTGGGACAAGTGGATCGCGAGCGTCAATTCGCCGGCAACGACAAACTCGGCCGTTTCGCCGCGCCTAGTCTCACGCCCCTGGAATTGGCCGAACGCGGCTGGGATGCCGCAAGCCTTGACCGTTATCTCGCCGGCGGCGTCAGCGCACAGGCAGTGGCGTCGGACGAAATGCTGAAAGTCGTCGCTCTTTCGACAAGTCGATTGCGCGACGCCGATCGTGCCGCGATTATCGCTTACTTAGTCGGCGACAAACCGCCATCAGCCGTTGCCCTGCCTCCTCCCGCCGGAAATGCGGATCTGGCGCCTGTCGCCGAACAGCGGCACTACCTCGAACTTTGCGCAGGTTGCCACGGCCGCGACGGGCAAGGCGTGCCGCACGTCGCGCCCGCGCTTCACGGCAACAGCAGCGTGCGCGACGCCAACCCGCACAACTTGATCGTCACCATCCTCGATGGCCTGCCCGAGCACGACCTACCCGGCTTGGAACGCATGCAGGACATGCCGGGTTTCGCCGACGATCTGAACGACGCCGACGTCGCCGCGCTCGCCACCTGGCTCCGCGGTCGCCACGGCGGCCAAATGCAGGAGGTCTCGGCAGCCGCAATCGCAGAACTTCGTAATCGGCAACCGTCGCGCTGATTACTTTCTCCTTCCTTTTAAAAAAGGGGATTAAGCGGGGATTGCTTTTGCCCGAATAACGGCAACAACAACAGCAAATCCCCCATCGCCTCCGGCGATTCGCCCCCTTTTTCAAAGGGGGCAACAGCCAGCGAGCGTCGCGCTTCCTCCCGGCCTGTTGTGCTCGGCTGCTGCGCTGCGACAAGACAATATTTGTCTTTGGGCCGTATTCGACGAGCCACCTCCGCGACCTACGCGTAGCGGGCAATTTTTTGCATGTCTGCATCAAGTCGCATCAGCCCGTCGACGCAGTGAAAAGCGGGTCTTCGGATGCGTTCTGCATCGCGACGGAAGTCGTTTTGGATTGACCTATTGTCATTTTCGAAACGTGCGCTCAATCGCAAATAACGAAGGCATGCTGTGACAACGTTGTCACGCGATTCGCCACACGCCGAATCCGAAACCATCCGCGGAGAAAGGATCGAATAAGCAACGCGTTCGGGGGAACGACCGGTCCGCAGGATCCATGCCACGTGTTCGTGAACTGCAAGGGAGAGGAAGCTCATGAAATACGCAAGCCCTCGGCAGCTGTTGCTGTCCTTCTTGTTGTTGCTGGGCCTCGCGCCATTGGCGCAGGCGCAAACCGCATCTTGCAGCGGCGTTCCCGCTTGGAACGCATCGACCATCTACAACCCCGGCGACCGGATGGTTTATCAAAACCGCTTGTACCAGGCGAACATCCAGATTTGGAACGCGCCGCCCACCCACTGCCCCAGTTGCGGCTGGTACCAGGACCTGGGCGCGTGCGGCACCGGCACCAACCAACCGCCGACGGTGTCGTTGACCGCACCGGCCAACGGCGCCAGCTACGCTGCCGGCAGCAATATCGCGGTCGCCGCCAATGCGGCCGACAGCGACGGCAACGTCGCGCAGGTGGAATTCTTCCGCGGCACCGCTTCGCTCGGCGTCGACACCAGCGCGCCCTACAGCGCGACTTGGAACAACGCTACCGCCGGCAGCCACACGTTCAAGGCCGTGGCCACCGATAACGGCGGCGCCAGCACCACGTCCGCGACCGTCAGCATCACCGTCACGGGCACGCCGCCGACCGACACCACGCCGCCGAGCGTGCCGACAGGCTTGAATTCGCCGTCGCAGACTTCGAGCAGCGTTTCGCTCGCATGGAACGCCTCCATCGACAATGCCGGCGGCAGCGGCGTGGCCGGCTACGACGTCTACCGCAACGGGAGTTTGGTCGGATCGCCGACGACCACCACCTTCACCGATACCGGATTGGCGGCGAGCACCACCTACAACTACCGCGTCCGCGCGCGCGACAACGCCACCAACGCCTCCGCGCAAAGCGGGCAGATCAGCGCGACGACGAAGACTGGCGGCGGCGGGGGCAACAAGCGCGTCATCGGCTACTTCGTCCAATGGGGCATCTACGGCCGCAATTACCGGGTCAAGAACATCGACACCAGCGGTTCGGCGGCCAAGCTGACCCATATCAACTACGCCTTCGGCAACGTGCGCAACAACCGCTGCGAAGTCGGCGTCACCCAGCCTTCCGACCCGAACACCGGCGTGGGCGGCGATGCGTTCGCCGACTACACCAAGTCCTTCGGCGCCGGCGAAAGCGTGAGCGGCGCAGCCGATACTTGGGATCAGCCCTTGCGCGGCAACTGGAACCAGCTCAAGCAACTGAAGGCGAAGTATCCCGGCCTGAAAGTGCTGATCTCGCTCGGCGGCTGGACATGGTCGCGCGGTTTCGCCAGCGCGGCGCGACCGGAGAACCGGCAGGCCTTCGTCGCGTCCTGCATCGACGCCTACATCCGCGGCAATTTGCCGGTCACCGATGGCGCCGGCGGCACCGCGGCGGCGGCGGGCGTGTTCGACGGCATCGACCTGGATTGGGAATATCCGGCCGCCTGCGGCTTGAGCTGCGGCACGCCCGAGGACAACGCGAACTTCACCGCACTGCTCGCCGAATTCCGATCGCAATTGAATGCGGTGCGGCCGGGCCTGCTGTTGACCATCGCCGCGGGCGCGGGCATCGACAAGATCCGCGTGACCAATCCGGCGGCGTACCATCAGTACCTGGACTACATCAACGTGATGACCTACGACTTCCACGGCACGTGGGATGCGCAGGCCAACCATCACTCGGCGCTGTTCGATTCGCCCAACGATCCGTCGACCGGCGATCAGCGACTTTACAACTCGAACGACGCGATGGAAGGCTTCCTATCGCGGGGCGTGCCTGCCTCCAAGCTCAATCTGGGCATCGGCTTCTACGGCCGCGGCTGGACGGGCGTGGCCAACGTCAACAACGGCCTGTACCAGAACGGCACCGCGGCGCCCGGCACGTACGAAGCCGGCAACGAGGACTACAAGGTGCTGAAGAACCGCGCCGGCACCATCTACACCGACGCCAATGCGCGTGCCACTTGGAAATACGACGGCACCACGTTCTGGAGCTACGACACGCCGGCGATGATCACGGAGAAGATGAGCTACGTAAAAGCGCAGAACCTGGGCGGCGCCTTCGTCTGGGAGTTCAGCGGCGACGATGCGCAGGGCAGCCTGATCACGGCGGTCAGTGACGGGCTGAAGTGATCGCGTAGCCGGCCCACCCCCGTGCCGGCGAAACGGCAGCGCCGGCCTCCGCAAGGAGGCCGGCGTTTTTACGAGTTCCGGCCAATCACCAAGGCAGAGGGGTTGCGTCTATGAAGTGCTTCTCGCAGACGCTCCTCAGCTCATCTTCGAGTTCCCAGCAATACTCGCACTCCCATATGTTGGAGCCGATCTTGACGCAATGGCCGAAGTCGGGACTGGGTTTGCTGCTGATCGGAGTATCTCGCGGAGTATAGGCTGCGCTCTGGGAGGAACCGGCAGCCGCATTGCCTGCGAACAGCAGCGGAATCGCAAAGATACCGATTAGATGAAGTGTTCTCATGCCTTCTCGCGTCAATTGATTAGGAAGGGCCGATGTCTAACCCGCCACTAATGACGTGAAAAGTGCGAAAAGTGGACATAGCTCCTTGGTCGTCCGCATCGCAGGCGCGCCCCCCTTGGCAGGGACGCGCTGACGCCGGCCTACGAGGCCGGCGTTTATGCTCGAGATACGCCGATCTACTGTGAGCGATCATTTTCAGCACGGAGACCGCGCGAATTCGACCAACATTAACTAAGCCTCATCGCATTCCAGATCTCCGCTATCAGAATTGATCATGCAATACGCCACGAAGTCGCAAACGGATTGGTAATCCTCTTCCCGGCAGTCATAAAGCCTACAGTGACTTCCGGTGCATTCTCCGATCACGACTCGACCCGTCGGCTTGGGCAGACTGTCGCCGATTCCAAGTGTCGGACGCGCCTCACGCGCGCTGGCGCTGCCGAAGCCCAACATCAACACAACCGTCGCGCTGATTAATGCAACTGCATACCTTTTCATATGTTTTCCTATCTGTTGTCGATAAGGATCTCCTCGGCATAAAAATCGCCACGAGGCAATAGAACAGACGGAAAAGATAGCGCTGCCGCTGTGGTCGACGCGGAAGGTTTTATTTTGTGTTCAGCGTCTCACTGCCGAGGCCTGCAACTAACTTCTATCCGATTGCAGGACATGCGGCATCGCACTACGTCGCTTCAAAGCTGCACGGCAATCCGAATGAGGTCGTCCAGCAAAGCCGCTGCGGTGACTTCGGCTCCGGCGCCAGGGCCCTGAATGATCAGCGGTTGCTCGGCATAACGATCGCTGCGGATCGCAATCCGGTTGTCAGCTCCGGAGCCTCCGCAAAGCGGGTGGTCGGCAGGCAGCGCGCGCAACCCCACGCTCGCGCCGGCGGCACCGAAGCGCCCGACGAGGCGAAGCTTGGCGCCATCGCGGTAAGCCTCTTGATAGCGCTCTCGCAGCGGCGCGTCGAGCGTAAGCAGCGCGGCATCGAGATCGTTTTCCTTGGCGGCGGCTAAAGCAGCCGGCACCAACGAATCGACCTGTATTTCGTGGGCTTCCAAAGCGATCCCCGCCGCCCGCGCCAGGATCAGCAACTTGCGCCGCACATCCTCGCCGGACAGATCGATGCGCGGATCCGGCTCGGTATAGCCGGCCGCGCGCGCTTCGCGGACGAAGCCGGAAAACGGGCGCATGCCGTCGTATCGGTCGAACAGCCACGCGAGCGAGCCGGACAGCACGCCTTCCACGGCATGGATCGCGTCGCCGCCGGCGACGAGTTCGCGGATCGAACGCAGCAACGGCAGGCCGGCGCCGACCGTGGCGCTGTCGCCGTAATGCGCGCGACCCTCGCGTTGGGCGCGCGCGATCGCCTGCGCGCGCATGAGGTCGGCGCCGTTGCCCAGCTTGTTGGCGGTGACCACGTGGATGCCGTGCGCCAGCCAGTCGGCGTGGCGCGCGGCGACCGCGTCGCTCGCGGTGGCGTCGACCACGATGTCGCCGCGGCGCAAGCGCGCGATGTCGATGTCGTGCGGCTCGCCGTCGCGCGGCGCATCGCAGGCGGCGCGCAGGGCTTGTTCCGGCGCCGCAGCCGCATCGAAATGGCCCCGCGAATTCGCTAACAGCTCGAAGGCCGGCAAAGCGACGCCGCGCTGCGCCAAGCGCTGGTGGCGCGCGACGAAGGCGCTGCCCACGACGCCGGTGCCCAGCAATGCGATCCGGGGCTGCCGTGGCACCCGTGCCGGCGCGGCGACGCCGGCTTCGTTGCGCGCCGTCGCCGCGAGGCTCACGCGTCCACCCGTTTGCGCTGTCCGGCTTCGATCACCGCCTGCGCGCGATCCAGCGCCGCGGCCAGATCCGCTTGCAGGTCTTCCAAGGCTTCGATGCCGACCGAAAGCCGCAACAAGCCGTCGGACAAACCGGCGGCCGCGCGCGCCTCGGCCGACATCGCCGCGTGCGTCATCGTCGCCGGATGCGCGATCAGGCTTTCCACCCCGCCCAGCGATTCGGCCAAGGTGAAGCATTGCAGGCCTTCGACGAAGGCGCGCACCGCTTCCTCGTCGCCGTCTAGTTCGACGCTCAGCATCGCGCCGAAGCCTTTCTGCTGGCGCGCGGCAAGCGCATGGCCCGTGTGCGATTCCAAACCGGGGTAATAGACCTTGGCGACTGCGGGATGCTCATTCAACTGCGAAGCGATGGCCGCAGCGTTTTCTTGGTGCACGCGCAAACGCGCGTCCAGCGTGCGCAGGCCGCGCAAGGTGAGGAAGCTGTCGAACGGCGAACCGGTGATGCCTAGCGCGTTCGCCCACCACACGAACTGGTCGTGCAGTTCCTGCGTCTTGGCCACCACCGCGCCGCCGACCACGTCGCTGTGGCCGTTGATGTATTTGGTGGTGGAATGCACGACCACGTCGGCGCCGAATTCGATCGGCGTCTGCAATGCGGGCGACAGGAAGGTGTTGTCGACCACTGCGATCGCGCCCTTGGCGTGCGCCGCTTCGATCACGAAGCGCAAATCGGTGATGCGCAACAACGGATTCGACGGCGTTTCGATCCACACCAGCTTCGGCGCCGGCTCCAGCGCCACGGTCAGCGCGCGCGGATCGGTCAGGTCGGCCAGCACCAATTCGAAATGGCCTTTCGCCGCCAGCGCCTTGAACAAGCGCCAGCTGCCGCCGTAGCCGTCGTGCGGCACGACCAGCCGGTCGCCCGGTTGCAGCAGCGCGTTCAGCACCAGGGTGATCGCGGCCATGCCGGTCGCGGTGACCACGCCGCCGGCGCCGCCCTCCAATTCCGCCAGCGCTTCGCCAAGCAGATCGCGGGTGGGATTGCCGCTGCGCGTGTAGTCGTATTGGCGCTTGTCGTTGAAGCCGGCGAAACTGAAATTGCTGGACAGCACGAGCGGCGGCGTGACCGCGCCGAACGCGGTGTCGCGGTCGATGCCGGCGCGGACCGCGCGCGTGGCCTGGCGACAGTTCGAATCCGAAGCGCTCATGCCGCGCCTCCGCGACAGTCGGCGAACACGGCGCGCAGGATCGCGGCGACCGCATCGGTTTCCTTCAAGAAGGCGTCGTGGCCGTACTTCGAGCGCAGCACGCGGACTTGCGTATCGGCGCGGACCTGTTCGACCAGCGCGTAGCAATCGGCGATCGGCACCAGCAGATCGTCTTCCACCCCCACCACGGTCGTGGTCACGGCGATGCGCGATGCGTCGACGCTGTGCAGGTCGATCGATTCGGACAGGCGGGTGTAGGCGGTGGCGTCGAAGCGTTCTACGAAGCGCGAACCGCAAGCGTCGAGATAATCTTCGGAAGCGCAGCGTGCGCGCGCGCCGTCGACCACCGCGGCGGCGTCGAAGCGTTCGGCGAATTCCTGCGGCGTCCGATAACTGAGGATCGCCAGCTGCCGCGCCAGCGACAGGCCCTGGTCCTCGGCGCACTGCAACTGGCCGAGCGCGACGATCTTGCGCTGCAACGCACGCCAAGCGCTGGCGTAGGGATGGGCGCGGTGCGCGCCGCTGATCGCGACCAAGTGGCGCAGGCGCTCGCCGTGGTTCGCGGCGAACTGCAGGCCGACCATCGCGCCGTACGAGCAGCCGACGAAGGCGGCCAGCGTGCGCACGCCCAGCGCGTCGAGCACGCCGGCGATGGCGTCGGCCTGGTCGGCGCTGTCGATCGGCGCGTCGAGCGCGCCGTCGGCGCCGAGCCAGTCGATCGCGATCACGCGCAAGCCGGCGAAGGTGCCGGCCTGCGCCTGCCACCAGCCGGCCTGCGGGAAGGCGCCGCTGGCGACGACGTGGCGGTCGGCGGAAATGCCGCCGGCGACCAGCACCGCCGGCGCGCCGGCCGGGCCCACCGCTTCGTAGCGGACGCGCAGCGCGCGGCAGCCGGCGTGGCGCAGGTTCAATTCCAGCGCGACTTCGCCGCGCACGGCGTCGCGGCCCTGCACGGGCTCGAAGGCATAAGGCGAAACGTAGGGATGCGGTGCGAACTGCGCGGCGCTTTCGACGAGGCTCATGGCGATATCCGGTTGGGGACAAGGCCATCGGTGCTTGCGGGCGCGTCGGAAGTCGAGCCCCGCCGATACGGCGGAGCGCAACCATCTTCACGGCGGACGTACAGGTCCCCGCAGGACTTGGCACCTTCGACGGAGCTTTCGCTCCATCGGGTTGCCCCGGCGTCTTCGGGCCTGTCCCTCAGCCGGTCTCGATGGATGGCCATAGACTGCCAGCCATTTTCCGGCCTGTCAATCGCTTCATACGCATAAAGCGATATGTTGTGTCGTGACCATGGACGGGTCGATCCCGCATACTGAACCGATGAGTACACCCCAACGCCTCCTGGCGCTCGCGCTGCTCTGTCTGGCGGGCTGCGCGACCGTGCCGGAGCAATCCAGCAAATCCGCCCAAAACGCCGCGCCGGCCGCGGATGCGACCCTGGTCGCCGAAGCCTTCATCACAGAAGAACACCCGGCCGACGAGCTCGACTCGCTCGCGGCCTGGCCCAAGGACGACGGCGGACTGTGGGTGATCGCCACCGCCAAATCCACCCACCACCTGGTCGTGTTCGACGGCGACAGCGGCGAGCGCCTGCGCGAAGTCGGCGGCAAGGGCCCGGCCCTGGGCGAGTTCAACCGGCCCAACGGCATCGCCGTGTTCGGCGACTATCTTTTCGTGGTCGAACGCGACAACCACCGCGTGCAAG
Source organism: Luteimonas gilva (assembly GCF_005239095.1). Taxonomy (GTDB): domain Bacteria; phylum Pseudomonadota; class Gammaproteobacteria; order Xanthomonadales; family Xanthomonadaceae; genus Luteimonas_C; species Luteimonas_C gilva. The sequence goes on along the minus strand of NZ_SZUA01000002.1, from coordinate 924,008 downwards.
TGCTGTCCCTGCCCGACTTCAAGCCGCTGACCGCGTTCGGCGCCGACCAGCTGCGCAGCCCGTACGGCGTGTGGCTGCACGAAATCGCGCCCGACGAGTTGGACGTGTACATCACCGACAGCTTCATGGAAGGCAAGAAGTTCGACGTGGTGCCGCCGCTGTCGCAGCTGGACCAACGCGTGCGCCGTTACCGGGTGCAACTGGGCGAGGACGAGGTGCAAGCAGAATCGCAGGGTTCCTTCGGCGACACCACGCCGGCGGCGGCGCTGCGCATCGTCGAATCGATCGGCGGGGATCCCGCCAACGACCGCTTGCTGATCGCCGAAGAGGACACCCGCATCGGCACCGATCTGCGCGAATACGACCTGGCCGGACGCTATGTCGGCAAGAGCCTGGCGCCGGGCCGTTTCCGCGCCCAAGCCGAAGGCGTGGCGTTGTGGGATTGCAGCGGCGGACAAGGGTATTGGGTCGCGGTGGACCAAGCCGATCCGCGCACTGTATTCCTGTTGTTCGACCGCGCCACGCTCGACTACCGCGGCAGCTTCATCGGCACCGCCACCGGCCACACCGACGGCATCGCCCTGCACGCCGCGGCGACGCAACGCTTCCCGTCCGGCGCGCTGTTCGCGGTGCACGGCGACAAGGCGATGGCGGCGTTCGACCTGGCCGACGTCGTGCGCGATCTGCACCTCGACACGGCATGCCTGCGCTGAGCCGACGGCAGCGGCTGCACATCGTCGCGCTGGTCCTGGCCGGCGCGGCGTTCGCGGCGCCGGCCGAGCAAGCCTATCGCTGGAAAGACCGCGACGGCGTTGTTCATTACGGCGACCACGCGCCGGAATCGGCGAACGTCCGCGTCGAAAGGATTCCGTTGACCGACGGGCCGCACGCGGCGGTCCGATTGCGGATCGAAGACCGCGACGGACGCTATTCGGCTTGGGCCGACAACGCCCTGGCGGGGCCGGTGGAAGTGCTGCTGCAGTACCGGCGCAACCGCAATTTCGCCAGCGTACCGGCTCTGCCCGCGCGCGCCGTCGTGCCCGCCGGAGGCAGCGTGCTGATCGCGAACCTGTTCACCGCCGACAGCACGCGGCCCGGCGATTACGAAGTCTTCTTGGACGGCGTGCCGGGCGATCCGAGCGCGAAGCCGCGCGAATTCGATTACTTGATCCCGCTGCCGGCGCAGACGCTGCGCATCGACCAAGGTTTCGGCGGCGGCTTCAGCCATGCCGATCCGCAGAATCGTTACGCGCTGGATTTCGCCGCGCCGATCGGCACGCCGGTGATGGCCGCGCGCGCCGGCACCGTGATGCAAATCGAATCCGATTTCGCTCAGGCCGGCCTCAGCGAAGAGGAATACGGCGGCCGCGCCAATTTCGTCCGCATCCTGCACGACGACGGCACGATGGCGCTGTACGCGCACCTGCAGCAGGACGGCGCGCTGGTCCGGGTCGGCCAGCGCATCCGCCAGGGCCAGCAGATCGGCCTGTCCGGCAATACCGGCTTCACCAGCGGCCCGCACCTGCATTTCGCGGTGCAGGTGAACCGCGGCATGCGACTGGAATCGATCCCGTTCCGGATGCGCGGCCCCGAGGGCGTGGTGCAGTTCGCGCGGTGAGCCTTAGAGCCTTTAGACACGGATCAGAGCGAAAAAAGCGGATAAAAGCGGAACAAGGGAAATTCGGAAAACAAATACTAAGCTTCATCCGTTTTTATCCGCTTTTTTCGCTCCGATCCGCGTCTAAAAGCTTTCCCGGCTATAATTCGCGCCACGATTCCGAGATCCGGCGCCCGATGGGCGCCCGAGCCATGTCCGACGTTTCCACCGAAGCCGCCCGCCGCCGCACCTTCGCGATCATCTCGCATCCCGACGCCGGCAAGACCACGCTGACCGAAAAGCTGCTGCTGTTCGGAGGCGCGATCCAGATGGCCGGCTCGGTCAAGGGCCGCAAGGCCGCGCGCCACGCCACGTCCGACTGGATGGCGCTGGAGAAGGAACGCGGCATTTCCGTCACCAGCTCGGTGATGCAGTTCCCGTACGAGGACCGCATCGTCAACCTGCTCGACACGCCCGGCCACGCCGACTTCGGCGAGGACACCTATCGCGTGCTGACCGCGGTCGATTCGGCGCTGATGGTGATCGACGTGGCCAAGGGCGTGGAAGAGCGCACCATTAAGCTGATGGAAGTCTGCCGGCTGCGCGACACGCCGATCATGACCTTCATCAACAAGCTCGACCGCGAAGGCAAGAGCCCGATCGACTTGCTGGACGAAGTGGAAAGCGTGCTTGGCATCCAATGCGCGCCGATCACCTGGCCGATCGGCATGGGCCAGCGGCTGAAGGGCGTGGTGCACCTGATCACCGGCGAAGTGCATCTGTACGAACAGGGCCGCAACTTCACCCGCCAGGATTCGACCATTTTTGCTTCGGTCGAGGATCCCGCATTGGAAGCGCGGATCGGGCCCGACATGCTGCGCGAGCTGCGCGAAGAATTGGAATTGGTGGAAGGCGCCTCGCACCCCTTCGATCCGGCCAGGTATCTGGCCGGCCACCAAACGCCGGTGTTCTTCGGTTCGGCCGTGAACAACTTCGGCGTGCAGCTGCTGCTGGATTTCTTCGTCGAGCATGCGCCCGCGCCCAAGCCGCGCGAGACCACCGCGCGCGAAGTCGCGGCCTACGAGCCGAAGCTGACCGGCTTCGTGTTCAAGATCCAGGCGAACATGGATCCGCAGCACCGCGACCGGGTCGCGTTCATGCGCATCTGCTCGGGCAAGTTCAGCGCCGGCATGAAGGCTTTCCATGTGCGCAGCGGCAAGGAAGTGAAGCTGGCCAACGCGCTGACCTTCATGGCCAGCGACCGCGAAATCGCCGAAAGCGCGTGGCCGGGGGACGTGATCGGCATCCACAATCACGGCACCATCTCGATCGGCGACAGCTTCAGCGAGGGCGAGGCGATCACCTTCACCGGCATCCCGAACTTCGCCCCGGAGCTGTTCCGCCGCGCGCGCCTGCGCGATCCGCTGAAGCTGAAACAGCTGCAAAAAGGCTTGGCGCAATTGAGCGAGGAAGGCGCGACCCAGTTCTTCCGGCCTCTGATGAGCAACGACCTGATCCTGGGCGCGGTCGGCATGCTGCAGTTCGACGTGGTCGCCTACCGCTTGAAGGACGAATACGGCGTCGACGCGTTGTTCGAACCCGTCGGCGTCGCCACCGCGCGCTGGATCCGCTGCAACGATGCGAAGAAGCTGGAGCAGTTCCGCGACAAGAACGCGCTGAATCTGGCGGTGGATGCGGCCGGCGAATTGGTCTACCTGGCTCCGACCCGCGTCAATCTGCAGTTGGCCGAGGAGCGCGCGCCGGATGTGGAGTTCCTGGCCACGCGCGAACATGCCCACGCAGTGGCCGTCGACTGACCCGCTCCCACAAAGGCAAGACCGAGCATTTGCTCGATTCTTGGCGCACACTCTGTGCCCATGGAACGCGCAGTCGACCTACGCGAAGAATTCGCCAGCGCGCTGACCCACGGCCTGGGCGCCGCCGCCGCGCTCGCCGGCGGCGCGGTGCTGATCACGCTCGCCGCGTTGTACGGCGACCACTGGCAGCTGATCGCGTCGATCGTGTTCGGCCTATGCCTGTTGCTGCTGTACATCGCCTCGACCCTGTACCACGCCATCCAGCACCCGATCGCCAAGGCGCGGCTGAAGGTGTTCGACCATTGCGCGATCTATCTGCTGATCGCCGGCACCTATACGCCATTCACGCTGATCGGCCTGCGCGGCCCGGTCGGCTGGTGGCTGTTCGCGGCGATCTGGAGCCTGGCCGCGCTCGGCGTCGCGTTCAAACTGTTCTATACCGGCCGCTTCAAGCTGCTGTCCACTTTGATCTACGTGGCCATGGGCTGGCTGGTGCTGCTGGCCATCAAGCCGCTGCTGCAGGCGCTGGACGACTGGACCTTCGGCTGGCTGCTGGCCGGGGGCGTGCTGTACACGCTGGGCACCGTTTTCTACCACCGCCCTTCGCTGCGCTATTCGCACGCGGTGTGGCATCTGTTCGTGATCGCCGGCAGCGTCTGCCATTACGTGGCCGTGCTGGCGCAGATAGCCCCGGCTCGCTGAACGCCGCGCAACGGTTTCACCCTCGTTTTACCTGCGCCTGACCAAGGTGTGCGGAATCCTTGGGAATCCGCGATGAACGCTCCTGACGCCCCAGCGCCGCCGCGCAAACGCACGCCGTTCGTGGACGACGTCGGCCAGCATCCGTGGCTGACGCTGGCGGTGTTGCTGATCCTGGCGCTGATCCTGCTGATCGTGTTCTGGGACTGGAACTGGATCAAAGGCCCGGTGGAGCGCCAGGTCGAAGCCCGCACCGGCCGCAGCTTCGACATCGGCGGCGACCTCGACGTGGACCTGGGCAAGGTGGTCACGATCCGCGCCGATAAACTCGTCTTCGGCAACGCCGCTTGGTCCAAGCAGCCCACGATGGCGGCGGCCGACCGCATGGAATTGCGCCTGGAATTGTGGCCCGCCCTGATCAAACGGCATGAAGTGCTGATCCCAGAATTGCGCCTGACCAAACCCGACGCTTATCTGGAAACCGGACCGGACGGCAAAGGCAATTGGGTGTTCGGCCCCGACACCGGCGGCGAGCCGCCGCAGTTCCGCCGGTTGTGGGTGGACGAAGGGCGGCTGCGTTTCGTCGACGCGCGCGGCAAGACCGACATCGATATCGATCTGCAAAGTTACGAAGCGCAGCGGCGCGGCGCGGCGCCGGCGATCCAGGTCGACGGCGACGGACGCTGGAAAGGCAACCCGTTCGCGTTGAAAGGCCGCGCCGAATCGCCGTTGGAATTGGCCAATACCGACGAGCCCTATCGCATCGACCTGCGCGCCAGCGCCGGCCGCACCCGCGCGCATGCGCGCGGCACCCTGCTCGATCCTTTGCGCTTGCGCGGGTTCGATCTGCGCTTCGCGCTGTCCGGACAGAACCTGGACGATCTGTATCCGCTGATCGGCGTCGCCATTCCGCCCACGCCGCCTTACAGCTTCGACGGCCGCCTCACGCGCATCGGCGACACCTGGCGCTACGACGATTTCGCCGGCAAGGTCGGCAACAGCGATCTGCGCGGTTACGCCCACGTCATCACCGGCCGCGCGCGGCCGTTCTTGAAGGCCGATCTGGCGTCGAAACGGCTGGACTTCGAGGACCTCTCGGGCTTCGTCGGTTCGGGCCGCAAATCCGAAGGCGCCGATTCGACGAATCCGGAATTGCAAGCGCTGGCCGCGAAACAGGCGGCGAGCCCGCGCGTGCTGCCGGACACGCCCTACCAGCTGGACAAGCTGCGCGCGATGGACGCGGACGTGCGCTTGAAGGCGGTGCGGATCAATGCGCCGTCGCTGCCGATCGACGACATGGACGCGCATCTTTTCCTGGACGGCGGCTTGCTGCGGCTGGAGCCCTTGAATTTCGGCGTCGCCGACGGCGATATCCGCTCCAACATCCGCATGGACGCGCGGCAGTCGACGATCCTTACCCGCGCCGACGTCGCGATGCGCGGATTGAGCCTGCCCAAGCTGATGCCGGACGGCACGCTGGCGCAGGAATCCATCGGCAAGATCGGCGGCAAGCTCGATGTGACGACGCGCGGCAATTCCATCGCGAACATGCTCGGCAACGCCGACGGCGACATCGCCATCGGCATGGGCCAGGGCCAAGTGAGCAAGCTGCTGATGAAATTGGCGGGACTGAACTTGGCCGGCGCGATCCGGACCAAGTTGTCCGGCGACAAACCCATTCCGATCCGTTGCGCGTTCGGCGACTTCGCGGTGAAGGACGGCCTGATGACGACGCGCGCGCTGGCCTTCGACACCACCGACACGATCGTGATCGGCTCCGGCACGGTGAGCTTGCGCGACGAAACCCTGGATCTGACGATGCGGCCGCGACCGAAGGGCCGCAGCCTATTGTCGTTGCGGGTGCCGCTGTACGTCGATGGTACGTTCAAGCATCCGAACGTGCGTCCGGATTATGCCCGGATCGGGTTGCGCGGCGGCATCGCGCTGGCGCTGGCCACGATCGCCCCGCCGGCCGCGCTGCTGGCGACGACCGAGCTTGGCGGCGGCCAGGACGCCGATTGCGGCGGGCGTTACGCGAAGTGAGACCGCCGTAACGTCGCCTCGACACGGCATCGTTAAAATCCAGCCATTCGCGGACGGACCCGCTTCGTCGTCGTACTTTCGCGTTTCAGGGGAAAACACATGCGGACCTGGATCCCATGCGCGATCGCGGCGGTCGCGCTCGTCGCTTGCAAGCCGGCCGAGACGCCGCCGGCGGCGAATAAGGCCATCGACATGTCGCCGAGCAAAGATCCGGCGGTGACGGCCAGTTACGAATGCGAAGGCCACCGCGTCGACGTCTTCGGCCAAAACTACGCGCGCATCACTTTGAGCGACGCGCGCACGGTGACCATCGACTACGTGCCCAACAGCCGCCCGCCCAGCTATATGGACCGCGGCTTGCGCTTCGCGATTGGCGAACGGGCGGTAATGCTGATTCAGAACGACGGCGAGGCGGTGAATTGCGCGCCGATCCGCTGACCCGGTTTTGTAGGAGCGAAGCCGTATCGAATCAACTGGCGATGTAGCGCTGCAGCTGATCCAACTGCACTTGCTGGTCCTCGATCACCGCCTTCACCAGATCGCCGATCGACACCACGCCCAGCACCGCGGCGCCGTCGACCACCGGCAGGTGGCGTATCCGGCGCTCGGTGACCAGTTGCATGCAATGGTCCACGCTGTCCTGCAGGCCGACGGTGACCACGTCGGCGGTCATGATGTCGCGCACCGGGGTGGTCGCCGAGGAGCGGCCCTGCAGCACGATCTTGCGCGCGTAGTCCCGCTCGGAAAGGATTCCCGCCAGGCGTCCGCCCTGCATCACCACCACCGCGCCGATGCGTTTTTCGGCCATCAGGCGGATCGCATCGATCACCGGCGCGTCCGGCCCGATCGCGAAGACCTCAGGAGCCTTGGATTCCAGCAGATGGCGTACGCAGCGCATGGCCGTCTCCTTCGCTAGGACCTGGTTCCGAGGATACTCCAGACGCCGCTTGCCAGCGGTCGACGAGGTAGAGCGGCCGCTGCTTGGATTCCTCGTACAGCCGACCCAGGTATTCGCCGATCAGGCCCAGCGCGATCAGCTGCACGCCGCCCAGGAACAGGATCACCGCCATCATGGTCGGCCAGCCTGCGACGGCGTCGCCCCACAGCAGCGCCTTGAGCACGATCCAGACGGCGTACAGGAAGGCGACCAGCGCGGTGGCCAGGCCCAGATAGGTCGCCGCCCGCAACGGCGCGGTGGAGAAGCTGGTGATGCCCTCCAGCGCGAAGTTCCACAGCTTCCAGAAGCCGAATTTGCTGCGCCCGGCGGCGCGCGATTCGCGCGAATACGGGATCGCGACCGTCTTGAAGCCGATCCAGCCGAACAGGCCTTTCATGAAGCGGTGCCGTTCGCGCAATTGCCGCAATGCGGCGACGGCGCGCGGCGAGAGCAGGCGGAAATCGCCGGTGTCCTGCGGGATCGGCGTTTTCGACAAGCGGCCGATCAGCCGGTAAAAGCCGTGCGCCGTGGCGCGCTTCAACCAGCTTTCGCCGGCGCGTTCCACGCGCGTGCCGTGCACGTCGTCGTAACCCTGGCGCCATTGGGCGACGAACTGCGGGATCAATTCGGGCGGATCTTGGCCATCGGCGTCCAGGATCAGCGCGGCGGCACCGTCTTCGACGTGGTCCAAGCCCGCGGTGAGCGCGGCTTCCTTGCCGAAATTGCGCGACAGGCGCAGCAGCGACACGCGCGGGTCGGCCGCGATCGCCTGCAGCGCGCGCCAGGTGCCGTCGCGGCTGCCGTCGTCGACGTACAGCACGCGCGCATCCAAATTTTCGACCCGCGCCAGCGCGTCGGAAATGCGCGGATGCAGCAGCGGCAGCGCTTCGGCCTCGTTGTAGGCGGCGACGACGATGGTGAGGCGGTCGGGGCTCATGCGGCGATGTTAGCCGAGGGCGGCCGCCCGCGGCTTCCGGATCAGAGATCGTTGAGGTACGCGGGGCCGCCCAGCGCGCGCATCTGGCGCTGGATCGCATTGCTGCGGCGCTGCACGTAAGGCCCTGGGCGGCTGACGCTGTAGCGGCGGGGGCTGGGCAGCACCGCCGCCAGGCGTGCGCTTTCGGCCGCGCTGAGGTTGCGCGCGTCCTTGCCGAAATAGGTCCGCGCCGCGGCTTGCGCGCCGTATACGCCGTCGCCGAATTCGGCGAAGTTGGCGTACATCTCCAGGATCCGACGCTTCGGCCAAAGCGTCTCGATTAGCACCGTGTACCAGGCCTCGATGCCTTTCCGAACCCAACTGCGCCCGCTCCACAGGAACAGGTTCTTGGCCACCTGCTGGCTGATCGTGCTGCCGCCGCGCACGCGCCGGCCGCGCGCGTTGTTCTTGCGCGCCTTTTCGATCGCCTTGAAATCGAATCCGCTGTGCTCCGGGAAATTCTGGTCTTCGGCAGCCACCAGCGCCAACGGCAGATACGGCGACATGTCTTCCAGATCGCGCGCGTCGTGGGCGATGCGGAAACGCCAATCGCCTTCGACCCAGGCGGCCAGTTGCCGGTTCAGCATGAACATCGAAAACGGCGGATCGATGAAGCGCAGCGACGCCACCTGCAGGATCGAGAACGCCGCGAACAGCAGCGGCAGCCACAGCAACCAGCGCCACAGCCGGCGCCCGCGCCGCCGCGGCTTGTCGTCTACCTCAGTCGCCCCCATCTCGCCCCACTCCCGCTTGCGCGCGACCGGCATTATCTTCGATGCGCGGCCCTTCTCACTTCCGACCTCCATGACCGTGACCCCGGAAAACGCCTCCGACCGCCTGACCCGCTTTCTGCTCCCCCACGCCGGCGTGCGCGGCGTGCACGTGCATCTGCGCGACACCTGGCGCCATATCCGCGACCGTGCCGAGTATCCGGCGGCGGTCGCCGAATTGCTCGGCGAAGCCGCTGCGGCGACGGCGCTGTTCACCGGCCATGCCAAGATCGAGGGCCGTTTGTCGGTGCAGCTGCGCGGCACCGGCGCGCTGCGCGCCCTGTTCGCCGAATGCACGGCGGCGGGCACCTTGCGCGGCATCGCCCAGTTGGACGAGGCCGGCGGCACCGTGTCCCGCGATCTGCGCGCGCTGGGCGAGGGGGCGCTGCTGGCCATCACCATCGAGAACCCGAATCCCCACGGCCGCGATCCGACCCGCTACCAGGGCCTGGTGCCGATCGAATCCGAATCGCTGGCCGGCGCCTTCGAGGACTACTTCCGCCAATCCGAGCAGCTCCCTACCCGCCTGCTGCTGGCGGCGGACGGCCTGGATGCCGCCGGCCTGATGCTGCAGAAACTGCCCGGCGATAGCGGCGACGACGACGGCTGGGCCCGTGCGACGGCCCTGTTCGACACCTTGGGACCGGCCGAGCTGTTGGCGACCCCCGGCGCGGCCCTGCTGCACCGCCTGTTCCACGAAGAAGAGGCCCGCACCCTGGCGGAGCGCCCGCTGGCGTTCGCCTGCTCTTGCTCGCGCGAGCGCGTGGCCGCCGTGCTGGAATCCCTGGGCCAGGAAGAGGCCCGGGCCGCCCTGCACGGGCGCGGCGTGGCCGAGATCCGCTGCGAATTCTGCGGCCAGCAATACCGGTTCGACCCGGACGAAATCGATGCCTTATTCGCCGCTCCCGGCCTTCACGCCGCCTCCCCAGATCGCCTGCAATAACCGACGAACGGGGACCGGAAACGGCCCCAGGGGATTGTTAAATAAACATAAATCGATTAGCCTGATCGTCCGCCTGAAGGGGGAACTTCAGGCTCGCCCAACGGGTCGATAACGAACCATGCGATCCCTGCTGACACTGTCATTGGCCTCTTTGCTCGCGCTAGGCGCGGCGACGGACGCGCATGCGCAGGCCAAGCAAGCCGATACCGCGATCCTGCCGATCTACAACGCCAACGGCAAAGTCGAAGCGGCGCTGTATCTGGAACCCACCGGCGACGCCGCCACCGGCATGCGCTGGCACTTCGGCAAGTACAGTTTGGACACCATGGTCGGCTTGGGCGGCGGCGATTCGCTGGCCCTGCTCTGCGACCAGAAGACCGGCATCGCCAGCGCGATCGGCAGCTTGAGCGAGAACTGCTTCGTCGGCTCGTTCGGCAACAGCTACAACAGCCAGAACAAGCGCGCCAACGTCGGCGCTGCGATCAATCGCGGCAGCATGCGCTTCGGCGTGACCGGAGGCACGGGCCGCGACGCCCTGCCGGGTTGGCTGATGAACAACGGCGCCAACGGCGCCCGTCTCGAACAGAACGATCTCACTTTGTTCGCCGAGAAGAGCATCGGCCGCAACGGCATGGTCAGCATCGGCGGCACCACGGCCAAGGCCCGGTTAGTGCCTGCGGCCGACCTGCCCGCCGGCCTCGCCGATCGCTGGAACACCAAGAGCTTGTCGGTCGGCGGCGGCATCGGCGCGTTCAGCGCCAACATCGTCGGCCGCGTAGTCGACGTGCCGGGCGGCAGCGGCAAGTGGGAAGGCCTGGGGCTGGGCGTCACCTGGCGCACGCCGTGGAGCGGCCAGCTGACGGTCGGCGCCGAGAACGTCGTCACCCGCGGCAAGAACCCGTTCTCGCCCGGCAACAGCTCGGGCGAAGAAGACGGCACCGTGCCTTACGTCCGCTACGAGCAGGATCTCTGATCCCTTAGCGCTTGTGGGAGCGGCTTTAGCCGCGAGCTCTTCTCGCATAAAGCCGCGATCTGAAATGAAAGCTCGCGGCTAAAGCCGCTCCCACAAGCCTGGGGCTCTCAAACTACTTCCAGCGCTCCGATGAGCGGACCTAGCTTGCTTTCGTACGGCGCCCACTTCGGCCGTTCGAGCGCGGTCACCTTGCTGCGCACCTGCACCGCGCTGGCGGTGGCCACGCCGCGCGAGCGCTGCTGCAGTTCCAGCATCGCCGGTTCGTAGGCCAGGCCGCAGAACCCGGCGACCCGGCGCACGACCGCTTCCGGCTCGCGGGTGAGTTCGGCGTAATCCACGTCCAGGATCCGGCCCGGACAGGCCTGGTGCCAATGCGCCATCAATCGACGGTATTGGCGGTAGAAGTCGGCCAGCTCGCCCTGATCGTAGGAATACGGATTGGCGTCGGAAAACAGCTCGCGCAGGTTCGAGAAACAGGTCTCGACCGGGTCGCGCACCATGTGCAGCAGCTTGGCCTGCGGCAGCGCGCGGCAGATGAAACCGGCGTTGAGGAAATTCGACGGCAGCTTGTCGGTGAAGCAGCGCTCGTCGCCCAAGCGCCATTGCATGCCTTTCAGATAGCCGGCGCCGACCGCGCCGAAATCGATGCCGCGCGCGCGTTCGACGACGGTCGCATCGATCACGCCGCGGCAATGGTGGTCGGTGGCGTAGCGCATTTGGCTGGTGAAGTCGTACAGCTCGCCGACGCCGCGCACTTGGCTGTGGCCGTCCAGCAATTGCTCCAGCAAAGTCGTGCCGGAGCGGTGCATGCCGACGATGAAGATCGGCGTGCGCTCGCTGTCGAAGCTCTGGAACGACGGCCCGCGCGGCGGCAACGGCAAGCCGATCAGGCCGTCGACCAGGGCGCGCGAGTCCTCGGCGCGGTAGCTCAAGCGCGAACGCTTGGCTCGGTTGGATTGCTCCAAGGCCTCCCAGGCGCCCTCGTAATCGCCCAGATCGTCGAGCTCCTTGTGCAGCGCGTTGGCCAGCAGCGCGGTCTCGTCGGGATTGCGCCCGGGCCGCGCGAGCTGGCGCCGGATCGCGTCCACATGATTCGACGCCGACGTCTGCTTGCGCAGCCGCGAAACCAGCCAATAGGTCTGCGCGATTTCCGGCGCCCGCGCCAGGACCCGGCGGAGGTCTTCTTCGGCTTCGTCGAATCGGCCCAGATAAGTCAGCACCTGGCTGCGCGACAGCAACGTGGGCGGATAATCCGGATCGGCGCTCTTGGCTTCGTCCAGGAACGCGATCGCCCGCTCCTGCTCGTTCAAATAGCTGAGCTGCGCGGCGAAGGCGAGCAACAGCGGAATCTCGACCCGCGACAGCGGCGGCAGCCGCGCGAGGCAATCGTGGAAGGCGTCGCCTTCGTTGAACGTGCGCAGCCGGGCGATCAGTTCCGGCAGCACCTTCGAATCGGTCGGCCGCAGGGCCGCGGCGCGCAGCGCATAGTCTCGGGCCGCGCGGTAGTGGCCGGCCAACGAATGCACATAGGACAACTGCACCATCGCGAACGCGTCGCCGGGCCGCTGCTTCAGGAACGACTCGTAGGATTCGATCGCGCGCGGCCAATCGCGCCGCGCCGCATAACTCTCGGCGCTGGCCAGCAGATCGCGCAACTGGGCGGCGGGTTGATTCATGGCGCCGTGCGTCCGTAACGCGAAGTCATGCCGCGTTTCCGGCGGCTTCGAGCCGCTCGCGCAGCGTCCGCAACGGCCGTTCGTAGCGCTGCCACGCGCCGACGTTGCCGGCATGGATCGGTTGCCGCACCTGCGAGCTGCTCGCCGTGGCGACCGGCGCCGTATTGCGGGTGATATCGATGCTGTCCTCGGCGTAGGGCACGCCGAGGAATTCCGCCACGCCGCGCGCGACGCCGGCCGGATCGGCCACCAGATCTTCGTAGCGGACGGTATGGAACGCCTCCGGCATGGCGCGCTGCCAATGCTGCCGCAAACGCTCGAAGCCGGCGTAGTGATCGGCCAACTCGTTCAGATCGTAGCTGTAAGGATAAGCGTCGCCGGAGAACAGCTCTTTCAAGTTCGAGAAGCATGCATCCATCGGATCGCGCACCAGGCACAGGATCTTGGCTTGCGGCAGCGCGCGGCGGATCAGGCCGACATTGAAGAAGTTGGCCGGGTTCTTGTCGACCAGGAAATCGCGGCCGGCCGCGAGCGGTTCGGTGCGGCGCAGGTATTCGCGGCCCACGGCGGCATGGTCCAGCCCGTAGAGGCTACCCAACGACGGTTCCTGCAACGCGCCGGCGAAGAAATGATCGGCCTCCCAGCTCACTGCGCGCGCGAAATCGTTCAACTCGCCGGCGGTCGCGATCTGCGCGTGGTTGCTGAGGATGCGTTCGAGCAAGGTGGTGCCGGTGCGCGGCATGCCGACCACGAAAATCGGTACGCGCCCGCCGGCCTGCGCCGCTTCCGACGGCTGCGGCGCATCGTCGAGCAAGGCTTGGATGCGACGGACCTGCTCGGCCGAATCGAAACGGTACGAGCCGCGCATCATCGCGGCGCCCTCCTCCAGCTCGGCCCAGGCCTGTTCGGTTTCGCCCGCATCGTCCAATTCCTTGAACAAGGCGTAGCACAGATGCACGCGCTCGAGCGACGGCCCGGTGCGCGCCTTGACGCGGCGGATCCGGTCGATCCGGCTGCCCGGCGGATCCGCTTTCTGATGGTAGGCCAGCGACCAATGCGCGTACGCGTAGTCCGGCGCCAGCGCGATGCACTTCTCGTACTCGGCGGTCGCCTCGTCCATGCGTCCGCAATAGCGCAGCGCATTGGCGCGCGAATAGCTCAACAGATGATGGCCGCGGACGTGGCGCAAGGCCTCGTCGATCAAGCGCAGCGATTCCTCGTATTCCTCGATCAGCCACAAATGCTGGGACAGCACCGGAGATTGACCGAGCACTTCGCGGCTCGTCCAATCCGCGTTGACGATCAAGTCGCGGACCGCGTTGCGCTCGTCGAAGGACAGCAGCCGCAGAGTCACGAACGGCAGCGTCTTCCAATCCTTTTTTTCGACCACGGCCTTGGCCGCGTTCAACGCATGCAGGCGCGAGGCGCGGTATTGGTCGGACAGTTGGTCCAGCCGCGACAGGCGCAGCCAAGCGCCCGCTTGGGCGGCGTCCAATTGCAGGATCGATTCGTAGGCCGCCCGGGCCGCCTCGGCATTGTGGGCGGCTTCGAAAGCCTGGGCCTGCGCCCAGTGGCGCGCGATCTGTTGTTGCATGGGGTGGTCCGGAAGCTAAGCCCCTAGGATACCGGACCGGGCGCCCGCAGCCCCGGAAAAAAAGTGGCCGCCCGAAGGCGGCCACTTGCTTGCAGCACTGACGTTACCGGATCAGAAGTCGTACTGGACCATGAAACGGACCTGACGCGGCTGCTGCCAGGTGAGCGGCAGCAGGTAGGTCTGGCTCGGCAGACCGGTCGCGCGGACTTCGGCGACTTCGTTCACCGAAGTGACCTTACGCGAGTTCAGCACGTTGAAGATGTCCATCTTCAGCGTGAGGCCTTCCGCCCAGTTCGGCGTGTAAGCGACGTTCAAATCGATCTGGTTGGTCCAAGGCAGACGGCCCTTGGTGCCGCGCGGTACAGCCACGCTCGTGTCGTTCGAACCGCCACGGGTGGTCGGGCCGCAACGCATGAACGCACCGCCGTACTGGTGGGGGACGTAATCCGGACCCGGATCCAGGTCGAGCACGCCGAAGCAGTTCACCGGACGGCCCGACTGCACCAGCAAGTTGGCGCCCACCGCCCACTCGTCGGTCAGCTGGTAGCTGCCGAACAGCTTCAGGCTGTGACGACGGTCGTTCGGCAGATAGCCGTAGGTGTCCGTCATCAACTCCAGGTAGTCGAAGTCCTGGGTGGTGCTGGTGTCGCCTTGGCCGATATCCGACTTCACGCCGCCTTCGGTGTTGCCCTTCGACTTGGCGTAGGTGTACGAACCCTGCAGGAACAGCTTGTCCCAGTTGCCGTCGAAGAAGACTTCAAGCGCGGAGTAAGTGCGCTTGGCCTTCGGCGCCAGCGCCGAACCCGGAACCGTGGTGGTCTCGAAATTGCCGTCGTTGAAGAAGTCCGTGACCCACACCGCGTCGTTGCCGGGGTTGAACATGCGGCAGTAAGGGAAGCCCGGATTCGGCAGCACGGCCTCGCGGCCGCCGCGCATCCAATGGCCGCCGACGTTCTGGAAGCCCGCGGCGGTCAACAGCGCGCCGGCATCGCAGTTGTCGTCGATCGCCGCCTTCAGATCACGGAAGATGCCGCGAACGCCGATCGAGAAGTGGTCGGTCAGCTGCTTCTGGAAGCCCAGGATGTACTCGTCCTGGTACATCGGATCGAGGTTCTTCGAAGCGATCGCCTGCGGCGCCTTGGCGAAGCCGTCCTCGCCGTTGGCGAAGAACTGGTCGCCGTTGGAGACCAAGCCCGTCGGCTCGCCGGTGACCGGATTGACGCCGGTGAAGGTGAAGGTTTCGACGCTGAAGATCGAAGCCGAGGCGCCGCGGACGGCCACGCTCGGGGTGAGCGGCAGCGCGTAGCGGCCGGCGTTACCGAACACCTTGAACGTCGAGTCGCCGAACACGTCCCACGAGAAGCCCAGACGCGGACCGAACTGGTCCTTGATCTTGACGTAGGTGGCGCCGATGCCGTTGATGTTCTCGAAGGTATCCCAACGGCCGCCGATGTAGGCGATGAAGTTGTCGGTGATGTTCCAGCTGTCTTCGATGTAGTACGCGTGCTGCTTGACCTTGACCGTCGAACCCTGGCTGAAGATCTGCTGCTGGACGATGTCGGTGTCGTCGGACTCGTCGTCCGTGCCGTGGTCGTCGGTCAGGTAGGTCCACTGCGAGCCGCCTTCCAGCGCCACGCCGGCGATGGACTCGTAGTCGTCGCGATCGTAACCGAAGCGGATCAGGTGGTCGCCCAACTGCCATTCGGCGTCGAGGCGGTACTGCTTGCGGGTGTCGCCCGAGTCGAGGCGGTTGAGCTGGCCGCCGCTGATGTTGCACGAGCTCGAGTACAGACCGGTGGCGGCGATGCGAGCGGCGCTGCGGCCGTCGCCCACGATCGGGCAGCCCGGCTGGTCCGGATTGTGGATGTTGCCGTCGTAGGAAGCGACCGAGCCGTCCGGAGCGATCAGCTTCTGCGAGCGCGAGAATTCGCCGCGGCCGGCCAGGGCCGACAGGGTGAAGGTGTCGGTCAGGTAGCCGGTGTACTTCAGGACGTAGTTCTCGCCGCCCTGCTCGTTGTAGGTCGTACCGATGAAGTTGAAGCGGTCGGTCTGGCCCGGGGTGTTGTTGTAGGTGTCGATGTACTGCTTGGACTTGTCCGAGAACGCCGTCAACTCGAGGATGTGGTTGTCGGTGATGTTCCAGTCCATCTTCAACAGCCACTTCGGATTCTTCTGCTCCGTCGCGGTATTCTGGTCCGTGTTCACCGCGCCCCAGGCGTCGTTGTTCTGCTTGCCGTAGGAGATCAAGGCGTAGGCGAACAGCTTGTCCTTGACCAGCGCGCCGCTGGCCCAGGCGTTGGCGGTGTACTGCCAGCCGTTGTCCTTCGAGTTGTCGCTACGCAGCCTGCCGAAGTTCGGCGACAGCGGATTGGAGAGGTAGGCGTCCGGGCTGGTTTCGGACAGCTCTTCCGGGGTGTAGTAGATGTTGCCGCCGGCGTGGAACTCGTTGGTGCCGCGCTTGGTGATCTGGTTGATCACGCCGCCCAGCGAACGGCCGAATTCCGCGCCGTAGCCGCCGGTCTTGATCTGCTGTTCGGCGATCGCTTCGAACGGCACCTGCGAGAAGTTCAGGCTGCGGAACGAGTTGGTGATGTTGAAGCCGTTGATGTAGTACTGGTTTTCGGCGACGGACGAACCGCCGAACGAAGCCAGGTTGCCGAACGCGCCGTCGCCGCGGACGGTGCCCGGGGCCAGCAGCGCCACCGCGGTGGTGTTCTGCGCGACCGGGATTTTCTTGATCTGCTCGGCGGTCAGGATCGTGGTCGACTCCACCGACGAAATGTCGATCGGGTTGACCGCGCCGGAACCGACGACCGTCACGGTGTCGAGGGTCTGCGCGTCGCCGCCGCCAGCGGCCACGAAATCGACGTTCTGGGTGCCGCCGACGCTCACGTTGACCGTGCGCGGGCTGCCGTTGTTGCGGCTGACCGTGTACTGGCCGGTGGGCAGCTGCGCGAAGCGGTAGGTGCCGTCTGCGCCGACCGTGATGGTGCGGGTGAAGCCCGTCGCCGGATTGCTGACGGTGATGGTGTCGCCGGCAGTAGCGCGACCGCCCACCGCACCCGCGGTATTGGTCTGCGCCTGGACGGCGCCCACGAAGCTCAGACCGAGTGCAACGGTCAGCGCGCTCCGCTTCAAGCCTTGGATAAGGTGCTTAGAAGCCATTGTGTAACCCCCATTGGGACTGTTGACCTGAAAAAACTGCAAGTGGAGTCAGGGCCGAAATAGCGGCATGACCGGCCGACTATAGGCCAGTCAACAAATCCTTAACAAGGGTTAATGCACAAAAATTTTCTTATAAATCAGTCACATACTCCCAATACTGGGTGTGCGCTTGTGCCTACGGTCACCATGCCATTAGTCATGGTTTTGTATCGGGCGCCGTTACTTAATGGGCGTTAGAACGATAAGAAGGATCTGTTTGTCGATTTTTATAGGCCATAAGTCATGGTCTTGAGAGATGACCTATCCAGCCCCGGCGTTCATGCGCCGGTAATGAGCGAGCGCGCTCGCGAAGACCCGAGCTGAAGCGAAGCCGTCGCGAAACCGAAGCATCGCCGCTCCGATGCGCGAGAAACCCTACGGACCGCGGGCAATAAAAAACCGCCGGCCCGAAGGCCGGCGGCTAAAGGTCAACAGTCTATATATACCGCTTATCAGAAGTCGTACTGAACCATGAAGCGGACCTGGCGCGGAGCCTGGAACGAAGCCGGCAGCAAGTAGGTCGACGACGGATTGCCCGTGGCCGCCACTTCTGCGGTTTCGATCACCGAGGTCACCTTCTGCGAGTTCAGGACATTGAAGATGTCCATCTTCAGCGTCAGGCCCTCGGCCCAGTTCGGCGTGTAGGCCACGTTCAAGTCGATCTGGTTGGTCCAAGGCAGACGGCCGGCCGTGCCGCGCGGGCGGGCGACGACCGTCGCGTCGTTGGCGCCGCCGGCGGTGGTGGTGCCGCAACGCATGAACGACGAACCGTACGGATGCGGCGCGTACACCGGGCCCGGGTTCGTATCGAACACGCCCAAGCAGTTCAGCGGACGGCCCGACTGCACCAGCAAGTTGGCGCCCACCGCCCACTCGTCGGTCATCTGGTAGCTGCCGAACAGCTTCAAGCTGTGGCGACGGTCGTTCGGCAGGTAGCCGTACGTATCGCGGGTCAGCTCGATGTAGTCGAAGTCCTGGGTGACGTTGGTATCGGCCTGGCCGATATCCGACTTCACGCCGCCTTCGGTGTTGCCCTTCGACTTGGCGTAGGTGTACGAACCCTGCAGGAACAGCTTGTCCCAGTTGCCGTCGAAGAAGACTTCAAGCGCGGAGTAGGTGCGCTTGGCCTTCGGCGACAGGCGGGCGCCCGGGATGGTGTCCGTGACCCAATGGCCGTCGTTGTTCAAATCGGTTTCGAAGACCGCGTCTTCGCCCGGGTTGAACATGCGGCAGTACGGGAAGCCGGGGTTCGGCAGTTCGAAGGCCGCACCCGGATGGGCGTCGAGGATCGCCGTGTAATCGCAGTTGTCGTCGATCGCCGCCTTCAGGTCGCGGAAGATGCCGCGAACGCCCATCGAGAAGTGATCGGTCAGCTGCTTCTGGAAGCCCAAGATGTACTCGTCCTGATACATCGGATCGAGGTTCTTGGACGCGATGGCGCGAGCTTCCTTCGGATGGCCGTCTTCGCCGTTCAAATAACGGAAGTTGCCGCGCGAGGTCGTACCCGTCGGCTCGCCCGTAGTCGGGTTGACGCCGGTGAAGGTGAAGTCTTCGCGGCTGAACAGCGACGCGGAAGCGCCGCGGACAGCCACCGACGGAGTCAGCGGCAGCGCGTAGCGGCCGGCGTTACCGAACACCTTGAACGTCGAGTCGCCGAACACGTCCCAGGAGAAGCCCAGACGCGGACCGAACTGGTTGTTGATCTTGACGTACGTGGCGCCCTGGCCGTTGATGTTCTCGAAGGTATCCCAACGGCCGCCGAGGTAGGCGATGAAGTTGTCGGTGATGTTCCAGCTGTCTTCGATGTAGTACGCGTGCTGCTTGACCTTGACCGTCGAACCCTGGCTGAAGTACTGCTTGCGGGCGATGTCGAACTCGTCGCCGGTGTTCGGCGCGCCGTCCGGACCGTTGCTGGTCAGGAAGGTCCACTGGTAGCCGCCTTCGATCGCCACGCCGGCGATGGACTCGTAATCGTCGCGGTCGTAACCGAAGCGGAGCAGGTGGTCGCCCAACTGCCATTCGGCGTCGAGGCGGAACTGGTCGCGGGTGTCGCCGGAATCCTTACGGTTCAGCTGGCCGCCGCTGACGTTACAGGTGCTCTTGTAAGCGCCGGTGGAAGTCACGCGATAACCCGGACGGCTGTCGATGATGACCGGGCAGCCGGGCTGGGCCGGAGCGTTGATGTTGCCGTCGTAGGTGATGTGACGGCCATCCGGAGCGATCAGCTCGGTCGCGCGCGAGAATTCGCCGTGGCCGGCGAGCACCGACAAGGTGAAGCTGTCGGTCAGGTAGCCGGTGTACTTCAGGACGTAGTTCTCGCCGCCCTGCTCGTTCAGGGTCGTGCCCAGGAACTGAGTGCGGTTGAGCTTGCCGACGTCGTTGAGGTAGCTGTCGACGTACTGCTTCTGCTTATCCGAGAAGCCGGTGAATTCGAGGATGTGGTTGTCGGTGATGTTCCAGTCCAACTTCACCAACCACTTCGGGCTCTTGGTTTCGGTGGTGGTGTTGCCGGTGGCCAACACGCTGCCCCAAGCATCGGCTTCCTGCTTGTTGTAGGACACCAAGCCGTAGGCGAACAGCTTGTCCTTGATCAGCGCGCCGCTGGCCCAGACGTTGGCGGTGTACTGCCAGCCGTTGTCCTTCGAGTTGTCGCTGCGGAGCTGGCCGAAGCTGTCCGGGGTCAGCGGATTCGAATAGAACGTGTTCTTGGTTTCCTCGGTCAGATCTTCCGGGATGTAGTACACGTTGCCGCCGGCGTGGAACTCGTTGGTGCCGCGCTTGGAGATCTGGTTGATCACGCCGCCCAACGAACGGCCGAATTCCGCGCCGTAGCCGCCGGTCTTGATCTGCTGTTCGGCGATCGCTTCGAACGGCACCGCAGCGAAGTTCAGGCTGCGGAACGAGTTGGTGATGTTGAAGCCGTTGAGGTAGTACTGGTTTTCGGCGACGGACGAACCGCCGAACGAAGCCAGGTTGCCGAACGCGGCGTCGCCGCGAACGGTGCCCGGAGCCAGCAACGCCACCGCGGTGGTGTTCTGCGCGACCGGGATTTTCTTGATCTGCTCGGCGGTCAGGATCGTGGTCGACTCCACCGACGAGATGTCGATCGGGTTGACCGCGCCGGTACCGACGACCGTAACGGTGCCGAGCTCGGTTGCGTCGCCTCCGGCAGCGACGAAATCGACGTTGGCGTTGGTGCCCACGTTGACCGTGACGTTGCGCGGAGAACCGTTGTTGCGGGTGATGGTGTATTGGCCGGTCGGCAACTGCGAGAAGCGGTAGTTGCCGTCTGCGCCCACAGTGATGGTACGGGTGAAGCCGGTAGCCGGATTGGCGACCGTGATGGTGTCGCCGGAAGCCGCACGACCGGTCACCGCGCCTGCGGTGTTGGTCTGCGCCTGGACGCCGCCGACGAAGCTCAGACCGAGTGCAACGGTCAGCGCGCTCCGCTTCAGGCCTTTGGCAAGGTAGTTAGAAGCCATTGTTTGTAACCCCCATGGGACAGTTGACCCTAAAAGAAATGCATACACGTCAAGAGCCGAAAGACGGCATGACCGGCCGACTATAGACCAGCCAACAAATCCTTAACAAGCCCCTCAGCCTTAATTTGACCAGCTAAGCGGCCGATTCAGGATTCGTCATACGTTCGTTCAGTCCAAGAGCGCTTAAGACCTTGATTCGAGAGCCATTCGGTCTGGTATGGCCAAATCTATTGCTGCGACGCAGCAAGAAATTAGGCAAGCATTTAGCCCTTTTTGAGTGGCCCATGCGCGTTCGTCGGTCGAAAACTGTGACCAAATGGATAGATCTATGGCCATGTAGACCATGACTTTCGGCCTATGCCGAGCCCCTGCCGGCAAAAACGAACGCAATAAAAAGGCCCGCGGATGCGGGCCTCTTTCGATCCCGATTTGCGGGAATCAGGTTTTCAGTCGTTCGGCCAAGCGCGCTCGTTCCGCATGCAGCGCTGCGGGTACGCGATCGCCATAGTCCTGCAAATACGCCGCGATGTTTTCGCTCTCCGCGCGCCAAGCGTCGCGATCGACGGCGAACAGCTTTTCGCGCGCTTCGGCGCTGAGCGCCGCGCCTTCCAGATTCAGGTCTTCCGCACGCGGCAGGCGGCCGATCGGCGTATCGAGCGCATCGGCGCGATCTTCGACGCGGCCGATCATCCACTCCAGCACCCGCATGTTGTCGCCGAAGCCGGGCCACAGGAATTTGCCGTCGTCGCCTTTGCGGAACCAGTTGACGTGGAAGATCTTCGGCAGCTTCGCGTCCGGCTTGTCGAACGACAACCAATGCGCGAAGTAGTCGGCGAAGTTGTAGCCGCAGAACGGCTTCATCGCCATCGGGTCGCGGCGCATCACGCCGACCGCGCCAGTGGCCGCAGCGGTGGTCTCCGAACCCATCGACGCGCCGATCAGCACGCCGTGGGTCCAATCGCGCGCCTCGAACACCAGCGGCACGAGCGAAGCGCGGCGGCCGCCGAAGACGATGGCGCTGATCGGCACGCCTTGCGGATTCTCGGCCTCCGGCGAATAGCTGGGGCACTGCTTGGCGCTGACGGTGAAGCGCGAGTTGGGATGCGCCGCCGGGCCGTTGCCGGGCGCGTAGTCGCGGCCCTGCCAATCTTTCGCCGGCACGCGATCGTCCAGGCCTTCCCACCACGGTTGTTGATCGTGCGTGGTGGCAACGTTGGTGAAGATGGTGTCGCGCTGGATCGAAGCCAGCGCGTTCGGATTGGACTTGTCGGACGTGCCCGGAGCGACGCCGAAATAGCCGGCCTCGGGATTGATCGCGTACAAGCGCCCGTCGGCGCCCGGCCGCATCCAGCAGATGTCGTCGCCGACCGTCCACACCTTCCAGCCCGCTTTCCGATAGCTTTCCGGCGGAATCAGCATCGCCAGATTGGTCTTGCCGCAGGCGCTGGGGAAGGCCGCGGCGATGTAGTGGGTCTCGCCTTGCGGATTCTCGATGCCGACGATCAGCATGTGCTCGGCCAGCCAGCCTTCCTGCCGCGCTTGGTAGGAAGCGATGCGCAGCGCGTGGCATTTCTTGCCCAGCAAGGCGTTGCCGCCGTAGCCAGAACCGTAGCTCTGGATCAGCAGCTCTTCGGGGAAATGCATGATGAAGCGGCGCTCGGGGTCGAGCTCGCCCGTCGAATGCAAGCCGCGCACGAAGCTGCCCTCGCGCTCGATCCGCGCCAGCGCCGCGGCGCCCATGCGCGTCATGATGCGCATGTTGGCGACCACGTACGGCGAATCGGTGATCTCCACGCCGCAACGCGCCAGCGGCGAATCGATCGGGCCCATGCAATACGGAATCACGTACATCGTGCGGCCGCGCATGCAGCCGGCGAACAGCGCGTCCATCTTGACGTGCGCTTCGTCGGGCGCCATCCAATGGTTGTTGGGGCCGGCGACGTCGCGGTCGGCGGTGCAGACGAAAGTGAGGTGCTCGACGCGCGCCACGTCGTCCGGATCGGAACGGTGCAGCCAGCTGTTCGGGTGGGTATCCGGATTCAGCGGCAGCAAGCTGCCGTCGGCCTGCATCTGCGCGATCAGGTCTTCGAATTCGCTGTCGCTGCCGTCGCACCAATGGATGCGGGCCGGTTCGGTCAGCATCGCCGTTTCCAATACCCACTGGTTCAGCGCCTGCAGTTGGCTGCCTGTCGGGACCGCGCCCGGATGTTTGCCGAAATGTTCTGTCGTCGCGCTCATACGATCCCTCGAATGTTTCTTTGCTTTGTAGAGCGGGGCTTGCCCCGCTGCCTTTTCGGTTCGAGCGGAGCAAGCCCCGCTCTACAAAGCCGGCGGATGCGCTCAGGCTTTGGGAATCAGCGTGTCCATCATGTGTTCGACGTAGGCCTCGAATTCGTCGTGCTGCATCCGGGTCTGGTGCAGCTGCAGATTCAACTGCAGGAAACCGACGTAAGCCGCGTACAGCAATTGCGCGCGGTAGCGCGCATCGGTTCGGCTCAGGCCGACCTGGCGGAACGAAGCGGTGAGGTATTCGAGCCGGCGTTCGGAGATGCGGCCGATCACCGGCTGCACGGCCGGGTGATCCAGCGCCTTCAGCAGCTCGGAGTAGACGACGTGCGATTTGACCTCGTTCGCCACCAAATGGAACAGCGAACGCAGGCGCTGGCGCGGGTCGGGGATCGGCTCCAACTGGCCGAACACGGTTTCCTGCTCGACCTTCTCCCAGCGCTCCAGCGCCGCTACCAATAAGGCGTCGCGCGAGGGGAAATGCCAATAGAAGCTGCCCTTGGTGACGCCCAAACGGCGCGCCAGCGGCTCCACCGCCACCGCCGCAACGCCTTGTTCCGCAATCAAATCCAGGGCGGCCTGCGCCCAGTCGTCGGCGCTCAGGCGGCCGCTGCGTTCGGATTTGGCGGCGGCTAGATTCATAGGCGCAGTGTATCCATACGAAAAGGTCCCGGAAAGTATCGAATACCGGAGCTGACTCCCTACTGTCCCGTATTGACGTTTGCCCAGCATACTATCCATACTTGCCCGTATGGTAAAGCCGTGACGGCCGACCCTCGGCACTTCACGCGCTCGGCCCTAACCTTATAGCCGAGCCTGCGGGCTCGCCGGAGCACTGCCATGAGCGTTGCGATTCCCTTCCTCGCCTTTCTGCTCGCGGGCGCCTTCGCCGCCTACCACCGGCTGCGGCTGGCGGTGTGGGCGGCGCTGACCGCTTCCTTATTAGTCGCCTGCTGGTTGTTGGGCGCCAACACCACCGCCACCATCGTCGCTGCGGTCGTCGTCGCGTTGATCTCGGTGCCGCTGCTGCTGCCTCAGATCCGCAAGCCCTACATCACCGCGCCGCTGCTGAAGTTCTACACCAAGCTGCTGCCGCCGCTGTCGGATACCGAGCGCACCGCGCTGGAATCGGGCACAGTCGGCTTCGAAGGCGAACTGTTCTCCGGCAAGCCCGACTGGGACAAGCTGCTGTCGCTGCCCAAGCCGCAACTGAGCGCGGACGAACAAGCTTTCCTCGACGGCCCCTGCGAAGAGCTGTGCAAGATGGTCGACGAATGGGACATCACCCATGTCCGCGCCGACCTGCCGCCGGAAATGTGGGATTTCATCAAGCGCAACAAATTCTTCGGCCTGAACATCCCGAAGGAATACGGCGGCCTGGGTTTCTCGGCGCTGATGAACCACAAGGTCATCCAGAAGCTGGCGTCGATTTCTTCGACGGTGAGCTCGACCGTCGGCGTGCCGAACTCGCTGGGCCCGGCCGAACTGCTGATGCACTACGGCACCGACGAGCAGAAGCAGCAATACCTGCCGCGTCTGGCCGACGGCCGCGAAGTGCCCTGCTTCGCGCTGACCGGCCCGTTCGCCGGTTCCGATGCGACCTCCATTCCCGATTACGGCATCGTCTGCCAGGGCGAATGGAACGGCGCGCGCGTGCTCGGCATCAAGCTGACGCTCAATAAGCGTTACATCACCCTCGCGCCGGTGGCGACGCTGATCGGCGTCGCGTTCCGCATGTACGATCCGGACGGCCTGCTCGGCGACAAGAAGGACATCGGCATCTCGCTGGCGCTGGTGCCGCACGACACGCCGGGGCTGGAGATCGGCCGCCGCCATTTCCCGCTCAATACGCCGTTCCAGAACGGCCCGATCCACGGCAAGGACGTGTTCGTGCCGCTGTCGCAGCTGATCGGCGGCGAAGACTATGCCGGCCGCGGCTGGCAGATGCTGATGGAATGCCTGTCGATCGGCCGCTCGATCACCCTGCCCTCCACCGCCAGCGGCGGCGCCAAGCTCGGCGCGGTCGTGTCGGGCGCCTACGCGCGCATCCGCAAGCAGTTCGGCTTGTCGGTGGGCCGCTTCGAAGGCGTGGAAGAAGCGCTGGCGCGCATCGCCGGCAAGGCCTACGCGACCAGCGCGCTGTCGCAAGCCACCGCCGCGGCCGTGGCGCGCGGCGAGAATCCGGCCGTGCCGTCGACCATCGCCAAATACCACTGCACCGAGATGGGCCGCGAAGTCTCGCGCGACGTGATGGACATCCACGGCGGCAAGGGCATCATCCTCGGCCCGCGCAACTACGCCGGGCGCAGCTGGCAGGCCACGCCGATCATGATCACGGTGGAAGGCGCCAACATCATGACCCGCAGCCTGATGATCTTCGGCCAGGGCGCGATCCTGTGCCATCCGTGGGTGATGAAGGAAATGAAAGCGGCGCAGCTGCCGGACGCGAAGCAGCGCGTCGACGAATTCGACACCGCGCTGTTCGGCCACATCGGCTATGCGATCTCCAACGCAGTGCGCAGCTGGTGGTTCGGCCTGACCGGCGCCAAGATCGGCTCGGCGCCCGGCGACGACTACACGCGCCGTTTCTACCGCAAGCTCAACCGCTATTCCGCTTGCCTGTCGGTGATGTCCGACACGTCGATGCTGCTGCTCGGCGGCAAGCTGAAGTTCAAGGAATCGCTGTCGGGCCGCTTGGGCGACGTGCTGAGCCATCTGTACATCGCCAGCGCGATGCTCAAGCGCTACCAGGACGAAGGCAACCCGGCCGGCGATCAGCCGCTGTTGGCCTGGGCCTTCCACGATTCGATCAACAAGATCGAAACCGCGTTGTCCGGCGCGTTGCGCAACTTCCCGATCCGCCCGGTCGGCTGGCTGCTGTGGTTGCTTATCTTCCCCTGGGGTCGCCGCGCGCAGGCGCCGAGCGACCGCCTGGGCCACCGCGCCGCCGCGCTGCTGATGACGCCGTGCGATGCGCGCGACCGCCTGGCCGACGGCGTGTTCCTGACGCCTTGCGCCAACAACCCGGCCGGCCGCATCAACAGCTATCTGTCGAAGGTGATCCTGGCCGAACCGGTCGAGCGCAAATTCCTCAAGGCGCTGAAGAACAGCGACATCGAAGCGCTGGAATTCGACGCGCAGCTCGACGAAGGCGTGAAGGAAGGCTGGATCACCGCCGAAGAGCGCATCCAACTGGAAGAACTGCGCAAGATCACCCTCGACGCGATCATGGTCGACGATTTCGATCCGGAAGAACTGCGCTCGGCGGGCTACCGTTCGCTGCACGGCGTGCAGGCATCGCGCGCGGCGGCCTGAGCCGTAGCGGCTGAGCTCTTGTGGGAGAGGCTTCAGCCCCGACGCTTTTCAGTCAAAGCGTCGGGGCTGAAGCCCTCCCACAAATCATCGAGAACCCGACGAGGAACCCGGCATGGCCGCTTCCGTGCTTGCCCAGTACCAGCGCATCACCCGCTGGCCCGCCGGCCACTGGCTGTTCTCGCGCGCCGTCTGCCTGAAAGCGCCCTACTTCGCCAGCATTTCGCCGCGGATCGAAACGCTGGAACCGAACCGCTGCGTGGCCACGATCCGGCACCGGCGCAAGGTCACCAACCACATCGGCACGGTGCACGCGATCGCGCTGTGCAACCTGGCCGAGTTGACCGCGGGGTTGATGACCGACGCCAGCCTGCCGGCTTCGATGCGCTGGATCCCGAAAGGCATGACCGTCGAATACGTCAAGAAGGCGGTCGGCAAGATGTGCGCCACGGCGCTGCCGGCGCAGCGGCTCGTCGAATCCGATCAGGGCTACGAATGGCCTGTCGACGTCACCGTCACCGATCCCGGCGATCAGGTCGTATTCCGGGCGCGCATTTCGATGTGGCTGTCGCCCCGAGCCTAGCGGCCGCCGCTTCGTAAAGCGGGACTGGCTCTGCTTTTCGTAGGAGCGGCTAAAGCCGCTCCTACGAAAAGCATAAGCAGCGGAGCAAGCTCCGCTCTACACAAGCAAGATCAGCGAATCGCCAGCCAAGCCGCGATCGCCAACGCCGCCGGCAAGGCCTGCACGAACAGGATCTTGCGGCTAACCGTCGCCGCACCGTACAGCCCCGCGGCTACTACGCAAGCCAGAAAAAACAGGCAGAACTCGCGAAATCCGGTCGCCAGGCCATAGACCAGGCCCGCCGCCAGGAAGCCGTTGTACAGGCCTTGGTTCGCGGCCAGCACTTTCGATTGCTGCGCTTTCTCCAGCGATTGCCCGAACACCTTCAAGCCCAGCGGCCGGGTCCACAGGAACATCTCCAGCACCAGGAAATACAGGTGCAGCAGGGCGACCACGGCGGTCAGGACTTGCGCGATCGTCTGCATGGCGTCCCCTCGGCGATTCGGTGGCGCCGATCCTACCGCGCTTCAGCGCCGCCGCGCAGGCCGTGCCGGCAGCCGCAGCACGTCGCGCTGGTCGAGCAGGCTGTCGCGCAATTGCCAGCGCGCGCGGACGCGGTTGGTTTCGCGGCGGATGGCCTTGGTCAGATCGGCGCAGGCGGTATCGGGCGGACGGCGCCGCAATGCCGCGCGCAGGTCTTCGACCGCATCCAGCGCGTTCCGGCGATGCAGGCCCTCGTGGCGTGCGGTGCGTTCGCTGATGATGCGCCAGTCGTCGCGCAGATCGGCGGGTATCGGCGAAGCGTCGTCCCAGCGCGGCAGATCGATGCGCACGTTCAAGCGGATGGCCAGCCGTCGCACGATGCAGCGATTCCTGTCCTGCACGAATTCGGTTTCCAGCCGGAATTCCGAACGGGTCAGGCCATGCGCGCTCCCGCCCCCGCCCGGAACGCGCAAGGAGACCATCAACTGCTCGCGGTCCCGGCCGTAGACCGGATAGTAGACCGTGGACTCTTCGACGATCAGCTGCGGCTCCGCCGCCGCGGCCACCGTGGCGAAGAGCAACCAGCCCGCCATCGCGCCGGCGCAGCGATGGAAGTTCATGGCTGCGAATCGTCCGCGCGGGCGCTGCGCAACGTCAGCCGCGAAATCTCCGGCGGCACGCCGAAGCGCACCGGCAGGATGCTGGTGCCTATGCCGGGCGAGACGAACAACGTTTTGCCGTTTTCGACGATCGTTCCGCTCACGTAACGTTGCCGCGCCGGCACCACCGGCGTACCGATGAACGGCAATCGCACTTGGCCGCCGTGCGTATGCCCGGCGACGGTCAGCGCTGCGCGCGCCGGAATCCGCGGAAACAGATCCGGATTGTGGGTCAGCGCGACCACGGGCGCGGCGTCGTCGACGGCTGCGAAGGTCGCGCCGATGTTCGGATGGCCTTCCCAAAAGTCACCCAGGCCGGCTATCCAGAATGTGCATCCGCTCAAGCGAATCTCAGCAGCTTGGTTCTCCAGCACGATCACCCCGGCCGATTCCAGCGCGCGCCGCACTTTGGCGCCGTCCTTCCACCAATCGTGGTTGCCGAGCACCGCATACACCGGCTTGCGCGCGGTGAGCGGCCGCAAGTGCGAGGCGAATTTCTCGGCAGGCACATAAGTGCCCATGAACACACGAAGGATCACGTAATCGCCGGCCATCAGCACCGCCTGCGAATCGCTGGCGGTCAGGCGCTGGACGATGCGGTCGAGATTGTCGACGCCGTTGTGCGGCGAGCCGGTGTGGGTGTCGGACACCACGTCCAAGCGCAGCCCGTCGCATTGCACGGGCCAGTGCGGCAACGCGATCGCGTAATCGCGTTCGACCAGCCTGCCGGGCTCCCAAACGAATCCCCATAGCAGCCCGGCCAGAATCAGCAGCGCCGAGCCGCGCACCGTCCACTGCAGCGCGCGCCGCCGGCCTTGGGTCCGCGTCCACCACTTCATCCGTCAGCGTCTGCCTTCAGCCATGACTCTAGGAAAGCAGTTCTCCGCTGAATCGCGGCCGTCACGATTTGGCGCCTTCGGGCTGGACCTCGTCCGGCAGCGCGCGTTGCGCCCGGACCACACGCCATGCGCCGAAGCTCATGCCCAGCGCCACGCCGACGCCGGCCAGGAATACCGCGCTGGATCCGAACGCCGACAGCGCCTTGTGGATCCAGGCGAAGCTCACGTCGCCTCCGCGGTAGATCACCGTGTCGATCGCCGTGGCGGCCTTGTAGCGCCATTCGCGGCCGACCCGGGTGTAGATCGTCTCGCGCGCCGGCTTGGCCAACGAGAATTCGCTGGCGCGGGTGACCACTTGCACCACCGCGACCAGCATCGGCAACGGCGAAGCGGCCAACGCGCAGAAACCGAACAGGATCGCCAGCGCCGGGATCAGCAGCACCGGACCGATCCCGTAGCGCGACAACAGAAAGCGGGTCAGCAGCAGCTGGATTACCAGGGTCAGCCCGTTCACCGCCAAATCGATGCCCGAATAGAACGCCGTGCTCGCCTCCGCGGTGTCGTAGAACTTCTTCACGATCGCCGCCTGCTCATTGTAGAGCAGCGTACCCACGCCGACGCCGAAGAAAGTCAGCAACGCCAAGGCGCGCAGCAACGGCTCCTGCGCGATCAGCTTCAGGCCGGCCAGCACGTGGCCGCCCATCGGCACTTCGCCGCTTTTGCGCCCGCGCTCTTGTTCGCGCGCGACCGCCCACAGCCGCAGGCGCAGGATGCAGACGATGCACAAGCTCAGCAGCACCGCCGATACCAGCAACAGATTCGCGATGCCGACCCGTTCGACCAGGTTCCGGGTCAGGATCGGACCCAGGAATGCGCCGATCGTACCGCCCGCACCGATGTAGCCGTACACCCGCTTGGCCTCGACGTTGTTGAACACGTCGGCCATGAAGCTCCAGAACACCGCCACCGCGAACAGGTTGAAGACGGTCAGCCAGATGAAGAAGACCATGCCGCGCCCCGGCAATTCGACGCGGAAGGCGAAATAGAACCCGACCAGGCAGGCGATGAAGAAACCGTAGACCACCGGCAGGAACACGCGCCGCGGATAGCGGCTGACCAGAGCGCCGTACACCGGTTGCAGCAGCAGCATGACGATGAAGGTGCCGGTGAACAGCGCCTGCAGCATGAACTGGTCCAGCGCCACGCCGTGCGAGGCGAACCAATCGATCATCCAGGGCGGGAACACCGTCGCCGCATCGCGCGAAGCGCCCATCGCCTCGCGCACCGGCCGCAGGATGTAGTAGCCGGTCAACAGGCAGAAGAAATACAGCATCGCCCACCACAGGGGCGGCGATTCGGCGAAAGCGGAGCGGAGGCGGTCCAGGCGGTTGGCGGGGGACGGGCTGTTCACGATCGCGCGCGACGCTCCTGGCGGGTCCGCGGCACGTTAGCCGATGCGTTGTCTGCGCGCCACCGCACGCATTGCGGATGGCCGAGCATATGCTCTAACCGCGCCGCCTACCTTCCGCCGATGCCCGATCCTGCCCAGCGTTACGACTACATCATCATCGGCGCGGGTTCGGCCGGCTGCGTGCTCGCCAACCGCCTGTCCGAAAATCCGGCGACCAAGGTTCTGCTGCTCGAAGCCGGCCCGCGCGATTGGCACCCCTTCATCCACATGCCCGCGGGCCTGGCCAAATTGGTCGGCCAGAAAGGCGTCAACTGGAACTACGACACCGCGCCCGAGCCGCAATTGGACCACCGCATGCTGTGGTGGCCGCGCGGCAAGGTGCTCGGCGGCTCCAGTTCGATCAACGCGATGTGCTACATCCGCGGCGTGCCGGGCGACTACGACGACTGGGCCTCGCAGGGCGCCGCCGATTGGGATTGGGCGAACGTGCTGCCCTACTTCAAGCGCAGCGAAGGCAACCGCCGCGGTGGCGACGCGCTGCACGGCGGCGACGGCCCGCTGACCGTTTCCGATCTGCGCTACACCAATCCGCTCTCGCACGTCTTCGTCGCCGCCGGCCGCGAAACCGGTTTCGCGCAAAACGGGGATTTCAACGGCCCGCAACAGCAAGGCGTGGGTTTCTACCAAGTCACCCAGCGCGACGGCGCGCGCTGCTCGGCCGCGGTCGCTTATTTGGATCCGGCCAAGCCGCGGCCCAACCTGCACATCCGCACCGGCGCGCTGGCGCGGCGCATCCTGATCGAAAACGGACGCGCGGTCGGCGCCGTCTTCGGCCACGAGGGCCGCGAAACCGAGGTCCGCGCCGAGCGCGAAGTGCTGCTCAGCGGCGGTGCGATCAATTCGCCGCAGTTGCTGATGCTGTCCGGCATCGGCCCGGCGGCCGAATTGCGCGAGCACGGCATCGACGTCGCGGTCGACGCGCCTGGCGTGGGCGCCAACCTGCAGGACCATCTGGACATCTGCACCCTGCAGCACAGCACGCAACCGGTCAGCTACGATCGGGTCAGCGATGCGGTCATCGCCTTCAACTACTACCTGCGCGGCCGCCGCGGGCCGGGCAGCAGCAATATCGCCGAAGCCGGCGGCTTCGTGCGTTCGCGCTACGCGCCGGACGAACGCGCCGACGTCCAGTTCCACTTCGTTCCGGCGATGCTCGACGACCACGGCCGCCGCCGTCTGTCCGGCGACGGCTACACCCTGCACGCTTGTTTCCTGCGTCCGCGCAGTCGCGGCCGGATCCGCTTGAACGGCGCCGACCCGGCGACCAAGGCGCGGATCGAAGCGAATTACCTGAGCGACGCCGAAGGCTTCGATCTGAAGATGATGGTCGAATGCGCCAAGCTGTCGCGGGAAATCTTCGCGCAGAAGGCCTTCGACCCGTATCGCGGCACGCCGATCTTCCCGGCCCGCAGCGATCTGAGCGATGCCGAACTGGCCGACTTCGTCCGCGCCAAAGCGGAAACCGTGTATCACCCGATCGGCACCTGCCGGATGGGCGGCGACGATGCGTCGGTGGTCGATCCGCAGCTGCGCGTGCGCGGCGTCGAGGGCTTGCGCGTGGTCGACGCCTCGGTGATGCCGAATCTGATCGGCGGCAACACCAATGCGCCGACGATCATGATCGCCGAACGCGCGGCGGACCTGATCCGCGGCCTGCCCGCTTCGTAGGGCCGCTCGCCCCGCTGATTTTGCTGGAAAGCTTCCGCTTGTGTGGAGCGGAGCTTGCTCCGCTGCTTTTCGGTTTTCGGACGCGGAGGTCTTCAACGCAAAAAACAACGGCAGCGGAGCAAGCTCCGCTCTACACAAGCCGAAAAAGCAGAGCGAGCCCGCTATTGCAGCGTCAGCTTTCGGGAATCAGGCTCAGATCTTCGCGATAGAGCCAGGTCTCGACGCGCACTTCGTCGACCGCAGCCGCCAAGTCTTGCAAGCGATCCGGTCCGACCAGCTCGTCCAAAGCCGCGGAATGCGCGTCGTAGCTCTTCCAGCCGTCGCGAGCGACCATCAGCATGTATTCCGGCGCAATGCCGCCGACCACCTTCTCGTACCACGTGTAGGCGGGCGCGTCCGTTTGCTTGGACAGGTTCGCGTGCGCCGCGGACAAAGCGCGCTCGAAGCGCGCGCGGGTGCCGGCATGCAGCGTGTAGTGGAACACCTGCACGCGCTTGCTCGGTCGCCACTGCTCGAGCGGAAAGCCGGTGCTCAGTTCGCGCCGCACGCGGTAGCTGGCGCGGAACGCGGTGTCGGCATAGGGCGTGACGTTGCGATCGCCGTCGGCGCCGTCGCCGGCCGGATCGACGCGATGGTCGAAAGCGGCGAACGGCGCGCCGAAGCTGCCGTCCACGAACAGGCCGGCGCGTTCGCCGTCGTACACGTACCAGGCGTACCAGACCAGCGGATCGCGCTGGCCGCGATGCCATTGCAGATGGGTCCGGTAGCCTTCGTCGAAGCGCTTCTCCATGCCCTTCTTCGGCCAATAGGCGAACAGATGCGCCGCGTCGCCGCTGTCGCGGGTGGAAGCGGGCGATTGCGCCGCGGCGGGCGCCGACAGCGCGAGAGCCAGCAGGAACAGAGCTTGGAGCCGCATGATTCGCCTCCCGAGGATTGATCGGCGAAGCGTAGCGGCGCCGAACGGGCGCGACTATTTCAAGTCGTCGCCGCGTCGTTCGAACGCCTAGAATGGACCCATGCCCGCGCCCGACTTCAAGCGCCTGTCCGTGTTCCGCACCGTGGTCGCCAGCGGCGGCGTCATCGCCGCGGCGCGCGCGCTGCACAAATCGCCTTCCGCGGTCACCTACGATCTGCAGCAGCTGGAGGCCCAACTCGGCGCGAAGCTGTTCCGCAAATCCGGGCGCCGGCTGGCATTGACGCCGCAGGGACGCACCCTGGCCGCTTCGATCGAACGCGCCTACCTCGACTTGCAGCATGCCTGGGACGGCGTCGGCGAGGCCGAAGGCCTGGAGCCGCTGCGCATCGCCTGCGTCTCCGGCTTCGGCCGTTACCGGCTGGTGCCGCGGTTGATGAAGCTGCTGCCGCGCGAGCGGCCGGTCGAAGTGCTGTTCCGCACCGCGGCCGGTGTGCTGACGCTGCTGGAAACCGGGCGCGTGGCGCTGGGCGTGAGCTATCGGCCGCTGGTGACCTCCGGCATCGCTTCGGCGTTGTTGGGCGAGGAAGAACTCGCCTTGGTCGGGCCGAAATCGCGGCGCGCGGCGCCGGCGCCGGAAGACATCCCGCGCTTGCCCTTCGTCACCTACGAAGAATTCGAGTACGTCTTCTTCCGCTGGTTCGAGGCCAACGGCATACCGCTGCCGCAGCCGTGGCGCCGCGTTGACCATTTCGAGGAATTGGAAGAAGCGCTGGAAAGCGTCGCCGCCGGCCGCGGCTGGTCGGTGGTGCCGCTGGACTCGGCCCTGGGCCGCGCTTACGGCTCGCGCGTGCAGGTGCACCGCCTGCGCGGACGGATATGCACGAACGAAATCCATTTGGTCGGCAGCGAGCGGGAGTTGCGCAGCGAAGACGCCGCCTTGCTCAAGCGGGCCGCGGCGAAGGCGTAGGGTGGGCTTTAGCCCACCATTGCCGTGCTGCTATTACGACAAACAACGATCGGAGCGCATGAAGCTTACGATCATTGTTCGTCGCATGCGAAAAATGGCGATGGTGGGCTAAAGCCCACCCTACGCTCGCTCCAGCATCGGCGGCAACGGACAATGCAGCGCGCCGCAGATCGTACGCAGCAATTCGGCCTCGGCGACCACGACGCGGCCGTCGTGGCTGATCGCGGCGGTGATCGCTTCCACCATCACCTGCTTGGCCAGTGGATCGAGCGCATCCAGCGGTTCCCAAACCGCGTCCAGCGCGAGCACGCCGTTCGCCGGCGGCGCGTAAGGCACGTGATCGCGCGGCAGCACGCGTTGCATGCCCGCGAGGTAGGCGCGCTGGGCCGCGCCGGCATCGTCGTGGCCCGATTGCGCGACCACCGCCAGCAACGTCGAGAATTCCTGCTTGACGCTGCCGGTCTTGCGCCGGCCGAAGCGTGCGTACTGCGACGGGTCCAGCGATTCGCGCACCTGCACTTCCAGCAAACGGCCCAGGCAGTACTCGAACAACGAGACTTGGCCGTCGGTGTTGACCACCGCGTGCACGGTGTCCATGAACGCGCCCAGTTCCGGGCGCGGCCGCAGGCGCAATACCGGGAACGCCAGCGCCGCCAGCGGCAGGCGCAGCATCGGATGCAGGCTGGCGAGTTGCTGATCGCGCAAGCGCAGCGCCGACGCGGCGACTTCTCCGCCCAGCCGCGCCTCGATTTCGGCGCGCTGCTTCTCCCGCACCGGCGCCGAGAGATCCAGCAACAGCCCCAGCAACAGCGGCATCACCGCGTCGCGCTGCTTGGCCAATTCGCGCAAAGCGTCGGGCAGCGAAGCGACGATGCTGTCGGCGCGCTCGTAATCGTCCGGCGTGGGCCGGGCGACCTGCGCGGCGACCATCGGCGGGGTCACGTTCAGTTGCGCGGCCGCGGCCGGCAGGATCGGCGGGATGCCGCCGGGCAGCGGCGAGCGGCTATCGTCGGCCTTGCCCTTGCGCAGATTGGCGTCCTCCGCGCTCGGGCCGCGCACGCTCCAGCGGCGGCGCAGGTCGTCGAGTTCTTCTTCGCGGAAACCCGGCTCCAGCGCCTGGATGCGCTGCAGCAGCGGCGGATGGGTGGCGAACAAACCGCTGAAGCCGACGCCGTCGCCGAACAGCATGTGGCTCACTTCTTCGGCATCGCCGGGCTGGCTGAGTTTCGATCCGCCTTGGCTGGCCGCGATCTTCTTCAACGCACCGGCCAGGCCCGTGGTCTGGCGGGTGAACTGCACCGCCGACGCATCGGCCAAGGATTCGCGGCTGCGGCTGACGCCGGCCTTGATCATGCGCCCGAAGAACAGGCCGATGTAGCCGACGAGCAGCGCGATCAAGGCCGCGATCAGCACCGCGCCCGCGCCGCGGCCGCGGCCGCCGGTGCCGTGCTGCAGGATCTTGCGGCCGATCAGGCCCAGCATCAGGATCCCGAACAGCACGCCGATCAGGCGGATGTTCAAGCGCATGTCGCCGTTCAGCACATGGCTGAATTCGTGCGCGATCACGCCCTGCAATTCGTCGCGGTTGAGCTGGTCCAGCGCGCCGCGGGTCACCGCGATGGCGGCATCGGAAGGCGAATAGCCGGCGGCGAACGCGTTGATCGCGGCTTCGTGCTCGAGCACGTAGATCTTCGGCACCGGCACGCCGGAAGCGATCGCGATCTCCTCGACCACGTTGCGCAGGCGCCGCAGCGAAGTTTCGGTGGTGCCTTCGGCCACCAGCGTGCCGCCGAATTGCAGCGCGACCGATTCGCCGCCGCCGC
This sequence comes from Luteimonas gilva, assembly GCF_005239095.1. Classification (GTDB taxonomy): domain Bacteria; phylum Pseudomonadota; class Gammaproteobacteria; order Xanthomonadales; family Xanthomonadaceae; genus Luteimonas_C; species Luteimonas_C gilva. The sequence continues at coordinate 888,311 of NZ_SZUA01000002.1, read as the reverse complement.
GCAGCGAGGCCATGCGGTAGAGCGAGCCGAAGCCGATGATCGCGGCGGTGATCACCGACGTGGCGATCAAACCGCCGCCACCGCCGCCGAAGGCGATCAGCACGGCCAAGTCCACCGCGGCGACGATGCCCAGCACGGCCAGCGCGAACAGCACGATCAGGCGCGTGGAGGTGCGCCTGGCCGCGGCTTGGCGTTCGAAGAAGTTCATGCGATGCGCTGCTCCTGCTCTTCCCTTTTCCCATCGGGAGAAGGTGCCTGAAGGGCGGATGAGGGTTCGGAGGAACTGCGAAGGCTCATGTGGCGACGTCGCTTCGCCGCGCCCTCACCCCAACCCTCTCCCGCAAGCGGGAGAGGGGGACGAAAGCTTAGAACTGCACCTTCGGCGCAGCGCGCACTTCGGCCTGCTTCTCCGCCGGGATTTCCAGCAACGCGGCGGGAGCGAACGCGAACATGCCGGCCACCACGCTGGACGGGAAGGTCTCGCGCTTGTTGTTGTAGGCCATCACCGAATCGTTGAAGGCCTGGCGGGCGAAGGCCACCTTGTTCTCGGTGCTGGTCAGCTCTTCGGTGAGCTGCATCATGTTCTGGTTGGCCTTCAGGTCCGGATAGGCCTCGGACACCGCCAACAGCCGGCCCAGCGCGTTGTTGAGCATGCCCTGCGTATTGGCCAGTTCGGCCATGGCGGCCGGATCGCCCGGGCTGGCCTTGGCCGCGGCCAAGCCGGACACGGCGGCGCCGCGGGCGGCGATCACCGCCTCCAGCGTCTCGCGCTCATGGCTCAGATAGCCCTTGGCCGTCTCCACCAGATTGGGGATCAGGTCGAAGCGGCGCTGCAGCTGCACGTCGATCTGGGCGAAGGCGTTCTTGAAGGCGTTCCGGGCGGTGACCAGGCCGTTGTAGATGCCCACTGCCCAGAATGCGACCACCACCACAATTACCAGCAGGATCAACAGAGTAAGCATCAAAGTTCCCCTTGTTCATGCAAAGTCCGTTTAATACCGATTAGTATCCGGTAAAGACGGCCCGGAGCCGCAGCATACGCAGGGGAGACTTCCGATGAAAGGCAGCCGTTTTCGACCCCATCGGTACTCCTGGCGCGCGGGCCTGGTCGGCCTGCTCGCTCCGCTGGCGCTGAGTTCGGCCGCGCAGACGCCGCTGCGCTGGGACGGCCCTTCGCAAGCCGCGCAGACCCAGGCGGCCGTCGCCGCCAACACCGCCGCTTCCAATGCCACCGCGCCGGCTTTCGCGCCGGCGCTGCAGCAGAACGCATTGCCGCTCGCGCCCGGCTTCGACGTGCGCCAGTTCGAAACCATCGCCCAAGAATTGGTGGCCGACCAGCGCATTCCCGGCTTGGCGCTTGCGATCGTGCAGAACGGAAGAGTGCTGTCGGCGCGCGGCTACGGCGTCACCGACGTTTCCGCAGCCGAACCGATCGACGCGCACACCGTATTCCGTTTGGCCTCGCTCTCGAAATCCTTCGCCGGCACCATCACCGGCATGCTGGTCTCCGAAGGCGCGCTGCGCTGGGACAGCAAGCTCACCGACTACATGCCGGATTTCCGGCTGGCCGATCCGAACGCCGCGCAGCGGCTGACCGTGGCCGACATCCTCAGCCATCGCGTCGGCCTGACCCACAACGCTTACGACCGCGACATCGAACGCGGCGGCGACTACCGCGACCTGCTGCAGAAATTGGCCTACGCGCCGATGAAATGCGCGCCGGGCGAGTGCTACGCGTACCAGAACGTGGCCTTCAGTACGATCGGCGATGTCGTTTTCGCCGCGACCGGCCAGTTCTACAGCGAGACCGTCTCGCGCCGCATCTTCAAGCCGCTGGGCATGAACGACGCCAGCTACGGCTTGGAAGGCATCGAAGCCAGCCCGCGCTGGGCGCGGCCGCACGTGCGCGCGCGCGGCGGCTGGGTGTCGCTGATGCCCAAGCCCACCTATTACCGGGTCGCGCCCGCCGCCGGCGTCAACGCCAGCATCAGCGATCTGGCGCAATGGCTGATCGCACAGAGCGGACATCGTCCCGACGTGCTGCCGGCGCCGTTGCTGGCGACGCTGCACGCACCGCTGATCGACACCCCCGCCGAACTGCGCGGCTCGCCTTGGCGCCGCGAGCGCGTGTTCTCGGCCAGCTATGCCTTGGGCTGGCGCGTGTACGACTACTCGGGCCACCCCGTCGTGTTCCATGCCGGCGCCGTGCAGGGCTATCGCGGGATGATGGCGCTGCTGCCGGAACGCGACCTGGGCATCGCCATTCTCTGGAACAGCGAAAGCTCGCTGCCTTCCGGCCTGCTGCCGACCATCCTGGATGCGGCGGTCGGATTGCCGGCGGTGGCTTGGGTCGACACCGGCAACAAGACGCCGGGCACGATGATGGCCCGCGCGCCGGCCGAAGATGCGGCGGGCGTCGATTCCTCGACTTCGGAAGCCGCGCCGGATTGATCGGCGCCTTCCGCTCCCCAACCGATCCCCGCGAAAGCGGGAATTCGCTTTTTTAGGATCGCTTTTGTGGGAGCTCGGCCCAATAAAAAACTCCCCTCCGCCTGGGCGCGGAGAGGAGTCTGGTGTTACGGCTAATCGGGTTTTTCTTTTTTTCAGATCATCGGAGCAGGCATAGCCGGCATGGTGGCCGGAGCAGCCTTCTTGGAACGGCGAGCAGGACGCTTCTTGGCCTTCTTGGCGGCCTTCTTCGCAGCCTTCTTAGCCGGACGCTTCTTAGCGGCCTTCTTGGCGCGCTTCTTGGTGGCCTTCTTCGTCGCCTTCTTAGCGGCCGGACGGCGTGCGGTCTTCTTCGCGGCCTTCTTGGCCGGACGACGCTTCGCAGCCTTCTTGGTCGTCTTCTTGGCGGTCTTCTTAGCAGCCTTGCGGACGGTCTTCTTGGCGGCCTTGCGGGCGCCGGTCTTCTTCGCAGCTTTCTTCGCGGCCTTCTTGGCCGGACGTTTCTTAGCGGCTTTCTTCATAGCCATGGGATGGCTCCTCGTCAGTGGACTATCGGATACAACTGCCCAGGTCTTGAACCATCGCGGGAGTCGGACCCGCGACCAACCGCCGCTGCGCCAGGCGCAGCGGAACGGATTCGTTAAGGCCCGCCGCGCCTACCGCGCGCGGACCCGTGCGGAACCGCCCGCACGAAGCAAAAACACCCGCGACGCGGTGGCGGCGCGGGTGTCGGAATGGGGTGCTTTGCGTTTTCGCGGGGGAGACGAAGCCCGAGTCCACCGTATAGAAAGTCCGGGCGGATCGCTCAGTTTTGCTTCGCGTTTTCGATTTGATTCGACTCACTCGCTTCCGCAGGCAATGTCTGCTTGGGGCGAAACCTAATCACGGTTTTTTCCACTGTCAACACCCCCGAGGCGTTTTTTTGGGACAGTGGGGCGGGGGCGGATCGCCTCCGCACGCCGCCGATACGCCGATCGCGATTCGCATCGCGATGCGCGGCGACGCGCGCCGCGTCCGTCGCTCGCGAAAAAAACACTATGTTTTAAGTATTCTTTTTCGCGCGCGGCGCGTCGGCGCAAGCTTGCCGCGACGTTCGATCGCAACGCACGCGCATGCGCTGCGGCAGCGGCGCGACCCGTTTCCGGCCCCCTAAAAAATTTTTTACGGCCGGCCGATTTTTTGCCCCGCACAAGTCCATTTGCGCGAATTTGCGCGAACTTCGGACCGGCCGAAAGCAGTCGTCGCGACCCGCGAACGAACCGCGAAGCGTGCAGCGGAGGTGAAGATCGGCGCGTCGTTCGATCCGATCAACCGGTTCGCGCGGCGATCGGCATCGCGACGTCGGCGGCGGTTTTACGGCGTTCGCTTCGCTGCAATCGGGCCATAAAAAACCCGCAGCGTCGCCGTTGCGGGTTCCGTTCGCGCTCGCCAGCGGCGAGGCTCAGTGATCTTCGTCTTCCAGCAGTTCGGCGTAGTCGTCCGGACCGAGCAGCTCGTTGAGCTGGTCCGGTTCTTCGGCTTCGACCACGAAGATCCAGCCGTCGCCGTAGGCGTCTTCGTTGATCGTTTCGGGCTTGTCGGCCAGCGCGCTGTTGACTTCCACCACCTTGCCGGTCACCGGCGTGTACACGTCGGAGGCGGCCTTCACCGACTCGACCACCGCGCAGGCGGTGCCGACTTCGACGCGGTCGCCGACGTTCGGCAATTCCACGTAGACCAGATCGCCGAGCAGCCCCTGGGCATGATCGGAAATGCCGACCGTGATCTTGCCGTCGCCTTCGACGCGGGCCCATTCGTGGGACTTCAGGAATTTCAGATCGCCGGGGATCTCGCTCATATCTGCTCCGTGGTGCTCAACCGGAAGGTTGCGGTCGGGGAAGGGTTCGAGCGCTTAGTTTAGCGAAGGAATCCGTCCGCGCGGTACGGCGCGCGACCGGCGGCGATCGCTTCGCGCAACAGGCCGATCCGATCCTGCCCCCAGAACGCTTCGCCGCCGCGCACGTAACCCGGCAAGCCGGGGAGATCGGCGGCGATGGCCGCGTCGGTATTGGCCCGATAGCGCGCGGCGACGGCCGGGGTCGCGGCGGCGGCCAACACCGGTTCGGGGTCGTGGCCGGCGTCGCGCAGCAGCGCGGCGACGGTGGCGCGATCGGCGATGTCGCGGTCCTCCGCCCAGACCGCGCGGAATCCCGCGGCGACGTAGGCCGACGGATCGGCGCCCGCATCGGCCAGTACGATCGCCGCGCCGTCGGCCAGCGTCGGATCGACCGGGAAGAAGCGCGGCCGCAAGTTCAGCGGCAAGCCGCGGCGCTCGCGCCAGCGCTGCAGCTCCAGCAGACGGTAGCGCTGCCGCGCCGGCGCGCGCTGTCCCAGCGGCAGTCCGCCGTTGGCGGCGAATAGATCGAAGATGCGCACCGGGCGGTAGACCAAGCGCACGCCGGTTTCGTCCGCCATCTTCAGCAGCTCGGCGTGGCCCAGGTAGGCGTAAGGCGAGAGCAGGCTGAAGTAATAGTCGAGCGTTTCCACGGCGCGCGTTCCGATGCGGTCAGATGCCTTCCTGCGGCTTGCCGTCGCGGACGAACGGGAACTTCACCACCCGCACCGGCACCTCGCGGCCGCGGATGTCCACGCGCACCTGGCCCGGCTCGCCGGCGGGCACGCGCGCGAACGCGATCGCCTTGCCCAGCGTCGGCGAGAACGTGCCGGACAGGATTTCGCCCTCGCCCTGCGCGGTCAGCACTTTCTGGCCGTGGCGCAGCACGCCCTTTTCGTCCATCACCAGGCCGATCATCTGTCGCGGCGCGCCGCCGGCCTTTTGTTTTTCCAGCAAACCGCGGCCGGTGAAGCTGCGGCCTTCGTCCAATGCGACCGTCCACGCCAAGGCGGCTTCGTAGGGCGATACGGTGTCGTCCATGTCCTGGCCGTACAGCGCCATGCCCGCTTCCAAACGCAGCGTGTCGCGCGCGCCCAGGCCTGCCGGCTTCACCCCGGCGGCGAGCAGCGCGTTCCACAGCGCGACGGCGTGGTCCTGGTGGACGACGATTTCGAAGCCGTCCTCGCCGGTGTAGCCGGTGCGGGCGACGAACAGCGGCGTACCGTCGGCCATGACTGCTTCGGTGGCGACGAACTTGCCGATCTTGCCGGCCGCGGCGGCGGTGTCGGCCGACAGCAGGCCGAGCACGCGTTCGCGCGCGGTCGGGCCCTGCACGGCGATCATCGCCAGCTCCGGGCGCTCGGTCACTTCGACGGCGAACGGTGCGGCCTGCGCATTGATCCACGCCAAGTCTTTGTCGCGGGTGGCGGCGTTCACCACCAGGCGGAAGAAATCCTCGCCCAGGAAATACACGATCAGATCGTCGATCACCCCGCCCTGCTCGTTCAGCATGCAGGTGTACAGCGCCTTGCCCGGCTTCTGCAGCTTGTCGACCGAATTGGCGACCAGCTTGCGCAGGAACTCGCGGGTGCGCGCACCGCGCAGGTCGACGACGGTCATGTGGCTGACGTCGAACATGCCGGCGTCGCGCCGCACCTGGTGATGCTCGTCGACTTGAGAGCCGTAATGCAGCGGCATGTCCCAGCCGCCGAAGTCGACCATCTTGGCGCCGAGCGCGCGGTGGGCGTCGTTGAGGATGGTCTTCTGGGTCATCGCGGCGTCCTGAGGCAAAGAGCGCCATTATCCCAGACCCGGCCACCTGTTGCCCGCCGGCTTTTGTGGGAGCGGCTTCAGCCGCGAGCTCCGTCGGGTCGCAGCGATCTGCCGGTAGAGCTCGCGGCTAAAGCCGCTCCTACAAGAGCGAAAGCAGCGCCGCCTACAAAGCCTCGACGCGCAGGGTCATGCCTTCCGCGCCGACGATGCGCACCTCTTCGCCCGCGGCCATGTCCGGACCGACCACATCCCAATACGCATCGGCGATCTGCACCCGTCCGCGGCCGCGGACGATGGCGCTCTCCAGCTTCACCACTCGGCCGATCAAGGCCGAAGTGCGGCGGTTCAACGCCGGCTGGTCGCTGCGCCGGTCGCGGTCGCGGAACCAGCGGCGATAGGCGTACACGAACGCGAAGGCCAGCACGGTGAACAGCACCGCCTGCATCAGCAGCGGCATGTCCGGGAACGCCAGCACCAGCAGGAACATGGCGCCGGCGGCGAAACCCAGCCACATCAGGAAGGCGCCGGGCGCGACCGTCTCGGCCGCGATCAGCACCAACGCCAGGATCGCCCAGGCGTAGACCTCCCAACGCATGGATCAGCCTCCCGAACGCGGCGGCGTCTGCACCGTCGCCGACGTCTGCCGGTTCATCGCTTCCTTGGCCAGTTCGGCGATGCCGCCGAGCGAGCCGATGATGCCGGCCGACTCCATCGGCATCATCACGAACTTCTGGTTCGGCGCTTCGGCCAGGGCCTTGAACGCTTCGATGTATTTCTGTGCGACGAAATAGTTGATAGCGTTGACGTTGCCGCCGGCGATGGCGTCGGACACCATCTGCGTCGCCTTGGCTTCCGCTTCGGCCAAACGCTCGCGCGCTTCGGCTTCGCGGTAGGCGGCTTCGCGCTTGCCTTCGGCTTCCAGGATCGCGGCCTGCTTGTCGCCCTCGGCGCGCAGGATTTCGGAGGCGCGGTGGCCTTCGGCTTCCAGGATGTTGGCGCGCTTCTCGCGCTCGGCCTTCATCTGCCGGGCCATCGATTCGACCAGGTCGCGCGGCGGCTGGATGTCCTTCAATTCGATGCGATTGACCTTTAGGCCCCAGGGATGGGTGGCCTGGTCCACCGCCATCAGCACCTTGGCGTTGATCTCGTCGCGCTTGGACAGCGATTCGTCCAGGTCCATCGAACCGATCGCGGTGCGGATGTTGGTCATCACCAGGTTCAGGATGGCCACTTCCAGCTGCGCGACTTCGTAGGCGGCCTTGGCCGCATCGAGTACCTGGAAGAAGACGATGCCGTCGACCTTGACCACCGCGTTGTCCTTGGTGATCACGTCCTGGCTGGGGACCTCCAGCACCTGCTCCATCATGTTGATCTTGCGCCCGACGCGCTGGTAGATCGGCATCAGGATGTGCAGGCCCGGGTCGAGGGTGTGGGTGTACTTGCCGAACCGCTCGACGGTCCATTCGTAACCCTGGGGCACCATCCGCAGCATCTTCGCCAGGAAGACGATGGCGACGAACACCAGCACCACGGACAGCAAGAAGCCTACGGACATGTCGATTCCCTCCCCTCACGGATGAGGCCAGTATAGGGCCAGGCCGCGTCCGCCCCGGGGCTGCGACGCTTTCCCGGCCTCCGGCATCTAGGAGTACGAATGCCGCCCGAACCTGTACGCCCGTCCAGTTTCGCGATCGACGTGCCGGACGCCCTGTTGCGCCGGGCGCGGGCCGGCGAGCGGGCGGCTTTCGAGCAGCTGTACCGCTGGTTCGAGCGGCCGGTGTTCACCCTGGCCATGCGGATCGGCGGCGACCGCGACGAGGCCGCCGAGGTGCTTCAGGAGACGATGTTGAAAGTGATCGACCGGATTTCCGATTTCCGCGGCAGCAGCCCGTTCTGGGGTTGGCTGCGGCAGATCGCGGTCAACGAGGCGCTGATGCGGCTGCGCCGCGGCCGCAAGCTGGCACATGAGATTTCCGACGAGACGATCAACGATTTCGCGGAAGACCCGAGCCCGCCGCCGCCCGCCGCCGCCGACACCGCGCAGCTGCAGCGCGCCTTGGCCGCGCTGCCCGCAGCGACGCGCAGCGTGCTGTGGCTGTACCACGCCGAGGGCTATACCCATGAAGAGATCGCCGGGCTGATGCAGCGCACGCCCAGCTTCTCCAAATCCCAGCTCGCCCGCGGCACCCGCCGCCTGCGCGCGCTGTTGCAAGCCGAAGACACGATCGAGGAAAGCGCCCATGCCTGATGTCTACTCGCAACGCGAACCGTCGCCCGGTTGGGACGAGGCCTTCGCCGCGCTGCCCGCGGAAACCCCGCCGGGCGACGGCTGGGCGCGGTTGTCGGCGCGCTTGGACGCGCGGCGCAAGCCGCGTTGGGTCCAGCGTTTCGCCATCGCCGCGGCGGTGACCGCCGCGGTCGCTTTGCCGTGGAGCCTGCGAGACCGTCTGGCTTCCACCGAACAAGCCGCGGCGACGGTGGCGACTGCGACGGTGCCCGAACAAGCTGAAGCCGCGCAAGGCGAGCCTAAGCTCGAACAGCTTTACGCCGAATCCGCACGGCTCGAGGCGCTGCTGCAGTACGCGCGCGACGACCGCGTCTCCAGCGCCAGCGCCGCCGCGCTCTCCAGCGAAATGGATGCGCGCATCGCCACCATCGACCGCGCGCTGATGCGGCCCGGCCTGTCGCCGGAACAACAGCTCTGGCTATGGCGCAGCCGCGTAGACGCATTGCGTTCGCAAGCCGGCTTCGAAAGCACCCGCCGCTGGCTGGCCGCCAATGGCGAGCGATACGACGGCGCGGTCGCCCGCGTCGATTGAACATGCACCACGCACAGGGGTTCCCCATGAAAGCTTCCCGTTTTTCCCTTTCCCTCCTGGCCGCCGCGCTGACCTTGGCCGCGGCCGGCGCCGGCGCGCAGACGCCGGCCCGATCCGACGCCGCCTCGAAATCCGACGCCGCCTCAGCGAAGGAACTCGCCCAAGCGCGCGCCGAACTCGCCCGCGCCGCCCAGCGCGTCGCCGAGCTGTCGCAGAAAACCGCCGAAGGGCAGATGCGGCGTGCGCAGATCGACAGCATGCGGATGCGCAGGCCGGTGGTCGGCGTGATCCTCGCACCGGACCGGGACAGCGGCGTGCGCATCGCGGGCGTCACGCCCGACAGCGCCGCCGCCAAAGCCGGATTGGCTGCGGGCGACCGCATCGTCAGCGTCAACGGCGTGCAGGTCTTGGGCGACACCAGCGATCTGCGCGTGCGCAACGCGCGCAAGCTGTTCGGCCAACTGGACGACAAGAACGCCGCCAAGATCGGCTACGTGCGCGGCGGGCGCAACGCGGTGGTGAGCGTCACCCCGCGCGTCGACCGCGCCTATGCCTTCGTGTTCGACGACGACAAGGACGGCACGATGAAGCGCATCGCGGTCGACGCCGATCGGATCCGGCGCATCGCCCGCGACGTCAAAGCCGAAATCCCCGACATCGCCTACGACTACAATTACAACTACGACTACAACTACGATTTCGACTTCGAGGGCATGGATTTCGACCCGCCGCCCGGCATCTCGCCCGAGATCCGCAAGGAACTGCGCCAGCTCGCGGAACTGCACCCGCTCGCGTCGTGCAAGGGCAAGGGCAAGGATTGCAAAGCGCCGGTGCTGCTGTCGGCGTTCCGCTGGAACGGACTGAACCTGGCCGAGGTCGATCCGCAGCTGGGCCGCTACTTCGGCACCGACAAAGGCGTGCTGGTGCTGTCGAACGGGGAGTTGAGCGGTCTGCAAAGCGGCGACGTAATCCAGAAGATCGACGGCAAGACCGTCAACACGCCGCGCGAGGCGATGGACGTGCTGCGCGACAAGCCCGTCGAGGCCAGCGCCACCGTCGCTTATTTGCGCGATCGCAAATCGGCCACTGCGCAGATCAAAGTGCCCAGGTTGCGCGCGTTCCCGGCTCCGCCGGCGCCCCCAGCGCCGCCCGCCCCGCCCAAGCCGCCCAAACCTCCGGCCGCGATGAGAGCGCCCGCACCGCCTGCGCCGCTCGCTCCGCCGAAACCGCCTACGCCGCCGCCGGCCGCGAAGATCCTTCCGCCGATGCCGCCGGCACCACCCGCACCGCCTGTGTATGCCGTCAACGGCCGCAGCGTGAATTTCGTTTACGTGAACGAAGACGGAACCATGACGACTTGGTCGAGCGGCGATGCGGAACCACGCGTTGTGAAAGAGGTCCAAGCCATCACACGTTGAGATTCAGCTCCTAATCCCCCATCGCCCGGGCCCTGCCCGGGCTTTTTTTGTGTCCGGATCTAAGAGAGCTTCTTTATAAACATTTTCCGGCCATGATCCGTTTCATCCCTGGCCTGCGTCTGTCATGGACTTGGCCGTATCGCCAAGCGTCCCTTCGTTCTAGCTAGGAGATGCCATGAAGACGTATCGGCTATCGGGGCTCGTGGCGGGTTTGCATTAGCCGCAGGCATCGGCAGCGCCATCACCGAAACGCCGCGCGAAGGCACGGAAAGCGGCGGGCACGGCGCCGAAGAAAAACGACAGCGGGATACGCATCCGCGAGTCTGCAAGTGGGCGTACGGCAGTTTTTGGTGCGATGCGCTCAAGAACTGTCGCGAGGACGAAGAGCAGCAGATGACCACCTGCGATCTCGTCGTGGATAAATGGCCCAGCAAGTCTTCCGGCTCCTAACGACACGGCGCAGATCGCGGCCCGCATCGTCTCCGGACTAACCAGGCGTGTTAGCGTCTGCGCTCAGCCATCGCTTTTGGCTTCGCAGGTTCCACCCACTTCGCAAACACCTCGTCGATCTGCTTGTCAGCCACTTGCTTGCCGTGCTCCAACGACTCCGCCTGCTCGAACAGCGGAATGATCATCGCCATGCCGTCGATCTTGGTCTTCAGATGCACGCCCGGCGGCTTGGACAGGAAATCATCCCAGCGCGTACGCACGCGGGCCCAGTAATCCTTGGTGGCACGCCAGTACTTATAGGCCGGCTTGAAGTCGACGTCTTTCGTCTTCTGGTAATCGTTGAAGCCGAATTCGCGTGCCAGTTCGGTCTGGCTGCCGTCGGGCTTGCGCAGGACTTTGGTATTGAACTGTTCATGGGTCCAGCCGCCCGGGGTGAGCGTGTGCCGGTTGATCGCGGCGACGGCGTTGTAGTCGCTGCGCTTGGTGTACTCGCGCCGCGGCAGCGGGCGCCAGGTCAGGTCGCTGGTCCAGGTGGCGACGCCGTTGTCGTAGGCCCACTTGCCGGTGCCGCAGTAGCGCGGCGCATCGCTGACTTCGAACACGCATTGCGTCCAGGCGCCGCGCGTGGTTTCGGCCGGGATCGCGCGCACCTGCCAAGTCTGGTCGGCGCTGAATTCGAAGCGGCTCGGCGCTTGATAGACCCAGTCCTGGCGCCAGTGCTTGGTGACGTGGCCGCTCTTCTCGTCGACCAGGATGTGCTGCAGCACGATCTTGGTCGGCGTGTCTTCCACCACGATCACGGTCTCGTTACCGCCGCTGCGCTGCGCGGGCGCGCGTTCGTAGCCGGGCTGCAGCAACACGGTTTCGTCGAAAGCGAAATCGACGACGTATTCGCCCTGCATCGCCAGGATCGATTTGCGGTCCTGCGCGGTGTCCTGAGCGATTGCGGGCAGCGACAGCAATGCCAACGGCGCCAGAGCCCATAAGTTTTTCAGGGCGAATTTCTCCGGCTGGGAGTGCGATTTCATGGGTTAGCTCCTGGCTGGCGGCCACGGCCGCGAATGGGTTTCTTAGAACTCAAGCCTCGCTGCTCTTTGTGGGAGCGGCTTCAGCCGCGAGCTTTTTCATGTGCCGGCGATTGATGGGAAGAGCTCGCGGCTGAAGCCGCTCCCACAAAAGCCCGCCGGTGGTCATCACCAGTTCACCGCCACACTGACCGACAAGCTGCGGCCGGGACTGGTGTAGCGATCGAGCGCGCCCAGGCTGGCCAAGGCGATGCCGTCCGGCAGATCGCCGCCTTCCCAGTACTTGCGGTCGGCCAGATTGAACACGCCGACGTTGAGTTTGGCGCCCGGTGCGAAATTCCAATGCGCGAGCAGATCGAGCACACCGTAGCCGGGAGTGGCGTACAGGCCGAGTTCGTCCAGGTCCTTCTTGCGCTGCGCGAAACGGCCGGCGAGTTCGGCGCCCCAACTGTCGCGGTCGTAGGCCACGCCCAGCGACGCGGTCAGCGGATCCACCGATTGCAGCGGCGTATCGTGGGTCTCGTCGCGGCCGCGCGACCAGGCCGCGGCGCCGCGCAACGACCACCCGCCCATGCGCGCGGACAAGCGGCCGAGATCGACGCCCGCCTTCAGCTCGGCGCCGTAGATCTTGGCGTCGGCGATGTTTTGCGACTGGAACACCTGCAGGCCACCGGCGTTGACGCCGACGAAGCGGAACGATTCGATGAAGTCGCGGTAGCGGTTGTGGTAACCCGACAAGCTGGCGTAGGCCGCATCGCCGACGAAGCGCACGCCGGCTTCGAAGCCGTCGCTGGTTTCCGGCTTCAAATCCGGATTGGCGATCGCGGTGTAGCCGAACATTAGATTGGTGAATCCGATGTTGACGTCGTGGTAAGGCGGCGCGCGGAAGCCGCGCGAATAGCCGCCGAACAGCGACCACTGCGGCGCGAAGTGCCAAACCGCGCCGAGCTTGGGCGAGACGTTGGTCTTGCTCAGGTCGGTGACGGCGACGCCCGGATTGTCTTCGGCGAAGATGTTGTCCACGTCCGGCCGCAATTCGTAGCGGTCCACGCGCACGCCCGGCACGAGACGGAAATCGCCGCCGGCGAAGCTCATTTCGTCCTGCAGGTAGAGCGCGGCATTCGTGGTGCGGCTGTTGGGGAAATCGCGCGCCGGGAATACGTCCGGCAGCATCGTCTTGCTGGTGCGGCCGGTGACGAGATTGGTGACCAAGCCGTCGCGCTTCTGCTTGGTTTCGGTGCGCGCAACATCCAGGCCGTAGGCCAGGTCGTGCTTCACCGCGCCGGTATCGAACGACTTGAAGAAGTTGGCCTGCACGCCGTACTGGCGCTGATCGAAATCGAAGCTACGGTCGCGGCGTTCGTCGACGCCGGCGGCGGTGCGCCGCACTTCGAAAGTGTCCTGGTTGGTTTCGCTGTCCTGGCGGTAGACCTGCCAGTCGAAGCGATCGGCGAACCCCGTGCCGACATCGTCCATTTCGTGCGCGAGCGACACCCGCGCCCGGGTTTGACGGTCGTCGCCGCCGACCGCCGAATTGGTGGCGCGGGTCAGCGGCTGGAAGCCGAGCGACGAGCGCATGTCGGTTTCGGCGGCGTCTTCGTCGCCTTCCACGGTGAGCTTGAACCGCTGGCTCGGGCTGAGCGCATACACCAATTTGCTCAGCACGCTGCGGCCATTGCGTTCCTGCGGATTGGGCGTGGTGCGCGCCGCGCCGTCCACGCCTCTTTCGCCCATGTTCTTGGTTTCCTGGCCCTGACGGTGATTGACCGTCACCAAGCCGGACCAACGATCGCTGCCGAACGCCGCCGTGGCGCCGGCAGACAGGCCGCTCCAGTCGCCTTCCGCGCTGAGCTTGAAACCGAAATAGGCATCCTTGCCGCCGTCCAGATAATCGGACGGGTCCTTGGTTACGAACGAAACCACGCCGCCCAACGCATCCGAGCCGTACAGCGAGCTGGTCGGCCCGCGCACGATCTCCACGCGCTTGAGCGTATCCATGTCGACGAAATTGCGATTGGCGTTGGAGAAGCTGCCGATCGCGAACGCGTCGGACACGGCGATGCCGTCGGTCTGGATGCGCACGCGATTGCCGCCCAAGCCGCGGATGCGGATGTCGCCCAGGCCGAAGCGGCCGATGCCGGATGTGACCGACACGCCGGGTTCGTAGCGGACCAGGTCGCGCAGATCGCGGACCAAGGTGTCGTCCATGCGTTCGCGGCCGATCACGTCGACGGTGTTGGGCACGTTCGACAACGGACGCGCGGTGCGGGTCGCCGTCACCACGACCGGATCGAGATCGATGGCTTTATCGCCGCCGTCGGCGGGACCGGAAGGCGCGGTTTGGGCTGCGGCCAGGCCCGGCAGGGCCAACCACAGGGCGAACGAGAGCAAGGAGGGACGCATGTCGGCTCGCGATAGAGGAATGTGGCGGGCTGGCGTCCGGCAGCGTGCCGTCGGCTGGCTGAAAGAACGCATGCGCGAGCACCGGCCGCGATGGACCGGTGCTGCGCACACGTGGGGTTATTTGGTGAGGATCAGCTTGTCGTTGCGCGTGTGGCGCAAGCGATAGCACTCGTTGCCGTGACGGATCAGCACTTCGCGGCGGCCCTGCAGCAGGCGGTCGCTGTCGACTTCCTGCGAAGACACGCTTTGCGCGGCGGCGGCGAGGCCGTTCTGCGGCTTGGACACGGCTTGCAACGGCACGGCTTGCAACGGAGCGGGACTGAGCGTGGGCATGGGAGTTTCCCTGGCGGCGTCCAGGCAAATAGTAATGATTCTCATTTGCCTGTCAATACCTAATCCCAGCTACGCCGTGGCGGCCTCGATCCGCGCCCACACCGCTTCGTCGTAGCGCTCGGCCAGCGCCAACGCTTCCAGGTTCTGCAGCAATTGCTCGACTCGGCTTGCGCCCAAGATCACCGAGGACACGTGCGGATTGCGCAGGCACCAAGCGATCGCCAGCGGCGCCGGCGCCGCGCCGAGTTCGGCCGCCATCTGGGTGAATGCGCGGGCCCGCTCCACCCGCCGCGATGCGGCGTCGCCGAACGCGCCGCGCTGCAGCCAGGTGTATCCGGGCTGCGCCAAGCGCGAATCGGCAGGCACGCCGTCGTTGTACTTGCCGGTGAGCAAGCCCGAAGCCAGCGGCGACCAAATCGTCGTGCCCAATCCGAATTCCGCGTACAGCGCGGCGTACTCCAATTCCACCCGTTCGCGGTGCAGCAGGTTGTATTGCGGCTGTTCCATCGTCGGCGCGTGCATGTGCTGCGCGCGGGCGATCTTGTGCGCTTCGCGGATCGCCGCCGCGGGCCATTCCGACGTGCCCCAGTACAGCACCTTGCCTTGCCGGATCAGCGCGTCCATCGCGGCCACGGTTTCGGCGATGGGCGTGTCCGGATCGGGGCGATGGCAGTAGTACAAGTCGAGGAAATCGACGCGCAAGCGCTTGAGCGCGGCGTGGCAAGCGTCGTGCACGTGCTTGCGCGACAGGCCTTTCTGCATCGGCCGCGGATCGGCGGCCGAGCCGAAGAAGACTTTGCTGGACACCGCGTAGCCGTCGCGCGGCAGGCGCAAGTCGGCGATGACGTCGCCCATCACCCGTTCGGCTTCGCCTTGGGCGTAGGTCTCCGCGTTGTCGAAGAAATTGACGCCGTGGTCCCAAGCCGCGGCGATCAGCTCGCGCGCCTCGCCGCGACCGACCTGGGTGCCGAAGGTGACCCAGGCGCCGAACGAGAGCGCCGATATCTGCAGTCCCGAAGATCCTAGGCGGCGGTATTGCATGGCTTTCGAACCATAAACGGAGGATTTCCGCATCTTACCCCTCGGCCCGCGCCACCGCTTTTATGTGGGAGCGGCTTTAGCCGCGAGCTTTTCAACAGTCTCGGCGATTTGAAGGAAAAGCTCGCGGCTAAAGCCGCTCCCACAAAAGGACTGCGGTGCAGGAATGGTTCTCATTGCGCCACCGCATACCGAGCCCCGCTAGAATGCGATCACTTCCTCCTCCGGGGAGTAGCCCACCCGCGGCATCGATGCGGGGGACGCGCGTCAACACACTTGGCCGGCAGGCCATGGCGCGCGATGCGACGGCACGGCCGCGCACGGGCAAGACCGAAGGCAGGCGCACGCGCACCCAGGCCGGGCCGCGTCGCGTCGGCCTTCGCGTTCGCCGCGAATCGCCCGGCCCGGAGCTTCGATGGATTCGCTGTTGGTTTCGACCTTGACGGTCGCGCTCGCCGAAATCGGCGACAAAACGCAATTGCTCGCCCTGCTGCTGTCCGCGCGCTACCGCAAGCCGGTGCCGATCGTGCTCGGCATCCTCGCCGCCACCTTGCTCAACCACGCCTTCGCGGCTTGGTTCGGCGCGGCCGTGTCGCAATGGCTGTCGCCGCAAGCGCTGCGCTGGATCGTGGTGGCCAGCTTCCTCGCGGTCGCGCTGTGGACGCTGAAGCCGGACAAGCTGGAAGAGGACGAACAGCGCTTGCCTGCGCACGGCGCGTTCCTGGCGACGTGCGTCGCCTTCTTCGTGGCCGAGATCGGCGACAAGACCCAGGTCGCGACGGTGCTGCTGGCGGCGAAATATTCGCCGCTGTGGGAAGTCATCTCCGGCACCACGATCGGCATGCTGTTAGCCAACGTGCCGGTGGTGGCGCTGGGCAGCCGTTTCGCCGACCGGCTCCCGCTGCGCGCGGCGCGGATCGCGGCGGCGCTGCTGTTCCTGGCCCTGGCCGGCTGGGTCGCCTGGCGCGGCATCGGCAGCTGAGGCCGGTTGCGGCTATCCTGCGCCGGCGGTCTCCGGCCGCAGGGGAATGGGATGCGCGAACTGGGCCCGAAACTGGCCGAATTCATGAAGACGCTGCTGGCGCGGCCGGACGAGATCATGCTCGAGGTCGGCGCCGGCGGCGAGTTGCTGGTCGCGCGGCTGCGCGCCGTGCTGTCGCTGCTGATCCTGATCATGCCGCTGGCCGGCATGCTGGTCGGCAGCCCGCTCGACGAAACCCTGATCGGTTTCGGCGCGGCGGTGTTCGTCATCATCGTCTCGCAGGTCTGGTTGGCGCTGGCGCGCAGCCGCAAGCGCTATCCGTGGCTGCCCTACGCCACCGGCACTTACGACATCACCAGCACCACGCTGGTATTGGCGCTGTTGTCGATGGGCGAATTGCCGGCCGGCTTGAACAGCATGGTGGTGTGGGGCTTCTACCCGATCGGCATCGTCATGACCGCGCTGCGCAACGACGGCCGCCTGGTGCTGTACGTGGGCTTGCTGTCGATCGTGCAATACGGATCGCTGATCTGGGCCGTGCTGGCCGCCGCGCAAAGCCCCGAACACTTGCTTTCGGTCGAATACGGCGCGGTGACGATGGCCAACCAGATCCAGCGGCTGATGCTGCTGGCGCTGATGACGATCATCGTCTCCACTGTGGTCTACCGGATGCAGCGGCTGGTGGAGATGTCCGGCACCGACGGCCTGACTCAGCTGCCGAACCGCACCTGGCTGCTGCACCGGATGCCGCGCTTGTTCGACGCTGCCCGCCACGACGGCGCCACGCTCACCCTGGCGTTGATCGACATCGACTATTTCAAGCGGATCAACGACGAGATCGGCCACTTGGCGGGCGATCGCGCGCTGCGCCATGTGGTCGGCGTCATCGCCGACATGACCGGATCGGACGAATGGCTGATCCGGCTGGGCGGCGAGGAATTCGTGCTGGTGCTGCGCAAGCCGATCGGCAACGCCTGGGAACGGGTCGACAGCCTGCGCCGCGCGGTGGCCGAATCGCGGTTCCTGGCCGAGCGCGGCGCCGAGCCGCAGCGGATCACCTTCAGCGCCGGACTGGCCGGCTTTCCGGCCGACGGCAGCGACATCTCCGGCCTGCTCAAGCGCGCCGACCGCCGCCTGCAGCAAGCCAAGCGCGAAGGCCGCAACCGGGTAGTGGCGCGCGACGACTGAACCGGCGGTTGCCGGGCTCGGAGCCGTGCTCTACGCTGCGCCGACGCACGCAGGTGGGGAATTCTGAATGGAAGGATTGGCGCGGGTCGGTTTCGGCCTGTTCGGACTCGCGGTGCTCATCGGCATCGCATGGCTGTTCTCGGACAACAAGAAGCGCGTGGATTGGCGCCTGGTCGGCACCGGCGTGATCCTGCAGATCCTGTTCGCCGCTTTCGTGCTGCTCACGCCGTGGGGCGCGGCGATCTTCGACGGCCTCTCGCAAGGCTTCGTCAAAATCCTCAGCTTCACCGCCGCCGGCACCGGCCTGATTTTCGGCGGCCTGTCGGATCCGGCCAAGTTCGGCTTCGTGTTCGCGTTCCAGGTGTTGCCGACCATCATTTTCTTCGCCGCGCTGATGGGCGTGCTCTACCACTTGGGCGTGATGCAGATGTTCGTGCGCGGCATGGCCTGGGCGATCACCAAGGTGATGCGCGTCTCCGGCGCGGAAACCACCAGCGTCTGCGCCAGCATCTTCATCGGCCAGACCGAGGCGCCGCTGACCATCCGGCCGTATCTGCCGAAGATGACCCAATCCGAACTGCTGACGGTGATGGTCGGCGGCATGGCGCACATCGCCGGCGGCGTGCTCGGCGCCTACGTATTGATGCTGGGCGGCGGCGATCCCGTGCAACAGGCGTTCTTCGCCAAGCATCTGTTGACCGCCTCGATCATGGCTGCGCCGGCGACGCTGGTGATCTCCAAGATCCTGGTACCGGAAGTCGGCGAGCCGCTGACCCGCGGCACGGTGAAAATGGAGGTCGAAAAGACCACCACCAACGTGATCGACGCGGCCGCGGCCGGCGCCGGCGACGGCCTCAAGCTGGCCTTGAACGTCGGCGCGATGCTGCTGGCCTTCACCGCGCTGATCGCGCTGTTGAACTGGCCGATCCAGGCGATCGGCGACGCCACCGGCATCGCCGGCGCGATCGGCCGTCCACTCGATTTGGGCGTGATCCTGGGGTGGATCATGGCCCCGATCGCTTGGGTGATCGGCGTGCCGTGGCAGGACTCGGTCACCGTCGGCGGCCTGATCGGCCAGAAGATCGTGCTCAACGAATTCATCGCCTACAGCGAGCTGAGCAAGATCATCGCCGGGCAGGTGCCGGGCGTCGCGCTGAGCGATCAAGGCCGCTTGATCGCCACGTACGCGCTGTGCGGCTTCGCCAATTTCAGTTCGATCGCGATCCAGATCGGCGGCATCGGCGGACTGGCGCCCGAACGCCGGCACGACCTGGCCAAGTTCGGCTTGCGTGCGGTGCTGGGCGGTTCGATCGCGACCTTCATGACCGCGACCATCGCCGGCGTGCTGACGTGGGTCGGCACCTGATATGGGGAAAGTCGTAGTCGTAGGTTCGTTCAACGTCGATCACGTCTGGACCACGCCGGCCCTGCCCCGCGCCGGCGAAACGCTGAGCGGCGAATACGCCACCGGCCCGGGCGGCAAAGGCTTCAACCAGGCCGTCGCCGCGCGGCGCGCCGGTGCGGACACGGCTTTCGTCTGCGCGCTCGGCGACGACCTCGGCGGCCAGCTCGCGCGTTCGCTGGCCGCGGCCGACGGCATCGACTTGCGCGACCAGCGCAGCGTGCGGCCGACCGGCACCGCCGGCATCTACGTCGACGGCGAAGGCCGCAACAGCATCGTGATCGGCGCCGGCGCCAACGCCGAGTTGTCCGAGGATTTCATCCAAGCCCAGCGCGATACGCTCGCGACCGCGGCGGTGGTGCTGGCGCAGTTGGAATCGCCCCCCGACGCCGTGCTCGCGGCGATGCGCGCCGCGCGCGCCGGCGGCGCGGTCGCGCTGCTGAATCCGGCGCCGGCCAATGCGACGGTGACTGCCGAATTGAAGGCCGCGGTCGACATCCTCACGCCGAACGAAACCGAATTCGCCGCGCTGCTCGCGCGCCACGTCGGCGAGCGCGTCGACGGCGATGCGATCGCCGCGCTGGACCAGGCGCGCCTGCACGCTTTCTGCCGCGAACTGGCGCCCGAGGCCAGCGTCGTCGTGACGCTGGGCGCGAGCGGCTGTTTCGTCTCGCATCCGGCCGGCGCGCTGCGCGGCGACGAAAGCGCGTACTACCGCATCCCCGCCGAGCAAGTGCGCGCGGTCGACACCACCGGCGCCGGAGACGCCTTCAACGGCGCCTTGGCCGCTTCGCTGGCCGAAGGCGGCGACGCTCCTTTCGCGACCCGCGTCCGCTTCGCGACGCGTTACGCCGCGCTGTCCACCGAACGCCACGGCGCGGCCGCGGCGATGCCGCGGCGCAGCGATCTGGCCGAGCGTTTCGGCGCGGCCTGATCCCGGATCGGCATTCCTCCGATCGCGCATCGCGCTTTTTTGCGACGCAGTGCCGGACGCATGCCGACGTTTCAAGGCGATGACAAAACGCACTGGGGCGTCCCCCATCTGGCCGCTCCTCTAGCGCGCTGTTGTACTTGCGCTTTCCTTCGAGGATCACGCCATGTCCTATCCCGATGGCGTTAAGCCGCCCGTCAACGTTCCGCCGCCGCAGCCGCAGGAAACCGTCCACGAAGTCGAAGCGAACGAGACGCTGACCGAGATCGGCCAGCCCTACGGCCTGGACGCGCGGCAAATCGCCGAACGCAACAAACTCGACAAGCCGGACCAGATCAGTCCCGGCGACACGCTGATCCTGCCGACGATCAAACAGCATCCCGAGCCAACCGTGCCGGCGACGCCGGAACAGGCGAAAGTCGACACGGCGCTGAAAGACCACCTGCTGGCGCAGGACAACTTGGCGGCGATGCAGGCGACTTCCGGCCAGAACGGCAACGCGTCCTGGCCCGCCGACCAGATCGCGGCGCAGCAGCAATTGGTCGCCAGTACGGGCGACAAAGTGGAAACCGCCGTCGGCGACGCCATCCGCGCCGGCTTGCAGGCCGACGGAAAGCCGATCGATGCGGCCAACATCCAACAATACGGCGATGCGCTGGCGCAGCGCTACGCCAACGATCCCGCCGCGCAAGCCGCGGTGAAGGCGGCCGTCGCCGAAACCCAGACCGACCAGGAAGTGAAAACCGCGCTGGCCGATGCGAGCGCCAAGCCCGACGCGCGCGGCGTGATCGAATCGCTTAACGGCTCCTTGTCCAAGCTGTCCCCGGAAGCGCAGACCAAGCTGTTGGACAGCGCGGAATTCGCCAACTTGATCGATACGCGCGTGGCGCCGGAGTTCATCGCGCCGATCAAGGACGGCGTGCCGGAAAGCAGTTACAACGGCGCCGCCGAAGCTTTGGACAGCCTCACCCGCTTGGAAAAAATATCGGCCGGCGCCGACCCGCGCATCACTCAAGCCTTGGCCGAACGCGAAATCGCCGCGCTGGAAAAAGCCGGCTACAAGGACGACGGCTACGGCCAAGGCCACATCGGCATCGAAGGCACCAATGCGCTGGTGCGCCTGGCCGGCTCGCTGGACAGCAGTAGCGAACGCGGCAGCCTGCTGATCGACCGCATGGCCGAACTGAAGCTGGACACCACCCAGATCCACATGGCCGTCGCGCAAGGCGCTTCGCCCGACCTGCCGCTGGCGATCGCCGCGCGCATCGGCGGTCCCGACAGCCAGAACCGCGTCCTGCAATCCACGCTGGAAGGCGTGCGGATGTACGCCAATGGCCTGAAGGGCGACGTCGACAAGCTGGCCAAGGAAACCGAAGAGCTGAATTGGCTGATCAACAACGCCGGCGCTTCGATGACGCCGCAGCAGCTCGACCAGGCGATCAAGCAATACATCGCCGACAAGGGCCCGGACTGGGAGAAGAAAGTCCAGGGCATGGAAGACAAGATCGCCGCGGACGGCCTGAAGCTGCTCGATCAGTTCGACACGCTGCGCCTTTCCGGACGCATGGATGCCGCCAACGGCACCATCGACAAGATTCTCGGCGACCAGTCCAGCCGTTACGCGGTGAGCCTGGCGCTGAACAAGCATCCCGAATACGTCGACACCCAAGCCGGCAAGCGGCTGATGCAGAACTTGGCCTACGGGGCCAAGGGCGGCGAGCAATTCCTCAAGCTGGGCAAGGAATTCGCCAACGCCTACGTCCGCAACAACGTGCTGAGCGCGGCGCAAGGCTACGACGTGCGCAATCCGGCCAGCATCGCCAAGGCCGAGGCGGCGATCGAGCGCTTGAAGGATCCCACCTTCGCCAGATTGATCGGCATCGACCTGGAAGGCGGCAAGTTCAAGACCTACACCGACCTGGTCGACAACCTGAAGAAAACGCTGCCGGCGGCGGGCGACACCACCCAGGACATCGTGCAGAAGCTGAAGCTTCACGCCGACGCGATGAACAATTTGAACGACAGGCTGACCCACGAAGGCGCAAAACCCGCCTTCGACAAGAATCAACCTGCCGGACAGATCTTGCGCACGGTCGGATTGGGCTTCGCCACCGTCGGCTTCCTCAACACGCTCGGCAAAGCGAACGACGGCCAGTTCAGCGTTACCGACCGCAACGATCTCAACGCCATCGTCAGCGCCGCCGGCCTGGGCCAGAAAGGCGCGGAACTGGCCTTGGGCATGGGGCTCGTCGCGGAGAATTCCACGCTCGGCCATTTCGGTGCGGGCAACCGCGCCTACGACGGTTCCGCGTTGGATCAGGGCCGCCTGACCCGCGCCGACCGCGTGTTCGGATTGCTCTCCGCCGGCTTCGATGCTTGGGCCGCGGTCGACAGTTTCCGCGGCGCGAACGGCGCGGCGGCGGATCCGATCAAGGGCGGCCTGTACGCCACCAGTGCGGCCGGCGGCACGCTGGCGGCGTTGTCGGGAACGAGTTTCGCCGCATCGCTCGGCATCGGCGCGTGGGCGGGCCCGGTCGGCATCGGCCTGGTCGCCGTCGCGACGCTGGGGCTGACGGTCAAGGATCGCGTCGATCATTCGAACCTGCACATGAACGACACGTCGGCGAAGTTCCTGCAGAACGCGAATCTCGATCCCGATACCGCAAAAGCGCTGGTCGATCAGAGCGGCGAAGGCTGGAGCCCGGTCACGCTGCTGGCGCAGTACGCGCAGAACAAAGGCTACGATCTGTCCAATCCGGCCCAGCAGGCGCAATTCGCGAAGTGGCTGAACGATATGCCGCTGGACCAATTGGAGCATGTGCGCGATTGGGCGCACCACACGCTCGACGAGTTCGACGGCGACGTGACCAAGCTGGGCACGGACACTCGCGTGGTCGAATCCACCGGCACCGTGAACACCACGACCGGCCCGGTGACAGTGATGGACATGCCCCGCACCGTCGGCCAGATCGACGCGTTGATCGCCAAATACGGCGCTACGCCGTTGCCGACGGCCTGATCGGGCCGAACAATACCGAAGCCAGGTCTTGTGGGAGGGGCTTCAGCCCCGACAGAGATCGCAGCGATCTTTGTCGGGGCTGAAGCCCCTCTCACAATTCGTAACGTCCCGCAA
The DNA here is from genome assembly GCF_005239095.1 of Luteimonas gilva. Lineage (GTDB taxonomy): Bacteria > Pseudomonadota > Gammaproteobacteria > Xanthomonadales > Xanthomonadaceae > Luteimonas_C > Luteimonas_C gilva. The sequence goes on along the minus strand of NZ_SZUA01000002.1, from coordinate 865,095 downwards.
AAAACCTACGTTAGGGCCGGCGCCCGCCGGCCGCGCGATACAATGCGGCCATGCAGATCGGCCGCCATCGCATCGACCCGCCGGTGATCCTCGCTCCGATGGCGGGCGTCACCGACAAGCCGTTCCGCCAGCTGTGCAAGCGGCTGGGCGCGGGCTTGGCCGTGTCCGAGATGACGATTTCCGATCCGCGCTTCTGGAAGACCGAGAAATCGCTGCGGCGCATGGACCACCTCGGCGAACCGGACCCGATCAGCGTGCAGATCGCCGGCACCGTGCCGGAACTGCTGGCCGACGCGGCGCGCTACAACGTCGATCACGGCGCGCAGATCGTCGACATCAACATGGGCTGCCCGGCGAAGAAAGTCTGCAACGCTTGGGCCGGCTCGGCGCTGATGCGCGACGAAGCCTTGGTGGCGCGCATCCTTGCCGCCGTCGTCCGAGCAGTAGACGTGCCGGTCACCTTGAAGATCCGCACCGGTTGGGACGCGTGCCACAAGAACGCGCCGGTCATCGCACGCATCGCGCAGGACGCGGGCGTCGCCGCGCTGGCCGTGCACGGTCGCACGCGCGACCAGCAATACACCGGACAGGCCGAGTACGGCACGATCGCCGCGATCAAGGCCGACTTGTCGATCCCGGTGATCGTCAACGGCGACATCGATTCGCCGCGCAAGGCCGCCGAAGTGCTCGCGCAGACCGGTTGCGACGCGGTGATGATCGGCCGCGCCGCCCAAGGCCGGCCTTGGATCTTCCGCGAGAGCGCGCATTTCCTGGCCACCGGCGAATCGCTGCCGGAACCGTCGCTGCAGGAAGTCCGCGACGTGCTGCTCGGCCACTTGCGGCATTTGCACGAGTTCTACGGCGAACCGGCCGGCGTGCGCATCGCGCGCAAGCATCTGGGCTGGTACGCGAAGGATCGGCCGGAAAACACGGCGTTCCGCGCCGTGGTCAATCGCGCCGAAAGCGCTGCGGCGCAGATCGCGTTGACGGCCGAGTATTTCGATGCGTTGATCGCCGGCGAGCCTTTGTCGATGGCGGCCTGAATTCGCTTTTTTGTGGGAGCGGCTTCAGCCGCGAGCTCTTCGAGCAGGGTCGATGCGATCTGACAGGAAGAGCTCGCGGCTGAAGCCGCTCCCACAAAAGAAATTCGCCTCGCTTGACGCGGCTGGGCGGGCCGGCTATCTAATCGCCTCGGGGAGCAGGAGCGGGAATGAGCGAATCGCACCAACGCGATCCGGGCGGCAATGCCCTCGACAGCCGGCGTCCTATCGCCGCGCGCAGCAGCGCTTTCGCCCGGCATGCCGCGGCCTGGCTGGCGAACAGCGGAATATCGCCGAATGCGATCTCCCTGCTCAGCATCGTCTTCGCCCTCGCCGGCGCGGCCGCGTTATCGTGGATGCCTTCGCCATGGGGCCCGCTGCTCTGCGCGGTCGGCATCCAGGCGCGGCTGCTGTGCAACTTGTTCGACGGCATGGTCGCGGTGGAAGGCGGCAAAGGCACGCCGGCCGGCGCGCTCTACAACGAAGTGCCCGACCGCATCGCCGACAGCGTTTTCCTTATCGCGCTCGGTTACGCCGCCGGCCACGGCTGGCTGGGCTGGTTGGCGGCCCTGCTCGCGGCGGCGACGGCCTACATCCGCACGCTCGGCGGCGCGCTCGGCCAGGCGCAGGATTTCCGCGGACCGATGGCCAAGCAGCAGCGGATGGCGACGATGACCGTCGCCTGCGTGCTCGCGCCGATCGAGCTCGCCTGGTCCGGCACCCGCTATGCGCTGTTGGTCGCGGCGATCTTCGTCGCCGCGGGTTCGGCGCTGACCTGCTGGACCCGGTTGCGCGCGATCGCGCAACGATTGAAGCCGGCATGATCGAACGCGCCGCGGCCGCCGCGCTGACCGGTTTCACCCGCCTGCTGGTCGGCGCGCGCGCCGACTGGCGGGCGCAGCCCTCGCCGGGGCAAACGCTGTATTTCGCCAACCACACCAGCCACCTCGACACGCTCGCGATCTGGACCGCGCTGACGCCGTCGCTGCGCATGCGCACGCGGCCGGTGGCGGCGCGCGACTACTGGGAGAAGCCCGACGTGCGCGGCTATCTGGCCAAGAACGTGTTGCGCGCGGTGCTGATCGACCGCCGCCGCGAGCAACGCGATGCGGATCCGCTGGCACCGGTCTTCGAAGCGCTGACTGGCGGCGATTCGCTGATCCTGTTTCCCGAAGGCACCCGCACCGCGGAGAGATTGCCGCAGCCGTTCCGCGGCGGCCTGTTCAGGCTGGCGGAAACGTTTCCGGATCTGAACCTCGTTCCGGCCTATCTCGATACGCTCCACCGCAGCATGCCCAAGGGCAGCCACATCCCCTTGCCGCTGTATTGCACGGTGCGCTTCGGCGCGGCGTTGGAACGCAAAGCCGGCGAACCGCGCGAAGATTTCCTGGACCGCGCCCGCGGCGCCGTGGTGGCGCTGTCGTGACGGCGCAGCAGAAATTGCTGGCGGTGATGGGCGGCATCGTCGCCCTGCTCGTGGTCGCTTCGCTGATCGGATGGTGGCTGTCGCGGCGCGGCCCGGACGGCGGCGGAGACACGGTACGCAATCTCAACGCCCGCACCCGCGCTTGGTGGAGCATGGTCGCGGTGCTGACCGCGAGCTTCCTGCTCGGCCCGATCGCCACGCTGGTGATCTTCGCTTTCATCTCGTTCTTCGCGCTGCGCGAGTTCATCACCCTCACCCCGACCCGCGCGGGCGACCACAAGCCGCTGGCGGTGGCGTTCTACGTACTGATCCCGGTGCAGTACTGGCTGATCGGCGACGCCTGGTACGGGCTGTTCGCGATCTTCATTCCGGTCTATGCCTTCCTGGCGCTGCCGGCCTTGGCCGTGCTGGGCGGCGACACCGACGATTTCCTGGAGCGCACCACCAAGATCCAATGGGGCGTGATGATCACGGTGTACTGCATCAGCCACGCGCCCGCGCTGATGATCTTGAATCTGCGCGATTTCTCGGGCCAGGGCGCGCTGCTGTTGCTTTATCTGATGCTGGTGGTGCAGATCAGCGACGTGATGCAGTACGTATTCGGCAAGCTGTTCGGCAAACATAAGCTCGCGCCGAAGGTGAGTCCGTCGAAGACCGTCGAAGGCCTGATCGGCGGCGGCTTGGCCGCGATCGGCATCGGCACGGCGCTATGGTGGATCACGCCGTTCACGCCGCTGCAGTCGGCGCTGATGTCGACCGCGATCGTGATCGCCGGCGCTGTCGGCGGCTTGGTGCTGTCGGCGGTGAAGCGCAGCCTGGGCGCCAAGGATTGGGGCAGCATGATCCAGGGCCACGGCGGCATGCTGGACCGGATGGATTCGGTGAGCTTCGCCGCACCGATCTTCTTCCACCTGACCCGCTATTACTTTTCCTGACCGGCTTTTGTAGGAGCGGCTTTAGCCGCGAGCTCTTCCCATCAATCGCTGCAATGCCGTGATCTGGAGGAAAAAGCTCGCGGCTGAAGCCGCTCCTACAAAAATCTTCTGCAGATTCACGGTCCCGCGCCCGTCGATAGGCCGCCATCGTCCGAATGCCAGATCCGCCGCCAGGTGACGGACAAAGCCATGCGTATGTCGCGCCGCATCGCGATCTGTTCGGGTTCGATGGCCCGCCACTCGCCTCGCGCGCGCTCGGCGACCGCGAAACGGAAGAAATAATCCGGTTCGGCGCCCATCCGCAGATCGGCTAGCACCAAGCGGCCGTCCGCTTCGCGCGCCTGCATGAAGCCGTGGTTGAACCAGGTCAACCGGTCGACGGCCTCGATGCCTTCGGCTTCGCGCAGCGCCTGCACGTTCGACGGATAAGCCTTGAAGACCATCGGCCCGCGATCGGCGGCCAGCGAACGGAAACCTTCGACATAACCCTCCGGCGTCATCGCCACCACCCGCCATAGCAGCGTATTGAACGGCATCGGCACCGAAAAGCGCGGCGCTTGATCCAAACCCATCGCCGCCAAATCGCGTTCGGCCCGGCGATCCACGAGCGTCTTGGCGACCAGCGACCAGCGACCAGCCGACATAAGCCACGCCGAGCGCGGCGCCGGCGTACAAGGCCTTGCCGGCGAGCGGCCGTTCCAGCGCGAACCAGGCCACGGCGCAGGCGGCGAACCAGGGCAGCGTGAACAAGGGGTCGATGATGAACAAACTCGACCACATCAAAGGCCGCATCGGCAGCGGCCATAGCAATTGCGTGCCGTAGACGGTGTACGCGTCGATCAGCGGATGCGCCATCAAGCAGACGAAGATCGCCCAGAACCAGCGCTTCGGTTCCTGCGCGACGCGCCCGCCGCGTCGGCGGAAGAAAGCCCAAATGGCCCAGGCCACGAACGGCAATACGAACCAGGAATGGGTCAGGCCGCGATGGCAGGTCATTTCCGCGACCGGATCGGCGAAGCGCAGCGGAATCACGTCCAGGTCCGGCAGCGTGTTCAGCGCCGCGCCGGCCAGCAAGGCCGCGCGGCGATGCTTCGCCGGGGCGATCGCGGCGGCGATGGCGGCGCCGTAGAACAGATGGGTGATGGAGTCCATCCACGGATACTACGATAGCGGCCGCTTTTCGTAGGAGCGGCTTTAGCCGCGAGCTTTTTCCCTCAAATCGCTACTATGTCGCGATTTGAAGAGAAGAGCTCGCGGCTAAAGCCGCTCCTACGAAAGGCAAAAGCTCAAGCGGCGCGTGGAAGCATTTTCTCTTCGTTTTCGCACACCAACCGCAGCCGCGGCGGCAGCATGGCCAGCGTCTCGCCGGTATGCGACAGCAGACGCAAAGTGCCGTCCATGTCTTCGGCCAACGCGGTCAGGCTCTCGACCCAATCGCCGTCGTTGGCGTAGATCAAGCCGTCGCGCTGGATCAGGCCGGCGCGATGGATGTGGCCGCAAACGATGCCGTCCAGCCCGCGCCGGCGCGCATCGTCCAAACCGGCTTGCACGAAGCGCGCGATGAAGCGTTCGGCGGTGCCGCTCTGGCGCTTCAGGTATTCGGACAGCGACCAGTAACGGCGGCCGAGGCGGCGCCGGATCCGGTTGAGCATCTGGTTGCCGGTCAGGATGCGGTAGTACAGCCAGTCGCCGAACTTTTCCTGCAATCCGCCGAAGTGGGTGACGCTGTCGTAATCGTCGCCGTGCGTCACCAGCAGGCGCCGGCCGTCGGCGGTGACGTGGATGGTGCGGCGGCGCACCTGCATCGCCGGCAGCGCCAAACCGCAGAAGCGGCGGATCGGGCGGTCGTGGTTGCCCGGGATGTAGACGATTTCGGTCCCGGCGCGGCGCAGCTTGTGCAGCATCTCGACCACGCGGTTGTGCGAATGGCCCCAGGACGCGCGCCGCTGCGCCATCCACCACAGATCGACGATGTCGCCGACCAGATACAGCCGCGCGCATTCCAGCGTCGACAGGAAACTCGCCAGATCGTCCGCATGGCAATGCTTGGAGCCGAGGTGGACGTCGGAAAGGAAGACCGCCCGCCGACGCCCGCCGGAGGCGATCGCGGGGCTCATGCCGCCACCCCGTCCGTTTGCAGATAGCGTTTGCGCTTCTTCGGCCGCAGCAGGTGCATGTCGACTTCGATCAGGCCGTCGATCGAATCGCTGAACGACGGATCCACGCCGAACGCCAGGAAACGCGCGCCGCCCGGTTCGCACAGGTCGGTGTACTGCTTGTACAGCGTCGGCACGGACGCGCCGTGCGCGGCCAGATTGCCCTTCAGCACGTTGAAGGCGGTGTCCGCGTCCATTTCGCCGAACGACGGCGGCGCGGCGAAATACTGGAACGGGCGGTTCGAAGCGGCCAAGCCTTCCTGCGCGCCGTAATAGCGCTGGTAATAGGCCACCAGCTGCTCGCGTGCGGGCAGCGGCAGCGCGGCGCTGATCGAGACCGGGCCGAACAGGTAGCGCACTTGCGGATGGCAACGCAGATACGCGCCGATGCCCTGCCACAGATAGTCCAGGCTGCGGCTGCCCCAATACTCCGGCACGACGAAGCTGCGGCCTAGTTCCATGCCTTCGGCCAGATGCGGCACGGCCTGTTCGGCATAACGGAATAGCGAAGCGGTATATAGCCCGCCCAGGCCGCGCTCGGCCAGCGCGCGCGCGCCGCGCATCACCCGGTAGCCGCCGGCGATGCGTTGCGCCTGCGCGTCCCACAGCACGATCTGTTCGTAGTGCGCGTCGTAGGCGTCCAGGTCGCGGCTGCGGCCGGTGCCTTCGCCGACTTCGCGGAAAGTGAGTTCGCGCAAGCGGCCCAATTCGCACAGCAATGGCGAATCGGCGGACAGCGTCGCACAGCGGATCTGCTTGCCGTCCAGCGTTTCGCCCAGCAGCTCGGTCGTTTGCAATGCCAGGCGCACGGCCTCGGCGGATTCGGGGGCCGCCAGCGGTTCCGGGCCGATCGGGAGCGGCTTGCGCTTGCCAAGCGCGTACAAGGCCTTGCGCACCGTGCGCAGGGCGGTCGTCGAATCGGTCTCCGGCGCGATCGTCAGCGGCTGGCCGATACGCAGGCTCAGCGGCTTGTTGCCGCGCGCGTACATTTCGCGCGCGAGCAGCGCGGTGCCCGCCGGCTTGAACAGCGCCGAGGCGCCGTAGAACAGCGCCGAATTGCGCGCCTGGATCCGCACCGGCAGCACCGGCGCGCCGGTCTTGCGGGCGAAGCCGACGAAGCCGCGCTGCCAGCGTCCGTCGCGCACGCCGCGCAATCCCAAGCGCGACACTTCGCCGGCCGGGAATACGATCACGCACTGTTCCTGTTCCAAGGCCTGGCGCACCGCGCGCAAGCTGTCCGCGCCGGGGCGTCCGCCCAGGATGCGGATCGGCAGCAACAACCCGCCCAGCGGCTGGATGGCGGACAGCAGATCGTTGGCGATGATCCGCACGTCCCGGCGCACGCTGCCGACGAGTTGCAGCAGCGCCAGCGCATCCAGCGCGCCGGACGGGTGGTTGGCCACGATCAGCAGGCGCCCTTTCGCCGGGATGCCGCCCCCGGGAGCCTCCACCGTGTAGCGCGCCTGCACGTGATCGATCGCGGCGTCGACGAATTCGAAGTCGCGCAGATGGCCGCTTTCGGCCAGGAAGCCTTCGATGGTGTCGAACCGCGACCAGCGGCCGAGGGTGCGCAGCAGCGGCCGCGCGATGCCGGCCCGGCGCCCGCGGAACCAGGTGGGGAATCGCTGCTGCAGTCGCTGTTCTAGCTCGAGCATAGGGGTGTGGACGGCCGGTTTCGCCGGCAGCCTGCGCGCGTCCGGCGACAGCGAAATGGCGGATTTGCGGCAGCGGTATGACAAGCCGGGCGGCCGCGGCTTAACGGCAAGCCAAGCCGGTTCGCGGCACAATGCACGGCCCGCCGCGGCCGTGTATCATGCGCGCCCATCTTTTCATCCGAATAAAGGGATAAATCCCTTCCAGGAGCCTGTAACGATGTCCAGCTACCTCTTCACCTCCGAATCGGTCTCCGAAGGCCATCCGGACAAGGTCGCCGACCAGATTTCCGATGCCGTGCTCGATGCGATCCTGGCCCAGGACAAGCGCGCCCGCGTGGCTTGCGAAACCATGGTCAAGACCGGCGTGGCGATCGTCGCCGGCGAGATCACCACCAGCGCATGGATCGACCTGGAGGCGCTGACCCGCAAGGTGATCCTGGACATCGGTTACAACAGCAGCGACGTCGGCTTCGACGGCGCCACCTGCGGCGTGCTGAACCTGATCGGCAAGCAATCGCCCGACATCAACCAGGGCGTGGACCGCAAGAAGCCCGAAGAGCAAGGCGCCGGCGACCAGGGCCTGATGTTCGGCTACGCCACCAACGAGACCGACAGCTACATGCCGGCCGCTATCCACCTGTCGCACCGCCTGGTCGAACAGCAGGCCAAGGTGCGCAAGGCGAAGAAGTCGCCGCTGCCGTGGCTGCGCCCGGACGCGAAGAGCCAGGTCACGCTGCGTTACGAAGACGGCAAGGCTTCGGCGATCGACGCCGTGGTGCTGTCGACCCAGCACGATCCGGACGTCAAGCAGAAGGATCTGATCGAAGCCGTGCGCGAAGAGATCCTCAAGCCCGTGCTGCCGGCCAAGTGGCTGCACAAGGGCACCAAGTTCCACATCAATCCGACCGGCAAGTTCGTGATCGGCGGCCCGGTGGGCGACTGCGGCCTGACCGGCCGCAAGATCATCGTCGACACCTACGGCGGCTGGGCCCGCCACGGCGGCGGCGCGTTCTCCGGCAAGGATCCGTCCAAGGTCGACCGTTCGGCCGCCTACGCCGCGCGCTACGTCGCCAAGAACGTCGTGGCCGCCGGCCTGGCCGACCGCTGCGAAGTGCAGGTCAGCTACGCGATCGGCGTGGCCGAGCCGACTTCGATCTCCGTCACCACCTTCGGCACCGGCAAGATCGGCGACGACAAGATCGAGAAGCTGATCCGCAAGCATTTCGACCTGCGTCCGTACGGCATCATCAAGATGCTGGACCTGATCCATCCGATGTACCAGGACACCGCCGCCTACGGCCACTTCGGCCGCAAGCCGAAGGAAATCAGCTACGTCGATTCGGCCGGCAAGAAGCACACGGCGACGTCGTTCTCGTGGGAGAAGACGGACAAGGCCGAGGAACTGCGCAAGGCGGCTGGGTTGAAGTAAAGCCTGCTTAGGTTGCATGAACAAAAAAAGCCGCGCAATGCGCGGCTTTTTTTGTTGCTTGGCTTGGCCCCCTCTCCCGCTTGCGGGAGAGAGCTAGGGTGAGGGCGCGCGGAGTAGCCCGACGCATCGAAAGGCGCGGATGAAGGTTAATCCCATCTCGGGAAACAATTGGTTGACGCGATCTCGCATTTCCGCGCCCTCAGCCAACCCTCTCCCGCGAGCGGGAGAGGGCTAAAGCGTTGCGGTCAGCTGCTCTTGACGTCCGCGTCGATGCGGTTCCAACCGTTGCGCACGTCGCCATCGGCCATCTGCGACACCTGCAACAGGCGTTCTGCGAAGCCGTAAGGGTCGCCGCCCAGGTTGCGCGCCATCGCCACCGCGAAGTCCATGCTGGTCGCCACCGGCTGGCCGTTGTTGCCGCCCACCAGCAGGTTCAGCGGGCTGCTGGGATGGCTGGCCTGGCCGGCGCTGCGGGTTTGCGACATCAAACCTTGCAGCTGGCTTTCGGTGAAGGTGATGGTGGTCTTCTTGCCGGCTTGCGCGGGGCCGTTGCCGTCGGGATTGCCGGTCAGGGCGATGTTGAGGTTCTGCGCGATGTTGCGCTCTTCCGCGCCTTCGTTCGAACCCATGAAACGTTCGAACCAGTTGTAGCTCGGACGGTCGCCGTTGATGGTGAACTGGTACGTGCGCTCGGACAGGATCTCGTTGCCCTGCGTGTCGAAACGCTGCACGACCTGCAACGGTACGTTGCCCGAGTACTGCAGATTGGTCGTGTACGCGTACGAGCCGTCCGGATAGGTCGTCTTCACGAACGCGCCGGTGTTCTGCGCGCCGGCCAAATCCGCCTGCACGTTCAAGGACTCCGGCCCCAGGCCCAGCTTGACGCGGGTCTGCGAGGAATAGTCGATGCGTTCGATGGTGGCCACGTCCTTCACGCCCGGCGTCTGGTGCGCGACTTCGCCGGTGGCGACGAAATGCGAGTACGCCGCCTGCCCGTCCTTGTTCGACAGGTCGAAGGTCGCGGTGCGCACCGTCGACTGGCCCAGATTGTCCTGGCGGCCGAGCATCGCCGTGGCGATGTCGGTCTTCACGCCGACGCCGTTGTAGGCCTCGACCACCTGGTTCGGGCCCATGATCACGCGGATGTTCTTGTCGTCGACGCGGGTCACCGAATAGCTGGTGCCGGAGGCGTCCTTGATGTTGGTCTCGGTGCCGATGTGGCGGAACGAGCCCGCCAAACCGGTCTGCGTGTAGGTCTGCGAATCCATCGTCACCGTCACGCCGACCGGGATCGTGGTCGGATCGAAAGGATTGATCTTGGCCGCATCCAGCGGATTGCGGTTCTCGCCCGGCAGCACGACCTTGTAGCGCGCGCGGAAACCGCCGCCGGCGCTGGCTTCGATCGCCGCCTGGTTGACGCCTTTGCCCTGCGCTTCGGCCGACACGCTGGCGACGATGGAGGTGTCCCACTCCAGCGTCACTTCGGTGTTGCCGTCCTTGTTGGTGAAGCCGGCGGTCTCGGCGTGTTCGCCGCGCACCTTGGCTTCCAGGGTGACGCCCGGTTGGCGCGCATCGGGAATGCCGAACGGCGCCGGCGTGGTGTCGTACTCGGCGCTCTGCTGGTGCGAGGCGGTGACTTTCACCGTGCCGTCGCCCGGGTTCCAGGTGATCGCGCCGCCGTTGTTCTGGCCCTGGCCGTTGACCGTGTATTCGCTGTTGGGCGAAGGATAGGCCGGATTGAAATCGCTGCTCAGCGGCTGCTCGTTGGTGACGCTCTGCGGCGCCGCCGGGATGTTGAGCTGGTCGCCCGACCAGATCGTTTCGCCGGTCTCCATGGCGTTGTGGCGCCGGTCGGCGTCGCCGCTCTTGAAGATCTGCGGATTGGCGTCGCGGATCGCCTGCGGCTGCACGCCGTATCGGTCCGCGATCTCGCGCAAGGTTTCGCCGGTCGCGACGGTATGCGTCTGCGGTTGGTCTTGCGGCGAACCGATCGGGCCGCTACCGCCGCCGTCGACGTAAGCCATATTAGCCATGGAGGGATCCTTCCTTCTTAAAAGTTACAGCCTCATGTCGGCCGATAGCCTAACGTCGCAGCGCGCCTGAATGAGGCTAGGGAAAACCCCAGGTCGGCGACCGACGCACCGCGGGAAGTGACGAAACGAGCGGGTTAAGGCGATTGGCCCCATCCACTCCCGGGCAATGGCTCTGCATGCCTTTGTGGGAGCGGCTTCAGCCGCGAGCTTTCCCGCGGGTTCCCGGCCAGCAAAAAGCTCGCGGCTGAAGCCGCTCCCACAAAAAGCCGGACGCATGAAAAAAACGCGCCGGGCCTCCACCCGGCGCGCGGGCATCCCGCCGGCGCTTATTGCGCGGCGGGATTGCTGTCGACGTATTCGTAGCTGCTCAGCAGCGAAGACAGGAAGTCGCGCTCGTTGCCGACCGACACCACTTCCGACAATTCCTGGGTCAATCCGGACAGCGCGCCGTCGGCGTGCAGATCGGGGAATTTCTCCAGCAGCAACTCGGCCGCCTGATCGCCCAAGCCTTCGCGCATCTTCGAGATCAGCTCGCCCTTGATCGCGCCGAAGGTTTCCGAGCCGGTGACCGAATCGGGCAGGATGGTCGAGATCACGTTGCCGCCCGGCAGCAATTTCAAGCCGTCCTGGCCCAGCGCCCAGGCCAGATCCAGGCCGAATTCCAGGCCTTTCTTCTCCGATTCGTACTTGTCGCTGGATACCTGCGTCGCCTGCTCCAGGCCGTTGTCGATGTGGCCGAGGATCGCGCCGGCCAAATGCGTGATCTGCGCCTGGTTGCTGCCGTCGTATTTGGCGGCGAAGTCGGCGTCGTTGAGCGTGTTGACGTCGTTGATCATCGTGCTGAGCTTGTCCACCAGGAATTGGCTGGTCGCGTCGCGCGAACCCCCGGTGGGATCGGTGAACAGCACGTTCTGGGCGAAATTCTCCAGCGCTTTCGGGAACGGATGCTCGTCGTCGAAACCGGCGCCGTTGGCGGCGGTCGCATCGCTCACCATGCGGTCGAAGTCCGACATCAGGATCCGCGACAGGCCGTCCTTGAGCGTGGTGTTGTCCTGCCACTGGTCGCGGTTGGCGTCCAGGCCGTTGGACGCGGCGTAGAACACGTCGTCGCGCACCGATTGCAGCGCCGAATAGCTGTACGGCGCCGGCGGCAGCAAACGATCCGGGCCGCCGCGGTAGGTGCTGTCCACGCTGAGCGTGTTGACCAGGCGCGCCACGCCGTCGTACGCGACTTCGCCGCCCACCGGCCCGCGCGAATCCGGATCGCGCATGCGCGCGTCCTGCGCGTCGTAGGTGTAGGAATCGAACGCGGCGACCTGGGTCGGGTTGGCCATCGCCAAGGTGATGAAGCGATCGATCGTGCCGCCTTCCGCGCCGCCGTCGGCTTGCAGGTCGATCAGGCGGCCGACTTGGTTCTCGGTGCCGGTTTGGCTGAGCACGTAAGCGCCCGCGGCCGCCAGGCTTTCGCGGTCGCCGTCGCTGAGCCGGCCGATGGCGCCGTCGGAGAAATGGAATTGGCGATTGGCCACGTCCTGCCCGGCCAGCGCCAATTCGCTGGTCGCGCGGAAGAACGCGTTCTGCATGTCCTGCGCGCGGCGGCCTTCCATGCCGCCGAACAGTTGCGCCACGCCGGCGTTGAAGTCGCCGCCTTCCATCGCCCAATGTTCGACCAGGCGCGCGATGTCGGCGTCCTTCAGCGCGCCGCTTTCGTACATGCCTTGCAAGGCGGTGCGCACCGTAGCGATCTCGCCGTTGGCGTATTCGGCCGACGTGTTGCTGTAGCGGTTCGGATCGGCGACGTTATTGAGGTATTGCGCGGTCTTGTCGGCGCCCAACGCGGCGAAATAGCGCTGCAGCCACTGCGGATCGTTCTGGTGCTCGCGCACCATATTCATGAAATAGCTGGTGGCCACCGCTTCCCGGTCGCCCATGCTGGTTTCGGCCTGACGCTCGGTCTGGGCCGCGGCCGAGGCCGGATCCTCGAAATCGCCCGAGATGTTCTCCGGGATCGCCGGCGCATCGCTGACGAAGGTGCCGGTATCGGAGAACAGCGGTTCGTTCGCGATCACCGCATCCACATCGCCGCGGGTGATGTCGCCGTCGGCCGCGTACAGGCCGCCGCCGTTCTTGCCGGTGTCGAGCAGCGCGTACTGGTCGGGATGGTCGAGCAGGTACTGCGCGGCGGCGCGCTGTTCGGCGGTGTATTGCGAACCGTCGGCGACCGCTTGCACGTCGTCGCGGCTGACGTTGCCGTCCTTGCTGCCCCCCTTGGCGGCGGTATCGAACACGTCGAAATTGCGCTGGAAGACGTCGATATTGGGGTTCAGTTCGGGCATGGCAGCGGGCCTCGACCGGGAGGATGGCCCGATGGTAGGTCCGCCCTTGCGCCGCGATTAGCTAGGGCAAACCCTCGTAAGCCATTGTTGCAGAAGGCTGAATAGGCGAAACAGACCACCCGGCCGGATGGGTGGACATATCCTTTCATCGCGAGGAAGCGATAAAATGGCGACCTGCCCCGCCGAGGGGCGCTGCGACCTGTACGCGGATCCTTCCGCAAGAGCCTGCACACCCTTGTGCAGGGATTCAAAAGTACGGCCAGGCTCGGCGTGGGTTTCTGCAACAACGGCGCCCGTTAATGCGAATCCGCCACCCGGATTCCCAACAACGGAGCTACACATGAACGCTGTCGTCAAAACCTTCTCGACCGAAGGCGATTACAAAGTCGCCGACATCTCTCTGGCCGATTGGGGCCGCAAGGAAATCGATATCGCCGAGCACGAGATGCCGGGCCTGATGTCGATCCGCAAGAAGCACGCCGCCGCCAAGCCGCTGAAGGGGGTGCGCGTGACCGGTTCGTTGCACATGACCATCCAGACCGCGGTGCTGATCGAGACGCTGAAGGACATCGGCGCCGACGTGCGCTGGGCCTCGTGCAACATCTTCTCCACCCAGGACCACGCCGCGGCCGCGATCGCCGCGTCCGGCACGCCGGTGTTCGCGTGGAAGGGCGAGTCGCTGGAAGAGTATTGGGACTGCACGCTCGATGCGGTGACTTTCCCGGGCGGCAAGGGTCCGGAACTGGTCGTCGACGACGGCGGCGACGTGACCCTTCTGATCCACAAGGGCTACGAGTTGGAACAAGGTTCGAAGTGGGTCGACGAACCGGCTTCCTCGCATGAGGAAGGCGTCATCAAGAACCTGCTCAAGCGCGTCGCCAAGGAGCGCCCCGGTTTCTGGACCAATGTGGTCAAGGACTGGAAGGGCGTGTCGGAAGAGACCACCACCGGCGTGCACCGCCTCTACCAGATCGCCGAACAGGGCAAGCTGCTGGTGCCGGCGATCAACGTCAACGACTCGGTCACCAAGTCCAAGTTCGACAATCTGTACGGCTGCCGCGAATCGCTGGCCGACGGCTTGAAGCGCGCGATGGACGTGATGCTGGCCGGCAAGGTCGCGGTCGTGTGCGGCTACGGCGACGTCGGCAAAGGTTCGGCGCATTCGCTGCGCGCTTACGGCGCGCGCGTGATCGTCACCGAGATCGACCCGATCTGCGCGCTGCAGGCTGCGATGGAAGGCTACGAGGTCGCCACCGTCGAGGACACCCTCGGCACCGCCGACATCTACGTCACCACCACCGGCAACAAGGACGTGCTGACGCTCAAGCACATGCAGTCGATGAAGAACCAAGCCATCGTCTGCAACATCGGCCACTTCGACAACGAGATCCAGGTCGACGCGCTGAACGCTTCGGGCGCCAAGAAGATCAACATCAAGCCGCAGGTGGACAAGTACGTGATCAAGCCGGGCCAGGAGATCTTCCTGCTGGCCGAAGGCCGCCTGGTGAACCTGGGCTGCGCCACCGGCCATCCGAGCTTCGTCATGTCCAACTCGTTCTCGAACCAGACCCTCGCCCAGATCGACCTGTGGGCGAACAAGGACAAGTACGAGAAGACCGTGTACCGCCTGCCGAAGGAGCTCGACGAGGAAGTCGCGCGCCTGCACCTGGAAAAGATCGGCGTGAAGCTGACCAAGCTCACCAAGGAACAGGCCGACTATCTCGGCGTGGCGGTGGAAGGCCCGTACAAGCCGGACCACTACCGCTACTGATCCGCTCAAGCCCTCTCCCGCATGCGGGAGAGGATTGGGTGAGGGCGCGCGGACTCGCATAGTCGCGTCGTCACCGGCTGGTGAAGCAAAAGTCACTGGATCCCCGCCTTCGCGGGGATGACAGCTAAGCAAAAAAGACCCGGCTACGGCCGGGTCGCTCCGGAGCAAGCGATGCAGACCCCGATCAGCTTCGAGTTCTTCCCGCCGAAAACCGACGAGCAGCGCGAGCAGCTCGATAAAGTCGCGTTGCGCCTGAAGAAGCTTTCCCCGGAATACGTTTCGTGCACCTTCGGCGCCGGCGGATCCACGCTCGACTACACGCCCGAAACGGTGCAGCGCCTGCACCACACCCACGGCCTGGACGCCGCGCCGCACATCTCCTGCGTCGGCGGCACCCGCGCCGAGCTGGGCGCGCTGCTGCAGCGCTACAAGGACATGGGTTGCCGCCGCATCGTCGCGTTGCGCGGCGACCTGCCTTCGGGCATGGGCCATACCGGCGACTTCCGCTACGCCACCGACCTGGTCGAATTCATCCGCCGCGAGCACGACGGTTTCTTCCATATCGAAGTGGGCTGCTATCCGGAGACGCACCCGCAATCCGAACACGCGATGGCCGACCTGAAACACTTCAAGGCCAAGATCGATGCCGGCGCGGACGGCGCGATCACCCAGTACTTCTACAACGCCGACGCCTATTTCCGCTTCGTGGACGACGCGCGCAAGCTCGGCGTGACGGTGCCGATCGTGCCGGGGATCATGCCGATCTCCAATTTTTCCCAGCTGCGCCGCTTCTCGGAAACCTGCGGCGCGGAGATCCCGCGCTGGATCGGCAAGCGCATGCTGGCCTACGGCGACGACGTGGAGGCGATCCGCGACTTCGCCGCGGACTTCGTCGCGGACTTGTGCCGGCGCCTGGTCGATGGCGGCGCGCCCGCATTGCACTTCTACACGCTGAACCTTTCCAAGCCCACCCTGAGCGTCCTGTCCCGCCTCGGCTGAACCTCGCTCTTGTGGGAGCGGCTTCAGCCGCGAGCTTTTCGCAGCGGCGTAGCCCGGGTAAGCGAAGCGCAACCCGGGCTTTCGTCGCAAACTCCGACATGGCGTCCCGGGTGCGCTTCGCTTACCCGGGCTACGCCTCTACACAAAACCGAAGGCAAAGCCTGACGGCCGCACTTCCCGCCGAGCGGAGCGAACGCTAGTCTGCCGCGATGCCCGCCCTCTTCTCCCGCTGCCTGATCCTGGCGCTGCTACCCGCAGCGGCGGCCTGGTGGCCTACGCACGCGGCGGCGCAGGTGCGGCGCTGTACCGGTCCGGACGGCAATGCCGTCTATACCGACCGGCCTTGCGAATATATCGGCGCGGTCGAACGCGTGCCGCATGCGCAGGCCGGACAGGCCATGAACTCGCGCCGCTACGGCGGCTGCGCGCGCAACATCCGCGACCTGGTGTACGAAATGACCTCAGCCTTCGACGCCCGCGACGCCAATCGCCTGGCCGGCGTGGTGCACTGGGCGGGCATGTCCACGCGCACCGCCTACGGATTGATGGGACGGCTGGATGCGCTGGCGAAACGGCCGCTGATCGATATCGTCCCGGTCTATGCGCGGGTCTACGAACCCGAACCTACGCTCGCCCCCGACGCGGCCGCAGGCGGCGTCTCCGTGCCTTTCAGCCTCGAAGGCCATGGCCAGGACGTTGCGGGCGACGAAGCGCCCGCGCCGCCGCCCGATCCCGACTACTACCCGCAGCAAGCGGTGCGTCGCGGCCCGCCGGTCGCCCTGCGCATCGAACAGACCTCAGGCGATGGCGCCACGCCGTCGCGCAGCGTGTTCGGCCTGCAGCGGCATATGGGCTGCTGGTGGATCCGCCTCTGATTTGTGGGAGCGGCGTAGCCCGGCCGCTTCGGGCACAATATCGGGCTCGCAATCGCGCTTTTTTCGGAGCCTGGCATGGCCGCTTACCCCGAATGGATCTGGCACAACGGCAAGATCAAGCCTTGGGCGGAAGCGACCACCCATGTGATGTCGCATGTCGTGCACTACGGCTCGTCGGTGTTCGAAGGCATCCGCTGCTACCAGACCCATAACGGCCCGGCCATCTTCCGCCTGACGGATCACAACGCCCGCTTGTTCGCTTCGGCCAAGATCTACGACATGGCCGTGCCGTACACGCTCGAACAGATCAATCAGGCGTGCCGCGAAGTCATCAAAGCCAACGACAACACCACCGACTATCTGCGTCCGGTCGCCTATCGGGGCCTGGGCGGTTTCGGCCTGTCGGCGGACACGCCCACCGATGTCGCGGTGGCGACTTGGAAGATGGGCCAATACTTGGGCGCGAGCGTGCTCGAAGAGGGCATCGACGCTTGCGTCTCCAGCTGGCAGCGTTTCGCGCCGAACACGATCCCGGCCGGCGCGAAGGCCGGCGGCAATTATCTGTCCGGCCAGTTGGTCGCGCGCGAAGCGCGCCGGCTCGGTTTCGGCGAAGGCATCGCGCTGGCTTCCACCGGTTTGCTCAGCGAAGGCGCGGGCGAGAATCTGTTCTTGGTCTTCGACGGCGCGCTGCACACCACGCCGGTCAGCGCCGCGCTGCTCAACGGCATCACCCGCAACACGCTGATCACGCTGGCGCGCGAAGCCGGCATCGCCGTGGTCGAGCGCGATCTGCCGCGCGAATACCTGTACCTATGCGACGAATTGTTCATGTGCGGCACCGCCGCGGAAATCACCCCGATCCGCTCGGTCGACGGACGCCAGGTCGGCAGCGGCAAGCCCGGTCCGATCACGAAGAAGATGCAGGAACTGTTCTTCGGCCTGTTCGACGGCAAGACGCCGGACAAATACGGCTGGCTCGAGCCGGCCTGATCGCACGGCGCGTAGGGTGGGCTTTAGCCCACCATTGCCATTCGACAGGTCGCGACGAACAATCGGCGAAAACAAAATTCATCGGCACGCTTCGCCGGGGATTGCGGCGAGCGGCATGATGGCAATGGTGGGCTAAAGCCCACCCTACGCGACCGATCGCGCCGCCGCGAAAGTCAGTGTCGCCACCACCCCGCGCTCTTCGCCCGGCACCACGCGCACCTGCCATCCGTACAATGCGCACAAGCGGCGCACGATCGACAAACCGATGCCGCCGCCCTGCGAATGTTCGGCGTGGGTGCCGCGGTAGCCGCGTTCGAACAGCCGCGCCGCGTCTTCGGCGCTGAGGCCGGGGCCGGAATCGACCACTTCCACCGACTTGTCCTCCGGATGCAGGCGTACGATCACCTCGCCCGAAGTCGTGTACTTGACCGCGTTGCCGATCAGATTACCCAGCGCCACGTTCACCGCCGATTCCGGCGCGTCGACCACCAAGCCGCGTTCGCCTTCCACGCGCAGTTCCAGCGGCTTGCCGCCGAGCTGGCTGCGGTGCGCGTCGAGCAGTTGTTCCGATAGTTTGGCGACGTCGGTGGCGCCGTGGCCGCGTTCGTTCCGCGACAGCAGCAGCAAGGCGCTGATCAGGTCGGTGCATTGCTGCTCGGCGCGCTGGATGCGCTGCAGGCGGGCGCGGGTCTTCTCGTCCAGTTCCGGCTTGGACAACAGCAATTCGACCGCGCCTTTGATCACCGCCAGCGGCGTGCGCAGTTCGTGGCTGACGTCGGCGTTGAACTCGCGGTCGCGTTGCACGACTTCGGTCAGGCGCGTGGCGTAATCGTCCAAGGCCTCGGCCAACTGGCCCACTTCGTCGTCCGGGAAATGCGCGGCCAGCGCCTCGGGCTGCGCTTCGCTGCCGGAGGCCTGCAAGCGCCGCGCCAGTTCCGACACCGGGCTCATCACGCGCGAGGCCGCCCACAGCCCGACCACCAGCGACAGCAAGGTGAAGAAGATCACCGAGCTGTAGATGGCGCGGTTGAACTGCTCTTCGCTGCGGATGGCCTGGGTCATGTCGTAGGCCAGGAAGAACCATTCGTCCGGCGTCTTGCGCACCGCCAGCTTGTAGGCGAACGGGCTGCCGTCCTCGTTCTTGCCTTGGATGCTGTGGATGCCGTCGGACAGCGCGTACCACTCCGGCTGTTCGACCCGCAGTTCGTCGAAACGGTCCTTCTTCACCACCCGGCCCAGCATCTGCTGCACGCCGAACTCGGGCTTGCGGTCCGGATCGGCGAAATACTGGCGCGCGTATTCGTCGATGTTGCGGTTCATCACGTCTTCGACCAGCGAGTTCTCGACCCGGGTGCGGGTCCAGTTCGTGGCGAACGCGAATAGCGCCGTCAGGCCGAAGCCCAGCAGCACGAACGAGAGGATGATGCGGCTGCGCAGCCGCCTCCGGTAGCGCGAAACGCGTCGCGCGGGCGCCGGGTCAGGTGCCGGCATCGGGCGCGGCGATGCGGTAGCCGATGCCGTGCCGGGTCTGGATCAGCTGGGTCGGGAACGGCTTGTCGACCACCGCGCGCAGACCGTGGATGTGCACGCGCAGCGAATCCGAATCCGGCAATTCCTCGCCCCAGACCCGGGTTTCCAGCTCCTGCCGCGTGACCACCGCCGGCGAGGCTTCCATCAATGCCTGCAGGATCTTCAGCGCGGTCGGATTGAGCTGCAGCAGCTTGCCTTCGCGGCGCACTTCCAGCGTGTCCAGGTTGTATTCCAGGTCGGCCACTTCCAGCACCCGGGTCTGCACGCCGCGGCCGCGGCGCGACAGCGCGTTCAAGCGCACTTCCACTTCCTGCAGTGCGAACGGCTTGATCAGATAGTCGTCGGCGCCGGAATCGAAGCCTGCCAGTTTGTTGTCGAGGCTGTCGCGGGCGGTGAGCATCAGCACCGGGGTCTGCTTGCGCGCTTCGTTGCGCAGCTTGCGGCAGACTTCCAGCCCGTCCAGGCCGGGCAGGTTCAGATCGAGCACGATCGCGTCGAAGTCGTTGACCACGGCCAGGTGCAGGCCGGTGACGCCGTCGGCGGCGAAATCGACCGTATGGCCGCGGTCTTCGAGGTAGTCGCCCAGGTTGGCGGCGATGTCCTGGTTGTCTTCGATGACGAGGATGCGCATCAGGCTGTCCCGTGTGAGTGGTGATTCGACCGGCACCGGCGCGGCCAGTTCCGAATCGATCGATCCGGCATTCTTGCACAGGCCGCTTAACAAATCGGGTGAAAGGAAAATCCCGCGCGGCCCTCGGCGAACGGACAGAAAAAAGCCCAAGCGGTGTTGGCCGCTTGGGCGAAAAGTACTGCCCCGATTACCGTAATCTGCGTTCTCGACAGGGATAGTCCAACCAAGAGAGAGGCGCGGGATTTCGGTCCGGACTAGGCTACGCCGGGGTCGATTAAAGCTCAGTTAAACGGAATGCTAACTATTTGTTAAGAAGCGGAGCGACCCCATTCTTGGCTAGCGCGGCTTTATGCCGTTTCTGCTTTTTAGCGATGTTTTCGATGATTTTGCCGGCGATATCGATGCCACTGGCCGCTTCGATGCCTTCCAGGCCCGGCGACGAATTGACCTCCAGGATCAGCGGCCCCCTTGCCGACTGGATCAGATCCACGCCGGCCACCCCCAGCCCGATCACCTTGGCCGCGCGGACGGCCGCGGCCTGTTCGTCGGCGCTGGCCACGGCCCGTTCGGCGGTGCCGCCACGGTGCAGGTTGGAACGGAACTCGCCCTGCTCGGCTTGTCGGCGCATCGCCGCCACCACTTGGCCGCCGACCACGAAGCAGCGCAGATCCGCGCCCTTGGCTTCGCCGATGAACTCCTGCACCAGGAAGTTCGCGTACAGCCCGCGCAGCGCTTCGATCACGCCGCGCGAAGCCGAGGGCTTTTCGGTCAGCATCACACCCGCCCCTTGGGTGCCTTCGTTGAGCTTGATCACGTGCGGCGGCGGGCCGAGCATCGACAGCAGGTCCATCGTGTCGTCCGGATTGTCGCCGAACACTGTGGCCGGCAGGTCGATGCCTTGCGCGGCCAGCAACTGGTGGCAGCGCAGCTTGTCGCGCGCGCGCAGCACCGCGCCGGCGGGGTTGGGCGTGTAGCTGCCCATCAATTCGAATTGGCGCAGCACGGCCGTGCCGTAGCGCGTGATCGAGGCGCCGATGCGCGGCAGCACCGCGTCGTAGCCGGCGAGTTGGCGGCCCTTGTAATGCATCTGGAAGCCGTCGCTGGCGATGCGCATATAGCAGCGCAAAGGATCTAGCACGCGCACGGTGTGGCCGCGCTCGCGCGCGGCGTCGACCAGGCGCCGGGTCGAATACAGCTTGCCGTTGCGGGACAGGATGGCGAGTTTCATGCGGCGGTGTCGGCGGAAGAAGGTGGGCGCGGCGGGCGGCCGTGCAGGAAAGAGCTTGCCGGGTCGATGGTGAACAGGCCGGCGATGGCGGTGCGTCCGAGCAGCATCGGGAACAGCATCGCGCCGCGGTTTGTCAGATTGATTTCGATCTCGCGCTCGCATCCGGCCAGGCGCAGCGGCGTACGCAGGAACACGCGGCGCTCGCGACGGCCGCCGGAATCGATCACATCGCGCTCGTCGTGGACCGGCGCCTGCGCTTCGACGACGAGCCCGCGCGCCTTGCCGTGAGTCAGCCGGAACCCGACCCAAGGCGCGCCGGCCTCGGTGAAACGCCATTGCGCATCGGTATGCAGCGACGAACTGCGCGCGCCCGAGTCGACCTTCGCCCGCAGCCGCGGAATCCCCAACCCCGGCAGGACCACCCATTCGCGCCAACCCAGGGTGACGAGCGAATCGGGCATACGGAACTCCGGAGATGATTACGGCGACCGCGCAGGGTCGCCGTAGTCGCGTTTGGAGCGGGTGATGGGAATCGAACCCACGCTAGCAGCTTGGGAAGCTGCAGTTCTACCATTGAACTACACCCGCGTTTCGCGGCCAGTCTATGACTGCGCGGCCAAGCTTGGCAACGCGCCGGCGAAGCGCCGGCGCATCGCCGGCGCATCGCCGCTCGCCTTAGAAACCCTTGCCCAAAGTGGCGTACACGCCGGCGTTGTTGCCGCCTTCCTGGCCCAAGGTGACGCTGGCGCCGATGTTGGCGTCCAGGCCGAACAGCTTGGAACGGGCGCCGAGCTGCAGCGTCCCGTAGTCGCGGTCGATGTCCAGGCCGGGAACGGCGTAGTTGCCGGTGCCGGGCAGCGATTGCACGCGGCCGAAGGCTTCCTTGGCCGGATCTTCGAACTCGCGGTCGTAGGTCAGGCGCGCGTACGGCGTCAGGTGATCGTTGATCGCGTAGCTCGCCTGCCAGCCGGCGTGGCCGATCAGCGAATCGAAATTCTGTTCCGGGAACGCCAGCGAAGTGGACAAGTTCGCATCGCTTTCCGCGTAGCCGTCGACGTCGATGCGCTGCGACAGCACGCCGATCACCGGACCGTGGCGCAGCTTGCCTTCGCCGAATTCCCAACCGGCTTCGGCGCCGATGCTGAGGTTGTCGCCGTCGGGCGAACCGTGATGCGCGCGGGTCACCTGATCCAAGCGCACCTTGCGCGTCACGTCGTAGGCGATCTTGCTGTAGCTGACTTGCGCGTTCGCCCACAGGCCGCCGTCGCCCTGCCAGCCGATGAAGCCGCCGATCGAAGTGTCCTTCTGGTCGAAGTCGCCGCCGCGGCCGCCGAAGTCGAGCTTCTGCCGGCCATAGCCGGCGAACGCGCCGTAGGTCAGGTTGCCGCTGGCCCAGTCGATACCGAAAGTCAGCGTCGGACCGCCGCCGTCGAAGCCGGCGCCGGTACCGCGATCGTGGTCGTAACGCTGGCTGTCGCCGCGCACGTCGGCCCACCAGCGCATGCCGTCCGCTTGGCTCGCGCCCGTCAGGTGCGCCGCCACGCGCTCGGCGCGCGAGCGGCCCACGTTCGAGGCCGAATACGGCAGCACCGCGATCTGGCGCGGACCTTCCAGCGTGGCGATGGCGTAGTCGGCGAGGATGCGGTGCGACTTGCTGGAAGGATGCACGCCGTCGGCGAACGCGTAAGTTTCCGCCGCGCTCGGGTTGACGAAGTTGGTCGGGCTGCAGGTCACCGACGAAGCGGTGATCTGCGGATTGCAAGCCGTGCCGGTGACGTTGGTGATGCCGAACGGCGCCGGATTGGCCACGACTTCGCGGATCAGGCTGAAGGTGTCCAGCGGAATGAAGCGCACGCCCGCCGAAGCCAAACCGGCGTACAGCGCGTTGTTGTACGTGGTCGACAATTGGGTGCCCGCCGCTTGCTGCGCGGGACCGCCGGCGCGGAACTGCGGGGTCTGGCCCAGATCCGGCACGTTCGGCACCAGGATGTAGCGCGCGCCGGCCGATTGTAGCGCCACGGCGACGCCGACTTCGGACGCGACCGCATTGGGGATGGTCGGCACCGGCGGCGCGCCGCCGGCGACCGCGAACAAGTCGTTGGCGCCGCCCCAAACCGTGTACAGCGCGCGCGGATCGGCGCGGCCGCCGTGCGCGGCGAGGTAGTTGGTGGTCTGCGTGGCGAGCGAGGGAATCGGGCCGAGCGCGCCGCTGGTGTTGGTGCCCGTGCGGGCGCCGCCGACGGCGTAGTTGGTGCCGCCCTGGTTGTCGCTGGTGGCGTTGGTGCCGTAGTAGTCGGCCACGAATTCCGACCAGACCCAGGTAGGGTTGGTGCTGAAGCGGCCGATCAGCGCGCCGTTCGGGCCGACCACGCCGATCAACGCCGGGCGGAAGTGGCCCGAGTCGGTGAGGCTGTCGCCGATGAAGACGGTCTGGGAATAGGTCTGCGCCAGCGCCGGCGCGGCGACGAAGGCCAAGGCGGCGGCAAGCAGGCTGCGGACGGGGCGGATGGACTTCATTACGGCGGTTCTCCTGAATCGCGTGGGTCCGGATCCTTCGGTACGGCACCGGATGTTAGCGAATCGTTTCACGAAGGCCGGGCCCGCTCAAGCGTGACCGATGGCCCAGGCCCGCCTGGCCGCATCGCGCGCGGCGCGCGACAATGGCGGCATGGACATCCTCTTGAACGGCGACCCGGTGTCGCTGCCCGACCCCGCCGCCACCGTCGCCGCCCTGCTCGCCGCGCAGGGCCTGTCCGAACGCCGCGTCGCGGTCGAGGTGAACGGCGAGATCGTGCCGCGCGGCTTGCACGGCGAGCATCGGCTGCGGGCCGGCGACAAGGTCGAAATCGTGCATGCCTTGGGCGGCGGCTGACCCGCTTTTTGTAGAGTCGAGCCTGCTCGACTGTTTCATAGGTTCCCGGCGACGGACCGAACGGCAGTCGAGCAAGCTCGACTCTACAAAACACAGCCTGCGCCGGCCCAACCTGCGATAATCCCGCGATGACTCTTCCGCACGCGCCCGATGACGCCCTGATCATCGCAGGCAAGCCCTACCGATCCCGCCTCCTCACCGGCACCGGCAAGTTCAAGGACCTCGACGAAACCCGGCGCGCCACCGATGCGGCCGGCGCGCAGATCGTCACCGTCGCGATCCGCCGCACGAACATCGGCCAGAACCCCGGCGAGCCGAATCTGCTCGACGTATTGCCGCCGGACCGCTATACGATCCTGCCCAACACCGCCGGCTGCTACACCGCCGAAGACGCGGTGCGCACCTGCCGCCTGGCGCGCGAACTGCTCGACGGCCACAAGCTCACCAAGCTGGAAGTGCTGGGCGACCAGAAGACGCTGTTCCCCGACGTGGTGCAGACCTTGAAAGCGGCGGAGATGCTGGTCGCCGACGGCTTCGACGTGATGGTCTACACCAGCGACGATCCGATCCTGGCCAAGCGCCTGGAGGAGATCGGCTGCGTCGCGGTGATGCCGCTGGCCGCGCCGATCGGCTCGGGCCTGGGCATCCAGAACAAGTGGAACCTGATCGAGATCGTCGAGAACGCCAAGGTGCCGATCATCGTCGACGCCGGCGTCGGCACCGCTTCCGACGCCGCGATCGCGATGGAACTGGGCTGCGACGGCGTGCTGATGAACACCGCCATCGCCGGCGCCAGGGATCCGGTGCTGATGGCGCAGGCGATGAAGCTCGCGGTCGAAGCCGGACGCGCCGCGTTCCGCGCCGGGCGCATTCCACGCAAGCGCTACGCCAGCGCCTCGTCGCCGGTCGACGGCCTGATCGGCTGAGCGCGCGCCAGCGACGATGACCGAACCGCTGCAAAAGAAGCCCTACACCGCGCAGGAAGGCCGCCGCAGCGTGCGCAGCTTCGTGCTGCGGCAGGGCCGCTTCACTCCCGCGCAACAGCGCGCGTTCGACGAACTGTGGCCACGTTTCGGATTGGAATTCCAAGGCGAACCGAGAGACTTCGACGCCGTGTTCGGCCGCAGGGCCAAGCGCGTGCTCGAGATCGGCTTCGGCAACGGCGAAGCGCTGCGCTACGCCGCCGCGCACGATCCCGAGCGCGACTACATCGGCATCGAGGTGCATGCGCCGGGCGTCGGCCGCCTGCTCAACGGTTTGGCCGCCGACGGCAGCGATCACGTCCGCCTCTACCATTACGACGCGGTCGAAGTGCTGGAACGCGAGATCGCCGACGCTTCGCTGGACGAGATCCGCATCTACTTCCCCGATCCCTGGCACAAGAAGCGCCACCAGAAGCGGCGTTTGCTGAAACCCGAGTTCGCCGCACTGCTGGCGCGCAAACTCGCGTCCGGCGGCCGCTTGCACCTGGCCACCGATTGGCGGGACTATGCCGAGCAGATGTGGGAAGTGCTCGACGCCGCCGAAGGCCTGCGCAACCGGGCCGGGCCGGGCGGGCACGTGCCGCGGCCGGCGTGGCGGCCGCAAACGCACTTCGAATCGCGCGGCCAGCGCCTGGGCCACGAAGTCTTCGACCTGTTGTACGACCGGACCTGAGATAGCCGCAAGACATGGACAGCGCGCTGATCCTCACCGCCGACATGAAGCTCGTCCTCGGGCTGGTCGGCCTGACGATGGCGCTGTTCCTATTCGACCGGATCCGCGCCGACGTGGTCGCGCTGGTGGTGCTGGTGCTGCTGGGGCTGACCGGCTTGGTCGCGCCCGAGGACCTGTTCGGCGGTTTCTCCGGCGGCGCGGTAATCAGCGTCATTTCCACCATGATTTTGGGCGCCGGCCTGGAACGCACCGGCGCGCTCAACCGTTTGGCCGGGTGGCTGCTGCGGCGCGCGCACGGCGTGGAGCAGCGCCTGCTGCTGCTGACCACCGCGGTCGCCGGTTTGAATTCGTCGATCATGCAGAACCCGTCGGTGATGGCGCTGTACCTGCCGGTCGCCTCGCGCTTGAGCTCGCGCACCGGCTTGGCGCTGTCGCGGCTGCTGTTGCCGATCGCGGCGGCGATCGTGATGGGCGGCGCGCTGACCATGGTGGGCAACTCGCCGCTGATCCTGCTCAACGACTTGCTGGTCTCGGCCAACAGCAACTTGCCTTCCGGCGCCGCGACGCTGGAGCCGCTGCGCATGTTCGCGCCGCTGCCGATCGGCCTGGCGCTGCTGGGCGCGTCGCTGCTGTACTTCCGCTACTACGGCGACAAGCGCCTGAGCGACGAGAGCGAAGGCGGCGTCACTCCGGCCCGCACCGAAAGCTATTTCGCCCGCGCCTACGGCATCGAAGGCGACGTGTTCGAACTCACCGTCAGCGCCGACAGTCCGCTGGTCGGCATGTCGCTGGGCGAAGCCGAATCCCTGCGCGGCGCGCCGCTGCTGCTGGCGCTGAAGACCGGCAACGAATCGCGGCTGGCGCCGCCGGCCGATGCGCGCATCTGGGTCGGCAGCGTGCTCGGCGCGATGGGCCCGCGCGACAAGGTCGCCGACTTCGCCCAGAACCAGTTCCTGCGCATGAGCACGCGCCTGCGCGAATTCCGCGACCTGTTCAACCCCAGCCGCGCCGGCATTTCCGAAGCGGTGGTGCCGCCGACGTCGAAATTCATCGGCAAGACCTCGGCCGACCTGCAGTTGCGCAAGCAGAGCGGTATCAGCCTGTTGGCGATCAACCGCGACAAGGACGTGATCCGCGACAACGTCCGCCAGGTGCCGCTGCGCGCCGGCGACATGCTGGTGCTGCACAGCATCTGGCAGGACCTGGGCGAAGCCGCGGCGGCCAAGGATTTCGTGGTCGTCACCGACTATCCGAAAGGCGAGCAGCGGCCGCACAAGTTCAAGATCGCGATGACGATCTTCGCGATCACCATGCTGCTGGCGCTGAGCTCGCGCATCCCGGTGTCGATCGCGCTGATGACCGGCGTGGCCGGCATGCTGATCGCCGGCGTGCTGCACATCGACGAAGCCTACGCCGCGATCAATTGGAAGACGGTGTTCCTGATGGCCTGCCTGATTCCGTTGGGCTGGGCGATGGATTCCAGCGGCGCGGCGGCCTGGATCGCCGGGCACACCATCGCCCGCTTGCCGGAAGGATTGCCGGTGTGGGTGCTGGAGATCGCGGTCGGCGTGCTGACGACGTCGTTCGCGCTGGTGATCAGCCACGTCGGCGCGACCATCGTGATGGTGCCGATGGCGGTCAACCTGGCCTTGGCCGCGGGCGGCAATCCGACCGCGTTCGCGCTGATCGTGGCGCTATCGGCGTCGAACAATTTCATGACCGCGTCCAATCCGGTGATGTCGATGATCACCGGCCCGGCGGGCTATACCTCCAAGGAATTGTGGAAGATCGGCGGACCGTTAGCCCTGATCTATATCGCGATCACGGTGCTGGCGGTCAACGTGATGTTTTGGGGGAAATGATCCGATGAAGCGCCTATTGCCCGCACTGCTCGCCCTCGCCTTCCTCGCGCCCGCCACGGCCGCGGAAAACTACGCCGTCAGGAAATCGGTGAATCTGGACGCCGCCAAACGCCTGGTCGCCGCGGCCGAACAGGAAGCGGCCAAGCGCGGCCTCAAGGTCAGCATCGCGGTATTGGACGAAGCCGGTCGGCTGGTGCACTTCTCGCGCATGGACGGCACTTCCAACTCGACCGTCGATGTCGCCGTCCGCAAGGCCGAACATGCGGTCAATTTCCGCCGCGACACCGTTTTCCACCAGAACCTGCTGGAGAAAGGCAACAACGTCGTGCTCGGCCTGCCCGACAGTTTGCCGATCGAAGGCGGGCTGATGCTGAAGGTCGGCGAGGAAGTGGTCGGCGCGGTCGGCGTGTCGGGCGCGCAGTCCAATATCGACGCCGAGATCGCGCGCGCGGGCATGCAAGCCGCCGGGTTCTAGCGCTCTTTTGTGGGAGCGGCTTCAGCCGCGAGCTCTTTCCATCAGACGACAGCGACTTGGAACGAAGAACTCGCGGCTAAAGCCGCTCCCACAGGAACACCTCATCGCCTTGCACGGTCACCTCGATCGCGCGCAAAGAAGCGCCGCGGCAAGGCCCGGCGACGCACACACCGTTTTCCAACGAGAAGCTGGCGCCGTGCGACGCGCACACCAGATGCCCTTCTTTGCTTTTCAGGAACCTGCCCGGCGCCCAATCCAACCGCCGGCCGGCATGCGGGCAAACGTTGAGCCAGGCGCGGACCCGATCGCCGTCGCGATACAGGATCAAGGACTCCGCATCCCCACCCAGGGAGGCCTCGGCCTCCGCGAAGCCGCCGTCCTGGATCTCGGCCAGGCCGATCAGCCGCTGCTGGCGATGATCTGGGCGACTGTCATCAAACCGGCTGTCATCAAACATTAACAAACTCCTTACAACTGCTCCGAGGCGCTGTCCGATACTTGCCGCCCGCCTTCGGGCCGCATTCTGTCACGACCGCCGCCGATGACCGCTTTCCGTTTCCATCGCGATTCCGTGCGCTGGGCCTTCGCGCCGCGCAAACCGCGCCATCCGCTGCTGCGCATCGCGTTCGGCCTAGTCGGATTGGCGTTGTTGGCGGTGCTGCTGGTGTTCGGCCTGTTCGTCGGCGCGGCGATGCTGGCGGCGGGCCTGCTGATCAAGCTGTGGCGCCAGCGCGGCAAACCGGTCGCCGCCGACAAGAACGTCGTCGAAGGCGAATATCGCGTCGTCGGCAAACCTCTGCTGCGCTAAGCCTCCGTGACCGACGCGATTCCGGCGCCCGTTACGCCGCGCGTTCCGCTGCGCGGCGGCGGCACGTTCCCGGTGCGGCGCATCTACTGCGTCGGCCGCAATTTCGCCGACCACGCCCGCGAAATGGGCGCGGTCGCGCCGGCATCGAAAGCCGAACGCGGGCAACCGGTGTTCTTCCTCAAACCCGCCGACGCCATCGTCGTCGACGGGATCGTGCCTTATCCGCACGGCACGCACGATCTGCATCACGAAATCGAACTGGTGGCGGCGCTGGGCCGCGACGCGCCCGCCGGCGTGCTCGATCCGCACGCGGCGATGGCGCTGGTGTACGCGTACGGCATCGGTTTGGATCTGACCCGGCGCGATCTGCAAGCCGCGGCCAAGGCTAAAGGCCTGCCCTGGGATACCGGCAAAGCCTTCGATCATTCCGCTCCGATCAGCGAATTGGTGCCGGCCGCGCAAGTGGATGGACTCTACGGACGCACACTGACCCTGGAGATCAACGGCCAACAGCGCCAGCACGGCGCGCTGTCGGACTTGATCTGGGATATCGGCGACATCCTGCACGAGTTGTCCAAGCTCTACGCGCTGCGCGCCGGCGACCTGATCTTCATGGGCACCCCGGCCGGCGTCGGCCCGCTGCAGGTCGGCGACGCTTTCCATGCCCGGCTCGACGGCGTGGCCGAATTGCAGGGCGTCATCGCACCGCCCACCGGGACCGGTGTAGCCTAGCCTCTCCCAACCGCGGAATGGAGGAGTGGCGATGGGCATGATGGGTGAATTCAAGGAATTCGCGATGCGCGGCAACGTGGTCGACCTCGCCGTGGGCGTGGTGATCGGCGCCGCGTTCGGCAAGATCGTCACCGCGCTGGTCGACAAGATCATCATGCCGCCGATCGGCATGCTGATCGGCGGGGTGGATTTCTCGAAATGGGCGATCACGCTGAAGGAAGCCGGCGTGGATGCGGCCGGCAAGGAAATACCGGCGATCGCGATCGGCATCGGCGAATTCCTGAACGCGGTCGTGCAATTCGTCATCGTCGCCTTCGCCATTTTCCTGGTGGTCAAGGCGATCAACCGCATGAACCGCAAGCCGCCCGAAGCGCCCGCCGCACCGGCGGAAGAAGTGCTGCTGCTGCGCGAGATCCGCGACAGCCTCAAGCGCTGAACTACTCCGGCCCGGCTCTCTTTCGAACCGGGCTTTTGTAGGAGCGGCTTTAGCCGCGAGCTCTTTCCTTCATATCGCGGCATCGCAGCGATTTCAGAGAAAAAACTCGCGGCTAAAGCCGCTCCTACAAAGGCAAAAGCAGTCGAGCAAGCTCGACTCTACAACCGCGGAACAATGGCCCCCTGCGAAACGCAACGGCGGCCATGACGACTGGCACAAAGACGCGCAGCCGCGGGCTGCTAAGCTCGCGGCTTTGCCGCGTCCCGGGGGATTGCAATGCGTTTTTCGCTGTCGATCGCCGCGTTAGCCTTGTCCGTCGCCTGCTCCGCCGCTCTCGCGCAGCAGCGAACCACGATTCCCGCCTCCGCCGTCGCCGAAGCCGCGAAACTGCGCGAAAAAGCCTTGGCCAGCGATCTGGGCTGGAAGATCACCGAATCCTTGACCACCGAAGTCGGCCCGCGCCTGGCCGGCAGCGAAGCCGA
The DNA here is from genome assembly GCF_005239095.1 of Luteimonas gilva. Classification (GTDB taxonomy): domain Bacteria; phylum Pseudomonadota; class Gammaproteobacteria; order Xanthomonadales; family Xanthomonadaceae; genus Luteimonas_C; species Luteimonas_C gilva. Next base: position 834,738 of record NZ_SZUA01000002.1, on the reverse strand, counting down.
TGCGCGCGCGGTCGCCTGGGCGGTCGCCAAGTTCAAGCAACTCGGCTACGACAAGGTCTGGACCGAGCCGGTGACGTTCCCGAAATGGGTGCGCCGCAGCGAGCACGGCGAAGTGCTCGGCGCGCATTCGCAGAAGCTTTACCTGACCGCGCTGGGCGGCAGCCCGGGCGGCACGGTGGAAGCCGAAGTCGTCCGCTTCCCCGACCTCGCCGCGCTGCAAGCGGCGCCCGACGGTTCGCTGGCGGGCAAGATCGCCTTCGTCGACTACCAGATGAAGAAAGCGCAGGACGGCAGCGACTACCGCAACGGCGGCGGCATCCGCGGCCGCGGTCCGTCGGCGGCGGTGCGCAAGGGCGCGGTCGCGTTCCTGATGCGCTCGGCCGGCACCGAATCGCATCGCACGCCGCACACCGGCGCCACCCGCTTCGAGGAAGGCCTGAAGCCGATCCCCGCCGCGGCGCTGTCGATTCCGGATGCGGATCAACTGGCGCGCCTGGTTGCGCTGGGCCCGACCCAGGTGCGCGTGGCGCTGGATTGCGGTTACGACGGCGAATACACCTCGCAGAACGTGATCGGCGAGATCCGCGGCAGCAAGAAGCCCGATGAAGTCGTGCTGATCGGCGGCCATCTGGATTCCTGGGACCATGGCACCGGCGCGATCGACGACGGCGCGGGCGTCGGCATCACCATGGCCGCCGCGGCGCTGATCAAGCCGCTCAAGCCGGCGCGCACGATCCGCGTGGTCGCGTTCGCCAACGAGGAACAGGGCCTGTTCGGCGGCCGCGCCTATGCCGAGAAGTATTTCAAGGATGTCGAAAAGCACCACATCGCCGCGGAAAGCGATTTCGGCGCGGGCCGCATCTACGGTTTCGACAGCAGCGCGCCGGACTTCGCCAAGCCGGCAATCGAACAGATCGCGCAAGCCTTGGCGCCGCTCGGCATCGAGCGTCTGCCGGGCAAGGGCGATCCGGAATCGGACATCGGCGCGCTGACCGCGCGCGGCATGGCCTGGGGCTGGCTGGGCCACGACGGCACCGACTACTTCGATCTGCACCACAACGCCGACGACACGCTCGACAAGATCGATCCGAAGGTGCTGGCGCAGAACGTGGCGGCGTACGCGGTGTTCACCTATCTTTCCGCGCAGTCCGACGGCGGCTTCGGCAGCGCGCCGAAGGAAGCCGAACCGCGCCGCCAGCGCTGATTCTTTGCTCTTGCGGGAGCGGCTTCAGCCGCGAGCTCTTTGCCGCAGACCGCTGCGACCTGGTGGAAAGAGCTCGCGGCTGAAGCCGCTCCCACAAATTCTGTCACCGCCGGGCGAGCAACACCCACTGCCCTTGCGGCAAACCGCTCGACGGATCCTGCACGCGGCAAGCTTGGGCATCGGCGAAACCGGCTTCGCGCATGTCGTCCAGCAAAGCCCAACCGAAGTGATGGAAGCAAGGCACGCCTCCGCGGATCGGATCGCCGTGGAACTCCGGCTCGCCCAGATGCTCGATGCGGCCGCGCGCGTCCAGCCGCGCGATCCGCACGTTCTCGGACTGGTACTCGTAGAAAGGCACCGTTAGCGCCAACGCACCGCCTGGCCGCAGCACGCGCGCGAACTCCCGCAGCGCCGCCCGGTAATCGGGTACGTGCTCCAATACGTCGAGACTGACGACACCGTCCATCGTGGCGTCGGACCAGCGCAGAGCGGTCACATCTTCGCTGCGGATCCACGGCGGCACGCCTTTCCGCAGCAACCAAAGCGCCAAATGCATGCGCTGCCGCAAGCCGACTCCGAATTCGCTGCCGTGCAAACGGGCCACGCGTCTACGCAGCGCCAAATAGAAAGCGCTGGTCTGCTCGGTGGCGTACACCCGCGCCTGCGAATGCTTCAGCGCGTCCAGCAAAACCGTTCCTGCGGCCCGCTGTCGCGCATTGCAGCGACAGTGCAGGCAATGCAGGCCTTCGCGCCAAGGCGATGGAGATTCCGGAAGCGGCCGGAACGAAGTTTCTCGTCGGCACAATCCGCAATAGCCCGAGAGAGGCGCGTCCGCGGCCGCTTGCAGGGCCTCGGTTTCCGACGTTCTCCAGCCCTCCGATACGCTGCTCCATTCCGCTTGGCTGCGAAAACGCCCTAGCGCGCCGGCGTTCACCGCTTCGGATACCACGCGGCCAACAGAACCGCCGAAGCGGAAGCGACGTTGAGGCTCTCGACCGCACCGCTGCCGGGAATGGACAGACGCAGATCGCAAGCGGCGGCCAAACCGCGATCCATGCCCTCGCCTTCGGCGCCGAGCACATAAATCAAACGCGACGGCAATGCCGCGGAGAACAGGTCTTCCCCGCCTTCCACGACGGTCGCGGCGAGGCCGAAACCCGCTTCGCGCAAACGCGCGATGGCCCGATCGCCGGACGGCAGCCGCACGAACCGCACCGCTTCGGCGCCGCCTTCGGCCACGCGTGCCGCAGCGCCGGACAGCGCCAGCTCCGAATGCTCCGGCAACAGCACGGCGCTCGCGCCAAAATGCGCGGCCGAGCGCAGGATCGCGCCGAGATTGTGCGGATTGCCGACGCCGTCCAACCAGATCGCGCATTGCGGTCCCGCCGGCAGATCGCGCAGCCAGGCTTCCAGCGTCAGCGGTTCCTCGCGCAGCACGTCCGCCACCACGCCCTCGTGATGCGAACTCGCCGCCAGTTTCTGCAGATCGGACTCTTCGACCACGCGATAGCCGATGCGATGGGCCACGCACCATTTCAGCAGGAGCTGCAATTGCGGTATGCGCGCCTGGGTCAGATAGAGCTTGCGCAAGGCTTCGGGCCGGCGCGCGAACGCCGCCCGCACCGCGTTGAAACCGTACAAGCGCAGCTCCGCCCTCGGATCGGCGCGCTGCACCCGCTCGGACGGCTGGTGCCCGCCCGTCGAAGGCAACCGCTTGCTGCGCCACGGCGAATCCGGTTCACGCGCCATCGTCGAGCGCATCCCTGGTCTTGGCGAACACGCGCAGATCGTGCAAGCGTTCGCGTTTGAACACCGCGTTGCGCTGCGCGCCTTCTTCGACGAAGCCGTTCTTCTGCAGCACGCGGGCCGAACCGATATTGAAGTCGAGCACGCCGGCTTGCAAACGGTACAAGCGCAGCTCGCGCATCGCCCAAGGCGCGAACGCCGCCACGATCCGGGTCATCAGGCCGCGGCCCCAATGTTCGCGCCCCAGCCAGTAGCCGAATTCCGCGCTATGGCGCCGCTCGCCTCGGCCGGGGCGCGCACCGATGCTGCCGCAGGCCTCGCCGCCGAGTTCAATGGCGAAGGCCGGGCCGAGGTCGAAATCGATCACTTTGCCGGCCAGAAAGGCTTCGCCGTCGGCGCGGGCGTAAGGCCACGGGAAACGGTCGCTGACGCCGCGCGAGACCTGCTCGTCGTCGGCGTGGCGCACCAGCGCATCCAGATCGTCAGCGCGCCAAGCGCGCAGACGGATGCCGTCGCCCACTTCGATTTCGGTGCCGCGCCAATCCACATCCGCCTCCTGCCGTGCATCGGCAGGATACGCGATCAGGCATGGCCGCCGACAGGCGGGACTTCCTTCTCCAGCTTGGCCAGTTCGTGCGCCACGGCTTCCGGCGAATGGGTGAAGCGCGCCAGCAGGCTGTAGAACGCGGGCACCGCGAACAGCGACAGCAGGGTCGAGAACGCCACGCCGAACACGATCACCACGCCGATCGCCGAGCGGCTGGCCGCGCCGGCGCCGGTGGACAGCATCAGCGGGATCGCGCCGCAGATCATCGCCACCGAGGTCATCAGGATCGGACGCAAGCGCACGGCGGCCGATTCCACGATCGCTTCGGCGACGCTGCGCCCTTCGTCGCGCAGCTGGTTGGCGAATTCGACGATCAGGATGCCGTTCTTCGCCGCCAGGCCCACGAGCATGACGATGCCGATCTGGCTGTACAGGTTCAGGCTGGTGCCCCAGATCGACAAGCCGATCAGCGCGCCGAGCATGGCCAGCGGCACGGTCAGCATGATTACGATCGGATGCAGGAAGCTCTCGAACTGCGCCGCCAGCACCAGGAACACCACCAGCAACGCCATGCCGAAGGTGAAGAAGATCGCGCTGCTGGATTTCTGGAACTCGCGCGATTCGCCCTTGTAGTCGATCTGCGCTTCCGGCGGCAGTTCTTGCGCGGCCAGCCCGCGCAGGTATTCGAGCGCCTCGCCGACCGTGTAGCCCGGCGCCAGGCCGGCGGTGAGCGTGATGGCGCGCATCCGGTTGAAGCGGCTGAGCGTGCCGGCTTCGGCGATCTCTTCCAGCTTCACCAGGTTCGACAGCGGAATCAGCTGGTTGGTGGTGGTGGAACGCACGTACAAGCCGGTGATGTCGGCCGGACTGCGCCGGTCCTCCAGCGCGGCTTGGGTCATCACGTAATACTCTTGACCGTCCTTCTGGTACGTGCCCGAGCGCAACGAGCCGAGCATGGTCTGCAGCGTGTTGCCGATCGCTTGCACCGGCACGCCGAGGTCCGCGGCGCGCGACTTGTCGATGTTGACCTGGATCTGCGGCAGCGTTTCCTTGTAGTCGTAGTCTGCGTTGAGCAGCCGGGGATTCTCGTCCATGCGGCGCACCATGCGGTCGCGCCACTGCGCCAGCGTTTCGTAAGTGGGCCCGCGCAACACGAATTGCACCGGCCGGCCGCCGCCGCGCACCAGGCCCTGCTGCACGTCCGCGGTGATGCGCACGCCGGGAAGGTCGGACAAGTTCTTGCGTACTTCTTCCATCACCTGCTGGGTGGTGACGTCGCGCTCGTTCCACGGCTTCAGGAAGACGGTCGCGCGGCCGCTGTTCATCACCCCCGCGCTGCCGCCGAAACCGCCGGGCACGCGCGTGATCACGCGGCTGATGGGCCTATCGCCGCTGGCGTAGGCCAGCAACCGCTTCTCGACTTCGGCCATCTGCTTGACCATATAGTCGTAGCCCGCGCCCTCCGGCCCGGTGACGTTGACGTTGAAGTTGCCGCGATCCTCGACCGGCGCGAGCTCCGAAGGCACCAGCTTGAACAGCAAGCCGCTGATGGCGAAGGTGATCAGCATCGCGATCGCCAGCAGCCAGCCGCGCCCGATCACTTTGCCGAGCACGTTGCGATACCAGCGCGTCAGGTTGTCGAGGCGATCGTTGACCCAGTTGTTGAAGCCTTTCGCTTTATGGAGAGTCCGGCCAGGGACGGCCGGGCTGTTCGCGGAAGGACCCGCGGATGCGTGGGGCTTCAGCAGGATCGAGCACATCATCGGCGTCAGCGTGAGCGCGACGAAGCCCGAAATCAGCACCGCGCCGGCAACGGCCACCGCCAGTTCGCGGAACAGCCGTCCTTGGTTGCCTTCCATGAAGGCGATCGGCAGGAACACCGCGATCAGCACGACGGTCGTGGCGACCACCGCGAACGCCACCTGGCCCGTGCCGCGCGCGGCGGCCAGCAGCGGCGGCTCGCCCAGGTCGACGCGGCGCTGGCAGTTCTCCAGCACGACGATCGCGTCGTCCACCACCAGGCCGATCGACAGCACCAGCGACAACAGCGTCAGCTGGTTGATCGAGAATCCGAACGCGTACAGCGCGATGAACGCGGCGGTGATGCACACCGGCACGGTCACCGCCGGGATCAGCGAGGCGCGCACGCTGCCCAGGAACACGAACACCACCAGCAGCACCAAAGCGATCGCCTCGGCCAGGGTCTTGTAGACCTCCTCCACCGCCGCGTCCACGAAGACCGTCGAATCGAAGGCCAGGGCGATGTTCATGCCCTTGGGCAGCGAGGCGCCCATGCGGTCGGCCAATTCCCGGGCCTTGTGCGCCACTTCCAGCTGGTTCGCCGTGGACGTGGCGACGATGCCCATGCCGACCTGCGGCACGCCGTTGCCGTGGTAATAGGAGCGGCGTTCCTCCGAACCCAGTTCGACCCGCGCCACCTCGCGCAGCTTGATCACATGGCCGTCGCTGCCCTTGCCGACCGCCAGTTCCTCGAAGTTTTCCGGCGTGAGATAGCCGCGCATCACCCGCAGCGAAAAATCGCGGTCGGTCGATTCCAGGCTGCCGCCCGGCAACTCGACGTTCTCGCGCTGCAGCGCGCCGTTGATGTCGTCGACGGTCAGCCCGCGCGCGGCCATCGCCTTGTCGTCCAGCCACACGCGCATGGCGTAGCGCTGGCCGCCGCCGATGTTGACCGAGGACACGCCGTCGATCGACGAAAACTGGTCGGCCAGATAGCGGTCGGCGTAGTCGGTGAGTTCCTCGGCGGTCATGTTCGGATCGCTGAGGTTGAAGAACATGATCGGCGCGGAGTCGCTCTGCTGCTTGGACACCTGCGGCGGATCGATTTCGGGCGGCAACCGGTTGGCGACGCGGCTGATCGCGTCGCGCACGTCGTTGGCCGCGCCTTCGATGTCGCGGGTCAGGGTGAATTCGATATTGATGTTGGAACGGCCGTTGCGGCTGTCGGCGGTGATCAAATCCACGCCTTCGATGCCGCTGATCGCGTCTTCCAGCACTTGCGTGATGCGGCTTTCCACCACCGCCGCCGAGGCGCCGGTGTAGCTGGCGCTCACCGAGACGATGGGCGGATCCACGTCCGGCAATTCGCGCAGCGGCAGGCGGGTGAAGGCCACCACGCCCAGCACGATCAGGATGAGCGACATCACCGTCGCGAAGACGGGACGCTTGATCGAAACGTCCGATAAGAACATGGCTCAGCCTTCGTCCGCTTGCGCGGTCGCCTGCTGTTGGGTCACGTCCTGGATCGCGGAGCCGTCGCGCAGCTTGACCGTGCCGTCAACGACGATGCGGTCGCCGGCCTTCAAGCCTTCGACGATCTCCACTTCGCCGCGCCGGCGCGCGCCGATCTTCACCGGCACCTGCTTGACCTTGTTGCCCGCCTCGACCCGGAACACGCTGGCGTTGGCGCCGGACTGCTGCAGCGCCAATTCGGGGATGGCGAGGGTTTGGCGCGCGGCGCGCTCGACGCCGACCTCGAGCAGCATGCCGGGGCGCAGCTTGCCGTCAGGGTTCGGGATTTCGGCGCGCACCGTCACCGCGCGGGTAGCGGGATCGACGCGCGAATCGATGGTGGCGATCGTGCCTTCGAAAACGGCATCGGGCCACGCGTCGCTGCGCGCGCTGACGCGTTGGCCCACGGCCAATTGCGACAGCGCCGACTCGGGGAAGGTGAAATCCAACTTGATCAGCGAAACGTCGTCGAGCGTGGTGATCGGCGTGCCCGGCGTCACCAAGGTGCCGGCGCTGACCAAGCGCAGGCCGAGCACGCCGTCGAAAGGCGCGCGGATCACGCGGTCGGCGACCGTGGCGCGTTGCGCGGCGAGGCGCGCGCGCGCCGCTTCCAAAGCCGTGCGCTGGGTTTCCAGTTCCGAACGCGCGATCAGTTGCTGGTCGGCGAGGCGGCGGTTGCGGTCGTACAGCTGCTCGGCATCGCGCAAGGACGCCTGCGCTTCGGCGACGCTGGCGCTCTGCTGGCCCTGGGTCAGCGTGACCAGGCCCTGGCCGCGTTTGACGAACTGCCCGCTGTCGAAATCCACGCTCGCCACGGTCTGGGTGACGCTGGCGGTGATGTCGACCGATTCGCGCGCCTTGGCCGTGCCCAGCGCGGTCAGTTCGTCGCTCCAGCGCACCGGTTGCAAACGGATCGTGGTGACGGTGGCGGGCGGCTGCCGGCGGTCGCCGGCCTCGTCCTTGCCGCAAGCGGCCACGGCCAGGCACAAGGCCAGGAACGGAAGGGCGAGGAACGGGCGTCGGATCGGCATTCGCGCGGTCGGTCGGATCAAATCCCGTCGATTCTAGCCTTTGGCCGTGACACCCACGTATGCCATCGGCCATGGCGCGGAACGCCCCGTTCCGGTCAACCGCTGGCGCTCGCGTGCGTTACGCGGCAGTCTGGCATCGCGGGCGTCCCGTCCTGTGTCCGTTTCGCGTATCGCTTGCTATCGGCACACGCATTTCATTCCGGAATCCGCCCGATCCCCCGCTCAGGAGCGAAGCCATGATCCACGACAGCATCCTCGACACGATCGGCCGCACGCCGGTCGTGCGCCTGCGGCGCATCGCGCCGGCGAACGTCGAACTCTACGCCAAGGTCGAATCGTTCAATCCCGGCGGCTCGGTCAAAGACCGCCTCGCCATCGCCATCATTCTGGACGCCGAAGCCAAAGGCGTGTTGAAGCCCGGCGACACCGTGATCGAGGCCACGTCCGGCAATACCGGCGTCGCCTTGGCGATGGTGTGCGCGGCGCGCGGCTACAAATTCGTCGCGACGATGTCGGAAACCTTCTCGATCGAGCGCCGCAAACTGATGCGCGCTTACGGCGCGAAAGTGATCCTGACGCCGGCCGCCGAACGCGGCAGCGGCATGGTGCGCCGCGCCGAGGAGTTGGCGAAGAAGCACGGCTGGTTCCTGGCGCGGCAATTCGAGAATCCGGCCAATCCCGCTTATCATCGGCAAACCACCGCGGCTGAAATCCTGCGCGATTTCGCCGGCCGCCGGCTCGACCATTTCGTCACCGGCTGGGGCACCGGCGGCACGCTGACGGGCGTGGGCGAAGTGCTTAAAGTCGCGCGCCCGGAAGTGAAGGTCACCGCTTGCGAACCGGCCGGCGCTTCGCTGCTGAGCGGCAAGGAATGGCAGCCGCACAAGATCCAAGGCTGGACGCCGGATTTCGTTCCGGCGGTGCTGAACCGCGATGCCGCGGCGCAGATCCTGCCGATCGACGACGTGCTGGCCCGCGACACCGCGCGCCGCCTGGCCTCGGAAGAAGGCGTGTTTGTCGGCATCTCGGCCGGCGCCACCGTGGCCGCGGCGCTGGAAGTGGCGAAGTCGGCGAAGGACGGCGACGCGATCCTGGCGATGCTGCCCGATACCGGCGAACGCTATCTGTCGACCTTCCTGTTCGAAGGCGTCAACGAAGGCTCCGACGACGAATGGCTGGCTTCTCTGGGCTGACGGGCGGACTTTGAACCCTTCCGCCCGCAACCTGCTGTTGAGCAACGCCGCGACTTTGGCCGCGGCGTTGTTTTTCCGTTGGGACGTGGGTTGGCTGCTATGGCCGTATTGGATCCAGAGCGTGATCGTCGGCGGGTACGCGCGCAAACGCATGCTCCAGCTGGCGGATTTCAGCACCGAAGGCTTCACTTCCAACGACCAGCCGGTGCCGGAGAACGAAGCGGGAAAACGCTCCACCGCCCTGTTCTTCACTCTCCATTACGGCTTCTTCCACCTCGCCTATTTGATATTCCTGTGCGCGGAGCATCCGGTCGGGCAGCTGCGCGACGCGCTGATACTGCTGGCCTGCGGCGTGTCCTTCGCGCTGTCGCAGCGCCAGACCTATGCGGTCCAGCACGCCGCGGATCTGCGCGGACGGCCCAATCTGGGCGCGCTGATGTTCACGCCTTACCTGCGGGTGGTGCCGATGCATTTGGCGATCATCGTCGGCTCGGTCTTCGGCGGCAGCGGTTCGGTGCTGTTTTTCGCCGCGCTCAAGACCGCGTCCGATCTGCTGCTGGACGGCATCGACCGGCGCATGGCGGAAAAATCCGCGGACAAGGCGCGCGTCGCGCGCACCTAGGCGCTAGCGCAGGAACAGTTCCGCGATGCGCAGCGCGGTGCGGTAAGGCTCGGGATCGTCGCGGTTGGTCAGCACCATCACCGTCAAGCGGCGCTGCGGATAGCGCACGATCACGTTGCGGAAACCGATCGTTTCGCCCGAATGCCACAAGGTTTCGCCGGTGATGCGCCAGCCGTAGCCGTATTCGATCGCCGGATCGTCGGTCTTGGTCCAAGGCGTGGTGGCGAGCTTGCGCGACTGCGCGTCGAGCAGGCGATCGTCGTATTGCGCGGCGTCCCACTTGGCCAAGTCGTCGATCGACGAATAGATGCCGCCGTCGCCCAGCACCGCGCTGGTGGAGCTTTGGTCGGTGCGCCGCCAACGGCCGTCGATCAGGCTGTAGCCGTAGGCGCGGTCGGCGACTTCGGATATTCCTTTTTCGTAAGCGACGGTACGGTCCATGCCCAAGGGCAGGAAGATCCGTTCGCGCAGGACATCGGCGTAGCGCTTGCCGGAGGCTTTTTCGACGATCAGCGCGAGCAAGGCGTAGCCGCTGTTGCTGTAACGGTAATCGGCGCCCGGCGCGAAATAGGTACGGTCCTGCGTTTCGAGCAGGCGCAGCACGTCGGCGTCGTGGACCTGTTCGGTGGCGTCTTCGGCCATCAGGTCTTCGTAGTCGATCAGGCCCGAAGTATGGGTGAGCAGATGCTTGATCGTGATCGCATCCGCCGCCTTGGCCGGCAACGAAGGCAGCCACTTGCGCACCGGATCGTCCAGGCCGAGCTTGCCGTCGCGCGCCAGCAGCAGCACGGCCGTGGCGGTGAACTGCTTGCTGACCGAAGCCAGGCGGTAGTTGCTGCGCGGCGTCGCCGGCGTGCGCGCTTCCAAGTCGGCGAAGCCGTAGGCGCGTTCGACGACCGGCTTGCCGTCCTGGATCACCAGCACCGAAGCGCCCGGGCCGTCGCCCGCGTAATCGCGCATCAGCGCGTCGACCGATTCCTGCACCGTCTTGCCTCCCGTCGCGCAGCCGATCGGCAGCGCCAATGCGCACAGCAGCGCCGCCAGGCGCATCGCGTTCGCCCGCATCGTCAGCCCTGCCCCGAAAAGAAATACCAGAGCGCGAAAATCGCCGCCAATGCGACCAGCCACAGCCAGCCGTGGCTGCCGCGGTCGCCTTCGACCACAGTCGGCACGCGCTTCTGCATCACCGGCACGGCCGCCGTCGCCCGGTTTCCGTGCCGGTGCTGCTCGACCAGTTCTTTGGCGGTCTTCAGGTCGAACTGCGGATTGGCCGCACGCAGGCGCTTGATCGCCTCGATCACTTCGCCGCGCGACAGCGCTTCGGCGGCGTCACGCGGCAATACGATGCCGGTAGCGGCCTCGTTCGACGCGGACCTGGCGGACTCCACCTGGTCGCGGACCGCGGCCGCGCCGGCGATGCGCGCGTCGATGACGGCCTTGGCCCGCTTGAGGTCCAAGCCGGTCGCTTCGCGCAGCAGTTTGATCGCCTCGATCGTGCGCCCTTGGCGCAGGGCCGCGATCGCTTCGGGCGGTATCCGGATCTCGCCTTGCGCCACGCGCCTACCCCGTTCTGGCCGATCGGAGGCCAGCATACCGGAGCGCGTCCCGCTTCAGCGCCGTCCGTTGCGTATCGGCTGCGCCAGCACGGCCGGCTGGCTCGAGCGCAGCCGCTGGAAGCGTTGGAGTTCGTTCTTGGTCAGATTGCCGGCCTGGTATTTGTCCCACTTCTGCTTCTGCACATAGCCGGCCAGGTCGGAGATGGCGCAACGGGCTCGCAATGCCGCCGGATCGGCGGCCTCGCGCCCGATGAAGTGCATCGTGGCCACCGTATACACCGGCCGCGGCTCAGCTACTTCCGGCCGCGGCGCGAATTTCCACTGCGCCACCGCCGCGCCGGCGGCCTGCGCGAAACCTTCCCAGAAGCCGGGCGCCGGTTCGCGATCGCCGTCGGTGGAACTGGCCCAGGCCTTCAGCAGGCTGAAGTCCGAAGTCGAACCGTCGGCTTGGATCGCATAGCCGACCGCCACGCAGACGTTGTCGCCGCGCGCGGCGAATTCGGCGGGATAGGCCGGCGCGGCGAGTTTGGCGCCATCGGCCAATTTCCATTCTTTGCGGATGCCGCCTTCGTCGACGATCGCGATGCGGTCTTTGGCAGCGACGGAGGCCGCCGAGGCGAGTAGAAGCGCAGACGCCAACCCTGCAACGACGAATGTAGCCATTTCGCGTCCCCGTCTTGGAATGGCCTCCAAGGTTCTTCGTGCACGGAACGCGTTCAAGGGCCGCCTGAGGCATTTTGGATGTGGCCAATTCACGGCGAGTGCGAACGACGGCTGTTGTCCCTCTCCCATTTCGGGGTGAAGGCGCATTGCTTGCGGAGCATTGCTTCGCAAACATGTCTCTTGACCCCGCAAGGGGGAGGAAAGCTGTTCGCGGGCCTCCGCAATTCTTCCGCTTAAAAACAAAAACGCCGGCACGAGGCCGGCGTTTTCGCATGCGGAGATCAGCGCCGAATCAGGCCGCCTTGCTCCACTTGCCCAGGGCCGCCAAGCCATTGTCCTTGGCGCGGGCATAAACCGTTTGCTGCGCCTTGGCCACGTTGTTGGCCAGGTCCTGCGACCACAGCTTCAACGCGGCCGACTGCATGGCGCGGCCGTAGGAGAACGACAGCGGCCACGGATTCGGGCCGAGGCGGTTCATCGCGTCCAGGTGCGCGGTGGCTTCTTCGTCGCTCTGGCCGCCGGACAGGAATACGATGCCCGGCAGGATCGCCGGCACGGTCGACTTCAGGCACATCAGGGTCGACTCGGCGACTTCGTCCACCGACGCCTTCTCGCCGCTGTCCTTGCCCGGAATCACCATCGACGCCTTCAGGATGGTGCCCTCCAGCATCACGCTGTGCTGGTACAGCGCGTCGAACAGCGAACGCAGCACCACTTCGGTGACCTCGTAGCAGGTCTCGATGTCGTGGCTGCCGTCCATCAGCACTTCCGGCTCGACCATCGGCACCAGGCCCTGCTCTTGGCACAGCGCGGCGTAGCGCGCCAAGGCATGCGAATTGGCTTCGATGCAGGTGCCCGACGGGATGTCGTCGCCGATGTTGATCACCGCGCGCCATTTGGCGAAGCGGGCGCCGAGCTTGTAATACTCCTCCAGGCGGCCGCGCAGGCCGTCCAGGCCTTCGGTGACCACTTCGCCGGGGAAGCCGGCCAGGGCGAACGGGCCTTTGTCGACCTTGATGCCCGGGATGATCCCGTTTTCGGTCATCACCTTGGTGAACGGCACGCCGGCCTTGGTCGACTGGCGGATCGTCTCGTCGTACAGGATCGCGCCGCTGATGTAGTCGCCCAGCTTGGGCGTGGTCAGCAGCAGCTCGCGGTAGGCGCGGCGGTTCTCTTCGGTGTTGTCGATGCCCACGCCGGCGAAACGCTTGGCGATGGTGTTGTTGGACTCATCGATGGCGATGATGCCCTTGCCCGCGGCGACCATGGCCAGGGCGGTTTCGGCAAGCTGTTCGATGCTCATGGGGCTGGCTCGGCGTGGGAAACGGCCATTATAGCCGCCCGCAACAGCGCGGCCGCCGTTGAAGGCGGCCGGCGACGGTCTGAACAGGCTGGAATTAAGGCGTCGGCGGGGGTGGCGGCGGCGGATTCTGTTGCTGGACCCGCCTCAGCGCCGCTGCGGCCGCGGCGGCCTGCTGTTGGCGATCTTGCAGCCGCTGCAGTCGCTCCATCTCGTGCTTGTCCAGCCCGGCGAAGAAACGGTCGGCCTTCTGCCGCTGGATGAAGCCGGCCAGGTCCGAAATCTTGCAATGGCTGGTCAGGCCGGCGACGTCGACGGCTTGGCGGCCCATGAAATGCAAGGTCGCGACCGTGTAGGTAGCCGCATCGGGACGAACTTGCTTCGGCTGGAACTTCCATTTCGAAACCGCCGCCGCGCCCGCCTGGGCGAACGCGTCCCAATAGCCGGGTTCGGGTTCGTCGTCGTCCGAAGCGCTGTTCCAGGCCTTGAGCAGGCTGAAATCCGACGTGGTGCCATCCGGCCGCACCGCGTATCCGATGGCCAGGCAGACGTTGTCGCCGCGCGCCGCGAATTCGGCCGGATAAGCCGGGGCCTCCAACGCGGCCCCTTCGCGCAACGACCAGGCTCCGCGCAAACCGCCTTCGTCGACCACGCGCACTCTTTCGGCGCATGCGTCGCCGAGCGCGAGCAGACCGATCGCGGCCGCCAATACCCAACGCTTCCTGTCGGCCATATCGTTTCTCCTGTCGGTCTATCCGTCGCTCGAAGAATCAGCGGTTGCTGCCGCCGCGAATGGGCTGAACGGCCGATTGCCGCTGCTGGTCCATCGCGCGTCTCGCGTTCTCCTGCGCCTGGCGGCTGCCGCTCTTCTGGAAGCCGCTCGATTTCTGCTCCTGGACCAAATCGGCCAAATCGGCGATGCCGCATTTGCTGCGCAATCCGGCCGGATCGGTGCCGTCCTTGCCCATGAAGGTCATGGTCGCGACGGTGTAAGTCGGCTTCGGCTCCGTGATCTCGGGCCGCGGCTTGAACTTCCACTGCGCCAACGCCTGCGCGCTGGCCTGGGAGAACGCTTCCCAATAACCGGGCACGGGCTCTTTGTCCGCGTTGGCGCTGTTCCAGGCTTTCACCAGGCTGAAGTCCGAAGTCGTGCCGTCGGGCTTGATCGAATAGCCCATCGCCACGCAGACGCTATCGCCGCGGTCGGCGAACGAGCTGGGATAACCGGGCGCCGCCAATTTGACGCCGTCGGCCAGCATCCATTCGTCGCGGATGCCGCCTTCGTTGACGATCCTCACTTTCTTATCCGCCGCCGCGCCTGCGGCGGCGTAGAGCAATAAGCAAGCGGCCAGCGCCGCCAGGCGGACACGAATGTTCATAGGCCCTCCTCCCGTATTCGTCCCCCCTTAAACGCCCTGGCGCAGGCGCTGTCAAGGGCTCCGGGACGTATCGCTGGCTTGGATCGTCCGAAGGCCTTCAGATCTCGCCCAGGCCCTGGGCCACACCTTCCGGCCCGACTTCCAGCAAGCGCAGCGTGTTGGTCGCGCCGTGGTGCTCCATGTGGTCGCCGCTGGTGAAGATCACCCGGTCGCCCTCGGCCAGCAGGCCGGCGCCGAACAGAGCTTTCAGCGCGGCGCGCGCGGCTTCGCGGGTGGCCAGGCCGCGGCTGTCGAAATCGATCGGGAACACGTCGCGCATCAGCGCCATCCGCCGCCGTGCGCCGCCGTGACGCGACAGGCCGAAGATCGGCACGCTGGAGCGGAACCGCGACAGGAAGCGCGCGGTGCCGCCGGATTCGGTCATCGCCACGATCGCGCGCACGCCGATGTGCTCGGACAGGAACATGCTGGCCATCGCGATCGCCTGGTCGGCGCGCTGCAGATCGCGCTGCGCTTTTTCGAAATCGGTATTGGCCTCGAACTGGCGCTCGGCGCCGACGCAGATGCGCGCCATCGCTTCGACCGCGCGGACCGGGAAATCGCCGGCCGCGGTTTCCTGCGACAGCATCACCGCATCGGTGCCGTCGATCACGGCGTTGGCGACGTCGAGCACTTCGGCGCGGGTCGGGATGGGGCTGGCGACCATCGACTGCAGCATTTGCGTGGCGGTGATCACCACTTTGTTGCGCAGCAACGATTCGCGGATGATCTTCTTCTGCAGGCCGGGCAATTCGGCGTCGCCGATCTCCACGCCCAAGTCGCCGCGGGCGACCATCACCACGTCGCTGGCGTCGATGATCTCTTCCAGGTTCTCGATCGCCTCGGCGCGTTCGATCTTGGACACCAAGGCGGCATCGCTGCCGGCGGCGCGGGCGATCGAACGGGCTTCTTCCATGTCGGCCGCGTTGCGGCAGAACGAGACGGCGATGAAGTCGACTTCGATCTGCGCCGCCACGCCGATCAGCTCGCGATCGCGTTCGGTCAATGCGCCCAGCGACAGGCCGCCGCCGAGGCGATTGAGGCCCTTGCGGTCCGACAGCACGCTGTCGTTGAGCACCTGGGTGACGATGCGCTCGCCTTCCACTTTTTCGACGCGCAGTTGGACGACGCCGTCGTCCAGCAACAGCACGTCGCCGGCCGCGACGTCGTCGACCAGGCCCAGATAGCTCACGCCGACTTGGGTCGCATCGCCGGGCGGCGCATCGGCGCGCGCGATCAGGTCGAAGCGGTCGCCGGCGCGCAGCTTCACCTTGCCTTCGGCGAACCGCTCGATGCGGATCTTCGGCCCCGGCAAGTCGGCGAGGATGCCGACTTCGGCGCCGACCCGCTGCGCGGCTTCGCGCACGGCTTGCGCGCGAACCACCTGCGCGGAGGGATCGCCGTGCGAGAAATTCAGGCGGACCACGTTCACCCCGGCGCGGAACAGCGCATCGAGCACGCCGGGCGCATCGGTGGCCGGGCCCAGGGTAGCGAGGATGCGGGTGCGGCGCCGGTGTTCGGACATGCGGGTCGGGTTCGCGCGTGGGAATCGCCCTATCCTAGCCCAGACCCGCGACCGGAAAAGCTACATGTCCTTCGATCTGCCCGCGGCCCTGGCCGCATTGCCGGCGTTTCCGCAACTGCGCGGCCCGCGCGTCCGCCTGCGCGGCCCGCGCCGGGAGGACGCCGATGCGGTTTTCGCGCTGTTTTCCGATCCGGCCGTGATGCGCTATTGGAGCCGGCCGCCGATGATCGTGCGCGACGAAGCAGCGGCGCTGATCGCCGAGATGCAGGAAGCCTTCGCCGAACGCGACAAGCTCAACTGGGTCGTCGTCGACAAGCGGGACGAGGCGATCGGCACCTGCACCCTGTTCCGCTTCGATGCGCGCCACCGCCACGCCGAACTCGGCTACGCGCTGCGTTCCGACTTGTGGGGCCAGGGCCTGGCCCGCGAGGCGGCGTCGGCCGCGCTGGATTGGGCCTTCCGCACGCTGCGGCTGCATCGCGTCGAAGCGGACATCGATCCGCGCAACGAGGCCTCGCGGCGGATCCTGCGGCGGCTGGGCTTCGTCAGCGAAGGCGTGCTGCGCGAACGTTTCTTCGTCGGCGACCAGGCGACCGATTCGGAAGTCTTCG
The DNA here is from genome assembly GCF_005239095.1 of Luteimonas gilva. Lineage (GTDB taxonomy): Bacteria > Pseudomonadota > Gammaproteobacteria > Xanthomonadales > Xanthomonadaceae > Luteimonas_C > Luteimonas_C gilva. The sequence continues at coordinate 818,070 of NZ_SZUA01000002.1, read as the reverse complement.
GTCTGCTGGCCGAGGATTGGATGAAGCGCGAAGCCTGAACCTTCAGCTCGTGTAGAGCGGAGCTCGCTCCGCTGCATTTTCTTGCGGTTTAAAAAATCAAGAGCAGCGCAGCAAACTACGCTCTACACAAGCGCAAGGCAGGGAGCGAGCCCGCTCTAAAAATCGAAATCGGAGCCCCGATCGCTGGATCGGGGCCGATGTCGACGATGCGCGCTCAGCTGTCCGGCCTGCAGCCTTGGGTGAACCATTTGTTCTCGGTTTCGATGCCCCAGCGCCCGTCCATCGCGCCGCAGCCCGCGGTCCAGGCGCCCACCAGCGCGCCTTCGTCGTCGTAGTAGTGCCAAGTACCCTGCCAATTCGCGGCTGCGCTGAACGACAGGCAGGCGAACAAAACGGCCGCGACCGTCGCGGCGATTATCCTGTTACGGCTCATGCTCTCTCCTCCATGGACGCGGAATTCGTTTCCGCATCGGGAGATTGGCACGTCCGCGCAGCGTGCGGATCAAATATCCGTTAACGAGAATGGCGCCACGTCGCAGATTCGGATTTTGTGGGAGCGGCTTCAGCCGCGAGCTCTTCCGCATTCATGCGAACATCATGAAAACTCGCGGCTGAAGCCGCTCCCACAGGGCCCTGCCTTGCTCAGATCGGCGACGAACAGCCTTGTGTGAAGCTGTAGTCGCCGGTGACCGTGCCCCAGGTGCCGTCGGCCGCGCCGCAGCCGACCGTGCGATGGCCGACGTAGCCGCCGTCCGCGCCGTAATAGACGAAGGTGCCTTGCAGGCAGCCGCCGGCCGAGCTGATGCCGGACACGGCCGCGAGCAGGATGCCCGCCAACAGCAGTTTCGTGTTGCGCATTGTCGTCCTCCTTGTCGTGCGGCGATCGCGCCGCGTCGTGGTTCAGTCCGGGCAGCTCAGCTGCCTGATGGTGTACGTGTCCGTGCGCTGGCCGCTGTAGTACACGTGGCCGTCGCAGGCGCCGATCTGATAACCGACTTCGTTACCGGCTTGGTCGTAGAACGTCATGATGTAAGGCCATCGTCCCGCCAACGCTGCGCCGGCGATGCCGAGCAGCGCGACGATGCCGAGAAGAATCCTTGCACGGCGCATGGGTCGCTCCCGATGATCGGTCCGTCGTTGGACCGCGCCGGAGATTACTCCCGGGGCCGCGCGGGAAACTTGATGCAGTCGCCGAAACGACAAAGGTGAACGGGCGCTATGTCCGCCGAACCCGGGCTTTTTTGTAGGAGCGGCTTCAGCCCGCGAGCTCTTTCCTCAAACCGCGACAATGCAGCGATTTGGGAGTAAAGCTCGCGGCTGAAGCCCGCTCCTACGAAGAGCGAGGCGTCAGCAGCGTTGTTGCAATGCAGCGACCGCCGGCAAGGTCTTGCCTTCCAGGAACTCCAGGAAGGCGCCGCCGCCGGTGGAGATGTAGCCGATTTCGCCGGCGATGCCGTATTTGTCGATCGCGGCCAAAGTATCGCCGCCGCCCGCGATGGAGAACGCGTCCGATTCGGCGATGGCGTGCGCCAAGGTCTCGGTGCCGCGGCCGAAAGCGTCGAATTCGAACACGCCGACCGGGCCGTTCCAGACCACGGTGCGCGCGTCGGCGATCACCCGCGCATAGCGGGTCGCGGTTTCCGGGCCGATGTCCAGGATCATGTCGTCGGCGCCGACCCGGTCGACCGGCACGATCGAGGCCGGCGAATCGGCCTTGAATTCCTTGGCGACGACGACATCGACAGGCACCGGGATATCGGCGCCGCGCGCTTTCGCATCGGCCATGATCTTTTTCGCGGTATCGATCAAATCCGGCTCGTACAGCGATTTCCCGACCGCATGGCCTTGCGCGGCGATGAAGGTGTTGGCGATGCCGCCGCCGACGATCAGCTGGTCGACCTTGCCGACCAGCGAGGACAGCAATTCGAGCTTGGTCGACACCTTCGAGCCGGCGACGATCGCCAACAGCGGCCGCGCGGGTTTTTCCAGTGCCTTCGCCAACGCATCCAACTCGGCCATCAGCAGCGGACCGCCCGCGGCTTGTTTCGCGAAGCGGATGACGCCGTGCGTCGACGCCTGCGCGCGGTGCGCGGTGCCGAACGCGTCCATCACGAACACGTCGCACAGCGCCGCGTATCGCTTCGACAAGGCTTCGTCGTCCTTGCCTTCGCCCACGTTCATGCGGCAATTCTCGAGCAGCGCGATCGAACCGGGCGCGGCTTCGACGCCATCGAGGTAATCGCGGACCAGCGGCACTTCGCGGCCCAGCAATTCCGACAAGCGCGCGGCCACCGGCGCCAGCGAATCCTCTTCGCTCCACGCGCCTTCCTTGGGCCGGCCCAGGTGCGACATCACCATCACCGCCGCGCCGGCGTCCAGCGCGCGGCGCAGCGTCGGCAGCGAGGCCTGGATGCGCTGGTCCGACGTCACCCGGCCGGCTTCGACCGGCACGTTCAGATCCTGGCGGATCAGCACGCGCTTGCCGCGCAGGTCGAGGTCGGTCATGCGGACGATGGCCATGGGCGTTTCCGGAAAGGGATCAGACGCGTATTGTCCTAGGCTGCCGCCGGGCAGGCAAACCCGCTGGCCCCGGCGTCGGCGCGAATTCGTTATGGGAACGCATGAGCACACATCCCCAGACCGCCATTCTGCCCGGACCCATGCTAGGCCGACTGCTCGGCGCCGCTCCTGATGTGATCACCGGGATCGCTTGTCTGATCGTCTGGATTTCGCCGCTCACCTTCGGCCAGGGCGCGGTCAAGACCGTCGTGCTGATGATGCTGATGGAATTCCTGCTGGTGCATGGCACCGGTTTCTTTACCGTGGTCGCACTGCTCGAAGATGTTTCGCGTGTGAAGCGGCTGTTGGCGATGTCTGGGTTGCTCTGTTTTTATGCGCTGTTCGTCGGCGCGTTCGTGGCCGTATTCCGCGCCTGGTGGCCGGTGTGGGTCTTCCTGTGGCTGGCGGCGAGCAAGGCGATCTGGATCTTCGCGGCGCCGCGCGACCGCGAAGCCGAAACCGCGCGGCAGATGGGCGCTTGGGCGTTTTCGGTGGTCGTTTACCTGGCGGCGGTGTTCGGCGGCGTGATCTTGCCGCTACCCAGGTTGGGCATCACCGAGGAATTGCTGCCGACGTTGGGATTGCCCGGTAGCGGCGAGTGGATCGAGCGGCCGCACACGGCCGTGGCCGGCATGGCGTTCTATTACTTCGCGATGGCCGCGTTCAAAGGGTGGCGGGGCGGAGCGATGGAATCCGCTGTTCCTCCCCCTTTGAAAAAGGGGGATTGAGGGGGAGCGAAGGGAGCCGCTTGCAAGCCGTAGGCTTGCGGCTGACTGAGCGCCGTCGCGTAGGCGACGGCCGGGAATCGCGCAGCGATTTGCTTTGATCTTGCATTGCTCCTAATGCGAAGCGAAGCGAAGCAAATCAAAAGCAAATCCCCCATCGCCTTCGGCGATTCGCCCCCTTTTCAAAGGGGGCAACAGCAAAGACTTACTTCGCGACGACCTTGACCATCTCCAAGCACTTGTTGGAATAGCCCCACTCGTTGTCGTACCAGCTGACCAGCTTGACGAAGGTGCCGTCGAGCGCGATGCCGGCGTCGGCGTCGAAGATCGAGGTGCGGGTGTCGCCGCGGAAATCGGTGGCGACCACCTTGTCTTCGGTGTAACCCAGGATGCCCTTCAGCGCGCCCTCGCTCTGCGCCTTCATTTCCGCGCAGATCTCGGCATAGGTGGCAGGCTTCTCGAGTTCGCAGGTCAGGTCGACCACCGACACGTCGCTGGTCGGCACGCGGAAACTCATGCCGGTGAGCTTCTTGTTCAATTCCGGAATCACCACGCCGACCGCCTTGGCCGCGCCGGTGCTGGACGGGATGATGTTCTCCAGGATGCCGCGGCCGCCGCGCCAATCCTTGTTGCTGGGGCCGTCGACCGTCTTCTGGGTGGCGGTGGCGGCGTGCACGGTGGTCATCAGGCCGCGCTTGATGCCCCACTTGTCGTGCAGCACCTTGGCCAGCGGCGCCAGGCAGTTGGTGGTGCAGCTGGCGTTCGAAACGATCGCCTCGCCCTTGTAGGTCTTGTCGTTGACGCCGTAGACGAACATCGGCGTGTCGTCCTTGGACGGCGCCGATAGGATCACCTTCTTGGCGCCGGCGTCCAGATGCTTCTGCGCGGTGGCCTTGTCCAGGAACAGGCCGGTGGATTCGATCACCACCTCGGCGCCCACTTCGTCCCACTTCAGGTTCGCCGGGTCGCGTTCCTGGGTCAGGCGGATCTTCTTGCCGTTGACGATCAGGGTGTTGCCTTCGACCGCGACCTCGCCCTTGAAGCGGCCGTGGACCGAGTCGTACTGCAGCATATAGGCCAGGTAGTCCGGCTCGAGCAGGTCGTTGATCGCGACGATCTCGATCTCGTTGCCGAAGTTCTGCACGGCCGAGCGCAGCACGTTGCGTCCGATCCGGCCGAAACCATTGATGCCTACCTTGATCGCCATGAAGCCGCTCCTGCAAAGACGGGGAAGGGAAAGACCGGTATTTTAGCGGTTCGTCCAGACCCCCATAACCCCCATCACCTCGACCGGCCGCCGATGAAAACGCTGCGCAGAACGCTTCTGATCGCTTTTTTGCTGTTTTTGGCCCCCATCGCGCTGGGCTGGAGCGCCCTCGGCCACCGCCTGGTGGGCGAATTGGCCCAACGCCATCTGAATCCGGCCGCCCGCGCCGAGGTCGACAAGCTGCTGGCCGGCGAGCCCGATCCGACCCTGGCCGGCGTTGCCGACTGGGCCGATAAGCTGCGCGATACCGATCCTGCGCGGTTCAAGCAGACCCAGTCCTGGCACTACATCAACACGCCGCCGGGCACCTGCGAATACAAGCCGGAGCGCGACTGCCCGGACGGCAATTGCGTCATCGCCGCGATCGAAAAACAGCGCGCGATCCTGGCCGACCGGAGCCAGCCGCTGGAAGCGCGACGCGACGCGCTGAAGTTCATCGTCCATTTCGTCGGCGACGTGCATCAGCCGATGCACGCCAGCAACCGCACCGACAAGGGCGGCAACGGCTACCAGATCAGTCTGCGCACCGATCTGCAGCCGGAAGCCTACGCGCGCAAGAACTACGTCGACGGCGTCATGGGTACCAATCTGCATTCAGTCTGGGACTACTACATCCTCGGCTCGAAGAAATTGGAGCTGTCGCCGTACGCGGCCAAGCTCGACGCCCCGCCCTGGCCGCCGGCTGCGCCGACGACGAGCGATCCGGCCGCATGGGCGGGCGAATCGTGCCGGTTGATCGAATCGCGCCATCTCTATCCGGAAGGCCACAAACTCGACATCGCCTATCTGGACGCGCAGCGCCCGCTGGCCGAGCAACGCGTGCGCCAGGCGGCTTACCGGCTGGCCAACCTGCTCAATGAGACACTCGGCCACTGAGTCCGAGGCGACGACGATGAAGCCGATCGTGCATCCGCACCGCCACGCCGGCACCGGCACTTGGAGCTATGTCGTGGCCGATCCGCAGACGCGGGAAGCGGCGCTGATCGATCCGGTGCTGGATTACGACGCCGCATCGGGCCGCACTTCGACCGTTTCATCGCAAGCCTTGCTCGATGATGTCGACGCGAACGGCTATCGGGTCCGCTGGCTGCTGGAAACGCATGCGCATGCCGATCATCTTTCCGCGGCGCACTGGCTGAAGCAGCGTTTTCCGCATGCGACGCTGGCGATCGGCGAAGGCATCCGCACCGTGCAGAGGACCTTCGCGCCGATCTTCAACCTGGGCGCGGACTTCCCCACCGACGGTTCGCAGTTCGATCGCCTGTTCGCAGCGGACGAACGTTTCGCATTGGGCTCGATCGAAGCGCGGGTCGTTCCGGTGCCGGGCCACACCAGCGACAGCAGCGCCTATTTGATCGGCGACGCGCTGTTCACCGGCGACTCGCTGTTCATGCCCGATGGCGGCACCGCGCGCTGCGATTTTCCGGGCGGCAGCGCTGCGACGCTGTACCGTTCGATCCAGCGGCTGTTCGAATTGCCCGACGACACTCGCGTCTTCGTCTGCCACGACTACGGCCCCGGCGGCCGCGAACCGGCCTGCGAAACCACCATCGGCGAGCAGAAACGCGCCAACATCCACGTCCGCGACGGCATCGGCGAAGCCGAGTTCGTCAAAAAACGCGAGGAGCGCGACGCCACCCTCGCCATGCCGGCGTTGATCATCCCCTCGGTGCAAACCAATATCCGCGCCGGTGAATTGCCGCCGGCCGAGGACAACGGCGTACGCTATTTCAAGGTACCCCTGGACAAATTATGACCACCGCCGAAAAGACGCTGCGGCTTACGCTCGGCTTCGCGCTCGCCGCGGGCCTGTCCGCCTGCGCCGGCGCGAGGCCGGTACGCGAAGCCGCTCCCGAGCCTGCCGGCCATGGCGGCCACGCTTCGGAACCTTTCGCGCCTTCGCCTTTCGCCGTACCGCTGGACGCCGCGACCTTGGCCAAACTGCCGCGCGAAACCGTGCAAGCCGCGGCGCACGGCGAATCGCTGGACTGCGAAGGCGTGGCGCTCGACGCGCTGCTGCGCGCGACCGGCGCGCTGCCCGCCGACAAATTGCCCGGCCCGCAGCTCGCGCGCTACGTGCTGGTGGGCGCGCGCGACGGTTATCGCGTGCTGTATTCGCTCGCCGAGCTGGATCCCGGCACCGGCAAGCGCCGCGCGCTGCTTGTCGACCGCTGCAACGGCGCGGCGCTGGGCGAAGAAGATGGACCGCTGCGACTGATCGCACCCGAAGACGCGCGTCCGGCCCGCTGGGTGCGGCAAGTGAAATCCATAACGGTGGTGACGGCTCCATGAGCGAGGTCGAATTGATCCTCGCCGCGCTCCTGTTCGCGGTGGCGGTACTGTATTCATCGGTCGGCCACGCCGGCGCCAGCGGCTACATCGCTGCGATGGCGTTGCTTAATTTCGCGCCGGAACAAATGCGCCCGACCGCGCTGGCGCTGAACCTGCTGGTCGGCGGCATCGGCCTGTTCCGTTTCTGGCGCAGCGGCTACGTGCGGTGGCGCAACGTGCTGCCATTCGTGCTGGCATCGGCGCCGGCGGCTTTCTTCGCCGCGCAGGTCAAGTTGCCCAAGGAAAGCTATTCGATACTGCTGGGCTTGGTGCTGCTGATTGCGGCCTTCGGCGTTTTCCGCAGCGCCTCCCGCGCCGAGGCCACCGACACCCAGGACGCCGGACGCCGTGTCCCTTGGTTGGCGGGACTGTTGGTCGGAGCCGCGATCGGCGCGCTATCGGGACTCACCGGCACGGGCGGCGCGATCTTCCTCACGCCGCTGCTGCTGTTCGCGCACTGGATGCCGACCCGCGAGGCCAGCGGCACTTCGGTCGCATTCGTCTGGATCAACTCATTGACGGGCCTGGCCGGCCTGATGCACGCCAGCGGCACATTGCCGACCGCGTTGCCCCTATGGCTGGGCGCGGTCGCAGTCGGCGCCCTGATCGGTACGCAGCTGGGGTTGAAGTGGCTGCCGGTCAAGGGTTTGCGCTACGCGTTGGGCCTGGTGCTGTTGATCGCGGCGGGCAAATTACTGCTCGCATAACGCTGCGGGCAGCGGAGTGGGCCGACAAACCGGCTACGGAGTAGGCTAAGCGCCATGACACGCCCGAGCTCCCCCGCCCTGTTCACTTCGCTCGACGACGCCGTCGAATCCCTCCTCGCCAGCCTCGAAGGCCCGCTCCGCGTCGGTGCGCCGTTGGGCATCGGCAAGCCGCATCGCTTGTTGAACGCGCTGTACGAGCGCGTGGCGCGCGATCCTTCGCGGCCGATGCAGCTCTACACCGCGCTGTCGCTGGACCCGCCCGACGGCGGCAGCGAATTGGAGCAGCGCTTCCTCGGCCCGTTCGTGTCGCGTCTGTACGGCGACGACTTCCCGCGCCTGGCCTACGTGCAGGCGCAAAAGCGCGACGCGCTGCCCGCGCACGTCGAAGTGGAAGAGTTCTACATGCAATCCGGCGCGCTGCTGAATTCGCGCCAGGCGCAACGCCGCTACGCCAGCCTCAACTACACGCACGTGGCCAAGGCGCTGGCCGATCGCGGCATGAACGTACTGGTGCAGAAAGTGGCCAGCAACGACGAAGGCACGCGCTTCTCGCTGTCGTCGAATACCGACCTCACTTTCGATGCGATCGGCGCGATCGTGGCGCGCGGCCTGCCGCGGCCGGTGCTGATCGCGGAAATCGACCCGCAACTGCCTTGGCTGGGCGGCGTGGCCGAAGTCGACGCGGACTTCTTCGACATGGTCGTCGCGCCGCCCGCGCCGTATCCGAAACTGTTCGCGCTGCCGCGCCAGCCGGTGGGCGACGCGGAGTACGCGATCGGCTTTTACGCCAGCGCCTTGGTGCGCGACGGCGGCACGCTGCAGATCGGCATCGGCGCGCTGTCCGACGCGTTGTGCCATGCGCTCGCCCTGCGCCATACCGACAACGCCGCCTACCGCAACGTGATGAAGGCGCTGGATCCGGAGATAGAGAAGCATCCGGCGGTCGTCGCCAGCGGCGGATTGGATCCGCTGCCGCAAGGCCTGTACGGCTGCAGCGAGATGATCAACGAAGGGTTCCGCCATTTGGTGGAAGTCGGCGTGATCCGGCGCAAGGTGGTCGAAAACGAAGCGCTGATGCGGCGCATCGCCGACGGCGAGGCCAGCGTATTGGATTTGGAACTGCTGGACCGCGACGGCGAATTCCTGCACGGTGCGTTCTATTTGGGTTCGCCTGATTTCTACCGTTGGCTGCGCCACCTGGACGATGCGACCCGGCGCGCGATCGGCATGCGCCGGGTCAGCGAGGTCAACGAACTCTACGGCGGCAACGAAACGCTGGAGCGGCTGCAGCGCCGCGAATCGCGCTTCTTCAACACCTGCATGATGGCCACCGCGCTGGGCGCGGCGGTGTCGGACGGCTTGGAAGACGGCCGCGTCGTCTCGGGCGTCGGCGGCCAATACAACTTCGTCGCGATGGCCCACGCCCTGCCCGACGCGCGCTCGGTGCTGTTGCTGCGCGCGGTGCGCGAACAAGGCGGCAAGGCCGAGTCGAACATCCGCTGGAATTATGGGCACACCACGATTCCGCGCCATCTGCGCGATGTCTACGTGACCGAGTACGGGATCGCCGACGTGCGAGGCAAGACCGACGAGGATTGCATCGTCGCCATGGCCGGGATCGCCGATGCGCGGTTCCGTCACGATCTGCTGTCGACGGCGAACCGGAGCGGCAAGCTCTATGACCAACTCGTGCAGTTGCGCCTGGGCTCGGGCAATTCGCCCGAGCGTTTGCGCGCCGCGCTGGCGCCGTTCCGCACCGACGGCACCTTGCCGGACTATCCGCTGGGCAGCGATTTCACCGAAGTCGAACAGCGGCTCGTGAAGGCGCTGGGTTGGCTGAAATCGAATTCGGCGACAACCTGGGGCAAGGCCATGACCGTGGTCGGCGCGATGTTCGCCGGTCGCAGCGACGATGCCGAGGCGCTGGAGCGGATGGGCCTGCGGGCGCCGAAGGATTTCAAGGAACGGCTGTACGCGCGGCTGGTGTCTTACGCGCTGCAGAACTCCGCACGTCCGTAGCCGTCGGGGCTGAAGCCCCTCCCACAAAAGCGGATTGCTGCTCTTGTGGGAGGGGCTTCAGCCCCGACGCTCTTCGACCCAAATCGAATCCCAGTACGGATAGTCGGCGATCCGCTCGACCAACCCAGATCGCAAGGGGTTCGCTACGACATATCTCGCAGCATCCAGAAGATTTTCTTCGCGCCGCAATGCGCGATCATGAAAGCCAGACATCCACACGGGTCCGGTCCGCTCTTGAGCAGCGATCAACGCGCGAGCCGATCGGCCTTTGGCCAGCCCAACCAATCTGTCCAATCGAATCGGATCTTCGAGATGGACTAGTCCATGCCAGTGATCCGGCATCAGCACCCAGCATAGGAGCTTAGCGCCCGGCCAAGTTTCGGCTTCGCTCATGGCACCGCAAACGACCGACGCGGCTTCCCACTCTGCAAACCGCTTTTCGCGCGCATGCGCGACGGTCGTCATCAGATAGATCCGACCCGGTTCCGACCAACGGCCGCGGCGGAGAGCGCGATAACCCGGTTTCGATGCAGGAATATCCATGCACCGAAACTAGCCAGTCATTCAGTTGGACGCTGTCGGACAGTTAGCCAATGTCGGGTAGGACTTGTCGGGGCTCACGCCCCTCCCACAAAACGGCGATTCACGGCTCTTGTGGGAGGGGCTTCAGCCCCGACAGAGACCAACAAGAACTTCGATCAGCCCAGCGACTTGACCGTCGCGACCACGTTCTCGACGGTGAAGCCGAAATGCGGCATCAGCGCTTCGATGGGGGCGCTGGCGCCGAAGCTATCGATGCCGACCACGGCGCCGTCCAGGCCCACGTACTTGCGCCAGAAGTCGGTGACGCCGGCTTCGATCGCGACGCGCTTGCGGCAGGCCTTGGGCAGCACCGACTCGCGATAGGCCGCGTCCTGGCGGTCGAACACATCGGTCGAGGGCATCGACACCACGCGCACGTTGCGGCCCAACTTGTCCGCGGCCTGCATCGCCAGGCCGACTTCCGAGCCGGTGGCGATCAGGATCGTGTCCGGCGCGCCCATGCTGTCGCGCAGCACGTACCCGCCGCGCGCGATCGCCGCCACCTGCGCGTCGTTGCGGATCTGGTGGGCGAGGTTCTGGCGCGAGAACACCAGGCAACTGGGGCCGTCCTTGCGCTCGATGGCGGCCTTCCAGCACATCGCCGATTCCACCGCATCGCAGGGCCGCCACACATCGTTGTGCGGGATGTAGCGCAGCGCGGCCAGGTGCTCGATCGGCTGGTGGGTCGGGCCGTCTTCGCCCAACCCGATCGAATCGTGGGTGTAGACGTGGATCGCGTGCGCGCCCATCAGCGCGCTCATCCGCACCGCGTTGCGCGCGTAGTCGCTGAACACCAGGAAGGTGGCGTCGTACGGGATGAAGCCGCCGTGCAGCGCCAGGCCGTTGCTGATCGCCGTCATCGCGAATTCGCGCACGCCGAAATAGATGTAGTTGGCGTCGGGCGAATCGCCTGCGACCGACTTGCTGCCTTTCCACAAGGTCAAGTTGGAATGCGCCAGATCGGCCGAACCGCCCACCAGCTCCGGCAGCAGCGGCGCGAAGGCTTCGATCGCCATCTGCGAAGCCTTGCGCGAGGCGACCACCGGACCGTCCTTTTGCAAACGCGCGATGTAGGCATCCGCCGCTTCGGCGAAGCTTTCCGGCAATTCGGCGTGCGAACGGCGGCTCAGCTCGGCGGCCTGTTCGGGGTAGCGCGCGGCGTAGGCGTCGTACAGCTTGTTCCACTGTTCTTCGCGCACCAGGCCTGCGTTGCCGGCGCGCCAGCCGTCGCGGATCTCCTGCGGAATTTCGAACGCCGGATACGGCCAACCCAACGCTTCGCGCGTCGCGGCGACTTCTTCCTTGCCCAACGCGGCGCCGTGCACGGATTCCTTGCCGGCCTTGTTCGGCGAACCGAAGCCGATGGTGGTGCGGCAGCAGATCAAAGTCGGCTTGCCGGTTTCGGCCATCGCGGTTTCGATCGCGGTCTTGATTTCGGCCGGATCGTGGCCGTTGACGTTGCGCACCACCTGCCAGCCGTAGGCTTCGAAACGCATCGGCGTGTCGTCGGTGAACCAGCCGTCGGTGTTGCCGTCGATGGAGATCTTGTTGTCGTCCCAGAACGCGACCAGCTTGCCCAGGCCCCAGGTGCCGGCCAGCGACGCGGCTTCGTGCGAGATGCCTTCCATCAGGCAGCCGTCGCCCATGAACACCCAGGTGCGGTGGTCGACGACTTCGAATTCGGGGCGGTTGAAGCGTTGCGCCAGCACTTTTTCCGCTAGCGCGAAACCGACCGCGTTGGCGAAGCCCTGGCCGAGCGGGCCGGTGGTGGTTTCCACGCCCGGCGTCATGAAGTTCTCGGGGTGGCCCGGCGTCTTCGATTCCAGTTGGCGGAAGCGCCTGATCTCTTCGATCGCCAAGTCGTAGCCGGACAAGTGCAGCAGCGCGTACTGCAGCATCGAACCGTGGCCGTTGGACAGCACGAAGCGGTCGCGGTTGAACCACTTCGGATTGTTCGGGTTATGGCTGAGGTAGTCGTTCCACAGCACCTCGGCGATGTCGGCCATGCCCATCGGCATGCCGGGATGGCCGGAGTTGGCGGCCTGGACGGCGTCGATGGCGAGGAAACGGATGGCGTTGGCGAGGTCGCGGCGGCTGGGCGTCGTCATGGGGTCGGGATCGGCGTGGCGCCCGGGAAGGTCGCGGGCGGCCTATTGTCCCATCCGTACGCGGCGCTGTCGCCCTTGCGGCGCGTCGCCCGCGCTGTTATCGCTCCTCGGGCAGGCCGTGGCCTGCGCCGTCGGCCAGCGCCGGGGGCACGTCGATGTCGCCGCTATGCCGCGAGACCACCACCGCGGTCGCCAGATCGCCGGTGACGTTGAGCGAGGTGCGGCACATGTCCAGGAACCGGTCGACGCCCAGGATGATGCCGATGCCCTCCGCAGGCAGACCGATCACGCCGCAGATCATCGCGATGACCGGCAGCGATCCGGCCGGAATGCCGGCGGTGCCGATGCCGCCGAGAATGCACAGGCCCAGCACCATCAGCTGCTCGCCCATGCCCAGGTGCATGCCGAATACCTGCGCCAGGAACAGTACGGTGATGCCTTCGAACAAGGCGGTGCCGTGATGGTTGGCCGCCGCGCCGATGGTCAACACGAAACGCGAGACCTTCTTGGGCAGCTTCAGGTTCTCCTCGGCCACGCGCAGCGTGATCGGCAGCGTGCCCGCGGACGAAGCGGTCGCGAACGCGGTCAGCAGCGCTTCCTCGCTGTCGCGGAAGAAGCGCAGCGGCGACATGCCGCCCATGAAGCGCACCCACAGCGGCAGCACCACGAACATGTGCACGGCGATCGCCGCGATCACGGTCAGCGCGAACAGGCCCAGGGTCTTCAGCAGATCCCAGCCGAACTGCGCGCACAGCGCGAACATCAGGCACGCCACCGCATACGGCGCCAGCTTGATGATCATGCCGATCAGGCGCATGCAGATCTCGAACAGGCCCTGCACGGCGGTCTTGAACGCTTGGGTGGCGGCGGTGGGCGTCAGCACCAAGCCGATGCCGACCATCAGCGCGAAGAACATCACGCCCAGCTTCTGCTTGTCGTCGACCATGGCCGCGACCACGTTCTTGGGCACGATGCCCAACAGGAGTTGCAGCGCGTCCATATGCTTGCCGGCGTCGGCGATCTCGCCCGCGCGCTGCGCGCTGGCGGCCATGGCCTGCTGCACGATGGCCGGATCGAGCCCATCGCCGGGCCTGATCAGATTGACCATGATCAAGCCGATGGCGACCGCCATCGCGGTCAGCGCGGCGGTATAGATCAGCGTGCGCCAACCCAGGCGGCCCAGGCTGGCGATGTCGCCGAGCTCGGACACGCCCAGGATCAGCGCGGACATCATCAGCGGGATCACCAGCATGAACAGCAGCGACAGGAACAGCTGGCCCGCCGGCTGCGCCACGTATTTGATCAGGCCCGCGGTGAGCGGCGCGTCCGGCATCCAGAAATGCGCCGACAACCCCAGCAGCGCGCCCAGGGCGAATCCAATCAGCACTTTGACGTGCAACGGCAGCCCCTGGCCGGCGACTTGAGCGGATGCGGTCATGCGGTGCTCCCCGGAAGACAATCGGGGCAGCTTAGCAAACTGGCCGGTCAGGCCTCCGGGTACAGGGGCGCAAGCGGCGCGAGCGAAGGGTCGCGCGCGGCTTTCCAGCGCGGCCCATGGGCGAATGCGGCGCGCAGGGCCGTGCGTGCGGCGGCCGGATCGCCGCCGCCCCAGCGCGCGCGCCGAAGCTGCTCGACGGCATCGCGCTGGCGCGCGTCGTCGAAACGCTCCAGAAGGCTTTCGAGATCCGCCGCCGCCGGTTTGGCCAAGGCGAGCAAGGCATCGGTGATGTCGCCCAGATCGCCGGCGTCCAAGGCGCGCTTCAGCATCGATAGCGAACCGGTGCCCGCTCCAGGCTGCGGTTCGCCCGCCGGCGCCGAGTTCGGCGCATGCGCAACATGGCGCCGATTCAAGCCCCAGGCCAGCGTCACCAGCCACAACAGCGCGAACACCACCGTAGTCACCGCCCATACGCCGACGCCGCCCTGCACACCGGGAATGCGCACCCAGCGCGACGGCGCCGCAGTGGGCGCTACGTTCGCCGACGGCGCGGGCGCGTTCGCATTGCCGGCGGCGCCGGGCGCCACCTTCAATTGCAAGGCCGGCAAGGCGGCGGTGCGCGCGCTATCGCTGCGCACATCCCACCAGCCCAACCGCAGCGGCGCCAGGGCCAGATCGCCCACGCGCGCGGGCACGACCGAAAAGCGCCGGGTGACTTTCACCTGCGGACGGCCTTCGGCGAAGGTCTCGTCGCTCTGCGCCGGTTCGGCGAACACTTGCGCGCCGTCGCCGCCGGACAGTTGCAGTTCCGGCATCTGCGCGGCGGTGGCGCCGTCGGCGGTCGCTTCGACGATGACCGTCGCCGCTTCGCCGGCGCGCGCCTGTTGCGGCGCGGCGACGTAGCGCAATTGCAGATTGCGCAGCGGCAGCCACGGCTGCGGCGCATCGGCCGGCGCGGATTGCACTTTCAGGATGCGCGGCGGGCCGTTCGCGCGCAGTTCGCGCTGTCCGTCGCCGAACATGTCGTCGAAGAAGCCCCCGGCGCCGCGGCCGCTGAAGCGCGCGCCGGCCACGGTCAGGGTGCCGCTGCGTTCGGGGATCAGCAGCATGCGGCGTTCGATCACGTTGTAACGGCGCCCTTGGATTTCGCGGGCGTATTGCAGGTCTTCGCCCACGCGTTGCAGCGAAGCGCCTTCGGGCGGGTCGAGTTCGAGCTGGCCGGACAGCAAGGGCACGGCGTAGTACAAGCGCATCACCAGGCCGACCGCTTGCTGCACGTAGGGCTCGTCGTCGTCGACTTCGGTTTCGATGAACACCGGGCCGCCGGCGCGCGCGGGCGCGACCGATGCCGCCGTCGCGGTCAGCGTCAACGGCCGCGTGCGCTGCTTGCCGACCGTCAGCGGCGGGACCGTCAACAAACCTTCGCGTTTGGGTTGCAACGCCACCGCGAACAGGACGCGGGTGCGGCCCTGGCCGTTGATCATTTCGAACTGGCGGCTGCTGGTGTTGCCGCTCAGGTCGAAGTCGCGCATCAGCGACGAATAATCCGGCGCATCGGCGCCGGCTTCGTCGGTTTCGATATTGAGCGTCGCGGTTTCGCCCAGGGACACGCGTTCGCGATCGAGCCAGGCGCGGATCTCTGCGTGCGCGGCCAACACGGGGAGCAAAAGGACGAAAGCGACGAGTAGTCGCGCGAAACGGGAATTCATGGCGTGTCGGCCCTTCATGGCGACGATCCGGATTGCTGGCGGCGCTCCTGCTCCAGCCTGAACTTGGCGCGCAGCAGGCCGCCGGGATCGTCCGGCACGCGCCGCAACCAAGCTTCGTTGGCTTGGCGGCGCTCGCGTTCGGCAGCGGTTTCCTGCGCGCTCTGCGGCTTTTTCGCCGCTTGCTGCGACGCCTTGCCTTGCTCGGCCAAGGCTTGGCGCATGCGTTCGCGCTGCGCGGCGTCGGCCGCCTTCTGCGCATTCGGATCTTGCGGCTTGGGCTGCGCCTGTTGCGGCTGCGAGGCCGCGTTCTGTTTCTGCTGCGACTGCGGCGGCCGTTGCTGCGATTCCTGCCCGCCCGATTGCGGCTGCGCCTGCTGCGACTGCGATTGGCCGTTCTGGTCCTGCTCCGATTTCGGATTCTTGCCTGGGTCCTGGCCGCCCTTGTCGTCTTGCTTGCCGCCCTGCGGCGGCTTGCGCTTCATCGCCGCCTGCACCGCGCGCTTGTTCGCGATGGCGTCCTGCATGTCCGGCTGCGCGCGCAGCGCGCGATCGTAGGCGGCGATCGCATCGGGATATCGGCCCGCCTTGGCCAAGGCATTGCCGAGGTTGTATTGCGCGTCCGCGCCGCTCAGGCCTTGCCACGCCTGCTGCGCGGTCGCGAAATCGTTCTTGCGATAGGCCTCCGCACCCTGCTCCATTTTTCGGTGCGCCTGCTGGTCGGGGCGGCGCCACCAGCCTTCTTGGCCCGCGGCTTGCGCCGGCGACCACGGCAGCACCGCGCACAGCAGCAAGGCCGCCATCGCCGCGCCGCCACCGCCGCGACGGAAGGCGAACAGCGACAGCAGCAACAGCGGCGGCAACAGCCAGTAGCCGTCGTCCTGCCAATGGCGGCCGCGCTCGCCGCGGCCGGAGGCGCCTGCGCCTTGTTGCGGATCGAGCACGCCCAGGGCCTGCAAATCGCCGCCGTCGGCGGTGGCGCCTGCATAGCGGCCGCCCGCAGCGCCGGCCAATGCGCGCAACGACGATTCGTCCAATTCGGCATGCGCGATCGTGCCGGCGGCGTCGCGATAAGCCGCGCCGGCCGCGGTGCCCAATCCTAACGCCGAAACGCGATAGCCGCCGCGCGCCGCGCGGCGCGCGGCGGCGACCGCATCGGCGTCGGCGTGATCGGTCACCAGCAGGATGTCGCCTTGTTCGAAGCCGGCCTGCTTCAGCAGCTTCGCCGACATGTCGATCGCGCGGTCGGCGCGGTTGCCGTCGGTCGGCATCACGTCGGGCGCCAGCGAATCGAGAAAGAGCGCGACGTTGCGGCTGTCGTCGGTCAGCGGCGCGACCGTGAACGCGTCGTCCGCGTACGCCACCAAGCCGACCTGGCCGCCAGCGCGTTCGCGCAGCAACGCAGCGAGCTTCGCGCGCGCCTGCAGCAAGCGGCTCGGCGGCAAATCGGCGGCCAGCGTCGCGGTCGATAAATCGAGCGCGATCATCAACGGCGCGCGCGTTTGCCACAACGGCTGTTCGATCTGCCGCCACGAAGGCCCCGCCAGCGCCAGCACGGCCAAAACGTAGCAGACCGCCGCCCAGATTCCGAAGCCTCGCGCCGCCGGGCCGCCGCGTTCCAGCAGGTGCGGCAGCAGATGCGGATCGACCGCGCGACGCCACACGCTTTCGCGCTTGCGCCGCGCGCGCCAGGCGAACCACAGCAGCGGCAATGCGAGCAGCGCCCACAGCCAATGGGGGCGCAGCCAATGCAGGCCTGAGATCGCTTCGATCATGCCGGCCTCCGCAACGGCGCGGCGAAACCGAGCAGCGCCAGCGCGACCGCGCCGGCCAGCGGCCAGGGATAGCGTTCGATCCGCGGCCGCACGCGCTGGCCGGGGCGTTGCACCGGTTCGAGCGCGTCGATCTCGGCGTAGATGCCCGACAAGGATTCGGTGTCGCGCGCGCGGAAGAAGCGTCCACCGGTGGTTTTGGCCACCGCCTGCAGCGTGGCTTCGTCGATTTCGTCCTCGCCCGTGCCCGGCAGGCGGAAGCCGAACACCGACAAGCCGCCTTCGCCGCCGAATGCGATGGTGTGCACGCGCACGCCTTCGTTCTTCGCCAACTCGGCCGCTTTCATCGGCGTGAGCGCGCCGGCCGTGTTGACGCCGTCGGTGAGCAGGATCACCACGCGCTGCTCGGCCGGTTGCCCGCGCAGGCGCTTGACCGCCAAGCCGATCGCGTCGCCGATCGCGGTTTCGCGGCCGGCCAAGCCGACCACGGCGTCGCGCAATTGTTCGCGCACCGCGTCGCGGTCCAAGGTCAGCGGCGTCAGCGTGTAGGCGCGCTGGCCGAACACCAGCAATGCGATGCGGTCGCCGGCGCGGCGGTCGAGGAAATCGGCGAGCACCGCTTTGGCCGCAGTCAAGCGGTCGACGACGCTGTCGCCCAGCGTCATGTCTTCTTCGCTCATGCTGCCGGACAGGTCGACCGCCAGCATCATGTCGCGTCCCGCCTGCGGCGGCGCGATCGCCGGCCCCAATTGCTGCGGCCGCGCCGCGGCCAGGCAAAGCAAGCCCCACGCGAGCCAGGCGAACACGGAAATGCCGCCGGACGATCCGCCGCCGCCCGGCGCGGAAATCGCGTCGAGGCGATCGCCGAACGCGACTTTCAACGCCGCCGACGCGCTGCGCCGCGGCGGCAGCAACCGCCGCGCCAACCACGGCAGCGGCAGCGCGCACAACCACCACGGCCAAGCGAAAGCGCCCGGCAGTTCGCGCAGCGTCGACCAAAATTCGTTCATCGCCGCACCCCCATCAATTGCAGATAGCGGCGCCGCGCGAGCGGCAGCAAGGCGGCGAATTGCGCCTCATCGATCTGCCGGCGATAACCGCCATCGAGCAGCAAGCGGCCCGCGCCCGCCGAGAAGGGCGCGCCTCCGGGTTCGCCGTCGAGAAAGCGCAGCCAGGCTTCGTCCTGCAAGCGGTCGGCGCCGGGATCGCGGCGCCGCGCCGCGCGGCGCAACAATTCGGACACCGCCGCCACGCGCGCCGGCGCGGATGCCGCTCGCGCCACCGTGTCGTCGAACAGCGCGGCGATCTCGCGCCGGCGCCGCGCGCGACGCCTGGCGATCCAAATTCCGAACGCGAACACGGCCAGCAATAGAACGGCGAGCAGCCACCAACCGGGTGCGGGCGGCCACCAGCCCGGCGCGGGCGGTTGATGGATGTCGCGCAACACCAACGCGCCCGGCGCCACTCAAGCCACCCTGGCCTGCGCGCGGCCCAGCAGCGGCAGCCAAGCATCGCTGCGCGCATCGGTGGACAAGGCCTGCGCGCGCGCGCCGGTCGCCGGCAAACGCTGCAGCGCCGTTTCGACCGGCGCAACGAATTCGTCGCGCCAACGCTGCCGCTGCGCGGGGTTGGCCAAGTCCAGCTCGATCCGCCGTTGCCCCGTCGCGAACGGCAATAGATCCTTGGGCGGCGCGTTCTCCAAAGGATCGCTCAACAGCAGCACGATCACTTCGTTGTGCTGGGCCAAAGCCGGCCAGCGCCGCGCGGGAAGTTCCGCGACGCTGCGCGGGTCGGCCAATACGATCAAGCGCGAGCCCGGCCGCAGCAGGCGCGCGGCGTGGTCCAGCGCGATCCCCAGGCCGGCGTCTTCCGCGGGCGGCGCGGCGTACCAACGCACCAAGGCGTCGAGGACGCGAAGCGCGCCGCGCGGTCCCGCCGCGGGCGGCACCGGCGCTTCGATGCGGCTGCCGCGCAGCGCTGCGATCCGGTCGCCGTCGCGCACGGCCACCCATGCGGCCACCGCGCCGGCGCGCGCCGCCTGCGTCGATTTGAAGCGCACGCGGGTGCCGAAGTACAGCGCGGGCGCGGTATCGGCGACGATCAAGGTCAAGCGCTCGCGTTCGGCCTGGAATAATTTCGTGTGCGGCTTGCCGCTGCGCGCGGTCAAGCGCCAATCGATGTGGCGCGCGTCGTCGCCCCGCGCGTATTCGCGCGATTCGGCGTATTCCATGCCGCGTCCGCGCATCGGCGAAAGCGCATGGCCGCTGTTGCCGTGGTGGCCGCGCTTGGCCGAACGCCGGCCCTGCGCGGCGGCGCGCAGCGCGATCAGTTCGGCCAGGCTCGGCGCGATGCCTTCGCTCATCGTCACGGCAACGGCACTTTGTCCAGCAATGCGGCGACCAAGCGATCGCCGTCCCAGCCTTCGGCGGTCGCTTCGTAGCTCGGCAGCACGCGATGGCGCAGCACGTCGGGCGCGATCGCGCGCACGTCGTCGGGGGTGACGAAATCGCGGCCCGCCAGCCACGCGCGCGCCCGCGCGCAACGCTCCAGCGCGATCGACCCGCGCGGGCTCGCGCCCCAGGCGATGCGACGCGCCAATTCGGCGTCGTAACGCTGCGCCTGGCGCGAAGCGAGCACCAGTTCGATCAAATAGCGTTCCACCGCCGGCGCCAAATGCAGATCGAGCACGGCGGCGCGCGCGGCGAAGACGTCGTCCAACGATATTTTGGCCAGCGCGGACGCCGTCGATTGCAGCGCTTCGCGCGCCTGCGCTCTGGCCAGCTTGAGGATCTCGGATTCCGCCGCGGCTTCCGGATAGCCGATGCGCACGTACATCAGGAAGCGGTCCAGTTGCGCCTCGGGCAGCGGGAAAGTGCCTTCCTGCTCGATCGGATTCTGGGTGGCCATCACTAGAAACAGCTTTGGCAACGGATAGGTGTGGCGGCCGACCGTGACCTGGCGTTCGCCCATCGCCTCCAGCAAGGCCGATTGCACTTTTGCCGGCGCCCGGTTGATCTCGTCGGCCAGCAGCACCGGATGGAAGATCGGGCCGGGTTGGAATTCGAAGCGCCCGTCCTGCGGGCGCCAAACCTCGGTCCCGGTCAGGTCGGCGGGCAGCAGGTCCGGCGTGAATTGGACGCGGGCGAATCCCGCATCCAGGCGCGAGGCCAAAGCGCGGATGGCGCTGGTCTTGGCCAGACCGGGGGCGCCTTCGACCAGCAAGTGGCCGTCCGCCAGCAGGGCGATCAGCAAACGTTCGATCAAGGCCTGTTGCCCGACGATGGCCTCGGATAGGCGCTCGGAGAGCTCGCGGAAAGTCCGGTGCAGGCGGGAGGCGGGGTCTTCTTGGGCGCTGTCCATTCTCGATCGCGGTGGGGGATCAGGCGCAGTTTGACCCAAGCCGGGCGCAATGGTTCGCGAAGGCGGCGCCGCGCAATAAAAAACGGGGCCGAGGCCCCGTTTTTTCCGGTTCGCGCACCCGGATCAGAAGTTGTCGCGCTGCGCGACCCTCAGCACCTTCGGCGTCACGAAGATCAGCAGCTCGGCCTTTTCCTTGTTGCGGCCCTTGGTCCGGAACAGATTGCCCAGGAACGGGATGTCGCCGAGGAAGGGCACCTTGGTCACGCTGTTGGTGTCCTTGAATTCGTACACGCCGCCGACGACCACGGTCTGGCCGTCTTCGACCAGAGCGGCGGTGCTGACTTCGCGCTTGGCGATCTGCGGCACGTCGCCGATGGAGGTGTCCAGCGTACCGACCACTTCGTCCTTCTTGACGTTCAGCGACAGGAACACGCGGTTGTCGTTGGTGATGGTCGGGGTGACCTTCAACTCGAGCAGCACGTCCTTGAACTGGACGTTCGGCAGGGCCTGGCCGCCGCCGGTGCCGACGCCGGTCAAGGTCACGTAACCCACTTCCTGGCCTTGGCGGATCACCGCTTCGCGCTGGTTGCTGGTCAGGATGCGCGGATTGGAGATCACCTCGCCGCGCTCTTCGCGCTGCATCGCCTGCAGTTCCAGATCGATGGAGAAATTGGCGCCGAGCAGGGTGTAGGCGATCGAACCGGCGGGATTCTCCAGACCCAGGTCGACGTTCAAGCCGCTCGGAATCTGGTGCACGCCGTCGTTGATGATCGACGTGTTGTTTTCCAGAGTGCCGCTGGTCACGCCCCGGTTGCTGCCGTACTGCTTGGTGCCGGCCACGCCGAAGCGCGCGCCGAGCTCGCGGGCGAAAGTATCGGTGGCGATGACGATGCGCGCTTCGATCAGCACTTGGTCGACCGGACGGTCGATCTCGTGGATCAGCCGCTTCATCGCGTCGATCTTCTTCGGGATGTCGCTGACCATCAGCGTGTTGGTGCGGCCGTCGGCCACCAGGCGGCCGCGCGGCGACAGGAAGCCGCTGTCGTTGTTGTTGCCCTGACCGCCGCCGCTGCTGCCGATGCCCTTGGCTTCGGTCAGCGCCTTATAGATGTCGACCGCATTGTGGTAGTTGATGCGGATGTATTCGGTCTGCAGATCCTCGCGGTTCTCCAGCTCGATGCGGGCGTTCTCGCGGTCCTGCTCGGACTTGGCGATCTCGGCCTGCGGCGCCACCCAGATCACGTTGCCTTCGCGGCGCTTGTCCAGGCCCTTGGCGCGCATCACGATTTCCAGCGCCTGATCCCACGGCACGTTGATCAGGCGCACGGTGATGTTGCCCTGCACGGTGTCGGAAGCCACCAAGTTGAGCTTGGATTCCTCGGCGATGAACTGCAGCACCGTGCGCACCGGCACGTCTTGGAAGTTGAACGACACCGGCGCGCCGGTGAAGGCCTTGGCCGGCGCGGTCTGGCCGGCGGCGACCGCGGCCTGCACGGCGCCGCGGGCTTGCGAAGAGGCGCGCGGCACGACTTCGACGATGTAGTCGCGGCCGGTCTGGTAAGCGAGCGATTCGTACGGGCCGCTGGTGCTCAGCACCAGGCGCGCGCCCTTGCCGTTGCCCTGGGCGTCGATCTGCCGGACCGGCGTGGCGAAATCGGTGACGTTCAGCGGCTTCTGCAGGTTCGGCGGCAGCGAAGCGTTGCCGATGTCGACGATCACGTCGGACCCGTCCTTGCGCAGGTCGGGCGTGGCGCCGTCGCCGCTGAAGCGCAGGATCAGCTTGCCGGCGCCGCCGTCGCCGCGCTTGAAGTCGATGTTGGACACCTCCAGCGCGCCCGGGACTTTGGTCGCAGGATCGACCGCCGCCATCTTGACCGGCGCGGTCTGCGCAGGCGGGACGGGTTGCTTATCTGCAGCCGCTACGGAAGCCGCGGCCAGCAGGCCGCAGGCCAGTCCGGCGAGCGTCGCCAGGCGTACCGTGTTCGCGGGTCCGGCAGCGTGAGAACGGTTGGCGTTGAACAGGCTCATGTGCTTTCCCCTAATCATTTGTCTTCCAGCGCCACCGTGGCCGGGCGTTCCAACCACCCGCCCGCGCCGTCCGGCACCAGCTCCACCAGCTCGATCCGGTCTTCGTAGACCGCCGTCACCCGGCCGTCGCTTTGACCCATGTATTCGCCCGGGACGACGCGGTAGGTCACCTTGTCCGGAGCCATCACCAATCCCACCACCCGCGAGCCGAGGCCCAGGGTGCCCACCATGTCCAAGCTATCGAGCGGGAACTGCTCGAGCTGCTGCTTGCGCCGCTGCGAATTCGGCCGCGGGCCGCTGCCTTCGTTGTTGTTGGTGAAGGCGGTGCTGAACGGATCGCGCATGTTCTGGGCGGCGTATTCGAAACTTTCGAACTGCTGCATCAGCGGGATCTGTTCCAGCGGCGGCGCGGGCCGCGCGCGCACTTCGGCGACCCATTTCTCGAGATTCGGGGCTTCGCCGGGCGTGCTGGTGATGCTGCGGCCGCATCCGCTGAGCGCAAGCGCCGACAGCGCGGCCAACAGACCGGCGCCGGCCTTGGATTTGAAACCGGTCATGGCTGCCCCCCCGTGGCCGCGGCGCCAGGCGCAGGCGCGGCGGGCGGCGGTTGCGCACCGTTCGCAGCCGGCGCTTGAGCCTGCTTGGTTTCGTCTTCGTCCAGGTAACGGTAGGTCTTGACCGTACCGGCCAATTCCAAGCCGCTGCTGGCGGCGGTGATCGCGCCTTCCTTGTTCCGGGGCTTCAGCGAAATATTGTGGAAAGTCATGATGACCACGCGCGGCAGCGAAGCCACGCCGCTGACGAAGGCGCCGAACTGGTGGTAGCTGCCGATCATGCGCAAGCTGATCGGCTTTTCGGCGTAGAACTCTTTGGGCACTTCGGGCTCGGGCTGGAACAGCTCGTTCTGCAGGCCGGTGGCGAGCGCCGTTTGCGAGATGTCCACGATCAGATCGGGCATCTCGGTCTTGCTGGGCAGCTGACGCAGCATCTGCTGCAACACCTGCTCCATCTGCGCCAACTGCTGCTTCAGCGGCTCCAGGTTGGCGGCGCGGCCCTGCTTCTCTTCGAACTCGGCGCGCAGGCTGGCTTCGGTCTGTTCGAGACCGGCCAATTCGTCGCGCTTGTCGCGAACGAACAGCCAATAGGCCAAGAACAGGATCAGCACACCCAGGATCGCGCAGAAACCGAGCTTGGCCTGGCGCGGCCACGCGCCGATGTTGTTGAAATCCAGATCCCGCAGCGAAACTTTCTTCTTCTGGCTCATGACGCCGCTCCCCCCGTGGCGTTGGCAGGCGGCGTGGCGGGCGCTGCCGGTGCGGCCGGCGCAGGCGCGGCGCCCGGAGCCGCCACATCGCCTTCCTTCGGCGCGTTCGGATTGGCCAGCTTCACCTGCAGCGTGAACGCGTAAGGCAGGACCACGTTGTTCGACGAGGGAATGACCAACGCCTTATCCGCGTCCTTGGCCTCGATGACGTTGACCTCGGGATTGGTCATCCACCCGGAGCTTTCCAGATTGCGCATGTAAGTGGCCACGCGCGCGTTGGACTGCGACCGGCCTTCCAAGGTCAGTTGCTCGCCTTCCTGCTTGATGCCGGTCAGCACCACGCCGTCGGGGATCGTGCGCACCAGCGAGTCGAACAGGTGCACCATCTGATAACGGTTGACCTGCAGCTCTTCGATGACTTTCTTGCGCGCCAGCAAACGGCCCTTCTTCTCGTCCAGCAGCTTGATCTCGTCGATCTGCTTCTGGACCTTGGCGATCTCGCCCTGCAAGAAGGCGTTGCGGTCGTTCTGGCCGCTGATCTGCGCGTTGTAGTAGCCGATGATGAAGAACGAGAGCAGCGCGGCGATGAGGGCCGACATGCCCAGCATCACGTAGAACTCCTGCTGGCGCTGCTTGCGCCGCTCGGCGCGCCAGGGGAGCAGATTGATCCTGGACATCAGTCGAAGCTCCTCAGCGCGAGTCCGCAAGCGATCATCAGCGCGGGCGCGTCCTGGGCCAACGCATGGGCCTGCACGCGCGGGCCCAGGGTCATGTGGGCGAGCGGATTGGCGACCACCGAAGGCACGCCCAACTGCTCTTCCAGCAATTCGGAGACGCCGGGCACCGAAGCGCAGCCGCCGGCCAGCACGATCTGGTCGACCCGGTTGTATTCGCTGCCGGCATAGAAGAACTGCAGCAAACGGCTGACCTGCTGCACCATCGCTTCCTTGAACGGTTCCAGCACCTCGACCTCGTAGCTCTCGGGCAGGCCGCCTTGGCGCTTGGCCAAGCCGGCTTCCTCATAGCTCAGGCCGTAGCGGCGCATCACCTCGTCGGTGAGCTGCTTGCCGCCGAACACTTGTTCGCGGGTGTACAGGCTGCGGCCGTTGCGCAGCACGTTGAGCGTGGTCATCGAAGCGCCGACGTCGACCAGGGCGACGATGCCATCGCGCGGCGTGTTCAGATGCGAGGCCATCAGCGCGAACGCGTTCTCGATGGCGAAGGCTTCCACGTCCATCACCCGAGCGGTCAGGCCGCCGAGTTCGAGCGCGGACTGCCGGGTCTCCACGTTCTCCGAGCGCGAAGCCACCAGCAGCACCTGGACCATGTCCGGGCTGTTGGGCATCGGGCCGAGCACTTCGAAATCGAGGTTCACTTCCTCGATCGGATACGGAATGTAGTTGACCGCTTCCAGTTCGACCTGGGCCTCGAGCTCGTCCTCGTCCAGGCCGGCCGGCATCGGGATGATCTTGGTGATCACCGAGGAACCGGCGACCGCGGCCGCGGCGTGCTTGGCCTTGCTGCCCGAACGGTTGACGGCCCGGCGGATCGCCTCAGCGACTGCCTCGACCTCGACCAGGTTCTTCTCGACCACCGCGTTCGGGGGCAAGGGTTCCACCGCGTAATGTTCCACGCGATAGCGGTCGCCCGAGCGCGAAAGCTGCAGGAGCTTGACCGCGGTCGAACTGATATCGACGCCGATCAACGGCGCTTGAGATTTTGAGACGAGACCCACGGTTTCTCCCCTTCCCACGGGTGCTTACGCACACAAACTGCGTGGGCACATTAAATAACGGACTTTTCACAGCCTGGCAATCCCCCCAGGGCCCCCGAATGGCCGAGCTGTGACCGTTATCGCCCATTCAACGTCCGGTAGCGCCGTTTAAGGTCAGGCGGAACCGGCCCCCGGGTCATCTATACTCCGCCCCCACGACATCCGCAATCGGAAGCCGCCCGCTCCATGTCCCGTTTTCGACGTTTGCTGCGCTGGGGACTGATCGCCTCCGCCGGCCTGGTGGTGCTCGGCCTATTGGCCGTGGGCACCTTGTATTACGTGGTCTCTTCCAAGCTGCCGGATGCGCAGACCCTGCGCAACGTCGAATTGCAGGAACCCTTGTACGTGTACGCGCGCGACGGCCGCCTGATGGCGCTGTTCGGCGAAAGCCGCCGCTACCCGGTGAAGATTTCGCAAGTTCCGGACCAGGTGAAGCAAGCCTTCATCGCGATCGAGGACGCGCGCTTCTACCAGCACCACGGCGTGGACTACAAAGGCGTGGGGCGCGCGATCTGGCTGCTGGCCACCACCGACGACAAGCGCGTGCCGGGCGGTTCGACCATCACCCAGCAGGTCGCGCGCCAGTTCTTCCTCAGTTCCGAATACAGCTATACGCGCAAGCTCGCCGAGATGCTGCTGGCGATGAAGATGGAGCGCGAGCTGACCAAGGACGAGATCTTCGAGCTGTACCTCAACAAGAGCTTCTTCGGCAACCGCACCTACGGCATCGGCGCGGCCGCGGAGTACTACTACGGCAAATCGCTGCAGCAGCTGAGCTTGGACGAGATCGCCACGCTCGCCGGCGTGCCCAAGTTCCCGTCCAGCGGCAATCCGATCAGCAATCCGGAACGCAACCGCATCCGCCGCGACTACATCCTCGATCGCATGGTCGAACTGAAGTTCGTCGATGCGGCCTCCGCCGCGCGGGCGAAGTCGCAGCCGATGCACGCCACGCCGCACGAACGCCCGGTCGAGGTGTACGCGCCGTACGTGGCTGAAATGGTGCGGCAGGAGATGATCGCCCGTTTCGGCGGCGACGTGCTGACCAAGGGCTATCACGTCACCACCACCATCGATCCGACCATGCAGGCCGCCGCCGACATCGCGGTGCGGCAGGGCCTGCGCGTCTACGACCACCGTCACGGCTGGAACAAGATCGAACAGCATTTCGACCTGGCCGCCGACGAAGACGCGGCGGCGATCGCGGCGCGGCTGCGCGCGATCCCGGCGCAGGCCGGGCTGGTGCCGGCGATCGTCGCCAGCACCGGCGCCGACGGCAGCGCGACCCTCGTGCTCGCCGATGCCAGCGAAGTGGTCCTGCCCGCCTCCGCCGGCGCGCGCTGGCCCGGCAAGAGCCCGGCTTCGCTGTACAAGCGCGGCGATCTGGCGCGCATCCGCCGCGGCGAGAAGGAAGGCGAGTGGTTGATCGATCAGCTGCCGCGCGCGCAAGCCACGCTCGTGTCGCTGGAGCCGGAAACCGGCGCGCTGCGCGCGTTGATCGGCGGCCTGAGCTTCGCCGGCAACAAGTT
This sequence comes from Luteimonas gilva, assembly GCF_005239095.1. Lineage (GTDB taxonomy): Bacteria > Pseudomonadota > Gammaproteobacteria > Xanthomonadales > Xanthomonadaceae > Luteimonas_C > Luteimonas_C gilva. The sequence continues at coordinate 790,901 of NZ_SZUA01000002.1, read as the reverse complement.
CAACCGCGCCACCCAGGCGCGGCGCCAACCCGGTTCCAGCTTCAAGCCGTTCCTGTACGCGGCCGCGTTCGAGCGCGGCTTCAATCCGGCGTCGATCGTGCTCGACGCCCCGGTCGTGTTCCGCGACCGCCGCGGCCACATGTGGCGTCCGCAGAACGACAGCGGCAACTTCGCCGGCCCGATGCGCCTGCGCGAGGCGCTGGTGCAATCGCGCAACCTGGTCTCGGTGCGCCTGCTCGACGCGATCGGCGTCGACTACGCGCGCCGCTATATCAGCCATTTCGGTTTCGACGAAGCGCAATTGCCGCCCAACCTATCGATGTCGCTCGGCACCGCCTCGCTGGCGCCGCTGGACGTGGCGCGCGGGTACGCCGTGTTCGCCAACGGCGGCTTCCAGGTGAAAACCTGGTTCATCGATGAGGTGAAGGACCGCTCCGGCAACGTGATCTTCAAGGAGAAGCCGCCGACCGCCTGCCGCGGTTGCGGCCAGCGCGCGGGCCAGGAGCGCGCGGCTTCGAACATCGTCGACGGTTTCGACCTGGGTCCGACTGCGAGCAAGCCCGCCGCGCCGGCGCCGGCCGGCAAGCCCGGCAAGGAGCCGAAGGAAGCCGATCCGAAGGCGATCGCCGTCGCCGACCCGGACGCCGTGCTCGCGCCGCGCGCGATCGACGAACGCGTCGCCTACCAGTTGGTGTCGATGATGCGCGACGTGGTCCAACGCGGCACGGGCACCGCGGCCAAGGTGCTGGGCCGCGAAGACGTCGGCGGCAAGACCGGTTCCACCAACGACCACCGAGACGCCTGGTTCTCCGGCTTCGGCGGCAACCTGGTCACCACGGTCTGGGTCGGGCGCGACAACTTCCAATCGCTGGGCTACCGCGAGTACGGCGGCAAGGCCGCGCTGCCGATCTGGATCGACTACATGCGGGTGGCGCTGAAGGACGTGCCGATCGCCCGCAACGATCCGCCCGACGGCATGATCAAAGTATCGGTCGGCGCCAACGGCACGCTGTTGCCGGAAGGCAGCGGCGGCATCGTCGAGTACGTGAAGGTCGAAGATCTGGAGCGGATGGAGACCTACACCAACTACGACACCGAGCAGGCGCCGGACGAGGCCGCCTTCGATATCTTCTGAAGCACGCTCCCGCGCTCCTTCGTGGCGCGGGCTTTTGTAGGAGCGGCTTTAGCCGCGAGCTCCTTTCCTCACGACGCTGCGACCTGTAGGCAAGAGCTCGCGGCTAAAGCCGCTCCCACAAATACAGGCAGGCACCCGAACCACCGCCTGCCGTGACGTTGACGTGACGCGCAAATCGGTTACAGTCGGCCCAGGCTTCGACCGGGAGCGCGAGATGCACCACGCCCGTCAGCACGCCGAGACGCGGACCCGAGAACGCCGCCGCCGGCTCGCCCACGAAGCCGCGCGATTGATGGCCGAGGGCGGCATCCGCGATTTCCATCAAGCCAAGCTCAAGGCTGCGCACCGGCTCGGCATCCACGACGACGCTTCGCTGCCGCGCAACCGCGAGATCGAAGACGCGCTGCGCGAATACCAGCGCCTGTTCCTCGGCGACAGCTTGACCGCCGGCCTGCGCACGCGCCGCGAGGCGGCCCTGCGCGCGCTCGAATTCTTCGCCGATTTCGATGCGCGCCTAGTGGGCCCGGTGCTGGACGGCACCGCCGATCCGAATTCGCCGGTGATGCTGCAGCTGTACACCGACGACGCCGATGCGGTGCCCCGTTTCCTGGAGGAGCACCGCATCCCCGCCGAATCGCGCACCCGCCACGTGCGCCTGGACCGCGAGCGCGGCGACGTGTTTCCGGTGTGGCTGTTCAGCGCCGAAGAACTCACCTTCGACGTGACCGTGCTGCCCGCCGACGTGCTGCGCCAGGCGCCGCTGGCGAGCGTGGACGAGAAGCCGATGAAACGGGCTTCGGCGTCGCAGTTGCGGCAGATGCTGGCCGAAGACGAGATCGCCGGTTACGAAGCGGGTCCCTGAGCTTTTGTGGGAGCGGCCTCAGCCGCGAGCTCTTGCCCGCAAATCGCAGCGATCTTATGAAAAGAGCTCGCGGCTGAAGCCGCTCCCACAAAAACAAAGAACGCCCCGCGATGCGGGGCGTTCTTTATTTGCGCGCTTGGAAGGCTCAGCGCTTGCCGATATCGGCGTAATCGCGCTTGTCGTAGCCGGTATAGATCTGGCGCGGACGGCCGATCTTGGCGTCCGGATCTTCCTGCTGCTCCAGCCAGTGCGCCACCCAACCCGCGGTGCGGGCGATGGCGAACATCACGGTGAACATCTCGGTCGGGATCTTCAGCGCCTTGTAGATGATGCCGCTGTAGAAATCGACGTTCGGATAGAGCTTGCGCTGGACGAAGTAATCGTCCTTCAGCGCCGCCTCTTCCAGCTTGATCGCCACATCGAGCAGCGGATCGTTGACGCCCAGGTCGTTGAGCACCTGGTAGGTCATCTCGCGGATGATCTTGGCACGCGGATCGAAGTTCTTGTAGACGCGGTGGCCGAAGCCCATCAGGCGGAAGCCCGATTCCTTGTCCTTGGCCTTGTCCACCGCCGACTGCACGTTCTTGGCGTCGCCGATCTCGGCCAGCATCTTCAGCACGGCCTCGTTGGCGCCGCCGTGGGCCGGACCCCAGAGCGCCGCCACGCCGGCGGCGACGCAGGCATAGGGATTGGCGCCGGTGGAACCGACCAGGCGCACGGTCGAGGTCGACGCGTTCTGCTCGTGGTCGGCATGCAGGATGAACAGCAAGTCGAGCGCCTTGGCCGCGACCGGCGGCAATTCCAGCGGCTCGCTCGGCACTTCGAACATCATGTGCAGGAAGCGGTCGACGTATTCCAGGTTGTTGCGCGGGAAGCGCACCGGCCAGCCGATCGAATAGCGGTAGCACGCGGCGGCGATGGTCGGCACTTTGGCGATCAGACGGATCGCGGCCAAGCGGCGCTGTTCCGGATCTTCCAAGTCCAAGGTGTTGTGGTAGAAGCTGGCCATCGAACCGACCATGCCCACCAGCATCGCCATCGGATGCGCGTCGTGGCGGAAGCCGCCGAGGAAGTTCTTGAAGGCCTCGTGCATCATCGTGTGATGCGCGACTTCGTGGTCGAATTTGTCGAACTGCGCTTTGTTCGGCAGCTCGCCGTTCATCAGCAGGTAGGCGACTTCGAGGAAGCTCGACTGCTTGGCCAGTTGTTCGATCGGGTAGCCGCGATACAGCAGCACGCCGTTGTCGCCGTCGATATAAGTGATGGCCGACTTGCACGCGGCGGTGGCGGTGAAGCCGGGATCGTAGGTGAAGCAGCCGGTTTCTTTCGGCAGTTTGGCGATATCGATGCAGTCGTTGCCCAGGGTGGGCTTGAGCACCGGCAGATCGACCGACTTGGCGCCGGCGGTCAGGGTGACTTTATCCAGATCGGACACGAGAGGCTCCTCGTAAGGCCGGCGCCGCCTCCGTGAGGGGGCGCCATCGGCAAGGGACGGAACCGCGGCCTTGCCGCGATGCAGCATTATCGCATAGCCGCTCGATGCCGGGCTCTAAACCAAAGTCCTATGGCGACGTCCTTTCGCCTTTGTGGGAAGGGCTTTAGCCCCGACAAGCATCTGTCGGGGCTAAAGCCCCTCCCACAAAAGCCAAGCCATAAACGCGAACGGCCGCCCATAGGCGGCCGTTGCGGCGAGCCGGAGGCCCGAGCGCTTACTTGGTGTAGCGGCGCTTGAACTTGTCGATGCGGCCGCTGGTGTCCATCACCTTGTGCTGGCCGGTGTAGAACGGATGCGAGGCCGACGAGATTTCGATCTTGATCAGCGGGTACTCGTTGCCGTCCTCCCACTTCACCGTCTCTTTGCTGCCGAGGGTGGAACGGGTCAGGAACTTGAAGTCCGAGGTGACGTCCTGGAAGACGACAGCGCGGTAATCGGGATGTACGCCGTCTTTCATGGCGGGCACCAACTGTATGCGGGAAAGAGTCGGATATTGTAGACCGACACCCTCCCCCGGCGCAAACGCCGGCGTTCCCGGCCTTAGCGGGCGGCCAAAGCCGTCCGGATCAGGGTTTGGAAGCGCTTTTCGTCGTAGGCCATCAGGATCCGGGCGTTGTCCGGCCCGCCGGCTTGGCGCAGCCAATCGACCACGGTCGTCCCGCGGGTCAGGCGTCCGTCCAGTTCGACCGCCACCGGCCGCTCCAGCACCTGGGTCGCCCCGTCCGGCTGCAGGGCGTAGGCCATGGCCAAGGCGTCGGCCGAGTGCCAGCGCTCGCCGCCGCGGCGCTCGGCCGACCAGGCGCGGGTTTGGCGCGAAATCGCATCGTAGAAGGCGGCCCGCGGCGAATCGGCGGTGAGCCATTCGTCGAAATCGGCGTGCTTCAGCCCGTGCACCAGCACCGCCTCCCAATCGGCCAGATCGAAACGCGGAAATGCCTGGAACACGATATGCGCCGCTTCGGGGTCGAAGTAGACGTTGAACTCGGCGCTCGGGGTGATATTGCCGTGGCCGGTGACGGCGCCGCCCATCACCACCAGCCGGGCGACGCGCTGCGGCAAGGTCGGATCTAGCTTCAGCGCCAGCGCCAGATTGGTCAGCGGCCCCAACGCCACCAGCAGCAGCCGGCCGGCGTGTTCGCGCGACAGGCGCAGGATCGCCAGCGCCGCATGCTCGGCTTCGGCCTGGCGCTTGGACGCTTCGTAACCGACATCGCCGAAGCCGTCGCGGCCATGCACGTAGCCGGCGTCGGGCGAAGGATGCAGCAGCGGCGCCGGCGTGCCCGCGAACACCGGAATGTCGTCGCGACGAGCCACTTCGCACAGCTTCAGCGCGTTGCGGACGGTGTGTTGCAAGCCGACGTTCCCCGCGGCGACGGTCAGGCCGACGATTTCATGGCGGGCGTCGTTGAACGCCATCAGCAGGGCGAGGGCGTCGTCGACGCCGGGGTCGGTGTCGATCAGGAGGGGGATTTTGTCGGTCATGGGTCGAACTCAGAAGCGGCTGTCATTTTCGCACGGGACGCCGTCGTGGTCGCCATCCATCTTCGTATCGGGGCAATGACGGACGAAATATTCGGCTTCCGCGCGCGACGTCATCTGCGAGCAGTGCTGCCTGCCGTCGCAACGGAACACGGGCGCGGGTGCAGGCGATTGGGTCGCGTCCAGCGGTGCGGAAACCGAGGCCGCCGTCGCGGACCCGCGATCCAGATACGCGCATCCTTTCCATGCCGCGAAGGCCAATACCGCCAGCAAGAGTAACTTCTTCATTGGCCGGCCCAGCCGCCGCGACTACGCCGAAGCATACCGCGCCGCGCCGCCCACCCATCGCTGCACGATGCGATCGGCCGCGTCCGGCGATCCGGCCAACAACGCATCGGCGATCTCGCGCGCCTGCGGCAGCAACGCCGCGTCGCGCGCCAGGTCGGCGACGCGGAATGCCGCCAAACCGGTTTGGCGCACGCCGAGCAGTTCGCCCGGGCCGCGCAATTCCAAGTCCTTTTCGGCGATGACGAAACCGTCGTTGGTCTGGCGCATCGTCTCCAAACGCTGCCGCGCCATCGCCGACAGCGGCGGCTGGTAGAGCAGCACGCAGCTGGACGCCGCGCTGCCCCGCCCCACCCGCCCGCGCAATTGGTGCAGTTGCGCCAGACCCAGGCGTTCGGCATTCTCGACGATCATCAGCGACGCGTTCGGCACGTCGACGCCGACTTCGATCACCGTCGTCGCCACCAGCAAGTCGATCGCGCCGTCCTTGAACGCGCGCATCGTAGCTTGCTTGTCGGCCGGCTTCATCCGGCCGTGGACCAAGCCGACCCGCAATTCCGGCAGCGAAGCCGACAGGTTTTCGTACGTGGTCTGCGCCGCTTGCGCGACGACTTCGTCGCTGTCGTCGATCAGAGTGCAGACCCAATAGGCCTGGCGCCCTTCCGCGCAAGCATTGCGGATCCGTTCGATCAATTCCGGACGCCGTTCGGCGCTCAACACCACGGTCTGCACCGGCGTGCGGCCCGGCGGCAGTTCGTCGATCGCGGACACGTCCAGGTCGGCGTAAGCGGCCATCGCCAGCGTTCGGGGAATCGGCGTGGCGGTCATCACCAATTGATGCGGCACCACGTTGCCGCCGGCGCCCTTGTCGCGCAGCGCCAGGCGCTGATGCACGCCGAAGCGGTGCTGCTCGTCGACGATCGCCAGCGCCAAGTCGTGGAAGACCACGTTTTCCTGCATCAAAGCGTGCGTGCCGACCACGATCTGCGCTTCGCCGCTGGCCACGGCCCGCATCACGCCGGCACGCGCTTTGCCGGTCACCTTGCCCGCGAGCCAGGCGACGCGCACGCCCAGCGGTTCCAGCCAGCCGCGCAAATTGGCCAGATGCTGTTCGGCCAGCAGTTCGGTCGGCGCCATCAGCGCGGCCTGCTTGCCGGCTTCGATCGCCAGCAGCGCCGCCATCGCCGCGACCACCGTTTTGCCGCTGCCCACGTCGCCCTGCACCAAACGCAGCATCGGCGCCGGCTTGGCGAGATCGGCGCGAATCTGGCCGAACACGCGTTCCTGCGCGCCGGTCAGCGCGAACGGCAGATTCGCGCGCAAGCGGTCCGCGAGCGCCCCGCCGTCAGCCAAGCGCGCGGCGCGCTGCCGCTGCAAGGCGATGCGCTGCCGGCGCAAGCTCAAATGGTGGGCCAGCAATTCTTCCAGCGCCAAGCGCCGCTGCGCCGGATGCGTGCCGGCCGACAACGCGGCTAAGTCGGCATCGCGCGGCGGACGGTGCGCGGTCAGCAGCGCCTGCTTCAGCGAAGGCAAGTTCAGGCCGACGCGCAATTCCAGCGGCAGCAATTCCAGGGTTTCGTCGTCGGGCAGCCGATCCAGCGCCAAACCAATCAATCGGCGCACGGTTCCGGGTGCGATGCCTTCCAAGGCGGGATAGACCGGGTCCAGTAGCTCGCCGAGCTGGCCGGCATCCTCCTCGTCCAGCAACCGGTAGCTCGGATGCACGATCTCCAAACCGTGCTGCCCCGCGCGCGGCGTGCCGTAGCAGCGGATCCGCGCGCCCGGCTTGAATTGCGCGGCCTGCGCGGCGCGGAAATGGAAGAAACGCAGCACCAGCGTGGCCTGCGAATCGTCGCCGACCGCCACCCGCAGCATCGGCCGATAACGGAAGCCGCGCTCGACCGCTTCGACGCGGCCCTCCACCTGCGCGGCGAGGCCGGGTTGCAGCGCACGGATCGGCACGATCGAAGTGCGGTCCTCGTAACGGCGCGGCAAATGCAGCCAAAGGTCCTGCAGCGTCAGCATCCCGCGCGCGGCCAGCTTCTCGGCCATGCGTTCGCCGACGCCGGGCAGTCGGCTCAAAGGCAAGTGCGCGGGGTCGGCGCCGGCTTCGGAACGGGTGACGGGCATGCGCCAAGCATGCCGGGATCGCGCGCAAACAAAAACCCCGGCGCCTTTCGGCGCCGGGGCTCCCCATGCACTGCGGGACAGCCCGATCAGAACTTGAAGCCGACCTCCACGCCGTAAGTGCGCGGTTCGGTGACGCGCGCGCCGACGGTGCCGAGCACGGTCTTGCCGTAGGTGCCCAGCGAGTTGATGTACTGGTTGTCGCCCAGGTTGTTGCCGTAGATCGCCCAGGACCAATGTCCTTGCGCCGAATTCCAGGCGATGCGCGCGTCGGTGACGTTCTGCGCTTCGCCCAGATCCAGTGCCGGGCTGATGCCGCAAGCGTTCTGCGACTGCGATTCGGCGTTGCAGCGGGTCTTGCCGCGGTAGGCGTGGCGCACGACGAAACGCAGATCGCCGTGTTCGCCCAGATCCCACACATAGTCCAGGCCCGCGGCGAAGGACCAATGCGGCGTGCCGGTCGGCTGGCCGTCGAGGTCGACGCCTTGCGCGTTGGTGTATTCCTTGTAGGTCGCGTCGATGTATTCGGCGTTGAAATCCAGGCCCAGCCCCTTCGTCGCCTGCCAGCGCGCGTCGAAGTCGACGCCCCAGGCTTCCAAGTCGGACGTGTCCACCACGAAACGCGGAATATCGGTGGTCATGTCCAGCACCACGGCCTGGCGGTTGTCGTAGACGTAGTAGAACGCCGATGCGTTGAACGACAGGTTGTAGTCCGGCAACGCCTTCTTGATGCCGGTCTCGAAGTTCCAGACTTCCTCGTTCTCGAACTCGCTGCCGATCTGCAGCGCGTTGAAGCCGCCGGCCTTGTAGCCCTTGGCCAACGAGGCGAAGCCCATCGTGTTGTCGTCGAAGTGATAGTCGGCGACCAGGCGCGGGCTGAAGTCGCTCCAGGATTTCGAAGTCCGGTTCGTCTTGCCCTTGTTGAGCATGGCCGGCGGATCGATGAACGCGACGTCGAACACGAATTGTTCGCGCGGCGGCACGCCCGGAAAACCGAAGAAGCCGAGCGCCGCCAATTGATCCAGCGCCAAATCCAAGGTCGGCGCGTTGCGCAGGCTGTTGAACCAGGTGAATTTCTTCTCGTCGCGGGTGAATCGGCCGCCGACGGTGAGGTTGAACTTGTCCGTGACGTGCCAGATCACGTCCCCGTAGACCGCGTAGGCCTTGGTGTCGAGGTTGTTGCGGAAAGCCTCGTTCCAGCGATGGCCGCGCAGGCTGATCGGAACGCCCAGCATCGCCAACTGGTCCGAAACCGGGCCGAACAAGCCGTCGGGCGCGGCGCCGAGATTCTTCAGGATCGTGTCCACCGCGTCCGTGAACGTGTTCACTTCGCTGGTCTGTTTCGCCTTTTCCTGGAAGAAGCTCGCCCCGGCCACCCAATCGAGCTTGTCGGTGCTGCCGGCGAATTTGAACTCCTGGTAAAGGCTGTGGTTGCTTTCGGTGTTGGTCGAATCGACGTACAGGTCGCGGCGCGCGGTACCGTCTTCGTCCACCGCGCGGTTTTCCGAATCGTAGTCGCGCCAGGACGTGGTCGAAGTGAGGCTGCCCCAATCGAAGGCGTGATCGACGATCAGCGTCACGCCGTCGAAGCGCCGGTATTCGCGGCTGTCCTCGGCGTCGTTGGCGGTCGGGATCTTGCGCGGATCCAGGTACGCCGCTTCGTCCACCGGCAGCGACGGCGTCAGCGGATACGGCGGCAACGCGACGATGCCGGTGGTCACCTGCGCGCGCTGGTCGAGCTTCTCGTGATCCCAGCTGACGAACAAGCTGGTCGCGTCGCTGAAGCGAGTACGGAACGCGGCGCGGGTGGCCCAGTTGTCTTCCGGCTTGAGGTCTTGACCGGTAATCGCATCGCGCACCCAGCCGTTGCCGTGGTTGGCCAACGCGTTGAAGCGGAATGCGGAATCCTCGCCGGCGGGCACGTTCAACATGCCTTCGACATAGGCCTTGCCGTATTTGCCCAGACGCACTTTGGCGCGGCCTTCGAGTTCGTCGCCCGGCTTGCGGGTGATGATCGAGATGGCGCCCGCGGCCGTATTGCGCCCGAACAGCGTGCCCTGCGGCCCCTTCAGCACTTCGATGCGTTCGACGTCGGTGAACGGCAGCAGCACGCCGCCGCCGCGGCCGGCGTAGACGCCGTCGACGTAGACGCCGACGGCGGGATCGGTGCCGATGCCGAAATCGTCGGTGCTGATGCCGCGCAGCGTGAAGCTGGGCTGGGTCGGCTGGTTGCTGTCCACCACCAAGCCGGGCACGAAGCTGTCGATATCGCCCAAGTCTTCGGCGGCGACGTCGCCGAGCAATTGGTCGGTGACCACTTGCAACGCGATCGGCACGTCCTGCAGTTCTTGCTCGCGGCTTTGCGCGGTGACGACGATGCGGTCGAGCGTGACCGCTTCGTTCTGCTGCGTTTGCGTTGCGGACGGCTGTTGCTGAGCCCATGCGGCCGCAGCCAGGGGCAGCAGGCAGGCGCCGGCCAACGCGCGGCGCAAACTCACCGCCAGGATCTTCGGTTTCGACGTCATCGCTTCTCCCCTCCAGGTTGCGAATGTTTTGGATCGTGCCGCTTTTTTTTGCCGCGCGAACGCATTCAAATCGGATCGCAGTCCCCCTGCATCCCCGCGATCCAGGCGCGGATCAGCGCCACGCCCTCTTTATGCACCACATCGCGCCCCAGCTCCGGCATCATCACGCCCGGATCGTCGCTGTCGATGCGGAAAGCGAGGATCGATTCGTCGGGCTTGCCCGGCACGATACCGAAACGATGGCCGCCCGTGCCGCGGCCGGCCGCGATCGGCGGCTTGCACAGGCCCAGATGGCGCGGTTCGTGGTCGCCGATGTCGAGCAACAGACCGGAAGTATCCGCCGGGCCGCGCGCGTTGTGGCAATGGCCGCAGTTGACGTCCAGATAGGCGCGGGCGCGGTCGTCCAGGCTGGCCCGCGCCGCGTCGCGCCAATTCGCGTTGCGCGGCGCGCCGGATGCGGGCGCGCCTTGCAGATAGCCGAGCATGGTCCAATGCGCGAGCTGGTTCTCGCTGCCGGAGGCGTAGGCGTAGTCGCGGTTCAGATGGCGCGCTTTCGGCCCCAACGGCCGGATCAACCGCGTGGTGTTGTTGCTGGCGTGGCAGCCGGCGCATTGGTTTTGGTCCGGCACTTGATAGGTGAAATCCTCGCGGCCGCCGTCGTCGGCGACTAGCGACAGCGCTACGCTATCGCCGGTGCGCGCCAGTTCGGCTTCGGTCTGCTCCGCGTTCCACACGTAAGCCAACGCCACCCAACCCTGCGCGCGATGCACCAGCAAGCGGGTTTCGATCATGCGCACGTTGCGCAGATCCAAGCCCTCGCCGCTGCGGTCGCGCGACTCGTCGTAGGTGCGCGCGACGGCATCCGCCCCGCCTTTCGCCTTCGGATAGAAGAAGGTCTTGCTGAGGATGGTGCCGACCGGGAAATCGAAGCTCTCTTTCGGCTCGTATTTCGCCGCCTGTCCCTTCGGCATCCACACGGTGCGCAATTTGTGCGCGTAATCGCTGAACAACGGCGTGTTGAGATCGAAAGGCACCACGCCCTGGTTCAAGGCGAGCTTGTCGCCGTCGCGGTAGACGACGCGCCAGTCGCTGAGCTTGGGCGGGTAGCCGTCGGCGTGGAATTGCACGGGCGCCGGTTGGCGCGAGCAAGCGGCCAGCAAGAAAACGAGCGCCACGGCGGATACCCGCACCGCCGTTCCCACGATGGCGGCAATCCAGCGACTTGCCTCGAACCCTCTCCCGCTTGCGGGAGAGGGTTGGGTGAGGGCAAGCCAGATCGCTGCGATCGGCACGAAAGTCGCTGGATTCCCGCCTTCGGGGGAATGACGGCTAAAAACAAGAAGCGGCATCGGGATGCTCAGACCTTCAATTCCACCGCCGGCAACTTCGGCAGCTCGCACTTGAACGGTGCCGCATCCGACTTCGGATTCTTGTTCTTGTTCGGCCCGTCCGCGTTGAGCACGCCGGAGGCGCCTTCGATGCAGATCTGCGGTCCGCCGGCGTGTTTGGGATTGGCGTAGCCGTCCCACAGCACGTCGGGCAGGCGGCCGTTGAGGCCGAACAGCGCGATCTTCAGCGCCTTCAGGTCCAAACCATCGGGCGAGTCGCCGCCGCCGGAAAAACGGTTGCCGTATACGTAGATCTGTTCGGGGTACGGATCGAACGCCGCCGACGGCTTGTACTTGCCTTCGTAGCCGGCCGAGTAGTGGCTAGCGATGACCACGTTCGCGGTCTTGTTGTCGGCGATGTCGTTGTCGAACACCTCGACTTGGTCGTTGGACATGATCACCACGCCCGAGCCGGCCGGCACGCTGGCCACCGCGGTGCCTTTGCGGCCGAAATTGGCGGTGTTGTTCTTGACGATCTTGTTCTTGAACACGCGGGTCGTGTGGCCCGGCTGCGGCAAATCGGGCATGTTGAACACCAGGATGCCGCCGGTGTTCTCGGTGGCGATGTTGTCGTGCACGTCGGCGCCGATGCAGTTCTCGATCTCGATCCCGGCCACGTTGCGCTCGGCGCGGTTGCGGCGTACGACGATGTTCTGCGACTGGCCCACATAGATGCCCGCGTCGGACGCGCCGATCACCACCGAATCCTCGATCAGCACGTTCTTGGTCTGCACCGGATACAAACCGTAGGCGCCGTTGTCCGTGTCGGGGCCGTTGGTCCATTCCACGCGCACCTTGCGGATGGCGATGTTCTCGCCTTCGTTGACCTTCAGGCCGTCGCCCTTGCTGTCTTCGATCGCCAGGTTCTCCAGGGTGAAGCCGCTGGCGTTGACGATCAGGCCTTCCGCGCCGCTCTTCTGGCCCTTGAAGCTGAGGATGGTCTTGTCCATGCCGGCGCCGCGGATGGTGACGTTGTCCACGCGCAGGCTCAGGCTGCGGTCGAAGGCGTGGCGGCCGGCGGGGATGTCGATGACGTCGCCCGGCTTGGCGTCGAGCAAGCGTTCCTGCAGTTGTTTCTGGAAAGCCGTATCCGCGACGGGCGCCGGCGCTTGCTCGCGCCCGCAGCCGGCCAGCAGCATCGCCATCGCGATGCCTGTCAACGTTCCGATCCGCACCATTTCCGCCTCCCCGTTCCGCCTGTCTGCGGCGCCATGTCACAAACATGAAGTCTCCCGCCGTACGCACTCGCATGGAGAGGGCCGGGGCGGCATACTCACGGGGGGAAAAACGGACAAATTACGTTCGATGGGCGCCAAAGCCTCGCTCGATCCGCGGCTGACCACCGCCGACACCGCCACCAACATCCTCGCTGGGCTGTGTCAGCTGGCGGACGAGGCGGGCATTTCCTGCGAGCCGTGGCTGGCGGGCCTGCCGCTGACCCGGGCCCAGATCGACGACCCGACCGTGCGCGTTTCCTATCGTCAGGCCAGCCGCATCGTCGAAGCCGCGTTGCAGGCGATGCCGCAACCCGATTTGGGCCTGCAGCTGGGCTGCCATCAGAACATCGGCAATTTCGGCCTGCTGGGCCTGGCGATGATGACCGCGCGCACGTTCGGCGACGCGATCGGCATCGGCCTGCAGTACGCCGGCCTGTCGGGCAGCCTGATGGACCTGGAATTCGACACCTCCGATCCCGGCGCGATCGCGATGGCCGCGCACCAGCGCGCGCCCGACGATCACTTGCTGCCGTTCCTGTGCGAAGAACTGTTCGCGAGCACGCTGATGCTTTGCCGCGGCCTGATCGGCGAAAGCTTCAGGCCGTTGCGCTTGGAATTGACCTACCCCGCGCCGGCTTATGCCGCGCGTTACGACGAAGTGTTCGGCTGTCCGGTGCGGTTCGGCATGCCGCGCAACCGCGTGCTGGTCGACGCGGCCTGGGCGGAATACAAACTGCCGACCTACAACCCGGTCAGCGCTCAACAAGCGCTGGCGCTATGCCAAGCGCAGTTGCCGCGCGAGCGCAAGCCCAGCGAGCTCGTCGCCGGCGTGCGCCGGCTGGTGCGCGAACGCTTGCGCGAGAACCCGCGCTTGGCGGAAATCGCCGCCGAACTGCACCTGACCGAGCGCACCCTGCGCCGGCAGCTGGCCGACGCCGGCACGCATTACAAAGCGATCCACGACGATGCGCGCAGCGAACGCGCGCAGGATCTTCTGCACGAAGGCCGGATGCCGATCGCGCAGATCGGCGCCGAACTCGGATTCAAGGACGCGCGCGAATTCCGGCGCGCGTTCAAGCGTTGGACGGGAGTGGCGCCGAGCGACGCGCGCGGAGCTAAAGCATTTCGACACGGATAAGATCCGATGAACGCGGATCAACAGCCAATGCCGCTTCTATCCGTGTCTAACGCTTTTAATCCAGCACCATAACCGCATCGACCTCGAACTGCGCGCCGCGCGGCAGCGCCGAGACTTCGATGGTGGAGCGCGCCGGATACGGCGCCTGGAAGTATTCGGCCATCACCGCGTTGACCGCGGCGAACTGATCCAGATCGGTCAGGTACAAACCGACGCGAACGACGTCGTCCATCGAACCGCCCGCCGCTTCGCAAACCGCGCGCAGGTTGTCGAACGCGCGTCGCGCCTGGGCCTGCACGTCGCCTTCGATCAGCAGGCCGCTGATCGGGTCGAGCGCGACTTGGCCGGACAAATAGACGGTGTCGCCTGCGCGCACGGCCTGCGAATACGGACCGATGGCGGCCGGAGCTTTGTTGGTGCTGATGGGGTCGCGGGGCATGGTGTCTCCGATGTCGTCATCCCGGCGAAAGCCGGGACCCAGGGATACGGAATTGTAGCCCGGGTAAGCGAAGCGCACCCGGGGAAACAGCCGCGACTTGGTCCCGGGTGCGCTTCGCTTACCCGGGCTACAGGCGCTGCACGCCGTGCACGACGTTCAATCGCCGCACGCGCCGGATCACTTCGGCCAGATGCTTGCGGTCGTGCACTTCGATCGAGAAGCGGATGCCGGCCACGCTGGTGTCGCGTTCCAGGTATTCGACGCGGTCGATGTTGGACTCCGCTTGCGCGATCGCCGCCGCCACCTGCGCCAGCACGCCCGGCCGGTTTTCCACTTCGATGCGCAACGCGGCCTGGAAATCGCCGGACACTTCGCGGTCCCAGCCGATCGGCACCCAGCGCTCGGGCGATTTGCGGTAATCGACCACGTTCGGGCAATCCATGCGATGCACGACGATGCCCTTGCCGGTGGTGTGGAAGCCCATGATCTCGTCGCCCGGCACCGGCAGGCAGCAGTTGGCGAAGCTGATCACGCCGCGTTCCTGGCCGGTGATCAGGATCTTGTCCTGCGGCAGCGTCGCCCGCGCCGTGTCGAGCAGATCGCCGGTGCCCGGCGCTTGCCGCGCCAGCGCCTGCGCCACTTGCACCGGCATGCGGTTGCCGAGCGCGATGTCGGCGAGCAGCGCTTCCAACCGCGGATATTTGAATTCGGCCAGATACGCTTCCAGCTGCGCCGAAGGCAATCGTTCCAGCGACGTCTTCAGGTCTTCCAGCGCGCGGTCGAGCATGCGATGGCCGAGCTGCACCGCGTCCTCGTGTTCCAGATGCTTCAGCTGATGCCGGATCGCGGTGCGCGCCTTGCCGGAAACGACGAACTCCAGCCATTGCGGATTCGGCGCCGCCGATTTCGCGGTGATGATCTCCACCCGCTGCCCGCTGACCAGCTTGGTGCGCAACGGCACCAGCTTCTTGTCCACGCGCGCCGCCACCGCGTGGTTGCCCACGTCGGTGTGCACCGCATAGGCGAAATCCAGCGCGGTCGAGTTGCGCGGCAGCGACAGGATGTCGCCCTTGGGCGTGAACAGGTAGACCTCGTCCGGGAACAGGTCGACCTTCACGTTCTCCAGGAATTCCAGCGACGAACCGGTGCTGCGCTGCGACTCCAGCAGGCCCGCGATCCAATTGCTGGCGCGGCTCTGCGCGCTGTTGCCGGCGCCGCCATGCTTGTACGACCAATGCGCGGCGATGCCGCGTTCGGCGATCAGGTCCATTTCTTCGGTGCGGATCTGCACTTCGATCGGCGAACCGTAAGGGCCGAACAGCACCGTGTGCAGCGACTGGTAGCCGTTGGCCTTGGGGATGGCGATGAAATCGCGGAAGCGCCCGTCCAGCGGCTTGAACACAGAATGCACCACGCCCAGCGCGTGGTAGCAGTCCGGCACCGTGGCGACGACGACGCGGAAACCGAACACGTCCATCATCTGGTCGAAGCTCTTCTGCTCGGCGCGCATCTTGGTGTAGATGCTCCACGGCGTCTTGACCCGGCCGACCAAGCGGTGCGCCAAGCCTTCCATCGCCAAGCGCTGCGCCAGCTGCGACTGTATTTTCGCCAAGGCCTCGCGCCGCACCACCGGCTGGGTGCGGATGCGCTTCTCGATCACCGCATGGCGCCACGGGTGCAGCGCGCGGAAACCCAGGTCTTGCAATTCCGACTTGAGCAGGTTCATGCCCAGCCGTTGCGCGATCGGCGCGTAGATCTCCAGCGTCTCGCGCGCGATGCGCTCGCGCGCCTCGCCCGACTGCGCACCGAGCGTGCGCATGTTGTGCAGGCGGTCGGCGAGCTTGATCAGGATCACGCGCAGGTCGCGCGACATCGCCAGCAGCATCTTGCGGAAGCTTTCCGCGGCGGCTTCCTGGCGGTCGCGGAACTGCAGCTTGTCCAGCTTGGTGACGCCTTCCACCAGTTCGGCCACGGTCTCGCCGAACTCGCCGGCGATCGCCTCGCGCGACAGCGGCGTGTCTTCGATGGTGTCGTGCAGGATCGCCGCGATCAGCGTCTCCATGTCCAGCCGCTGCTCGGCCAGGATCGTGGCCGCGGCCACCGGATGGGTGATGTACGGCTCGCCGGATTTGCGGGTCTGGCCCGCATGCGCGGCGGCGCCCACCGCCCAAGCGCGGCGGATCAGCGCGCGCTGGTCGTCGGGCAGGTAGGAAGCCGCGCCGTCCAGCGCCTGCACGTAATCCGGCACGTCCTGCAACGCGGGCGCGGCGGGCAGGGAAACGGCGTGGGCGGGCTCTCCGGGGGTCATGGGTTGAGCGTACGCGGAAAGCCGGGAATGGGGAATTGGGAGTGGAAAATGGGGCAAAACCAACGAAAAAAGCCCCGCAGAAGCGGGGCTTTTCGCAAGAGCGGGCTATCCGGGTAGGGCTTTGGCGATTCCCTATTCCCGATTCCCAGGCTTTACAGATCGTCGCCCTTGGACAGATCGTCGTCGGCGACCACTTCGGCGGCGGCCCATTCCAGGGCTTCGCGTTCGGCGCGTTCCTTCTCGGCCTTCTCGACCTGGTCGATGTAGTCCTGGTCGATCTGGCGCGCGGCGATTTCGCGCAGCGCCAGCACGGTCGGCTTGTCGGCGTGTTCGGTGTTGTCGAGCTTGGACTCGACGCCGTTGGCCAGCTGGCGCGCGCGCTTGGCGGCCATCATGACCAGTTCGAAGCGGTTATCGACCACTTCCAGGCAATCTTCAACGGTGATGCGGGCCATAGGCTTCCCGGCGGCCGCCGGGGCCGCTCATATCTATAAGGAGGGGTGCGGATTTTATGGCGGTTGGCCGGAAGAACGCAAGCGGCCTTCAATAAAATCAGCTAGTTACGAATAAATCGAGGGCCGTAGGGTGGGCTTTAGCCCACCATCGCCATCTGGCAGCCGCGACGACCCATGACCGGAACGAAAAGAACAACCCTGGCATGACCGGCTTCGATCGTTTTTCGACGCGTCCGAAATAGGGCGCTGGCGGGGCTAAAGCCCGCCCTACGCTTCGTCGGACAACAAGGCGGTGATCAGCTTGGCGTGCCGGGCGACCTGGATGTCCTTGCGCAAGCGGCTGCCGCGGAAGATCGCGCACATGTCGTCGACGGCGGCGTCGAAATCCTCGTTGACGATCACGTAGTCGAACTCGCCGTAGTGCGACATCTCCTCGCGCGCGGCGGCGAAGCGCTGGGCGATGGTGGCCTCGCTGTCCTGGCCGCGCTTGCGCATGCGTTCTTCCAGCGCGGCGCGCGAGGGCGGCAGGATGAACACGCTCACCGCGTCGGGCACCTGCTTGCGCACCTGGCGCGCGCCCTGCCAATCGATCTCCAGCAGCACGTCCTTGCCCTGCATCAGCAGCGGCTCCACCGACTGCCGCGCGGTGCCTTTCCAGTCGCCGTGGACGCGGGCGTATTCGAAGAAGTCGCCCGCGTCGATCATGGCCTGGAACTGCGCTTCGGAAATGAAGTGGTAGTGCTCGGCGTGGCGCTCGCCTGGACGCGGCGCGCGCGAAGTGAACGAGATCGACAGCGCGATGTTGCTGTCGCGCGCCAGGCAGGCGTTGACGATGCTGGATTTTCCGGCGCCCGACGGCGCGGCGACGATGAAGAGGGTTCCGCGCATGTTTACTCGATGTTCTGCACTTGTTCGCGGATCTGGTCGATCAGCACTTTCAACTCGACCGCCGCCTGCGAAGTGCGGGTGTCAACCGACTTGGAGCCGAGCGTGTTGGCTTCGCGATTGAACTCTTGCAGCAGGAAATCCAAGCGCCGGCCGACCGGCTCCTTCTGCGCCAACACCCGCTTGATCTCGACGACGTGGCTGTCGAGGCGATCCAATTCCTCGTCCACGTCCAGCTTCTGCAGCCACAGCACCAGTTCCTGCTCCAAACGGCCGGGATCGGCCGGCTGCGACAGGTCGGCGAGCCGGGCTTCCAATTTCTGGCGCTGGCCGATCCGGATCAGCGGGATCAGCGTGCGCACTTCGGCCGCGCGCGCGGCGATCGCGTCCACGCGTTCGCCGATGCCCGCCGCCAGTTTGGCGCCTTCGCGCTCGCGTGCGGCGACGAAATCGTCGAGCACAACGTCGAGCAGCGCGAGCACTTGCGCCTGCAGCGCGTCGGCGTCGGTGCTGCGCGATTGCAGCACGCCGGGTAGTTGCAGCAGTTGGCCGAAATCGGTGCGCAGCTGCGGGAAGCGGCCGTCCAGGTCCTGCGCGATCGCGCTCAGCTGCGCCACCAGCGCCTGGTTCAACTGCAAATTCTCGCTGGCGTCGGACGGCCGCAGGCGCAGGGTCAGGTCGAGCTTGCCGCGCGATACCCGGGCTGCGATCCGCTCGCGCAGCATCGGTTCCAAGATCCGCAGCTCCTCCGGCAGGCGCGTGCCGACTTCTAGGAAGCGGTGGTTGACCGCGCGCAATTCGCAGCCGATCACGCCGGCTTCGGTGTTGCGCTCGCCGGCGGCGAAGGCGGTCATGCTGCGGATCATGCAAGGGGCCGGTAGGGACGAAGGTGCCGATGGTAATCCACCTCGGCCCGATCGCGCGCCTTGAGGCCCGGCTTCGGCGGGCGCGGCGTTGGCGTATCCTATTGCGCCGTAAATCGCGGAATCCCCGATGTCCACCCTCTCCCGCCCCAGCGGCCGCGCGCCCGGACAGATGCGCGCAGTCCGCATCGAGCGCGGCTACACCCGCCACGCCGAAGGTTCGGTCCTGGTGGCGTTCGGCGACACCCGGGTGCTGTGCACGGCCAGCGTCGAGAGCCGGGTGCCGCCTTTCCTGCGCGGCAAGGGCGAAGGTTGGGTCACCGCCGAATACGGCATGCTGCCGCGCGCCACCCATACCCGCGGCGACCGCGAAGCCGCGCGCGGCAAGCAAGGCGGCCGCACTTTGGAAATCCAGCGCCTGATCGGCCGCGCGCTGCGCGCCTGCATCGATCGCGGCGCGCTGGGCGAGCGCACCATCACCTTGGACTGCGACGTGCTGCAGGCCGACGGCGGCACCCGCACCGCGGCGATCACCGGCGCCTACGTGGCCCTGGTCGATGCGGTGCGCTGGCTGCAGGAGCGGCGCGAAATCGCGCGCGACCCCATCTTCGGCGCGGTCGCGGCGGTGTCGGTCGGCGTCTATCGCGGCGCGCCGGTGCTGGACTTGGATTACGCCGAGGACAGCGACTGCGACACCGACATGAACGTGGTGATGAACGACGGCGGCGGCTTCATCGAACTGCAGGGCACGGCCGAAGGCCATGCTTTCCGGCGCGACGAGTTGGATGCGCTGCTCGCCTTGGCCGAACAAGGCATCGGCGAATTGCTCGCCGCGCAACGCGAGGCGCTGGCGCGATAAGCGTAGGCTGGGTTGGCTCCATCAACCCAGCGCCGCGCCGCCACGAACGCGATGCTGGGTCGGTGAAGCCGACCCAGCCTACGAGGTACGAATGGAAAGACACATCGCCGCGATTTCGCTGCTCGTCCGCGACTACGACGAAGCGATCGCCTACTACACGCAGAAGCTCGGCTTCGTGTTGCTGGAAGACACCCCGCTCGACGGCGGCAAGCGCTGGGTGCGGGTGGCGCCGCGAGGCGCGGCGGAAACCTCGCTGCTGCTGGCCAAAGCGGCCAACGACCGCCAAAGCGCGCAGGTCGGCGACCAGATGGGCGGCCGCGTCGGCTTCTTCCTGCACACCGACGATTTCCGCCGCGACCACGCCGCGATGTCGGCGCAAGGCGTGAACTTCGTCGAAGCCCCGCGCGAGGAAATCTACGGCACCGTGATCGTGTTCGAAGATCTGTACGGCAATCGCTGGGACATGATCGAGCCGAAACGATGAAATTGGTGTTGGCCAGCAGCAACCGGGGCAAATTGGGCGAGCTGCGCGAATTGCTGGGCGGCCACGGCATCGATCTGCACGCGCAATCCGAGTTCGGCGTGGCCGACGCGGACGAGACCGGCACGACCTTCATCGAAAACGCGCTGATCAAAGCCCGCCACGCCGCGCGCGAAACCGGCCTGCCGGCGCTCGGCGACGATTCGGGCATCTGCGTCGACGCGCTGAACGGCGCGCCCGGGCTGTATTCGGCGCGCTACAGCGGCGCGCACGGCGACGCCGAGGCGAATATCGACAAGCTTTTGCGCGAGCTGGAAGCGGTGCCGGACGACCGCCGCGGCGCGCGCTTCCACTGCGTGCTGGCGCTGCTGCGCCATGCCGACGATCCCGAACCGATTGTCGTCGAAGGCAGCTGGCGCGGGAGCATCCTGCGCGCGCGCCGCGGAAACGGCGGCCATGGCTACGATCCGGTGTTCTTCGATCCCGCTTCGGGATTGTCCGCCGCCGAAATGGCGCCCGAGCAGAAGAACCGCGTCAGCCACCGCGGCCTTGCGCTGGTCGCCCTCAAGCGCCGCCTGTCCGAGCTGCTCTAGATTTTTGTGGGAGCAAGCCCGGCTCGGCCAGGGGCGAAGAATTACAATCACCGCGATGCTCATCCCGCCGCCGCTGTCGCTGTACGTGCACCTGCCTTGGTGCGTGCGCAAATGCCCGTACTGCGATTTCAATTCGCACGAAGGCCGCGGGCCGCTGCCGTTCGAGGCTTATGTCGACGCGCTGATCGCCGATCTCGACCACGATTTGCCGCTGGTATGGGGCCGCACCGTGCAGACGGTGTTCTTCGGCGGCGGCACGCCCAGCTTGTTCCCGGCCGAAGCGGTCGACCGCTTCCTGCAAGCGGCTTCGGCGCGGCTGCGTTTCGCGCCGGGCCTGGAAATCACCCTGGAAACCAATCCCGGCACGGCCGAGCACGGCCGCTTCGAGCATTACCTCGCCGCCGGCGTCAACCGGCTCAGTTTCGGCGTGCAGAGTTTCGACGACGGCTGCCTGCGCCGGCTCGGCCGCATCCACGACAGCCGCGAGGCCGACTACGCGGTGAAATTGGCGCAAGACGCCGGCTTCGACAATTTCAATCTCGACCTGATGTACGCGCTACCCGAACAAACGCTGGCGATGGCCGAATACGACGTCGAGCGGGCATTGGCGCTGCAGCCGACGCACATCAGCCACTACCAGCTGACGTTGGAACCGAACACGCTGTTCGCGGCGCGGCCGCCGGCCGGCATTCCGGAACACGACGAAGCCTGGGACATGCAGGAGCGCTGCCAAGCCATGCTGGCCGAAGCCGGCTACGCGCAATACGAAATCTCCGCCTACGCGCGGCCCGAACGGCAATGCGCGCACAACCTCAATTACTGGCGTTTCGGCGATTACCTGGGCATCGGCGCCGGCGCGCACGGCAAGCTGACCCTGGGTTCGGAGCAGGCGATCCTGCGCCGCTGGAAGGCGAAGCATCCGGCCGAGTACCTGGCCAAGGCCGGCGGCGCCGGCGCGATCGGCGGCGACGAAAGGATTTCCGCCGAGCGCAGGCCTTTCGATTTCATGCTCAATGCGCTGCGCCTCAACGAAGGTTTTTCGCTCGCGGGCTTCGAAGCCACGACCGGATTGCCGCGCGCGGCGATCGCCGCCGAGCTGGCGACCGCGGCCGACCGTGGCTGGCTGTCGAACGACGGCGAACGCGTGGTGCCGAGCGAGCTGGGCCGGCGCTTCGCGAACGATGTCATGGAACTGTTCCTGCCGGACTGACCACGTTCGCGAGATCGCCCCTCTCCCGCATGCGGGAGAGGGCTAAATCGCCGCGAACGCGAAAACGCGAAGATTCACACCATGGAACCCGCATCGGCGCGATGATGCGTCCATGCTCGAATCCCGCACCCTGCGTTGCCCCTACTGCGGCGAGCGCTTCGAGGCGCTGGTGGACGCCAGCGCGGGCGATGCCGCCTATGTCGAAGACTGCCCGGTCTGCTGCCGCCCGATCGAACTGCGCTTGCGTCTGGACGAAGAAGGCGGAACCGGCGAATTGGAAGCCTTTCGCGGCGATTGAGCGCCGCGCTACCGGCCGTTGGCCGCCTTTCGGCCCCTATCGCGTTAGCCGTGGCGTATGGCGCTCGCGGCGCCGGGCATGCTATTTAACGAGGACGATTTTCGCAGGGGAGGCGAAAACGGGCAGGCCATGGTGCATTCCAAAGACAGCCAATTCGCGACTCTTGTCGGCAGCGATCTGCCGCCGCGCGTGCGTTCCGCGCTCGAACCCTTGTTGGCGGTGATTTCCGAGGAAATCGTGCGCGGGCTGGGCAAGATGCTGAACGAGCTCGAGCAGCAATTGTTCCAACAGGCCAACCACGCCCGCAACGCCTCCACCCAAGACGACCAGTTCAACGCGCTGCGCAACTTGCGCCTGACCCGCGCCGACTTCATTCCGCGCTATCTGCACGGACTCGAGGACGCGCTGGCGCGGGTGCGCACCGCGCGCGCGGAGAACGAAGAGCCCGTAGCCAAGCCGATCAGCCAGAATTGGCAGTTGGTCGAACACGACGCCGGCGACGAGGACATCCTGCTGCGCGATCTTTCGGTCCGCTACGAGTCGCGCGCCACGCTCACGCTCTACTTGCTCGGCCAGCGTTTCGGCGTGATGGCCGCGGCGCCCGCGTTCGAAACCGACCGCTTGCCGGTCGGGCCGCGCGCGCTGCTGCGCATCGCCCAGGAAACCTCGCAGTCCCTGCATCACGACAACGTGCTGCGCCTGTCGCTTTACCGCGCTTTCGAACATCACGTGCTGGCGGGCTATCCGACCCTGGTCGAGCTGATGAACGACACGCTCGGCAAGGCCGGCATCCTGCCCGGCTTGGAATTCGTGCCCGCACGGATCCGGCCCGCGGCCCAGGGCCGCGCCGAAACCGAAGCTGCGTCCGAAATCCGCGCCAAGCCAGCGGCCGCGCCGCGGCCGGCGGGCGAAGATGCGCAGGCGCCGTACACCGGTTGGCTCGGCCAAGCGAACGCGCCGAGTGCGGCCGACGATGCGATGCAGTTCGCGCTGCTGCAGCAATTGCTGTCCGGGCGCCGCGGCTTGATCGGCAAACTGCAGGCCGGCACTGCCGCGCCCGGCGCCGAAGCGCTCGCTGCGCCGGCACTGGACGAGATGCTGGGCACCCTGCAACGCAATCCGCGCAGCGCCGCGGCGCCGGAGCAGAAACGCTCGCTGCGCGACGTGCAGCAAGCGGTGCTGGCCATGGCCCGCCAACAACGCGGTTCGGCCGCCACGCTGTCGCGCGAGGACAGCGATACCTTCGACCTGCTCGGCCTGCTGTACACCGAACTGGAACGCGAAGTCCGCACGGACACCTTCGCCCGCGAATTGCTCGACCGCCTGCAGGTGCCGCTGCTGCGCCTGGCCCTGCAAGACCGCGCGTTCTTCGTGCGCAGCGAGCATCCGGGCCGCATGTTCCTGAACACCGTGGCGGAGTCCGGCGCATCCTGGCTGGGCGAGGACGGCGTGGATCCGCACTTCGAGAACCAGCTCGCCCAGACCGTCGAGCGCGTGGTCAGCGATTATCAAGGCGATGTCGGCGTCTTCGAGCAGGCCAACGCCGACCTGCAGCAGCAGTTGCAGGTGCAGGCGCGCCGCGCCGAGATCAGCGAACGCCGCCACGTCGAAGCCGCGCGCGGCAAGGAAAAGCTGGCGGTGGCCAAGCAGCGCGCCGCCGAAGTGCTGGACGGCATGCTCAAGGACCAGTCGCTGCCGCGCTTCGTGCAAACGTTGCTGCGCCAGGCCTGGGCGGACGTGCTGACCCTGGTGCTGCTGCGCAACGGCGAATCGTCGGAACTGTGGCGCACCCATCTGGACGCCACCAAACGCATCATCGAGGTCACTTGCGCCAAAGACTCCACACTCGACGCCGATCTGGCCACCCAGATCGAGCAGTCGATGCTGCAAGTGGGCTATCACGCCAGCGAAGCCACGGCGATGGCGCGTCAGCTCAGCCGCGCGCCGACCGAGAGCGACGACGCCACCTCGCGCACCGAACTGACGCTCAAGCTCAAATCGCATGCGCGCCTGGGCGAGGAAGTGGCCGCCAAGAAGACCGAATTGCGGCCGCGCACCAAGGAAGAACAGGCCTGCTACGAACATCTGCGCTCGCTGCCGTTCGGCACTTGGATGGAATTCGTCCACAACCAGCAAGGCGAGGCCACCCGCCGCCGCCTGTCGTGGTACAGCCCGGTCACCGACAACGCGCTGTTCGTCAACAACCGCGGCCAGCGTACGGCCGAGATGACTCTCGACCATCTCGCCCGGCTGATGGCGCAGAACCAGCTGCGCGTGATCACCGTGCAAGGCAGCCGTTTGGTCGACCGCGCCTGGCAGGCCACGCTGTCGGTGCTGCGCAGCTTTGCCGGCCAAAGCGAACAAGCTGCAGGGGGCGCACCGGCATGAACACGACCGCGAGTCCCGAATTCCGCCGCGCCCGCCGCCGCCGCGCGATCGTCCGCATCGACGTGGTGGATGCGATGACCGACGCGGTCATCGGCCAGCTCGGCAACTTGTCCGAATCGGGCCTGCTGCTGATCGCCAATGCGCCCTTGAACGAAGATGCGCTGTACCAATGGCGCTTCCGCTTGCCGCAACCCGGCGGCGGCGACGCCGAGATCGAATGCGGCGCGCAAGTGCTGTGGCTGGACCGGACCAGCGCCAGCGGCCAGCTCTGGGCAGGCGCGCGCTTCATCCTGCTGCCCAAGGCCGCGCATCAAGCGCTGAATGCGTGGGTCGACGCGCCGGGCGGCGAATTCGACTGAACCTCGGCCTTTCCGGCACCTGCAGCCGGAGGGCGGATGCGGCAAAATCGGGGTTCGCCTTCCCGAGATCCGCGATGCCCACGTCCGACCTGCGAACGCTGTACGCCGCACACCTCGCCGTCCTCGAAACGCGCGCGCAAGAAGCGCTGGCGCGCGGTGGCTTCGACCATCTCGTCGTGCCCAGCGGCAGCCTGCATTACCAATTGTTCGACGACCGCGATTACCCGTATGCGGTGAATCCGCAATTCAAAGCCTGGCTGCCGCTGACCCAGGTGCCGGACAGCTGGCTGGTGTACACGCCCGGCGACCGGCCCAAAGTCGTCTACCACCAGCCTTTCGATTATTGGCACGTGGTGCCGGAAGCGCCCAGCGGCGTATGGACCGAGCATTTCGACATCGCCGTCATTCGCACGCCGGAAGAAGCCCTGCAGCATCTGCCCAAGAACGCCGCGCGCTGCGCGATCCTGGGCGAAGCGCAGAGCGCGCTCGGCGGCTATGCGCCGAACAATCCGCAAGCGGTAGTCGACTATCTGGAATACCACCGCGCCTACAAGACGCCGTACGAGATCGCGACGATGCGTCAAGCGCAGCGCAAGGCCGTGCGCGGCCATCGCGCCGCCGAGCGCGCGTTCCGCGCCGGCGCCAGCGAATTCGGCATCCATCTGGCGTATTGCCAGGCGGTCGGCCAGGACGCGGTGGAGTTGCCCTACCGCAATATCGTCGCGCTCAACGAGCATGGCGCGGTGCTGCATTACACCGAACTGGGTCGATTGCCGCCCAAACCGGCGCGCAGTTTCCTGATCGACGCCGGCGCCAGCCACCACGGCTACGCGGCCGACATCACCCGCACCTACGCCGCGGACGCGAACGGCGAATTCCAAGCCTTGATCGATGCGGTCGACGCGACCCAGCAGAAGATCGGGCAGCTCTACCGCGCCGGCAACGACTACAAGCGCGTGCACCTGGATGCGCATCTGCTGCTGGCCTGCGTGCTGAAGGATTTCGGCATCGTCGACCTGTCGCCGGAAGCGGCGCTGGAGACCGGCGTCAGCTCGGCCTTCTTCCCGCACGGCCTGGGTCACGGCATCGGCTTGCAAGTGCACGACGTGGCCGGTTTCGCCGAATCCGACCGCGGCGGCAAGATCGCCAAGCCGGAAGGCCATCCCTACTTGCGCCTGACCCGGGTGCTGGAACCGGGCATGGTGGTGACCAACGAGCCGGGCCTGTATTTCGTGGATCTGCTGTTGGACGCGCTTAAGCAAGGCCCGCAAGCCGGCGCAGTGAACTGGGATCGCGTCGAAGCCTTCCGTCCCTACGGCGGCATCCGCATCGAAGACGAGGTGCTGGTCACCGACGGCGATCCGGTGAATCTGACCCGGCCGGCGTTCGCGGAAGCCGCATGACCATCCGCTGCGGCCGCTTTTGTAGGAGCGGCTTTAGCCGCGAGCTCTTCGCTTCAGATCGTGAAGCTGCAGCGATTTGAGGGAGAAAGCTCGCGGCTAAAGCCGCTCCTACAAAAACCCGGCGGACCTATACTCGGCGCCACTGCCGTCCGGTACCCGGAGCATGAGCGAGCCACGCCTCCCAACCGGCGCGAATCCGAGCCAGCATCGCATCTGGCTGCTGATCGCCTTGGCCTGCGTGGTGCCCGCCGCCCTGGACACCCTGCAAACCTGGATGCAAGCACGGCTGGCCGGCGAACCCGTGCGTTGGCAGAACTTGGTTTTCCAGGGCGCGGAATGGCTATTCCTCGGCGCATTGACGCCGATCGCCTATCTTTTGGGCCAACGCTATCCGCTCGGCCGCGGACGCTGGAAACGCGCGCTGCCAGTGCATTTGGCCGGCGCGTTCGCGTTGTGCCTGGGCTGGGCTTCGCTGGGTTTGCTGTTGGGCGTGGTGTTGCAGCGCTATCCCGCGCAAGGTCCGTTGCCGCAAGCGTATTTGAGCTGGATCCTGACCAGCGTGCCGTGGTCGGTGTTCATGTATTTCACCGTCCTCGGCTGCGTGCACGCGTTCCGCTATTTCCTGGAGGCGCGCGAACGCGAACTGCAGGCTTCGCGCCTGACCGCGCAATTGGCCGAGGCGCGCCTGGGCGCGCTGCGGATGCAGCTGAACCCGCATTTCCTGTTCAACAGCCTCAACGCGCTGCTGGTCCTGGTTCGCGACGGCAACCAGCGCGACGCGGCGCGGGTGCTGGAACTGCTCGGCGACGTCCTGCGCCAATTGCTGCGCTCCAATCAGCCCAACGAAGTGCCGCTGAGCGAGGAACTGGCTTTCATCGAACAATACCTGGCGATCGAGCAAGTGCGCTTCTCCGACCGCCTGGACGTGCGCTGGCGGATCGACGAAGCCGCGCGCGAAGCGCTGGTGCCCGGCTTCGTGCTGCAGCCGCTGGTCGAAAACGCGATCAAGCACGGCGTGGCCAAGCGCGCCGACGCCGGCAAGATCGAAATCGCGGCGCGCGCATCCGGCAATCGGCTGGAACTGTCGGTGCGCGACGACGGCGTCGGCTTTTCTTCGCCCGCCCAAGCGGAAGGAGGCGTCGGCTTGTCGAACACGAAGGAACGCCTGCGCACGATGTACGGCGCTCAGGCTTCGCTCGCGTTGAACAGCCCAGCGGGCGGCGGCGCCGAAGTCGTGCTGACGCTGCCTTTGCGCGTAGGGCCGGCGTGAACGCGATCCGCGCCGTGATCGTCGACGACGAGCCGCTGGCGCGACGCGGCATCCGGCAATTGCTGGAGCCGCACGGCGACGTGGAGATCGCCGGCGAAGCGCGCAACGGCCGCGAAGCGGTGCGGCTGCTCGAGGCCTTGCGGCCGGACTTGGTTTTCCTGGACGTGCAGATGCCGGAACTGGACGGCTTCGCCGTGCTGCGCCGGTGGCGGCCGGAGCGGCTGCCGGCGGTGGTCTTCGTCACCGCGCACGATGCGTTCGCGGTGCGCGCGTTCGAGGCGCATGCGCTCGATTACCTGGTCAAGCCCGTGCACGAGGCGCGTTTCGAGCTGGCGCTGACGCGGGTGCGCGAGCGGATGCGTTCGGCCGAAGCGCTGGCGTTGTCGCAACGGCTGTCGGCGTTGCTCGCCGACGGCTTCGACTTGGAATCGCTGGCGACAGACATGCGGCCTACGTCGCGTCCGCTGGCGATCGGCGCGACCGGCGGCGGCTTGATCTTCGACCCGTCGGAAATCGAATGGATCGAGGCCGAAGACTATTACGCAGCCGTGCATGCGCGCGGCAAACGCCATTTGGTGCGCGAATCGCTCGCTTCGATGCAAGACCGGCTCGATCCGGCTTGTTTCGTCCGGGTGCATCGCCGCGCGATCGTGAATTTGGCGCAAGTGCGGGGCTTGCAACCCGGCGAGGACGGCGGCGTGCTGCTCCGCGACGGGACGATCGTGCCGCTGAGCCGACGCAGGCGCGAGCAGGTTTCCGCGGCGATCCGGCGCTATGTCGATCTTATGGTCTGACGCTGCTACCGAGCTCTTTCGCTCGCTGCGCTCGAGCCCTCTCCCGCAAGCGGGAGAGGGAGTTGTCCGCCGCTCGCTGCAGGATTTTCGCCGCCCGCTGCATTGGCCTTGTCTCCGGCAACCCGCGCGCCTAGCCTCGATCCCGACCGAACCGGCAGCGAGGCACCCATGCGCCAGATCGTTCTTCCCGTTCTCCTCGTCGCCGCGAACGCCTGTCTGCCCGTCTTCGCCCAAAGCGATGCCGACAAACAAGGCGAACGACGCCAAGCGCTGATCGAAAAGCACGAAGGCGACTTCGACTACCTGCTCGGCGACTGGGAATTCACCGCCGACAACGGCGATTACGGCAAGCTGCGCGGCTATTGGAGCGCGGTGCGTCTGTCCGGCGGCCAGATCCTGGACGAATACCGCGTGGTCGGCCCGAAAGACGAGACCTATTACGTGACCACCACGATCCGCGCCTATAACCCCGGTTTGGACCGCTGGGAACTGATCGGCATGGACGGCGGCGGGCTGCAGGATTTCGGCACCGCCCGGCGCGACGGCGGCGAGATGCGGATCGAACAGCATTTCGGCGTGTCCGGTCCCCGCCCTTCGTTCTGGAAGATCCGCTACCACGATATCCGGGCCGACGCGTTCGCCTGGAGCGCCGACCGGTCGCTGGACGACGGCAAGACCTGGACAAAAAACCACCAGGTGCTGGAAGCTCGGCGGATCGGACCGCCGCGCAGCTTGCCCGCGTTCACGCCGCCGGGCAGGAAAGCGGGCGCGAAATCGCCGGGCGAGGAGTCCGCACCGTTATGAGCTTGAAAATTGATGGCATGACGCCGTTGCTGCAGGTGTTCGACATGCCGGCGTCGCTGGCGTTCTACCGCGACATCCTCGGCTTCGAGCGGGTTTCGGATTCCGGCGCGGGCGATGCTTCGGACTGGGTTTGGTTGCGGCTGGACGGCGTCGACTTGATGCTCAATACGCGCTACGAAGCCGAGCACCGGCCGGCCGCGCCGGATCCGGCGCGGATCGCGGTCCACGACGATACCGGCTTGTTTTTCGGCTGCCGCGACGTCGATGCCGCTTACGCGTATCTTCTGTCCAAGGGTCTGCGGCCGAAGCCGCCCATCGTCACCGGCTACGGCATGAAACAGCTGTACGTGAACGATCCAGACGGTTACGTGCTCTGCTTCCAACGGCAAGGGTGAATTCCTCGACAAGGCGATAGCCATGGCCAGAAACATCGTGCCGATGATCCATGTGCCCGACGTGCGCGCCACTGTCGCCTGGTACGAAAGCATCGGCTTTTATCTCGCGGCCGCCAACGAGGATTGCGGCGAGATGGATTGGGCGTCGATGACCTACGGCGATGGTCGGGTGATGTTCAGCGCTGCGGGACGCGCAAGCGACGCGGCGCGGCGGGAAGTCGATTTGTATGTCTATTCCGACGACATCGATGCTCTGCGCTCGCGCCTGGACGGGCGAGCGGAAATCGTTGAAGAGCCGCACGACACGTTCTACGGCATGCGCGAATTCATCGTCCGCGATTGCAACCGGTTCTGGGTCACCTTCGGCCAGCAACTGCCGTAAACACAGGGATGAGCACGGGCGACCGCAGCACCGACGATCTCTTCCGCGAAGCCGTCGAGGCGATCGATGCGGCCGATACGCATGCGTTGTCGCGACTGCTCGCGGCGCATCCGCCGCTGGCGCACGCGAGGCTCGAATCGCCGGGCGCCTGGTTGCGCGATCGAGTCGGCGATGCCTTGGAGGGCTATTTCCACCGGCCCTATCTGCTGTGGTTCGTAGCCGGCAATCCGGTGCGCAACGAGCGGCTGCCCAGCGATATCGCCGCGATCGCCGCGATGCTCGCCGAAGCCGCGCGCCACGCAGAGGATGCAGGTTTGCAGGAACAGCTGGACTACGCGCTGGGACTGATCGTGACCGGCCGAGTCGCCCGCGAAAGCGGCGTGCAGATCGCGTTGATGGACGCGCTGATCGACGGCGGCGCGCGTCCCGGCGACGGCATCGGCGCTTTGGGTGCGGCGAATCTGGAAGCGGCCGCGCATCTGCTCGATCGCGGCGGGACGCTCACCTTGGCCGGCGCGCTATGCCTGGGACGCCGCGAAGACGCCGCGCGGCTGGCGCGCACCGCGACGCACGAAGAACGCCAGATCGCGCTGGTCGCCGCCGCGGTCAACGGCGATGCGCAAGCGCTGGCCACGCTGATCGGGCTAGGCGTCGACATCGACGCCTACAGCATCGTCATCCATCCGCACGCCACCGCTTTGCACCAAGCGGTGGCGGCGGGTTCGCTCGGCGCCGTGGAAGTATTGGCGGGCGCCGGCGCGAGGCTCAATATCCGCGACAAGATCCACCGCGGCACGCCGCTGCAGTGGGCCGAATACGGCGGGCACGACGGGATCGCGCGCTATCTCCGCTCGCTTCCGTAGAGTCGAGCCTGCTCGACCGCTCTTCCCCACGTTGCAGAGAGGCTTCAGGAAGAAAAAAGCAGTCGAGCAAGCTCGACTCTACACAAGCAAGCTAGCGGGCCATCAACGCTTCGATTTCGTCCGCACTGCGTTCGAGCTTGCCGGTCAGCACCTGGTGCCCGTCTTTGGCGACGACCACATCGTCTTCGGTGCGGATGCCGATCCCGCGCCATTTCGCGTGCACCGATTTGTCGTCCGGCGGCACGTACAGGCCCGGCTCGATGGTGAAGACCATGCCCGGTTCGAGCAGCCGCGAGTCGCCGTCGATGCGGTATTCGCCGACGTCGTGCACGTCCAAGCCCAGCCAATGGCCGGTTTTGTGCCGGTAATAGCGCTTGTAGCTGCCTTCGGCCAGATTCTTTTCCAACTTGCCCTTCAGCAGGCCCAGCGTCAGCAGGCCCTCGGTCAGCGTTTCCACCGCGGCCAGATGGCCGGCTTCGTAAGGCACGCCCGGCCGCGCCTGCGCCAACGCGGCTTGCTGCGCGGCGCCGACCAGGTCGTGCAGCGCGCGCTGTTCCTTGCTGAAGCGGCCGTTGACCGGGAAAGTGCGGGTGATGTCGGCGGCGTAACCGCGGTATTCCGCGCCGGCGTCGATCAACACCAAATCCCCGTCCTTCGCCTGCGCGTTGTTGGCGCGGTAGTGCAGCACGCAGGCGTTGACGCCGGCGCCGACGATGCTGCCGTAGGCGGATTCGGCATCGTGGCTGCGGAACACGCGTTCGATCTCGGCCTGCAGCTCGTACTCGCGCACGCCGGCGCGCGCCGCGCGCATCGCCGCGCGGTGCGCTTCGACGCTGATATCGGCGGCGCGCTGCATCAGCTTCAACTCTTCCTTGGACTTGAACAAGCGCAGCTCGTCGAGCAGGTGGCCCAGTTCCAGGAATTCGTGCGGCGACTGCGCGCCCTGCCGCGCCTGGGCGCGGACCCGGTTGAGCCAGCCGATCAGCTTCAGGTCGAAGTCGGTGTCGCGCCCGAAGTGGTAGTAGACGCGGGTGCGGCCTTCGAGCAGGCCAGGCAGGATTTCGTCCAGATCGTCGATCGGATAAGCGTCGTCCAGACCGAGTTTTTCGACCGCGCCTTCCGGGCCGAAGCGCGGGCCGTCCCAAGCTTCGCGCTCGGGATCGCGTTCGCGGCAGAACAGCAGGCTTTCGCCGTGTTTGCGGCCCGGCACCAGGACCAGCACCGCTTCCGGTTCGGCGAAGCCGGTCAGGTACCAGAAATCGGAATCCTGCCGGTACGGGTAATGCGTATCGCGGCTGCGGATGCGCTCGGGCGCCGCGGGCAGCACCAGGATCGCGTCGTCGCCGGCGATCCGCATCAGCTGCTTGCGGCGCTTGGCGTAGCTGGTGAGGGGGATGCCGGTGGCTAGGCTCATGGGCTGCGAATCCGTAAGCTTTTTGTGGGAGCGGCTTCAGCCGCGAGCTCTTCGTTCCAGATGGTCGCGACCTGCGAACAAAAGCTCGCGGCTGAAGCCGCTCCCACAAAAAATCAATTCAAACGATGGCGATGGCGCGGGCCCATCACGCAGTCGCCGTGCAACAGCAGCGCGGCGACCCGCACGAACTCCTCGATCTCGGCGTAGGCCGCCTCGTCCTCTTCGTCGCCGTCCGGCTCGGGCGTGGCCGCGGCCAAACGCGCCAGATCGTCCAGCGCTTCGCGGCTTTCGTCCGTGAGCGGCGGATCCTTGCCCGCCGCCAAGCCGAAGCCGCCGAGGAAGCCGCGGCACCATTCGAACAAGGCTTCGCTGCGCTCGGCCAGCGGCGCGTCTTCGTCCGGCAGCAACAGGGCGAAGCCGAAATCGCGGTCCTCGAACTGCGTGCGGGTGACCGTGTTCATCGCGTCCAGCGCGCTGCCCGCTTCGGGCTTGGGCGCTTGGTCGTCGGCGAGCACTTTCGCCAGCCAATCGGGGCCGTCGCCGCCGCCGGCCAGCCAGCCGCACAAGGCGCCGTGCAATTCGGAAGGGGTCGCGGAAAGCTTCAGCGCCTGCGCTTGGGCATCGACACTGGACCAGCTGGGCAGTTCGTCGGACACGGGGTGCGCACGGAAGGGGTCTGCGCAGTGTAGCAATGCCGGCGGCAGGAGGATGCCCGCGCCGGCCGGGCCGGCTTGTTGCGGGCCGCGGACCGCCCCTACACTGCCGCGCATGCTCCTCTGACGGTCGGCCCACGTGCGCATTTTTGGCGACGCAGGAACGCGCTTCCAGTTTGCGCTCGCGGCCGGTTTGGCGGCCGCGGCTCCCTTGTCGGCGTGGGCCGGCGCCAGCCTGGCCGGCGGCGACCGCGGAACGCTGCTGCTGTTGATCCTGGGCCTGTACGCGGCCGCGGCGACCGCGATCGGCGGCGTCCTGGCCTGGCTGTGGCGCCGGCGTTGGCGCGCCGAGCGCAGCTACTTCGAACAGATCCGCGAACGCGAGGAGCGCCTGAAGATCGCGCTGTGGGCCTCGGGCGAGCATTTCTGGGACAACGACCTGATCCGCAACTCGGCGCACGTGCTGAGCGTGGAAGAACCCGTCGAGGGCGGCGCGGGCACGATCCGCACCTTGCGCTTCGCCAACCCGGAGCTGGAAGTGCATCCGGACGACCTGCCGATGGTGCGGCAGGCTATGCAGGCGCACATCGAAGGCCGCGCGCCGATGTTCGTGTCCGAGCACCGCTCGCGCAACCGCGACGGCAAATGGACCTGGGTGCGCGCCCGCGGCCGCGCGGTGGCGCGCGACGCGCTGGGCCGCGTCACCCGCGTGGCGGGCACCGCGCGCGACATCAGCGACCGCCGCGACGCCGACCGCGAACGCCGCATCGCTAGCGAAGTGCTGCGCAGCATGAACGAAGCGGTGTCGGTGCTGGACGAGAATTTCTTCTTCGTCGCGGTGAATCCGGCCTTCTCCAAGACCACCGGCTACACCGAGGACGAAGCGATCGGCCATTCGGCGAGCATGCTCGACAGCCCGCAGCACGACGCCGAGTTCTACCGCGAAATGCGCGAACAAGTGGTGCGCGAGGGCCACTGGGTCGGCGAGATGTGGCAGCGGCGCAAGAACGGCGAGGATTTCCTGTGCTCGCTGGAATCGATCCGCGTCGACGGCGCCATCGACCAGCGCAGCCTGTACGTGGCCGTGCTCAGCGACATCACCCGCGCCAAGCGCACCGAGCAGGAACTGCGCCTGCTGGCGAACTACGACACGCTCACCAACCTGCCCAACCGCAGTCTGCTGTCCGAGCGGCTGTCGCAGGCCATCGTCAACGCGCGCCGCGAGGACAGCCGGATCGCGGTGCTGTTCCTGGACCTGGACCGGTTCAAGGACGTGAACGATTCGCTCGGCCACGCCACCGGCGACCGCATCCTGCGCGCCGCGGCGGCGCGGCTGCGCGAAGTCGCGCCGACCGGCGCCACCGTCGCTCGGCTCAGCGGCGACGAATTCACCGTCGTGCTCGAACACCTACGCGATCCGGAAGAAGGCGACCGCCTGGCCGAACGCATCATTCACGCCTTCGACGCGCCGCTGGCGATCGAAGACCGGCGCGAGATCATCATTTCGCCGTCGATCGGCATCAGCCTGTATCCGGACCATGCGCAGGTGCCGACCGACCTGCTCAAGCACGCCGACACGGCCATGTACCAGGCCAAGGCCGCGGGCCGCCGCACCTATCAGCGCTATACCGAACAAATGGAATGGGAGCTGCGCCAGCGCGCGACCTTGTCCGGCGCATTGCGCAAGGTGCTGGAAAACGGCGAGCTGCGCCTGGTCTACCAGCCGCGGCTGTCGCTGCGCACCGGCGCGATCACCGGCGTCGAAGCGCTGCTGCGCTGGGAGCATCCCTACCTGGGCCTGATCCCGCCGAACCACTTCATTCCGCTGGCCGAAGAAAGCGGGATGATCCTGCCGATCGGCGAATGGGTGATGCGCGAGGCCTGCACCACCCTGCGCCGCTGGCGCCAGCACGGCCTGGGCACGCTGAACATGTCGGTGAACGTGTCGGCGCTGCAGTTGCTGCGCGGCGATCTGCCGCGTTACGTGGCCAAGGTGCTGGCCGACACCGGCGTGCCGGGCGAGCGCCTGGAACTGGAACTCACCGAAAGCGTGGTGATGGCCAAGGCCGCGCAGGCGGCGCAGACCATGCAGGCGCTGCGCGACTTGGGCGTACGCCTGGCGATCGACGATTTCGGCACCGGCTATTCCTCGCTGGCGTACCTGAAACGGTTGCCGATCACGACGCTGAAGATCGACAAGGCCTTCATCGACGATATCGCCCAGAACCGGGACGACAAGGCCATCACCCATTCGATCATCGCGATGGCGCGCACCCTGGGCTTGTACGTCGTCGCCGAAGGTGTGGAACACCAGGCCCAGGCCCGGCTGCTGATGGAGCAGCACTGCGACGAGATCCAGGGCTACTGGGTGGCGCGGCCGCTGGATCCTTACCGCTGCCTGGCTTTCCTGCGCAATTGGCGCTCCGGCGTGGCCCGGTTCGAACCCGCTTGACCGCCGGTCCGGCGGTGCTATCGTGCCGCCATGGACCACGCCGAAGCCATCGCCCAGCTGCGCGCCCTCGCCGCCCGCGTGGAACAGTTGGTCGCGCACGCGCAACGCCTGGCGGAGGAAAACCGCAGCCTGCGCGCGCAGCAGGAACAGCTGAGCGGCGAACGCTCCGCGCTGCTGGCCAAGAATGAACAGGCGCGGTCGCGGGTCGAAGCGATGATCACCCGCCTCAAATCGCTGGAACAGCACACGTGAGCGCCAGCGAACCGGTCAACGTCCGCCTCCTCGACCGCGAATACACGGTCGGCGTGGAACCGGACGAACGCGACAGCCTGCTCGCCGCGGCCAAGCTGCTCGACGGCAAGATGCGCGAGATCCGCGGCGGCAATCGGATGGCCGCGGTCGATCGCATCGCGGTGCTCGCCGCGCTGAATCTGGCGCACGAACTGCAACAATTGCGCAGCGAAAGCGACAGCCGCGACCGCGAATTGTCCCGCACGCTGACCGAATTGCAGCGCAAGCTCGACGGCGCGCTCGACGCGCCGGCCTGAACGCGGGCATGTTTTCGCCCGACGAACGGGCGACACGATCCGGATCTCCGCGCTATACTTCGTTCGCGTCCTCTGCCGTGTTCGACGGCGTGCAAAACATTCGCCTTGTCCCTTAAAAACGACACCGGGAATGCGACGACGCCAGGCGTGCAAGTCCGCCCCGTTGCGGAAAGCCCGAAGGCCTCCCAGCGTTCCCACTTGAACCCCGGGTTCAAGGTCGTTTCGCATGCATCGGCATGGCGGAGGATGCATTTTTACGAAAGCCCGCGCTCGTCGCGGGCTTTTGTTTTTTCCCCCTTTGAAAAGGGGGATCAAGGGGGACTTGCTCTTGATCTTGCGGCTCGAAGCAACCGCAAAAGCAAATCCCCCTGCGTCCCCCTTTTTCAAAGGGGGAGAAATCAAAAGCGTTTAGAATCCGCGCCATGACCGGCGCCGAAACCCCGCTCCTGCCCGAAGACCGCGCCGCTCTGCGTCGCGAATTGCGCCGGCGCCGGCGCGACATCCCCGCGGCCGAACGCATCGCCGCCGCGGAAAAGGTCGCCGAACGCTTGTTGGCGCTGCCGTTCGCGCCCAAGACCGGCTACGTCGCCGGCTATTGGGCCATGGACGGCGAAATCGCGCTGCACGTCTGGCAGCTGCGTTTGCCGAAGGACGTCGTCTATTGCCTGCCGGTGCTGCACGGCGAGCATCTGCGTTTCGCGCCGTGGCGTCCCGGCGATCCGCTGGTGTCCAACCGCTACGGCATTCCCGAACCGGACCTCTCGTCGGATTCCTTGCTCGAAGCCGCCGCATTGTCGTTGGTCGTGGCGCCGTTGGTCGGCTTCGACGAACGCGGGCGCCGGCTCGGCATGGGCGCCGGCTGGTACGATCGCAGCTTCGCGTTCCGCCACGAACGCGCGGCGCCGCCTTGGCTGGTCGGCGCTGCGTTCGACGCGCAGCGGATCGACGCGCTGGACGCGCAAGCCTGGGACGTGCCGCTGGACGCGGTCTGCACCGAAACCGAAGCCCTGATTCCCGCGAGGAAGCCCGCATGAGCGCGCGCAAACGCTACTGGCTGATGAAGACCGAGCCGGACACGTTCTCCATCGACGACCTGGCCAAGGTGAAGACCGAACCGTGGACCGGCGTGCGCAACTACCAGGCGCGCAACCACATGAAAGAAATGCAGGTCGGCGACGGCGTGCTGTTCTACCACTCCAGCTGCGAAGTGCCCGGCATCGCCGGCGTCGCCACGGTGGCCAATACCGCTTATCCGGACCCGACCCAGTTCGACAAGAATTCCGATTATTTCGACGCCAAGAGCGCGCGCGAACAGCCGCGCTGGGAAATGGTCGACGTCAGCTTCGACCGCAAGCTCAAGCGGGTGATCCCGCTGGAAGAGATCAAGGCGCACGCCGACGAACTCGGCCCGTTCGCGCTGACCCAGCGCGGCAACCGGCTGTCGGTGCTGCCGGTGTCGGCGGCGCAATGGAAATTCCTTTTGTCCCTGGAGTAGTTCCGTGTCCGAAGCCAAGCGCCTGGCCGGCGAAAAAGCCATCGATTACGTCGAAGACGGCATGATCGTCGGCGTCGGCACCGGTTCCACCGTCGCCTTCTTCATCGACGCGCTGGGCCGGATCAAGCACCGCATCGCCGGCGCGGTGTCCAGTTCCGAGCAGAGCACGGAACGCTTGCGCGGCCACGGCATCGAGGTGATCGATCTCAACAACAGCGGCCCGCTGGCGCTGTACGTGGACGGCGCCGACGAATGCGATCCCAACAAATGCCTGATCAAGGGCGGCGGCGCGGCGCTGACCCGCGAGAAGATCATCGCCGAGGCCAGCGCCAAGTTCGTCTGCATCGTCGATCCGGCCAAGCGGGTCGACGTGCTCGGCAAATTTCCGTTGCCGGTGGAAGTGATCCCGATGGCGCGCAGCCTGGTCGCGCGCGAAATCCTCGCCCACACCGGCGGCCAGCCGGTGTGGCGCGAAGGCGTAGTCACCGACAACGGCAACTGGGTGCTGGACGTGCACGGCCTGAAGATCGTCGATCCGGTGGCGATGGAGCGCGAGCTCAACCAGATTCCCGGCGTGGTCAGCGTCGGCTTGTTCGCGCGCCGCCGGGCGGATGTGGTGATCGTCGGCGGCGAACCGCCGCTGGTGCTCTGACAACTTCCTGCCGTTTTTGCTTTTGCTCGTGTAGAGCGGAGCTTGCTCCGCTGTTTGCCCGGCTTAGCTTTGTAGAGCGGGGCTTGCCCCGCTGTTTTTTCGCAACCGGGATCCAGAGCAAGCAGCGGGGCAAGCCCCGCTCTACAAAGCAATTGCAGCGGAGCAAGCTCCGCTCTACACAAGCGAGGACTGTTTAGCTTAAGCGCTTGATTTTGCTGCGGTCTCACAGGCCGAGACGGAACGGCGCGATACTGTCGTCCCAAGCGCTATCCGCTCTACCGCGCCATGACGCTGCGCTGCCTGTTCGTCGACTTCAACTCGTTCTTCGCCTCGGTCGAGCAATACGACGACCCGTCGCTGCGCGGGCAGGCGGTCGGCGTGGTGCCGGTGGTCGCCGCGACCACTTGCTGCATCGCCGCCAGCGTCGAAGCCAAGCGGTACGGCATCACCACCGGCACGCCGGTGTGGGAAGCGATGGAGAAGTGTCCGGACTTGAAATTGGTGGAAGCGCGGCCGGCGCGCTACGTCGAGCTGCACCACCTGTTGATGGATGCGATCCAGGATTGCATTCCGCACGGCCAGGCCGCGTCGATCGACGAAGTGCCCTGCTACCTGATCGGCCGCGAACGCAAGCGCGAGAACGCCGAAGCGATCGCCCGCAAGATCAAGCGAACCCTGGTCGATCGCGGCTACAGCCCAGCGATCCGCTGCTCCATCGGCATCGCCCCGAACCGATTCCTGGCCAAGACCGCGTCCGACATCGTCAAGCCCGACGGCCTGACCGTGCTGGAATTGGACGATCTGCCGCACAAGCTGCACGCGCTGGAACTGCGCGACTTCTGCGGCATCGGCCCGTCGATGGAGCGCCGATTGCGCGATGCCGGCATCCACAGCGTCGAACAGCTGTGCGGCGCCACCCGCGAACATCTGCGCGCGGCCTGGGGCAGCATCGAAGGCGAGCGCTATTGGCTGCAGTTGCGCGGGCACGACGTGCCCGATCGCGCGACCAAGCGCGGCTCGGTCGGCCATTCGCACGTGCTCGGCCCCGAACTGCGCAGCTTCGAAGGCGCGCGCTCGGTGCTGTTCAAGCTGCTGGCCAAGGCGGCGATGCGGCTGCGCGACGAACGCTATCTGGCCAGCGGCATGGCCTTGCGCATCCGCTTCGTCGGGTTGGAATCCCGGTTCGAACGCGACCTGAACTTCGCGCCCATCGACGACACGCCGACCTTCCTGCGATTGCTGGGCGAACAGATGGAGCAGCTGCAAAAGGCGATCCAGCGCAAGCGCTGGAATCCGCAACGCAATCCGCCGCTATCGGTGGCCGTCACCCTGGTCGGCCTGGAGCCGGTGGGCAGCGTCACCGAGGAACTGATGGTCGAGCGCCGCCGCGACAAAACCATGAGCGCGGTGGTCGACAAGATCAACGAGAAGTACGGCAACAACGCGGTGTACTTCGGCGCAATGCAGCAGGCCATGGCCCACGACGCGGCGCCGATGCGCATCCCCTTCTCCAGCATTCCCAAACCGGGCCGGGACGAGGACGTGACCACCCGCAAGCGCGCCGCGGCCAAGGCCGCGGAGTCGGCCGACGAGCTTTACCTGCAGCGCGAACGCCAGTTCAAGGTGCTGGCCGAAAACGCCCACCGCGAACAACAGAAGCGCAAGGGCCGCCCGCCCGCGGCCGAACCGTTCAAGGCCGGCGCCGGCGGCTGGGGAGCGGCCCGGAAAAAAGATCCGGACGCCGAGATCGGCGAAACCCAGCCTTTGTTCTGAACGGCACCGGATTGCCGATAAACTAATCCCATCGCCCATGCCCGGAGCCGCCATGACTCCCCTTCGTCCGCTGCTGTTCGCCGTCCTGCTGCTCAGCGGTTGCGCCAGCGCCAGCGGCCCCTGGGTCGAAGTGGGCGGACAGCGCTACACGGTCGAAATCGCCGACGACGAAGCCGAGCGCGCCCGCGGCTTGATGTTCCGCGAAGAAATGGCGCCCGACCACGGCATGCTGTTCATCCACGACGAGCTGGAACCGGTCGCCTATTGGATGAAGAACACCAAGATCCCGCTCGACATCCTGTACTTCGACAACGAGCGCAAGCTGGTGTCCAAGCAAGTCGACGTGCCGCCTTGCACGCTGGGCGACAGGTGCCCCAATTATCCGAGCGAAGCGCCGGCCCGTTACGTGCTGGAGTTGAACGCCGGCCAAGCGGCGAAGCTGAAGCTGCAGGACGGCGCGGAGCTGAAACTTTCGCCGGCGATTCCGCCCGCGCGCTGAGCGCTGCGCTTTTTTGTGGGGGCGGCTTTAGCCGCGAGCTGTTTCCATATGCCGCGACGATCTGATCGCAAAGCTCGCGGTTAAAGCCGCTCCCACAAAAAGCGTGGCGAAGGGCTCTTGATTCCGCGCAAAAACCGGCTCACTCTTCGCCCATGCGCGAGCGCTTTCCCCTGCCGGAATGGAACAGCCTGGCCGGCCTGGACGACGACACGATGCCGCTGCTCAGCACCGCGCTGCTGATCGCCCGCGACGAATATCCTTCGCTCGACGCCGACTTGTACGACACGCTGCTGCAGGAGCACGCCGAGGCGCTGCGCGGGGAGATCGACGCGATCGATGCCTGGCCGCTGAAGATGGCCGCGATCAACCGCCACCTGTTCGACGAGCTCGGCTATTCCGGCGACAGCGACGAATACTACGATCCGCGCAACAGCTATCTCAACCAAGTGTTCGAGCGGCGCCGGGGCAATCCGATCTCGTTGGCGCTGGTCCAGATCGAAGTCGCGCGCCGGCTGGGCGTGCCGCTGGACGGCGTGTCTTTTCCCGGCCATTTCCTGGTGCGGCTGCCGGTCGACGACGGCCTGCTGGTGATGGACCCGTTCAACCGCGGCCGCCCGCTGGGCGTGGACGAGCTGCGCGAACGCGCCAAGCCGCATCTGGGCGGCGAGCTGCCCGACGACGGCGCGCTGCTGCATATCCTCAATCCCGCCTCGCACCGCGCGATCCTGGTGCGGGTGTTGCGCAACCTGCACAGCGTCTACGCCGAAAGCGACGATTGGGAGCGCGCGGCGCGCAGCGCCGACCGCATCCTGAAATTGTCGCCCGATCAGCCCGAAGCGCTGCGCGACCGCGGCCTGGCCTATCTGCGCTTGGGCCACACGGGCGGCGCGCGGCACGACCTGGCGCGCTATCTGCAGCGCCATGCGGACGCCTCGGACGCCGCCGCGATGCGCGAGCGCTTGGTGGAACTCAGCGCCGGCTCGGCGCGCATGCATTGACCGGAACGAGCGATGGCCGCCGCAAAATCCGCGAAGAAACCCGCGGTCGCGAAGAAAAAGCCCGCAGCGGCAGCGGCCGTACCGGTCGAAAAGCAAGTTCAAGAGGCCCTGGCCTGGCTGAAGCGGCACGGCACGAAGGCGCGGCGCGACGGCATGGCGCGCTACGGCATTCCGCTGGGCAATGCCTACGGCGTGACCATGCCCGACATCCAAAAGTTGGGTAAGCAATTCGGCAAGAACCACGAACTCGCGCTGGCGCTGTGGGAAACCGGCCAGTACGAAGCGCGCCTGCTATGCGCCTACGTGGACGACCCGGCTGCGGTCGCGCCCACGCAGATGGACCGCTGGGCCCGCGACTTCGACAGCTGGGCCGTCTGCGACACGATCTGCTTCTCGTTGTTCGACCGCACGCCGCACGCGTGGAAAAAAGTCGAACAATGGGCCGGCAAGCGCGACGAATTCGTCAAGCGCGCCGCGTTCGCGATGCTGGCCAGCTTGACCATCCACGACAGGGATGCGGATCCGGCGTTGTTCCTG
The DNA here is from genome assembly GCF_005239095.1 of Luteimonas gilva. Classification (GTDB taxonomy): domain Bacteria; phylum Pseudomonadota; class Gammaproteobacteria; order Xanthomonadales; family Xanthomonadaceae; genus Luteimonas_C; species Luteimonas_C gilva. The sequence continues at coordinate 749,180 of NZ_SZUA01000002.1, read as the reverse complement.
CGCGGCTTGGAGCTGGTCGAACGCGAGGCGGGCGACGCGCGCAATTTCGTGTCCAAGGCGATCAACTGGGCGCTGCGCTCGATCGGCAAGAAACGCGACCCGGTGTTCAAGAAAGCGGCGGTCGCCGTCGCCGAACGTTTGGCCGCTTCTCCCGATGCCGCGCGGCGCTGGGTAGGAAAAGACGCGTTGCGCGACATCGCGAAAGCGGCCGCCCGCACGAAGGCGGGCTGACCGCCCGCCGGCTATGTTTTCGGCTTGAGCTGGTGCAGCAAGATCGAATTGCCTTCCGAATCCAGGCACACCGCCATCCGGCAAACCGGGCTGGGGATGACGTCGCTGGTGAACACGACGTCTTTCGCTTTCAGGTCCGTCATCAGCGCATCCAGATCGGCGACTTCGAGCGCGATCGTCCCGCCCGCCTTGGCGCTGGGCTCGTCGGGAATGAAATTGGTCAGCGCGATGCAGCCGCCGTCCGGCAGGTCGTATTCGATCCAGTGCTGATCGGCGCGGTTGCCGTGCGAGCCGATCTTCAGGCCGAGTTTGTTCTCGTAGAAATCGCGGGCGCGGGCGACGTCGCGGATCGGATACATGGTGAAAGCGACTTTCTTGAGCATGGGGCACCTGTGGAATGGAAGGATCGGCTTAGCGGCGCTTGCGCTGGTACAGCACGCCGCCCAGCCATGCGGTCGGAATCGAACTCAATGCGAGCAGGACCGGGTACCACGCCGGGCCGAGAGCGGCCTGCATCGCCGCAACCGCACCGAGCGCGCTCAGCGCCAGTCCGATGGCGCCCAGCGCAAGCGCATGGCGTAGCGCATGGCAAGGCGCGAAACGCGCGGTGACGTATCCGCCGACCACGCCGAACGCCAAGCGATAGGACAACGCCAGCAGGTTCAATCCGGGATCGTGCATCGGCACGCCCCAAGGCGGATAGACCCGCAGCATATGCAGCAGTTGGTCGGCGCCCAGGGACAGCACGAATACCGCGAGCAGGCCCAGCAGTACCGCGCGCGCACTGCGCCAGAGGTTGCGTCCGGGCGAGGACGCATCGGTGGTTGCGATCGTCGTCATGGCTTTTCTCCAAGATGGGATACGAAGACCGGTGGCTGGCGGCTTCAAGCCGCCTTGGCCGCCAGGATTTTTTCCAGGCGGGCGTAGCCGGCTTCCATGCCGTCCGTCATGCCGGACCGCAGCGCGCCGTCGCGGGCTTCCTTGGACGAATACAGCACGCGCGTTTCGAGCCGGGTCTTGCCGTTGCGCTCGTCGAAAGTGGCGGTGCACAGGGTTTCGCCGCCGGTCCAGTCCTGGTCGAACAGTTCGGTGGTCACCAAGCGCGCCGGCGCGTCGATGTCGCGGTATTCGCCGCCCATGCCCATCGAGGTGTCGCCCTTCGCGAAGACCAGACGGTATTTGCCGCCGATGCGCAGATCGACTTCGCACACGTCCAAGCGCCAGCCGTCCGGCCCAAACAGCCACAGCTTCATCAGTTCCGGTTGGGTGTGCGCATCGAAGACCATTTGCCGCGGCGCGTTGAAGTCGCGGCTGATCAGGATTTCGCGGTCGCTCGGCGTGGCGACTTGCAGGGTGTTGGCGGTGCTCATCTCGTCTCTCCTTTCGTAGGCGGTTTCAATCGCGTTGCGGGGTTTTCGGCATGGCTTGCATCGCTTCGAGCAGAGCGTCCAGCCGTTGGTAATTGCGTTCCCAGATCTCGCGGTAGCGCTCGAGCCAGATATTGGCTTCGGCCAGCGGCGTGGCTTCGATCCGCACCGGCCGCCGCTGCGCGTCGCGGCCGCGGCTGACCAGGCCGGCGCGCTCGAGCACCTTGATGTGCTTGGAAATCGCGGGCTGGCTCATGTCGAAGGGCTCGGCCAGTTCGTTGACGGTCGCTTCGCCCAGGGCCAATCGGGCGAGGATGGCGCGGCGGGTGGGGTCGGCCAGAGCGGCGAAGGTGTTGTCGAGTTGGGTCGGCGTCATCTTCTATAACCTCAAAGTTCCATAACTTCATGGTTATATAAAAGTCATCACCTGTCAAGCAATAATTTTTTCTTTTAAATCATTTAGTTAGGTTTTTGATGCCGTCATCCCTGCGAGAGCCGGGATCCCGGCCGCGCAACAGCCGAACACTCGACGGGAATTCTGGATCCCGGCTTTCGCAGGGACGACGCGCGGGATTAAAGATTCGCGCGACCGGCTTTCCGATATGCGTCCATATCCAGCGTCATCTCAATCAGGTCGATGCCGGGCGCGAAACCGTCCGCCACCTGTTTCCGCTGCACGAACCCGTAGCGCTCGAAGAAGCCGCGGCTGAACTGCGAAGTTTCGATTTCGACCCAGCGGAAAACGGGTTCGCGCGCGATCGCGTCCAAGCGATGGCGCAGCAGCGCATCGCCCCAGCCTCGTTTGTGATGATCGCGATGGATCATGCCCCAGCACAGGGCCGCGGTTTCGGGCTTCTTGTCGTGCACCGCATAGCCGCCGCAGCCTACGGCGGCGCCGTCGGCGTCCAGCGCGAGGAAATACGGGCCCGGCAGGTCTTCGATGAATTCGATGAAATCCGCGCGTTCCTGCGCGGCGAAGAATTGCGGGACGTTGCTGTCGAACAAGGCCAAGCCGGTATCGCGATCGTCCTCGCGCCAGGCGCGGAAGCGCAGCGGCGGCGCGTCCTTGCCGTCCATCGCCGCGCTCAGACCGGCATCATTTCGAAGTCGTCCTTGGTCACGCCGCAATCCGGGCAGGTCCAAGTGTCCGGGATGTCTTCCCAGCGCGTGCCGGGCGCGATGCCCTCTTCCGGCAGGCCCGCCGCCTCGTCGTAAATGAAGCCGCAAACCACGCACATCCAGGTGCGGTAGGCGGTGGCTTGGGCGGTTTCGGACATCGGAGCGATAATGCGTATCTGGCGAGGCGGCATTGTCCCACCCCGCGCCCGGCACGGAAACCCATCCCATGAACCCCCGCTGGCCGCGCCGCGGCCTGTACCTGATCACGCCCGACGCTTCCGACACCGGAAGCTTGCTCGATCGCGTCGCCGCGGTGCTGGCCGAAGCGTCCTGGCTCCAATACCGCAACAAGGCCGCCGACGGCGCATTGCGCCGCGAACAGGCGCAGGCGTTGCTGGCGCTGTGCCGCGAACGCGGCGTGCCGCTGATCGTCAACGACGACGCCGCGCTGGCGGCCGAGATCGGCGCCGACGGCGCGCATCTGGGCGAGGACGACGGCGACGTCGCGGCCGCGCGCGCACTGCTCGGCGACGATGCGATCCTCGGCGTTTCCTGCTACGACTCGCTGGAACGCGCGCGACGCGCCGCGGCCGCCGGCGCCGATTACGTCGCTTTCGGCGCGTTCTTCCCCAGCCGCACCAAAGCCGCAACGCGGCGCGCCACGCCGGACCTGCTGCGCGACAGTGCCGCGCTCGGCCTGCCGCGGGTGGCGATCGGCGGCATAACGCCCGACAATGCGCCTGCACTCGTTGCGACCGGCGCGGATTTGATCGCCGTCGTCGGCGGGGTCTTCGACGCCGCCGATCCTCTCGCCGCAGCGCGCGCCTACCGGAATCTTTTCGACCGATGAATACGCACAAATCCCACGAGCTCTTCGCCCGCGCGCAAGCGCTGATGCCCGGCGGGGTCAATTCGCCGGTACGCGCTTTCAAGTCGGTCGGCGGCGAGCCGTTCTTCGTCGCCCGCGCCGAAGGGCCGTATTTGTTCGACGTCGACGGCAACCGCTACATCGATTACGTCGGTTCGTGGGGCCCGATGATCGTCGGCCACAACCACCCGGCGGTGCTGGACGCGGTACTGCGCACCGCGCGCGACGGATTGAGCTTCGGCACGCCCAATCCGCTCGAAGTGACGATGGCCGAGACGATCTCGCGCTTGGTGCCCGCTTGCGAAATGGTGCGCATGGTCAATTCCGGCACCGAAGCCACGCTGTCGGCGATTCGCCTGGCGCGCGGCGCCACCGGTCGCGCGCGCATCGTCAAGTTCGAAGGCTGCTATCACGGCCACGGCGATTCCTTCCTGGTCAAGGCCGGCAGCGGCGCGCTGACCTTCGGCGTGCCGACTTCGCCGGGCGTGCCGAAGGCGCTCGCGGACCTGACGCTGACCCTGTCGTACAACGATTTCGACGGCGCCACCGCGCTGTTCGACGAATGCGGCGACGACATCGCCGGCTTGATCGTCGAGCCGGTGGTCGGCAACGCCAATTGCCTGCCGCCGCGCGACGGCTATCTGCAGCATCTGCGCGAACTGTGCACGCGTCACGGCGCGTTGCTGATCTTCGACGAAGTGATGACCGGCTTCCGCGTCGCGCTGGGCGGCGCGCAGGCGCGCTACGGCGTGACGCCGGACTTGTCGACCTTCGGCAAGGTGATCGGCGGCGGCATGCCGGTCGGCGCATACGGCGGACGCGCCGATTTGATGCGGCAGATCGCGCCGAGCGGGCCGATCTACCAGGCCGGCACGCTCAGCGGCAATCCGGTGGCGATGGCGGCCGGGCTGGCGATGTTGGAGTTGATCCAGGCGCCGGGCTTCTACGCCGACATCGAACGCCGCACCAACGCGTTGTGCGATGGTTTCGAGGACGCGGCGCAAGAAGCCGGCGTTGCGATAACCACGCAGCGCGTCGGCGGCATGTTCGGCTTGTTCTTCAGCGACGAAAAAGTCGATACCTACGCGCAAGCCGTGGCCTGCGACACCGCCGCGTTCAATCGCTTCTTCCACGCCATGCTCGAACGCGGCGTTTACCTGGCGCCATCGGCGTTCGAAGCCGGATTCATGTCTTCGGCGCACGACGACGAAACGATCGACGCCACGGTCGCCGCCGCGCGCGAAGCCTTCCGCGAGGCGAAAGCATGAGCGCCGCGCCGGCGTTGGTGCTGTTCGATCTGGACGGCGTATTGGTCCATTACGATCAAGAAGCGCGGCTCGCTTCGCTGGCGAAGAGCACCGGCAAGGACACCGCCGCGGTGAAAGCGGCGCTGTTCGATTCCGGACTCGAAGCCGGCTCCGATCGCGGCCAATACACCGCGCAAGGCCAAGCCGACGAACTGACGCGCCGACTCGGCGCGCCGGCGACGCTGGACGATTGCGTGCGGGCGCGCGCGGCCTCGATGTCTATCTTCCCGGAAATGCTGACGCTGGCGACCGAAGTTTCGCGCGCCGCCGGCGTGGCCATCCTCACCAACAACGGCCTGATGGTGCGCGACTATCTGCCGCAGATCTGCCCGCCGCTGTTCCCGCTGTTCTCGGCGCGCGTGTTCTGCTCGGCGCAATTCAAGATCGAAAAGCCCGACCCGGACATCTACCGGCGCTGCCTGGCCGCGCTCGGCATCGCCGAGGAGCGCGCGATCTTCGTCGACGACAAACTCGCCAACGTGGAAGGGGCGATCCGCGCCGGCTTGCTGGGCCATCATTTCACCGACCCGTCGTCGCTGCGCGCCGAACTGCGCGCGCTCGGCCTTGTGGAGAAAAACCATGCGACTTGAGACTCTGGCCATCCACGCCGGCGGCGAGGCCGACCGCGAGACCGGCGCCGTCGCGCCGCCGCTCCACTTGGCCACGACCTTCAAGCACGGCCCGGCGGGCGAACGCATCGCCGGTTACGAATACCAGCGCGAAGGCGACCCGAACAACGACCGCCTGCGCAGCGCGATCGCGGCGCTGGAAGGCGGCGCGGCGGCGTTGACCTTCGCCTCCGGCATGGCGGCGATCGCCGCGCTGTTGGAATCGTTGCCGAACGGTTCGCGTATCGCGATACCCGACGATTGCTACACCGGCGTGCGCGCGCTGGCGGCGGAATTCCTGCCGGAGCGCGGCCACACGGTGTCCAAGGTCGACTTCTCCGATCTGCAGGCGGTGCGCGCCGCCTGCGCAGCGGGGCTCGATCTGCTGTGGATCGAAACGCCGTCGAACCCCGGCATGAAGGTCTGCGACATCGCCGCGATCGCCGCGCTGGCGCACGAACACGGCGCCCTGCTCGCCTGCGACAACACCTTCGCCTCGCCCGTGCTGCAGCAGCCGCTGGCCTTGGGCGCGGACGTGGCCATGCATTCCACCACCAAGTATTTCGGCGGCCACAGCGACGTGCTGGGCGGCGCGCTCGCGTTCGCGCGGCGCGACGGGCTGTTCGAACGCGTCGCGCACCGGCTGCACGTCACCGGCGCCACCCTCGCTCCGTTCAGCGCCTGGCTGACCTTGCGCGGCTGCCGCTCGCTGCCGGCGCGGATGGCGCTGCACTGCGCCAACGCGCGCCGCGTGGCCGAATTCCTCGCCTCGCGCGAGGAAATCGAACGGGTCAACTATCCCGGCTTGGCTTCGCATCCGGGGCACGCCATCGCCGCCAAGCAGATGCGCGATTTCGGCGGCATGCTGTCGGTGCAGTTCCGCGGCGGGCGCGAGGCCGCGCTGGCCTTCGCCGGCAAGCTGAAGATCTTCACCAACGCTACTTCGCTGGGCGGTTGCGAATCGCTGATCGAACACCGCGCTTCGGTCGAAGGTCCGAATCCGGTGTCGCCGCAGAATCTGCTGCGGCTGTCGGTGGGGTTGGAGCATATCGACGATTTGATCGGCGATCTCGAACAAGCGTTGGGCTGACTTTTCGCTGCTTTCTTGTAGAGCGGAGCTTGCTCCGCTGCTTCGGCTCCGGCTCTTCGTAGGAGCGGCTTTAGCCGCGAGCTCTTTCTTTCAAATCGGGACATCGCCACGATTTCCGAGAAACAGCTCGCGGCTAAAGCCGCTCCTACGAAGAAAAGCAGCGGAGCAAACCTCTCTACACAGCGGCGCGGAGACGTTTCAGGCCTTCGGCGATGTCTTCGTCACCGATGTTCAAAGCCGGCACGAAGCGCAATACATCGGGCCCGGCCTGCAGCAACAGCAGCCCCCGTTCCGCCGCACGGTTGAGAATTTCACCCGCCTTGCCGCGGTGCGCCTCGGACAGCACCGCGCCCATCATCAAGCCGCGGCCGCGCACTTCCGAAAACAGGCCGGTGTCGCGGCCCATTTCCTGCAACGCCGAGCGCAACGCGGCCGACTGCTTCGCGACGTTCGCGGCGATCTCCGGGGAAGACAATTTCCGCAACGCGGCGCGCGCCACCGCCGCCGCCAGCGGGTTGCCGCCGAACGTGGTGCCGTGCGCCCCGAATTGCATGACTTCGGCGACTTTCGGCCCGGCCAGCAGGGCACCGATCGGGAAACCGCCGCCCAGCGCCTTGGCCAAGGTCACGATGTCCGGCACCACGCCGTCCTGCCAATGCGCGAACAGCGTGCCGGTGCGGCCCATGCCGGACTGGATTTCGTCCAGCACGAGCAAAGCGCCGTGGCGGTCGCAAAGCTCGCGCACGTTTTTCAGGAAACCGTCCGCCGCAGGCATCACGCCGCCCTCGCCCTGCACCGGCTCGAGCAGCACCGCGGCCACGTCGCCGGGCGCCATCGCGGCTTCGAGTTGCGCGGCATCGTTGAAGTCGACGTAGCGGAATCCTTGCGGCAAGGGTTCGTAGCCTTCCTGGTACTTCGGCTGCGCCGTCGCCGTAACGGCGGCCAAGGTGCGGCCGTGGAAACTGCCGCGGAAGGTGACGATGACGCGCCGCTCCGGCGCGCGCCCTTGCGCCGCCGCCCATTTGCGCACCAGCTTGATCGCCGCTTCGTTCGCTTCGGCGCCGGAATTGCACAGAAAGGCGCGGCTGGCGAAGCGCGATGCGGCGACCAATTCTTCGGCCAGGCGCAGCGGCGGTTCGCTGTAGAAGACATTGCTGGTGTGCCAGAGTTTGCCCGCCTGTTCGGTCAGCGCAGCGACCAAATCCGGATCGCAGTGGCCCAAACCGCACACCGCGATGCCCGCGGCGAAATCGATGTATTCGCGGCCGTCGCGATCCCATAGGCGCGAGCCTTGGCCGCGCTCGAGGATCACTTCGCGCGGGCGGTAGACCGGCAGGTAGTACTGTTGGCCTAGGGCGATCAGGTCGGCGGTGGAGGACACAACGTGGATTCCGAGAGGTTTTCGGAATTGTAGCCAGATGCGCTCCCGCCAAGGCAAAAGCCGAACCCTCTCCCTGGTGCTTCGCGCCTTTCCCTCCCCCGTAAAAGGGAGAGGGAAAACGCACCTGTGCCTCAGTTGGAAATCTTGCCGATGTTCATCGCCACCAGGCGATCGCGGCCCACCCCGGCGCGCGCCAGGCGCGTGTGCGCGGCGACGTCCGCTTGGCGCTGGTCCGCGGAGGCGACGAGGGCGGCGGCGAAGTTCATGCCGGGATCGTTCGGACGCAGCTTCAAGGCCTGGTCGATCTTCGCGCTGCCGTCGCCCTGGGCGAGGATCGCGCGCAGCGCGGCGGTGTCGGCCCGACCGACGCCCGGCATGTCGTAGCCTTGCAAACGCACGATGTCCTGCAAGGTTTCGGCGTAGTAACCCGCGTCGAACAAGGCCGAGGCGCGCGCATCGGGCGTCGAAGCCCGGGCGACGCGCGCGTCGAGGCTGGCGGCCAAGTCGCGGGCGACGGCGCCGTTGCGGCTGGCGTAGATCGATGCGCGGCGCAGGGTTTCCATCCGCGCGATCACCGGCGTTTCCGGCGCCAGCAATGCCGAAACGTTGGCTACGAGCTTGCTCAGGTCGTAATCGCTGCGCGCTTGGTTCCAACCCTTGCCGCCCCAAGCCAGCGACGGCGCGCCGGCGGTGTCGAAGGGATGGCAGAGCAGCGGCGGGCCGGCGAACGCGGCGGCCGAAAACAGCAACGTCGCCGACAGCACGGCGCCGTACAGGATGGTTCGGGACGTGGAAATTTTCATGAGGGATTCCTCCGATGCGGTGGGATCCGCGGCGCCGCGAACTAGGCGCCGCCGGATCGCGTCACAGGTGTGCGCATCGAATGGACGGCCGCCGCCGCCGAGCCGTTAACCCTCAGCGTGGCTGTTCGCTGAACAACGCTTCGGCGGGCGCTTTGCTCGCGAACGCATCCGGCCACTGCATCCACCAGCGTTTCATGCGCGGATACGGCAGGCTTTGCCACCAAGGGCTCAACGCATCCGCGCCGCGCTGCCGCAATTGCTCGCGCGTCACCCCAGCGTCGGCCGGCATGATCGCCGCCAAGCGATCGAACAAGGGGCCTTCGCCCAGCCGCGGATGCCGTTTAAGCAGCGACAACAGGGTGATCGCATCCTGCGGCCGCGCGTTTTCCGCGAGCTGGCGCACCGCCGGCGCGATCGCGGAGACGTCGCCGCCCTGCGCATCGATTTCGCGCAATGCGGCCACGAATTCGGCGCTCGCGCCCACGTCGTAAGGCGTGCCCGGCGGACCGTCGCCGCGGAATTCGACGCGCGCGCCTTGCGGCACCAGCGTTTCCCGCCAGAAGTCGTCGATCTGCACCCAGCCGCTGCGCACTTCCAGGCTGCCGTTGCCGCCGGCGTCGCTCTTCAACACGAATTCGCAGCCAAGATCCAGCACGTCTCCATGCTTCGTGGCCACGCCCAGCGAGCCCGGCGGCGCCCAGACGCGCGCCCACAAGCTGCCTTGGCGCAAATCCACGCGGTGCCGGCCGCTGCGCGTTTCGACCAGACTGAAGCGGGAACCTTCGCCAAGCACGATCTCGCCGATGCGCGCCGCGCGCAGCCGCACCGATCCGCCTTTGCCGGTTTCCAGCACGCGGCCGGGCGCCAGCGTTTCGGCTGCGGACGCATCGCGGCCGTCGATCCGCACCGATCCGATCGCCGCCATCCGCCACGGCTGCGCTTCGGGCCACAGCAGGCGTTGCCGGTACCAGGTGCCGACGCCCACCGCGAACATCGCCAGCACCGCCGCGCTGGCCAGCGCGATCCGCCAACCGCGACGGCGACGCGAACGCGATGCGGCCGGACGCGGCGCATGGCATGCGTCGTGCAGCGCGTAAGGCGCCAGCAGGCGTTCCAGGCGTGCGATCTCCAGATCCACGGGGCCGCTGCGGTCCCATAGATAATCGTCGTCGCGGTCGATGTCGTGCTCTTGGCTCATGCCGTGGTTCCTCGCGCGGCCGGCGTGGCCAAGGCGATGCGCAGCATCGCCATGCCGCGGTGCAGGTTGACGCGCACGCTGCCCGGGGTCAGGCCGGTGCGCTCGGCGATTTCAGGCCCGGTCAATCCTTCGACCAGGCGCAACAACAAGGTTTCGCGGTAAGCCTCGGGCAAGGCGACGATCGCGCGCAGCGAACGCTCGGCTTCCAGATGCTCGTCCGGCTTGTCCGGCGCGGCCGCGTCGTCCCATGCCATGCCCGTCAACGGCGTGGTCCGGCGCTTGGCGTCGAGCGCGGCATGGCGCGCGATGCGCACGATCCAGCCCGGGAACGCCGCGCTGTCGCGCAATTCGTGCAAGCGCCGGATCGCGGTCTCGAACACGTCCTGGGTGAGATCGTCGGCATCGGCCTTTTGCACGTAGCCCAGCAGCACGCCGTGCACGACCGGCGCGAAACGCCGATAAAGCGCGTCCATCGCGCTGCCGTCGCCGGTGCGCGCCGCTTCGACCAAATCGGGGATGGCCGCCTCGCTCACGTCGTCCTTGCCTGTGGACCGAGGGGAAGACGTTACCGGAAGGCGGAGCGTTAACCGAGCCGCCGGTCGAGGCCGCCGATGCTGAATTCGACCGTGATCCCGGCGAAAGCCGGGATCACGGCATGAATTACCAGGTGCCGGTATTCGGCATCGACGCCCAAGGCTCCTTCGGCGGCAGATGCCCTTCCTGCAGCAATTCCACCGAAATCAGGTCCGGCGAACGCACGAAAGCCATATGCCCGTCGCGCGGCGGGCGGTTGATCGTGTAGCCCATCGCCTGCAAACGCTCGCAAGTGGCGTAGATGTCGTCGACCCGGAACGCGAGATGGCCGAAGTTGCGCGCGCTGCCGTAGTCCTCTTCCGAACCCCAGTTGTAGGTCAGCTCGATTTCGGCCTGCGGCGTTTCCGGCGCGGACAGGAACACCAGCGTGTACTTGCCCTGCTCGTTGTCCATCCGCCGGTTCTCCTTCAGGCCCAGGCCTTCGCAGAAGAATTTCAGCGTGGCGTCCAAATCGCGGACGCGGATCATCGTGTGCAGATATTTCATTACGTTGTCTCCGTAGCCTTTGAAGCAGCAGGCAGGGCTTCAGCTTAACCCGCGCCGGGTGCTTGCCGGAGGCCATTTTCGCCGACGCATGCGCAACGGAGCGTTACGACTGCGCATACGCCCGCTTTTCGTAGAGTCGGCGCGCTTCAGTCCAGGAACAGATCCGGCAACAGCGGCTGCGCAGGGTCGACCGCATAGCGCGAAAGATCCGTGATGCCGGCCTCGCGCAGCACTTCGTCGTCGATCAGGAATTTCCCGGTAAAACCGCGCGCCGGCTTGGTCAGTACCGCGTGCGCCGCATCGGCCATGATTTCGGGCTTGCGCCCGTTGGCTTGGCTCACGCCGGGAATCATGTTCAGCGCATCGGTCGCGATCAGCGTGCGCGGCCACAGCGCGTTCACCGCCACGCCTTGCGGACCGAATTCGCCGGCCAGGCCCAATGTGACGAAGCTCATCCCCATCTTGGCCAAGGTGTAGCCGGTGTGCGGCGCCCACCATTTCGGCTCCAGCGACGGCGGCGGGGCCAAGGTCAGGATATGCGGATTGGCCGCTTGCAGCAGATGCGGCAAACAAGCCTGCGCGCACAGGAAACTGCCGCGCGCGTTGACCTGCTGCATCAAGTCGAAGCGCTTCATCGGCGTGTCCAGCGCGCCGCGCAGCCAGATCGCGCTGGCGTTGTTGACCAGGATATCGATGCCGCCGAACGCGTCCACCGTCGCCGCGACCGCGGCGCGCACTTCGTCTTCCTCGCGGATGTCGCATTTCAGCGCCAGCGCGCGGCCGCCGGCGGCCTCCACCGCCTGCGCGGCTTCGTGGATGGTGCCGGGCAATTTCGGATTGGGCACCGCGGATTTGGCCGCGATCGCCACGTTGGCGCCGTCGCGCGCCGCGCGCAAGGCGATGGCCAGGCCGATGCCGCGCGAGGCGCCGGTGATGAACAGCGTTTTTCCGGAAAGTGTAGGCATGGTGTGTACCCGGGACTGGGATCGCATTCTACCCTTGCTGTTCCTCCCCCTTTGAAAAAGGGGGGATTGAGGGGATTTGCTCCTTGCCGTTGCCTTTAAAACAAGATCAAAGAAAATCCCCTGCGTCCCCCTTTTTCAAAGGGGGAGAACAGCAGACGGCTGGCGGGCATGACGCATTCGTTGCCTATAATCGGCCGATGCCTACCGCTTGGTTAGACAGCCTGGTCGCCTGGATCACCGCGCATCCGCTCGCCGCCGGCGTGCTGATCGCGCTGATCGCGTTTTGCGACGCGTTGGCGGTGATCGGCATCGTGGTGCCGGCGTTGCCGCTGCTGTTCGCGGTCGGCACCCTGATCGGGCTCGGCCACATCGACGGCCCGTATGCGCTGGCCTGCGCCGCGCTGGGCGCTTTCTTCGGCGATGGCCTGAGCTATTGGATCGGCCGCCGCTGGGGCACGCATCTGAGCGAACAGTGGCTGTTCCGCCGCTATCCGCAGTTCCTCGCGCGCGGCGAACGGATGTTCCGCCGGCACGGCAGCCTGGGCATCGTCATCGCCCGCTTCGTCGGCGCCGTGCGGCCGTTCGTGCCGGCCATCGCCGGCATGCTGCGGATGCCGCTGCGCCGTTACGCGCCGGCCAGCTTGTTCGCCTGCGTCGCGTGGGCGGCGGCGTTCCTGGCCCCGGGCTGGGTTTTCGGCGCTTCCTACGATGCCGTCGCGGCGGTGGCCGACAAACTGAGCCTCGCGATCGGCGCGTTGTTGGCCGTGCTGGTGCTGGTCTGGGCGGTGGTGCTGTACACCTATCGCTGGTTCGCCGCGCACGCCAACCATCTGCTGGCGCGCGCATTGAAATGGACGCGCGAGCATCCGCACTTGGGCAAGTACGCGGCGGCGCTGATCGACCCCAATCGCCCCGAATCGCCGTCGCTGGTGCTGCTCGCCGCTTGCTTGCTGGCGATCGGCTGGGCTTGGTTCGCCTGGCTGGCCGCGGTGTTGGCGCGCGGCGGGCCGCTGGCGATCGACCGCAGCATCTACGAAGCCATGTCGAAGCTGCGCAATCCGCTGGCCGACCAATTGATGGCGGCGCTGGCTTCGCTCGGCGATGCGCAAATCCTGGTGCCGGCGGCCGCGGCCGCGCTGGCCTGGCTGTTGTGGCGGCGGCGCTGGATGGCGGCGGCGCATTGGCTGGGCGCTCTGGTGTTCGGCTTGGCGCTGACCGCATTGCTCGGCGCGGCGATCGACATGCCGCGTCCGCCGACCGCATCCAGCGGCTTCGGCTTCCCGTCGATCTCGGTGACGATGGCGACCATCGCTTTCGGCTTCTTCGCGGTGCTGATCGCGCGCGAACTGCCGGGGCGCAATCGGGTATGGCCTTATCTGGTGTCCGGCGTGGTGGTCACGACGCTGGGTTTCGCGCGCTTGTATCTCGGCGCGCACTGGTTGAGCGATATCGCCGGCGGCATGTTGTTCGGCGTGGTCTGGCTGTTGCTGCTGGGCATCGCCTATCGCCGCCATGTGGCGCGTTCCTTCCTGATGCGGCCGTTGGCCGGCATTTTCTACGGCGTGTTCGTAGTCGCCGCGCTGTGGCATGCGCCGCATCAGCCGCAACGCTTGCTGGCGCAATTCGCGCCGCCGCCGCCGGCGTATTCGCTGGAAACGGAAAACTGGTGGCAACACGGCTGGGCCGAATTGCCGACCCGGCGCGACGAACGCTCCAAGAGCCTGGCCTGGCCGCTCGATCTGCAAGTCGCCGGATCTTTGGAACCTTTGCGCGATCGCCTGGGCGCCGCGGGCTGGCGCGAGCAGCCGCAAGCCGATTGGATCGCCACGCTCGGATTGCTGGACGACGATACTCCGCCGCTGGAACAACCGGTGCTGCCGGCGACATTCGAAGGCCGCGCCGAAGCCTTGCTGATGCTGCGTGCGGGCGAAGACGGCAAGCACCAATTCGCTTTGCGGCTGTGGCCGGCGCCGGCGCGCTTGAACGACGGCGCGCCGCTTTGGATCGGCACCGCGCAAGTCCTGGAATACCGGCGCCCCTTCGGCGTCGCGGGGCTTTGGCAACCGATGCAGGATCCGCAACCGGCGCATGCGGCCTTGCGCGAGGCGTTGCGCGGCGCGGACGCGCGCGAGGAGCGCAATCCGAAATCGGGCGGCGTGGTGTTGCGGATGCGCACCGGCGAGTGAGCTTCGCGCTTCTTGTGGGAGCGGCTTTAGCCGCGAGCTCTTTCTTGCAAGATCGCGGCGAACGGACGGTAGGAGCTCGCGGCTAAAAGCCGCTCCCACAAAATCAGGGCATCAACTCGAGCAAGCGATCCAAGCGCGCATGCGGGTCGTCCTGCTGCAGCAGCGCCTGCCGGCTGGCGTCGTCCAGCGGCAGCAATTCGGCCAGGCGCCAGCCGACCCAAGCGGCTTGGTCGAAACGTTCCATCGGCGCGGACGCGTGCTCGCCGCCGATCTGGTCGAGCAATTTGCGCAACAGAATGGCGAGCAGGCCGTGCTGCGGCTGGATCTCGTCGTCCGAATCGCCGTCCAGCCAGTCGACTTCGCCCACCACCAGGCCGTTGTCGCGCACCCGGGTGCGGCGCACGTGGAAGCGGCGCGCGCCCCGCACGCGCAAGGTGAGCAAGCCCTCGTCGGTGCTGCCGAAATCCTCGATGCGCGCTTCGGTGCCGAACGCGGCCGGCGTCGCCGGCGCGCCGGCTTCGCGGCCTTCCAGGATCAGGCAGACGCCGAAACCTTCCTCGCGGCGCCCGCATTCGCGCACCATGTCCAGGTAGCGCGGTTCGAAGATGCGCAAACCGAGCGGCGCGCCCGGCAGCAAGACCGTGTGCAGCGGAAACAGCGGGTAGGACTTGCCGTTGGGCATCGCGGCCAGTCTCGCCCCGGACCCGTCGGGAAGGCAAGACCCGCCGTTCAATCGCCGCGCAAAGCCTGCAGGAACCGCCGCGGCGCGCCGTCGAAACCGCCGTTGGACATGAATACGACATGGTCGCCGGCGGCGGCGAGCTTGCGCAGGATTTCGATCAGCGCATCGACGTCCGCCGCCGCGTGCCCCTCGCCGCGCAACGCGGCGACCACTTTGCCGGCATCCCAGGCGAGTTCCGGGCGGTGCAGGAACACCACCGCGTCCGCGCCGTCCAGCGACGGCGCCAGCGCGTCGGCGTGCGCGCCCAAGCGCATCGAATTGCTGCGCGGCTCCATCGCCACCACGATCCGCGCCTCGCCCACGCGCGCGCGCAGGCCGGCGAGCGTGGTCGCGATCGCGGTCGGATGGTGCGCGAAATCGTCGTACACGGTGATGCCGCCTTCTTCGCCCAACACTTCCAGGCGGCGCTTCACGCTGCGGAAATTCGCCAGCGCCGGCATCGCGTCGGCGATATCGACGCCGACCGCATGGCAGGCGGCCAAAGCCGCGAGCCCGTTCATCACGTTATGGCGGCCGAGCAACGGCCAACGCACTTCGCCGACGTCCTTGCCCTTGTGCAGCACCGCGAACGCGCTGCCGTCTTCTTCGATCAGGCGCGCGCTCCAGTCGAAGCCCTCGTCCAGCCCGAAAGTCTCCACCGGCGTCCAGCAGCCCATCTTCAGCACTTCGGCCAGGCGCTCGTCTTCGCCGTTGACGATCAAGCGGCCGCGCGCCGGCACGGTGCGCACCAAGTGGTGGAACTGGCGCTGGATCGCGGCCACGTCCGGGAAGATGTCGGCGTGGTCGTATTCCAGATTGTTGAGGATCGCCACCGTCGGCCGGTAGTGCACGAACTTGCTGCGTTTGTCGAAGAACGCGGTGTCGTATTCGTCGGCTTCGACCACGAATTCGCGGCCCAGGCCGATCCGCGCCGAAACGCCGAAGTCCTCGGCCACGCCGCCGATGAGGAAACCGGGTTCGCGGCCACCGGCCTGCAGCAGATAGGCCAGGATCGTCGTCGTCGTGGTCTTGCCGTGGGTGCCGGCCACCGCCAGCGTCTCGCGCCCGGGCAGCACGCGCTCGCGCAACCACTCCGCGCCGGAGCTGTAGCGCAAGCCTTCGTTCAACACGTATTCGACCGCGGCGTTGCCGCGCGAGAGCGCGTTGCCGATCACGATCTCGTCGCAGTCCTTGGAGATGTTCTCCGGGTTGTAGCCCTGCTTCAGCGCGATGCCGAGCGTTTCCAGCTGGGTCGACATCGGCGGATAGATCGCCTGGTCGCTGCCTTCCACCTCGTGGCCGAGTTCGCGCGCGAGCGCGGCGACGCCGCCCATGAAGGTGCCGGCGATGCCCAAAATATGTAATTTCAAATTCGTCGCTTCCTACAGATCGCTGCGATGTCCGCATCCGACTCCCGCTCGGCGCCGACTCCCCCTCTCCCGCCTGCGGAAGAGGGCTGGGGTGAGGGCGCGCGCCGATCGGTCAACATCGAAACTTTCTGGGAGCCGGGTTCGCATACCGAGAAAGCATCGCGAGTAGCCACGTTTGATGCCATCTGCCATCCCGCGCGCCCTCATCCGGCGCTGCGCGCCACCTTCTCCCGCAA
Source organism: Luteimonas gilva (assembly GCF_005239095.1). Taxonomy (GTDB): domain Bacteria; phylum Pseudomonadota; class Gammaproteobacteria; order Xanthomonadales; family Xanthomonadaceae; genus Luteimonas_C; species Luteimonas_C gilva. The sequence continues at coordinate 732,650 of NZ_SZUA01000002.1, read as the reverse complement.
GGCAGGAGAAGGGAGAAATCAACCCACCTCGGTCGCCGGCGCGATCGCCTCGACGATCCGGTTGAACACCTCATCCATCGAACCCACGCCGTCGACCACGGTCAGCTGGCCGTGCTGGCGGTAGAACTCGATCACCGGCGCGGTCAGTTCGTCGTAGATCTTCAAGCGCTTGCGCACCGATTCCGGATTGTCGTCGTCGCGGCCTTCGGCCTTGGCGCGGCCGGCGATGCGTTCGATCAGCAGTTCGTTGTCCACATCCAACTGCAACGCGAAATCCATCGGCTGGCCGATGCGCTGCAGCAGCTTGTCCAGCGCGTCGGCCTGGGCCAGGTTGCGCGGGTAGCCGTCCAGGATGAAGCCGTTGGCCGTGTCCGGACGCGAGAAGCGGTCCTCGAGCATGCCGAGCAGGATCGCGTCGGACACCAGCTCGCCGCGGGCCATGATGTCCTTGGCTTCTTTGCCCAGCGGCGTGCCCGCGGCCACTTCCGCGCGCAGCAGATCGCCGGTGGAGATGTGGGGCACCTGCAGGTGCTCTTTCAGCCTAGCGGCCTGGGTGCCTTTTCCGGACCCGGGCGCGCCGAGGAGTACCAATCGCATCGCTCGCTCCAAAACGCTAAAAATCGAATCGCCGCGCGGCGTTACACTCCCCTGGCCGCGGCGAAATACCGCGCCAGCTTACCCCAAACCCCCCGAAATCCCGAGCCTGACATGTCCGGAACCCTGCTCTATGCCCAGTCCGGCGGCGTCACCGCCGTCATCAACGCCACCGCCGCGGCGGTGATCGCCGAAGCCCGCGCTCGCAAGATCAAGGTCTTGGCCGGCCGCAACGGCATTTTGGGCGTGCTGCGCGAGGAATTGATCGACACTACTAAGGAGTCGGCGGCGGCGATCCGGGCCCTGGCCCACACCCCGGGCGGGGCCTTCGGTTCCTGCCGGGTCAAATTGAAGTCTTTGGAAGCCGACCGGGCCCGCTACGAGCGCCTACTGGCCGTGTTCAAGGCCCACGACGTGCGCTGGTTCCTCTACAACGGCGGCAACGATTCGGCCGACACCGCTTTGAAGGTGTCCAAGCTGGCCGCCGAATTCGACTACCCGCTGACCTGCATCGGCGTACCCAAGACGGTGGACAACGACTTGGCCGTGACCGACTGCTGCCCCGGCTTCGGTTCGGCCGCGAAATACACCGCGGTCTCGGTGCGCGAATGCGCGCTGGACGTGGCGGCGATGGCCGAAACCTCCACCAAGGTGTTCGTGTACGAAGCGATGGGCCGCCACGCCGGCTGGCTGGCCGCAGCCGGCGGCCTGGCCGGCAAGACCGCCGACGATGCGCCGCATCTGATCCTGTTTCCTGAGCGGCCATACGACGAAGCCGATTTCTTGAAGCAGGTGAAGCGCGTCGTCGACCGCGTCGGCTATTGCGTTGTCGTCGCCAGCGAAGGCATCCGCACCGCCGACGGCAACTTCGTCGCCGATGCCGGCGGCAACAAGGATTCGTTCGGCCACACGCAATTGGGCGGCGTCGCTTCGTTCCTCGCCGGCCGAGTGAAAGATTCACTCGGCCTGAAAGTGCATTGGACCCTGCCCGACTACCTGCAACGCTCCGCCCGGCACCTCGCTTCCAAGACCGATCTGGAACAAGCCATGGCCGTCGGTAAGGCCGCGGTGCAGTACGCGTTGAAGGGGATGAACGCGACGATGCCAGTGATCAAGCGCATCAGCGATTCGCCGTATCGGTGGAAGATCGAACCGGCGCCGCTGGAGAAAGTCGCCAATCACGAGAAGAAGATGCCGGCGGGGTTTATCCGCAAGGATGGGTACGGCATCACTGCGGCGGCGCGGAAGTATTTGGAGCCGTTGATCAGAGGGGAGGCTCCGCCGCCTTATGGGCGGGATGGGATTCCGAATTATGTTGAGCTGAAGAATCCGATAGTTCGGCGAAAGCTGGCGGATTGGAAGGAATAGACCGCTCGCGGGGCTGCCGTTATGCCGGCCAATTCGCCGCCATAAAACTTATCGCGGCGCACGTGCCGCGATAAGGCTCCGCCTACGAACGACGTCAAGGCGCGATTCACGCAACCTATTGATCTGTAATAAGAATATTCTGATTGACGGGTGTGCAGAACGACTGCAAAACTGGTTTATGCCCACTTTGGGGTCTAAATGTAGTTAGCCTTCACGGGAACCGTTCATGCGACTTCGAGCCCCGGCAGTTGACGTTTCGGCGGAAAGCCCATTCGAGAACGACAAGCTCGGGCGCAGACCAGCCGTCGAAGCTCTAACCAATATTTTGAAGAGCACGACCGAACCACTCGTCGTTTCGGTTAGCGCCCCGTGGGGATACGGAAAATCAACCTTCCTTCGGATGCTACAAGCTCATTTAACCGAGCAGGGCTTCAAGATCGTCAATTTCAATGCGTGGGAAAGCGACTATATCGATAATCCGTTTGTTGCACTCCTAGGAGACACTGAAGAACAGCTCAATGCCCTAAGAGGCGGCAGGAATCGCTCACTTCAGACCAAGATTGAGAAGGCCAAGAAGTATGGCGGCAAGATCATAAAGGCAGCCATTCCGGCCGCGGTACGAATTGGTACCGCGGGAGTCATCAATCTAGATGGCGTGACAGAAGCCGCAATCTCGGACGCTACAGAGAAGTTCACTCAAGAGCAGATAGACGCATATTCTGAAGCGAAGAAGTCGATCACTTCGTTCCGAAAAGAAGTTCATAAAATAGCTCAGTCGCTATACGGTCAAGACTCGCAACTTCCACTAGTCTTCATTATTGATGAGCTTGATCGGTGCAGGCCTACTCACGCAGTTCGCCTACTTGAGATTGTTAAGCACTTCTTCTCCATTGATCGTGTCGCGTTCGTAGTCGCTCTAGACCCAGATCAACTCGGTCACTCTGTAAGAACCCTGTATGGTCAAGGCATGGACGTCGATGGATACCTGAAAAGGTTCTTCGACCTTGAGTTGAACTTGCCAAACCCGAGCACTGATGACTTCTTGCGTGCGCAGTTCACAAGGTTTGGACTCGACGACTTCTTTGCTAGCCGCATGCGCCACGAAGAGACGAGATATGACAAGGATAGGCTTGAAAGCATGTTCAAGCACTTGTTTAGCGCGTTAGATCTATCGTTTAGAGAACGAGAACGCGCGTTCACACTCCTGAGCTTGGCAATTCGCGCAACCGCACAGAATCAGTACTTGCATCCATTGATGCTTGGCTGCCTGATCCTTCTCAAGATCAAAAACACGAGCCTCTACAAGAACTTCATTTCTGGCCGAGCGGGTGCCAAGGAAGTTATGGAGTATTTTTCAGCTCAGCCAGAAAGCACAGAGTTTGTGCAATCCAACTATGGATATGTCTTGGAAGCTGAACTCATTGGTGCACAGACACCTCATCACGAACGGGACGACCTGTACAACAAGTTCGTGCAGGAATCCCAAGACGAGTCCCTGTCCCCAGACGCCAGGCATCGCGCAGAGATAATTGCGCACGTTGCTAGAGAGAAGCGATTCAACAGAATCTACTCAAACATTAAATCTGTTGCATCAAAAATCGACCTTGTCGCGGGTGAAGGCTAACAGTTCATTCAAGCCGAAGCCGCTTCGCGGCTCGGCTTAATTCAGGAGTTAGGCCTCATGCCCGATCAATCGCAAACTGGTAAGGAATTCAACCGAGCGATGGAGCCAATCGTTGCTCGGATCGATCCGAGCAAATGGGACGTAGCGAGAGGTGTGACGCTTGGCGGCGCGGGTCTATCGACGGCGATCGTCTTCTTGATCACGCAAATCGGCGTCAACAGTTGTTCGCTGTCCATTTCTCTATTTTGCTCATCGGTCGCAATCCCCGTGTGGCTTGCAATCTGGAGAGTCGGTGAGGACCGTAGGCTGGGTTGGCTTTATCAACCCAGCGCTTTCCTTTGCTAGCCGTGCAATGCTGGGTTGATATAGCCAACCCAGCCTACGAGCTAGAAAGACGTGGGAGCGCGCTTGATCTCCCTAACCCTCGTTGAACCGCGACCTAACAGCTCATCCAAGCCCAGCTCGCAGGACTCGCGGGGCGGGCTTCAACCCATCGTTACCGGTCGAGCCGAGGACACCAATATCCGCAGGACGGGTTTAAACTCACGACATGCCGATAAAGCCCACAAGCATCGGCTGGCTCTTATTCAAGCGTGATGTGCTGCAGGAGCGAGAATGGCGATTGAGATAAACATTGACGGAACGAAGGAGCTCTCCAAAGCTCTCGTTGAAATTCTATCTCCTGCTACAGAATTGCTTGGCACTATTGGAGATAAAGCGAGAATTTATCGGCAGCTGTCATTACTAAGATCACTGAAGCGCGCGAAAGAAATTGCAGACACAGAAGGCCTCGCGCTCAAAGAGCCTGCTTTAAAATTTCTAGTTCCATTGCTAGAGGATTGCTCGCTTGAGGATCCTGACGATTCTACCCTCATCGATATGTGGGCACGGCTGCTGGTGTCTGAATCAAGAACACACAAAAGTGAGCACCATCTATTTATAAGAGTGTTGAGAGAGCTAACAGGTGAAGAGGCAAAGCTTCTTCAATATATCTGCTCGCCAGAAGAACATACTCACTGCGAGGCACGCCCGCACTTTGAAGATATTGAAACCGATTGGCGCGACTCATACGTCTACATCAAGATTCGTGACGTTATCAATAGCCTTGGCGGCATGAGTGTTATTGAGGAAATGAACCTGTTCGATCTAATACACAAGAATTTTCTGTCAATAGCCGAAACAGAAGGGGCGATCGTTTATTTCTTCGATATCGGCTCCGGCATACCCAATCAGTATCCAATCGATGATGTCTACTCTCCGCCGAGAAGTGCGATCGACGATGATTTTGATCAATCATCAATTGCCGTCTTGAAGGACCGTAGGCTGGGTTGGCTTTATCAACCCAGCGCTTTCCTTTGCTAGCCGTGCAATGCTGGGTTGATATAGCCAACCCAGCCTACGAGTTGGCTTCTCAGCCAGCGTAGCCCGGGTAAGCGTAGCGCACCCGGGTGTCAACCCGTCAGCAAATGATCGAGTGGCGGTGGCATAGCCGTCGCCATGGCGCATACCCGGGTGCGCTACGCTTACCCGGGCTACGCTGGCTGGCAGTACAAGATTTCTCAAACTCGGGCATCGTCCGCTGATGCCTAACAATTCATTCAAGCCGATGCCGCTTCGCGGCACGATTCAACTCAAGCGGTAGGCCCCTGGGAGAGTCCCATGTCGTATGACCTAGTCGTGTATCTGCAACGGGAAAAAATGCCATCGCCGGAGACATGGCGCTCCTCGATTATCGCGGCCGGGTTTCCAGTCGCGCTAGATGCTGACTTCGACGTCGACGCGTTTTCCGGATTCCTCCCTTGTCCAGTCAACGGCGAAATGGCCGGCTTCGAGTACTACGCGACGACGCTCTCTTCCGCCGACATCCATGAGCTTGAGCTAGCACCTGGCACCGACTTCTCAGTCCAGTTTCGTATTGGTTCTCGCCCTCTAGAGCTCATCTCCGCGCTAGCAGCGTCTAGTGTGCTGGCTGCAGTCTCAGGTGGCTCTCTTACAGATCCTCAGGCCGGCGAGTCGGTCCCAGCCGGGAGCGCTGTAAGCTGGGCGAGAGCTCAACTTGCAGAGCTAGGGGCCTAACAAACCGAGTGATGCCTTTTATCGGATCGCACATGCGGCAGGCTGAAGCCCGCAAAATGAGAGGTTATGCTGGGTCGCAAGGCGGTTAAATCCGCTATACGGTCTTAGCTATGGCCAAAGTATTTCTAGTTCGGGCACTTCTGATCATTTGTGCGGTGTCGTTTGCCGCTTGCCTGGCCGCGCAAGCAACCAGAGCGATGGGGTGGCTTGTACCGCCTTCCCTATACGCCGTGCTCTTCATTATGCTTTTCGCCATTTCCGCGATCACCGGATTGCTTCAATTCCGTATCGAACTGATCGAGCGCGAGTGGCCCTGCTTCACCTTCGAATCGTATCGGACATTATTTCGCAAATTCCCACTCTGGCTTGCCCTGCTTAGCGGCGTCCTTCTGATCTGGAGTGTCGTAGGACCCGTAGGGCGGGCTTCAGCCCGCCGCATGTGCGGCCTGACAAATCTCGCAACTATTCCGCGACACTACGCCCCATGAATTACACCGACCGTTTCATCGAAAGCTATGTGCACAACGGCGGCATCGGCGTGCTAATTGAGCTCGGCGTGTCCGATCCACTTATCGTCAAGTCCGATGCCTTCAGGCAGCTCGCCAAAGACCTAGCCATACACATAGCAGCTATGGCGCCGGCCACTGTCGACGACTTGATGCAACAACCTTTCGCCAAAGACCCCGAATTGACTATTAACAAGCTGGTTGCCATGGCCGCTGACGACTTCCGGGATAAAATTATCATCCTGAGATTCGTTCGCTGGTCGACCGAGGTGCAGGGGCCGCTGCAACCCGAACCTCCGAAATCGCCCGCCGTGATCTACAACTTACGGAACCCCAGATGAGAACCGCAGGTGGTACGCGACGCAATAGTGCTATGAGATGCCCCGCGCTGCTTCTAGCCCTCTCTTTTTTCTCGCCGACGCTCTTAGCCTGCGAAAACCAGCTCATCGGCACTTGGCAATCTGACGCCGACGCGACAATGTCGTTCAATCGCGCTCATGCAAAACTCGAGAAACGCCAAGACGATTTTTTGGCAAGCCTGATAGGCAAGATGACACTAGAGTTCACTAGAGGCGAGCTCCACTTGCGCATGCCAGAAACTGAAGTGCGCGTTCAAGGCAAACTTAAGCCATTCGACAGCTTCGAAGAACGGAAGCCCTACAGAACCCTGTTCTGCAGTCAGCGCATGGCCGTTATAGAAACCAAGCAAACCGCAACGGAAGAAAAGGGCGTTACTACCTATTTTTTTATCGGCCCCGATGCGATGTGGGTGTACGGCGGGACAAACGATCCAAAAGTACCGGATTTACATATACGCGAGTATTTCAGACGCATACGATAGGACCGTAGGCTGGGTTAGCTTTATCAACCCAGCGCTTTCCTTTGCTAGCCGTGCAATGCTGGGTTGATATAGCCAACCCAGCCTACGAGCTGGCTTCTCAGCGGATCGCACATGCGGCGGGCTGAAGCCCGCCCTACACTTGACCTGTCGCCGCTGACAATAAGGAAGACCATGCGCTATCCGACGTATTTCATGGCATTCGTGCTGCTGGCTATTGCAGGCGCGCTTCAAGCGCAGCCGGTCGACACCGATATCGTTGTCAGGGCCAAAGCCCGGGATGGGAAATTCATCGGCTCATCCGTCGGCGGCGCGCTGATCCGGATCAAGGACGCCGATAGCGGCCGCGTGCTGGCGGAAGGCGTGACCGAGGGCGGGACCGGCAACACCGATCTCATCATGAAAACGCCCCGGACGCGCTACGGCTCCATCACCGAGAATGCCGCCTCGTTCAAGGCCACCTTGGCGATCGAAAAACCGACCTTCCTGACCATCGAAGTGCTGGCGCCCTACATCAAGAAGCAAGCCAGGATATTGTCGCAAACGCAAACCTGGCTGGTTCCCGGGAAACCCATCGCCGGCGACGGCTTGACCGTCGAAGTGCCGGGCATGATCGTCGACATATTGAGCCCGGGCACGCACCTCTACACGCCGCTCAAGCAAGCGCCTTACAAGATCACGGCGAACGTCGTCATGATGTGCGGCTGCATCGTAACGCCGGGCGGCTTGTGGGACGGCAACGCCATGGAGGTCGCCGCGATCGTCGACAAGGACGGCCGCCACTACAAAACCATCCCGCTGCTGATGCAGACCGCGATGAACACATTCCGTGCGCAGTTGACGCCCGATTCGCCGGGCAACTACCACATCACCGTTTACGCATACGACCCGAAAACCGGCAACACCGGCGTCGACCAGACCAGCTTTGTTGTGACGGATTGAAGGGCCGCTAGCGGACCTCAGCCCGCCCTACACTTGCCCGGTGATATAACCCGCTCGCCTACCCGTTTATCTGGAGGCGCGCCATGAATAATCCGCAGGCATTGAGACGAGTATTCACCAGGACGCTGATCGCCGGGTTGCGGGTGGTATGGCCGATCCTGTCGGGGCTGATCGGCGCCATGATCGCGCTCGGGATAGTGATCGGCCTGCTCGAAGGCTGGCCCCTGCATCAATCGATCTATTTCTCATTCATAACAGGATTGACGATCGGTTATGGGGACATCGTTCCAAGGTCGCCCCTCACGCGATCGATCGCGGTTCTGATAGGGGTATGCGGCCTCCTGCTCACGGCGTTGGTCGCCGCCGTCGCCGTGAGGGCGCTGACAGCGACGCTGGACGATGCCAAGAGCGACCCGCCTCCATAACGTGCATTCACCGATCATGGAACCCGGCGGATTTCCAGATTTGCACCGATAAACTTACCCTTCGCGGATAGCCGGCGTTGACTGCGTCGATCCAGATCGAACGGAATTCTGGCCAAAGGAGAGGGCAATGGCGAAATCGCTAAAACAGAACACGACCCGTAAGCCGCCCGAACCTTCGTCCAGCCATGCCGAAATCGAGGATTGGATGCGGCGGGTGATGCCGGACCTGCAGCCCATCGTCGAGCATCTGGACGGGCTGATCCGCAAAACGGTTCCCGGGCTGCAGTACGCCATCAAATGGAAAAAGGCGTACTACGGATTGCCGGAACTCGGATGGATCATCGAAGTAGTCCCCTACGACGTCTCGGTGAACGTCGTCTTCTTCGGCGGCGCGAAGTTCGATCCGCCGCCGCCTCATGGGGAAGGATCCCGCTATGTGAAGGTGAAAACTTTGGACGAGGCGCGCGCGCCGGAGATCCGCGAATGGATCCGGCAAGCGGGCCGCTCGTCCGGCTGGAAATAGGTCTTGTAGGGCGGACTTCAGCCCGCCGCGTGCCGTTCGACCTTAGGACTGCCCAAGACTTCAAATGCCACCGACGATCCTTGTCGGATGCGCATGCGGCGGGCTAAAGCCCGCCCTACACTTGCTATTGAGAACAAAGTTGACCCCACCGGAGGATATGTGACCACCGAGAACACGACAGCGCCGACGGGCCTAGCACGCATGGCCATTGGTGTGCTCTCGCTTAGCCCTTTTGCCGTAGCCCTGGATCTCTGGCTGCGCTTTCTACCGAACTTTCCTGTCATGCAGTACATGCGTGCAGCCAACCCGGCTGTTCAAGCAGGTTGGATCGCGCTAGGCCCTATCGGCATCATCGCCATCGTCCTCCTAAAGCGACGCCCTGTTGCCGGCACGGTTATCGCCTTGGCGTTCTGCGCGGCATACGTACCGCTCGCGAGACTGCTTTGGCGGCATTTTACTTGGGGCTGTTGGCTAGCGATCGGATCCGCAATACTCGTAGCTATAGGCGCTGTTCTGTGGGCGCGCTCTAATAACCCATCCAAGCCTACGCCGCTTCCTGGCGCGACTTGACTCTCCACACCTCAGCCGGAAATGGGTATGGCAGAGCAAGAAACCGAGTTCGACGTCGAACAATTCATTTACATCAAGATACCGGCGCCTATCCAACCGCTCGATCGGGGACATTTGTTCGAGGATCCGATCGACGCCGCGATCGAGCCGAGGGATCTAGGCCATGTCTCCGGCGGCGGATCTCTTCTTGGAGACGCTCGATCCGATGGCTCGCGGCCAATCGAGTTCTGCGGTATCGATATAGACACGACGGATCGCACCGAAGTCCTCCGTATCCTGCGCGACCTGCTTCCTAAGCTAGGTATCCCACTGGATACGGAGTTGCACTACACCACCGGCGGCCTGAAGCTCCAAGACAGATTTATGGGCGCCGATTGGGCTATAGGCGAGCCTCGCGAATTCCTTCATCCCGGATTCGACATCTAGGCCCGCAGGCCGGTTAAGCGGATAAGCCAACCAGCCTATCGGCGCTGCCTACACGCCCATCGCAATCTCAAGAAGAACGCGCCAAGCGTTCATCGGCAGCCATTCCTCGTACCCGTCCCACGTCTCGTATTGGGGCAGTTTCACGGTGTCCGGAACCTTCATGAAGGGCGTGCCCTTCTTCAGCTCGGCAAGGATCGCAGCCCTCAGGTCTTGCAGATACTTCAGCTGGTCCGCAACGCTCGACCGCGGGCCGAAGGGCGCGTTGTGGGCGTACATCACCTTGTCGAAATCCAACCGCTCCATTTCGGCCAGCGTTCTCTCCCACTCGCGGGGTGAGAAATCGGGCATGTAGGTGAAAGCCACCCGCTTGGGCACGACGAGGTCGACGGTGTAGATGGCATGTTCCTTCGGAAACCGGAACACGGTCATGCCTTCGCCGTGGTTCGCGCCGAAATAAAGGAGATCGATCTCCTTGCCGCCGAGCTTCAGCTCCGACTTGGCGCCGGACCATGTCCGGTCGGGCATGACCACGTCGGGACTGGGATGGCTCTTCAGCCAGTCGGCGGTCGCCTGGTGGCTAAGCACCGTCGCCCCTTCCGCTTTGAACACCGCCCCGCCGCTGATGTGATCGTAATGATTGTGCGAATAGACGAGGTACTTGATCGGCTTGTCGGTCAATTTGCGAATCGCCTCGAGCGAGGCTTTCGCGAAATCCGCGTCGAAGCTGTCCATGACGATCACGCCACCGTCCGTAATCATGAAAGCGTTGAAGGCCATGCCGGCGCCGAAGCTGTATAGCCCCGGAGCGACTTCCGTCGTCTGATATGCCGGCTTGGCCTCCGCCGCAGAACCGAATACGGCAAGACACAAGCCGACAGCTGCGGCCGCCAGCAGCCTACCCAATGAAGTAAAGGACATGTTTTTCGCGCCCCTCGGCCGCGGATTATCAACGGAAATTCAAGCGCGGACGATCCGCAAGCATCGCGTCGCCGACGCTTGCCGGCATTATTGGGTGGCTGCATTGCGCAGCCAGGGCCATTTAGCGGAATCGCTGAGCGCCACTGCCTGGTTGCGCATCTTGCGCTGGACTGGTGAGGCCCAGGCTGGATTGGCTTACCAACAAACACGCATTCCGAAGCTGGGTTGTAGGGCCAATTCAGAGGAACGCCCGTCCGGCTCATAATGCCTGCATAGACACCGCCGGGAGATTGAAGATGGCCATCGAATGGTCCGACACCGCAGAAGGCGTCGATTGGATTGCGCTCTCCGAGATGTACCGCCTCGCGCCGCTGGGCAACAAGAGCGCGCAGTGGCTGGAGACGGCGTTCTCCAACAGCATGTTCAAATTCTTCGTGCGCAGCGGCGGCACGGTCGTCGCGGCGGGGCGGGCCGTGGCCGACGGGGTGGATTGCGCCTATCTCTGCGACATCGCCGTGCACCCCGACCACCAGGGCACGGGCCTAGGCAAGGAATTGATCCAGCGGCTGGTGAATCGCTGTCGGGGACACCGCAAGATCATCCTGTACGCGGTGCCGGGCAAGGAGCCGTTCTACGGCAAGTTCGGTTTCAGGCGGATGCGCACGGCGATGGCGATCTTCGAGAATCCCGAGCAGGCCGCCGCCGGCGGCTATACGGATTGAACCGAGCAACGACGATGCCCCAACACCGCATTTTCGCGACGAAATTCGCCAGCGTGTATCCGCTGTACGTGCAGAAAGCGGAACGCAAGAACCGGACGAAGGAAGAAGTCGACCAAGTCATCCGCTGGCTGACCGGCTACGACCCAGCCGGATTGCAGCGGCAAATCGACCAGGGAAACGACATCGAAACGTTTTTCGCACAAGCGCCGGCCATGCATCCGAACAGCTCGCTCATCAAAGGGATGGTGTGCGGCGTTCGCGTGGAAGAAGTGGAGGATCCGCTGATGCGGAAAATACGCTATCTGGACAAGCTGATCGACGAGCTGGCGAAGGGCAAGGCTATGGAGAAGATCTTGCGGCGATGATTAGTCCAGGGTGAGCATTTGACCGCCGCAACGAGCCGCTCCAGACTAAGCCGAGTTCGCTTGGGAAGGGGGTCCAAGTGCCGAGCCCAACGACCGGTTACCGCGCGGCGCTGAAGCATGCCGGAATCGTCCTGGCGTTCCTCGCCGCGATAGGACTGGGCGCTTGCCGAGTTTCGGTCTCGACCGGCAACGACAAGCTTCCGGAACCGACGCCGGGAACGGCCGCAGAGCAAGAGGAAGCCGAAGCGGCGGCGCGCCGATACCTGGATTTCATCGATCGCGAGCAATACGACGAGACGTGGGTCCGGGCAGGTCCGGCCCTGCGGGATTCGACCAACAAGTTCATGTGGACCAACGTCGTCAAACTGGCCCACAAAGCTTTCGGCACGCCGCCGAACCGCCGGCTCGACGGATTCGGCTTCACGACGCGGGTCGACAGGAATGCCCCGGTCGGCGAGTACGTCCTGGTCCAGTTCAAGAGTCCATCCGGCAAGACCGTTACGACCGAGAAAGTGGTGATGCAAAAAGAAGCCGGTACGTGGAAGATCGTCGGGTACTTCGTCGATACGCGAACGGCCGTCGCGTCGAACCGCTGACGGCAGGCGCACTATGATCCGCACCATCGGTGAAGACGACAGCGAACAGAAAGTCATCGACGACATCGCCGAGCACGGCTGGCATTGCGTCCACATCCTGGCCGAAGGCGAACTCGTCGAGTACTCCTTCACCATAGGCCTGTTCCAAAGCTATGGGCACCCCGAACTGATCGTTTTCGGCCTGCCCTCCAAGATTTCGCACCGAATCCTCACTACCGCCGCCGATGCCGCGAAATCGGGATCGCCGCTGGACCTGTCGCAGCCGACCGACGCGCTGATCAACGACTACGCCTGCTGCTTCGTCCAAGTGCCGCTTTCCGAATACCACGAGCACGTGGGTTACGCGCGGTGGTACTACCAAGGCAACGGTTTTCCGCTTTATCAGATCGTCTGGCCTTCCCGGTCGGGCCTCTTCCCTTGGCATCCCCAGGCGACCGCGGAATTCCGCGTGGCCCAGCCGGTCATCGCGCAAGCTCCGACGGGCACTTGAGGAGACATTGGCCGCTGGCGGCGGATTGGCGGGTATTTGGCGTCACCGCCGGAGTTCGACCTGCGGAGCATCGCCGCAGAATATGCGCTCTTTATCGGAGTGGCGGTTCTGAGGACGGCGGCGGTGTACTGGCCGGGTTCAACGCCGTAATCTAGTTTTCAACACGAGGCCTTGCATGCAAGATCGACCATTCACGGATATCGGATCCGCACTTGCGTCCATCGATGGATTTTCCGGTCTTCCGGAAGACTTCGTCCTGGCCATTTCCGACGATATGCAAGACCCGATGGGAGCCGGCATGGCCATCGTCGCCGATAGAATCCTCGCTCGCGGCTGGCTGCCGGCGGGCTTCGAGCAGCGGGAAGGCTTCCGGCTTTACCGGTACGGCAGCCAGGACATTTAAGCGAGAATCTGCCCGCCTATGACATTTCCGGTCAAATTCGCCGTCATTTCAGCCGTCGTCGTCGCGAGCGCAATCGTGGGCCTGCTCTTCGGCATCTTGCCTTGTTACGTCTTCCCTGCGCTCGGGGCGAATGCTCAGGCTTGGTGCGGCTATAAGAGCGAACCGCCTCATTTCTTGCTGCAGTTCTCGATCGGGTTCTTGCTGTCCGCGGTCGCGATTTCATATGCGATTCGCGCAAGGCGGAGAAAGCAGGGTCATAGACGGACCAGTTAAAGCCGAACCCGAATCGATTGTCGTACGATTGCGAGGGACCGATTGAACCGTTTGGGGATTCAAGACCCATAGGCTGAACATGAAGCATTTGTTGCCGTTCGTAATTCTAATGTCGTTGGGATGCATGCAAGGCCCCGGCACCCAGGCTCAACTGGACCCTTACGCTGCGCTACCCGGCCAATGGGGCTGGGAAGGATCCGACGATTGCAAGGTTTCGCCCGAGCATATCGTCTTCAGCGAAGATCGAAGGCAGATTCGTCTCACACACGCTCCCGCTAAGGAAGACGGTACTCGCGAGCTTCTCCGCGAAGTCACTTATCAGGTGCTTCATCCGATACCGAACGGCCTAAGCCTGGCCATGGGCGGCGAAGCTCGGCTCGATGCCTCCGGCAAACCGGTCACCTGGGATCTGATCCTTCTCGACCACGATCAATACTGCTGGCATCGCAACGATTGGCGGCCTACGGCCTGCACAAAGTCGGTCCGGCGATGCGGACGCCAAGGTCCGTAGCTCATGCAGGGCAGTCGAGCCCACGCTATAACTCCACGCATTCAGGAGACGCCATGCACCATTCCCGCCTCTGCTCGATGCAGATCGACTGCAACGTCGAGGACATCGATGCCGCCGCCGAATTCTGGGCCGCGGCGCTGGGTCGCCCGGTCGACCGCGACCATTCGGGCACGCGCGGCAATTACGTGATGCTCGCGACGCCGCCGGACGAGCCGATGGTGCAGATCCAGCGGGTCGAACACGAGAGCCGCGTCCATCTGGACATCGAGACGGACGACATTCCTGCCGAGGTCGCGCGGCTCGAAGCTCTGGGCGCGAGCGTGGTGAAGGAACTGGAACGCTGGGTAGTGATGCAGGCGCCCACCGGACAGCGGTTCTGCGTCGTCCGGCTGCAGCGGCCCGGCTTTCCGAAGAATGCGAACCGCTGGGACTAAGCCTTTGCAGGTACGCCGCTCGGTTGTGGCGTAGGATCGCGGCAGGATCGAAATCCGACTAGAGGAACCCTATGAAACCGCGCATGGAATTTTGGAAGGCCGCCCCGAACGCCTACAAAGCGATGATGGCCATGGACGCCTATCTCCACGAATCGGTCGACATCGCCTTGTTGCATCTGATCAAGCTGCGCGCATCGCAAATGAACGGCTGCGCCTATTGCATCGACATGCACTGGAAGGACGCCCGCGCCGCCGGCGAAACCGAGCAGCGCCTGTACGGGCTCGACGCCTGGCGCGAAGCGCCCTACTACAGCGATCGCGAACGCGCCGTGCTGGAGTGGACCGAGGCTTTGACGAACATCCAGGACGGCCACGCTCCCGAAGCCGTTTACCACGCGGTGCGCGTCCATTTCTCGGACAAGGAGCTGGCCGACCTGACTTGGGCCATCGCCGCCATCAACGCTTGGAACCGTGTGGCCATCGGTTTTCGTTCGGAAGCCGGCTCGTATCGGGTCAGGGCGCACGGCTGAGGAGACGAGCATGGCCGTCCAATCCTGCATCCCCGTCATCCCCAGCGCCGATCTGCAGAAGAGTCTGCGGCTGTGGGTGGATGGCCTGGGCTTCGTTGCGGAGAACGAAATGCATGCGGACGACGGCAGGCTCGTCTTCTGCATGCTGCGCAAGGACGGCCTGCGCTTCATGCTCAACCAGCGCGCCGGCACGCCCGTCAAACCCGAGGATTACGAAGGGATCCGGCTGTACTGGGCTCCGGCGGACCTCCATGAGACGAGGAATCGCCTGATCGGGCTCGGCTACGCCGTGTCGGACATCGGCCAGCGAGATTACGGCCAAACGGAATTCTTCCTGACCGACGACGACGGCTACTCGCATTGCTTCGGCGTGCCGACCGGAATTTAACCATGGGCATCGATGTTCGATGGCAGGACGAACGCGGGACGGTACTGGCTTCGGTCGACGATCCCGGGATGATTCTCTCTGGATTGAGCGGCTCCTGTACGGTCAATCGGCCAGCGCATGTTTGCGATTCATCGTTGCGCATGGAGACGCCTGCTTCAACCAGGCGCAGATCCCGGTCCTCTTGGATGAATTGAGGCGGATTTTGCCGTCGATAACCGAACCGAAAGCGAAAGATCATGTGCAAAGGATCGTCCGGCTCGTCGAAGGCGCAGTCGGGACGCACACCTACGTTTGGTTCATGAGCGACTGACCCGACCTCATATTGGCTTCACACTGGACCCTCGCCGCTCTCATCGGAGCGTGCCAATCTCGACGCGCCGACCTAGACGGGACCGATCATGCACATCGCCATCCTCACCTTCCCAGGCTTCAACGAACTCGATTCCATCGTCGCGCTCGGCGTGCTCAATCGCATCAAAACGCCGGATTGGCGGGTGACGCTGTGCTGCCCGGAGCCCGCCGTCACTTCGATGAACGGCGTGACCGTGCACCGGCAATCGACCCTGGCCGAAGCGGTTTCGGCCGATGCGGTGATCGTCGGCAGCGGCATCCGGACGCGGGAGATCGCCCAAGACCCGGACATCCTGTCCGCTTTGCGCCTGGATCCATCGCGCCAGCTGATCGGCGCGCAATGCTCGGGCACGCTGCTGCTCGCCAAGCTCGGCCTGCTCGACGGCGTTCCCGCTTGCACCGATCTCACCACCAAGCCTTGGGTGCAGGAGGCGGGCGTGACCGTGTTGAACCAGCCTTTCTACGCTTCGGGCAATGTCGCCACCGCCGGCGGCTGTTTCTCGTCGCAGTACCTGGCCGCTTGGCTCATCGCCCGCTTCGAGGGCGAAGAAGCGGCGATGGCGGCGTTGCATTACGTGGCGCCGGTCGGGGAAAAAGAGGAATACGTCGCTCGCGGCATGCGCAACATCGCGCCCTACCTCGCAACGCAGACGCTCCGTGGCGGAGCCTGACTCGGTTCACCGGGCAAAATCTCCGCAGCGGAATCGCGGCCTATGTCGTCCGTCGTCGGCCATGCCGCAGCGGGCGTTGCGGCTTATCTCGCTTGCAACCGGCTTAGCGATCGGCAGTCGCTTCGGGCGCCGCCTGTTTTCGTTTTCCTGGCCATCTGCCCGGATTTGGATTACCTCGCCATTTGGCTGTTCCACGCCGTTCCCGCGCCGCGCATCACCCATTCGCTGCTGTTCGGCTTGACGACCGCTGCGTCGGCTTGGCTATACGCCAAGTCCTTGCGTCGCGAGCACCCGCTACCAACGCCATTTCTCGGTCTTTTGGCGGCCAGCCTTTCTCATCCCGCCTTGGATTTGCTCGTCGGCGCGCATCCGGTGCCGCTGCTGTGGCCGCTTTCCGATCCCGATCTTTCCATGCCGTTCGGCGTGCTCCCCAGCGCCGGACGGCTGGCGCTGGGCAATTACTACCTTTGGCGCAATTTGCTGATCGAGCTGGTTGTATTATTGCCTGCGCTGGCCGTTATCGTCGCTGCGGCCCGGCGCGTTCCTTTCCGCGCCGTCGCGATTCCGGCGCTGGCCGTCGCTCCTATTTGGTGGGTCTTCCTCGCATGGTCGATCGGATTGCATCGTTGAATCGCGTCGCTTCGGTTCCGCTGCCCGCGGACTCGGCCATCGTCCGCGCCTATCCGCTCGTGAGCTTCGCCGACGCCTACTCGATCGCGCTTCCGGCGGAGGCTTCGAACGATCCCGAACGCCTGGCCCGCTTCATCTTTTCCCAACATTCGCCTTGGGCCGCGGCGTTGATGAAGTTGCGCGACGCGCTGGTGGCCGGCTTCGGCTTGAAAACGGCCGGCTCGCTCGCGAACGATGCGGCCAGCCGGACGGAACGTGTCGGCATGTTCAAGATCTACAGCGTGGCGCCGAATGAGATCGTGATGGGCGAGGACGACAAGCATCTCGACTTCCGGCTGTCCTTGCTGTGTCCGGCGGCCCAGGACGAACGCCGCTTGATCCTGTCCACGGTCGTCCATTGCCACAACCTGCTCGGCCGCACCTATATCCGTTTGATCGCGCCGTTCCACCGCATCATCGTCCGCTCCAGTTTGCGGCGCGCGGCGCTTGCGGGCTGGCCCAAAGCTTGACCCTTCTCGGAGAGCCATGAGCTTCGCACCTAACCTGCTGTTAGCCGGCCTGCTCATCGGCATCGGCGCCACTTTGACGATGGACCTGTGGGCGCTGCTGCTCAAGCGCGCCTTCCGCATTCCTTCGCTCAGCTATTGCCTGGTCGGCCGCTGGCTGGGCCACATGCCGGCGGGCACGTTCAAGCACACGAACATCGGCGCCGCGCCGCCCAAGCCGCGCGAATGCGCGGTGGGTTGGGTCGCGCACTACTTGATCGGCGCGATCTTCGCGGTGGCGCTGCTCGCACTGGCGCCGGCCGAATGGTCGCAGCGGCCTACGCTGTGGCCGGCGTTGGTTTTCGGAATCGCCACGGTGGCCGTGCCGTTCTTGATCATGCAGCCTTCGTTCGGTTTCGGTATCGCGGCGTCGAAGACGCCGAACCCGCGCCAAGCGCGGCTGAAGAGCCTTGCGACGCATGCGGTGTTCGGCGTCGGCCTGTACGCGAGCGCGCTGGCTTTGAGCCGCCTCTGGTAGCGCCGCGTTGACGCTCCCGTCCCTCGCTGCAACACTGCCGGCAGGGGCGAGACGGGGGAGGTTTCCGACATGATGTTCATGATCGGACAAGGGGAACGGACGGTCGTAGTCGGGCCCGCGGAAAGCCGGCATTGTCCGCGCTGCGGCGAAGAGCGGGATTTCCTTCCGCAGTTGAAGTATTCGTTCGGCGAATTCGATCTGCTGTTCGGTTTCGTCTACAACAAGCGCTATCAGCTCGCTTGTTCCGAGTGCAACCACGGCTGGATCCTCGACACGAAAACGATGGAAGCCGGACTGGAACGCAGCCCGATACCGTTCCATCTGCGCTACGGGTTCGTCGTACTGCTGGCCTTGATCGCCGCTTTGGCGATGGCCGCTTACGCTTATCGGCATTCGAGCTGAATCTTCGCCGCGCTTGCGCCGTTTCTCGGACCGGCCGATCATCGCGCCTAACCCGGCGCGAGCGAACGGCATGGCCGATATCCAGTTCACGGACGAGGAGAAGGCGATCCTCGTCCGCAAGATCCAATCCTATTTCTCCGAAGAACTGCAGCAGCAGATCGGGCGCTTCGACGCCGAATTCCTGCTCGACTTCTTCGCCGGCGAAGTCGGCGCGTATTTCTACAACCGCGGCCTGTACGATGCGCAGGCCGCGCTGGCGGCGAAGATGGACGACATCCAGGACGCGATCTACCAGTTGGAGCAGCGCACGGATTTCAAGCGCTGAGCCGACGAGATAGGCGAATCCAGGCGATTTGCGGCAGCGACGACGCTGAGCGATTTGCCGGACTTGATCGTCGTACGCTGATCGCGCCGTCACGCGAGCGAAACCGGCGCGCGGCGACACTGGATGCAAGCTTTCGACTTGGAGGTAGGCATGAGCCTGGATCGGGAACTGGGAGAATTGGAATCGCGATTCTGGAAAGGGACGCGGAATTTCTACGATGAGCATCTGGCCGCCGAGGCCAGGGCGGTTTATCCGGAGCCGGCCGGCATCCTCGATCGGCAAGCCATCGTCGATGCGATCGACGATCTGGCGCGCTGGGAGCAGATCGAATTGCGGGACATGGCCGTGATCGAGCCTGCGCCGGGCGTGGCGATGGTCACCTACCGCGCCGAAGCGCGGCGGGCCGGCGACGATAAGGCGCACGAGGCTTTCGTCGGCAGCGTGTACGTGAAAGAAGACGGTGCATGGAAGTTGGCGTTCAACCAACAGACGCCGGTCTAGTATCCATGCGCGCCGCCATGGCTCTTTTCTTGTGGGAGCGGCTTTAGCCGCGAGCTTTTGCTTATGTCGCCACAGTATGCGGGAAAGAGCTCGCGGCTAAAGCCGCTCCCACAAAAACTCGATTCCGCATGAACACCGCACAGCTCAAGAAATTCTGCGCAAGCCTTCCCGGCGCCGAATCGCGCTTGCTGCAAGAACCGATGAATGTGCTCGTCTACTCGGTCGGCGGCAAGACCTTCGCCTATTTCAAGACCAGCGAACCGGAACGCTGGCGTTTCAGCTTCCGCGCCTCGCCCGAACGCTTCATCGAGCTTACCGACGTGCCCGGCATCAAGCCCGCGCGCTGGATGGGGCGTTGGCGCTGGGTCACCGTGGTCGACGTGCGCACCGTGCCCACGGCGTACCTACGCGAACTGGTGGAATGGTCGCACCGCAAGGCGTTGGACGCGCTCAGCGCGAAACGCCGCAACGCCTTGCTGGCGGCGAGGCCCGATTAGCGCACGGCGTCCGCTTGGGCGACGCGCTGTCCCGCTTCCGTCGCGGCCGGCGCGTACAGATAGCGGCCGGGGTGATAGGTGATGTACTCGCAGAAATCCAAGCCCTGATGGATTAAGGTGCCGCCATCGCGCCAAACGATCTTCGCGTCGTAGAGGCAACTATCGCCCGGCTCGCGCGCGATCGGGACGGTCTCGGCCGCACCCGCCTTCAAGCCACGCCGGCCGAGCCGAGCGGGCGTCCAGGCATCGCTGCCCGACGGCGACAGCGCAGGAAAGGTTGCATAGCCGAAACCGAGCGGCTCCGCTTTTGTAGGAGCGGCTTTAGCCGCGAGCTTTTTCCTTGAAATCGCGGCATGGCTGCGATTTTGCGGGAAAAAGCTCGCGGCTAAAGCCGCTCCTACAAAAAGCCGCCCCCCTGATCAGAGCGCCTCGTGTCCCAGATCCAGCTCGCGCACGCGCTTGGCGTCGCGCCGGCGCTCGACCAGCGCGCGGATGCGTTCGCGCACGCTTTCGGCCTGCTTGATGTCGCCGAGCACCAAAGTCGGCGTGGTCGCGTCGGACGTGCTGAGCACGATATCGCCGATGCCGACCAGGCGCTGCCAGAAGCTCTGCTGGAAATGCGTGTCCTTGACCCGGTACAGCTCCAAGTCGTCGGTGACGCGGTTGAACACGCCGCGGGTGGTTTTCAAGCGCTGGTCGGTGAGCGCGTAACGGGTGTTGCGGGTGACCAGCCATCGCCACAGCGCCCACGGAATCGGCACCACCAGCACGCAGGCGATCCACCAGCCCAGGTTCTGCCACTGCGAGGGCGTGCCGGACCAGGCTTCGGTTTCGGGAGTGGAGGGAAGCGCGGTGTCGGCCGGTTCCATCGGGCGTTTCCTGGGATGAAGGCGGTCTTCATCATAACGCCGGCGATCGCGAGGATCGGTCAAGCTTGCGCGAGCTGCTTTTTTGTGGGAGCGGCTTTTAGCCGCGAGCTCTTTCTGAGATCGCCGGACATGCGAGAAAGAGCTCGCGGCTAAAGCCGCTCCTACAAAAAAGCCCGCGCCGCGAAGTCAATTGCAGGCTTTGCCTTCCACGCCCATCGATGCGGCGTAGATCGGCAACGCGGCCAAATCGCCTTTCTTCGCGACATCCACCGATTCCTTCAGATAGATGCGCGAACGGCCCTGCGCATCCAACTTGGGCGGCGCGCCGGCGGCGGGCTTGCGCCAGATGCGCACTACGGCCATCTGCGACGAGCACGCGGCGCTGGGCACGCGGATCAGGTCGTTGAAGATCCAGCCGCTCTTGGCGTCGGCCTTGGCCTTGGCCGCATCGACGAAGCGGGCGCGCGGCTGGCAATTCGGACTGGTGCGCACCACCGCGAACTTGTACGGCTCGGCGGCCTGGCCGGTGAACGCGCCTTCGACCCGGGCGCAGGCCTCGGGAATCTGCCGCAAGGTGTGGACCACGCCCACGGCCTGGGGCTTGCCCACCGGACGATCGATCTCGGGCTTGGGATCGGCCGCGGCCGCAGGCAGTGCGAGGGCGGCTAGGACGATCAACGGGGCCAATCGCATGGCGGAACTCCTCGGAAACCAGGCCGGCAGGCTGGCACGGGCCGGCTGAACCGGGCCGTGACGCTCGCGGCAGCGCAACAAAAACCGTGCAAAGTCCCGGTTTGGCGGGCGCCGGGAGCCTATGCCATAGTCGGCCGGTTGCCATCGGGCATTGCCACGGGAGGGGTTCATGCTGGTTGAGTACGGTTTGTGGTTGGCGCTGCTCTGCGCCGTCGTCGCGATCGTTTACGGGATTTTCTCGGCACGCTGGATCAACGCCCAGCCTGCCGGCAACGAACGCATGCAAGAGATCGCGGCGGCGATCCAGGAAGGCGCACGCGCCTACCTCAACCGCCAATACACCACCATCGGCATCGCGGGCGCGGTGCTGCTGCTGGTGATCGGCTTTTTCCTCGGCTGGCCGACGGCGTTCGGCTTCTTCCTCGGCGCGGTGCTGTCGGGCGCAGCGGGCTATATCGGCATGAACGTGTCGGTGCGCGCCAACGTGCGCACCGCCGAAGCGGCGCGCCGCGGCATCGGCCCGGCGATGGACGTCGCGTTCCGCGGCGGCGCGATCACCGGCATGCTGGTGGTCGGCCTGGGCTTGCTGGGCGTCGCCGGTTATTACGGCCTGCTGATGTATGCCGGCCGTTCCACCGATCAAGCGCTGCACGCGCTGGTCGGCCTGGCCTTCGGCAGTTCGCTGATTTCGATCTTCGCGCGATTGGGCGGCGGCATCTTCACCAAGGGCGCCGACGTCGGCGCGGACTTGGTGGGCAAGGTCGAAGCCGGCATTCCGGAAGACGATCCGCGCAACCCGGCGGTGATCGCCGACAACGTGGGCGACAACGTCGGCGACTGCGCCGGCATGGCCGCGGACCTGTTCGAAACCTACGCGGTCACCGTGATCGCGACGATGCTGCTGGGCGGCCTGATGTCGGCCACCGTCGGCGGCAACGCGGTGCTGTACCCGCTGGTGCTGGGCGGCGCGTCGATCATCGCATCGATCATCGGCACCTTCTTCGTCAAGGCGAAGGACGGCAGCAGCATCATGGGCGCGCTGTACAAGGGGGTGATCGTGTCGGGCGTGATCGCGGCGGTGTTCTTCTACCCGATCACCACCTCGCTGATGGGCGGCTCGCCGCTCGGCGCCGGCAACCTGTTCCTTTGCTCGATCACCGGATTGCTGCTCACCGGCGTGATCGTCTGGATCACCGAGTACTACACCGGCACCCAGTACGCGCCGGTGCAGCACGTGGCCGCGGCCAGCACCACCGGCCACGCCACCAACATCATCGCCGGCCTGGGCGTGTCGATGAAGTCGACCGCGCTGCCGGTGATCGCGGTGTGCTTGGCGATCTGGATTTCGTTCTCGCTGGGCGGCCTGTACGGCATCGCCATCGCCGCGACCGCGATGCTGTCGATGACCGGCATGATCGTCGCGCTGGACGCTTACGGTCCGATCACCGACAACGCCGGCGGCATCGCCGAAATGGCGGAACTGCCGCCGGAAGTGCGCAACGTGACCGATCCGCTGGACGCCGTCGGCAACACCACCAAGGCGGTGACGAAGGGTTATGCGATCGGTTCGGCCGCGCTGGCGGCGCTGGTGCTGTTCGCCGACTACACGCATAACCTGGAAGCGGCGGGCAAGACGGCCGCGTTCTCGCTCAGCGATCCGGCGGTGATCATCGGCCTGTTCATCGGCGGCTTGATCCCGTACCTGTTCGGCGCGATGGCGATGGAAGCCGTCGGCCGCGCGGCCGGCAGCGTGGTGGAAGAGGTGCGACGCCAGTTCCGCGAGATCCCCGGCATCATGGAAGGCACCGGCAAGCCCGATTATTCGCGGGCGGTCGACATGCTGACCAAGTCGGCGATCAAGGAAATGATCGTGCCCTCGCTGCTGCCGGTGCTGGTGCCGGTGGTGATCGCGTTCGTGATGAACTTCCTGATGGGCCCCGGCGCCGGCATCCGCGCGCTCGGCGGCGTACTGATCGGCACCATCGTCACCGGCCTGTTCGTGGCCATTTCGATGACCACCGGCGGCGGCGCCTGGGACAACGCCAAGAAGTACATCGAAGACGGCCATCACGGCGGCAAGGGTTCCGACGCGCACAAGGCGGCGGTGACCGGCGATACGGTCGGCGATCCCTACAAGGACACGGCAGGTCCGGCGGTGAACCCGCTGATCAAGATCATCAATATCGTCGCTCTTTTGTTGGTACCGCTGCTCTAGATCGCGGCGGCCTAGCCGAAGCGATTCCGCACGGCACCAACTCCTCTCTCCCGCTTGGGAGAGGGCAAGCCGACGAATCCAAGCCCCGCTTCGGCGGGGCTTTTTCGTGGCTCGGATGGCCTGCTCCTGTGGAGCGGCTTCCGCCGCGAGTTCTTCCTGCATGCCGCTGGTGAAAGCTCGCGGCTAAAGCCGCTCCCACACTCTTCCCAGGAAATCCCGGCTCAAGGCGACCACCGGTTCCAGGTGCGTTTCCAGCAGCCAATGCCCGCCGTCTTCGAACAGGTGCAGCTCGGCGTTAGGCAGATCGCGCAAGTACGCGCGCGCCGCGCCGGCGGGCATGTAGCCGTCGCGCGGGCCCCAGACGATCAGCGTCGGCGGCCGATGCTCGCGAAGATAAGCTTGATAGCGCGGAAACCAATCCAGGTTCTCTTTCAATCCCAGGATCACGCGCAAGTTGATCCGGCGCCGCGCCGGCGTGGTCAG
This sequence comes from Luteimonas gilva, assembly GCF_005239095.1. GTDB lineage: Bacteria > Pseudomonadota > Gammaproteobacteria > Xanthomonadales > Xanthomonadaceae > Luteimonas_C > Luteimonas_C gilva. The sequence continues at coordinate 708,468 of NZ_SZUA01000002.1, read as the reverse complement.
CGCCCAATGCAGGCGCCATAGGTCTTCGGGCATGCGCTCGGCGACGTCTTTTCCCACGTCGTTGAGGAATTCGTCCTTGTATCCCTCTTCGCTGATCGCCTCGGCGATCACCTTCTTGTTGGCCGCCGTCGGCGCGCGCCAATAGGCCTGGATCGCTTTGTATTTCGGCCCGAGTTGGTCTTCGTAGATGTCGCCGTTCTGGACGATGAGCGCGGCGATGCGTTCTGGCCGACGCATCGCAAGACGAAGCCCGATCTGAGAACCGAAATCGTGAAGGTACAGCGCGAACCGGCGGATTCTCAGCCTGGCGAGGAAACGTTCCAAGAAGTCGGCATAGCCATCGAAGCCGTAGTCGAAATCTTCCGGCGTTCCGCTGTAGCCCGCGCCCGGAAAATCCGGGGCCAGCAGCCGCCAGCGGTCAGCGAGCCGCGGCATGTACTGCCGGAATTCGTAGGACGAGCACGGATAGCCGTGAGGCAGCAGCACGACGGGCGCGTCTTTCGGGCCGGCTTCGCGGTAGAAGATTTCGAGGCCGTCGAGCGTCATCCTGCGATGGCGCACCGCGGTTTCGGCGGACTCGATGCGGCGAGCGCTCGATCCGCGCGCGCGTGAGGCGGGCATGGCGGGTCCTGGTCGCGAATTCCTGCGCCCGACCTTACCCAATCGCGGTTAAGGCGACGCGAATGGAAACCTGACTTCGCAGCGCGCCGCTGCCTTCTGTAGGTGCCCATCAAAAGCAGCGGGGCAAGCCCCGCTCTACAAAGCGAAAGCGGTCAGGACTCGAACGACGACGTCGCCAAATCGAACCAAGGCGTGCACAGCAGTTGCTGGCTCTCGGCGTGCGACAGCGAACCCAGCCACACCTCCGGCTTGTTCGGCTCGGGCTTGAGCGCTTTGAAATCGTCGGCGAACGGGACCACGCCCAAACACCAACGCACGCGGTCGACCGGCACGTCGGTATCCATGGCGAATTCGAAGGCGTCTTCCAAAGTCGCGCCGGGCTCCACGCGCGAAGCCAGCGGCGTCGGCGGAACGATCGGATGCGGCTTGGACAAGGGCAATGCGCGATGGCTCAAGGTGAGGTCGGCGTCCTCTTGCGAAAACGTAGGCGCGGCGACGTCGCCCTGCGTCAGCTTCTTGGTCAGCACCGCGTGCCGGTTGCCGCGGTCGAACGCCATCAACGGCGCCTTGCCTTCGTTGCGCAAGCGGTACGTCACCTTCAGCGGCGCGCCCTCGGCGTATTCGAAGCTCGCTTCGAGCGCGGCGTCCGCGCCGGCGACGCGTGCGGTGTGGCGGTCCTGCGTGGACATGGCGTTCTCCGTGGCCGTAGGCGCGGCGTCGGGCGCCGAGGCGGCGGTCAACCCGTAACCTGCGGCGAGCATCGCCAACATAAGCGCGTTCATCGGCCGCGGCAAATTTCCCATCTCGCTCTCCTTGAATTAAGACGGGCGGTGCACGAATGCACCGCCCGTTCCCGTATTCCTTCACGGGATCCCTCCCCCGTCGATCGCGTCCTTACAACGAGTAGCTCGGCCGATCCGGCAGGCCCAGCTCGCGGCGGATGCCGTTCTCGGTCAAGGCGATCGGGTTGTGGGTGGTGGCCGGCGTGGCCGGATTGCCGTCGAAATCGAAGGCCGGCGCGCTGGTCTCCAGGCCCACCGCCTGGCGTTCGGCGTTCGGCACCTGGCCGTTGTCCGGACCCGTACCGCGGTAGGTGCCCGGCTGGAAAGTGCCGTTCACGCCGTTATAGGCGTGCGACATCTCGTGATAGAGCACGACGACCGGCGCCGGGAACGCGTCCATATGGAAGGACGGGTTGTAGCTGATCTGCACGTCCGAGCCCTCGCCCGCCTTGCCGTTGCTGATCTCCGCGTCGCCGCGGCCCAGCGTCTGCGCGTAGCCGTTCTGCTCGTTGGCCAGTTCCTTGATGGTGACGGTGTTGCCGTTGGCGGCGGCCTTGTCGAACTGGGCGAGCATCTGCTGGCCGTTCGGCGACGCGCGCAGGAAGTCGATCTCGGCTTCCACGCGCTGGCGGAACGCGTCCGAACCTTCGACCTTGACGCCCTGCGTGCCGAGCTTGCTGTTGAGCTCGACGTTGACGACCACTTGGCCGTTGTCGCGCTGGCCCTGGGCGAAGCTGATCGCATCGACCGCGGTCTGGCCGTAGACCTTGTCGGCGGTGGTCGCGCCTTCGACCGTGTCTTTGCCGTCGCCGGTGTAGATGCGGTTGCCGTCGGCGCCGCTGCGGATGACGTCGTCGCCCTGGCCGCCGGACAGCATGTTCTTGCCGGCGCCGCCGTCGAGCCGGTCGGCGCCCTTGCCGCCTTCGATGAAGTCGACGCCGTCGTTGCCGGCGAGCGTGTCGTCGCCGTCGCCGCCGTAGACCACATCGTCGCCCGCACCGGCCTCGATCTTATCGTTGCCGCTGTTGCCGAACACGTCGTCGCGGCCGGCGCCGCTGCTGATGGTGTCGTTGCCGATGCCGGCGTCGATGCGGTCGTCGCCCGCGCCGGTGGTGATGTTGTCGTCGCCCGCGCCGCTGTCCACGACGATGTTGACCTTCACGTTCGGCGCGACGTTGATGGTGTCGTTGCCGGCGCCGGTGCGCAGGGTCAGTTCCTGGTTTTCGCCCAGGCGCACTTCGTAGCTTTCGCCGTTGACCGCGACGTCCAGCGTGCCGTCGTCGCGCTGGGTCACCTGCACGTCGTCGTTGCCGGTGCCCTTGGTGGTGAACACGACCTGGTCGCTGCTGACGTATTGCTGGCCGAAGCCGGCGTCGGCGATGGTCTGCTCGCGGGTGACGGTCGATTGTTCGCCCTGGCCGAGCTGCGAATTGCGGATGGTCTTGCCGTCCGGGGTCTGGCCCGCGGGCTGGCGGGTGCCGGCGGCGTTGCCGTCGATGGCGATCGCGTCGTCGGCGGCCTGGCGCGGCGTCGTTTCGATCGGGTCCGCCGTGGCGGTCTGGGTCGGGCCGGCGCCGTTCAGCGCATCCTGTGCAGCGGGGTTTTCCCAATAGCTCGGCGGCTGCGAGGTCGAGGACTGGACGGCGGGGTCGAACTGGACGGTCATGGCGCTCCCTCATGGCTCCCGGATAGGTCGGGATTGCATGTATACGCACCCGTATGGGACCGACCAAGCTAGGGCGTTCCCTAGTGTCCGGGTAAAACTCGGGATGCTGCGCCGCAGCAGCCGCGCGTAGAATGGCGTCCCCCTTCCCTCCCCGCCGGAAACGGCGCGGAACCCTGCTTCGGAGCATCCATGGGCCTGGACCTCGTCCCCACCGGCAAGAACCCGCCGGAAGAAATCAACGTCATCATCGAAATCCCCAAGGACGCCGAGCCGGTCAAGTACGAGGTGGACAAGTCCAGCGGCGCGATCTTCGTCGACCGCATCCTGTCCACGCCGATGCGCTATCCCTGCAACTACGGCTACGTACCGCACACCCTGTGCGGAGACGGCGATCCGGCCGACGTGCTGGTGATCCTGCCGCTGCCGCTGATCCCCGGTTCGGTGATCCGCTGCCGCCCGGTCGGCGTGCTGCGCATGAAGGACGAAGCCGGCAGCGACGAGAAGCTGCTGGCGGTGCCGATCGACAAGGTGTTCGCCGGCTACAGCCACATCGCCGACATCGACCAGGTCAGCCCGCATTGGTGCGAACGCATCGGCCACTTCTTCGAGCACTACAAGGATCTGGAGAAGGGCAAGTGGGTGAAGCTGGACGGCTGGGGCAATGCGGCCGAGGCCAAGGCCATCCTCAGCGAAGCGATCGAACGCTACAACGATCTGCCCGACAAGCCGAATTTCTAAGCTTCGGCTTGTGTAGAGCGGAGCTTGCTCCGCTGCTTTTTTTGTAGATCAAGTGCAGCGGAGCAAGCTCCGCTCTACAAAGCCCGCGCCCTAGGGCTTGCACTAGCTTGGCCGCGCACCTCGACGCCGCCTAGCCTTCCGCCGTCCCCCGAACGGAAGGCGAACCTATGGACGGCGTGCGTCCGGCTTTGTCCGCGAACGAGTGGTCGCTTGCGCCGATGCAGGCGCGCAAGCCCGATGCGATGGCCGCAGCCGCGGCCGACAGCGATCTGGTATCGCATCTCGAAGATTTGGCCGCGGACGACAAGCTCGTCGACTTCCTCGGCCAAACCGACGATGCGATCGCGATGGCGCAGAGCGATCCGACCTTCGCCGAAACGCTCGATCCTCTGCTGCAACGCATCCAAGGCGCCCTCGCCGAATTGCCGACGGGCAACCTGTCGCGCGCCGAACGCGACGCCGTGGAGGCCACGCAAGGCAAGCTCGATGCTTACCTCGGCAGCGTCGAACCTCCGACCGAACCGGGCGAAGTGCCCGGCGGCGGCCTGGAAGCGCACGAAAAAGCCGGCAGCCATCTGATCGAACGCCATGTCGGCAAGAGCGAGCAGGACCTGCTCGATCGGCTGAACAGGGAAAACATCAGCGCATCGTCCAGTTTCCGCGACCTGCCGGCCGCCGAACATTTCATCGCCGCCACCATCGCCGAGAACCAGCCCCAGGTGGACGCCTGGCTCGCCGGCCAGGGCGGCAAGCGCCTGGTGCTGGACGAGCGCTTCGACGCCAGCACCGGCATTTCCGTGAAACGCGGCGACACCCAGGCCGAAGACGTTTTTTCGGTGAAACTCGTGCTGGAACGTTCCGACGCGCTGGGCATCGGTTATAGAATCGTCACCGGATATCCGACCGCTCCCTGAGCTCGAGGTCCGATGAGCGACTTCCCCGCGCTGCGCAATTTCCTGTCCGCGTATTTCCACCAGGACTGGGCCGTCGAGCACGACACGCCCGGCGCGGTGGTCGATTATTTCGTCGAAGGCGAGTCGGCGCTGCAGGTGGCGCAGCTGCGCGACGAAATCGCGCGCCTGCTGGAACAGGGCCTGGACGAGGACGAACTCGCCGGCCAAGTGCGCGATTTGGGCAGCGAATACGATCCCAGCCTGGATGGCGGCAACTACCAAGAGTGGTTGCGCGATATCGAAGAGCGCCTGACCGCCTGACGCTAGGGTTTTTGTAGGAGCGGCTTTAGCCGCGAGCTCTTCCCTCCAGGTCGCAGCAGCGTGGGCGTAAAAGCTCGCGGCTAAAGCCGCTCCCACAAAAAAGAATATCGGCCTAGGGTTTCCCCTGGTTATCGCCGCGCCGCCGCGCCCGCAAAATTATAGGATCGACGGCGGAGTTGGCGGCATGCTCGATCCCGTACGCATCGGCGAACCGCAACGCGATCTGGCGCAAACGGCGCAGAAGTCCGCATCCCCGGCCGATCCCGAAAGCCTGCAGCGCGCGTTGCGCGAGGCGCCGCTGACCGAGCGCCCGCAAACCGCGCTCGACGCCGCGCAAAGCTTGAGCGACGGGCAATTGCTGGAACTCGCGCGCAGCGAGCCCGGCACGCGCGCGTTGGCCGATCTCGACGCCGCCCTCGCGCAAGCGCCCGCGCCGCTGGATACGCAAGCGCAACGCCTGCGCCTAGGCGATGCGCTGGACCGCAGCCCGCATCCTGTCGACGCGAATCCCATCGGCGCTTCGCCGGCTGCGCATCGGCCCGAACCGCTCGTCCCGTTCGGCGCGTTATCGCAGATCTTCCCGGCGCGCGTCGAAACCACGCAAACCACGGCCCGGATCGGCGACAACACCGTCACCTGGACCAACGACAGCCAAGGCCGGCCGATCCGCGCCGAAGCGAACCTGAGCGAAGTGTTCGACGGCATCGACCGCAGCAGCGAGGAAACCGACGCGCAGCGCGAAGCCGCCGACCGCGGCATCGAAGGCGACCAAGGCGGCCATCTGATCGGCCATCGCTTCGTCAAGGACCAGGGCCTGAAGAACCTGTTCCCGCAGAACGGCAATTTCAACGTCAGCGCCTACAAGACGCTGGAGAACGAATGGGCCGACTGGATCGACAGCGGCAAGGACGTGCGCATCGTGGTCGAGCTGACGCCCAAGGGCCAGGATCGTCCGAACCGCGTACGCGTGGCTTACGAAGTGACCGATCCGGCCACCGGTCAGGTCGTGTACGATCAGCGCGTCACGTTCCGCAACGAAGCCGGGCAGCATTACGAGCGCGTGCCGCGCGCGGACATGGCGAACTACTGATCGCGCCGGAGCATCGCCGCGCATGACCCGAGACGAGTTGATCGTCGAAATCGGCCGCCTGATCGCCGTCGACCGCAAGGCTTCGGCGCAGCTTTGGGACGGCTACGCGCTGATCGCCTATTACGACGGCAGCGTGTCGCAGTTGAACGGCTTCCGCTATCGCGCCGGCTCGCCCGGCGAACCGGCGACGCCCGAAGCGTTCGAGTTGGAAGACCGCATCGACGCATTGCGCGAGGCGACCCGCATCGACGGCGAAGAACCGTGGCGCGCCTGCGTTCTCAGGATCGACCGCGGCACCGGCAAAGCCACCGCCGATTTCGTCTACGACGAAGCGGAGCGTTGGCATGTGACGCCCGCTACCGCCGCCGATGTCGCCGAGCGCGCCCGGCCGTAGCCCGGGTGGAGCGAAGCGATACCCGGGAACACGCCGCGACTCATCCCCGGGTATCGCCTTCGCTCCACCCGGGCTACAAATCGCCTTTGCGCTGCGACTCAAGGATCTTCGCGTACTTGAGGAACGCGTAGAACGCCTGCGTTTTCGCCGCGAAATATCCGGCCCAGCCGTTGAGGAAATAGCGCTTGCCGAAATACAGCTTGGCGAAGGCGAACGGCGGATACAGCAACAGGCGCATGCCTAGCAGCGCCGGGCGGCGCTTGCGTTCCAGCAGGCCCGAAGAATAACGGTTGACCTTGTCGACCCGGTCCTGCAATCGCGGTTCGCCGTAATGCAGGAACGGCGCGTTCAGATCGACCGGCTCGCCGTCGATTTCCGGCGCGGCGTGCACCGGTACCGCGTTCATGCGTCCGCGCGAACGCCGGAACAGGCGCAGCTGCCAATTCGGGCGGGTGAGCGGATGCGGCCAGCGCCAGAACAGCCATTCCTGCCGCGGCAGGCGATAGCCGTCGGCGCGCGGCGCGCGCAGTTCGCGCTCGATCGCTGCGCGGCCGGCCTCGCTCAGATGCTCGTCGGCGTCGAGCAGCAGCACCCAGTCGTGCCGGGCGCGGTCGATCGCCGATTGCTTCTGCGGGCCGTAGCCCTTGAACGGTTCGACATCGACCCGCGCGCCGTGGCGCTGCGCGATCTCGCGCGTGGCGTCGGTGGAATCCGAATCCAGCACCACGATCTCGTCGCAGAACGCCAGGCTCGCCAAGCACCGCTCGAGCGTGGCCGCGTTGTCGAACGTGGTCACCACCGCCGACAAGGCCGCACGCGGTGCGGGCGAGTTCATCGGTCGCCGCGCGCCAGCAGGCTGCCGGCATACAACGCCGCCAGCAGCAAGGTGAGTCCGCCCCAGAACGTCGAATAGAACGCCAAGTGCGTATTGAGCGGGAACACGGTGACGCACAAGGCCAGCATCGCCGGCCGTGCGCGTTCGCGCGAAGGCGCATCGGCGTAGCGCCAGGCGTGCCACGCCATGGCCGCTCCGGCGAGCCATAGCAGCAGGCCGATGAAGCCGGTTTCGCTGAGGATCTCCAGCACGATCTGGTGCGCATGCAAAGCCGGGCCCACGCCCCACGCCGGCGGATGTTCGGCGTGCGGATCGCAGCCGGGGAAAGCTTCGCGGAAGCCGCGCGCGCCGACGCCGTTGACCGGATGCTCCAGCACCATGCAGGTAGCGGCTTTCCATATCCTGCCGCGTCCCGAGAGCGCGGCGTCGACGCCGCCGTCTTCCTCGGCCAAAGCATGGGTGGTGCGCTCGATGCGCTCGCGCACCTGCGGCGAAGCGACGGTGAGCGCGGCCAAGGCGATCGCGCCGAACGCGAACACCGTCAGCAATTTCTTCCAACCGAACAAGCGCCAACCCGAGAACACCAGCACCAGACCGTAGGTGATCCACGACGCGCGCGCGCCGGCCAGCAGCACCACGACGCCCACCGCCGCCGCCGCGACCAGCCAACCGGCGAAGGCGAAACGCTTGCCGGCCGCGTACAACAGGAACGGCGACAAGCTGGCCAGGACGATGCCGAGTTTCAAGTTGCAAGGACCCAGCACGCCGCTGAGCCGGTCCACCGACGCCACCGCTTCGGGCGCGCACATCGGATGGCCGCTCACCGCGCGCTTGATCGCATCGATGCCCCAGAACAACGGGCTGGTGCCGAACACGGCCTGCAGCAGCGCATCGGCGGTCCACACGGCCAGAATGATCGCCAAGCCGCCGAAGGTGATCCTGCGGCCGCGCGGGTCGCCCACCGCCGCCGCGGCCAGCCACAAGAACGGCAGATAGCGCAGATCGACCAGCGATTCGCGCAGCGCGCGGCCTTGGTCGATCGCGTCGACGGCGGACACCACTTCCGGCATCCAATAGGCGAAGAACAGCACGCTGGTCAGCGCCCAGGTCGGACCGCTGAGCAAAGCGGCGGTGCCGCGGAAACGGGCCAGCAGCAAGCGCACGATCGCGGCCAGCGCGCCGAGCACCATGACGCCTTCGGCATAGCCCGGCGCGGGCCACAAGGCGACGAACGCCAGCACCCAAGCCGGTGCCCAGCGCCAGCCGGGTGCTTTATCCAGCGATTCGCTCATCGGGCCCTAATCGGCGAGTTCTTCATAACAGGCCAGCGTGGCGGCCTGCATGGCCTGCAAGGTGTAGGCCGACATCGTAACGGCTGGCGGCACGGATTGCGCGAGCAAGGCCGATGCGGCGGCGGCCAACGCGGCGGCGTCGAACGGCGGCGCCGCGCCTTGCGGCTGCAATTCCCGCAGCAGCTCGCCGACGCCGCCGTGCGCCCAGCCCAGCACCGGGCGGCCTACCGAGAGCGCTTCCAGCACGGTGCGGCCGAAGGCTTCGGGTTTGCGCGACAACTGCAGGACCAGATCGGCGGCCGCATAGGCTTGCGCGATGGCGCCGGTCGGCGGCGTGATCGCGAGCGCGTGCGCGACGCCGCGTCGCGCGGCTTCGGCTTCCAGTTCGGCGACGTAACGCGCGCGCCCCGGTTCGCGCGCGCCCGGCATCCACAAACGCGCGTCCAGGCCGTTCGCGCGCAGCGTTTGCAGCAGCGCCAGCGCATCCGCATGGCCTTTCAGGCGCGTGCCGCGGCCGGGCAACAGCAATAGCGGTCCATCGCCGTCCAATGGCGGATACTGCGCCGCGGCCTCGGCGCGCGCGGCGCGATCGGGCCAAGGCGCGCGCGGGAACTGCGCGGCGTCGATGCCGCGCGGAATTATTCGCAGCTTGGCCGGATCGGTGTCCGGATAATGCTCCAGCACGTATTCGCGCACCGTGCCGGAAACGCAAATTATGCGTTCGCCGCGGGTCATGATCGCGCTGTAGCGCGAGGGCGAATTCAAGCCGTGCACGGTCGTGACGAAATGCGGCCAACGCTCGGCCGATATGCCGCGCAGCGCGCGCCAGCCGATCCACGCAGGCACCCGGGAACGCGCGTGGACGATGTCCGCGCCCGCATCGGCGAACACGCCGCGCAGCGCTCGCGCATGGCGCAGCGTCCAGACCGATTTGCGGCCGATGTCCAGTTCGATATGTTCGGCGCCGGTCGCGCGCAATGCGGGCAACAAGCGTCCTCCGGCGGAGACGACGATGGCGCGATGGCCGGCGCGCACCAGCGCGTCGGCGATCTCGAGGGTGGAACGCTCCACGCCGCCCGACTCCAGCGCGGGCAGCAATTGCACGACGGTCAGCGCGCGGCCCATGCCGTCGCGGCGGCCTCGCTCAGTCCACCAGCACGAAATGCGCGCCGCAGTACGGGCACTGCGATTCGCCGCCCTCGTCCTCGATCGCCAGATAGACGCGCGGATGCGAATTCCACAAAGCCATCGACGGCAGCGGGCAGCTCAACGGCAGATCGGCGCGATGCACCTCGTAACGCTTCTGAGCGTTGGCGGGCGAGCTGGCGGTGGGGGTCTGGGACATGGCGCGGCGGGCCGGGTTGAGCGAAGCCGCTAGTTTAGCGCGCCGGCCACGCCCGCCGGAAACGATCCGAGCCGGGGCTTTTGTAGGAGCGGCTTCAGCCGCGAGCTTTTACCTACAAATCGCGACATCGCAGCGATTTTGAGAGAAAGAGCTCGCGGCTAAAGCCGCTCCTACAAAGAACAGTCAACCGGGCAGATCGAACAGCAGCACGTCCGCGACGCCCTCGCCCGCGCCGACGATGCGCAATTCGTCCTCTTCCTGGGCCAGGCCCAGCGCGTCGCCCGCGGACAAGCGCTGGCCGTCGATTTCGATCTCGCCGCGGGCCACGTGCACCCAGTAGCGCCGATCCTGTTTCGGCGACCATTCCACGGTTTCTCCGGCTTCGAGCAAAGCGCCGCGCAGCCAGGCCTGCTGGCGGATCGCCAAACTGCCTTCGGCGCCGTCCGGCGAAGCCAGCAAACCCCAGCGTCCGCGCCGCGCCTGCGGATCGAAAGCGCGCTGCGCGTAGTCCGGCGGCGTGTTGGAGCGATCGGGCTGGATCCAGATCTGCAGGAAATGCACCGGCTCGCTGTCCGAGGCGTTGAACTCGCTGTGTTCGATGCCGCGGCCAGCGCTCATCCACTGCAGCTCGCCCGGCCGCAGCACGCCGCCGGCGTCGGACAAACTGTCGCGGTGCGCCAACGCGCCGGACAGCACATAGCTGAGGATTTCCATGTTGGCGTGCCGGTGCGGCGGAAAACCGCCGCGCGGCGCGACCCGGTCTTCGTTGATCACGCGCAGCGGACCGAAGCCCATCCAGGCCGGATCGTGGAAGTGGCCGAACGAGAAGGTGTGGCGGCTGTCGAGCCAACCGGCGTCGACGCGCCCACGCTCGTCGGCGGAACGCAGAATGCGCATATGTTTTTACCGCGAAAATGCCGCCGCGCCGCGGAGGCGCGGCGGCCGATGGATTACTTCTTGGCCGGCTTCGCGGCGGCGTCGGCCTTGGGCACCATCGCTTCGGTGGTGATCCGGAGCTCGACTTCGTCGCTCACGTTCGGCGCGAACTTGCCCACGCCGAATTCGCTGCGCTTGAGCTTGGCGGTGGCGTCGAAACCGATCGCGGCGCGCTTGCCCATCGGATGCTCGGCGGCCTTGTTCAAGGTCACGTCCAGCACCACCGGCTTGGTCTGGTCCTTGATGGTCAGGTTGCCGGTGACTTTCAGCTTGCCCGCGCCCGCGGCTTCGACCTTGGTGCTCTTGAAGGTGGCGTTGGGATATTTTTCGGCGTCGAAGAAATCGGCGCTGCGCAGATGCTCGTCGAAATCGGGCACGAAGCTGTTGAGGCCGGCCAGCGGCAGGGTGACTTGCACGCTGGAAGCGCCGACGTTCTTGTCGTCGTAGACCAAGGTGCCGTCGACCTGGCCGAAATTGGCGGCCGGGTGGGAGAAGCCGAAGTGGCTCCAACTGGCCAGCACCACGGTGTGGTTGGGATCGAGCTTGTAGGTCACCGGCGCGGCGAAGGCGGAACCGGCGGCGAATACCAGAGCAGCGGCAAGAACCAGGCGTCTCATCTTTTTCTCCAGACAATGGGATGCGCCACAGTGAGGCAGCGCTGGGTGGATAGGGTTCTCGCCGCCGCAAGCGTGCGGCGAGGGCCTGCAGTGTAGAGTTCGTTCGGTTAAGCGATAGCCACGCCACCGGAACGGATTAGTCGCATACGTGGAACCAAACCCGGCGATTGCCCAGCATTCCGGCCAAATCTGGGCCATTAGCGATGGCCATGCCGGCAACCGCCGACAGGCCCTGGCCTTGGCGGCGGCGATCGATCGCGGCCCGGTCCAAGAGCATGCGCTGCGGACGCGAGCGCCCTGGCGTTGGGTCGCACCGCGGCGCTGGCCGGGCTCGGCGCAGGCCTTCGGAGACGCATTCGCGAACGCTTCCGCGCCCGCGCTGGCGATCGGCTGCGGACGCCAGGCGGCACTGGCCACGCGCCTGCTGCGCGAGCGCGGCGCGAAGGCGGTGCAGATCCTCGATCCGCGCTTGGATCCGGCGCATTGGGATCTGGTGATCGCCCCGGAACACGACGGCCTGCGCGGCGCGAACGTCATCACGCTGCTCGGCAGCTTGAATCCGGTCGACGACGCTTGGCTGGCGCAAGCCCGCGACCGTTTCGCCGCTTTCGCCGAACTACCGCGCCCGCGCACCGCCCTGCTGCTCGGCGGCGACAGCGCGCACGCGCGTTTCGGCGCGATGGCGTTCGAAGTGCTCGCATCCAAGCTGGAAGCGGCGTTAGCCCGCGACGGCGGCAGCGTGCTGATCACGACCTCGCGGCGCACGCCGGCCGAACTGCGCGCGGCCTTGCGCCATCGCTACGACGAAACGCCGGGCGTGGTCTGGCGCGGACCGGACGACGGCGAGAACCCTTATCCCGGGCTGCTGGCCTGGGCCGACCGCATCGTGTGTTCGCCCGATTCGGTGAACATGATTTCCGAAGCCTGCGCGACGTCGGCGCCGGTGTTCGTGTTCGATCCGGCGCGGGTCACGGGGCGTCCGCGGCGTTTTCTGGATGCCCTGCTGCAGCGCGGGCGCATCCGCGCGATGGACGCCGAGTTGGCGCCGTTCGCCGCAGAACCTTTGCGAGAGACTGCGCGGGTCGCCGACGAATTGCGCGCAAGACTAGGGTGGAAGTGACCCGCAAGCAACGAACGACTCTTGAGCCCGAGTCGAGAGCGCCGGATTACGGCTGCATGTCGGGACGTTAACGTCCCCGCGCCCTCACCCGACCCTCTCCCGCAAAACGGGAGAGGGTTCAAACCGCAGCGATCTGCTTTAGCCCTCTCCCGCTTGCGGGAGAGGGTTGGGTGAGTGCGTCCCCTGCGAATAACCACTCAACTCAAGCCTGCAAACCGAAAATCCTCCACGCTTCACGAACCGCGCCGCGCATGGCCGATACTTCCGTGTCCTCGGATACGCGCCGCGAACGACGGTCCAACGTGCAAGCCAGCCCCAAGGCCAGCAATCCGGCATGCGCTTCGACCAAGGCATCGGCAACCGTCGCATCGACAATCGCCGTATCGCGCGCGGCGCGGATCAACCCCGTCGTATCGCGCGGCGCCGACAGCGCCGGATGCTTCGCGGAATCGCGCAGCACCAAGTATTGCAGCAGGAATTCCAGGTCGACCAGGCCGCCCTCGCCCTGCTTCAAGTCGAAATGCGCGGCGTCGGAGCGGTCGAGTTCGGCCCGCATCTTGGCGCGCATCGCGGCGACATCGTCGCGCAGTTTTTGCGGATCGCGCGCGCGCGACAAGGTTTCGGCGCGCACGCTTTCGAAATCGGCGATCAACGACGCGTCGCCGGCGACGCCGCGGGCGCGGACCAGGGCCTGGTGTTCCCAGGTCCAGGCGCGTTCGCGCTGGTAGTCGGCGAAGCTGGCCAAGCTCGACACCAGCAAACCCTTGGCGCCGTCCGGACGCAACCGCACGTCGACTTCGTAGAGCTTGCCGGCCGCGGTCGGCGCGCCGAGCAAGGCGACCAGCTTTTGCGCCAAGCGCGCGTAATAGCGCGGCGCATCCAACGGCCGCGCGCCGTCCGATGCCGCGTCCGACGGCGCGTCGTACAAGAACACCAGGTCCAAGTCGGAACCGAAACCGAGCTCTTCGCCGCCCAGGCTGCCGTAGCCGAGCACGGCGAAGCGCGCGCCGGCCACCGCGCCATGCGCGACGGCGGTTTCGGCGACGGCCAGGCGCAGCGCGATCGCGATTGCCGCATCGGCCAGCCACGCCAGTTGCCGCGCGCTGTCGCTGGCCGGCTGGCGCGCATCGAGCGCGGCCAGCGCGATCCGGAAGCTGAGTGCGTGGCGTTTTTCGTTGAGCGTCTGCAGCGCCGCTTCGGTGTCGTCGCCGGCCGCGACGACCGCCGCTTCGCATTCGGCGCGCAAGCCTTCGCGCTGCGGCAGCGGACCGGCGGCGCGCGCGTCGAGCAGTTCGTCCAGCAACAGCGGATAGGCGGCCACGCGTTCAGCGAGCAAGGCGCTGCGCGATACCGCATCGACCAGGCGACGCAAGGCATCCGGCTGTTCGTCGAGCAAAGCGAGATAACTGCTGCGGCGCAAGACGTTCTGCAGCAGCGCCAGCACCCGCCGCAACGCGGCATCGGGCTGGCGCGAGCGCGCCGCGGCCTGCAGCAGCGCCGGCACCACGCGGTCCAGGCGCGCTCGCGCCGCGTCCGGCAGATCGCGCACGCCCGGCGCGCGCGCGAAATCGCGCAATTGCCCGTCCAGCGAAACCGCATCGCCGAAGCCGGCCTCGGCCAGCGCCGCGCCGTCGCCCTCGTCGGGCAGGGCGCGCCAATAGGCGGCCAAAGCGCTCGGTTCGGCGGCGACGCGCCGAGTCGCCAGCAGGGCTTCGAATTCGGCGGCGACGCGTTCGCGGTGCGGATCGAGTTGGGCGCGCAATTCGGACCAATCGGAATAGCCGAGACCCGCGGCGATGCGCAGGCGATCCGTCCCGTCTTCCGGCAATGCGTGGGTCTGCGCATCGCGCAGCATCTGCAACCGGTTCTCGAGCCGGCGCAAGAAAAGATAGGCGTCGGCGAGCGCATCGCCGACCGCCGGCGCGATCTGCCGCGCCGCCACCAGCGCCTGCAGCGCGGGCAGCAGGCGCCGCTGCTGCAGCTCGGGTTCGCGGCCGCCGCGGATCAACTGCAGCGCCTGCGCCAGGAATTCGATTTCGCGGATGCCGCCAGGACCGCGCTTGATGTCGTCGGCCAGTTCCTTGCGCGCGACTTCCGCGGCGATGGCCGCCTTCATTTCGCGCAAACCCGCCAGCGCTCCGTAATCCAGATAGCGGCGGTAGACGAAAGGCCGCAGGCCCGACAGAAAACGTTCGCCCGCGTCGATATCGCCGGCCACAGGCCGCGCCTTGAGCCAAGCGTAGCGCTCCCAATCGCGGCCTTCGCGCTGGAAGTATTGCTCCATTGCCGCGAACGACAACGCCACCCGGCCCGCGTTGCCGAACGGGCGCAGGCGCAGATCGACGCGATGGCTGAAGCCGTCGACCGTGGTCTCGTCGAGCAGCTTGGCCAACTGCTGGCCGAGCCGCGCGAAATAGTCTTCGGCGTGCAGCGAACGCGCGCCCCGATCCTGATCGGATCGACTCTCGCCGTTTTCGGGATAGGCGTAGACCAGATCGACGTCGGAACTGAAATTCAGCTCGCCGCCGCCGAGCTTGCCCAACCCGAACACCACCAAGCCTTGGATCGCGCCGTCGGCCGAGCGGACTCGGCCGTAGCGTTGCGCGAACTCCTCTTCCAGCGCGGTCAGCGCCGTCCGCAGGCAGGATTCGGCCAAATGCGTGGTGCCGGCGAGCGTGCCGGCGACGTCGTCCAGGCCCAGCGCATCGCGCCAGACCAGGCGCGCCGATTCGGCGGTGCGGTAGCGCCGCAGCAGCGCGGGCCAGTCGCTGCGGTTGTCCGCGCGCAGCTGCGGCGCGGGCGCCGGTGTCGCGCCGTCGTCATCGGCCCATCGCGCCAACAAGTCGGGTTGTTTGATCAAGGTAGCGATCGCGAAGTCGCTGACGATCGCCACTTGGCGGCATCGGCCGATCAGCCCGTCGGACCAGGACAGCGCGGGCGCAACCGCGCGCAGCTGCGCGAGCGCGCGATCGGCGAGGGCGTCGAGGGCGGGTTCGGCGGACGGCACCGCGCGATTGTGTCATGCGGCCGCGATCAGTCGCTGCTGTTGCTTTTCGTAGGAGCTTTAGCCGCGAGCTTTTTTCTCAAAATCTCCGCGATGTCGCGATTTGAAGGAAAGAGCTCGCGGCTAAAGCCGCTCCTACAAAAGCCCGTTCCTGCCGCGGATTCGAAGGAGCATAAAAAAAAGCCCGGAGCGGCGAACCGCTACGGGCTTTTGCTCCCTCCCCCACGTCGGGTGCGGACGCATCGTGAAGGAATCGTTATTGCCCTTGCACGCTGCAGTGCAAAAAAGAACTGATCGGTTCAGGAAAAATGGCCTCAGGCCGCGCGGCGTGTAACCGCTTTCTTGCCGGAATAAGCCAGCGCCGCCTGCGCCGCGGTCTCTCCGGATTCGCAGCCGCCCTCCATGAATCCCTGCGTGTCCAGGGCGCAATGTTCGCCCGCGAAGTGCAGGCCGCCGACGGATTCGCCCATCGCCCCGCGCAATCCGGTCCAGTCGCCGGGGCGGAAACAGGCGTAGCTGCCCAGGGTCCAGGGATGCGAGGGCCAGTGGAAGCGCGCCTCGCGTGCGCCCGCGCGCGCCGCGCTCGCGCCGGGGAACATTTTTTCGATGGCCGCCGTCGCCAAGTCCGCTTGGTGCTGGGGCGTGCCCTGGCCGAGTTCGACGCCGTGCCGGCCGCCGGTGAAGTTCGTCAGCACGCCGCCTTCGCCGGCCTGCTTGCGCGAAGTTTCCCAGGTGGTCTGGAACGGCAGGTCGCTCATCGACGCCCCGTTCGCGCCGCGTTCGCGCCAAACCCGTTTGCCGTAGCCGATCATCAGCTTGGCGTTGGTGCCGTAGGCCAAGCGGTCGATGGCGCGGCGCTTGGCCGCGGGCAGTTCGGCATCGATGCGCACTGTGCGCAACAACGTGAACGGCAAGGCCAGGATCGCCTGCTTGGCGCGCACGTCGCGGGTGGCGCCGTCGCGGCGGAAGGTGAGCGTGTAGCCGGACGCGTCGCCGCGCACCGCTTCGAGCACGCTGCCGGTCTCGATCGCGTCCGACACCTTGCCGGCCAGCGCGCGCGGGATCGAATCGTTGCCGCCACGGACGTGGAAGCGCTCGTCGCTGGCGCCGAATACGGCGAATCTTTGCTTGTCTTCGGTGCCGATGAAGGTGAGGAAATTCAGCGCGGATTGCTGGTCGATCTCCAGCCCCATCTCGGTGGTGTAGGCGACGTCAATCAATTTGCGCAGCCAGCCGCGCGCGCCATGTTTGTCGAGCCATTGCGCGATCGACAGCGCATCCAGCGCCTGCGCGTTCTGCGGATCGGCGTAGGTGATATCGCCGTCGCCCAGCGTCGCCAAATCGCGTTCGATCGCGGCGGCCAGCGGCACGAATTCGCGCACGACCTCTTGTTCGGAGATCGCACGGCCGTCGAAGAACCAGGTGTCGTGGCCGCTATCGCCGTCGAGCAGATCGTCCAACGGCAAGCCGAGTTCGGCCGCCAAGGCGCGGATGCGGACATGATCGGTGTCGATCAGCTCGCCGCCGAGCTCGATCACTTGGCCATCGGGAAAATGATTGCGCAAGCTGAGCATGCGTCCGCCGACGCGGTTCTGCGCCTCGTACACGCGCACCCTCGCCCCGGCCTGGCGCAAGCGGTACGCCGCGGTCAGGCCGGCGATGCCGGCGCCGACGATGACGATTTCGTCGCCGGAAGGCGTCGCCGGTTTCGGCATCGATGCGCATCCGCTCAACAGCAGGCCCGCGCCCGCGCCTTGCATGAAGCGGCGCCGCGAGCGGTCGAAACGCAATTCGCGGCCCTGTTCGTAAAATTCGTCCAGCGGTGCGGAGTCGTGCAGCGAAGCGCGCGCGATGCGAGCGGCGCGTTGCAGCAGGTCGAACAGCGGCGTGCGGCCCATTTTCCCTCCCTGCGAGGCGTATTTCGCTTTTTGTGGTAGCGGCTTCAGCCGCGAGCTCTTTCTTCAGATCACAGCAGACTGATCGAAGAGCTCGCGGCTGAAGCCGCTCCCACAGGAAAGCGAACGCCGTTCCGGCCTCAATCCGGCCGCGGGCCGCGCTTCAGGTCGCGCAGGATTTCGCGTGCGGCGTTGCGCCCCGGCAAGCCGGTCACGCCGCCGCCGGGATGCGTCCCCGATCCGCACAAATACAGATCGCGCAAGGCGCCGCGGTAATTGCCCTGCCCCAGCCAGGGCCGCGCGCTGAACACTTGGTCCAGGCCCAGCGAGCCGTGGAAGATGTCGCCGCCGACCAGGCCGAACTCGCGCTCCAGATCCAGCGGCGACAGCGCGCGGTAGCCGAGCACGCTGCGGCGGAAATTCGGCGCGTAGGCGTCGACGGTGTCGATCATCAAATTCGCGACGGTGTCGCGATGCGCGTCCCAACCGCCGTCCACGTCCGGATGCACATGCTGGCAGAACAGGCTGGCGACGTGCTGGCCCGGCGGCGCGAGCGTGTCGTCCAACGTGGACGAAATCACTACCTCCACGATCGGCGCGCGCGACCAGCCGGCATTGTGTTCTTTCGATTTGGCATCGAAATAGGCTTGCTCGAAATAGCGCAACGACGGCCCGATCAGGATGCCGCTTTGATGGTGCGGCTGCAGCTGCGTGCCGGGCGCGGCGGCGAAATCCGGCAGCTCCGACAAAGCCACGTTCATGCGGAACGTGCCGGAACCGCAGCGGTAGCGGTCGGCGCGCTCGGCCGTATTCGCGTCGAGCTGCTCGCGCGGAATCAATTTTTGGTAGAGCAGCTTCGGATTGAGGTTCGACACGACCGTCTTCGCGCGCAATTCGCGCCCGTCGGCGAGGACGACGCCCGCGGCGCGCCCGCCTTCCACGATCACGCGCTCCACGCCCGAACCGATCTCGACTTCGACGCCGCGCGCCGCGCATTCCTTGGCGATGGCTTGGGTGATCGCGCCCATGCCGCCGATCGCATGGCCCCAGACGCCGGATTTGCCGTTCACTTCGCCGAACACGTGATGCAGCAGCACGTAGGCCGAGCCCGGCGTGTACGGACTGGCGAAATTGCCGACCACCGAGTCCCAGCCTAGCGTCGCCTTCAACGGTTCGGATTCGAACCACCGGTCGAGCAGTTCGCCGGCGGACTTGGTGAACAAATCCAGCAAGTCGCGCCGGCCGCGCATGTCCAGATGCTTGAGCTGCTTGGCCGCGGACAGCGAGGCCAGCCAATCGGCGAGCACGAAACGGTCCGAGACGTTCGGCGGCGCGCGCTGCATCAGTTCGCGCAGCACCGCGACGACGCGGTCGAGCATGGCGTAGTAGTCGGGCAAGCGCTGCGCGTCGCGAGCGCTCCACTTCGCCACTTCGGCCTGGGTGTGTTCGCCGCCCAAGCGGAACGCACGTCCGTCCGGCAACGGCAGGAAATTCGCGTACGGCCGCTCGACCACGCGTAGGCCGTGCTCGGCCAGGCGCAAATCGTGGATCACCTTCGGATTGAGCAGGCTGACCGTGTAGCTGGCGGTGGAATTGCGGAAGCCGGGGTGGAATTCCTCGGTGACTGCGGCGCCGCCGACGATGTTGCGGCGTTCCAGCACCTTCACTTTCAGCCCCGCCGCGGCGAGATAAGCCGCGCAGACCAGGCCGTTGTGGCCGCCGCCGATGATCAGGACGTCGTTGGTGTCGTTCATCGCGGCAGTGTAGCCCGGCCCGGCGCGTTCCGGTTTCTTGGCGGAAAAATCACGGCATGCGAACGGCGGCGCGTTGTATTACTTCGGCGCGGCAGAATACAGAGGAGGTACGCGATGTATGTGGTCATGGGCGCCACGGGTCACGTCGGTTCGTCCGTCGCGTCGAACCTGTTGGCGCAGAAACAGGCCGTCGTCGTCGTTACCCGCGATGCCGCCAAAGCGGAGGAATGGCGCGGCCGCGGCGCGGACGCTTGCGTGATCGACGATGTCCGCTCCGTAGACCAGCTCCGGCAGGCCTTCAAGCGCGGACGGCGCGCGTTCCTGCTGAACCCGCCCGCGCCCATCGATACGGATACGGATCGCGAGGAACGCGAAACGGTGCGCTGCATCCTCGAAGCATTGCAGGATTCCGGCTTGGAAAAGGTGGTCGCCGAATCCACCGGCGGCGCACAGCCCGGAGAACGGTGCGGCGACTTGAACGTTCTTTACGAATTCGAACAGGGCCTGGAACGACAACCGATCCCCGCCCACTGCATCCGCGCGGCTTACTACTACAGCAATTTCGACGGCATGCTCGGCCAGGCGAAGCGAGGGCGGCTGCCGTCGATGTATCCCGCCGACCTGAAGATTCCCATGGCGGCTCCCGAGGACCTGGGCAAGATCGCCGCGCGGTTGTTGCAGGAATCTCCCGCCGACACCGGCGTCACTTATGCGGAAGGGCCGGAAAGATATTCCTTCGCGGACGCGGCACTGGCGTTCCAGCAGGCGCTGGGACGGCCGGTCGCTCTGGAGGTCTTGCCCCGGACGCAGTGGGAAGAAGCTTTCCGCGAACTGGGATTTTCGCCTGCAGCGGCGGATTCTTATGCGCGGATGACCGCCGCGACCGCCGATTCGGATTTCGAAGTGCCCGGCGAGCCGGCGAGAGGTGCGGTGACGCTGCGGGACTACATCGCCTTGCTGGTCGAAGCCGAGGGCTGACCGCTCCCCGCCGGATCGCAGGCTTCGCGCTCGGAACGACGGCATCGCGCGGGCCGCGTTCCGGTAAAAGAAAGGCCCGCTCGCGCGGGCCTTTCGATGCAACGGATGACGGATCGGCTTAGAAGTCCATCCCGCCCATGCCGCCCATGCCGCCGCCCGGCGGCATCGCCGGCTCGTCCTTCTTCGGAGCCTCGGCCACCATCGCTTCGGTGGTGATCATCAGGCCCGCGATCGAAGCGGCGTTCTGCAGCGCGGTGCGGGTGACCTTGGTCGGGTCCAGGATGCCCATCTCGACCATGTCGCCGAACTCGCCGGTGGCGGCGTTGTAGCCGAAGCTGCCGCTACCCGCGACGACCTTGTTCAAGATCACGCTCGGCTCTTCGCCGGCGTTGGTGACGATCTCGCGCAGCGGAGCTTCCATCGCGCGCTTGGCGATCAGGATGCCGTGGTTCTGGTCTTCGTTGGCGCCCTTCAGGTCCTTCAGCGCGGCCAGCGAACGGATCAGCGCGACGCCGCCGCCCGGGACCACGCCTTCTTCCACCGCCGCACGCGTCGCGTGCAGGGCGTCTTCGACGCGGGCCTTCTTTTCCTTCATTTCGATCTCGGTCGAGGCGCCGACCTTGATCACCGCCACGCCGCCGGCCAGCTTGGCCACGCGCTCCTGCAGCTTCTCGCGGTCGTAGTCCGAAGAGGTCTCTTCGATCTGCGCCTTGATCTGCTTGATGCGGGCTTCGATCGACGCGGTGTCGCCGGCGCCGTCGATGATGGTGGTGTTTTCCTTGGTGACCTGGATCTTCTTGGCGCGGCCCAGATCCTTGATCGTGGCCTTCTCCAGCGACAGGCCCACTTCCTCGGAGATCACGGTGCCGCCGGTCAGCGTCGCCATGTCTTCCAGCATCGCCTTGCGGCGGTCGCCGAAGCCCGGCGCCTTCACCGCGCAGACCTTGACGATGCCGCGGATGGTGTTGACCACCAGGGTCGCCAGCGCTTCGCCTTCCACTTCTTCGGCGACGATCAGCAGCGGCTTGCCGGCCTTGGCCACGCCTTCCAGCACGGGCAGCAGGTCTCGCACGTTCGAGATCTTCTTGTCGTGCAGCAGGATGTACGGGTCGTCCAGCTCGGCCGACATCGACTGCTGGTTGTTGACGAAGTACGCCGACAGGTAGCCGCGGTCGAACTGCATGCCTTCCACGACGTCCAGCTCGTTCTCCAGGCCCGAGCCTTCCTCGACCGTGATCACGCCTTCCTTGCCGACCTTCTTCATCGCGTCGGCGATGATGTTGCCGATCGACTCGTCGCTATTGGCCGAGATGGTGCCGACCTGGGCGATCGCCTTGTCGTCGGCGGTGGGCTTGGACAGGTTCTTCAGCTCGGCGGTGGCGGCCTGTACGGCCTTGTCGATGCCGCGCTTGAGGTCCATCGGGTTCATGCCGGCGGCGACCGCCTTCATGCCTTCGCGGATCAGCGCCGCGGCCAGCACGGTCGCGGTGGTGGTGCCGTCGCCGGCGTTGTCGGAGGTCTTGGAAGCGACTTCCTTCACCATCTGCGCGCCCATGTTCTCGAACTTGTCGGCCAGTTCGATTTCCTTGGCGACGGAGACGCCGTCCTTGGTGATGGTCGGCGCGCCGAAGCTCTTCTCGAGCACGACGTTGCGGCCCTTCGGGCCGAGGGTGGCCTTGACGGCATTGGCGAGGATGTTGACGCCGCGCAGCATGCGTGCGCGCGAGTCCTCGCCGAAACGGATTTCTTTGGCAGCCATGGGACTAACTCCAGAATTAGAAATTTATTGCGGTTGCTCTTTTCTTGTGTAGAGCGGAGCTCGCTCCGCTGCTCTTGTTTCGAGCTTGACTAAAAGCAGCGGAGCAAGCTCCGCTCTACAAAAAGCGGGATCAGCCGAGGACGGCGAGGATGTCGTCTTCGCGCACGATCTTGTATTCGGTGCCTTCGTGCTTGTACGAGGAACCCGAGTACTGGCCGTAGATGACCTTGTCGCCGACCTTGACCTTCGGCGCACGCAGGTTGCCGTTGTCCAGCGCCTTGCCTTCGCCCACGGCGATCACTTCGCCCTTGGTCGGCTTCTCTTTGGCGTTGTCGGGGATCAGGATGCCGCCGGCGGAGACTTCGTCGGCTTCGATCGGCTTGACGACCACGCGGTCGTAGAGCGGCTTGAGATTCATTGCGACCCTCTTAAGTGGCTGATTCGTAACGGGATGGACCAGCGATTTTAGCAGTCGAATATGACGACTGCCAACGCCGGGGACCGAAAAAACCCGGCGCGCCGGGATTGCTGGGATGTGGGGCGGCGGCGGCGGGCTTTCAAGAGGTCTTTAGCGATTTTTGATGTTATAACTTGCGTAATAACATCGGATCCGGCACAGTGGAATCATGACCTCGACTCTCAAACTCAGCCGCATCGGCAACTCCGTCGGCGTGATCCTGCCCAAGGACGTGCTGGCCAAGCTGCGCGTGCGCGAAGGCGACCTGCTGTATCTGACCGAAGCGCCGGACGGCTACCGGATCAGCCAGTACGACCCGGAGTTCGCGCGGCAGATGGAGGCCGCCGAGGAAGTCATGCGCCGCCGCCGCGACGCACTGCGCGAACTCGCCAAATGAACGAGCCCGTTTGGCTCGAAACCGCACTGATCGTCGCCGTGCACGAATACCAGCTCGCCGAACATGGCGGAGCGGTAGGCGTGCGGGACGAGGGGCTACTGGCCAGCGCTTTGGCCCGCCCGCAGCAATTGTGGAGCTACGGCGAGCCCCCGCCAGACATGGCGACTCTCGCGGCCGCGTACGGTTTCGGCATCGCCCGCAACCATCCTTTCGTCGACGGCAACAAGCGCAGCGCCTTGGTGGCGATGGAAACCTTCCTCAACATCAACGGATGGCAGCTGACGGCTTCCAACGTCGAATGCGTGCGCGAACTGCTCGCGCTCGCCGCCGGCGATGTCGGCGAGACGGAGCTCGCCGACTGGCTCAGGGCGCACCTGGCCCGGTCGGAATAAGCTCGGAAGCCTGCGAATACGCCGTCGGCTACCCTATACGCCCTTTCCGCCGGCGAAATAACTTGTCCGCCCTGGTCTGCCTCTGCGCTTGCCCCGATCCTGAAACCGCCGGCCGCATCGCCGCGGCCTTGGTGGAAGAGCGGCTGGCGGCCTGCGTGAACCTGCTGTCCGGCATGCGTTCGGTGTACCGCTGGCAGGGCAAAATCGAAAGCGCCGAAGAGACCCTGCTGCTGATCAAAACGACAACGGACCGGCTGAAGCGGGTGTCGGAGCGGATCGTCGAGCTGCATCCTTATGAACTCCCCGAAGTGATCGCGGTCGAAACGGCGGGCGGATGGCCCGCCTACCTGGACTGGATCGCGGCGCAGACGCGCGAAGAGGATCGATGATGGCGTTGCGCGTGCGCGGCTTGGCCGCCTTCCTGTTGTCGTTGGCTGCGGCCGCGGCTCTGCCGGCCGGCGCGGTCGACGAGGACGATCTGTTGCCGGTGGATCAAGCCTTCGCGCTCAGCGCGAACGCGCCCGCGCCCGATCGCATCCAATTGCGCTGGAAGATCGCCGACGGCTATTACTTGTACCGCCACCGCATCTCCGTGCAAGCCACGGGATTCCAGGCGAAGCCGTTGCAACTGCCGAACGGCAAGAAGCACACCGACGAATTCTTCGGCCCGGTGGAAACCTATCGCGGCGAATTGGTCGCGACGCTGCCGGGAGCGACGATCGGGCAGGCGCGCCAGGTTTCGCTGAAGGTGAAATACCAAGGCTGCGCGGATCTGGGCGTGTGCTATCCGCCGCAGACGCGCACGCTATCGGTGAGCTTGCCTATGGGATCGGGTTCTGTGGGAGCGGCTTCAGCCGCGAGCTCTTCCGATCAGAGCTCCGCGCAATCTCAAAATCAACCGCTCGCGGCTGAAGCCGCTCCTACAAAAAGCAACAGCGGCGACGCGGGCTTCTCCGCTTTCGGCAAATCGCTCGGCGCGGGCGGCGCATCCGCGCAAGGCATCGCGGCGAACGGCGCCGCCGATGCGTTGCCGCTGCCGCCCGAGCAAGCATTCAAATTCGAAGCCATCGCCGACGGCGGCAACGCGCTGCTGCTGCGCTTCACGCCTGCGAAGGGCTATTACCTGTACCGCGACAAGACGGCGCTGAAACTCGAGGGCGCCGATGGTGTGATGCTGGGCAAGCCCGCGTGGCCGAAAGGCGTGGCGCATCGCGACGAGCATTTCGGCGATGTGGTCGTCTATTTCGACCAAATCGATTTGCCGGTGCCGCTCGCGCGCAGCGTGGCCGACGCGCGCAAGGCGACGTTGACCGCGACTTTCCAGGGCTGCCAGAACGACGGCATCTGCTATCCGCCGATGACGCGCACGGTGGCGTTATCGATTCCGGCGGGCGCCGCAACTTCGAAAAACGACCAAGCCGCACTTGCAGGAGCGGCTTCTATAGGAGCGGCTTCAGCCGCGAGCTCTTCCCAACAGGAAGAAGCGACCCCCACGCCTATCGTTCCTGAGAAAGAGCTCGCGGCTGAAGCCGCTTCTACAAAAGAACAGAGCGGCGACGCCGCCTCGCAAGCCGAAGACAGCCGCCTCGCCGCCGCGCTCGCCGGCTCGCACCGTTGGCTCGCCCTGCTCGGCTTCTTCGTCGCAGGCTTGCTGTTGGCGTTCACGCCTTGCGTGCTGCCGATGATCCCGATCCTCTCCGGCCTGATCGCCGGCCGCGGCGAGCGGGTCGGCGCGATGCGCGCGTTTTCGCTGTCGTTGGTCTACGTGCTGGCCAGCGCGGTGGTGTTCACCGTCGCCGGCGTACTCGCCGGGTTGCTGGGCGCGGGCGCCAATCTGCAAACCGCGTTCCAGAAACCGTGGGTGATCGTTGCCTTCGCAGCGCTGTTCGTCGCGCTATCGCTGTCTATGTTCGGCTTGTACGAATTGCAATTGCCCGCCTTCCTGCGCGCCAAGCTCGGCGCGATCAGCGACAAGCAGCGCGGCGGCTCGCTGTGGGGCGTGGCGGCGATGGGCATGCTGTCGGCGCTGATCGTCGGCCCTTGCGTGGCGCCTCCGTTGGCCGGCGCGGTGCTGTTCATCAGCCAGACCCGCGACGCGGTGTTCGGCGGCGCGGCCTTGTTCCTGCTGGCGATGGGGATGGGCGCGCCACTGCTGGCCTTCGGCGTGGCCGCCGGACGCGGCATGCCGACTTCGGGGCCGTGGATGACGGCGGTGCAGCGCGTGTTCGGCTTCGTCTTCGTCGGCTTGGCGATCTGGATGCTGTCGCGGATCCTGCCCGGCGCGGCGACGTTGGCCTTGTACGGCGTGCTGGCGCTGGCCGTCGCGGCCTGGGCGTTCTCGCTGGCGCGGCCCGATAGCGGCGAGCGCACGCGCTGGATCGCGCGCTTCTTCGGCTTGCTGCTGGCGGTGGTCGGCGCGGCGGAACTGCTGGGCGCGATGGCCGGCGGCAAGGATCCGCTGCAACCCCTCGCGGGCGCGATCGGCGGCAAGCGCGAAACGCGCGAGCTGCCGTTCCGCATGATCAAATCGTCGGCCGACCTGGACCGCGAACTCGCCGCCGCGCGCGCCGCCGGCAAGCCGCTGCTGTTCGATTTCTACGCCGACTGGTGCGTGTCCTGCAAGGAAATGGAGAAGTACACCTTCGCCGAACCCGCCGTGCACGCCGCGCTCGCCGATTTCGTGCTGTTGAAAGCCGACGTCACCGCCAACGACGACCTCGATCAGGCGCTGATGAAGCGCTTCGGCATCATCGGCCCGCCGGCCACTTTGTTCTTCGCCGACGGCGCGGAACGGCGCGAATTGCGTTTGGTCGGTTTCGAAAAAGCCGACGCTTTCGTCCAGCGCAGCGCGCAGGCGCGCTGATGGGCAATACCGCCAAGATCGTGTTGGTCGCCGTGGTCGCGGGCGCGCTGGGCGTGGCCGCGTCGCTGCTGACGAACGGGCCGGGACCGCTGCTGAAGACCGAGATCGGCCAGCGCGCCGCGCAAAGCGTGCTGTCGGCGACCGCGCCGCCGACGCCCACGGGCCTGAAAGTAGCCAAGCGCAGCGAACCGGTGCCCGCTTTCGCCTTGTCCGGTCTCGACGGCCAGGCCGTCGAGCTGCCGAAGGCCTATGCCGGCCGGCCGTTGCTGATCAACGTCTGGGCCAGCTGGTGCGGACCCTGCATCGAGGAAATGCCGGAACTGCAGCGATTCCACGCCGAACAGGGCGCCAATGGGGTGCAGGTGATCGGCATCGCTCTGGACGACGACGCCGCGGTGCGCGAGTTCCTGAAAAAGATCCCGGTCGGCTACCCCCTCTTCCTCGACGCCGCCGGCCCGGCCGACGCCGGCGTCCGGCTGGGCAATCCGAAGGGCGTGCTGCCTTATTCGGTGCTGGTCTCGGCCGACGGCCGCTTGCTAAAACAGCGGATCGGGCCCTTTGAGCACGGCGAAATCGCCGAGTGGGCGAAGCAGTAGGGTGGGCTTTAGCCCACCATTGCCATCTCCCCCGCTTCGACAGGCGCCCCGGCGGAATGAAAGACCGTCATCAATTTCGCCGCAGGGTCTGCAGCGACTGGAAAATGGCAATGGCGGGCTAAAGCCCGCCCTACGCCCGCCGCACCGCCGGGCCATCGACGCAAGCGTGATTCGGTACGCAATTCAAACAGGCGTTCAATTTTCGCGAATCCGGCCGAACTTCGGCGAACTGGACAGCATCGGCGCGATCGCGCAGACTGCGCGCCTCGCTTACCGAGCCTGGCGATGGCGAAGCTGCTGGTCCTGCATGGCCCCAACCTCAACCTGCTCGGCACCCGCGAGCCGGAGATCTATGGCCATGCGACCTTGGAAGAGATCGACGCCGATCTCGCCACCCGGGCCCTGGCCAAGGGCCATGAGCTGGAAAGCTTCCAGTCCAACGCCGAGCACGAGCTGATCGCCCGAGTCCAAGCCGCCCGCGAGGACGACACCGACTTCATCCTGATCAACCCGGCCGGCTTCACCCACACCTCGGTGGCCCTGCGCGACGCGCTGGCAGCCGTGGCCATCCCTTTCATCGAAGTGCACCTGTCCAACCCGCATGCCCGCGAGCCGTTCCGCCGCACCAGCTATTTCAGCGACCTGGCCGTCGGCGTGGTCTGCGGCTTCGGGCCGTTGAGCTACGGACTGGCCTTGGCGGCGGCCATGAGAAAGCTGGAATCGGGCGACTGACGCACCTCATCCCGCCCTCTCCGCAGTGGAGAGGGCGAAAAAAGACAAAACCCTATCGAGGCCGACATGGACCTTAGAAAAATCAAGAAACTGATCGACCTGCTGGAAGAGTCCAATCTCGCCGAAATCGAGATCAAGGAAGGCGAAGAATCGGTGCGCTTGGCGCGCACGCCCAAGGGCAGCGTGGCCTACGCCCCGGCGCCGACGATGATCGCTGCGCCCGCGCAAGCGGCGGCCGCCGCGCCGATGCCGATGCACTCGCCCACCGAAGCGGCCACCGGCGGCACCGCCAAGCCTTCCGATTTGCCCGACGGCCACGTGGTGCGCTCGCCGATGGTCGGCACGTTCTACGCCTCGCCCAGCCCGGACAAGCCGGCGTTCGTCACCGTCGGCCAGACGGTCAAGGCCGGCGAGACGCTGGGCATCATCGAAGCGATGAAGATGTTCAACCCGATCGAGGCGGATGTCTCCGGCACGGTACTGGCCGCGCTCGGCGAGAGCGGACAGCCGGTCGAATTCGACCAGCCCCTGTTCGTGATCGGCTGAGGCGCGCGCGATGCTGGATAAAGTCGTCATCGCCAACCGCGGCGAGATCGCGCTGCGGATACTGCGCGCCTGCCATGCGTTGGGAATCAGGACCGTCGCCGTGCATTCCACCGTCGACCGCAACTTGAAGCACGTGGCGATGGCGGACGAGTCGGTCTGCATCGGCCCGGCCGCGTCCAGCGAGAGCTATCTCAACATGCCGGCGATCATCGCCGCGGCGGAAGTGACCGACGCGCAGGCGATCCATCCCGGCTACGGTTTCTTGAGCGAGAACGCCGACTTCGCCGAACGCGTCGAGCAATCCGGTTTCATCTTCATCGGTCCGAAAGCCGCGACGATCCGCTTGATGGGCGACAAGGTCGAAGCGATCCGCGCGATGAAAGAGGCCGGCGTGCCCTGCGTGCCTGGCAGCGGCGGCCCGCTCGGCGACGACGCCACGGCCAACATCAAGATCGCGCGCGAGATCGGCTATCCGGTCATCGTCAAGGCCGCGGGCGGCGGCGGCGGCCGCGGCATGCGCGTGGTCCATACCGAAGCGCACCTCAACGCCGCGATCCTGACCACCAAGACCGAAGCCAAGGCCGCGTTCGGCAACGACATGGTCTACATGGAGAAGTTCCTGGAGAACCCGCGCCACGTGGAGATCCAGGTGCTCGCCGACGGCCAGGGCAACGCCATCCACTTGGGCGAACGCGACTGTTCGATGCAGCGCCGCCACCAGAAAGTGGTGGAAGAAGCGCCGGCGCCCGGCATCACGCCGCAGCAGCGCGAAGAGATCGGCAAGGTCTGCGTGGAAGCCTGCATCCGCATCGGCTACCGCGGCGCCGGCACGTTCGAGTTTTTGTACGAGAACGGCCGCTTCTACTTCATCGAAATGAACACCCGCATCCAGGTGGAGCATCCGGTGACCGAACTGGTCACCGGCATCGACCTGGTGCGCGAGCAGCTGATGATCGCCGCCGGCCACAAGCTGTCGATCAAGCAATCCGACATCGTGCTGACCGGCCACGCGATCGAATGCCGCATCAACGCCGAGGATCCGGACACCTTCCTGCCCTCGCCCGGCCTGATCAAGCATTTCCACGCGCCCGGCGGTCCCGGCGTGCGCGTGGATTCTCATATCTACGAAGGCTATCGCGTGCCGGCCAACTACGATTCGATGATCGGCAAGCTGATCGTGCACGGCCCCGACCGCGACACCGCGATCGCGCGCATGCGCGTGGCGCTGAGCGAGATGGTGGTGGACGGCATCAAGACCAACATCCCGCTGCAGCAGCGGATCCTGGCCGACGGCGGTTTCCAGCTGGGCGGGCAGAATATCCACTACCTCGAGAAGCGGTTGGCGGAGCGGAAAGACAAGTCGCTGTCGATCGTGTAAGCCGCGTCCGCGGGGCAGGCGGGAGTCCTGATGCAATTGAGCATGGCTCGGATCGGGTGGGCGGCGTTGGGCGCGGCGCTCGCCGTCGCCGCCATCGCCTGGATTTCGCGTCCCCAACCCAAGGCTCTTGCGACCAAGATCGATGAGAGCTGGATACCCATGCCTCCCGACGGCATGGATGCCTCGGGATTCGCTGCGCGCCGTCTGCTGTTCGTCGCCGACTCGATGCCCGAAGACGACGCATTGACGCGCACTTGCGGCAGCTACGATTCCGACGGCGCTTCCGAGCGCTATCGCGCCGTCATCGGCGATCCATTGTTGAAACCCGACGCCAGGATGTGGCGCTTGGATCTGCTTGTGCAGGGCTCTCAGATCCAGGTCACGATCGAAGACGCGAGCTTTCCTCTGCGCCCGCCTCCGCCGGATGCGCGAGACGAGGCGCAGGCTCCCGCCTTCGCGCCGCGGAGATACTGGTTGCAGAAAGCGGAACTAGAACCGATCCGCGCAGCGTGGGCGGAACCGGCGCTGTGGCTGGCGGAGCAACGCGACGTCGACTGCTTCGACGGTCGACCGGTATTCCTGGAGGCCTGCGTACACGGTCGCTACGCCGCGCGCGCCCGCAACTGCGATTCCGCCGCGGATGAAGCCGCCCGGAAACTCTGGACTCTGCTGCAGAAAAGATTCCCCTAGCCGGGTCCGCCCGCCGCATTCCTTTGCCCCCGGTTCCGTTGTAGGGTGAGCGCGTTTTTCGCCCATCCATCCCACGATCGGACCACACAAGGATTTCGCCCGATGAAACGCGCATTGCTGGCCCTCGCCGTCGCCGCCCCGCTGGCCCTGACCGCCTGCAAGAAACAAGCCGAAGACGCCGCGCCGGCCGCGGCGCCGGAAACCGCCGCCGCCGATGCGAACGCAGCCGCTCCGGCCGCCGCGCCTGCAGCGCCCGCCGCCGCGACTAGCGAAGCCGATGCCGAGCGCGCCGCGCAACAGGCCAAGCTCGATTACGCGACCATGGAAGACGGCTACATCAACGACGCCAAAGCGCAGTGGGCCACTTCCGCCAAGGCCAGTTCCAGCTACGGCTACGACGCCGCTCCCGCTGCCGACGACCACGGCAGCTACACGCCTTGGCAGGCGACCGGTCCGGTCAACGGCGAAACGTGGAGCAATAAAAACCAGAACGTCGGCTTCGACTGGCTGGAAGCCGGCTTCGACAAGCCCGTCAGCGCCACCGAAGTCCGCATCGCCCTGGAAACCGGCCACGGCGTGGAAGGCATCACCAAGATCGAGCTGATCGACACCGACGGCAACGCGCATGCGGTCTGGTCGGGCCTGAGCGACAGCAAGCAGGACGAGCGCGGCCCGCGCACCTGGATCGTGCGCAAGTTCGAGCCGACGGCGTACCAAGCCAAGGGCGCCAAGATCACCTTCGCCAACAACGTCGAAAACGACTACAGCTACATCGACGCGGTGCAGTTGGTCGGCAACTGACTTAGTCTGCCGAGCAACCCGAAAAGCCGGCCCTGCGCCGGCTTTTTTGCTTTTGTAGAGTCGAGCCTGCTCGACTCTACAAAGTCGCTGCAAGACGGGGCCGACCTGTCTGCAATGCTGCGCAGGAGCGGCGGAAAGCCGAGCGTCGCGTCCCGCTTTTGTAGGAGCGGCTTCAGACGCGAGCTCTTTTCGGCGAATCGCGGGTTCGGCTCGATTTTTTTGCGGGATAAAGCTCGCGGCTAAAGCCGCTCCTACAAAAAGCCGCGGCCGACTTTAGCGCTGGCGCCAACGCGCCAACGCACGCACGCCCTCGTCGGTGAGCAGCAACGCGCGCGAGCCGCGCCGCTTGCGCACCCAATCGCGCGCGAGCAGGGATTCGAGCACGGCGGCGCCGAGCTGCCCGCCCAGATGCGGACGCCGTTCGCTCCAATCCAAGCACGGCCGCAGCGACGGGCGCCGCTGCGATTCGTCCGGCAGCGGAATATCGAGCGCGGCGAATCCGCGCCGACCCGAAGCGGTGAGCCGCCATTCGCCGTCTTCGCCTTCGATCCAACCTTTGCCGAGCCAGCGCTCGGCCAGGCCGACCGCGATTTCGCCGGCCATATGGTCGTAGCACGTGCGCGCATGCCGCAGCGCCGCGTCGGCGGGCCCCAGGCGCGGCGTTTTCAGCGGCGCGGCCGATACGGCCATCAGCGCTTCCAGCGCATGCGCCACGTCGCCGTTGCCGAGCCGGTGATAGCGGTGCCGCCCTTGCTTCTCGATCGCCAGCAAACCCGCATCGGCGAGCTTGGCCAGATGCGCGCTGGCGGTCTGCGGCGTGATTCCCGCCGCCTGCGCCAATTCGCCCGCGGTGCGGCTGCGGCCGTCCATCAGCGCGGCCAGCATCAGCGCGCGCGCCGGGTCGCCGATCAAGGCGGCGATTCGGGCCAGGGAGGGGCCTGCATCCATAGTTCGATATTGAACGAAGCATCGCCGCGAATGCAAGCGCAACATCGCTCCCATCCTCATACGGCCGGGAGGCCGCGATGCACCGACGCGACGCGATCAAGATTTCGATGCTGGGCCTGGCGATGGCGGCCTTGCCTTCCGGCGGCCGCGCAACGCCGGCGAGCGCGAGCGCGCCGCCGCAACTCCAACGCGCAGCTTGGCGCCACGGCGGAGAAACGCTGCAGCTCGCGCTGACCCGGCAAGCCGCGCCGGGCGATGCGGTGCTGTACGTGCACGGCGCGACGTTCCCCGCGGCGCTGTCGGCGGGCTGGCGCATGGACGGCATGTCTTGGCTCGATCATTGGCAAGGCGCCGGTCTGGACGCGTGGGCGCTGGATTTCGCCGGCTACGGCCATTCGGACCGGCCGCGCGCGTTCGACGCCGACGCGACGGCGTCGCCGCCGTTCGGCCGCTGCACGGACGCCGCCGCGCAGATCGGCGTCGCGCTGCGCCATATCCGCGCAGCCAGGCCCGGCGCGCCGATCCACGTCGTCGCGCACTCCTGGGGCACGCTGCCCGCGCAGCAGGCGGCGATCGACTATCCGGACTTGGTTTCGCGGCTGGTGCTGTTCGGCCCGGTCGCCACGCGCGAAGGCCCGCGCGAGGAAACGCCCGCGCCGGCCTGGTCGCTGATCGACGCGGCTTACCAACGCCCGCGCCAACGCGCCGGCTTGCCCGCGAACGAACCGACGCCGGTGAGCGAAGCCGAAATCGACCGCTGGTGCGCGGCTTATCTGGACAGCGATCCGACCTCCGCGCAGCGCACGCCGCGCTCGGCGAAAGTGCCCAACGGCCCCGGCGCCGACATCGACGCGTTGTGGGCCGGACAAAGCTTGGTCGACAGCGCGCGCATCCGCCAGCCGACGCTGATCGTGCGCGGCGATTGGGACCACATCGCCGCCGACGCGGACGCCAAGCGCCTGTACGACGCGCTGACCGGCACCCGCGACAAGCGCGACGTCAAGATTTCCGGCGGCAACCATTGGCTGCACCTGCAGCCGCGGCGCGAAGCGCTGTGGGCCGAAACGTTGTCCTTCCTGCGCGAAGGCGCGCGCGCATGATCGCGGTGATCTTCGAAGTGGAGCCGCACCCGGAAGGCCGTGGCGAATATTTGGCCACCGCCGCGGCGCTTGCCGAGGATTTGCGCAAAGCCGACGGCTTCCTGTCGATCGAACGCTTCCAAAGCCTGGCCCATCCCGACCGCTTGCTGTCGCTGTCGTATTGGCGCGACGGCGAGGCCGTCGCGGCCTGGCGCGAGCATCCGCCGCATCGCGACGCGCAGCTGCGCGGCAAGACCGCGTTGTTCCGGGATTGGCGCATCCGGGTAGCGCACGTCGTGCGCGAGACCACACCGTAGCCCGGGTAAGCGCAGCGCACCCGGGATGCCCTATCGCACCTGCGACGAAAGCCCCGGGTGCGCTGCGCTTCCCGGGCTACGCGAACGGCGGGGAATGGACGATACTCGCCGCATGCCTTTCCTCGAAATCTCCCTGCGCTGCCGCGAATCCGAACAACCGCGCTACGAAAACGCGCTGGAGGACATCGGCGCGCTCGCGGTGACCATGCTCGACGCCGACGCGGGCACCACGGACGAGCACGCGATCCTGGAACCGGGCGTGGGCGAAACGCCGTTGTGGGATTCGCTGACCTTGACCGCGCTGTTTCCGGACGACGCCGATCCGTTGTTGCTGCTGGCGGCGCTGGAAGCTTTCGATCCCGGGCTCGATTGGTCGCGCGCCGGTTTCCGCAAAGTCGACGATCAAGATTGGGAACGCGCCTGGATGGACCAGTACGCGCCGCTGCGTTTCGGCGCGCGCACCTGGATCGTGCCGTGGAACCACGCGCTGCCGGAAGAGGCCGACGACCCGCAGGCGGCGGTGGTGCGGCTGGATCCGGGCCTGGCCTTCGGCTCGGGCACGCATCCGACGACTTCGCTGTGCCTGCAATGGCTGGACGCCCTGTCCGCCGCCGGCGAACTGCAAGGCGCGACCGTGCTCGACTTCGGCTGCGGCAGCGGCATCCTGGCCTTGGCCGCGCTGAAACTGGGCGCGGCGCGCGCGGTCGGCGTGGACAACGACCCGCAGGCTTTGACCGCCACGCTCGACAACGCGGAGCGCAACGGCGTCGGCGAGCGCATCGCCGCGTTCATGCCCGAACAGGAACCCGACGCGACTTACCCCATCGTGGTCGCCAACATCCTCGCCACGGCGCTGCACGCGCTGGCCGGCACGCTGGCCGCGCGGGTGGCGGCCGGCGGCAAGATCGCCTTGTCCGGAATACTGCATGGCCAAGAACCGGAATTGTTGCAGCGCTATGGCGAAAACTTCGCCGACCTGCGCGTGGCCCGGGAAGGCGACTGGGTCCGCATCGACGGCGTCCGCAAACCGGTTTGAACATGTTTGAATAGGGCGCATGTTCGTCCAATGCCCCCGCTGCCGCTCCCTGGTCGCCGCCGACGCGGTCGGCGGCGCCGCGCCCGACTTCTGCCCGTATTGCGACAGCCCGCTCGCCGACGCGGAAGTCGTACAGGCCGATGCGGCGCCGGCCGATGCGGAAGCCTCAATCGAGGCCGAAGCAGAAACCGAAACCGCGCCCATCCAGGCCGCCATTGCCGAACAAGACGCCACCGAAGCGGAAGCGATGGCGGCATCGGATGATGAACCGGCCGAGCCCGCCGCCATCGTTGCGGAAACCGCCGACGACGCGGCGCGCGAAGCCGATCGTTCCGAAGACGGCGACGACGGCTTCGCCGAGGCGCCCGCCGCGTCCGTCGCGAGCGAAAAAGACGGCGTGGCGAAAAAAGCGCCAGCCGATCCGGATAAACCCAAGCCCCGCAAAAAAGCCGCCGCACCGAGTTTCGCGCGACGCAAACAACGCGCTGCAGAGCGCCCCACCCCACCTTGGTTGTGGGCCATCGCCGCAGGGTTGGCCTTGCTCGCCGGTTTGCAGATCGTGCTCGCCGACCGTGCGCAACTGGCCGCGGACGCGCGCTGGCGGCCGGCCATCGCTTCCTTGTGCGCGACGCTGAATTGCGCGATCCCGCCGTGGCGCGAGCCCGCCGCCTTCGCCATGCTCGGCCGCGAAGTGCGCCAGCATCCCTACATGCCCGGCGCCTTGCGCGTCGACGCCGCGTTCCGCAACAACGCCCGCTGGGCGCAGCCGTGGCCGGACCTGGTGTTGACGCTGTCGGACGTCGACGGCCGCGCGCTGGGCACGCGCATCTTCGCCCCCAAGGAATATCTGGGCGACAAAGTTACGCAAAAGGAAATCGGTTCCGGCCAAAGCGCGGCGATCCGTATGGAGATCATGGAGCCGGCGCCGGGCGTGGTCGCGTTTTCCTTCGACTTTCGTTGACGAAAGGGGCCGATTCATTGGCGGCTGCGACGCAGGCGCGCTAGACTCCTCCCCTCGTCGGCGGCCCGCCCGGCGGACATCCACGCTCCCCAGAACCAGCCTGACGATCGAACGCCGTGCCAGACCGCAACGACAACATCGCCCGCAACGCGCCGCGCACGCCTTTGCGCGACCACGTCGCCAATTCGGTGCGTCGTTATCTGCGCGATTTGAACGGCAGCGACAACGCCGATCTATATGTCGTCGCTTTGCGCGAGTTCGAGATCCCGCTGTTCGTGGAAGTGCTGAACCATTGCGAAGGCAACCAGAGCCGCGCCGCGACCATGCTCGGCATCCATCGCGCGACCTTACGCAAGAAGCTCAAAGACTACGGCTTGAGCTGATCGCTGTTGCTCGTGTAGAGCGGAGCTGGCTCCGCTGCTCTCGTTTTTTGGTGGGAGCGGCTTCAGCCGCGAGCTTTTCCGTCCATTCACCGCGATGGGTCGAAAGAGCTCGCGGCTGAAGCCGCTCCCACAAAAGCAAAAGCGCGGCGGCACGGTACAATTCGCGTTCCGCAACGCACCCTCCCCGACGCATGACCGCTCCCGACCGCCTGCCCATCCGCCGGGCCCTGCTGTCCGTGTCCGACAAGACCGGCCTGATCGATCTGGGCCGCGCCCTGGCCGCACGCGGGGTCGAGCTGATGTCCACCGGCGGCACCGCAAAAGCCTTGCGGGACGAGGGTTTACCGGTGAAGGACGTGGCCGAGGCGACCGGTTTCCCGGAGATGATGGACGGCCGGGTCAAGACCCTGCACCCGGTGGTCCACGGCGGCCTGCTGGGCCGCGCCGGCACCGACGACGCGGTGATGGCGCAGCACGGCATCGCCCCGATCGACCTGCTGGTGCTGAACCTGTATCCGTTCGAAAAAGTCTCCGCCGATCCGGACAGTTCGATGGACGACATCGTCGAGAACATCGACATCGGCGGCCCGGCGATGCTGAGATCGGCGGCGAAGAATTTCGCGCGCGTGGCGGTGGCGACCGAACCTTCGCAGTACGCCGGCCTCGTCGAGGAATTGAACGCGAACGACGGCGCGCTGTCGGCGAAGACGCGCTTCGCCCTGTCCGTGGCCGCGTTCAATCGCGTCGCGCAGTACGACGCCTGCATCAGCAACTATCTGTCTTCGATCGACGACGACGGCTCGCGCAGCGAATTTCCGCAGCAGCAAAACGGCAACTTCGTCAAAGCGATGGACCTGCGCTACGGCGAGAACCCGCATCAGCAAGGCGCGTTCTACCGCGACCTGTATCCGGTGCCGGGCACGTTGGCGACGTTTACGCAATTGCAGGGCAAGGAACTGAGCTACAACAACCTCGCCGACGCCGACGCCGCCTGGGAATGCGTACGCCAGTTCCAGACGCCGGCCTGCGTGATCGTCAAGCACGCCAATCCCTGCGGCGTCGCCCAGGGCGCGGCTTGCGGCGACGCCTACGAATTGGCCTACGCGACCGACCCGACCTCCGCGTTCGGCGGCATCATCGCCTTCAACACGAAGCTGGATGCGGCCACGGCGAAAGTGATTTTGGATCGCCAATTCGTGGAAGTGCTGATCGCGCCGGATTACGAGGACGGTGCGCTCGACTACGCCAAGAAGAAGGCCAACGTGCGCGTGCTGCGCATCCCGCACGGCGACGGCCGCAATATGTACGACGTGAAGCGCGTCGGCTCCGGTTTGTTGATGCAGAGCAGCGACAACCGCGAAGTGGGCCGCGACGAGCTGAAAACCGTCACGAAGCGCGCGCCGACGCCGGCCGAACTGGACGATTTGCTCTTCGCCTGGCGCGTGGCCAAGTACGTCAAATCCAACGCCATCGTCTACGCCAAGGACCATCGCACGGTCGGCATCGGCGCCGGGCAGATGAGCCGCGTGATCAGCGCCAAGATCGCCGGCTTGAAGGCCGAGGAAGCCGGCCTCGCCGTGCCGGGCTCGGTGATGGCGTCCGACGCCTTCTTCCCGTTCCGCGACGGCATCGACGCCGCTGCGGCGGTGGGCATCAAGGCCGTGATCCAGCCGGGCGGTTCGATGCGCGACGCTGAGGTGATCGCCGCGGCGGACGAGCATGGCTTGGCGATGGTGTTCACCGGCGTGCGGCATTTCCGGCACTAAGCTTTTGTTTTTCCCTTCTCCCACCGGGAGAAGGTGCCCGAAGGGCGGATGAGGGTTCGGAGTACGACGTCGTTCCAGCTTGCGACGCTCCGCCGAACCCTCACCCCAACCCCTCCCGAGGGGAGAGGGGCCAAAAGCAGCGCGACGAAGAATTCAGGAGACTGCGACGCATGAAAATCCTCGTCATCGGCTCCGGCGGCCGCGAACACGCCCTGGCCTGGAAACTCGCGCAATCGCCGCGCATCACTGAAGTGCTGGTCGCTCCCGGCAACGCCGGCACCGCGACCGAAACCAAGTGCCGCAACATCGACATCGCCGCGAGCGACATCGACGCCCTGCTCGCGTTGGCGAAGAACGAAAACGTCGCCGTCACCGTGGTCGGCCCCGAAGGCCCGCTGGTGGCCGGCGTGGTCGACCGTTTCCGCGCCGCGGGCTTGCGCGTGTTCGGCCCCACTGCCGCGGCGGCGCAGTTGGAGGGCAGCAAGGCGTTCGCCAAGGATTTCCTGGCCCGCCACGGCATCCCCACCGCGCATTACGCGGTGCACACGAACGTGGACGAGGCGCTCGCGTACGTGCGCGACAAGGGCGCGCCGATCGTGGTGAAGGCCGATGGCCTGGCCGCGGGCAAGGGCGTGATCGTGGCGATGACGTTGAATGAGGCCGAAGAAGCCATCCGCGACATGCTGGCCGGCAATGCGTTCGGTGCGGCGGGTTCGCGGGTGGTGATCGAGGAATTCCTGGACGGCGAGGAAGCCAGTTTCATTTCGGTGGTCGACGGCCGGACGGCGGTGCCGATGGCCACGTCGCAAGACCACAAGCGCGTGGGCGACGGCGACACGGGCCCGAACACGGGCGGCATGGGCGCGTATTCGCCGGCGCCGGTGGTGACGCCCGAGGTGCATGCGCGGGTGATGCGCGAGATCGTGGAGCCGACGGTGCGCGGCATGGCCAGCGACGGCGTCCCGTTCACCGGTTTCCTGTACGCGGGGCTGATGATCGACAAGGCCGGCGCGCCGAAGGTGATCGAGTTCAACGTGCGCTTCGGCGACCCGGAAACGCAGCCGGTGATGATGCGCCTGCAATCGGACCTGCTGGATCTGGTGGAAGCCGCCATCGACGCCCGACTGGCCGGCGCCGAAGTCCGCTGGGACCCCCGCCCCAGCCTGGGCGTGGTGATGGCCGCCGAAGGCTACCCCGGCACCCCGCGCCTGGGCGACCCCATCAGCAGCTGGGACGTGCCCGACGTGGCCGATACCAAGGTGTTCCATGCCGGGACCAAGCTGGTCGACGGCCAAGTGGTCACCGCGGGCGGGCGGGTGTTGTGCGTGTGTGCGTTAGGCGACAGCGTTGCCGATGCGCAGAAGAAGGCGTATGCCGAAGTGGGTGGGATCTCCTGGCATGGGGAGTTTCATCGGCACGACATTGGATGGCGAGCTATTAGCAGAGCCTGATTTAGGCTGCTATGTATTAGGATGTCACGCCTGTAGGCATTCGGGGGCTTGACAGTGTTCGAACAACTTCGCTCGAAGGGCTTCGAAATAGTATTCCTGTCCCACGCACAGGCGATACTCGAAATTGACTTTCCTATAGCCGTAAAAGAGCTTGAGTCAAAGTTGCTCGAGTTCGAAATACCGGTTCAAGAAATTATTGGCTCGGGGGGCGGGGAATCAAAAGGCACCCAACGCCTTCGCCGATCGCTCGCTGTCGAAGGGTGGAAAAAAACCAATTTTGAAATTAAGAAAACGATCAACGGTACAGATCGCGGCTCTACCTCACATGAAGTAGATCATGTCCGTACCCTTGAAAAGGGTGTCATAGCCCTTGAATTAGAATGGAATAACAAAGATCCATTCTTCGATCGAGATCTAGAGAACTTCAAGCGCCTTCATGCTGAAGGAGCGATCAGCGTTGGCGCAATTGTAACTCGTGGACAAGAGCTACAAATCAAGCTGCTCGAGCTTGTCACCCAATATGGTCGCGACCAAGAGATATCTTCATTTGAAGATCTTGCTCGCTTAAATATCGAAAGAACTACGCGCCAACGTCAAGCTATCGACTCACGTGTGAAGAGGAAACGCAATCCGCTTTCTTTTGTGGATGCGTGGGCAAGCGCTTTTATATCGGACAAATATGGGCAGGCAACAACACATTGGCGCAAACTTGAAGATCGTGTACAGCGTGGAGTAGGTCACCCATGCCCATTACTTTTGATTGGATTACCTCCGAGCATCGTTACCTTCCCCGCAGGGCTATCTATTGACGATGCGGCAAAAGATGTGATCCAACCAGAAGATAACGCCGAGTAATCTCGTCCAATCAGGACTACGACTTACTTATTCTGCTGGCACATTAACCGCTTGAGAGTGATTGG
The DNA here is from genome assembly GCF_005239095.1 of Luteimonas gilva. Taxonomy (GTDB): domain Bacteria; phylum Pseudomonadota; class Gammaproteobacteria; order Xanthomonadales; family Xanthomonadaceae; genus Luteimonas_C; species Luteimonas_C gilva. The sequence goes on along the minus strand of NZ_SZUA01000002.1, from coordinate 668,715 downwards.
CATAGGTAGACCATGTAGGCGCATATTCATCCGCCTGATTACCCCATGTAGCCCATCCTTTACGCGTACCCCGTGCGAATAGCTCGAGATATGGGCCGGGGCTGCACTCCTCAATGAGACCATACATCTCATCTGGTTTTCTTGAGTGCTCTCGCTTCTGCGTTTTAATAATGTTGACAGTGCTGCGCGCCGGGGGAAGCGTGCGCGCGTTCTTACCACGGGTGCCGAAAAGCACAAGCTCTGTTGTATTTCGGAAATAAAACCCAACGCCGCGACCATCAGGCCCGCCATCCTTCCTTATCTTGTGCCACACAAGATTCGACTTGTACGTGAACCCCCATTCCTGGAGGACACGTATCCCCTCGGGCAACAATGCATTGGGAACCCAAAGATAAAGGTGTGCGGTATCGCGGCAAGCTTGCGCAACAGGAAGTTCGCATATTTCTTCTAAAGTCATCGTGCCATAGCGGTTCAGGCGTCGATGCTCCGGTGCGACCTTCCCAGTACGATTCTGAAAACGCCACGGAGGATCCGCTAGCACGGTCGCAAAACGACGGCCACGGACACGGCGAAGGAAGTCATCAGAGGCAGTCATCGGTATATGGGTTCCAGTAAGTCAGCTTGACGTAGCCGTGTTCGGGTCTTTCGTAAGGCCTCTGCCCGGTCAGGGCGAGGAGGCCTCAGCCGTCCAGGCTGATAGTTGCTCATGTCAACCTCAAAACCTGAGATTCCGAGCCGCTGCAAGTAAATTCCGAGGGTTGTTAGGTTAGAGAACAGGCGCACTCCTCCACGCGCATTGGCTAAGCACCGCTCAGCTGCGCCGCAGTGAAACACGATGGCAAACCCTCCCGCTCGACCAACAGCATGGGCCGTTTTGATCGACCCCACCTCAATCAACTCACGCGCCGTCGGTTCTCGGAGAGCATTTGGCCCTGCTTCCATGGCTTCCTCCTGGAGGCCATGGTATGCACAAATAACGTAGTTTGTCGATAGGTTCTACAAAATCTATCGCGAACGCCACAGCTACCAACAACCCATCGGGCAGCCCCTTTCCGGCACGGCCGGCATACGAGCTCCGGCACCCTTCTGGCTTAAGCCATCAACATCGCGAACTGCGCAGGTGAAAGTCCCTGCAATGCGGAATGAGGTCGGCCAAGGTTATATCGAATGCGCCAATCATCTAGCATCCGTTGCAAGCTTCGTGTGTCCGCAAACCGAAAGTGATTGAATATTTCCCGCCTGAGAGTTCCGTTAAAACTCTCAACATAAGCATTATCGGTAGGTGTCTTAAAACGGGTGTATTCGCAGTATATGTGCCGTCGCTTTGCCCAAAATCGATAAGTTACGGCTTTGAACTCTGCGCCGTTATCTGTGCGAATACACTTAGGTTTTCTGAAATTTACTACCTCATCTAATGCCGCAATCACTGCTTTGACTGTCGGCCGCATTAAAACCTTTATCACTACAGCTTCTCGATTAAAATCGTCCAAGACATTCAATACCCAGAATCTTTTTCCACTTGATAAAACGTCGGTCATTAAATCCATAGACCAAACTGTGTTTGGTTCGATTTGAACCGCCATCGGCTTGAAGATTCGCACCGGCACCTTGGGCTTAATTTTTCTAGTTCCGATCTCGAACCCAAACTTCTTATAAAGCCTAAGGGCCAAACCTTTTCCGCAAGGTTCATCCCTCAATAGAATTGCAAATAGCTTTCTGAACCCGTACCCAGGGTTCTCCGCAAGAAAGCCCTCCATCATTCCTACTAACTCGTTTTCTTTCACCATCCAGCTCTTATTGCGGCCCGTCTTTTTAGAAAGGCCAACAATAGAATTGGCGCTTGAATGCGTGATCCGAAATTGCGCTATAAGGAGGGCTGCTAGAACGGAGCGCTTCCGAGGACTTGGCTGGAACCGAATAATTACGCGACGAGCTATGGCGAGATTCTGCTCTACCTTCTCGCAATGATTACGCATTAAGGCAAGCTCGTGCTCCAACGCTTTAACTCGAACTATCCACTCGGCATTTAGACCCAAATACCTGCGCCAACGATGCAGCGCGGCCGGCGAAATCCCATATTTTCGGGCCAGAGGATTGAATGACCCAGTCATCTGATACTCAAACAGCATTTCTGCAGCTTGAGTCGCACTGAGATTGTGGAGCATGGCCTTAGCCTGGAGAGCGAGAATGTAAACCCTGCTCCCGAAGGTGTTAACCGAACGTCAGCCGAGCTATTTTCTCTGCGGCCTCAAAAGCCACGGCGATATCAGATAGAAGCCAACCTCGAGCGCTGAGAATAAGCGCCAAGTCGGGCAGCATGTACTCACGGCCCGTACCCCACGTTATTAGTTCGGTTTGAAAGACCGGCGGTTGCACTTCCGATACAAATTCGAAGGCGATATATCGCGCTGGCTTTTTGTTCACCCAGAAAATATGTAGGTATCGAGACATCTGGCATCTACTCTGCTGGGCAGTGATTGACGGACTGGGGTGGCGCCCAATCCAATGACTTGCTGCCCCAGCAGAGGTGATGGCAGCCGCCGCCCACCCCCTTGCCCCTGCCGTCGTTCCAGCAATGGACCAAGCATTCGTCGACTGCATTACAGCGTTTAGCTATTTCCTTAAAGACGCACCTTTGGCCATCAGTGGCAGAAGCGAGCGGCTCGATATCGCACGGCCCACTTGAAGTTATGGGTTTTTGTGCACATCCAATCAGCAACAAAAACACGATTACCAGCACTGCCTTCATTTGGAATCCTTTCCGAATAGCTCCTTGGCAAATTCTTCCGCATCGTTTTCTGCGGGAGAGTGCTTTGCCGCGTACTCTGACCCAGTTAGCTCTTGATTGATTTTCATCAGATGTCGGAACTCATGAGCCATGCGGTTTGCCTGTCTTAACTCCGAATAATCTGCAAATATCTCTGGATTGATGTAGATGGCGCCGTCATGTGCCTTGGCCGAATACGTGGCACCGTGCGCATGCCCCGGGTTTACCTCTACCGCAATCGATCTGATGTTGTTGAATGTTCTAATTTCTTCTGGATCGCCTCGCCGAGCCAATTTTTCGCCTAACGTGTTCACGGCATTCGCTATTTCGCGCAGGTTGGCCGACCCGAACCTTGCTTTAGCGGCTTCGTATTCGCCTGACCCGGGTTCAAGAAATCTTGGTTTCTCTAGATATCCGCCAGACGGCGTTTCCATCCTTTCTGTCATGACGAATTGAATATCCGCATCCGAATAGACCCTGAGACGGGAAGCGTCGCTAGCAGCAGCCCGTATCGCTTCCGGGAGCGGATCCCCCGGCCCGCCCGAGGCATTCAATGCCGCTGTTGCATTCGGATACCGCTCCAAGAACGACCGCGTATCCTCAGTCGGCTTGATCCGATCTTCTTGTGCAGTTGCGCGCGCGGGCATTGCCGCACGATGCGCATGCATGGGCGTATGCAAGCGGCGACCCGGGCTCGCGTATGCAGGTGTATGCGAATGCGCACGAGAGGCACCAGTCGTGCCGGAGTGACCAGCGCCCGCACTGCCGAACACCGAATAGGGATTAAAGTTCCCCAGCAACCCCTTAAAGAACTTGGCCGCTATCGCCGGCGCGCCCATGATCAATGTAGTCAGCAGCAGCCCCAGGCCACCTTGCTGCATCGCCAGACTGTTGACGCCTTCCACCGTTGCGCCGGTAAGCTTGCCCGTCCAGAAAGTGACCGCGACGGCGCAAATCATGTCCGTAGCGATCGCGGCCATGACGTGCAGTACCGATAGGGCGAACAAGGTGCCGACCAGGTAGTTCAGCCAGTTCCAGAACAGCGTCTTGGTCTGCGGAAACAGCAGGCACAGCACGAACAGCGGCGCGAAACCCAGACACAGCGCCAGCATCACCTTGTACATAAGTAGCAAAGCCCCGGCGACGATGGCCGGACCGCCCATGCCCAAGGCGACGAGGCTCAGGTTGCGGAGCTTGTCGTCTTCCAGCGCTTCGTTAGCGCCGGTCTGTATTTCGTCGATGAATCCGAAGGCCAATTGCATGTAACCAAGCGTGCGGTCGATGCCTTCGAAGACGTCGCCATCCTGGCCGGTCAGGACATGGTGGACCATCTGGCCGAAGTCATGGCCGACCCAGTCGTACAAGGTGCTGCCGCCCAAAGCCGAACCGGTGGCGAGGGTGGCGATCATCACCGCCTGCAGCATGTCGGTGACAAACGCCGTCATCGAACGCTGCGAGTGGCCGATGAGGATGCGATAGCCCTCGATCAGCAGCCACAAGGTGAGCAGCATGGTCGCAGCGGCGCTAATCCAGGCCAGCATGCGGCCGAATAGATCTAGGCCAAACTGCTTGACCATGCCATCGAGGTGGCCGTAGAGCTCGCGGTAGAAGACATAGCCGCTGGCATCATCGAGCGGGCCGCCGTGCAAGGCGTTCAGTCCATCGAACAAAAGCGTCGAAGCCTCGGCCATCTTTCCGTCTCCCTTCCATGTGTTGGAAGCTCAAGAGACGGAAGCCGCGCATGACGATGGCCATGCGCTATGTCGCGAGTTCAAGCGCGAAAGCCTGTCCGCAAACAATTGACCCGCAGTCCGCAATTTATCCTTATATAGATCGGTGTGCAAAACGATTGACCTGCGAGCCACAACTGCCGTCAGCAGACCCGCCTTGTCTCCGAAACCCCAAATATTCCGCATTCTGGAATATGGAATAACTGAAGCAGCAACCCGCGATTTATCCCTATAAAGATCGGTGTGCAAAACGATTGACCTGCGGACCGCCAACCGCCTCTGGTAGGCTCGCCCCACCGCAGCCCGGCCCGGACCTATGGCCCACAACCAGTTCGAACTCCTCAAGCAGCGCCGCTTCCTGCCCTTCTTCCTGGTCCAGTCCCTGGGCGCGTTCAACGACAACGTCTACCGGCAGGCGATCATCGGGCTGTTGTTCTGGCTGGGGGTCACGCCGGAGCAGCGGACGCTGTACACCAATCTGGCGCCGGCGCTGTTCATCCTGCCCTACTTCCTGTTCTCGGCCCATGCCGGGCAGATCGCCGAAAAGCTGGAGAAATCCAAGCTGATCCGGATCACCACGACGATGGAGATCGCGATCATGACGCTGGCGGCGGTGGGCTTTTTGACCCAGAACATGGCCGTGCTGCTGGTGGCGCTGTTCTGCACCGGGGTGCAGTCCACCCTGTTCGGGCCGGTGAAGTACTCCATCCTGCCCTCGGTGCTGAAGCCGGAGGAGCTGACCGGCGGCAACGGCTTGGTGGAGATGGGCACGTCCATTTCCATCCTGTGCGGGATGATCTTCGGCGGGCTGATCTTCCAGCTGGCCGGTAGCCACGGGCCAGTAGCGGCGGCCACGGCGGTGATCGCGCTGGCGGTGCTGGGCAATACGGTCAGCCGCGCGATTCCGCGCGCCGAAGCCGGCGCGCCGGACCTGAAGATCAACTGGAACCCGCTGCCCGAATCGCTGGCCATCTGGCGGCTCACTCGCAAGCAGCTGGCGGTGCGCAATTCGATCCTGGGCGTGTCCTGGTTCTGGTTCGTCGGCACCGTGCTGACCGCGCAGCTGCCGACCTATGCCGAAACGAACCTGGGCGGATTGCAGCCGCTGTACATCTTCGCCCTGGCGCTGTTCTCGATCGGCACCGGCGCCGGCTCGCTGGTGTGCGAGAAACTGTCGGCGCGCACGGTGGAAATCGGCCTGGTGCCGCTGGGCGCGTTCGGCATCAGCGCCTTCATGGTGGATCTGTATTTCGCGCGCAGCGGCCTGGCGCCGGCGTCCGGACTGACGATTCCGCAATTCGTGCAGCAGGCCGGCAGCTGGCGGATCATGCTGGACCTGACCGGCATCGGCTTCTTCGCCGGCATGTTCGTGGTGCCGCTGTTCGCGCTGATCCAGAGCCGCACGCCGAAAGACGAGCTGTCGCGCGTCATCGCCGGCATGAACATCCAGAACGCGTTGTTCATCGTGCTGGCGGCGGTGCTGGGCATCGTGGTGCAGCGTTTCTTCGGCTGGACGATCCCGCAGGTGTTCCTGGCGCTGGCCATCGCCAATGCGCTGGTGGCGATCTACATCTTCAGCATCGTGCCCGAATTCGCGATGCGGTTCCTGAGCTGGGTGCTGGTGCGGTCGATGTACCGGCTGAAGCTGCACGGCATCGAAAAGAACGTGCCGGACGAAGGGCCGGCGCTGATCGTGTGCAACCACGTCAGCTATATGGACGCGCTGATTTTGTCGGCCAGCATTCCGCGGCCGGTGCGCTTCGTCATGTACTACAAGATCTTCAACATCCCGGTGATGCGCTTCATCTTCCGCAATGCGAAGGCGATTCCGATCGCCGGGGCGAAGGAGGATCCGGCGTTGATGGAGAAGGCGTTCGAGGAGATCGACGCCGCGCTGGCCGAAGGCGAAATCGTGGGGATTTTCCCGGAAGGCCGGTTGACGACGGACGGCGAGATCGCCGCGTTCAAGTCGGGCGTGGAGCGCGTTTTGGCCAAGCGGCCGGTGCCGGTGGTGCCGATGGCGCTGCGCGGGATGTGGAGCAGCATGTGGAGCCATCGCGACAACCGCATGGGCCGCATGCGCGTGCCGCGGCGCTTCCGCGCGCATGTGGAAGTGGCGGCGGATGCGCCGGTGGACGGGCGCGAGGCGACGGCGGAAATGTTGGAAGCGAAAGTGCGGGCATTGCGCGGCGACGCGGCGTAGCTCTTGCCGTTGCTCCCTTTGAAAAAGGGGGCAACAACAAGCGCGGCTAGGTCACCCAGCCGGCGATCACGAACAAGGCGATCACCGCCAGCCATAGCAGCAGAATGCGCCAGATCAGGCTCATCGCGTCGCGCAGTTCGGGCATCTCGCCCATTTGGGCGATGACGGCGGTGCCGCTGGCGACGCCGGATTCGGCGTAGTCCTGCGCTTCGTCGGCCATCTCGCTGCGCACGCTGGCGCGGGCGACGGCGCCGAGGAAATCGGTGTTCATCTGCAGCGATGCGCCGCCGCCTTCTTTCCAGGCGCCGAGCACGGTATCGAAATTGCCGACCAAGGCCATCGACAGCGTCATCAGCTGCGCCACCGGCCAGTCCAGCAGCGTCAGGAAGGCGCGCGCGCCGCTCGCGTTTTCGCCGGGCAGCAGATGCGATTCGTCGCCTTCCGCGGCGAGCGCGGTCAGGCGGTACAGCAGCGCGCCACAGGCGCCGAACAGCAGGAACCAGAACAGCACGCCGAACCAGCGGCGCAGGCCGTTGCGGAACACGGCATCGACCAGGCTCGGGCCGTCCAGCGACGGCGATTGGTCGTGCGGCCACAGGCGCGCGGCGGCGTCGCGGCGCGCGACCGGGTCTTGCGCCTGCGCGATCGCGTCCACGTCCAAGTCCAGGTCGCGCGGACCCCAGGCGTAAAACAGCACCGCGATGTTGAGCAGCAAGCCGGCCAGGCCCAGGAGCGGTTCGTCCAGCGCCAGTTGGAACAGCGCCACGGTCACCACCGGGGGCAGCAGCGCGGCGGCGATGCCGTAGCGGCCGCGCCAGAACCCGCCTTCGCCGAACTGCGCGCCCAGCCAGCGCAGCCAATTGCCCCACCAGCCGTAATGACGCACCGATGCGGCCAGGGATTGGGCCGCGTGGCCCAACAGCAAAGCGACGACGACGGCGATCAGGGTGGTCGACATGATTGGATTCTAGCGCGAGGGCGCGGCGCCGGGGTTGTCGTACCAGGTTTCGATCAGCCAGCGCGAGATGGAGATCGACGGCGACAGCAGCAATCCGCCTTCGCCGGACGCGCCGCGCATCGCCGCGCCGATCTGGTCGCGGGTGAACCAGCGCGCGTCCTCGAGTTCGTCGCTGGCGCGCGGTTCGTCGGGTTCGGCGCGGGCGATGAAGCCCAGCATCAACGAACCGGGAAACGGCCAGGGTTGCGAGGCGAGATAACGGCTGCTGCGCACGCGCACGCCGCTTTCCTCGAACACTTCGCGCACCACGGTTTGCTCCAGCGATTCGCCGGGTTCGACGAAGCCGGCCAAAGTGGAATAGCGGTGCGGCGGCCACGCGGCCTGGCGGCCTAGCAGCAGGCGTTCGCCGTCGGTGATGGCCACGATCACGGCCGGATCGGTGCGCGGGTAATGTTCCGCGGCGCAGGCGGAGCAGCGGCCGAGCCAGCCGCCGCGCAGGAATTCGAGCGCGCCGCCGCACACGCTGCAATGGCGATGGCGGCTTTGCCAATGCAGCAGCGCGCGCGCCTGCGCGAACACGCTGGCTTCGAAGCCGGGCCACAGCGCGGCGGCGTTGCGCAGATCGATGCGCGGCGCGGCGTCGGTGTCGGCTTCGGCGGTGCGCGCGGCGAACCAGGCTTCGTCGCCGCGCAGGCCGAGGAATACGGGTTGCAGCGCGGCGTAGTCGAGTTCGGCGCCGGCGGCGGCGAGCAGATGCTTGTCGGCGTCGGCGCTGGTTTGGCCTTCGCCGTCGATCAGCAGGACTTTGCCGTTCTTCCACAGCGCGGCGAGGGCGGTGGGATCGTCGCGCAAGTGATCGGCGCGGTCCGGGCCCGGATCGGAGAAGGCGAAGGTGGGTTGCGGGTCGCGGGGGTTTTGCGGGGCCATGTGGTTCTGGACGACGCTGCGGCGGAGGCAGTGTACTCGGAGCCGTCAAAATGCCGTCATCCTAGGCGCAGGTCGAGATCTAGGCCGACGCGGCCGACTCGCAACGACGCTTTTGTTTTCAGGCGCGGCAGGCTCTCACCCCAGGCCTGCCAGCGACCACGCAGCGAAGCGACGTCGAACCAACCGCCTGCCATCGAACTTCGGGCCGAGACCGAGAATCGGCGTGCTGTCCAGCCGCAACGCCCGGCGGATTGAGACGCGCGACTTCACGCACCGCCGTTGAAGTTAGGCACTTTCTTTGGTTACTTTCTTTATGCCAGTAAAGAAAGTGACCCGGGCGTCAGCCCGGAAGCTTTTGTCCATGTAGCGAGCCGCACCGCGATCTGCACGAATATCGGAGCCCTGGGTCCCGGCTTTCGCCGGGATGACGGCAAGAGCAAGGCGACGAGCAAAAGCGAAGTCACTGGATTACGCGACGCTCCTGCGGCGCGCCCTTCGGGCCATCGGCTTCGCCAATGTTCGCTCCGGCGTCCTGCCTCCGCAGTCCCGCCTTCGCGGGGATGACGGCTTAAAGGCAACGGCAAAAGCAAAATGGATCCCAGCTTTCGCTGGGATGACGGTAATTACCGACGCCTCAGACGATCAGACGGTGAAGCTGCTGCCGCAGCCGCAGGTGGTCTTCGCGTTCGGATTGCGGATCACGAACTGCGCGCCGTGCAGGCTTTCGGTGTAGTCGACTTCCGCGCCCATCAGGTATTGCAGGCTGAGCGGATCGACCAGCAGGACGACGCCGTCGGTTTCGATCGCCAGATCGTCTTCGGCCTGCTGTTCGTCGAATTCGAAGCCGTACTGGAAGCCGGAGCAGCCGCCGCCCTGGATGTAGACGCGCAATTTGAGCGCGGCGTTGCCCTCTTCCTTCACCAGCTCGCGCACCTTGGCGGCGGCGGCGGGGCTGAAGAGCAGCGGCGCGTCGAGCTGCTGGTAATGGGGCGTGGAGCCGGCGGAGACGATATCCATGCCGACAAGATGGGCCGCCGGCCGCGGGTTTTCAATCCCGTGGCCGATCCGCTGCGTTGCGCAGCGGCTTTTGTGGGAGGGGCTTCAGCCCCGACAGCGGGCGTAGCCCGGGTAACCGCAGCGCACCCGGGGCGAATCGCAGCGTGTTCCCGGGTGCGCTGCGCTTACCCGGGCTACGCGCTTCCGCCGGAGTTTCTGTTCAGGCGGCCGCGGTGTTCAGCCGCAGCGGCCGATCCGGCGCATGCTCGGCCTCGGGCACGGCATGCAGTTGCTGGGTCTCGGCATGCAGCAGGCGGCCGCTGATCGCCGCGCCGGCGGCCATTTCCACCACTTTGTAGTGGATGTTGCCCAGCACCCGCGCGTTGCTGGCCAATTCGACCCGCTCGCTGGCGTGGACGTCGCCGCGCAATTCGCCGTTGATCACCACCACCGGCGCGCGCACTTCGCCTTCGACCAGGCCGCTTTCGGCCAGGGTCAGGATCGCGCCCGGGTCCTGCGCGCTGATCGAGCCGTGCACGCGTCCGGCCAGGTACAGCCCGCCGCTGAAATGGATGTCGCCGCGGATGACGACTTTCTCGCCGATCAGCGTGTCGACTTGGCCGGCGCGCTGGGCGCGTCGGATGCGTTCTTTGTCTCGATCGAACATGTCGGTGCTCTCCCCATCACTCGGTGGTCGCAATGGCGTCCTGCCAGGAGAACGCCTGCTCCGCGCTTCCGCCCCCGTCGGCGCGCGCCCGGGCGATCACTCGGCCCGGCACGAATCCCTGCGGCAACAGCACGCTGCCTTCGAGCCGCTGGAAATAGCGGAATTCGAAGCGTTGCGCGGGCGCCTGCGGATTCTGCAGCAGTTGTCCCCAATCCAGCCGGGTCAGTTTGCCATCGCGGGTGCCTTCCACACTGAGAGTCAGGTCACCTTTAGTGACAGCGCCCCGATTCAAGTTCTGGGTGAGCGTGGCGGTGTAGCGCCAGCTGCCGTCGTTGTCGCGGCGCATCTGGATTTCGTGCACGTTCAAACCCTTGCGCTGGCCGGTGGCGCCGACCAAACGCTCGTAGAAGGCCACGTCCGCCCGCAGGCCGGCGATTTCCTCTTCGCGTTCGGCCAGGGTCTGCTGCAGTTCCCGGTTCGCCTGGCGGCTGATCCGGTCGGACATCTGCAGCGTCGCCAGTTGCTGTTGAGACTGCGCGGATTGTTCCGGCGAAGGTCCGGCCGCGGCGGCGGGCTCGGCGGCGCGGCCGAACAACCACCACACCGCAGCCAGCGATGCCAGCCACAGCAAGGCGATCAGCAGGCCCCAACGCCAGGCGTGGCGGCGTGCGGGGACGATCACGAAACGCGGATCGGGCGTGGGAGCGCTCATGGGGGGCTCGCGACGGGGTGGGCGACGATTGTACGTTCGGCATTAAGCATGCATGCCTATACTCGCCGCGTGCGGCCCGCGGCGGCCGCGGGAACGGGGGAAACCGCCATGTCGGAAGCCCATTTGTTCGCGATCGGCGTGCTCTTGGCCTGGCTGGCCGGCATCCGCGTCTACCTGACCGTGTTCGGCATCGGCCTGGCCGGTTTCTTCGGCTGGCTGGACCTGCCCGAAGCGCTGCAGGCCACCCAATCGCCGTGGGTGCTCGGCGTGTCGGGCGCATTGGCAGCGGCGGAGTTCTTCGCCGACAAGATTCCCGGCGTCGATTCGATCTGGGACTTGCTTCACACTTTGTTGCGCGTGCCGGTCGGCGCTTTCCTCGCAGCGGCCGCGCTATCGCCGAACGGCGAACTGAGCGCAGGCATGCTCGCCACCGGCGCAGGCGTGGCTTTGACCAGCCACCTGCTGAAATCGGGCACGCGCGCGCTGCTGAATACGTCGCCTGAACCGGTCAGCAATTGGACCGCTTCGGCCACCGAAGACGCCGCCGTGATCGGCGGTTTGGCGCTGGCGTTCTCGCATCCGTGGATCGCATTGGCGATCGTGGTCGGATTGACCGTACTCTTCGCACTGGCGGTGTGGTGGCTATGGCGTAAGCTGTTCCGCCGCGCGCCGAAAGCGCAACCGGGATGATCACCGCCGCAGCGTGGCCTTTGCAGGGCCGTCGCCGCGTTTAACGGACATCCGCCGTCGTCGGCAGGGGGGACCGCGACCGCAGGACATCCGTAGGGGAAAGCATGTCCAGCGACGGACCCAAAACACGCAAGCGCCTGGCATCGGGGGGGAGCGAAGGCGTCGCCGAAAAAGACGCCATGAGCCCTGAACCGATCCGCCATCCGCGCCGCACCGAAACGCCGCCGCCGCAGCATTGGCGGCGTTGGGGCGGCGACGCGCCCGTATTCCACGTTCCGCCGCCGGAATCCGAAGCGAGCCCCGAACCTGCGCCCAAGCGCGAACCGGCCGTGCCCGCCACGCCGGTGACGATCGCCATTCCCGCGATCCTGACCGGCCCGGCCGGCCCGTTCCGCGTCCTGATCGCCGAAGACGATCCCAGCCAGGCGAAATTCGCCGAAGGCGTGCTGGCCGGAACCGGCATGCAAACGGTGATCGTCGACCAGCCCGCGAACGTGGTGGCGGCGATGGAAGCCTTCAAACCGGATCTGGTGCTGATGGATCTGCACATGCCCGGCTTGGACGGCTTGGCGCTGACCAACCGCATCCGCGGCCACGAACTGTTGATGCACACGCCGATCGTGTTCCTGACCGGCGATCCGGATCCCGAGCGCCAGTACGAAGCCCTGGCCGGCGGCGCGGACGATTTCCTCAGCAAGCCGATCCGGCCGCGCCATCTGGTCGCCGCCGTGCTCAGCCGCGTCCAGCGCGCGCGGCGGATGGCGCAAAGCCGCGCCAAGCCGCCGGCCGTCAATCCGCTGACCGGGCTGTTGGAACGCGGCGACTTGATCAATCTGCTCGGCAACGCGTTGACGCCCGACGCGCGCCGCGGCGTCCTGCTCTTCGCCGAAATCGCCGGCGCCGAACGTTTGCGCGAGCGGCTCGGCTACGCGGCTTACGAAGCGTTGATGATCGACGCCGGCCGCCATCTGCAAAGTTTGGCGGACGACGCTTCGGTCGCGCGCTTGAACGATTACGCCTTCGCCATCCTGGCGCCGAACCTGCAAGGCGCCGACGTCGGCGCGTTCTCGCGCAAGCTGCGCGACGGTTTGGCCCAGCCCACGTTCGGCGAAGGCCTGGAAGCGGTGCGGCTGCGCACCAGCATCGGCGCGGTGATGCTCGACGGCGGCTTCGCCGACGCCGGCGCCGCGCTGGACGCGGCCGAGCGCGCATTGCGCGCCGCGCGCGTGGCGCCGACGGGCATCGCCGATTACGTGGCGCCGCAACCCGAGGCGCCCGAGCAATCGCAATCGGCCACCGACCAGGTGCGCGACGCCTTGGCGGAAAACCGTTTCGAACTGGCCTACCAACCGATCGTCGCCGTCGCCGGCGGCGACGAACCGCAATACCAGACGCTGCTGCGCCTGCGCGACAACGACGGCCATCTGCGTCCGGCCGCGCAATTCCTGCCCGCGCTCGAGAACAGCGCGCTGCTGGCCGAAATCGACCACTGGGTGCTGGAGCGCGTGCTGGATACGCTGCAGAACCGCTACCACGACAACCGCCCGCTGCGCCTGTTCGTGCCGCAGTCGCCGCGCTCGCTGTCGCGCGACGATTACGCCGAGTGGCTGCTCGGCGCGCTGGAAGTGCACGGCTTGCCCGGCAATGCGCTGGTGATCGATCTGCGCCTGGCCGACGCCTTGATCCACACCGTCAGCCTGCAGCAGTTCTGCCAAAGGATGATGCGCGCCGGCGTCCAGTTCTGCCTGAGCCAGTACGAACAAGGCACGGAAGCCGAAGCCTTGCTGGCGCAGCTGCCGCTGGGCTATTTGCGCCTGTCGCCGCGCTACGCCAACGCCCAGGCCAGCCCGACCTTGCGCGACGAGATGCGCGGCGTGATCGATCGCGCGCATCGGCTGGGTTTACTGGTGATCGGCCATCAGATCGAGGATCCGCAGGCCGCCGCCAATCTGTGGATGAGCGGCATCGACTTCATCCAAGGCAACTTGGTGCAGCGCGCCAGCGGCGATCTCGAATTCGATTTCCATAGCGCGGTGCTTTAGGGATGGTCGCCGCGACATCGCCGCCGATGGCCGTGCGTTGGCTCGCCCTGGGCTCGGCGGTGGGCGCGGTGCTGGCCTTGGCGCTGGAGCATCTGGGCGTCGGCGGGCCGTGGCGGATCGTCGCCTTGCTGCTGGTGCTGACGACCCTGCTCAGCGTGCTGGTGGTGGTGCTGGCGCTGCGCAACCGCGAATCCGAACTCGAAGCGCGGTTGCTGCGCGCCGAGCGCAGCCGCAACGAAGTCGAGTCGCTGCAGAACGAGATCCGCAAGCACCAGGAACTGGAACGCCAATTGCATCTGGCCAAGCAGGCGGCCGAGGCCGGGATGCTGGCCAAGGGCGAATTCCTGGCCACGATGAGCCACGAGATCCGCACGCCGCTCAACGGCATCGTGCCGATGCTCGATCTGCTGCTGACTTCGCCGCTGCCGCAAGGCCAGCGCGACCTGGTCCGCACCGCCTACGCTTCGTCGCAGCAGCTACTGCGGATCGTCGACGACATCCTCGACTACTCCAAGCTGGAAGCGGACAAGCTGGCGCTGGAAAGCACCGTCTTCAACCTGCGCGAGCTGCTCGAGGACGTGGTCCAGTGGATGCGCCATCCGGCCGACATGAAAGGCCTGAAGGTGCATTTGGAAATCGATCCTTCGGTGCGCCTGCCGGTGCGCGGCGACCCGGTGCGCCTGCGCCAGGTGCTGGGCAATCTGATCGGCAACGCGGTCAAATTCACCGAGCGCGGCAGCATCGGCCTGAGCGTGCGCCGGCTGGGCGAAAACGCCAGCCAGCATATGCTGCGCTTCGAAGTGCGCGATACGGGGATCGGCATTCCGCCCGAAGCGCAAACGAAGCTGTTCACGGCCTTCTCCCAAGCCGATGCGTCGACCACGCGCTTGTACGGCGGCACCGGCTTGGGCTTGGCGATCTGCAAGCGCATCGTCGACCTGATGGGCGGCAAGATCGGCGTGCAGTCCGATTACGGCAACGGCGCCACCTTCCATTTCGAAATCCCGCTGATGAAGGTGCAGGGCGATCTGGAGCAACGCCAAGTCGTCGCCGAGCGCAGCGGCAGCCGCGTGCTGCTGCTCAGCGGCGACGAACGCCTGCGCCGCCGCCTGCAAATGCTGTTGCCGAACTGGGGCTTGCGCCTGACCGCGGTGGACACGGTCCACGATGCGCTCGAACGCCTGCGCACCGCCGCCGCGCAAGGCCAGCCTTGGCACTACTCGATCGTGCTCGCCGATTTGGCCGGCATGCGCAACACCGCGGTCGCTTTGCAGCGCAACCTGCAGCGCCACACCTTGTACGGCAACGTGCGCCTGGTGTGCTTGTTCGGCGAAGACGGCATTCCCGACGGCCTGCAGCGCGGCGACACCGCCTTCCTGCCGCGCGGCGTGTCGGACAGCGAACTGCGCGGAACGATCATGGCGTCGAACGTCGTCGCGGCCACGCCCGCCGCGCCCGCCGCGCCCGGCGCGCGCCAGGACGGCGAAGCCGCGCCGGAACGCCGCCGTTGGCGCGGCAAGCTGCTGCTGGTGGAAGACAATCCGGTCAATCTGCTGGTGGCGCAGCAATTGCTGAAGGTGCTGGGCTTGGAATGCGACACCGCCGTGAACGGCGAACTCGCGCTGCAGGCGATGGCGCGCACGGCCTACGATCTGGTGCTGATGGACTGCCAGATGCCGGTGATCGACGGCTACACCGCCACGCACCGCTGGCGCCAGCACGAAACCGCGCTCGGCGCCGGGCATCTGCCGATCGTCGCGATGACCGCCAATGCGATGGCCGGCGACCGCCAGAAATGCCTGGACGCCGGCATGGACGACTACCTCGCCAAGCCGGTAACGCGCGCGCAACTCGACGCTTGCCTCAGCCGTTGGCTGCCTTCCGAGCCGATCGCGCCGGAAAACGCGCATCCGTCCGCCAGCATTGGCACAATCGGCATCGCCGCCGCCGAATCGCGGCCGGCCGCCGCGCCCGCGGCGCCCCCCGCGCCGGAGATGCCGATGCTCAACGAAGAGACCTTGGACGAATTGGAAGCGATGATCGGCAACGGCGTCGTCCAGATCATCGCCGCTTTCCTCGACAACACGCCGCGCCTGATCGCGCAGCTGAAAACAGCCGCCGAAGCGCAAGATTTGCCCTTGCTGCGCGAACTCGCGCACAGCCTGAAGTCGTCCAGCGCCAATCTCGGCGCCGACGCGTTATCGGAAGCCGCGAAGCGGATCGAGCTCGGCGCGCGCGAAAAGACCCTGGACCGCCCGGCCGCCGCGGTAGCGGTGGTCGTGGCCGAATACGAGCGCGTGCGCCCCGCCCTGCTCGCGCGCATGCCCGCGAACGCGCAACGCGCGTACCCGCCTCTTTTGCCGGACGGCTTTTTTGTAGGAGCGGCTTTAGCCGCGAGCTTTTTCTATGAAATCGCCGCGATGTCGCGATTTTGAATAAAAGCTCGCGGCTAAAGCCGCTCCTACGAAGAGCTCAAGCTCCGGCGCGCTCGGCGACGGATTCCCCAACACCTTCCACGCCCCGTCCCTGCCGCGCGCGCTTCGTCGGCGATGCGCGGCTTGCCGTCCGGGTCGATGCGATACGCAAGCAGCGCGCCCTCACCCGGCGGGAGAAGGAAGCCTGCTTACTCGCCGTCCTCGATCTTGGTCTGCAGGTAGTTCTGTTCGCCGATCCTCGCGATCAGGCCCAACTGCGTCTCCAGCCAGTCGATGTGCTCTTCCTCGGAATGCAGGATGTCGGCGAACAGCTTGCGGCTGACGTAATCGCCGACCTGTTCGCAATGCACGATGCCGGCCTTCAGCGCGGGCAGCGCTTCCAGCTCCAGGGCCAGATCGCACTCCAGCAGCTCGCGCGGATTCTCGCCGATGCGCAGCTTACCCAGCGCTTGGAAATTCGGCAGGCCGTCGAGGAACAGGATGCGTTCGGCGAGCTTGTCGGCGTGCTTCATCTCGTCGATCGACTCGTGGTACTCGTGCTCGGCGAGTTCCTTCAAGCCCCAGTTCTTCAGCATCTTGGCGTGCAGGAAATACTGGTTGATCGCGGTCAGCTCGTTGTAGAGCGCCTTGTTGAGATGTTCGATGACCTTGGCGTCGCCTTTCATGGCCGCGCTCCGCTGGACGGGAAGGCGCGCAGGTTAGCGCGATCGGCGCGGCGATGACGGAACGCGAATCGTGCGCATTTTCAAGGTGTGCTCCGAGTCCTCGATCCGATTTCGTTGGAACGGGCTGTTGTAGGAGTGGCTTCAGCCGCGAGCTCTTTCCTTCAGATCGCGACCCGATAGCAAAAGCTCGCGGCCGAAGCCGCTCTACGGAAAAGCGGAATCAGGCGGCTTGCGAGAGGACCGGCAACGGCACGACGCAGCCGATGGGCTGGGCGCGGGCTTGCTCCAAAGTCTCCGCAGCGAAGTCCAGGCAGGTGCCGCAAGTGGCGCCGCAACCGGTGCGCATGGTCAGCTCGGCCACGCTGCGGCAACCGGCGGCGGCCGCTTGGCGGATGTCGTGGTCGGTGACGCCGTTGCAGACGCAGACGTACATGTTTCCTGGCTCGATCCGGTACGGGCCGAGACGGCCCTGACGAATATTCCGCCAGAGATGAGAATGATTGTCAATTCTTGCCGGGTTCGCCGCCGTTTCCGCGACCCGAGGTGGGTTGCCGGTAACGCGGCCGATAGCGGCCGTTGCCCGGCCGGCGCGGGTCGGGCTTCGGCTGCGGCACCGCCTGCACGCCGGCCACGCCGCGCGCGATCGGGGCCAGATGGCGCAAAGCGCTGGCATAAACCCCGCGCTTGAAGGTGACCACGTGCTCGACCGGGTACCAGAAGTCCACCCAGCGCCACAGGTCGAATTCCGGTTTCTCGGTCAAATCCAGGCGCAAGTCGCCTTCCTCGCCCAGCATCCGCAGCAGGAACCAGACCTGCTTCTGGCCGATGCAAACCAGGCGGTCGTCGTGGCGCACCGAGCGCTGCGGCAGGCGGTAACGCAGCCAGCCCGGGGTCGCGCCCAGCACTTCCACGTGCTCGGGCAGCAGGCCGGTTTCCTCGCGCAGCTCGCGGTACATGGCCTCGACGGGCGTCTCGTCGCTGTTCATCCCGCCCTGCGGGAACTGCCAGCCGTCGCGGCGTACGCGCCGGGCCCAGAACACCCGGCCGTCCGGGCGCATCAGGATGATGCCGACATTGGGTCGGTAGCCGTCCGGATCGATCACGATGCGGACTCCTAAGTCTTTGACTTTCGTCGCTATGCCCGACTCTGCCATGGGATCGGCGGGGCGACAAGCGCATCCGGGGTCGAATTGACTGAGCCGGTCCGGGCAGGAATAATTCGCGGTTCTCCGCGTGGCTATGTAGCTCAGCCGGTTAGAGCACAGCACTCATAATGCTGGGGTCGGTGGTTCGAGTCCACCCATAGCCACCAAAATTTCCTATCGGAATCAAAGCGTTGACGGAACTCCGCCGCAAGGCGGATTTTTTGTGCCCGCTTGCGCGGGCATCCGCGCGCGCATCCGGGCACCGAGCCGCAACGATCACCAGTACAGCGCGTAAAGCGCGACCAGGATCGCGACCACCCCACACGCGCCGATATTGAAACCCGGCGGCGTGCGATAGCCGACATCGTCGACGCGGATCAGGTCGCTGCCTTCCTTCTGCTTGGGCGTGACCAGCGACACGATTACCGCCAGCGCCAAGGCCGCCAGGAACACGAGGCCGACGCGGTCGATGAACGGCAACGCCGGCCAGGCCAGCTTCAACACGACCGACAACACGAACGAGCTGATCGCCGCGGCCAGCGCCCCGGTCTCGTTGGCGCGCTTCCAGAACAGGCCGAGCACGAAGATCACCACGATGCCCGGGGTGAAGAAGCCGGTGTATTCCTGGATGTATTGGAACGCCTGGTCGAAGCTGCCCAACAGCGGTTGCGCGCTGAGGATCGCCAGCGATACCGCGACCGCCGCGGCGATGCGGCCGACGCGGACCAGATGCGCCTGATCGTCGTCGCGTCCGCGCTTGGCGTAGAAGTCGAGGGTGAAGATGGTCGCGATCGAATTGATCTTCGACGCCAGCGAGGCCACGATCGCCGCTACCAATGCGGCGAACACCAGGCCGAGCACGCCGGTCGGCAGCAGATCCATCATCGTCGGATAGGCCTGATCGGGCTTGGCCAAGCCGGGCGCCAGCATCACTGCGGCGATGCCCGGCATCACCACCACCAACGGCATCAGCAGCTTCAGGAATGCGGCGAAGAGCACGCCTTTCTGCGCTTCGCCCAGGTCCTTCGCCGCGAGCGCGCGCTGGATGATGTATTGATTGAAGCCCCAGTAGCTGAGATTCATGATCCACATGCCGCCGACCAGCACGCTGAGGCCGGGCAGGTCCTTGTAGAAAGGACTGTCCTTGCCGAGGATCATCCGGAAATGTTCGGGATGCGCGTCCAATAGCTTGCGGTAGCCGGCGACCAGGTCGCCGGCGCCGATTTGCGACAGCGTCAGAGCGGTGACCGACAAGCCGCCGAGCACCAGCAGGCAAACCTGCACGATGTCGGTCAACGCCACCGCCTTCAGACCGCCGTACAGCTGGTAGAGCAGCGCGAACGCGCCCAGCAGCACCAGCGCCGCCATCGGATCGATGCCGGTCACCTGGCTGACCGCGATCGATCCGAGCCACAGGATCGAGGTCAGGTTCACGAACACGTACAGGCCCAGCCAGAACACCGCCATCAGCGTGCGGATCCTGCGGCCGTAACGCTCCTCCAGGAACTGCGGCATCGTGTAGATGCCGTTGCGCAGGAACACCGGCAGGAAGAACTTGCCGACGATCAGCAACGTCGCCGCCGCCATCCATTCGTACGACGCGATGGCCAGCCCGATCGCGTAGCCGGAGCCCGACATGCCGATGATCTGCTCGGCGGAGATGTTGGCTGCGATCAGCGAAGCGCCGATCGCCCACCACGGCAGCGCCTTGCCGGCGAGGAAGTAGTCGCTGGCGGATTTCTTGCGGCCTTCTTTCTCGCGCGAGACCCATTGCGCGAGCGCGAAGATGCCGATCAAGTAGACCAGCAGGATCGTCAGGTCCAAGGTCGACAGTTTCAAGGCGTTACCCCCTCAGTGTGGCGCCCGCCCTGCGGTTGCAGGGGAGGAAGAACGGTCCCCATGTTTCGGGACTTCGCGAAGCGCGCTTATCTGTTGATCCTGCATTCGAGCGTCCGCTCCGCCTCGCCTTGCGGAGCAAGCGCGATACGCGAGAACGACAGTTGCAAGGGCGCGGCGGTTTCGATGGTCAATAGGCCGGACAACTTCGACAGGTCCGCGCCGGCCGTCGCGAAGCACTTCAGCGGTATGCCGAACGTGGTCCATTGGCCGATCGGCAGCATCGCCAACGATTCGCGCAACGGCAGCGCCGCGCCGCAACCTTCGCCGCAGGCGACGCTCGCGGCCACGTCGCCTTTCGGCGGCGCGTCCACGCGCAGCGTCAACGTGAGCTGCACATCGCCGTTGGCCTCACGCGTCAGGTCCTTCGCCGCCTCCGCGATCAACGACAGGCGTGCGGGCGCCGATCCGGACCAAGTCACGCGGCGCGCGTCCTCTTGGCGCCGATGGTCGACCGCGGCAATGCGGAGACTGCCGTCGCGCGACGCCGCGGGCAGCGTGACGACATTGGTGGCGCGCTGACCGGCCGCCTCCAGCGCCATCGACAGCCCCGGCGCCAGCATGCCGAGCGCGTAGTACACGCCGGGTTGGGCCTGCGCGAGCGATACGCCGGCGATTTCCGGCAGCGGCTCGAGATCGCCCTTGCTGGCATAGGTCAGGCCGTAGCCGTAGGCGAACTGCGGGTCGTAATCTTTCTGGCCGACGTTGTTGGCGTACTGATCGGCGCGGCGCGGCCAGGAGAAGCTGAGCTTGCCCTTGAAGTCGTAAGGGACGCCGCCGTCGGGCGTGCGCAGCAGCACGTCGGCGATGCCGCCGCCTTCGCTGCCGGGCAACCAGGCCGCGACGAAGGCATCGGACGCATTGATCTCGCGGTTCACCCACAGCGGCCGGCCGCTGAGGAACACCGTCGCCACCGGAATGCCGTCGGCCTTCAATTTCCTGATGAGCTGAAGGTCGCTGTCGTCGCCGGGCTTGTAGAGCAGCGTCGGCAGGTCGCCCTGGAACTCGGCATAAGGGTTCTCGCCGATCACGACGATGGCAGCGTCGGGTTTGGTCCGATACCGCCCGTCGGGCGCCAGCTCGGCGCTGCCGCCGGCGGCCTGCGCCGCGTTCTTCAGCCCTTCCCAGATCGTCTCGCCGTTCGGGAAATCGGCGCGGGTGGTGCCCGTGCCCTGCCAGGTCAACGTCCAACCGCCGCTCTGCTTGGCCATGCTGTCGGCGCCGTCGCCGGCGACCAGCAGCTTTTTCTTCGGATCCAGCGGCAGCATGCCGCGCTGGTTCTTCAACAGCACCAGCGATTCGCGTACCGCCTGGCGCGCGACCGCGCGATGTCCGGGCGCGCCCAGCAGTTCGAACTTGCCGCCGAGCGCGCGCTGCGACGGTTTGCCGGCATCGAACAAGCCGAGCCGAAATTTCACCCGCAGTATGCGCCGCACCGCATCGTCGAGCCGCGCCATCGGAATCGTGCCGGCCTTCGCCGCGACCAGCGTGCTCTCGTAGAACGGCTTCCAACTGTCGGGGGCCATCACCAAATCGATGCCGGCGTTCACCGCCGCCGGACATCGCCCGTTGTCGCAACCGGCGACCTGGCCATGCGCGTTCCAATCGGTGACGACGAAGCCGCCGAAGTTCATGCGCCCTTTCAGCACATCGGTGACCAGCGGCTTGTGGCCCGACAGCTTTACGCCCTGGTAGCTGCTGAAGGAAGTCATCACCGCCTGCGCACCGGCGGCGATGGCGGGCGGATAACCGGCGTTGTGCACGTCGCGCAGCACGGACTCGCCGACTTGCGTGTCGCCTTGGTCTTTGCCGTCGCTCGTGCCGCCGTCGCCCAGGTAATGCTTGACCGAGGAAATCACGTGCGCGCCGTCCAGGAATTCCTTGTCGCCGGCCTTGCCCTGCAGGCCTTCGACCATCGCGCCGGCGTAGCTCGCCACGAGTTTGGGATCTTCCGAATAACCTTCGTAGCTGCGGCCCCAACGGTCGTCCTGGGGCACCGCGACGGTCGGCGCGAAGGCCCATTCCATGCCGGTGGTCCGCGTCTCGATCGCGGTGATGCGGCCGATCTCGCGGATCAGGTCCGGATTGCGCGCCGCGCCGAGGCCGATGTTGTGCGGGAATACGGTGGCGCCGACCACGTTGCTCTGGCCATGCACCGCATCGATGCCGTACAGGATCGGGATCGCCTTGCCGCCGCCGCGGGTGTCCATCGACGCTTCGTAGAACGCGTCGGCCTGCGCCAGCCATTCCGCCGGCGCCGCGTTGTATTTGCCGCCCGGGTCGGAGCCGCCGCCGGCCAACACCGAACCGAGCCGGTACTTGCGCACGTCTTCGGGCGTGAGGCTGGAGATGTCGCCCTGCACGATCTGGCCGACTTTTTCTTCCAACGTCATCGTTTGCAGCAGCGCGTCGACGCGCGCCTCCAGCGCCGGATCGGCCGGCAGCGGCCAGACCGGCGCCGGCCAGCGTTCGGGATGGATCGCGCCGCCTGCCGTCATGTCTTCGGCGACGCCGGGCCCAGCGGTCAAACCCAGCGCCATCGCCATGACCAGACTCCGACGCAGGACCGCAGCGCTCGAACGCGGATTCTTCGATGCGATTTTCAAACCGTACTCCAGAAAGTCCTGCGGGCGGCGTGCCGGATCGCCCGTTGCGCCTTACGCCCGCGCGCAACGCGACGCAGCGGAAGGCAGGATCGAAATGCGATGCGCGCCACTTTCCCCGCGCCCGCAATGCGGGCGAAGGGAAGCCGGGCGCCGATCAGAAACGCAGACCGAAATTCACGCCGTACGTGAGCGGCGGCAAGTACTGCGACACCCACAGGAACTGCCCGCCGCCGGGGTTGAAACGGCCCGCCGCGGTGCGCGTCTTCTCGTCGGTGAAGTTCTGCACGTACAGGCCGGCCCACCAGCGCTGCTCGGGTTCCTCGTAACGCAGCGAGAAGTCGCCGCGGCCGTAAGCCTTTTGCTGGTCCTCTTCGCCGAGGTTGAACACGCTCAGCCAGGTTTCGGTTTCGTAGTGGCCGCTCAATCGCGGCGTCAGCGTGCCGCCGTTGCCGAGGTGGAAGTCGTGCTCCCACATCAGCGTCAACGCGAAGTCCGGCGCGTGCGGCAGTTCGTTGCCGGTGACGTTCATGCAGTTGCTGATGCCCGACGCCGGCGGACACGGCGGCAGGCCCTGGTAGTCGTTGCTGCCCGCGTACAGCAGCCTGCCCAGCTCTTTTTCCGGAACGCCCGAAATGGTCAGGTTGACTCGGTCGTTGTCGCCGATGAGCGCCGAAAGCTCGCTCTCGTAGCCCCACACCTTGGTGCTGCCTTCCACGTTGCTGAAGCCCAGGCCGCGATTGCCGTCGGGGAACGTCACCGGCGCGGACAATTGGAAGTCCTTGAAGTCCATGTAGTAGATCGCGCTGTTCCAGATCACGCGTCCTTCCAGGAAGCTGAACTTGCCGCCGATCTCGTAGTTGGTCAGCTCCTCGTGCTTGAAGGTGGCGCCGCCGTCCTGCAAGCCGCCGGACTTATAGCCGGTGGACACGCTGGCGTAGAGCAGGCCGTTCTTGCCGACATCGAAATCGGTGCGCGCCAGCCACGTCACCTGGCTGTGGCTGTATTCGCCGTCGTTGATGGTGGAAACGTTGAATCCCGTTCCGGGGCTCGGATACGTGCCCGGCGAGATCGGCACCTGCGGCACCGCCGGGTTGTAAGCCCAGCCCCAGCCGCGGCCGCCGACGTTCTCCTTCTTGTCGTCGGTATAGCGCAAGCCGGCCGTCAGGCGCCAATCGTCGTTGACGTTCCAGGTGGCCTGGCCGAAGGCGGCGTAGGAATCCACCGTCTCCTTGGGCTGGATGAACGAGCCCTGCCAGGCGACGGTGCCTTGCTGGGTGCCGTTGAAGATCGGGATGTCGAAGCGGATCGAGTTGTCTTCGGCGGCGTAGTACAGGCCGAGGATCCAGTCGACGGTGTTCTCGCCGGTCGAGGCGAGGTTGAACTCGTGCGAAGTGTTCTCGTATTCGGAGTGGTTGGTGCGGTCTTCCTGGTACTGCGCGGGGCCGCAGGCGAAACAGGTCGGCACCAGTACGCCGCTGTCCTGGTCGTAAGTGGACGAGCCGTCGAACTTGTAGAAGCCTGCGATGTAGCTGAAGCGCAGGCCGTCGTTGATGTCCCAGTCCATGCGGCTGCGCAGCGCGTAGGAGTCGCGGTCGATGTAGGGCGCGGTGTCGATCAGCGCCGACCAAAAATCCTGCCCCGGCCGGGGCTTCTGCATCAGGTTCATGCTCGGCGTGCCGCGGTCGCGGAAGTATTCCACCGCCAGGTTCCAGGAGAACGTCTCGCTGGGCTGCCACAACGCGCTGACGCGCGCGGCCGACTGGTTCTGCGCGTTGTACTTGTCGCCGCCGGTGGCGTACTGGTTCGGATTGATCGGCTGGAACGTCGCCGGATCGCCGCCGGATGCCGCATAGGCGGCGCGCTGCGCGTCCAGCGACGGTATCTGGCCGATGGGATTCTGGTAGTCGACGTAGCCGTCGTGCTGCTCCTGCGCCAGCGCCACGCGCATCGCGAAGGTGTCGCTGATCGGCAAATTCACCGCGGCACGAGCGCCGACCGCGTTGTAGTTGCCGACGGACAGCTGCGCGCTGCCGGAATAGCTGCCGATTTCCGGCTTCACGGTCTGGAAGTTGACCGCGCCGACCGTGGAATTGCGGCCCCATAGCGTGCCCTGCGGGCCGCGCAGGACTTCGGCGGTCTCGATGTCGAGCAGCAGGCCGGCGGCGGCCTCGGCGCGCGGCGAGTAGACGCCGTCGACGAAGATCGCGACTTCCGGATCGGCGTACTCGGTCTTGGCCTGGTCGTTGCCGATGCCGCGCAGGGTCATGGTGATGACGTCGTGGTCGCCCTGGCGGGTGGCCTGCATGCTCGGCACCAGTTTGGTGATGTCCTGCACGGTCATCACCCGCTCCTTGTCGAGCGTTTCCGCGCTGATCGCGCTGATCGCCACCGGCGTCTTCTGCAGGGGCGTCACCCGCTTGGTGCCGGTCACGACCACGGTGTCGAGCGTCTTGGCCTGCGCGGCGGGCGCCTCTTGGGCGGGCGTTGCATCCTGCGCTTGATCGGCGGCCAAGGCGTTGCCTGAGACGAGTGCGGCGACGACTGCCGTGTAGAGCAGCGAATACTTCATCTGTTCCCTCTCCCGAATTTCTTTGGTTGTTGTCTGGCCGCGCAGCGGGCGCAACGCCCGTCGGCACCCCTATGCCTGGTGGAGCGAAGCCTGCACGCAAAATGACAGCGCTGTCAACAAATCGATGACAGCGCAGTCATTCGGGCCTATGCTGCTGGAAAATACGGGGAAAAATGCTGCGCTGCGATAGCTGCAATGCAGCAAAATTTTGGGAGCATCGAATGGCGATCGTGCGCAAAGTCCTGGTCGTCGGCGGAGGCACCGCCGGCTGGCTCACTGCGACCTATTTGGCGCGCGCGCTGGGCGCCGCCAAGCCCGGCGGCATCGTCGTCGAACTCGTCGAATCGCCCGACATCAGCATCGTCGGCGTCGGCGAAGGCACGTTCCCGTCGATCCGCGGCACGCTGTCGGCGATCGGCCTGGACGAAAACAAGTTCATCGCCCGCGCCAACGCGACCTTCAAGCAGGGCATCCGCTTCGAGCACTGGGCGCGCTCGCCCGGCGCGCCGGGCCGCGATCACTATCTGCATCCGTTCAGCGCGCCCAGCCAACGGCCCGGTGCGCCGGAGCTGCTGCCGTATTGGCTGCTCGGCTACGCGCCGAAAGAACTTGCTTTCGCCGAAGCGGTGACGATGCAGAAACGCGTGACCGACGCCGGCCGCGGACCCAAGCGCCTCAGCGACGGTCCCTGGCAGGCGCCGCTGAACCACGCCTATCACTTCGATGCGGCGCGGTTCGCCGATGTCTTGTCCGAACACGGCCAGCGGGAGTTGGGCATAGTCCGGCGCGCGGCGACGATAGAGCGCGTCGAACTCGATCAAACTGGTGCGATCGCGTGCGTACACACGCGCGAGCAAGGCGCGTTGAGCGCCGACTTGTACGTGGACTGCACCGGCTTCCGCAGCTTGCTGTGCGGACAGGCGCTGGGCGTGGGTTGGCGCAGCGCGAAAGACGTTTTGTTCAACGATCGCGCCTGGGCGATGCAGGTGCCGTACGAGCGCAAGGACACGCCGATCCCGTCGTTCACCATCGCCCGAGCGCACGAAGCCGGCTGGACATGGGATATCGGCCTCCACGAACGTCGCGGCGTCGGCTACGTGTTTTCCAGCCGCCACACCGACGAAACGCGCGCCGAGCAAGTGCTGCGCGACTATCTAGGCAAAGCCGCGGACGGGCTGACCGCGAAGCTCATCAAGTTCGAGGCCGGCCACCGCACGGCACCCTGGCACAAGAACTGCGTCGCGGTCGGCCTCGCCGGCGGCTTCGTGGAGCCGCTCGAATCCACCGGCATCGCCTTGATCGAGATCGCCGCGTACCTGATCGCGCACCTGTTCCCGGCCGACGGCGACATGGCGCCGGTATCCAAGACGTTCAACGCGATGATGGCCGCGCGCTACGAGCGCATCTTCGACTTCATCAAGCTGCACTACTGCCTCAGCCAGCGTCGCGATACCCCGTTCTGGATCGACAACGTCGATGCCGCCAGCATTCCGCAGACGCTGCAGGACAAACTCGCGATGTGGCGCTGCCGGCCGCCGCACCGGTTGGATTTCATTTCCGATCTGGAGATGTTCCTGCCGGCCAGCTGGCAATACGTGCTTTACGGCATGGAGTTCCGCACCGACCTGTCCGCCATGCGCGGCGTCTACGACCAGGGCGAATCCGCGCGCCGCGAGTTCGCCGCGGTCCAGCACGTCGCCGGCTTGGCGCTCGACGATCTGCCCGCCCACCGGACCCTGGTCGAGGCGATGGCGCGCGACTACGAAACGCAAGGGGACCGGATGCCGCAGACCGCCTGATGCCGGCGGAACGAGCGCCTGCCGGCATCGTCGCGTGCGATAACATGACTTGCCCCACCCCGCCCCTTCGGAAACGCATCGATGCGCGCCAGAATCGAAGATGTCGCCCAGGCCGCCGGCGTCTCCATGAAAACCGTCTCGCGCGTGTTCAACCGCGAACCGAACGTGCGCGAGAAGACCCGGCTCAAGGTCGAGGCGGCCGCCCAGACGCTGAATTACCGCCCTAATCCGTCGGCGCGCAGCTTGGCGGGAAACCGTTCTTACCTGATTTCGCTGGTGTACGACGATCCCGCCGCGGCATCGAGCTACGTCATGGAGATCATCGTCGGCATGCTCGCCGCCTGCGAGCGCCAGGGTTACAGCGCGATGCTGCGTCCGCTGGAATATTCCAATGCCGACCACATCCGCGCGGTGGAGGAATCGATCGCGCAATATCGTCCGGACGGCCTGATCCTGGTGCCGCCGTTCACCGACGACCTCAAATTGTTGCGCCGTCTCGATGCCCTCGGCGTGCGCTACGCCACGATCTCCGCGAAGGCCAAGCTCGGCCACGCGCGCATCGGCACCATCCTCGACGAGCGCAAGGCGGCGGCGGACATGATCGCGCACGCCGTCGAGCTCGGTCATCGCCGCATCGCCCACATCGCCGGCCCTACGCCGCACGGCGGACGCGCCTGGCGCCTGGCCGGTTATCGCGACGGGCTGCGCCGCGCGGGCATCCCTTACGATCCCGAGCTCGTCGTCGATGGCGGCTTCACCTTCGACGACGGCGTCGCCGGCACGAGGCGACTGCTCGACCTGAAGCATCCGCCCACCGCGGTCTTCGCCGCCAACGACGACAGCGCCTGCGGCGTCATGCACGAGGCGTTCGAACGCGGCATGCGCATCCCGCAAGACTTGTCCGTGTTCGGTTTCGACGACACGCCGGCCTCGCGCCAGATCTGGCCGAGCCTGACCACGGTGCGACAGCCTTGCCGCGAGATGGGCCGCATCGCCGCCGAGCAGTTGCTCGCCGCGATCCGCGATCCGCAGGCGGGCGCGCTCGTGGACGTGCCCTACGAACTGATGATCCGCCAATCGGGCGGACCCGCGCCGGTTTCGGCGAAGCGGCGCTGAGCGGCGCCGCCGCGAACGCCGCACGCTTCGGCCAGACATCCATGCCTGCCACGACAAACAGGCTCCCGGTCGGCTTCTGGCAGATCTGGAACATGTGCTTCGGCTTCATGGGGCTGCAGTTCGGCCTCGCGCTGCAGAACGCGAACGTCAGCCGCATCTTCCAGACTCTCGGCGCCGGGATCGACGACATTCCGGCGCTGTGGATCGCCGCGCCGCTGACCGGGCTGCTCGTGCAGCCGATCGTCGGCTATTGCTCGGATCGCACGTGGGGCCGGCTCGGCCGGCGCCGGCCGTATTTCCTCGCCGGCGCGATCGTCGCCGCATTGGCGCTGATCGCGATGCCCAATTCGCCGACGCTCTGGACCGCGGCGGCGCTGCTGTGGATCCTCGATGCCGCGATCAACGTCTCGATGGGACCGTTGCGTTCGTTCGTCGGCGATCAGCTGCCGTCGTCGCAGCGCCCGGCCGGCTACGCGATGCAGACTTTGTTCATCGCGGCCGGCGCCGTCATCGCCAGCCTGCTGCCCTGGCTGCTCGCGCAATTCGGGATCAGCAACCTCGCCGCCTCCGGAGGGATTCCCGACACGGTGAAGCTGGCGTTCTATCTCGGCGCCGCCGTCTTGTTCGGCACGCTCGTCTGGACCGTGCTGTCAACCCGTGAGTATCCGCCCGACGTGCTCGCCGCGTTCGAGGACGCGAAGCCGGCTGCGCCTCCAACGCCGTTGCCGGCACACGTACGCTACACGGGCGCGCTCTGGTGCGCGGCGGGCTTGGCTGCGTTCCTCGCTATCCGACTGACCCAGGCCGATGCGCGGCTGCACTTGCTCGCCGCGGGCCTGTTCGCCTACGGCGCGATACAGTTGGTCGCCGGCTACAGCCGCGCACGCAATCCGTTCACCGCGATCGTCGCCGATCTGCTGACGATGCCCGCGACCATGCGCCAGCTCGTGCCGGTGCAATGTTTTTCCTGGTTCGCGCTGTTCGCGATGTGGATCTACACGACGGCGGCGGTGACCAGCGCGCATTTCGCCACGGAAGACACGCGCTCGGCCGCTTACAACGACGGTGCGAACTGGACCGGCGTGCTGTTCGCGGCCTACAACGGTTTCGCCGTGCTCGCGGCGATGCTGATCCCATGGATGACGCGCCGGCTCGGCCTGCGCCTGAGCCACTTGCTCAATCTCGTCCTGGGCGGCTGCGGCCTGCTGTCGTTCCTGCTGATCCGCGATCCGCACTGGCTGCTGCTGTCGATGGTCGGCGTCGGCTTCGCCTGGGCGTCGATCCTGTCCCTTCCCTACGCGCTGCTGTCCGACAGCGTGCCGGCGGGGAAGATGGGCGTGTACATGGGCATCTTCAATCTGTTCATCGTCATCCCGCAATTGCTCGCCGCCAGCTTGCTCGGCTTCCTGTTGAAGACGTTCTTCGGCAATGCGCCGATCTACGCGCTGCTGATCGGCGGCGTCAGCCTGATGCTCGCGGCGCTTTGCGTGTTGCGCGTCGGCGCGCCGACGGGAGACGCGGGCTCGGCTTTCGGGCAGTAGCCGGCCCAGGAGCTCCGGCGTCCGACGCAAGGCCGGCCGACATCGCCTGATCTACGTACGCAGCTTTCATTGATCCGGATCAATAACCGTCCGCGCGGTCGCCGCACAATGCGCTCAAGCCTCGTAGCAGGGCCGCGTCCGACGACGCTGCAGGTCGATCCGAGGGTGGAAAGGGTCTTTCATCGCAAGATGCAGACCGCGTCCAGCGACGGCATTGGCTGAGCAGCAGCAGGACTAACGGCCGGGCATGCGGTTCACCCCGCATGCGCTGCTACGGGGTGATTTTTGTCCCGTCGAATCGCGCTACGGTCCTTCGCTTGGCGATGCTGGCAACGGCGACCGGGCGAGCCGCAACGCATTGGTGACCACCGAGACCGAACTCAGGCTCATCGCCAGGGCCGCGATCATCGGACTGAGCAGCCATCCGAACGCCGGATACAGCACGCCGGCGGCGATCGGCACGCCGACGGCGTTGTACAGGAACGCGAAACCCAGGTTCTGCCGCATGTTGGAGACAGCGGCATCGGAAATGGCGCGCGCATGCAGGATCTTGCGGAGATCGCCTTTCACCAGCGTCACCTGCGCGCTGGACATCGCTACGTCCGTGCCGGTGCCCATCGCGATACCCACGTCGGCCGCGGCCAGGGCTGGCGCATCGTTGATGCCATCGCCGGCCATCGCCACCCGCCGGCCCTGCGCCTTGAGCCTTTGAACCCACTCGACCTTGTCTTTAGGCCGCACTTCGCCGCGCACCTCCTCGATGCCCAGCGCGCGTCCTACGGCTTCGGCCGTAGCCTGCGCATCGCCCGACGCCATGACCACGCGCACGCCCGCCGCGCGCAGCGCGTTCAAGGCCGGCAAGGTCGTGGCCTTGATGGGATCGGCCACCGCCAGAATCCCCGCCAGGCGGCCATCGACGGCCAGATAGACCACGCTGGCGCCTTCGCCGCGCAGGCGCTCGGCGTCTCCGGATACCGCGGCGACATCGGCGCCGGCTTCGGCCATCAGCGTCCGATTGCCCAAGATCAGCGCGCGATCGGCGACGCGACCGCGCACGCCCATGCCGGTGAGCGAATCGAAATCCGCCACCGCAGGCGGAGACAACCCTCGCCGTTTGGTTTCGGCCAGGATGGCCTCGGCCAGCGGATGCTCGCTGCCTTGCTCGAGGCCGGCGGCCAGGCGCAGCACTTCGTCCGCGGCGAAACCTTCGGCGGCGATGACGTCCTTGAACACCGGCCGTCCTTCGGTCAAGGTGCCGGTCTTGTCCACGACCAGCGTATCGATCTTGCGCAAGTGTTCGATCGCCTCGGCGTCGCGGAACAGTACGCCGGCTCGCGCCGCGCGGCCGGTGGCCACCATGATCGACATGGGCGTAGCCAGTCCCAGCGCGCAAGGGCAGGCGATGATCAGCACCGATACGGCGTTCAGCACGGCATAGGTCCACGACGGCTCGGGTCCGAACAGGCCCCAGCCCAGGAAAGTCAGTACCGCCGCGACCAACACCGCGAGCACGAACCCGTAGGCAACCTTGTCGGCCATGCGCTGCATCGGCGCCCGGGAACGCTGGGCCTGGGCGACGAGCTGCACGATTTGCGACAGGACCGTGTCGGATCCCACCTTCTCCGCCCGTATGACCAGGCTGCCGGTACCGTTGAGCGTCGCGCCGACGACGCGCGCGCCGGGCGCCTTTTCGACCGGGATGGGCTCGCCGCTCAGCATCGATTCGTCCAGGCTGGAACGGCCTTCCAGCACCAGGCCGTCCACCGGCACTTTCTCACCGGGCCGCACGCGCAAGCGGTCGCCCACGTGCACCTGTTCGAGCGGAACATCCTCTTCCGTACCGTCCCGGCCGATCCGCCGCGCGGTCTTGGGCGCAAGCCCGAGCAATGCCTTGATCGCCGCGGAGGTCTTGGAGCGCGCACGCAGTTCGAGCAGTTGCCCGAGCAGCGTCAAGGAAACGATCACCGCTGCGGCTTCGAAATACACGCCTACTCGGCCATGCTCCCGGAACGACGCCGGAAAGAGATCGGGGACCACGGCGGCTACGACGCTGTAACCGAATGCCGCCGCCACGCCGATGCCGATCAGCGTCCACATGTTGGGGCTGCGGTTGCGAATCGACTGCGCGCAGCGCTCGAAGAACGGCCAGCCCGCCCACAGCACTACCGGCGCGCTCAGCGCCAGTTCCAACCAGGTCCGCATCTCGGCCGACAAGACCGTAAGACGATGCGCTCCCATCGCCAACGCCAGTACGGTCAGCGTCAACGGCAAAGTCCACCAGAAGCGGCGCGAGAAATCGCCAAGCTCCGGATTCTCTTCGTCCTCCAGGCTTGGCATCTCGGGTTCCAGGGCCATGCCGCAGATCGGGCAGACGCCCGGGCCCGGTTGCCGGATCTGGGGATGCATCGGACACGTATAGATCGTGCCCGCCGGAACCGGAGCCGCCGGCGAGGAAGCCTTGGGCGCGAGGTGCTTGGCCGGGTCGGATACGAATTTCTCGCGGCAACGCGCAGAGCAGAAATGGTATTCGTTGCCGGCATGCACGGCCTGGTGCGGCGTTTTCGAAGGATCGACCGGCATGCCGCAGACCGGATCGACGACCGCATGGGCCGCCGCGCCGGACGGTGGATGGTTAGAGCAGCAACCGTGTCCGTTGCCGTGCGCGGGATGCTGGGAGGCGCTCATGCGTTCTCCTCCGCTGGAACATGGGGAATTGGCCCGGACAGGACGGACGCATCGCCGATCCCGATCGACCCCGAGTCTAGCCCTTCGGTACTGCGCACTGTTTCCATGGCCCTCGCCGTAGCCTCTGTGGATGGAGCGAGTTTGCAGTCTGGACCTTGGTCCAGAGTCAAGCATCGATCGCCGGACTTCGCTGAGGCTGTACGGCCGCTGCGCGCGAACCGCGGGATCGGCCCGCCGATCGAAATCCGTTTTCCTTAACCCCGCTTCGGCCGCCATACGTTCGTCTTCGTGACGCGACGCGATTTCGCGCTCGGTTTTAGACCCTGGAGAACTGCCATGCCCCGGATCTTTCCCTTCTTGTTTGGCCTGCTGTTGCTGGCGGCGTGCGACGGCGTTGCGACCGCCGCAGCACACTCGGCGCCGGATACCCAGCCGCGCAAGACGCTGCGCGCCTTCTCCGGCGAAGGGGAATTCGACCGCCTGCTCAAGCGTTGGCGCGCGCAGGCGGACGCCCGGCGCAAGGAAGTCGCCAAGCAGGCGGCGATGGCCCCGCCGCCCCCGCCCGCACCTACCGTCGCATTGATGGCGCCCGGCGCCGTGGCCGAAGCCAAATCTTTGGACAGCGTCGCCGGCAACGCCGCTGCGGACAAAGAGGAATCGATCACCAACGTGCAAACCGCCGGCGTCGACGAAGGCGGCATCGTCAAGCGACATGGCGATCATCTGGTGATCCTGCGCCGCGGTCGATTGTTCACCGTGCGCATCGGCGGCGACGCGCTGCGGCCGGTGTCGACGGTCGACGCCTACGCGCCCGGCACCGATCCTTCCGGCGCGTGGTACGACGAGATGCTGGTGTCGGACGACACGGTCGTCGTGATCGGCTACAGCTACGCGCGCGGCGGCACCGAGATCGGCTTGTTCGACATCGCCCGCGACGGCGGCCTGAAATACCGCGCCACCTATCACTTGCGCAGCAACGATTACTACTCTTCTCGCAATTACGCCAGCCGCCTGATCGGCGACAAGCTAATCTTCTACACGCCGATGCGCTTGAACGCGTGGAACGCCGGCTCCGATGATTTTTACCCTGCGGTCCGCCGCTGGCATAAGGACGCCACACCGCAGGAATTCCGCCGCATCCTGCCGGCCACGCGCATCTACCGCAGCGCGGACGAATTGAATCCGTTCGAAGGCGCGGCGCTGCACACGGTCAGCATCTGCGACCTGGGCCGCGCGGAGATGCGATGCGAGTCCAGCGCCGTACTCGGTCCGCAAGGCCGCGTGTTCTACGTGTCCGCCGATTCGGTGTTCGTCTGGACCACGCATTACGATCGCGACCAGCGCCGCCCCTACCGTTCCGCGGTGTTCCGCATCCCGCTGGACGGCGCCGCGCCGAGCGCGTTGCGCACCAGCGGCAGCCCGATCGACCAGCTCTCCTTCCTGCAGGATGCGAAGGGCTTCCTCAACGTGCTGGTCAGCGCGCACGGCGACGGCGAAGGCATGTGGCGCGCCGAGAGCAAGCGCGGCGACATGGCTTTGCTGCGCGTGCGGCTGCGCGATTTCGGC
This sequence comes from Luteimonas gilva, assembly GCF_005239095.1. Lineage (GTDB taxonomy): Bacteria > Pseudomonadota > Gammaproteobacteria > Xanthomonadales > Xanthomonadaceae > Luteimonas_C > Luteimonas_C gilva. The sequence goes on along the minus strand of NZ_SZUA01000002.1, from coordinate 635,000 downwards.
GACGGCAGCGCGGCCGCGCCGGCTTCGGCCTATACGCCGCTGCTCAACGCCGGCGACAGCGAAGTGCAGAACCGCTTCATCGGCGATTGGCTGGTGTACGGATCGGCGCCGTACCGCTGGCGCGACCCTTCCGCCGCCGGCGCACATCCGATGCTCTACGCGATCCGCTACGCCGACCGCATGCCGTTGCAGCAGATCGACCTGGGCCACGGCGCCGAGCGCATCGAAGCGATGGGCGGCGATGCGGTGATCGTCGGCGGATCGGGTAAGGATCTGCACTTCACCAGTTTGAAGCTGGGCCCGCGCACGGCGAACAAGCGCAGCGTGTTCGTGCAACGCGACGCCGCACAAGGCGAAAGCCGCACGCACGGCTTCTTCTACCGTGCCGAAACCGAGCGGCAAGGCATCGTCGGCCTGCCGATCGTCGGCGCGGCGCGCAGCAACAGCATGCAGCGCTATCTCGACCAGACCGCGAGCGTGCTCTATCTGCGCAACCGCGACCTGAAGCTCGGCCGGATGGGCCAACTGGACGCCCGTGCCGAGCGGGCGGTGGACGACGGCTGCAAAGCCAGCTGCGTGGATTGGTACGGCGATGCGCGGCCGATCTTCATCGGCGAGCGGGTGTTCGCCCTGCTCGGCTACGAACTGGTCGAAGGCCGGATCGACGGCGAACGCATCCGCGAACGCCGCCGCACGGATTTCGCGCCGAAGCGGGCGATCGCGGTCGCCCGCTGAGCTCCCAACCGTCATCCCGGCGCAAGCCGGGATCCAGAGCCCATGACGAGGGGTTGGCATCGACGCGCCGTAGCTGCGTCGACCTGGGTCCCGGCTCCCGCCGGGATGACGGCAACGGGAGTTTGCCGCCGCTCAAGCCTGGGCTGAGAATGGCGGCATGGACATCTTCAAAGTTTTCACCCTGGAAGCCGCGCACCGGCTGCCGAACGTGCCCGAAGGCCACAAATGCGCGCGCTTGCACGGCCATTCGTTCCGGATCGAAGTGCACGTCTCGGGCGAACCAGGCGAGCGCAGCGGTTGGGTGATGGATTTCGCCGACCTGAAAGCCGCCTTCAAGCCGCTTTACGAACGGCTCGACCACCACTATCTCAACGACATCGAAGGCCTGGAAAACCCGACCAGCGAACGGCTGGCCGTCTGGATTTGGGAGCGGCTCAAGCCTGCGCTGCCGCAGTTGAGCGAGATCGTCGTCCACGAGACCTGCACCTCGGGCTGCCGCTACCGCGGCTAGCCGGCGCCGGCTTACATCGGGGTAAAAAAGCGCATATAGGGCCGGATTCGCCTGAGCCGGCTGCCGCCGACTATCGGTATAACTATCATAACTAACTGTTTTATATCGAGTTATCGGTTAGCTGAACCCTGAAATATCTTTGTTGTTGCATTGCAACATAGCCGGAGCTATGCTGCACCGCACAAACCGGCAAACCGCCGATTTACCTCAGGAGTTCCGCCATGTATCCGCAGTTCAACGAGCAGTTCACCGCCGCGACCCGTCAGTTCGCGGACACGGCGGCCCAGATCAACCGCCTGGCCCTGAACAACGCCGAGAAGGTGTTCGGCCTGCAGCTGGCCGCGTTCAACGACAGCGCCAACGCCGCTTTCGCCTACTTCGGCCAGCTGGTCGAAGCCCGCGATCTGGAAGCGCTGAAGGCCGTCGTGCCGAACGGCATCCAGGTCGCCCGCGAGAACGTCGAGCGCGCCATCAGCACCGGCCAGGAAGTCTACGGCCAGACGCTGAAGACCAACGAAGCCATCGGCCAGATCGCCAAGGGCCAGTTCGAAGCCGCTTCCGAGCAGGCCCAGAGCAACGCCGAGCGCGTCGTGAAGGCCGCCGGCAAGGTCGCCGCCAAGTAAGACTTCGGAACGCGCGGCCCTCTCCCCGCGCGATCGGAAAAAAACGAAACCCGGCAGCTTCGGCTGCCGGGTTTTTTTGTTCGATGGCCTGGCGCGATCCGGTCTGTCGTCTTTATGAGGCCCGAATCCGAACCGGGAATTCGGGCGCTTCCTAAAAGACAATGGGACATTCTATGAGAACGCTCACCGCTTTAGGCTTGGTTTTGATTCTGGGTATCGGTAGCGCTAGAGCCGAGGCGGATCGGCCTCGGCAGACGGATAACGGTTACGAACCCCGGTCGGATTCGGCAGGCGACACGTCGCATGGATGCAGACGCATCGGCCCGAACGAGATCGAATGTTGGAAATGCTGGGAAAGCAAGGAAGAAAACATGACGCTCTGCGAGTTTTCCTATCCCGGCAAATGAAAGGGGCGTCGCCGGCATAGGCGCTCGTCTTTAGCGCATAGCCGGCGCCGGGAAATCCGGCATATCGAATTTCGGCAGCGGCAGCGCGACTTCTGTCGGCAGATCTTCGCCGCGTCCGGTTTTCAGGAACTCGAAGACCGCCCGCTTCGCCGCATCGTCGTCGCGGAGCTGGTACATCGTGCCATCGTGGCCGCCGCGATGGACCAGGATCGCGTGGCCGTTGCGGAAATACGGCAGCAGGCCCAGCGTGTTGTCGATCGGGGTCGAGGTGTCCCAATCGCCGTGGACGAACACGATGGGGATGTCGCTCGGCACCGGCTTGCGCACCGCGTCGCCCATGTCGCGGGTCGGCCAATCCGGCGCCGACGCGATGTTGGCCTCGAAATTCCACGTGCCCAACAAGGCGACGGCCGGATCGGTGCGCAAGCGATGCTCGCGTTCGGCGCTGACGCCCAGGCTGCTGTCCGCCAGCGGGCCGATCATGATCGTCTCGGACGCCGCGCGATCGTCGATCGTTTCCCTCGCCCATTCTTCGTAATGGCCGTGATATAGCGACAGGATGAAGGCCGGCCAGCGCTCGCCCTCGGCGGTATGCGACAACAGCGCCTGCTGCAGGTCTTCGGCGCCGAGCACGACCGTTCGCGCCTTGCCGTCCTTTTCGCGCACGGTCACGCTGACCGGGCCTTTCGCGAAGCGGTCGTGCAAGGCGGACACCGCCGCCATGAGGCCGCCCGGCGGCAGGTATGGCTTCAATCCCGGATCGCGGTCGGCGTCGTAGGCGATGCGCTGCAACGAGGCATAGATATGCGATGGCATGTCGTAGCCGTTGTCCAGCGGCTCGACGGCGGAAAGCACCGCACGCGCCACGGCATCGGGATGCAGGCGCATCACCGCCAAGCTCCATTGCGAGCCGAAGCTTCCGCCGAACAGGCTGATCTTGCCGTAGCCCAGCGCGCGGCGCACATCGTCGACGTCCGCGGCGAACTCGCCGATGTCGTAGCCGGACAGGTCCTTGTCGGGATTGGCGGCGACGGCCGCCTTGGCCTGCGCCTGCATTGCCGCCGCTGAGGCGCGCACCGACGCGGGCTTGTCCAGCGGCCACGCCGGGCTCGGCGCCATCAGCATTTCGCCGCGTGCGGTGTAGCCGCGCTGCTCGACCACCACCACGTCGCCGACGGCGGTCAAGCTCAGCCAGAGCCGTAGTTTGCCCATGTCGTTCTTGGCGAACGCGCCGAGCACGCTGAGGCCGGGACCGCCCGGCAACCAGAACACCGGTGGGGCGCCGGTCGGCTGCGGCGACTTGATCCGGGCGAAGCCGACGCCGATCAGGCGGCTTCCCGGTTTGCTGCGGTTTTCCGGCACGTACAGCGTGCCGATTTCGTAAGGCACCGCCTTGCCTTGTTCGTCGCGAACGGTGCCGCGTTCGACGACGATCTCGCCCGGCTTGTGCTGGGCGAAGGCGGCGGCGGGTGCGATCAAGAGCAAAGAGAGCAGCAGCCGCCAGAGCGGCCTCCGGACGATCGTACGCATGCGCGGGCACCGGTTCGTAGGGTGCGTCAATGCTTCCATCGAGATATCTTGATGTCAAGATACTTCATGTGAATATATAATGACGCTATGCCAAGAAAGCCTTCCACCGGCGCGGACCACGACATCGTCGACCAGCTGCTGCGCGACTGGCGCCGCGAACGTCCGGAACTGGACGCGTCGGCGATGGCCGTGGTCGGGCGGATCCTGCATCTGGGCCGGCTGCTGGAAGCGGGCGCCGGCGAACGGCTGCGCGAAGCGGGCATCAACTACACCGATCTCGACGTGCTGGCCACGCTCAGGCGCTCGGGCGCGCCTTATCGGCTGACGCCGACCGCTTTGCGCAAATCCGTGCTGCTCACCTCCGGAGCGATGACCGCCTGCCTGAACCGGCTCGAGGCGCGCGGCCTGGTCGCGCGCAGCGCCGACGACGGCGATCGGCGTTCGCTGGCGGCGACGCTGACCGCGCAAGGCCGCAGATTGATAGACAAAGCCATCGTCGCGCGCTTCGATCAGGCCGATGAAGCCCTCGCAAGCCTAAGCGCGGCAGAACGCGCGGAGCTGGCCAAACTGTTGCGCAAGTTGCGCATCAGCCTGCCGTAGCGTCATCCCGTAGACCGGGTCCGCGAAGCGAACCCGGGGCTTTTCGGTTGAACGCGTAACCGCGGTTTGCCGCGGCGTGATTCCGGGTTCGCTTCGCGGACCCGGTCTACGTCAATCCTTGGCGATGGCCGGCTTCTCGTCCAATTTGTCGCCCAGCATCCGCCGCACCACCACGTAGAACACCGGGATCAGCAGCAGGCCCAGGAAGGTGGCGAACAGCATGCCGCCGATCACGCCGGTGCCGATCGCGTGCCGCGCATTGGCGCCGGCGCCGGTGGAGATGGCCAGCGGCGTCACGCCCATGATGAAGGCGAACGAGGTCATCAGGATCGGGCGGAAACGCAGCTTCGCCGCTTCGACCACCGCTTCGCGCAAGGGCTTGCCGGCCTGGCGCTGCTCGATCGCGAACTCGATGATCAGGATCGCGTTCTTCGCCGCCAAGCCGATCACCGTGATCAGGCCGATCTTGAAATAGATGTCGTTGGGCAAACCGCGCAGCATCGAAAACGCGACCGCGCCCAGCACGCCCAGCGGCACCACCAGCAGCACCGCCACCGGCACCGACCAGCTTTCGTACAAGGCGGCCAAGCACAGGAACACGACCAGGATCGACAGCGCCATCAGCATCGGCGCCTGGTTGCCGGACAGGATTTCCTGGTAGGACTGGCCGGTCCAGTCGTAGCCGAAGCCTTCGGGCAGATCGTTGTCGACGATCTCCTGCATCACCTTCATCGCCTCGCCCGAACTGTGGCCGGGCGCTTGCGAACCGACCACTTCGGCGGCGGCGTAACCGTTGTAGCGGGTCAGCGACGGCGGGCCCACGATCCAACTCGACTTGACTATGTTCGACAACGGGATCATCGCCGCGACCGAACCGTCGGAAGCCGCGCTCGGAGTGAAGAAACGGCCCAGCGATTCCGGACCGGTGCGGTAAGCGGTGTCGGCCTGCATGGTCACGCGCTTGACGCGGCCTTCGTCGACGAAATCGTTGACGTATACCGGCGCCAGCATCAGCTGCACGGCGCTGTAGATGTCGCTGACCTGCAAGCCCATCGCCTGCGCTTGCACACGGTCGACGTCCAGCTTCAGCTGCGGCGCATCGGCCAGCGTGTTCGGGCGCACGCCGGTCAGCGCCGGATTCTGCGAAGCCTTGCCGAGCAATTGGCCTAGCGCTTGGCCCAAGGCCGCGCGGCCTTGTCCGCTGCGGTCCTGCAGATACATGTCGAAACCGCCGAACTGGCCCAAGCCGTTCACCGTCGGCAGGTTGATCACGAAGATCTGCGCGTCGCGGATACCGAACAGCGCGCCGTTCGCCTTCTGGATGAATTCGGTCGCCGTAATCTTGCGCTCGTCCCAGGGCTTGAGCTTGACGAACGCCATGCCGACGTTCTCGCCCTGGCCGACGAAGCTGAAGCCGGCCACCTGCATCATGCCCTCGTAGCCTTCTTGCTTCTCCAGCGTGCCGCGCACTTGCTCGAATACGCGCTGGGTGCGCTGCAGCGTGGCGCCCGGCGGCAGCTGCACGATCGCCAGCGCGTAGCCCTGGTCTTCTTCGGGCAGGAAGCTGCCCGGCATGCGCGCGAACAGGAATCCGCACAGCACCGCCAGCGCGCCGAACACGATCATCCAGCGCGGTGCGTGCGTCACCGCGCTGCCGATGTGGCCGACGTAGGTCTTGACCGTCCCGTCGTAGATCCGGTTGAAGCCGCGGAAGATGAAGTTGCGGCTCTCGTGGTGGCCGGTCGGCTTGAGCATGGTCGCGCACAGCGCCGGGGTGAAGCCCAGCGCCAGGAACGCGGAGAAGCCCATCGCCATCGCGATGGTGATCGCGAACTGCTTGTAGATCTGGCCCGCGCTGCCGCCTTGGAACGCGCTGGGCACGAACACCGCGGCCAGCACGACGGTGATCGCCACCACGGCGCCGGTGATCTGGCCCATCGCCTTGACCGTGGCCTCCTTCGGCGACAGGCCTTCCTCGGTCATGATGCGTTCGACGTTCTCGATCACGACGATCGCGTCGTCCACCACGATGCCGATCGCCAGCACCATGCCGAACAAGCTGAGCTGGTTGATGGTGAAGCCGATCAGGTACATGCCCAGGAACGTGCCCATCAGCGCGACCGGGATCACCAAAGTCGGGATGATCGTGGCGCGCAGGTTCTGCAGGAAGATCAGCATCACCAGGAACACCAGCACGATCGCTTCGATCAGGGTCTTGACCACTTCCTCGACCGAAATCTTCACGAAGGTGGAGCTGTCGTACGGCGAGAACCAGGTCACGCCCTGCGGGAACGTCGCCTGCAATTCGTCCATCCGCGCGCGCACCGCTTCGGCCACGCCCAAGGCGTTCGCGCCGGGCGCGAGCTGGATCGCGTAGCCCGCGGCCGGGGTGCCGCTCCACTTCAGATCGAAGCCGTAGGCCGAAGCGCCTTTCTGGATCCGCGCCACGTCCTTCAGCCGCACCGTGGTGCCGTCGCGGTTGGCGCGCAAGATGATGTCGCCGAATTGTTCGGCGGTGCTGTAGCGGCCTTCCGCCGACACCGTCGCGGTGAAGGCCTGGCCTTGCGGCGAAGGCTCGGCGCCGATCGAACCGGCGGCGAACTGCACGTTCTGGCCGCGCACCGCGGCCAACGCCTGGCTGGCGGACAGGCCGTAACCTTGCAGCTTGTCGGGATTGAGCCAGATGTTCATCGCGTACTCGCCGCCGAACAGCTGGGTGCTGCCGACGCCGGGCACGCGCGAGATCTGGTCGAGCACGCGCGAGGCGATGATGTCCGACAGCGCGCTCTTGTCGTAGGCCGGATTGCTCGAACGCAACGCCACCACCATCAGGAAGCCGGCGTTGGCCTTGGCCACCACCACGCCCTGCTGAGTCACTTCCGACGGCAGGCGCGGCGTGGCCAGCGCCACTTTGTTCTGCACCTGCACCTGGGCGATGTCCGGATTGGTGCCGGCCTTGAAGGTGAGCGTGATCGAAGAGCGGCCGCTCGAGCTGGACGACGAACTGAAGTAATCCAGATTGTCGATGCCGGTGAGCTGCTGTTCGATCACCTGGGTGACCGCGCGCTCGGTGGTGTCGGCGCTGGCGCCGGGATAGCTCGCGCCCACCGTCACCTGCGGCGGCGCGATGCTGGGATACGACTCCACGCCCAGGTTGAGGATCGCGAGCACGCCGCCGAGCGTGATCAGGATCGCGATGACCCAGGCGAAAACGGGATGGTTGATGAAGAACTTGGACATGACGGATCAGGCCTTCGCCGCCGGCTTTTCGTCCTTCTTCGGCGCGTTTGCGGGCGCTCCGCCGTTGTCGGGCTGCCACGGCGTCGCCTTCGCCGGCTGGCCGGGCTGCGCTTTCTGCAAACCGGAAACGATCACCTGATCGCCGGCGTTCAAGCCCAGATGCACCACCCACTGGTTGCCTTGGCTGCGGTCGGTGACGATGTCCTTGCGCACGACTTTGCCGTCCTGGCCTACGACCAGCACGTAGGCGCTGGTCGCATCGCGCTGCACCGCGGCTTGCGGCAGCAGGAATACGTTCTGCTGTTCGCCGAGCGTCGCTTTCAAGGTCACATAAGTGCCGGGCAACAAAGTTTTGTCGGGATTGGGCAACAGCGCGCGCAACGCGATCGCGCCCGTGGCCGGGTCGACCACGTCGCCCGAGAAATCCAATTCGCCCATGCGCTGATACGGCGTGCCGTCGGGCAGCAGCACCTGCACCTGGGCCTTGCTCTGCGTCCGACCGCCCTGCGCGGCGCGTACCTGCTCCAGTTCGGCGATGCTGAGCGAGAAGTTCACGTACAGCGGATCGATCTGGTCCACCGTCGTCAGCAGTGTCGCGTCGCCCTGGCCGACCAGCGCGCCTTCGGTGACCTGTTGTTTGCCGGCGCGGCCGTCGATCGGCGAGGCCACGCTCGCATAGCCCAGATTGATGCGGGCGCTGTCCACGCTGGCCTTGCCGGCCTGCACCGCGGCCGCGGCGCTGCGTTCGGCGGCCAGGGCGTTGTCCAGGTCCGACTTGGAGATGAAGTTGGTCGGCGCCAGCTGGCGCGCGCGGTCGGCCGCGACCTTGGCGTTGGTGTAATTGGCTTGCGCCTGCGCGAGCGAGGCCTGCGCCTGCGACAGCGCGGCGCGCAGCGGGGCGGGATCGATCACGAACAACACTTGGCCCTTGCGCACGTCGCTGCCTTCCGCGTAAGCGCGCCGCTGCAGCACGCCCGGCACGCGCGCGCGCACGTCGGCGCTACGGTAGGCGGCCAGGCGGCCGACCAGATCCTTCTGCAAGGGCACGTTCGCGGGCTTGACCGTCACCACGCCGACTTCCGGCGGCGGCGGGGCCGGAGGCGGGGCTTGCTTGCCGCAAGCGGCGAGCGCCGCCGATACCGCCAAAATAGAAAACCAGGAAACGCGCATGGGGAAGCCTCTTAAGGTCTTGTTATTTTCTATACTGTTCAGTCTAGCATTCGGCTGAGACGGCGACCGTGCCGGAAGTAAGGACGGATCGCGTCGTTCAGTCACGCGCCTCTCAGCGTGTGCGACCGCGCCTCTAGACGATGCGAAGGATCCGGCGAATCCTCTGCGAAAGCCTTGATCAATTCGTGAACCATGTTCAAAATCGCGTTCGGACCGACCTCCGCGCCAAGGACCATGAGCACCCGGGAACGCCGTCGACGCGAGCTCGCCGATCGTGAGCGCCTGTTCCTGGACAAAGCCCAGGAACTGATCCAGCGCGACGGTCTGCTCAGCCTGCAGATGTCGCGCATCGCCGAGGAGTCGGACTACGCGATCGGCACGCTCTACAATCATTTCGCCAGCAAGGAAGATCTGCTGGTGGCCTTGGCCACGCGCAACTGCCTGAGCCGGGTCGAACTGTTCGAACGCGCCGCGCGCTGGGCCGGCCCGACCCGCGAGCGCATGCTGGCGGTGGCGTTGGCCGACTTGATGGTGATCCGCGCCCAGCCCGAACATTTCCGCCTAGCCCAGTTCGTGTGGACCGACGTTATTTGGGGCGCGGCTTCCGAAGCCAGCCGCCAGCGCGCGCTGGAAGCCAGCGCGCCGCTGAGCGAACTGGTCGACGGCATCGTGGTCGAGGCCTTACGCAACGGCGAGCTGCCGGCGACGATGTCGCTGGCGCCGCAGGCGCTGACGGTCGGGCCCTGGGCGATGTGCCTGGGCATGTACACCCTGCTGCAGCAGGACGGTTTGCTGGACCACAAGGGTTTCGGCGATCCGTACCGGCTGCTGTTCAAGCAATTGCAATACCTGCTCAACGGCTACGGCTGGCGGCCGCTGTTCGATCCGGTCGACGACGACGCCGTCGACGCCTTGGTCGTACGCGTCAGCGAGGCGGTATTCGGCTGTCCGTCGCCGTACCTGCCCGATCACAACTCTACTTCCCTCAAGGATGTTTCCCATGCCCAAGCATGACCCCGCGCGCAAGCCCTCCACGCGCAAACGGATGATCTGGATGCTGATCGGCGCCATCGTGGTGTTCGGCGGCGTGTTCCTCGTCAAGGCCGGCATGAGCAAGGGCATGAACGACTTCTTCGACAACATGCCGCAGCCGGCGTCCGCGGTGACCGCGGCGACGGCGAAGTCGGAACGTTGGAGCGACAACGAGGAATCGGTCGGCACCTTCGTCGCGATCAACGGCACCAACGTCACCACCGAAGCCGGCGGCGTGGTCAAGTCGATCGAGTTCGAAGCCGGCCAGCCGGTGAAGGCCGGCCAGGTGCTGGTGCGGTTGAACACCGCCAACGAGTTGGCGACGCTGAATTCGCTGGAAGCCACCGCCAAACTGGCGGCGGTGCAGCGCGACCGCTGGCGCAAGCTGGGCCAAGACAAGCTGGTGTCGCAGGACGAGGTGGAGCAACGCGCCACCGCGGCGGCCAGCGCCCGCGCCAACGCCGACGCCCAACGCGCGCTGATCGCGCAGAAGACCATACGCGCGCCGTTCGACGGTTTCCTCGGCATCCGCCAGGTCAACCTCGGCCAGTTCGTCAATCCCGGCGACCCGATCGTGAGCCTGCAGGCGCTCGATCCGATCTACCTGGATTTCAGCCTGCCCGAGAAGCTGATGGGCCAAGTGCAGAACGGCACCCGCGTCCGCGCCACCGTGGACGCGATGCCCGGCCGCACCTTCGAAGGCGAAGTCACCGCGATCCAGCCCGAAGTCGAAGCCGCTACCCGCAACTTCAAGGTCCAGGCCACGCTCGACAACGCCGAGGGCAATCTGCGTCCCGGCACGTTCGCGCACGTCGGCTTCGCGCTGGGCGGCGAACGCACCGTGGTGGTGATCCCGCAGACCGCGGTCAGCTTCAATCCTTACGGCAACGCGGTGTACGTGATCACCAAGAAGAAGCGCGCCGAAGGCGAGAAGGACATGCAGGGCAAGCCGCTAACGGGCGACAAGCTCATCGTCACCCAGCGCTTCGTCAAGACCGGCGCCACTCGCGGCGACCTGATCGCGGTGACCGACGGCCTGAAGCCGGGCGAGCAGGTGGTGACCAGCGGTCTGCTGAAGCTGCGCAACGATGCGGAAGTGACGATCAACAACAAGGTCCTGCCGACTGCGGAAGCGCAGCCGAAGACCGAAAACCGCTGATCTTCCCGCACCCTCACCCAACCCTCTCCCGCAAGCGGGAGAGGGAGAGGATTTCAGATGAAATTCACCGATATCTTCATCAACAAACCGGTGCTGGCGATCGTGGTCAGCCTGTTCATCCTGCTGTTCGGGCTGCGCGCGTTCAGCGAATTGAACGTGCGCCAGTATCCCGAGCTGCGCAACGCGGTGGTCAACGTCAGCACCACGTACTACGGCGCCGACGCGGACCTGATCCAGGGCTTCATCACCACGCCGCTGGAGCGCGAGATCGCCAGCGCCGAGGGCATCGAGTACATGAGCTCGACCAGCTCGGCCGGCATCAGCACCATCCAGGCCTACATCCGCTTGGACCAGGATCCGAACGAGGCGCTCACCCAGATCGCGGCCAAGGTCAACAAGATGCGCGGCCAGCTGCCGCCGGAGTCCGAGGACCCGGTGATCGACCTGCAGCAGGGCCAGCAGATCGCGGCGATGTACGTGTCCTTCGCCAGCGACACCCTCAACAACAACCAGATCACCGACTACATCACCCGCGTCATCCAGCCCAAGCTGGTCACCGTTCCCGGCGTGCAGCGCGCCGACATCCTCGGCGCCGGCACGTTCGCGATGCGGATCTGGCTGAAACCCGACCGCATGACCGCGCTGAAGGTCACCGCCAGCGACGTCGCCAACGCGCTGCAGAACAACAACGTGCTGTCCGCGGTGGGTTCGACCAAGGGCCAGATGGTCGCGATCGACATGACCGCGCGCACCGACCTGCGCGACGCGGAAGAGTTCCGCAAGCTGGTCGTGCGCGAGCAGGACGGCGCGATCGTACGCCTGGGCGACGTCGCCGACGTGCAGCTCGGCTCGGAGAGCTACGGCACTTCGGTGCGCATGAACGGCCAATCGGCCACCTTCATGGGCATCTTCGTCGCGCCCGACGCCAACTCGCTGGACGTGATCAAGGAAGTGCGCAAGCTGTGGGACGGGCAGATCGTGCCGCAGCTGCCGCAGGGCATCACCCCGTCGATCCCCTACGACAGCACCGAAGCGATCCAGGACGCGATCGACGAAGTGGTCAGCACCATCGTCGAAGCGGTGATCATCGTGATCGTGGTGATCTTCCTGTTCCTGGGCTCGCTGCGCAGCGTGCTGATCCCGGCGGTGACCGTGCCGCTGTCGCTGATCGGTTCGCTGTTCCTGATGCTGCTGATGGGCTTCACCATCAACCTGCTGACCCTGCTGGCGATGGTGCTGGCGATCGGCATCGTGGTGGACGACGCGATCATCGTGCTGGAGAACATCCATCGCCACATCGAGGAGGGCATGTCGCCCTACGATGCGGCGATCAAGGGCGCGCAGGAACTGGCGTGGCCGGTGGTGGCGATGACCACCACGCTGGTGGCGGTGTACCTGCCGATCGGCTTCCAGGGCGGCCTGACCGGCGTGCTGTTCACCGAGTTCGCGTTCACCCTGGCCGGATCGGTGCTGCTGTCGGGCGTAATCGCCCTGACTTTGTCGCCGATGATGTGCGCGAAGATCCTCAAGCCGCACGCCGAAGGCAGCAAGGGCAAGCTCGAAGCCTGGCTCGACGCGCGTTTCGACTGGCTGCGCCACGGCTACCAGCGCAAGCTGCACGGCGCGCTGGAGACCAAGTCGGTGATCGCCGTGTTCGGCATCATCGTGCTGATCTCCTGCGCCTTCCTCTACATCACCGCGCCCAAGGAACCGGCGCCGCTGGAGGACGAGGGCTTCATCTTCTCGATCGGCAACGCCGATCCGTACGCCACCTTGGACTATGTGGAACGCTACACCGAGGAGATCACCAAGATCGCCAAGGGCGTGCCGGAAGTGGACGGCTTCTTCCTGTTCAACGGCGGCTTCGGCGGCAGCGGCGGCGGCGCCAGCCCCAGCGCGATGGCTGGCTTCGTGCTCAAGCCCTGGAGCGAACGCGACAAGTCGACCAACGCGGTGCTGCAGCAGGAATTGCAGCCACAGATGAGCCAGGTCACCGGCCTCAACGTGTTCGCGCTGGTTCCGCCTTCCCTGCCCAGCGCGGGCGGCGACGGCGGCGGCGAGTTCATCATCGGCGGCGTGGGCGAACTGAGCCAGCTCAGCGAACTGGCCGATGCGATCCTGGCCAAGGCCTACGAGAGCAAGCGCTTCATCTTCCTGGACAAGGACCTGAAGATCGACAAGCCGCGGATCGAGGTGCAGATCGACCGCGACAAGGCGGCCACGCTGGGCATCGACATGCGCACCCTGGCGGCCGACATGTCGGCGATGCTGTCGGGCGGCTACACCAACCGCTTCGCGATGCAGAACCGCTCCTACCTGGTGATCCCGCAGGTGCAGCGCAGCGACCGGTTGAACGCGAGCGCGCTGCAGAACTACTACACCCGCACCCGCGACGGCCAACTGATCCCGTTGTCGACCATCGTGACCCTGAAGGAAACCGCCCAGCCGCAGTCGCTGAAGCGCTTCCAGCAGTTGAACGCGGTGTCGATCACGTTCGCGCCGCGCCCCGGCGTGAGCAAGGGCCAGGCGCTGGCGATCCTGGACCAGGCCGCGAAGGAAGTGCTGCCGCAGGGCTACAGCGTCGACTACGCCGGCGAATCGCGCCAGTTCAAGCAAGAAGGCTCGGCCATGCTGCTGACCCTGGCGCTGGCGCTGATCGTGATCTTCCTGGTGCTGTCGGCGCAGTTCGAGAGCTTCCGCGATGCGCTGATCATGCTGCTCACCGTGCCGATGGCGATCTGCGGCGCGCTGCTGACGCTGAACGTGCTGGCGATCCTGGCAGGCATTTTGCAGATCGCGCAGATCGAAGCCTTCCCCGGCATGAGCATCAACATCTACACCCAGGTGGGGCTAGTGACGCTGGTCGGCGTGATCTCCAAGCATGGCATCCTGATCGTGGAGTTCGCCAACAAGCTGCAGAGCGAACAGGGCCTGTCCAAGCGCGAAGCGATCGAAGAAGCCACCGCGATCCGCTTGCGCCCGGTGCTGATGACCACCGCGGCATTGGTGTTCGCGATGATCCCGCTGTTGATCGCCACCGGTCCGGGCGCGGCCTCGCGCTTCTCGATGGGCGTGGTGATCGCCTCGGGCATGACCATCGGCACCGCGTTCACCCTGTTCGTGCTGCCGGCGTTCTATCTGTTCCTGGCGCGCGACCATGCGCACGACCGCGATCGCGAGAAGGCCGCGCAAGCCGAAAGCGACGCGCCGCACGGCGGACCCGAACCGCACGCGGCGTAAGCTACGTCGCAAAAAGCGGAACCGGAACGGGCGCAGCGATGCGCCCGTTCTTTTTGGCGCCATCGCTCTCGCTTTTGTAGAGTCGAGCCCGCTCGAGTGCTCTTGCTCGGCTTGTTTAGAGCGGAGCTTGCTCCGCTGCTTTCCTGCAACGGAACGAAAAGCAGTCGAGCAGGCTCGACTCTACGAAAAGCGGTTCGCCAGCAAGGGAGCGCAATCGAGGTGCGCGGACAGTGCGGCCGCGTCCGCGCCGGGCGCATGCGGCAGACGGCCCAGACACGGCGCCGGGATGCGCGACGCCAACAGCCCGAAATAATCGTCGGCTTGCGGCAGATCGGGATCGACGTCGTTGCCGATCCAACCGGCGAGCCGGACGCCGTCGGCTGCGATAGCACGCGCGCTCAGCCTGGCGTGGTTGATGCAACCCAGCTTCAGTCCCACGACCAGCACGACCGGCAACTCCAGCGCGCGAACCACGTCGATTTGATCCAATTCCGCCGACAAAGGCGCCGCCCAGCCGCCGACGCCCTCCACGATCATCGCATCGGCGCGCGATGCGAGCCGGCGGTAGGCCGCGGCGATCGATTCCAATCCGATATCGACGCCCGCCGCGCGCGCCGCCAATTCCGGCGCGGTCGCCTCCGGCAACGCGTAAGGATTGACGTCCGCATAGTCCGGCGCCGGATCGCTCGCCCGCCGCAACGCCAACGCGTCCTCGTTGCGCCATTCGCCATCGATGCGCTCGCAGCCGCTGGCCACCGGCTTCATGCCCGCCGCGCGCAACCCGCGCGCGCGCAACGCATGCAGCAGCGCGGCGCTCGCCACGGTCTTGCCGATGCCGGTATCGGTGCCCGTAACGTAGAACGCGACGGTCATGCCGAGCTCCTCGCCGCCGCGCGCCGCTGCACGCGCGCGCCGACGATGCCGGTGAAACTGAGCAGAAAATAGACGCAGCCGGGCAGGCTGAGCTGCAACGGCGTCGGCCTATCCGGCAAGGCCATGGCCAGCACGATCGACAGCACGCCGATCGCGACGAAATACAGCCACACCGCCACCTCGGCCGAGGTCGACGCGGACTCCTGCGCATCCAAGCCGAGCTCGCCGCGGCGCTGGCGCGCATGCGCGTACAAGCCGGCTACGCAAAGCGACATGGTCGAAAACGCCAACCCGTACACCAGGTACATGAAACCCAAGTCGGCGACGCTGCCGACCTTGACCGGAAACGGCAGCCAACCGCCGCTGATCCAACCGAACAGCACGCCGAACTGGATGCGCAGCGGATATACGTACACCAGCACCAGGAACACCAGCGCCAGGCTGAGCAGCTTGCTGGCGCCGTCGTCCAAACCGTAGCGCCGGCTCCAGTTGGCGTGCGCGTTCCAGAACATCGCGATCATCGCGAAACTCGCGGCGAAGGCCGGGATGCCTTTCAGCGCCAGCGCCAGGGCGGCCATGCTGTCGGGGATCGAATCGACCGAAATCACCAACAGCGTCACCGAGAACGCGAACGCCGCATCGACGAAGGCCTCCAGCCGCGTCACTTCGCGGCCGCGGTGGCGGAAACCGTCGCGCGTGCGCGCTGAGGCCCCGGATTCGCTGTCTACGTCCATCTTTCCGCTCCCGCCCTGCCCCGATCCGCACCGTCCCGCTGATACACTGCAGGGCGGAGGACCCATGTTCGCAGCCCAGAGTCTAAGCGGCGGCAAGCCGGAACAGTACGCCCAGCTGGCCGAACAGGCGCAGGCGTTGCTGGCCGGCGAGCGCGACCGCATCGCCAACGCCGCCAACCTGTCCGCGCTGGTCTACCACGCGCTGCCCGAATTGAACTGGGCAGGCTTCTATTTCTACGACGGCGACGAATTGGTCGTCGGCCCGTTCCAAGGCTTGCCCGCTTGCGTGCGCATCCCGCTCGACCGCGGCGTGTGCGGCGCGGCGGCGCGCAGCGGACAGACCCAACTCGTCGAGGACGTGCACGCGTTCCCCGGTCACATCGCCTGCGACGCGGCTTCGCGTTCGGAACTGGTGGTGCCCTTGTTCCGCGGCGAGGAACTGATCGGCGTGTTCGATCTCGACAGCCCGGTGCCCGCACGTTTCGATCGCGACGACCAGCGCGGCCTGGAACGGATCGCCTCGATATTCCTGGAGTCGTCGGCATGAGCGCTGTCAAGCTGCGGAACATCGGACCCAAGAGCGCGGCCTGGTTGCGCCAGGTCGGCTTGCGCACGCGCGAGGACCTAGCTGCCGCCGGCGCGCTGGAAGCGTTCATGCGGGTCAAGCGCGCCGGCTTCAAACCCAGCCTCAACCTGCTGTACGCGCTGGAAGGCGCCCTGCAGGATTGCCATTGGCAGGACGTGCCCGAAGCGCGCCGCAACGAACTGGTGCAAGCCGCCGAAGCGGCCATCGCCAAACTGCCGCCGCCGCGCGGCCGACCGGCCGCCACGCCGGTCACCACCACCAACATGCAAGAAGAGGCCGCGCCCATGCCGAGCTTCTTCGACGAGCCTTCCGGCGGCGACACCGATCACGATTGATCGGCGGAATCGTCGTCCGGATCGAATAGCCCGCTTTGCGCGAAAGGAATTTCGCGTTCGCGGAATCCGCCCAAGCCTACGCCCACCAGCCGATAGCGCGTATCCGCGGGCAAATCGACGCGGTCGCGCAACGACACGGCGATGTCGGCGAATTGCTGCAAAGACGCCGGCGGCGATTCCGGCGTGTGGCTGCGGGTGAGGATCCGGAACTGCGCGGTCTTCAACTTCAGCACCACGGTGCGGCCGATGCGCTCGGTGCGGCGCGCAGCCTGCCAAGCCTTCTCGGCCAGGCTGCGTATCGCCGGTTCCAATTCCTCCAGCGGCACATCGCGTTCGAACGTGTCCTCGGCGGAAATGGATTGCACCGGCTGATTGGGTTCCACCGGCCGCTCGTCGATGCCGCGCGCGCGTTCGTACAGGCGCCGGCCGAAGCTGCCGAAGCGCCGTTCGAGCTCGTCCGCTTGGCGCGCGCGCAAGTCGCCGACCGTTTCGATCCCCCACTCGGCCAACTTCGCTTGCATCACCTTGCCGACGCCGGGAATGCGCGCCACCGGCAACGGGGTGAGGAACGCTTCCACTTGCTGCGGGCGGATCACGAACTGTCCGTTCGGCTTGTTCCAATCCGAAGCGATCTTGGCCAGGAACTTGTTCGGCGCCACGCCGGCCGAAGCGGTGAGCGAAGTTTCTTCGCGGATCTGGGCGCGGATCGTCTCGGCGATCGCGGTCGCGCTGGGCAGATTGGTCTTAGGCGTGGTGACGTCGAGATAGGCCTCGTCGAGCGACAGCGGTTCGACCAAGTCGGTATGGCGCAGGAAAATCTCGCGCACCTGCCGGGACACCGCTTTGTAGCGCACGAAATCCGGCGGCACGAACACCGCGTCCGGGCATAGACGCTCGGCGCGCACCGCCGGCATCGCCGAACGCACCCCGAACTTGCGCGCCTCGTACGAAGCCGCGCACACCACCGAACGCGCGCCGCGCCAAGCGACCACCACCGGCCGGCCGCGCAGCGCCGGATCGTCGCGCTGTTCGACCGAAGCGTAGAAGGCGTCCATGTCGATGTGGATGATCTTGCGCACGCGGGGATTATGCGCCACCCCAAAAACTGGTCGCCAATACTGTGCGAATCAGTTGGCGACAAGCCATGGCCTGGACAGCGACCCAAAACAAGCGCCGCGCCCTAGCATGGTTTAAATATGGCGCGAACCCTCCCCGCTACCCCGACCTTGAGGAACGCAAGAAATCCTCATCCTCGCCAATTCAATAGATAGCGCTGGCGCACCACTATTCATTTTTTCACACCTGATATCACTAGAAGTAACAAAGCCCTGATCATATCTTCGCCGCTCCTCTGCTGGGCAGTTGCCGCTTCCGGTTTAGGCCCCACTTGTAATGTTGACCCCGGCTCCGCATCGATCAATGCATTGAGGAGTCGAATGTCGGCTGCCGATCCAGTAACACATCCTTCAGAGCAAAATGGCCCAGTCTTAGAAGGGCCGAAAGCATTTATACAACTATGAGAACGAATTAGAGTTCTTCCATGCGTCTCTGTTCCTTCGCACGGCTCAAGCACGCGCCCATTTGGTTTTGATGTCCAACCGTTCGTCCATTTCCAACACCCTCTTGGGATCGGGCCACGCCCTACATCTGCATCGCAATCGGGATTGTTTTTGCAATTTGTTCCTGCGCCGTTATTTCCGGATGCAACTGGAATGTCAACTGCGCTATTTTCAGGGTTAGTTGGGGTGCATTTAAGCCGCCCTTGGCCATTACTGAATATCAACGAACACTCAGCCAAGCCAAGCGGATCTAGTCGGTTAACAGGATTTCGTCCCACATATGCATAGGTATTGATCCCTCCCGCCAAACCAATGGGATCGTTCTGCAAATAGTTGCCCGTGTTCGAATCGTAGTACCGATTGATGTTGTACCAGAAGCCAGTCTCCGCATCGTAATACTGGCCCGGGAAACCTACATTCAAGCCGCCGATCGCGTCCTGGCCGATCGAACGGTTGAACGCATAGTTGTTCGCCCGCCACTTCACCGCTTTCGCGGCGTCCGTCGCGATCTCGGGCCGGCCCAGATGATCGTTGTGGACGTAGTAAATCTGCCCGTTCCGGACCAGGCCGACCAACTCGTCGCCGAACCACAGATAATTCGTCCAGATGTCGCCGTTGTCCTGATGCTCGCTCAGCAGCCGGCTATCCGGCGTGTAGACGTAACGGAAGTCCCCTTGCGGGGCTGTCTTGAACGTGCGCTCGTTGAAGACGTTGTACTGGTACGCCGCAACCTGAACCCCGTTCCTGCTGACCGACTGCAACCGATTGAAACCGTTGTAGGCTAAGGTCAAACCATAGGCGCTGGTCGTATTGCCGGCTGCGTCGTAGCCGAAGGCCGCGGTCTGTCCGCCGCTAATTGAGCTCAGCCGATTGCTGTCGCTCTCGACAGCATAGATATCGGTCCGGCTGGACTTCCCGCTGAGCACCATCTTAGTGCGGTTGCCTGTGCCATCGTAGGTGTAAGTCAGGGTGTCGTTGAAACCGGTGCTGAACTGCTGCAGGCGCGAGACGCCGTCGTAGTCGTAGTCCTGCGTAGTGCCCGGATTGCCGGCATTGGTGATCTTGTCGATGCGGTTGTTGCCGTCGAAGGCATAGGTCAGGCTTTGCAGCGGACCGTTGTCGACGCTAATCGCATCGGGCTGCCCGTCCTTGTTGTATCCGATCAGACGCTTCAAGCCATTGCCATACGTCCAACTGTTGGCCGGCCCGAAAGGTTCGTAGGTTGCTCCGGTAACGGCATTGCTCTCCACCGTGCCGATCGTCACTTTCATCGAGGTCGGCACGTCCTCGTCGTAGCCATAACCGACCTTCATTCCATCGGGATACTGGATAGCGGTCAGCCGTCCCGCGACATCGTAGGTGTAATAGGTGTAATAGGCGCTCCTGACGCCCGCTCCTTCCTTGCCGGTGATCTGGTCCTGCCGCAATCTGAGGTTGCCGAACCGGTCGTAGTCGAACAGGACGTTGGTCCCGATGATGCCGGTGGCGCACAGCCGTCCTTTGCCGTAACTGCCGCAATTGTCGTAGCTCCACAATTGCTCTCGATTGCCGGTCGCGGTGTAGATCCTGGCCAGGCGGTTGAGCGCGTCGTAGCTGTACTCCCACTTGACGTTGCGGGCGTCGGTTTTCGTCTTCAGGTTACCGGCGCTATCGTAGGTGTACGTAGTGGTCTTGCGATCCGGGCTGACCTCCTGGATCACCTCGCCGAAGGCGTTGTAGGTGAAGGTAGTGGTCTTCTGCCGCGGATCGTTGACCTTAGTCAGGTTGTCCAGGGCATCGTACTCGTAGCTCGTCGCGACCCTGAGGCCGGTCTCGTCTTCGAGCGTATTCTTCAGGCGATCCAAGGCATCGTATTGCTGCCGGGCGCGATGAGCCAAGGGATCCGTCGCTGTCTCCAGGCCGCCATTCTTGTTGTAGGTATAGCGCGTCACATTGGGTGTCGGATCGGCGTCGGACTGGCTTTCCATCTGGCCCAGCGCGTTATAGGTGCGGGAAAGGCTGCGCTTGGTTACGCCGGCCGCCGTCTTAACTTCCTCGGTCTTGCGATTGCCGGCATTGTCGAGCGAGTAGTGCACGGTGTTGCCGTCCTGATCGGCGATATCGGTCAGGCGCTGGGCGTCGTCGTACGCGAAGCTGCTGGACGCACCGGTCGGGTCTGTGATCTTCTTCACCAAGCCTGTCGGCCAGTACTCGATGCGCGCGATTTGATCGTCGGCTTCGGTGGCGTTGTCGGCGCCTCGCAACTTGCGAGCGGTCAGTTGTCCGCGAGAAGTGTATTCGTAGTCCGTAATCACGCCGTTGGCGTCCTTGACGGACAGCGGACGGCCGGCGCTGTCGTACCTGAGAGTTTCCTCTATGAGGCTCAATGTGTCCGATACCCGTCTGGCGACCTTCCACACATCGCCTTTTCGGTACGGACACGCCGCCGGACTCGATGCGCAAGTCGGCTCGTCGCTGGCCCGATAGGTGTAAGTGGTGATATCGCTGACGTCCGTGCGCGGGCCGTCGACTTTGATAACGAGCCCGATCAAGGGACACGTCCCGGCCGTGACGTCGGCTTGCTCGCAGTAGGTGTAGGTCGTGGTACGGCTCTCGCCGGTAGCGGCGTCCGTGACCGTTACCTGGGTCGGCTGCATCCGGCTATTGCGGGCGATACGGGTTTTGCGGTTGCCCGCTTCGCTCAATAGAAGCCGATTGGTGGCCAGATCGCGGTATGTAACCGTCGTGCGTTTCTCTGGTTTGCCGACAGCTTCTTCTATGGTTTCGATCTTGACCGCCTGACCGTCCAGTGTACTCTCACTATAGCCGTAGCTGGTCTGGACGTCGTTCCTGTTGACGGTTTTCAGGCGGCGACGGAAGTCGGTGGATTCGTCGTTGTATGTCCGGCTCGTCGACGCGACGCCATCGGATACGTTCGACAACTTTCTCGGCAGATCGGTGGGGCTGCTCGCGGTCAATTCATAGTTTGTCTCATGGCCAAGCGCGTCCTTGGCCACTGCGCCGCCTTGCGCGGTATACGTGAATTCTGTCCTGTCGGCGCCATTTGCATGTTCGCTTGACAGCACCCGCCCCTTCGCGTCGTAAACGAAGGTGCTGTAGAGACGCGAATCTTCCGCTTTGATGCTCGTCAGATGAGTGGCGAAGCGAGCATCGTCGTATTGGTACATCCTCGCGCCCGCTCCGGGATAGCTTGCCGAAGCGAGCTTGCCGTTGAGGTACGTATAGGACACCAGCACCGTTCCAGCGATCCTGATCGCGCTGATCTGCGCCTCGCCATACGCATTGGCGTATTGGAAATCGATAGATCGCCCTGACTCGTTCTTGATGGAGATGAGCCGTCCTGCGGCATCGTAGGCGTAGGAGAGCGCGCTTCCGTCCTCCATCCACTGCCCTACCAGGCGGCCCTTGGCATCGAATACCAAGGTGCGGTCCGACTGCTCGAGCACCCAATTGCCGGCGCCGTCGTTCTCTATCCTATCGCCGCTACCATCGTTGGCTTCGAAAGCGCCGCCCGACGCGCGGAAGCCCACCTGGGCGCCGTTGCCGCGCATCAAGCCGACTGGATTTCCGTCCTTGAAGGATATCTGCAGATTGTGCGAATGCGTCCAGGAGCCGTTTCCGAGTCCGCTAAGCGCTATAGAAGTTCCGGAATGGTAGTAGCGCGTGAGCGAGACCCATCCCAAGTCGAAGTCCTGCTCCGATTCGTACAGTTCGCCGGTCGTCACATCCGCCGGATCGCCGACGTGCGAGCACGGACTGCAGGCGAGCAATTGCTTCGAGTAAATATAGCCGCGCGTTGGATTGACGCACCCCCACTCCGCGCCATCCCAGAGGAAACCCGAAGGACATGAAATATCGCGGCTGCGATGCATCTCCTGCGTATCGACCACATGGCGCGTGCATTCGCTGCCATTGCCGCCGTCATTGTAGTGCCCGATCTTGTATATCTTTTTTTCGTAATTGCTTTGTCCATCCGACCAAGTTCCAGTGGATACCCAGCCGCCCTCGCTCGTAACTGATACGGGGCAGTCTCGCCACTGCGACCAGTATTGAACGGCATCGTCGACGGACTCTTGTTCCGTTTGAAATTTAGTCGGAGTTCCGGGAGCGATTCTGCTGTAGCCCCAAGCTCCGGATGCCGGCCCTTTACGTCCCCGCCAGTAAGTCAGCGTCGTATTGCCGTCCTGCGTCTGCTGACTCTTCAAGACCAGGTCGGAGCCGTATTGCGCCCTGATTATCGCCTCGGCCTCCGGCACGGTATTGAAAGTCCCCGCGCCGTTGACGGACGTCGTCCAAGCACGGCCGCTTTCTTGGGCGAATACCGTCGCTGCCGGCAGCAGCAAGCTTACAAATAGCAATAGAGCCGCTGCCCTGCGGATCCTTTCTGCGCCTTCAGCGCGTCGAACGGAATCTCGACAGGGCCGGACGTCGGTCAAACGTGCGAACGACATCATCAATGCCGCGTATGAATCAGCGACAATCCTTTGAATCGCCCTAGTGCGCATACCTCATCCCCTAAGAGATTTGATCCTATCGTTCTATGCGTCGTTACCGTCTGGATCGCTCGGCTCAACCCGGCGCCTGTCGGCAATCCCTCAGCCGCATGCCTTCGGTATCGATGTATTCCACCGTCCCCAGCAGCTTCACCCAGTCGCCCTCTTCGAGGGTGAGGTACAACTTGGCCTGGTCCGGCGCGAGCGTGCACTGGATCTCGAAGTTATTGCTGTTGTAGGTGGAGCTGTCGCGAATGCCGAGCAGTCCGCGGGTTTGGGTGACCAGGTAGGCAATCTGCATCACGCTCGCGCCGTACGTGTTTTTCGATGTCGTATAGACCTGCCCGTCGATCCGGTATCTGCGGCCCATGTACTTGGCGCGGACCGGCGCGAAGGCTTCGTTGCGCTCGCCCGCGGTCGCATAATCGGTGCTGCCGATCAGCAGATTGCCCAGCACGCCCTTGCTGTTCACCCCGGCCATGATCTTCTTGATGTCGCGGCCGATTTCCGCGGACAGCTTGGGCGCTTCGGCGTCGATGATTTGTCCCGAGCCGGACTTGGCCCTCGCGGCGGCGGCGATCGCGTCGCCTTGCTTGCCGGGCGCAAGCGCATTGAGCATCCCGCAGAATTTGCTGCGCACCTCGTCCGGGTTCATCTGCTGTCCGCGGGCCAGCTTGACGCCCAACGATACTTCGCCTGCGGCGTTCGCCTCGGCGCGGTAGACGATCGGTTTCTTGACGTCCCGGTTGCGGGTAAAAAGCACCTCGCCGGTATCGCCTACGATCGACTCGTTGCCGATCTCGAAGCCTTCGTCCGCCGCCATCTTCTGCAACTGGCCCAATGCGCTGCCGATGCCCAACCCGGCCTTCTTGACCGTGCCCATGAACATCATCCCATTGCGCGGGTCGCCGATGGCCTGGAAATCGCTCTCGCAGGTGCCGGCCTGCGCGGTTGCCGACAGGGCCAGCAGGGCCATGAAGCACCACTTCCTATTCACGATTGCTCCCTTCGACGGACCGCGCTAACAGGCATGCGTACGCCTTCGCCGCCGCGCCGAAGCTCGGCGACGCGTTGCGGTCAAAAAAGTTCCGATACCCCTATTGCGGACGACGCATTCGCGAGAAAGCGGCGTCGCGGTCATTTAGCATCAGTAATCGTAATAAGTCAACAGTGCGGCCAGCTCATACGGACCAGCTGAATCCGATCGGAGATGCGCGCGCGCCGAGAGCCTCGCGCATCATGAAAGCGATGCGATGCTCACGGCGGTGGACCACGCCGCCATAGGCCAGTACCCGGCTCGCGATATAGCCTGTTTCCAACATCGCGAATTCGTGATTGAACGGCGCACCGTCGCTGTCTGCCGACGTGATCGTAGCCGCGAGGTAGCTCCAGCGGCCGCTCTGGCCGCAACGTACCCGCAAAGCAAGGTGCGGGTGCCCCGTCTGCTGCAGAAGGCTCACCAAGTCGCAGATGGTCCGGTACGCGGCCAATTGCAGGTCGAAGCTCAACGCACCCGCATCGCCGCGCAGGCTGCGCACCACTTTGCCGTTGCGGCGCCAGATATCGGCGATCATGCCGCTGCCGAGCGCGCCGTAAAGACCGACCGAGCGGATCTCGACCGGATAGAGGAGGGTAAGCTGGTTGCGTATTTCGCGCGCGCGCTGCACGCCATCACTTTGGATGGCCATGGCCGCTTCATGATGGCCGTGTTCGCGCAACGAACGCGCTGCATGCGAATAGCTTTCGCGGACCGAATCGCCAAGCTCGGTCAGCTCCTGGGTTCGCCGCTCCAGCTCGCGCTCGCTGGCCGCTAGGCTCGACCGGGCGATGGCGATGGCTTGTTGCCGATGGTTGTCGTGGCGGCCTGTCGGTCGCCATTGCGTAATCAGCGCGCAGAATCCGAACAAGACGGTTGCCGACATAGCGAAGCCGCGCTGCGTGAGGAACACGTCCTGATCGTATTCGCCGACGATGGCCGGGCTTTGCATCGTGAACAAGCCTATGGCCAAGTCGACCATGGCCACGCCGACAGCTACGCCGCGCCATCCGTGCAGCAACGCCAATGCCACGGCGGGGATCAGCATGAGCATCTTTAGGCCATGCTGGTGCGCGGGCAGCAAGCTTGGCCATGCCGCCGCCACCGCGAACAAAGCGGCGACGGCCGCGAAAGCGCCGATCGCGTTAGGCCAAAAATTGGGCGATAGCGGCGCAACGGCGTTCCCTGACCGATAAAGAACCCCCAGTGGGGTCAGCACCAGGATGCCGAGATAATTGCCGATCACCAGGCGGAGTGCATTCTCCAATTTGAACGGTTCGAGCCCGGTCGCCAAAAAATATCCGGACACGGCGTTCACCGCCGACACCGACAATGCCGACAACAAGGTCAGCGATGGGTACCAATGCAGGCGGCCGGCTTCGATCCGGCGCTTGTGGGCATAGACGACCAGTGCGGCCGCCGGCATCATCGTCACAGTCGAGACGACAACCCAGCCCATCCCGTGTTCCGGGATAAGCTTCGTCCGATAGCAAAGCACCGCGGCGACGTCGCCCAAGATGAGATACGGCCAGTAGCGGTAAGGAAACAGCAGCAATACCGCCACGCGCAGGCCCGCGGGTAGGTACCACTGGTCTTGCGAATATCCGCGCAGCAACAAGAAACACACAGCGTAGGCCGCGGCGATGCCGATGCCCAATAGCCAACGCAGTTCGGCGTCGGCACGCGTGAATAATTTAAACATCCCCTTTCCTCAACCGCCGCATCCGTGGCGTCCGCTAATAAGCTCCGATCACCAATCCGCCGATGCTCAACTGCTCGAGGTCGTCGTCCGACAGTAGCGTAGGGGCGGCCGACGCGTTGTGCCCGCCTACATATAGCCGTCGCTTGCGCACCAGCAACCGCCGGACGTTGGGCCGGCCGTACAGCCGATAAGCGTATACCATACCGTCGATGACTTCGTCCGGCGCGGTTTGCGACGCGTCCGCAAGGAACAGCGCGCCGTATTCAATGTCGGGGGCCATCGCCTTGGAAGGATTGAATCCGTAACGGACTTGCTCGAGCGGGGTGAAACCGATTTTCTTTCTGACCAGGGCCTCGGGCATGACCACATAGGACATGCCCTCCATCAACGGGCCGAATTCCGCCAGCGGCTCCAAGCGAACGTGTCCCCGGGGGAGCGCCGCCGCAATGGAGCGGACCCCCATACTCTCCAGAGCAGCCCCAGCCTTCAGCTTGCGTGCGTACTGTTCGCTGATGTCCTGCGGCGCCACGCCGAGTAGTGCCGCCACCTCTTCGGCGAATGCATCGCTCAGCGGCAATTTGCCCGCCTTGCACTGGGAGATATAGCTGGCGGAACTGCCCACCTCACGAGCGAGCGCGGCGATCCGCATGCTCTTGGCTTCCATCGCGCGCGCGAGGGTGGTCGCGTACTTGTTCATGGAAACATGCTAGCCGAAACGGTCTTGCACCGCAGGCCGCGGCCGCTAGTAGATCGGCGTGATCTTCATCTGCGGCAACGGACGCGGCGCGCCGTCGGTCAGATCGGGGCCCAGATCGGCCCACTCCTCGCCTTGTTCCTGCAATCGCATCAGCAAGCCCTCGGCGGCCTTGCGCTTGGCCTCGGAGGAGAACTTATAGGACGGCGGCGGCGGACCTTCCGGCGCGGCCTGCGCGTAAGCCTGCGCATAGGCGGGCACGCGGCGCGCGGGGTCGGCGCTGCCGGCGACCTGGATCGTGTAGCGCTGCCACGCCGACGCCAGATTGCGCCAGCGCACCCAGTAGTGGTTTTCGAACGAGAAGTCGCGGAAGCGCCGGCCTGCGGCGGTGCCCTTGTCGGAAATGCGGGTCAGCACCGCTTGCGGCATGTCCAGGTTCATGCCGCCTTCGTCGCCGTCCAAAGAAACGTGGACGATGCGGTCGCGCTGCCCCGGCGCGCGCGCCAGCAGCAAGTCGCGCCAGTTCTGCATGGCGGCGACGATGCCGAACAAGAAGCCGGACACTTCCTTCGTCGCGCTGGGATCGGCGATGGACTGATAAGTGCGCTGCCAGCCCTTGTTGTTCTCGGTCGGCAAGAACACCGCGCTCTCGATGCTCTGTTGGCCGTCCCCATCCGTCGAACGCCGCCGGCGGGCGTCGTCGGACTTCGGGTACACGAGGTTGATCGCGAACGTGGGCCAGCGCGGCAACGCGGCGTCGAACAAATGGATGGGAAAGTTGCTGCTGATCCCGCCGTCGGAGAACCAGCAAATGCGGAACGCGGAAATCTGGGCGCCGCCGCGTTCGCCGCCGGTGGTGAGGCCCTCGGTGCTCGCGGCCATGCTTTCTTCCGGCGGCGCGGCGCTGTCCGCGTCGGTGCGCGCCGAGGCCTGTTCCCAGCGCGCCGGTTCGTGCAACGGCACCGCGCTGATCAGCAGCGGAAAGCTCAGGCTCATGCGCGCCGCCACCAGTACCGGCAATTCCCCATCGGCGGGCAGGCGGTAATAGGTTTTTCCTTGCGCCTGCACCGGCGCCGGATCCTGCGCGGCCATCCAATCCACTACCGGCGGCGGGAACAGCCGATCGAACTCTTCGCGCAGGAACCAGAAGCTCGCGCCTTCGAACGGCAGCGTGCGCGGTTCGCGGTGGGAGACGCCGGTGGTGATCACTTGCAGATTGATCGCGTGCTCGGTCTGCGGTTCGCCGTCGTAGCGCGGCGCTCCGCGCAAATCGGCGAAGGTCAGCGGCGACCCGAGCGGCTTGCCCGACAATCCTTGCAGCACCTCGTGCATCCATTCGGTCAATGCGGGCTTGTCGCCGTCGACGCGCGAGCCGGAGCACAACCCCAATTGGTTCTTGCGGATCACCCGCGCGACGCGCTGCAAAGCGCAGTAGCCGCCGGCCGCCCACGCGCACAACAACGAAGGCAATGCCGCGGCAACGGCGCCGCGCCAACCGCTTACACCGTATCCCAGGCCCGTCAAGGTGGCGAAGGCCAATAAAGTCTCCACGGGAGCGATCGCGGCGACGCCGGCCAACGCCGCCAAGCCTTTGCGCCACGGCGGCGCGTGTCCGGCCAACATCACCAATAGCCGATAAGCGTTCTTCGCGCCGCGCGCCGGCTGGAACAGGCCATAGATGAAACCCGCCGCCGACAACCGCTTGGAAACGGCCGCCAAGCCTTCGAAACCCAGCTTCGGATCGCGCTCCGCACCCGCAACGCGCACGCGTTCGCCCATCGCGGCAGCGGCGGACACGGCCGCGGCGATCGCGCCGGCGGACGTGCCGCCGATGTTCTTGAACCGGTATTCCTCGGCCAAGGCCAGCACGGCATTGGGATAGACGATGCCGCTGGTGATGCCGCCTTTCATCACCAAGTCGCAGTATTTTGGCAGCCCGTCGCTCATTGCCTTCTCCTTGCGCCTGCCGCGGCGCGATGCCGACGCGCCATGGTCGCAGCCCGCTTGGGACAACTCAACGTCGCCGGCAGATGCTTCGTCGCGACCCACCGGATATGCTGGGCGCGATGCCTTCTCGAGAGATGGCGCACACGGCTAGCGTGTCGGGTATGCAACGACGGACCGCTTTGACATGGTTGGCAGTCGGCGCTTGGTGGCTGCTCACCGGACTGGTGTGGACGGGGCAGATGTACGAGGCCTTTTCCGGGCAGGTCGCCTCGTCCTATTTGTTGCGCACGGAGATGGCCAAAGCCGCGCTGTGGATCCCTTTCACCCTGTTTCTCTTCTGGTGGGTGGGCCGCCATCCGATCGAACGCGGTGCGATGCTTCGGTCGATCGGCTGGCTGACCCTCGCCGTCGCCGGGATCATCGTGGCCCGCGCCTTGTGCGTTGCGGCGATCAATCCGTGGATCGGCTGGCACGAACAGCTGCCGAGCTGGCCCGCCCTGCTCCGCACCAGCTTCCTCAGCAATTTGCTTACGGCCTGGATGATCATCGGCGTGGCGCACGCACTCTTGTTCGCACAGCGCGAAGGGGCGCGCCGGCGACAGCACGCCGAACTGGAGTCGCAACTGTCCCAGGCGCGTTTCGAAGCGCTCTCGGCCCGGCTCGACCCGCATTTCCTGTTCAATGCGCTCCACTCCATCAGCGAGGTGATGCATCGCGACGTGGCGGCGGCCGACCGCATGGTCGTGGGGCTCGGCGGCCTGCTGCGGCAAAGCATCGACGGCGGAGCCGCGCAGCAGGCGACGTTGGGCGAGCAGATCGAATTGATCGAAGATTACGTGGGGATCGAACAGGTCCGATTGGGGCCGCGATTGCGCTTCCGCTTGGACGTGGACGAATCCTTGTATTCGGCCGCGGTGCCGCGGCTCTTGTTGCAGCCTCTCGTCGAGAATTCGATCCGCTACGCCATCGCTCCGCGCCTGGCGCCCGGCAGCATCCAAGTCGCCGCGCGCGGCGACGGGAACCGGTTGCTGCTCGAAGTTTCCGACGACGGAGACGGCGAAGCCGCAGCGGCGCCGGGGCATGGCCTAGGGCTGGCGAGCGCGCGGGCGCGCTTGCAATGCCTCTACGGCGACGACTTCCGCTTCGAAGTGGAGACATCGCCCGGCAACGGAACCTGCGTTCGCATCGACCTGCCTTTGCAACGGCTTCCGGAGGCGGCATGAGCGGACGCATCCGCGCGATCGTGGTGGACGACGAACCGATGGCCCTTGCGCGCCTATCGCGACTGCTGCGCGACGAGGACGGCGTCGAAGTGGTCGCGGAATGCGGGGACGGCGCTTCCGCGATCGCGGCCCTGCGCTCGCACCGACCACACGTCGCCTTCCTCGACATCCGCATGCCCGGGATAGACGGCTTGCACGTCTCGGCGAACGCCACCGCGGGCACTTGCGTGGTGTACGTGACCGCCCATTCCGAGCATGCCGTCCACGCATTCGAAACCGATGCGGTCGACTATCTGCTCAAACCCTTCACTACGCGGCGCCTGCAGGCCACGCTCGCGCGCCTGCGGGCGCGCTTGGCCGCGCGCGGATCCGCGTATCCCGAGCGCCTGCTACTTCATGCGGGCGCGCGCCAGCGCTTGGTGCCGGTACAGACCATCGATTCGCTGCTCGCAAGCGCGAACTACGTCGAGGTGCACTGCGGGCACGAGCGGCACCTGGCGCGCGAAACGCTGAACGCGATCGAGGCGAAGTTGGATCCGGCGCAGTTCGTGCGCATCCACCGCTCGCGCGTGGTCCGCATCGGCGCCGTGCGCGATGTGGAATTGTTGCCGTCGGGGCAGTATCTGCTTCGCCTGCACAACGGCCAAAAACTGTCCGGCGGGCGCAGCTACCGCGATAAATTGCGAAAGGCAATCGGGCTCGCGGGCCTCGGCCTATCCGAGGCCTCATGACTTCCGAAGCGTTCGGCTAAACGCTCCAAAGCTTCCGCGCCTCTTCGGCGACCACGTCCGGCCTCTCCTCCGGCCAGAACAGCTTCCCTCCTTCGACCAGGCGGATGCCACGCGATCCGGGCAGGATCTTATCGAGCCACGTCGCCCACACCACCGGAAAAAGCGCGTCGCCCGTGCCCCACACCATGCGCGTGGGCGTGTCCAACCGGCGCAGCGTCGGCTCGATCGCCAGCAGCGGATTGGGATCGAGCTGCGCCAAGTAGCGGTTGAGCTGCGATTTGCGCAGCGGCGATTCGACGAGCGGCCGGAAGTAGTAGTCGATCGTTTCGTCCGAGACGTTGGCCGGGTCCATGTAGGCCGAGCCGACGATGCCCTTCTCGGAGCGGGCGTAGACGCGGTCGTCCAGGTGCCGCTGCATCTTCTGGTCGTAAGTGCCGGCCTTGGCCGCGTTGATCGAATTGCGCATCTGCGGCGGCGGGCAGTTTTCGTGGACGTCGCAGTTCGTCAGCAGCATGGTGCGCACCCGGCCGGGGTGTTGCGCCGCGAACAGCTGCGCGATCGTCCCGCCGCTGTCGTTGGCGACCAGATCGACCGAAGGGATCGCGAGGCGGTCGAGGAACGCCGCGAGCATGTCGGTTTGCGCTTGAGGCGAAAGATCCTGCTGCCCCGAAACTTCCGTATAACCGAGCCCCATGAAATCCGGAACGACGCATCGCCGATAGGGCGAGAGGCGTTCGATCGATCCGCGCCAATGGAACCCGTTCAACGGCAGTCCGTGCAGGAACAACGCCGCCGGCCCTCGCCCCCGCTCCACGTACGCGATGCGCCCGAAAGGCGTTTGCGCGAAACGGCGAAGCGAAGCGAATGCCGCGGCATCCAGCGTCGTCCCGCCCCCGCCCGGAACCGTGCGGCAAGCGGGGAGAGCCGCGGCCGCAGCGATGGTCGCGCACGTTCCCAGGAAATCTCGTCGGTTCATCTCGGCTCCCGTGCCGCAAGCGGCGGCCTTCGGGTCGCACTGATGCCTCGATCGTTTCGCGCAATCAAGGCATCGGGGACGAACGACAGAAATTCGGGCGCGAGCGACAGGCGCGAAACGAAAGGATATTCATTGGAACGCCAACGCGAGCACGCGCAACGCATCGCGCGAACGCCGGTCGTTGAGCGCGCTGTAGAGCATCACGTCTTGCGCCGGGATCGGCGGCAGCGAGAACGCCGCGCCGACGTCGACCGTGCCGGGCGGCGCCGCGCGTTTGGCCAGCACCGCTACCGCCAGGCCCGCCGCGGCCGCGGCGCCGACGATGGCGGCGCCTTTGCCGACGAAGATTTCGTCCCAAGCGATGCCGGCGCGGTCCAGCGCGCGCACCGCCGCGCCGCGCACCCGGCACGGCTCGCCTTGCGTCGCCAGCGGCAGCGGCGAACCGGCATGCGGCTTCCACCCGACGGCGGCGAACCACGAAAAACTTTCGGCGAACACGGGCTTGCCTTGCTTGCGGCGGTCGTCGGGCCGCAGCACCAGCGCCGCATCCAGGCCGCCCTGTTCGTAGGCGCGCATCAACTCGCCGGTGCCGGCCACGCGCATTTCGATGCGCAGGCCGGGATCGTGGTCGCACATCCGGCGCAACAAAGACGGCAATTCGGCGCCGACCAGTTGATGGCTGATGCCGACGACCAAACGGCGTTGTTCCGCGTCGAATGCCGCCGCGGCGCGGTCGTGGGTCGATATCAGTTCGCGCGCCGCGTCGAGGAAGGCCAGACCCTCGGCGGACAAGCGCACCTGCCGCGGCGTGCGCTCCAAAAGGCGGCGCCCTAGCTGTTCCTCCAAGCGACGCAGCCTGAGGCTGATCGCTGACTGGGTGGTGCCCAGCGCATCCGCCGCGCGGGTGAAGCTGCGCAGCTCGGCGGCCAGCACGAAAGCCCGTACCGCATCGATGTCCAGGGTCTTCATCGGGGCAAGATTAGACTTTGAAATGACTGATATGTTTATAGATGCATTTTTAGAATCTATCAACCGGCGTAGCCTGGCCTTCCGTCATCACCACAGGAATCGTCCATGAAGCCTCTGATCGGCATGGCGTTCGCGACGCTCGCCGCGATGTCCGCGCAAGCCTCGCCGCCGCAAGCGCAGGCATCGCCGCTGCGCGGCACGTGGACGCTGGTCGCCGCGGACAAGATCCTGCCGGGCGGCGAGCAGGTGCGCGACTACGGCCAGACCCCGAAAGGGCGGCTGATCGTCGACGCGCAAGGCCGCTATTCGCTGCAGATCTTCAAGTCGGAGCGGCTGCGCTTCGCCGGCGACAAGAACGACGGCAGCGCGGACGAATTCGCATCGGCGGCGCTGGGTTCCAGCACGCACTACGGCACGGTGTCCGTCGACGCCGAGCAAGGGATCCTCGTGTTCCGGATCGAAGGGGCTTCCTACCCCAACTGGGAAGGCGTCGCGCAGAAGCGGACGTACACGCTGGAAGGCGGCGTGCTCAGCTATCGCGTACCGGTGCGGCCGGACGGGAGCGTTCCGATTTCGGTGTGGCGCAAGATCGACTGAATCGGCTTTGTAGAGTCGAGTCTGCCCGACTGCTTTGCTCGATACGCGCACATGCGGCTGCATCGCGGCGGAACGAAGAGCAGTCGGGCAGGCTCGACTCTACGAAAGCAAAAAAACGCCGCCGGCTACTCCACGGTCACCGATTTGGCCAAATTGCGCGGCTTGTCCACGTCGGTGCCGCGCGCGAGCGCGGCGTGGTAGGCCAGCAGCTGCACCGGGATCGCGTGCACGATCGGGCTGAGCACGCCGACGTGGCGCGGGGTGCGGATCACGTGCACGCCTTCGGATTCGCTGAAGTGGCTGTCCTGATCGGTGAACACGAACATCTCGCCGCCGCGCGCGCGCACTTCCTGGATGTTGGATTTCACCTTCTCCAATAGCTTGTCGTTGGGCGCGATCACCACCACCGGCATGTCAGCGTCGACCAGCGCGAGCGGGCCGTGCTTGAGTTCGCCGGCCGGATAGGCTTCGGCGTGGATGTAGGAGATTTCCTTCAGCTTGAGCGCGCCTTCCAGCGCGATCGGGTAATGCACGCCGCGACCGAGGAACAGCGCGTGCTGCTTGGGCGCGAAACGTTCGGACCACACCGCGACCTGCGGCTCCAGATTCAGCGCGTGCTGCACGCTGCCGGGCAGGTGGCGCAGCGCTTCGAGCAATTCGGTTTCCTGGGCCGCGTCCAAGCGGCCGCGCAGCTTGGCCAGCGTGGCGGTCAGCGCGAACAGCGCCACCAGCTGGGTGGTGAAGGCCTTGGTCGAGGCCACGCCGATTTCGGCGCCCGCTCGGGTGTAGAACACCAGCTTGCTGGCGCGCGGGATCGCGCTCTCGGGCACGTTGCAGATCGACAGCGTGCGCTCCTGGCCCAGCGACTTGGCGTATTTCAGCGCCTCCATCGTGTCCAGGGTTTCGCCCGACTGCGAGATGGTGACGATCAATTGCCTGGGATTGGCGACGACTTGCCGGTAGCGGTATTCGCTGGCGATGTCGACCGCGCAAGGCAGGCCGGCGATGGATTCGATCCAATAGCGCGCGATCAGGCCGGCGTAATAGCTGGTGCCGCAGGCGAGGATCTGCACGGCTTCGATGTCGCGGAACACCGCTTCGGCGTCCGCGCCGAACAAGGCCGGGGCGAAGCTGTTCTCGTCGATGATCGCCTCGATGGTGTCGGCGATCGCGCGCGGCTGCTCGTGGATCTCCTTCTGCATGAAGTGGCGGTACGGGCCCAGCTCCAGCGAAGCCAGCGACACGTCGGAGACGTGGACGTCGCGCTGGGTTTCGGTGCCGGCGGCGTCGAACACGCGCACCTTTTCGCGGGTCACTTCGGCGGTGTCGCCCTCTTCGAGGAAGATCACCCGCCGCGTCGCGGACACGATCGCGGACACGTCCGAGGCGATGAAGTTCTCGCCCTCGCCCAGGCCGATCAGCAGCGGGCAGCCCATCCGCGCGCAGACCATGCGCTGCGGATCGCGCTTGCTGATCACCGCGATCGCGTAGGCGCCGTCGAGTTCCTTCACCGCGCGCTGCAGGGCGGCGAGCAGATCGTGGCCCTGCGCCTGGTAGTAATGGATCAGGTGGGCGATGACTTCGGTATCGGTCTGCGATTCGAAGGCGTAGCCCAAGCCGCGCAGGCGTTCGCGCTGCTGTTCGTGGTTCTCGATGATGCCGTTGTGGACCAGCGCCAGCTCGCCATGGCTGATGTGCGGGTGCGCATTGCCTTCGGTGACGCCGCCGTGCGTGGCCCAGCGCGTATGCCCGATGCCGAGCGGCGCGTGGAAGTTCTCGCCCGCGGCGGCGGCTTCCATTTCGGCGACGCGCCCGGTGCGGCGCACCCGGCGCACGTCTTCGTTATCGACGACCGCGATGCCCGCCGAATCGTAGCCGCGGTATTCCAGGCGCTTGAGCCCTTCGATCAGGACCGGAACCACATCGCGATCCGCGATCGCGCCGACGATGCCGCACATGGCGAATCCTTGTTTGGTCAGTGCGTAGTTTAACGAGCGCGGCGCCGTACGGCCGTCCGCCGGCCGCGGACAGTCGCCGTCCGGACACCTACCGTACAGCTAAAATTCGAACGCAATCAATTGCTTGCATGTTGGCATGCCGCTTGCTTAAACCGAGGTAGGACTTTATCGCCCCGGGGAACGAATGAGCATCCGCGACACCTCCGCCCAAGATCGCACGATCGGCATCCGCGACACGTCCGGCCAGGATCGCCCCGTCGGCAGCATCCGCGACACCTCCGGCCAAGACCGCGGCAAGCCGGCCAAAACGCGCAAGCTGCCCAGCAAGAACATGTTGCTGGTCGGCGGCGGCGTAGCGGCGCTGTTGCTGCTGGGCGCCTGGGTCGTGAGCGGCTACAGCGCCGGCGCCCGTTCGGTGGACAGCTCGCGCGTGCGCATCGCCGAGGTCACGCGCGGCGACCTGGTCCGCGACATCGCCGCCGACGGCCGGGTGATCGCAGCCAACAGCCCCACCCTGTACGCGATCGCCGGCGGCACGGTGTCGCTGAAAGTGGTCGCCGGCGATGCGGTCAAGAAAGGCCAGCCGCTGGCCGAGATCGACAGCCCCGAACTGCGCAGCAAATTGATGCAGGAAGAAGCCACGCTGGCCAGCCTGGAAGCCGAGGCCAGCCGCGCCGCGCTGGATGCGCAGCTTTCGCGCGCGACCGCGCGCAAGGCGCTGGACCAGGCCGAGATCGAACGCGTCGCCGCGCAGCGCGACCTGGAACGCTACCAACGCGGCTTCCAAGGCGGCGCGGTCGCGCAGGTGGACGTGGCCAAGGCGCAGGACGAATTGAAGAAGGCCGAGGTCGGCCTGCAGCACGCGCAGAAGGACGAAGGCCTGCAGGGCCAGGGCGCGGGCCTGGATACGCGCAACAAGCGCTTGCTCGCCGATCGCCAGAAAGCGGTCGTCGCCGAATTGCAGCGCCAGGTCGACGCGCTGACCTTGCGCGCGCCGTTCGACGGCCAAGTCGGCCAGGTGCAGATCACCCAGCGCCAGAACGTAGCGATCAACGCGCCGATCCTGAGCGTGGTCGACCTGAGCGTGTTCGAGGTGGAGATCAAAGTGCCCGAGAGCTTCGCGCGCGACTTGGCGATCGGCATGCCGGGCCAGCTGACCAGCGGCAGCGGCGAACCTTTCCCGGCCAAGGTGTCTGCGGTGTCGCCCGAAGTGGTGAACGGCGAAGTCGCCGCGCGCTTGCGCTTCGACAGCAAGCAGCCGCCGGGCTTGCGCCAGAACCAGCGCCTGAGCGCGCGCATCGTGCTCGACACCCGCCGCAACGCGCTGAAGGTCGAACGCGGTTCCTTCGTCGACCAGGGCGGCGGCCGCTACGCCTACGTCGTCGACGGCAGCAGCGCGGTGCGCCGCCCGATCCGCACCGGCGTCAGCAGCCTGAGCGAGGTCGAGATCCTGGACGGCCTGCAGCCGGGCGAGCGCATCGTCGTTTCCGGCGGCGACCAGTTCGGCGACGCCGAAAAAATAAAGATCAATTGACGTAGGGCGGGCTTAAGCCCGCCGCCGCCATCCCGCATCCAACCGCACACCACGCACCGAAACCGAACCCGCCAGAAGGAAGAACGACATGCTCGACATGCGCCAAGTCTCCAAGGTCTACCGCACCGAATTGGTCGAGACGCACGCGCTGCGCTCGCTCGACCTGCACGTCCGCGAGGGCGAATTCGTGGCCGTCACCGGTCCGTCGGGTTCGGGCAAGACGACCTTCCTCAACATCGCCGGCCTGCTCGAGGATTTCACCGGCGGCGAATACGTCCTGGACGGCGAGAACGTGCGCGGCCTGTCGGACGACGCGCGCAGCAAGCTGCGCAACCGCAAGATCGGCTTCATCTTCCAAAGCTTCAACCTGATCCCCGACTTGAACCTGTTCGACAACGTGGACGTGCCGCTGCGCTACCGCGGCATGCCCGCGGCCGAGCGCAAGCTGCGGATCGAGGACGCGCTGGGCCAGGTCGGCCTGGGTTCGCGCATGCGCCACTTTCCGGCCGAACTGTCCGGCGGCCAGCAGCAGCGCGCCGCGATCGCCCGCGCCCTGGCCGGCAGCCCGCGCCTGCTGCTGGCGGACGAACCGACCGGCAATTTGGATTCGCAGATGGCGCGCGGCGTGATGGAGCTGCTGGAAGAGATCAACGCGCAAGGCACCACCATCGTGATGGTGACCCACGATCCGGAGCTGGCGGCGCGCGCGCAGCGCAACGTACACATCGTCGACGGCATGGCCACCGACATCGTGGCCGAACGCGGCCTGATGCACGCCAACGGCCACGCTTCCGCCAACACCACCGCCTGAGGACGCCGCCATGTTCGGCTACTACTTCAATCTCGCCTTGCGCAGCTTCAAGCGCAACAAGGTGCTGACCGCGCTGATGGTGCTGGCGATAGCGCTGGGCATCGGCGCCAGCATGACCACGCTGACCGTGTTCTACATCCTGTCCGGCGATCCGATCCCGGCCAAGAGCGCCAAGCTGTTCTATCCCCAGATCGATCCGGAGGGGAAGCAGGGCTACGTCGCCGGCGAAGAGCCGCAGGACCAGATGACGCGTTTCGACGCGGAAAAGATGCTGCGCGAGAAGAAGGGCGACCGCCAGGCGGTGATGACCGGCGGCAACCTCGCGATCGAACCCGACAAACATGGCCTGACCCCGTTCACGATCACCTCGCGCTACGCCTCGGCCGATTTCTTCCCCATGTTCGAGGTGCCGTTCAAGTACGGCCGCGCTTGGACCGCGCAGGACGACGAAGCCCGCGCCCGCGTGGCTGTGATCTCCAAACAGCTCAACGAGAAGCTGTTCGGCGGAGCCGACAGCGTCGGAAAGTCGCTGCGGATGAACCAGGTGGAATTCCGCATCATCGGCGTGCTCGATTCGTGGAGGCCGACGCCGCGTTTCTACGACATGACTTCCGACCGCTACGGCGAACTGGAGCAGGCGTTCGTGCCTTTCTCCACTTCGCGCGCGCTCAAGCTCGGCAGCAGCGGCAACATGAACTGCTGGGGCGACACCAAAAACGAGGACGGCGAGGGTTCGCAAGGCCTGAACGCGCCCTGCGCCTGGCTCCAGTATTGGGTGGAGCTGGATTCGGCGGAGAAGGTCTCGGCCTACAAGCAGTACCTGATCAACTACTCCGACGAACAGCGCGCTTCAGGGCGCTTCGAGCGTCCGACCAACACCCGGTTGCGCAACGTCATGGAATGGCTGGACTACCGCAAGGTCGTGCCCGCCGACGTGCGCCTGCAGACCTGGCTGGCGTTCGGTTTCCTGGCGGTGTGCCTGCTCAACACGGTCGGCCTGCTGCTGGCCAAGTTCCTGCGCCGCAGCGGCGAGATCGGCGTGCGCCGGGCGCTGGGCGCTTCGCGTCGCGAGATCTTCGTGCAGTGCCTGATCGAAGCCGGCACCGTCGGCTTAGCCGGCGGCATTCTCGGCCTGGGACTCGCCTTGCTCGGCCTGTGGGCGGTACGCCAGCAGCCGGCGAGCTACGCGGAACTCGCGCACCTGAACCCGACGATGCTGCTGGCCACCTTCGCGCTGGCGATCCTCGCCAGCCTGCTGGCCGGCCTGTTGCCGGCCTGGCGCGCGATGCAGGTGACGCCGGCGATCCAATTGAAGTCGCAATAATCTTCCGGAGAACGAACATGGAACTGCGACCCATCCTGTCCACCCTGCGCCGGCACAAGACCGCCGCAGCGCTGATCGTGCTCGAGATCGCATTGAGCACGGCGATCATCTGCAACGCCCTGTTCCTGATCAGCAACCGCATCGAGCGCATGAACCGGGTCAGCGGCCAGGCCGAGAGCGAATTGGTGACGGTGCGCATCAGCGGCATCGCCGACAACAAGGACGCCGCCGCGATCACGCTCAACGACCTGCAGGTGCTGCGCGCCATTCCCGGCGTCAAGAACGCCGCGTCGACCAACCAAGTCACCTTCGGCGGCTCGTCCTGGAACAGCGGCGTGCGCCTGAAGCAGGACCAGCAGCAAACCACCCTCAACGCCACCACCTATTTCGGCCCTCTGTCGCTGCTCGACACGATGGGTTTGAAGCTGATCGCCGGCCGCCAGTTCACCGCGGACGAATACATCGAGTGGGCCAAGCTGGACGAGCCCAACGCCAAGATCGCCATCCCGTCCGCCATCATCACCAAGTCGATGGCGGATAAGCTGTTCCCGGGCGAGAACGCGGTCGGCAAAGCGTTCTATTCCTGGGGCGACGACCCGATCCGCGTGGTCGGCGTGGTCGAGCATCTGATGCGTCCGAACGACCAGGGGGGACCGGAGGCTGTCGAGTACTCGATGATGTTCCCGATCAACGTGCCTTACGAAGTCGGCGGCACTTACCTGATCCGCGTGAACGACCCCTCGCGCCGCCAGGAAGTGATGCGCGCCGCGATGAAGGCGCTGGAAACGAGCGGCCCGACCCGCATCATCGACGTGGAAGACAGCAAGACCTTCGAGCAGCTGCGCAACGAGTACTACCAGCAGGACAGGGCGATGGCCTGGCTGCTGGTCGCGGTGTGCGCAGGCCTGCTGGTCGTCACCGCGCTAGGCATCGTCGGCTTGGCGAGCTTCTGGGTGCAGCAGCGCACCCGCCAGATCGGCGTGCGCCGCGCGTTGGGCGCGACCAAGGCGCAGATCCTGCGCTATTTCCAGATCGAGAACTTCCTGCTGGCCACGCTCGGCATCGTCATCGGCATGCTGTTGGCCTACGCCATCAACCAGCTGCTGATGGGCAAGTACGAGCTGCCGCGGCTGCCCTTGTACTACCTGCCGGTCGGCGCGATCGCGCTATGGCTGCTGGGCCAGTTCTCGGTGCTGGGGCCGGCGCTTCGCGCATCGGCGGTGCCGCCTGCGATCGCCACGCGCAGCGTATGATGGCGGCGGCCGCGCGCTGACCGTTCCCTCCTGTCATCCCGGCGCAAGCCGGGATCCAGGCCTGGCTACCGCTTCGCACGTCCTGGATCCCGGCTTGCGCCGGGATGACGGACTCACTTATTCGCCCTCCGACGACGCCGTATGCCGACGATTCTGGTCATCGACGACAATCCTTCCGTCGCCACCGCGCTCGAACTGCTGTTTTCGCTGCACGACATCGACACCTTGCGAGCCGAGTCGCCGGACGCGGGCTTGGACATGTTGCAGCGCGAACCCGTCGACCTGGTGGTGCAGGACATGAACTTCCACGCCGACACCACCTCGGGCGAGGAAGGCGTGGAATTGTTCCGCGCGATCCGCGAGCGCCACCCCGACTTGCCGGTGATCCTGCTGACGGCCTGGACGCACCTGGAGAACGCGGTGGAGTTGGTGAAAGCCGGCGCCGCCGACTATTTGGCCAAGCCTTGGGACGATCCCAAGCTGCTGGCCACGGTCAACAACCTGCTCGAACTGTCGCAGGCGCGCAACGAGCTGTCGCGCCGCAAATCCGGCGAACTCCGCCGGCGCAGCGCGTTGATGCGCGAATACGATCTGCGCGGATTGGTCTACGCCGACCCGGCCAGCGAACGCGTGCTGTCGCTGGCCTGCCAAGTCGCGCGTTCCGAACTGCCGGTGCTGATCACCGGCCCGAATGGTTCGGGCAAGGAGAAGTACGCGGAAATCCTCCATGCCAATTCGTCGGTGCGCAACGGACCGTTCGTGGCGGTGAACTGCGGCGCCTTGCCTTCCGAATTGATCGAGGCGGAATTGTTCGGCGCCGAAGCCGGCGCCTACACCGGCGCGAACAAGGCGCGCGAAGGCAAATTCGAAGCCGCCGACGGCGGCACCTTGTTCCTGGACGAGATCGGTACGCTGACGCCGGCCGGCCAGATCAAATTGCTGCGCGTATTGGAAACCGGGCGCTTCGAACGCTTGGGCGGCAACCGCGAGCGCCACGTCAAGGTGCGGGTGATCAGCGCGACCAACGCAGATCTGCCCGCGCTGATCCGCAGCGGCCGTTTCCGCGAAGACTTGCTGTACCGGCTCAACGCCATCGAACTGCGCTTGCCGCCGCTGTCCGAACGCCCGGACGACATCCTGCCGCTGGCGCGCCATTTCCTGCCCGAGGGCAAATTCCTCGGCGACGACGCCGCGCGCGCGCTGCTGCGCCACCCGTGGCCGGGCAACGTGCGCGAACTGCGCAACGCGGTGCAGCGCGCGGCGCTGCTGTCGCGAAGCGATACGCTGACGGCCGCGGACTTCGACCTGCCCGCAGCGGCGCCTAGCCACGCCGCTTCCGCCGAAGAGCCGGACCGCGACGCGATCGAAGCCGCCTTGGAACGCAACGGCGGCGTGCTGGCGCAGGCGGCGGCCGAACTCGGCTTGTCGCGTCAGGCGCTGTACCGGCGCCTGGAACGCCTGGGCATCAAGCGCGACTGACGAACAATGCGCTGGCTGCGACGGATCCCGCTGAGCCTGAAATTCGCCGCGCTGACGCTGGCGTACATGGCGGCCGCGGCGGCGCTGGCGATGGTGCTGCGCGAATGGCTGCAATCCTGGGCCGCGGGCGGCATCGCCGTCGTATTGCTGGCGCCGTTGCTGGCCTATCACGTGCGCCGCGCCTTCGCGCCGATGAACTCGCTGTTCCGTTCGCTGGGCAGCACCGTGGCCAGCTATCGCGACGGCGATTTCAGCTTCGGGCTCTCCTGGGACGGCAAGGACGAGTTGGCCGAATTGGTCGCCGCGCACAACGAACTCGGCGACGCGTTGCGCGAACAACGCCTGGGCCTGATCCAACGCGAACTGTTGCTGGACACGATGGTCCAGAACACGCCGGTGGCGATGCTGCTGCTGGAACCGGACGGACGCATCGTCTTCGGCAATCTGGCGGCGCGCAAGCTGCTCGGCGAAGGGCGTCGGCTGGAAGGGCACGGTTTCGCAGATCTGCTCGCGCATGCGCCGGCCAGCTTGCAAGAGGCCGTCGCCCGCGGCGGCGACGGCCTGTTCGCGGTCGGCACCGAAGAGGACGAAGAGCTTTATCACCTGGCGCGGCGCCATTTCCGCCTCAACGGCCGCCGCCACGAATTGCTGCTGCTGCGCCAGCTCACCACCGAACTGCGCCGCCAGGAAGTGCAGACCTGGAAGAAAGTGATCCGGGTGATCAGCCACGAATTGAACAATTCGCTGGCGCCTATCGCCTCCTTGGCGCACTCCGGCGCCGAACTGCTGCGCCGCGGCCAGACCGAGCGCTTGCCGGAAGCGTTGGCGACCATCGAAGACCGCGCGCGGCACCTGGAAGGCTTCATCCGCGGCTATGCGCGCTTCGCCAAACTGCCCTCGCCGCGCACCGAACCGATGCATTGGCCGCGCTTCATCGCGCAGTTGCGCAACCAAGTCGAATTCTCGCTGGACGGCGAGGACATCGACGGCCATGCGCGCTTCGACGGCGCGCAGATGGAACAAGCGCTGCTGAACCTGCTGAAGAACGCGCACGAATCCGGCACCGCGCCGGAGGAAGTGAAACTGGCGCTGCGGCGACTGCACGACGGCTGGCGGATCGACGTGCTCGACCGCGGCAGCGGAATGAACGAAGCGGTGCTGGCGAACGCGCTGCTGCCGTTCTATTCGACCAAGCGCAACGGCACCGGCTTGGGGCTGGCGCTGGCGCGCGAAATCGCCGAAGCGCACGGCGGCCGCATCGCCTTGCTCAACCGCGAAGGCGGCGGGTTGTGCGTGAGCATGGTGTTGCCCGACTAGCGCTTTCCGAGCGTAGCGTCTGCTTTGCCCTTCTCCCCTTGCGGGAGAGGGATAGGCGGCGCGAAGCGTAGGGATAGGGCGCGGCTCTTCGCTTTTTTGTGGGAGCGGCTTCAGCGGCGAGCTCTTTCTTGCAGATCACGGCATCCTGATGCGAGGAGCTCGCGGCTGAAGCCGCTCCCACAGTCAAGAACAGCGGCAGCGGAGCAAGCCGCGTTCTACGAACTCGAGGCGCTCAGGTTTTCTTCTTCGGGCGCTGCCAACCCGAAACGCTGACCTGCTTGCCGCGCGCGACTGTGAGCTGCCCGTCCGGCGCATCCTTCGTAATCACCGACCCCGCCCCGATCGTCGCGTCCTTGCCGATCGAAACAGGCGCCACCAGCGCCGAATTCGAACCGATGAACGCGCCATCGCCGATCGTCGTCGTGGATTTGTTGACGCCATCGTAATTGCAGGTGATCACGCCCGCGCCGACGTTGACGCCCGCGCCGATCGCCGCGTCGCCGAGATACGCGAGGTGGTTCGCTTTGCTCCCGACGCCCACCTTCGCGTTCTTGGTTTCGACGAAATTGCCGATATGCGCGCCGTCCGCCAGCACCGTGCCCGGGCGCAGGCGCGAATACGGGCCGATGATCACGGCGCCTTCGGCCACCGCGCCGTCCAGATCGCAATGCGCGCGCACTTCGGTGCCGGCGGCCAGGCGCACGTCCTTGAGCCGGCAGAACGGTCCGATGCGCACGCCGTCGCCGAGTTCCACTTTGCCTTCGAACACGACGTCGACGTCCACCTCCACGTCGCTGCCGACGCTCACTTCTCCGCGCACGTCCACCCGGTGGACATCGGCGAAACGCGCGCCCCGCACGCACAGCGCGCGCACGGCGCGCAACTGGTAGGCGCGCTCGAGCTGAGCGAGTTGCCAGGGATCGTTGGCGCCTTCGGTCTCCACCGGATCGGCGACGACGGCCATCTCCGCCGGCGTGTACTCCGCCGCGGCCTGGGCGAAAACGTCGGTGAGGTAGTACTCGCCCTGCGCGTTGTCGTTGGACAGCGCCGCCAGCCAGCCTTTCAAGGCGGTGGCTTCGGCAGCGAGGATGCCGGTGTTGACGATGCGGATGCGGCGCTGCTCGTCGTCGGCGTCCTTGTG
The DNA here is from genome assembly GCF_005239095.1 of Luteimonas gilva. Taxonomy (GTDB): domain Bacteria; phylum Pseudomonadota; class Gammaproteobacteria; order Xanthomonadales; family Xanthomonadaceae; genus Luteimonas_C; species Luteimonas_C gilva. Next base: position 591,481 of record NZ_SZUA01000002.1, on the reverse strand, counting down.
CTCGACGATGGCCGCGACGCGCCCTTCCGGATCGCGGACGATGCGGCCGTAGCCGGTCGGATCCTGCAGCTCGGCGACGAGCACGGCCAAGCGGCCCGGCAGATCCAACAGCCGGCGCAAGGTATCGGGGCGGATCAGCGGCACGTCGCCGTACAGCACCAGCACTTGCGCGCCGTCCGGCACGCCGGGCATGGCCTGTTGCACCGCATGGCCCGTTCCCAGCTGTTGCGCCTGTTCCTCCCAGGCCAAACCGTCCTCGGCCCCGAACGCGGCGCGCACCTGTTCGCCGCCGTGCCCGTACACGATGTGGATGCCGGCGGGCTGCAGCGCGCGCGCGGCGTCGACGACGTGCGCCAGCATGGGCTTGCCCGCCAGCTTCTGCAGCACCTTGGGCAGTTTGGATTTCATGCGCTTGCCCTCGCCGGCGGCGAGGATGACGACGTGCAGGGGCGCGGCCATGGCGGTTCCGTTGCGGGCGATGGCGGGATTCTAACGGCCGGCGCTGCTAGCATGCGCAGCGATGCGAGATTCCCATCCGACACCGCCGATTCCTTCCTCCCGCCACGCGGCCGAGGGCCGCCGCCGATGAGTTTGGGCCGGCAGGGGCGGCACTATTTGCTGATCGGCGGCATCCAGTGGCTGGTGGACTGGGGCGTGATGGTCGCGCTGAGCCATTTCGGGATGCGGGTGGAGCCGGCCAACATCGCCGGCCGCATCAGCGGCGCGCTGCTCGGCTATTGGCTCAACGGCAAGCTCACCTTCGCCGGCGACGACACCGCGGTCGGCCGCACTCAACTGCAGCGTTTCGTGATGATGTGGCTGTGCACCACCGCGGTCAGCACTTGGTCGATGGGCGCCATCGACGATTATCTGGGCTTGAAATGGGCGTGGCTGGCCAAGCCCGGCGTGGAATTGGCGCTGGGCGTGATCGGATTCCTGCTGTCGCGGCATTGGGTCTACAAGCGCTGACGCCTCGCCCTTGTAGGAGCGGCTTTAGCCGCGAGCTTTACCTTCGGATCGCAGCGACATGCAGGAAAGAGCTCGCGGCTAAAGCCGCTCCTACAAAAAGCCAAAAAGAAAAACGCCGGCATCGGGCCGGCGTTTTCGTATCCGAATGAAGACCGGATCAGTGCTTGAGGTTCTTGCGCAGACGCTCGAGCGCCTGCAGCTGCGCGGTGACTTCGGCCAGCTTGGCCTGCGCTTCGGCCACTTCCATCGCCTCGCCGCGGTTGGCGAGGATGCGCTCGGCTTCTTCCTTCGCGGCGCGGACCGAAGCTTCGTCGATGTCCTGCGCGCGCACCGCGGTGTCGGCCAGAATGGTGACGACCTGCGGCTGCACCTCGAGGATGCCGCCGGAGATGGCGAAATCCAGCGTTTCGCCGCCCGGTTGCGTCACCACGACCTTGCCCGGCTTCAGCCGGGTGATCAGCGGCGCGTGCCGCGGCGCGATGCCGAGCTCGCCCATTTCGCCGGTGACGACGACCATTTCGGCTTCGCCGTGGAAGATTTCCTGCTCGGCGCTGACGATGTCGCAACGGATGGTGCTTGCCATAAACCTTCTTCCTTCTCTCCTTCTCCCGCTTGCGGGAGAGGGCGGGGTGAGGGCGGGGGCGCGATGAAAGCCGAACCCTCACCCTAACCCTCTCCCGCAAGCGGGAGAGGGAATTTCAATGCATCAGCCGGTGATCTTCTTGGCCTTCTCGAGCGCTTCCTCGATGCCGCCGACCATGTAGAAGGCCTGCTCGGGGATGTGGTCGCATTCGCCGTCGACGATCATCTTGAAGCCGCGGATGGTGTCCTTCAGCGACACGTACTTGCCCGGCGAGCCGGTGAACACTTCGGCGACGTGGAACGGCTGGCTGAAGAAGCGCTCGATCTTGCGCGCGCGCGACACGGCCTGCTTGTCCTCTTCCGACAGCTCGTCCATGCCCAGGATCGCGATGATGTCCTTCAGTTCCTTGTACTTCTGCAGCGTGGCCTGCACGCGGCGGGCGGTGTCGTAGTGTTCGTTGCCGATCACGTTCGGGTCGAGCTGGCGGCTGGTCGAGTCCAGCGGGTCCACCGCCGGATAGATGCCCAGCGCGGCGATGTTGCGGCTCAACACGACGGTCGCGTCCAAGTGCGCGAAGGTGGTGGCCGGCGACGGGTCGGTCAGGTCGTCCGCGGGTACGTACACGGCCTGGATCGAGGTGATCGAACCGGTCTTGGTCGAAGTGATGCGCTCCTGCAGCACGCCCATTTCCTCGGCCAGCGTCGGCTGGTAGCCCACCGCCGACGGCATGCGGCCCAGCAGCGCCGACACTTCGGTGCCGGCCAGGGTGTAGCGGTAGATGTTGTCGACGAAGAACAGCACGTCGCGGCCCTTGCCGTGTTCGTCCTTCTCGTCGCGGAAGTATTCGGCCATGGTCAGGCCGGTCAGCGCGACGCGCAGGCGGTTGCCCGGCGGCTCGTTCATCTGGCCGTACACCATCGCCACCTTCGATTCCGGGAAGTTGTCCGGACGCACGACCTTGGCTTCGATCATCTCGTGGTAGAAGTCGTTGCCCTCGCGGGTACGCTCGCCCACGCCGGCGAACACCGACAAGCCCGAGTGCTGGGTCGCGATGTTGTTGATCAGCTCCAGCATGTTCACGGTCTTGCCCACGCCGGCGCCGCCGAACAGGCCGACCTTGCCGCCCTTGGCGAACGGGCACATCAGGTCGATCACCTTGATGCCGGTTTCCAGCAAGTCGCTGGTCGCGGCCTGTTCCTCGTAGGTCGGCGCGCTGCGGTGGATTTCCCAATGCTCCTTGGCGTCGATCGGACCGACTTCGTCGATCGGCTCGCCGAGCACGTTCATGATGCGGCCCAGCGTGCCGGCGCCGACCGGCACGGACACGGCCTTGCCGGTGTTCACGGCGATCAGGTTGCGCTTCAGGCCGTCGGTGGAGCCGAGCGCGATGGCGCGCACGACGCCGTCGCCCAGCTGCTGCTGCACTTCCAGCGTGATCGCGGTGTTCTGCACCTTCAGCGCGTCGTACACCTTCGGCACGCTCTCGCGCGGGAATTCGACGTCGACGACCGCGCCGATGATCTGGACGATCTTGCCGTGGGTAGTGGCGGTGTTCATACGCTTACTCGCTTAAGTTCAGTCTGAATTTGGAAAGTCCGGCCGTGGATGCCGGGCTCTTGATCAAGGACGATCGTGTTGCGTTCGGGTGTTCGGGAAAACCTCTGCGGCTTTCCCGAACATCCGGGAAAATCCGCCGCCCGCGGCGAAGCGGGCGGCGGCGGTTGCATCCCTTACTCGCACTTCAGCGCGGCGACGACCTGGGCGAACTGGTCGTTGGCCTGCTTGCAGGCGGGAGCCAGGCCGCTCTTGTCGGCCATCGCTTCCCACTGCGCCTTGGACTGGTCGATGCCCTGCTGGAACGCAGCGGCCGCGGCGTTGCCGCCGGACTTGGCGAAGCAGGCCTTGGCGCGGTTCAGATAGTCCTCGCATTCCTGCGGCAGGCCCGAAGCGGCCGGAGCGGCGGCGACGGCAGCGGCGTCGGCCGGAGCGGCAGCGGCGTCGGCGGCCGGAGCGGCGGCGGCGTCGGCGGCCGGGGCTTCTTCCTTCTTGCACGCGGCCAGGGCGGCGCACAGGGCGAGGGCGATCACGAGCTTGTTCATCATTACCGTTTTTCCTTTATCTGGCTGTCGGGAGGTTCGTGGTGCGTTGGCGTGCGCAGTGAAGCTTCCTACTTCGACCCACGGACCCGTCGTGCGCGGCGACGGCTCCAGCAGACATCAAACCGCAGCGGCGCCGCCGACGATCTCCGAGATTTCCTGGGTGATCGCGGCCTGGCGCGCCTTGTTGTAAACCAGATTCAGCGTACCGATCAGCTTGGTCGCGTTGTCCGAAGCGGCCTTCATCGCGACCATGCGCGCGGCGTGCTCGGAAGCCACGTTCTCCATCACGGCCTGGTACACCAGCGACTCGACGTAGCGGGTCAGCACGTGCTCCAGCACGGTCTGCGCGTCCGGCTCGTAGATGTAGTCCCAGTCGTGGTGCGCGATCTGCGTGTCCGCGGCGGGCAGCGGCAGCAGCTGATCGAACGCGGCGCGCTGGGTCATGGTGTTGACGAAGTCGTTGTAGCTCAGGAAGACCTTGTCGACCTTGCCGCTGCTGTACGCGTCCAGCATCACCTTGATCACGCCGACCAGCTGCTCCACGTGCGGCCGATCGCCGAGGTGGGTGACGGTGGCGAGCATGTTGACCTTGATCCGGCGGAAGAACACCGAGGCCTTCTGGCCGATGGTGACCACGTCGACCTCGACGCCCTGATCGTTCCACTTGCGGATCTCGCCCAGCAGGCGGCGGAACAGGTTGTTGTTGAGGCCGCCGGCCAAGCCGCGGTCGGAGGAGACGATGATGTAGCCGACGCGCTTGATCTCCTTGCGCTCGACCAGGTAAGGATGCTGGAACTCGGAGTTCGCCTGCGCCAGGTGGCCGATGACTTGCTTCATCGCGCGCGCGTACGGGCGCGAAGCCTTCATCCGCTCCTGCGCCTTGCGGATCTTGGAGGCCGAGACCATTTCCAGCGCGCGGGTCACCTTGCGGGTGTTCTGCACGCTCTTGATCTTGGTTTTGATTTCTCTGCCGCCTGCCATCTCTCGCTCGCTCTACGTTTTCGTAGGGTGGGCCTCGGCCCACCGTTTTCCCGCGATGGTGGGCCGAGGCCCACCCTACGGATTACCAGCTACCGGTCGCCTTGAAGTCCTCGATGCCCTTCTTGAAGCCGGCCTCGATCTCGTCGTTCCAGTCGCCGGTCTGGTTGATCTTCTTGATCAGCTCGCCGGAGGTGTTCGCGAAATGGGCGTGCAGCGCTTCTTCGAAGGCGCCGATCTTGATCACCGGCACGTCGTCCATGTAACCCTTGTCCACGGCGTAGATCGACAGCGACTGCTCGGCCACCGACATCGGCGCGTACTGCTTCTGCTTCATCAGCTCGGTCACGCGTTGGCCGCGCTCGAGCTGCTTGCGGGTGGCTTCGTCCAGGTCGGAAGCGAACTGCGCGAACGCAGCCAGCTCGCGGTACTGGGCGAGCGCGATGCGGATGCCGCCCGACAGCTTCTTGATGATCTTGGTCTGGGCCGCGCCGCCGACGCGCGACACAGAGATGCCGGCGTTCACGGCCGGGCGGATGCCGGCGTTGAACAGGTCGGTTTCCAGGAAGATCTGGCCGTCGGTGATCGAGATCACGTTGGTCGGCACGAACGCGGACACGTCGCCGGCCTGGGTTTCGATGATCGGCAGCGCGGTCAGCGAACCGGTCTTGCCCTTCACTTGGCCGTCGGTGAACTTCTCGACGTACTCCTCGTTGACGCGCGCGGCGCGCTCGAGCAGGCGGCTGTGCAGGTAGAACACGTCGCCCGGATACGCTTCGCGGCCCGGCGGGCGGCGCAGCAGCAACGAGATCTGGCGGTAGGCCACGGCCTGCTTGGACAGGTCGTCGTAGATGATCAGCGCGTCTTCGCCGCGGTCGCGGAAGTATTCGCCCATGGTGCAACCGGAGTACGGGGCGATGTACTGCATCGCGGCCGATTCGGCGGCGGCGGCGGCGACGATGATGGTGTGGCCCATCGCGCCGTGCTCTTCCAGCTTGCGCACGACGTTGGCGATCGAGCTGTTCTTCTGGCCGATCGCGACGTAGATGCACTTAACGCCGGTGCCCTTCTGGTTGATGATCGCGTCGATCGCCACCGCGGTCTTGCCGGTCTGGCGGTCGCCGATGATCAGCTCGCGCTGGCCGCGGCCGATCGGGATCATCGAGTCGATCGCCTTGTAGCCGGTCTGCACCGGCTGCGACACCGATTTGCGCGCGATCACGCCCGGGGCCACCTTCTCCACCGGCGCGGTCTGCTTGGCGCCGATCGGGCCCTTGCCGTCGATCGGCTCGCCCAGCGCGTTGACCACGCGGCCGAGCAATTCGGGGCCGGTCGGCACTTCCAGGATGCGGCCCGTGGTCTTGGCGACGTCGCCTTCGCGCAGGTGTTCGTAATCGCCCAGCACCACGGCGCCGACCGAATCGCGCTCCAGGTTCAGCGCCAGGGCGAAGGTGTCGTTCGGCAGTTCGATCATTTCGCCCTGCATCACGTCGGCCAGGCCGTAGATGCGCACGATGCCGTCGGACACCGAGGTGACCGTGCCTTCGTTGCGGGCTTCGGCGCTGAGCTTGACCTTCTCGATGCGGGTCTTGATCAGTTCGCTGATTTCGGACGGGTTGAGCGTCGTGGTTGCCATCTTCTTTTCCCAATGTAGGGCGGGTTCAATCCGCCATCGCGTTCGGTGTGCCGAGGCCCACCCTACGAATTCAAATCAATTTGCCAACGCGGTCTGCAGCCGCGACAACTTGCCGCGCAGCGAACCGTCGATGACCACATCGCCCGCGTCGATCACCGCGCCGCCGATCAGCGACTCGTCGATCGCCGTCTCCAGCTCGACCTCGCGGCCGAAACGCTTCTTCAACGCGACCTTGATCGCATCCAGTTCGCCGGCCGGCAGCGCCGCGGCGGAGGTCACCTTCGCCTTGACGATGCGTTCGGCTTCAGCGCGCGCTTCTTCGTACAAACCGGCGATCTCCGGCAGCAAAGCGAGGCGGCGGTTGTCGGCCAATAGGGCGAGGAAGTCGCGGACGGGCTGATCGGCGTCGTTCGGCGACAGCAAAACCACCGCATCGTCGTCGGTCAGTTTCGGATTGCCGAGCAGGGACGCGATCTGCGGATCGGCCGAAAGCCGCGCCGCGAAGCCGAGCGCGTCGGACCACTGGGCGAACTTGCCGGCGTCGCGCGCGATCGCAAAAGCGGCGCGCGCGTACGGACGGGCGAGGGTCAGTGCTTGGCTCATGTCAGATCTCTGCCGCCAGCTCGTCGAGCAGCGCCTTGTGGGCGTTGGCGTCGATTTCGCGCTTGAGCAGCTTCTCCGCGCCGGTCACGGCCAGCACGGACACCTGCTTGCGCAGATCTTCGCGGGCACGGTTCGAGGCCGCGGCGATTTCGCTTTCGGCCAAAGCCTTCTGGCGCGCGCCTTCGGCGATCGCTTCGGCCTTGGCGGCGTCGACGATCTGATTGGCGCGCTGGTGGGCCTGTTCGATGATCTCGTTGGCCTTGACGCGGGCGGCTTTGAGCTCTTCGTTGACCTGGTCCTGCGCCTGGGCGAGGGCCTTCTGGCTGTTGTCGGCCGCGGCGAGGCCTTCAGCGATCTTCCGCTGACGCTCCTCGATGGCCGCGATGATGTGCGGCCAGCCGAATTTCATCACCAGCCAAGCCACCGCGAAGAACGCGAGGCCCTGGACGACGAATGTCAGGTTGATATCCATTGCTTGCTCCTGGCGCCGGCAGCCGATGCCGCCGGCGATTGCCTAACCGTTACGCCTGGATCAGCCCGCGAGCTGCGACAGGAACGGGTTGGCGAACAGCAGCAGCAGCGCGATGGCGACGCCGATGATCGGCACGGCGTCCAGCAGGCCGGCGACGATGAACATCTTCGTCTGCAGCATCGGGGTCAGCTCCGGCTGGCGGGCCGAGCCCTCCAGGAACTTGCCGCCGAGGATGGCGAAGCCGATGGCGGTGCCGAGGGCGCCCAGGCCGATCAGGAGGCCGGCGGCGATGACGGTGAACTTCATCACTTCGGCGATGAGGGCTGCGTTTTCCATGGTTTACTCCGTGCGTGAAGCGGTTGGAACGTGGTGGATGGGATAAAGCGAAACTGCGTGGAAATTCTGGTCTTGCTTCGGCTTAGTGGCTTTCGGCCGCCATGCTCAGGTACACGATGGTCAGCATCATGAAGATGAAGGCCTGCAGCGTGATCACCAGGATGTGGAACGCGGTCCAGACGAATCCGGCGACGAACTGGATCGGCAGCATCGCGTAGGTCATCCAGCTGGAGAACGCGGCGTTCAGCGTCATCAGCGCGATCAGGATGAAGATCAGCTCGCCGGCGTACATGTTGCCGAACAGTCGCAGGCTCAGCGACAGCGGCCGGACCAGTTCTTCGATGATGCGCAGCAGCAGGTTGACCGGCGCCAGCACGATCTTCATGAAGCCGTGCGCGTGGAACGGCGCGGTGAAGGCTTCCTTGACGAAAGTGCCCACGCCCTTATGGCTGATGCCGAAGATCTGGATCAGCAGGAACACCATCAGCGACAGGCCGAGCGTGGTGTTGAGGTCGGCGGTGGGCACGATGCGCAGGTAGGCGTGGTGCGGATCGTGGCCGGCCAGCTCGTGACCCTTGGTCCACAGGCCCGGCACCCAATCCACCGGGATCATGTCCAGGAAGTTCATCATGAACACCAGGCAGAAGATGGTCAGCGCCAGCGGCGCGATCAGCTTGCTGCGGCCGTGGAAGGTCTCGCGGACCATGCTGTCGACGAAGCCGACGACCATTTCCACGAAGGCCTGGAATTTGCCCGGCACGCCGGCCGTGGCCTTGCGCGCGGTGCGCAGGAAGAAGAACAGGAAGATGGCCGACAGGACCAGCGTGAAGAACACGCTGTCCAGATTGATCGTCATGAACTTGCCTTCGCCGATCTGCCACTGCAGATGGTGAAGGTGGTGGGTGATGTACCCGGTGGCGCCGCCGCCGGATTCCGGCGCATGTGCGGTGTTTTCGACGATCACGCTTATCAGCCCTTACGTTTGCGTACGTTTGACGGTTTGCCGCACATTCAAAGCCAACAGGTAGGCCAGCGTCGCCGCGGCCAGCCCCACTACCATCGGAAGCGGCGGCAGGCGCCAGACTCCCAACGCGATCACCAGCACGACGATCGCGATCGTCCATTTGAGCAGCGCGCCCAGCAGCAGCCGCGCGAACGCGACCCTTGCCTGCACGATCCCCCCAAGCGACACTCCCGCCGCCAGCGCGTTGCCCAAGGCCAACGCGCCGCCGCCGATCCCCGCCGCCAGCGCCGCCTGCGGCCCTTGCGCCAGGAAAAGCAGCGCGACCAGCAGGGCGACTACGGCCTGGACCGCCGCCGCGCGCAGCGCAGAACGACGTCCAGCAGCAATGGGGTCGTGCAACGCTCGGCCCTGTTCAGCTTGCGGAGATGGGGCTCAATAACCGCCCCGCGGAGCCGCAAAATTATAGCAGTCGGGCGTTTTCAGCGGCAACCGCGAAAAGTCCCGCGCGGGCGTTTCCGGTGAATTTTTCAGCCGCGCCGACCGATGCGGTCCGGGCACGGAACCTTTTCCGAAAGCGCCGGTCAGTCTTTACGAGGCCTGCCCGCCAACCCTCGTCGATCCTCGCGGCAGGCCCCTTGAAGCCCCGGTCCCGACCGGGGCTTCGCCTTTCCAGGGCCCGCTCAAATCATCTGGAAACGCTTTCACGCTCGCTCCACCCCGGATCGGCGATTAATTGCACCGGGCGGTACACGAAGTACCGCTTTTTTATTTCGCTACCGGAGCAAGGCCGTGATCCCCCAAAAAACCGTACTCGCCCTCGCCCTGGCGCTCGCCGGCGCCAGTCTCGCCCTGCCCGCGCGCGCCGACGACGACCGCTTCGTCCTGCGCCTGGGCGCCATGAACGCAAAAGCGGACAGCACGCTCAGCGGCCGCACCGTCTTCCAGGGCCAGCCCTTAGGTTTCGAGGAAGACTTCGATTTCGGCGGCGACGAACTCGTGCCGCGCGTGGAAGGCATGTTCAAGTTCGGCGATCGCCACCGTCTGCTGTTCAACTACTTCAATTACGACAAAGACCGCCGCGCCACGTTGAACGACGATTTCTCGTTCGAGAACATCACCATCCCGCGCGGCAGCTTCGCCAAGACCGAGGCGCAGTTCGAACTGGCCAGCGCCATGTACGACTACGCCGTCGTGGAAACGCCCACCAGCAGCCTGGGCCTGCAGATCGGCGTCGAATACGCCAAGCTGGAAGCCAAGCTGTACGCGCAATCCGGTCCTTTCAGCTACGAGGACCGCGCCAGCGACGACGGTTACGCGCCGGTGGTCGGCTTGCGCTATACGGCTACGCCGAGCGAGAAGTGGCGCTTCGTCGTGCAAGGCCAGTACTTGAACGCCGACTGGGGCAACTTCGACGACTACGAAGGCGACATCAGCCGCGCCAACGCCATCGCCGAATACCGCTTCACCAAGAACTTCGGCGCGTACGTGGGCTACGACTGGTTCAAGATCGACGTCGAGCGCAGCGATCGCGGCAACAACGGCGTATTGGGCCTGGACCAGCGCTTCAAGGGCCCGATCGTCGGCGTGACGTTCGCGTTCTGATTTTGTAGAGCTGGGCTCGCCCGACCGCCTGGCTTCGGTCTTTGTAGAGCGGAGCTTGCTCCGCTGCTCTTGCCCTTCATCGCTACGGGCCGAAAAGCAGCGGAGCAAGCTCCGCTCTACAAAACAAAGGCGCCGGTGTTATTTGCGCTTGGGGATATACAGGTCGGTGATGGTGCCTTCGTACACCTCCGCCGCCATGCCCACCGATTCGCCGAGCGTGGGATGCGGATGGATGGTGTGGCCGATGTCGGCGGCTTCGCAGCCCATTTCGATCGCCAACGCCAATTCGGAAATCAGATCGCCCGCGTGCACGCCGACGATGCCTGCGCCGATGACGCGATGCGTGGCTTCGTCGAAGATGAGCTTGGTGAAGCCTTCGGTGCGGCCGATGCCGATCGCGCGTCCGCTGGCCGCCCACGGGAATTTGCCGACGCCGTAATGCAGGCCCTTGGCTTTCGCTTCGGTCTCGGTGACGCCGACCCAGGCGATTTCCGGATCGGTGAAGGCCACCGACGGGATCACCCGCGCCACCCATTCGCGCTTCTCGCCCGCAGCCACTTCCGCGGCGAGCTTGCCCTCGTGCGCGGCTTTGTGCGCGAGCATCGGCTGGCCGATGATGTCGCCGATGGCGAAGACGTGCGGCACGTTGGTGCGCATCTGCCGGTCGACGTCGATGAAGCCGCGGTCGCCGACGCGCACGCCGGCCTTGTCGGCGTCGATCTTCTTGCCGTTCGGCGCGCGTCCCACCGCGACCAGCACGCGGTCGTAGAGCTTGTCGGCCGGTTCGCTGGCGCCCTCGAACGTGCAGGCGATGCCGTCCTTCTGCGCTTTGGCCTCGACCACCTTGGTCTTCAGATGGATCGCGACGCCCTGCTTCTTCAGCCGGTCGGCGAGCGGCTTGACCAGATCCGCATCCGCGCCCGGCATCAGCTGGTCGGCGAGTTCGACCACGGTGACTTGGCTGCCCAGCGCGCGATACACCGTCGCCATTTCCAGGCCGATGATGCCGCCGCCCACCACCAACAACGTTTTCGGCGTTTCCTTGAGCTCCAGCGCGTCGGTGGAGTCCATCACCCGCGGATCGTCCCAAGGGAAACCGGGCAGCTTCAGCGGCTGCGAGCCGGCGGCGATCACGCATTGCTGGAAACGCAGCAGTTGCGGCTTGCCGTCGACGACCACTTCCATCTCGTTCGACGACACGAATTTCGCCATGCCGGTGACGATCCGCACTTTGCGCTGCTTGGACATGCCGGCCAGGCCCTTGGTCAGCTGGCCGACGACCTTTTCCTTGTAGGCGCGCAGCTTGTCGATATCGATCTTCGGCTTGCCGAAGTCGACGCCGTAATCCGTAGCGTGCGCGGCTTCTTCGATCACCGCCGCCGCGTGCAACAAGGCCTTGGACGGAATGCAACCGACGTTGAGGCAAACGCCGCCGAGGCTGGCGTAGCGTTCGATCAGCACCGTGTCCATGCCCAGATCGGCGGCGCGGAACGCGGCGGTGTAGCCGCCGACGCCGGCACCGAGCACTACGATCTGGCATTCGATGTCGGCTTTCTTGCCGCTGGCGGCGACCGCCTGCGGCGCGGGCTCGGCCGGCTTCGCTGGCGACGGCGCGACCGGCGGTGGCGATGCCGCGGCGCTCGCGGGTTCGCTCGCCTTCGCCGGAGCGGGCGCGCTGGCCGCCGCGCCTTCGCTCTCGAGGATCGCCACGACCGATCCTTCCGAAAGCTTGTCGCCGACCTTCACCTTCAATTCTTTGATCGTGCCCGCGGCCGACGACGGCACTTCCATCGTCGCCTTGTCCGACTCCAGCGTCACCAAGCCCTGGTCCTTGGCGACCGTGTCGCCGACCTTGACCAGCACTTCGATCACCGGCACGTCGTCGTAACCGCCGATGTCGGGTACCTTGATTTCCACCGTATTCGCCATCGAACAGCTCCTATTTCTTTTCGGTAGGCGGGATGACCGTGTTCTGGTCGTACACCAGACGCCAAGCGCCGTCCTCGCGCCGGAAGGTCAACGACAGCAGCGCCATGCGCTTGCTGCGATAACGGCCGGCCTTGTCGCGGACTTGCGAGTCGTACTTGACCCGGGCGATGCCGACATCGCCGTACTGCATCACGTCCTGCACCTGGAAGCGCATGCGCCAATCGCGTTCGGCGAACCAGGCGACGTGCAGCTTGCGGTACTCCTCGCGCGTCTTCAGCACCCGGCCGTCCGGCAGGATCGTGGTCATGATCGGCAGGCGGGTCACCGTCTCCAGCAGCGCATCGAGATCGCGGGCTTCGATCGCGGCGAGATGGCGATCGACCGCGCTGCGCAAAGACGAGCCCGGCGGAGGCTTGATCGCCGCGGCCGCGCCGGAGGCCGCCAGCAGCAGGCAGGCCAGCGCGATGCGCAGCGTTTTCACAGCAGCACGCGACGCATGTCGCCGAGCAGTTGCGCCAAGTAGGCGGTGAAGCGCGCCGCGGCCGCGCCGTCGATCACGCGATGGTCGTAGCTCAGCGACAGCGGCAGGATCAGCCGCGGCGCGAACTGCTTGCCGTCCCAAACCGGCTTCGTCGCCGATTTGGACACGCCCAGGATCGCCACTTCCGGCGCGTTGACGATCGGCGTGAACGCGGTGCCGCCGATGCCGCCGAGCGAACTGATCGAGAAGCAGCCGCCGCTCATCTCGGCCGGACCGAGCTTGCCGTCGCGCGCTTTCTTGGCCAGTTCCGAGGTTTCGTGGGCGATGTCGATCACGCCCTTCTTGTCGACGTCGCGCACCACCGGCACCACCAGGCCGTTCGGCGTGTCGGCGGCGAAGCCGATGTGCCAATACTTCTTCAGCGTGAGGTTTTCGCCGGCGGCGTCCAGCGACGAGTTGAAGTCGGGGTACTTCTGCAGCGCGGCGACGCTGGCCTTCATGATGAAGGCGAGCATGGTGAGCTTGATCCCCGCCTTCTCGTTCTCTTTGTTCAACTGCACGCGCAGCGCTTCGAGATCGGTGATGTCGGCGTCGTCGTGCTGGGTGACGTGCGGGATCATCGCCCAGTTGCGCGCCAGGTTGGCGCCGGAAATCTTCTTGATCTTGGACAGCGGCTTGGTTTCGATTTCGCCGAACTTGGCGAAATCCACCTTCGGCCACGGCAACAGGTTCAAACCGCCGCCGCTTGCGCCGCCGACCGCCGCGGCCGGCGCGCCGCCGGACTGCAGCGCGTGCTTGACGAAGTTCTGCACGTCTTCCTTGGTGATGCGGCCGCCGCGCGCCGAGCCGCTGAGCTGCAGCAGATCGACGCCGAGCTCGCGCGCGAACAGGCGCACCGCGGGGCTGGCGTAGGGCACTTTGCCGGGCAGCAGCGCATCCGCGTCGAAACGCACCGGCGGCAGGCCGGCGCCCATCGGCGCGGTTTCGGTGGCCTGCACCGACGGGCTGGAAGCGATCGCGGCTTGGGTCAGCTTGTCCGGTTGCGCGGCCGGCGCGACGGGCTCGACCTTGGGATCTTCGCTGGCGATGGTCACCGCCGGCTCGGGCTTCTTCGCTTCGGCCTTGACCTCGGCCGCGCCGCCGCTGGCTTCGATCAGCGCCACGACGCTGCCTTCCGACAACTTGTCGCCGATCTTGACCTTGAGCTCCTTGACCACCCCGGCGAAGGACGAGGGCACTTCCATCGTCGCCTTGTCCGATTCCAGCGTGACCAGGCCCTGATCCTTGGCGACGGAGTCGCCGACCGCGACCAGCACTTCGATGACGGGCACGTCGTCGTAGCCGCCGATGTCCGGGACACGCGCTTCCTTCAACTCGGCCATGCGGCCCTCCGCCTTGCAGTGAGAGGGCTATTGTGGCGGTTGCGGCGTTAAGCGCCAACCACGGCCTGTGGGAGCGGCTTCAGCCGCGAGCTTTTTCGCCCGGCTGCAATTTGCGGGAAAGCTCGCGGCTGAAGCCGCTTCCACAGGAAATGAGGCCCCGGCCGCCTCAATCGGCCTTGCGATGCTTCTCCGGCGGCTTGATCTCGAGCAGATCCAGCGGCTTGCCGCTCGGCAAGCGGTATTCGAGTTCGTTGTCGATACGGTCCAAGTTTTCCATCTTCGTGCACAAGGCGCGCGCACGGACCTCGAGCGCGTCGGCGCGAGGCTGGATCCGCGCTTCGATGTCCTTGTCCATGTCCTCGAGCTGCTTCATCCGCTTTTCGTCGCCGGAGAAGGCCGCGCTGACCGCGCCGGTGACGATGTCGCCGATCAGCGACGGCATCACTTCCTTGACCGCGTCGCCGATGCTCTCGCCCAGCGCTTCGCTGTTGTAGTGGTTGGCGCTGACCGAACGCGACAATTCCTTGTTGAGTTCCGCGCGGGCCTTGTCCAGCTTGGCGCGGGTGCGCGAGGGATCGCCGCCGAATCCGGCGGCGACTTCGCCGAGCGTGGTGAAGGCGATGTCGGCCGCGTCCAGGCCCACTTGGCGCGCCAGCGGCATCGTCGCGCGCGCTTCGCGCTCGTATTCGGCCACGCGCTTGCTGTCGGCCGCGCTGAGGCTCACCCAGCGGTCGTCGACGAACAGCCGGCCCTGGCGCATCACGATCGCCTTCGGCGAGGCGGTTTCGCGGGTGAAGATGACGCTTTTGTCGGACAGGGCGAAGTCGTAATCGCTCCGCACGTTGCACTCGACATGGACCTCGGCGGCCTGAGCGGCTCCGGCCAGCAGCAGCAACGACAATCCCATCGAAACCGAACGCATGATCTATTTCCCCGTGACGGTTTTCCCTGTGGAAGCCAGCTTGCCAAATCCGCCGGCTTCCGTCC
Source organism: Luteimonas gilva (assembly GCF_005239095.1). Taxonomy (GTDB): domain Bacteria; phylum Pseudomonadota; class Gammaproteobacteria; order Xanthomonadales; family Xanthomonadaceae; genus Luteimonas_C; species Luteimonas_C gilva. The sequence goes on along the minus strand of NZ_SZUA01000002.1, from coordinate 576,460 downwards.
CCTGCCGGTCGGGGTTATGACCTTCGTCACGTGAATCGGCGCCGACGCAACGCCGGCCGCTCCCGGCGCATCCCTACGTACAGGGGTCCGAGCAACCGAAAAAACAGCTTCAAGGTGACCACCATGCAACGCTTGCACCACATTTTCCAACGCGCGGTCCTCGCGCTCGCCCTGCTGACCAGCGGCTTGGCCGGCGGCTACGCCCTGCACGACCCGGCCGCGGCACGCATCCAGCCTTGCCGCGCCGCCATCGACGCAGATCGTTCGCCGCGGCAGGCCTACGCCGACCTGCGGGCGGCCAGCGGCGCCCAGGCCGACTGCAACTGCGGCAGCGCGTAGGACGCGTTGGCCGGGCTGGTCGACGGCAATCCGACGATCGCCAACCGGCGTTCGAGCGCCGCATCCATCTCCGGCGCCGCATAGCGTGCGAACGCTTGCGCGGCCTTGCCGCCGTTCAATCCGATCGCGCGCAACTCGGGCAGCTGCGCGCATAAAACGGCGATCGGATTGGCGATCTCGCTGCCGCGTTCGATCGCGCTGTCCAGGCTGCCGGCGCGAACGCATTGTCCGATCACGTCCCAAAGCCCGACACCGGCTTCGTTGAGCGCCGCGATCCGTTGCGGATAGGGCGCGCTCGCGTCGATGCCGTACAGCGCCGCCATCAGCGGCCAAAACCGATTGCGCGGATGGCCGTAATACTGGCCTAGCCGCAGCGAAGCCTCGCCCGGCATCGAACCCAGCACCAGCACGCGGGCGTCTTTCCGCACCGCCGGCGGCAAGCCTTGCAGAGTCATCCCGGCGGCCCCGCTTGCCACGGACGAACCACCAGCAATGCGCCGACGGCGACCAGAACCGCGCCGAACACGCGCATCGGATCGATCGGCTGGCGCGCATGCAGCACGCCGAAATGATCGAGCAGCAACGAGCCGAGCATCTGTCCGAACACCACCGCGCAGATCAGCCCCGCCGCGCCCAAGCGCGGCACCAGCACCGTGGCGGCCAGCACGAACAGCGCGCCGATCAAGCCGCCGGTCCATCCCCACCATTCCATGCGCGACAGCGTGGCGATATCGATCGCGGCGGGCCTCAGCGCGAACCAGCAGCACAGCAACGCAATGCTGCCGACGCAAAACGAAGCCATCGACGCGAACAAGGGCCCGTGCGTGGATTGGCCTAAGCGGGCGTTGATCAGCGCCTGCAGAGGCAGCAACGCGCCCACCGCCGCGGCCATCAACAAACTGAATGCTTTCATGCGAAAAATATCTCCGATATTCGCGGCGATGCGCGTTATGCGCGCTCGAAGCGGCGTAGATGAACGTTACGAAAAAGTTCCATGAATCTAACCGGAATATTCATGGTGCGCACAAAGGGAGTTCATAAAGATCTCGTTAGCCTACGTGCGCCCTCTCCCCGGGCATACGACCATAACGAGGAGATTCCTTATGTTGTCCTTCCGCTCCCTGAGCCTCGCTCTCGCCGCTTCGTTGGCCATCGCGCCCGCGGCCTTCGCCCAGGACGCGTCTTCCGATGCCGCCAGCAAGCGCTTCGCCGTCGTCGGCGGTTATGCGCACATGAAGCCGAAGTCCGATGCGTTCGAAAATACGCCGGGCAAGAACGGTTTCGACGGCGGCGGCATGCCGACTTTGAGCGGCACCTGGTACGCCACCGACAATTTCGCGGTCGAGTTGTGGGGCGCGGCCGACAAGTCCGAGCAGCGCGTGCGGTCGAACGGCGCCAACGTCGGCACGATCAAGCAGCAACCGGTCGCGGTGAGCGGCCAGTACCACTTCGGCCAGCCCGGCCAGGCGATCCGTCCGTACGTCGGCTTGGGCTATTACGAGTCGAACGTCAGCGACGAAAAGATCGGCGGCCAGCACGTCGGCATGACCACGCCGAAGGGTGCGATCGCCACCGCCGGCGCCGACTTCAACATCAACGAACGCTGGTTCACCCGCGCCGACGCCCGCTACATGAAGGGGGATTCGGACCTCAAGGCCGGCGGCGCCAAGATCGGCGAAGCCAAGCTGGATCCGTGGGTGGTCGGCGTCGGCATCGGTGCGCGGTTCTGATCCGCGGTTTCCCGCCACGATAGCGAAAAACGACGGGCCCCTCGGGGCCCGTCTTCGTTTGCGGGCTACCGTTTGCGGCTGGCTTCGTACACGGCGATGTAGTCGTCCACGCCGACGTCGGCGATCAATTCGCCGATCGCTTCCAACGGCAGATCCTCCGGCTTCTTGAAGCGCAGGCAGCTCTTGCCCATGTCCAGTTTCTTGCCGGCGGCTGCGGCGGCCGTGCGCAATCGGCGCTCCTGTTCGGCGATCGCGTACACGCCCATCAGGTACAGCGAATAGCCGTTCTTCTGCGCCGCGAGCGCGACGTAGCCCAGCGGCTGCCGGTTGTAGGTGTCCGGATAGCGCGACAACGGGACGCCCCAGCCGATCATGCCGAAGGCCATCGTCTCGGCGTATCCGGCCGGCAGGTTCGCATTGACCAGATCGCGCACCTTGGCCACCACGGCGCGCCGTTCTGGCGGCAGCGAGGCCAGGTAATCGGTTACGGAAACGGCGTCGCTGCGCGGCATCGGCGGTCTGCGTTCAGGCGGTGCGCCGAGCCTACCCGGGCCAGGTTAAGCCGTCATGGCGCGGCGCAACGGGGCTCGTCTTCACGCCATCTGAATGCCGAATCCGAACAGTGGCAGGGCATTTTCAATCGAGGAGAACAGCCGATGGCCACCAAACTGGAAAAATCGCTGAGGCGCGAAATCGAGATCGACGACAAGGCCTACACCCTGACGATCGATCCGACCGGACTCAAATTGACCGAAAAAGGCCATCGCAAGGGCCAGGAAGTGAGCTGGAAGGAAATCCTCGGCGGTTCCTCGGCGGGCAACGGCACGCCCGGCGGCCACTGACCGTTCCGCATACGCGAACCTTGCCGGCCCGGTGCGCGAGCGCCGGGCCGGTTGCGTTAGGTCACGGCGGCGGTACCGCGACCGCCTGCGCTTTCTCGCGCCGCAGCAGGTACAGGCCGCTGGCGACGATGATCGCCGCGCCGAACCAGGTTACCCCATCGGGCAGCACGCCCCACAGCGCCACATCGAGCATTACGCCCCACACCAGCGCGGTGTATTCGAGCGGCGCGATCAGCGACGCCTCGCCGCGGCGGAAAGCCTCGGTCAATGCGATCTGCGCCAAGGTGCCGGTGACGCCGATGCCGGCGATCACCCAGATGTGTTCGGTGCGGATCGGGCGCCATTCGTGGAACGACAACGCGCCCGCGCCCAGCGCCAAGATCGCCATGAACCACAGCACCATCGCCTGGGTGCTGTCGCGCTGGGCGAGCAAGCGCACGGTGATCGCCGACGCGGCCCAGCAGAGCGTCGCCAGCAGCACCGCCAATCCGCCCAGGGTCAGCATGCCGGCGCCGGTCGGACGCAGCACCACCAGCACGCCGACCAGCCCGATCGCGATCGCGATCCAACGCCGCGGCCCGATTTTTTCGCCCAGCAACGGCCCCGCCATCGCGGTGACCAGCAGCGGCGACACGAAGGTGATCGCGTATGCGGTGGATAGCGGCAGCGTACGCAGGCCGTAGACGAAACCGAACATCATCGCGATGCCCAGCGCGCCGCGCAGCAGGTGCAGCGGCCAATGCACGCGCACCAGGCTGCCCGCAGCGGCGCCGAGCAAAGCCCAGGCCAGCACCAACGGCAGCGCGGAAGCGCCGCGCAGCATGGCCACTTGCAGCGCCGGATAGTGCGGCGACAGCAGCTTCAGGCCAGCGTCCATCAGCGCGAACAGCGCGACGGCGACCAGCATGTACAGCATGGCGCGGGCGGGTAGCGATGCGGTCATCGGCGGAGTATGCCCAAGGTTATCGAGGACAGGTTGCTTGCGGCCGCCTGACACCGTCGTGTCAGCAGGCGTCATCGATGCAAGCCCAGCGTTCCACGAAAGAAACGCCGGTTTCATCGTCAGCGAACGTCGCAGACGGCATCATCGGTCGCGAACCCCCTCAGGAGCCCCTACATGATCCGAGCGCTTTTCGTCGGCGGCACGGTGGACAACAGCGAACTGGACCTGGACGGCAAGGAGCCGCCGGTGCACTACCCGCCGAACACCGGCGGCGGCCAATCCCGCTATCGCCTGCATGCGATCGGCAAGCAAGGCGATCAGCCGGTTTATGCGATCTACGGCGCGCCCGACCTGAGCGACGAAGAGGTGCTGCGCGTGGCCGACGAACGCGGCTATGCGCGCCGGTTTGAGGCGCCCCCGCAGGCCCTGGCATAATCGCGCGCCCTGCCGCAACGCCTCCGCCATGCCTTCGTTCGACATCGTTTCGGAAGTCTCCTCGCACGAGTTGGCCAATGCGGTCGACCAGGCGAACAAGGAGCTGGCCACGCGCTTCGATTTCCAGAACGTGCAAGCTTCGTTCGTGCTCGAGGACGGCGCGGTGGCGCTGTCGGCGCCCAGCGAATTCCAGCTCAAGCAGATGACCGACATCCTCCGCGCGCGGCTGATCGCGCGCAAGATCGACGTGCGCTGCCTGGAATTCGGCGATGTGCTGACCAATGTCGCCGGCGCGCGCCAGCGGATCGTGGTGAAGCAGGGCATCGAGCGCGAACTGGCGAAGAAGATCGCCAACGCGGTCAAGGACGCCAAGATCAAGGTCGACACCCAGATCAACGGCGACAAGCTGCGGGTGATGGGCAAGAAACGCGACGATCTGCAGGCGGCGATGGCGGTGCTGCGCGGCGGCGAATTCGGCCTGCCGCTGCAATTCAACAATTTCCGCGACTGATCGCGGCGCGCGAGCGATGTCCGCCGAGCCGCAGGACCCGATCGCCGCGACCGAACGTTGGCTGCAGCGGGCGGTGATCGGGCTCAACTTGTGTCCGTTCGCGAAGGCGGTCCTCGCCAAGAAGCAGGTGCGCTACGTATTGAGCGAAGCGACTACGTCGGAAGCCCTGCTGGAAGAACTCGGCGAAGAATTGGCGCGGCTGCGCGACACTCCGGCGGAAGAGGTCGACACCACACTGATCGTGCATCCGCAGGTGCTGACCGATTTCCTGGACTACAACGATTTCCTCGACTTGGCCGACGGCCTGGTCGAATCGATGGATTTGGAAGGCGTAATGCAAGTCGCCAGTTTCCATCCCAACTATCAATTCGCCGGTAGCGAACCGGACGACATCGCCAACTTCACGAACCGTTCGCCGTACCCGACTTTGCACTTGCTGCGCGAAGACAGCGTGGCGCGGGCGGTGGCGGCGTTTCCGGATCCGGATGTCATCGTCGAGCGCAACATCGAGACCTTGCGCTCGCTGGGGCACGAAGGATGGCGACGCGTTCTGGAGGGCGAGGCCTTCGGCAAGGACCACTGAAGTTCGGCCGAATCATCGAATCGACTGAATCTGCTAACCGCCCTCGGCGGGGCTAAAGTAGCGGCGCCTCGTCCGAACTCGCCGCCTCTATGAACCCCATCGTCGCATCGTTGTTTCTCTTTCCGGCGCTCGCGTCGGCGCAGGTCGAAACCCGGACGCTCACGTCGGAGCAAGTCGCTCGGCTCGAACTTCCTTGGGCCAAGGTCTGCGCCACCGCCGTCGAGGATCCTGAAGACATCTCGCTGATCGCTTTGCTGGCGAACCCGGAAAAATACGAAGGCAAGGCCGTCCGCGTCATCGGCTACTACCGCTCCGGGTTCGAACAAAGCGCGCTCTATCTCAACAAGTCCGACTACGAGAACGACGTCTGGGGCAACGGCATTTGGATCGAGTCGGGCGGCGACATCCCGACGACAGCAGGATATCTGTTGGTCAGCGGCATATTCACCCGATCGAACCGCGGGCACCTCGGCGCCTACCAGGGCGCCATCTGCAATCTGTCCGAGGCGAGCCCATGGCCGGGGCATGAGCATTGAAATACTCCCGGACCAATAACGGCGCGACGCCGCCGAGCGGATCCGTCGCGTGTTGACGCGCCCCGAGCTCGGACGGACGATATGTCCGAGCGGGACATAGTCGCAACCAAACGCCGAGCCAGGAGACGGGCATGCGCCGGTTATTCGTTCTACTGCTTATCTCGCTTTCTTTTCCGGCCGTTGCCCAGCAACCTCAATTCTCGCCCAACGCGCCTCCGGATCAGCCTTCGCAAGTCGCTGCGGAGGAGATGAAGAAGTTCGAAGCCGCGATAGCGCCCTATATCGCCCAAGCCAAGCGGACTTATCCTGCCGCGAAGGCGAAATTTACAGCCGGCCTCCCTGTCGGACAGTCTTTCTTCGTCACCACGCGCCTCTACGACTCGTCGGGCGCGTTCGAGCAGGTCTTCATCGCCGTTCGCGATATCGCCGACGGCAGAGTATCGGGCAGGATCTGGAACGATATCGAACGCGTGCAAGGCTTTCGCCATGGCGACGACTATGCCTTTCCGGAATCGGACGTCATGGATTGGCTGATCACCCATGCGGACGGCTCCGAAGAAGGGAACTTCGTCGGCAAGTTCCTGGACACCTATGCGGGCGGCGGCTGAGATCGCTCGGAACCGGCATCGATGACCGAGACCGAACCGGCGGCGCGAAGCGATGCGGCCAGACAGCTTTCGGCTCTGGGCGTGAAAGCGGGCGGCATATTGCTCGTGCATACCGCTTTTTCGAAACTCGGACCGATCGACGGCGGCCCGAGCGGATTGATCGACGCCTTGCTCGCCGCAGTAGGTCCGCACGGCACGCTGGTCATGCCCAGCATGTCCGACGACGACGAAATTCCGTTCGACGCCGCACGCACGCCCTGCCTCGAAAACATGGGCATCGTCGCCGACACGTTCTGGCGGATGCCGGGCGTCCTGCGCAGCGACAATCCGCACGCGTTCGCGGCGATCGGGCCGCGGGCGGCGGAGATCGTCGCCGCGCATCCGCTGGACGTGCCGCACGGCTTGGACAGTCCGGTCGGGCGCGTCTACGAAATGGATGGGCACGTGTTGCTGCTGGGCGTCGGACACGATGCGAACACGACGGTGCACCTGGCCGAGAACATGGCCGGGGCGCGCTATCTGCGGCCCAAGCATTTGACCGTGTTGCGCGACGGCAAGCCGGAGAGGTTCGAATACCGGGAGCTGGACCACTGCTGCCAGGGATTCGCCCTGCTCGACGCTTGGCTCGATGCGGAAGGCAAGCAGCGGCGCGGGCAAGTCGGGTACGGCGAGGCGCGGTTGATGCGTTCGCGCGACGTGGTCGATGCGGCGTTGCCGCGGTTGCGCGAGGATGAGACCGCGTTCTTGCACGCACCGGGGATGTGCGAGGAATGCGACGACGCGCGGGCCGCGTTGCAAGCCGGGAAACCGTAGCCCGGGTAAGCGAAGCGCACCCGGGAAGTACGCAGCGACTCGATCCCGGGTGCGCTTCGCTCACCCGGGCTACATTCCGAAAAACTGAAGGGCCGCATCGCGGCCCTCCAGAGAAGCGGCTCAGTTGTGCCGCGCTTCCAGAGTCACGTTGGCGAACTTCGCCACGCCGATCAGCTTGATGTAATAGGTGCCGATCTTGGGCGCGGCGATGCGGATCGTTTCGTTGTTGCCCGGACGCGACGAACGCAAATCGTATTCGGTCGCGGTGGGTTCCTTGTTGAAGCTCACCACCACCGTCACGTCGCCCGAACCGCCGTAGGTGAGGAAGTTCAGATTGGTGGCGCCGGCCGGAACGTCGAGCGAATACAGCTGCTCGTCGCCGGCGTTGCCCATCAAACCCGGCACCGGCGAACGGTTGACGATCGGCGTCGCGTCCGGCTCGCAATCCGGGCCCTGGCAAGGCGGCACCAGGCCGGCCAGTGCGGCTTCGGCGTCCAGGATGCCTACGCCCATCGGCGTGCCGCTCGGGATGTTCACCGGGAACGCGCGCGCGGTGTTCTTCAGCAGCGTTTCCACTTCGGCCGGCGTCAGCGGGGCCTGCGCCACGCTCTGCAGCATCGCGACCACGCCGGCCACGTGCGGCGCCGACATCGACGTGCCGGCCATGCCGCCGTAATTCTGCTGACCGTTTTCCGGCGAAGTCTCGCTGTCGTTGATGTTCTGCCAGACGTAGCCATTCGGGTTGCCGTCCACGCTGTCGCCGCCGGGCGCCGAGAGATCCACCAGCGCGCCGTAATTGGAGAAGCTGGACTTGCCGCCGGTGATGCGCGTCGCGCCGACCGCGATCACGCCCGCGCAGCTGGCCGGCGTGAACTGCGACAGGTTGGTGTTGTAGTTGCCGGCCGCGACCACCACCGTGCTGCCGTTGGCGACCGCGGCATCGACCGCGGTCTGGAATTCCGAGCCCGCGGTGCAAGCGCCGGAGCCGCCGAGGCTCATGTTGATCACTTCGGCCGGGTTCTCGTTGGCCGGCACGCCGGCCACTTCGCCGCCCGAAGCCCAGACCAACGCGTCGGCGATGTCGGACATGTAACCGCCGCAGCGGCCGAGCACGCGCACCGGCAGCACCTTGGCGTTGTGCGCCACGCCGGCCATGCCCAGGCCGTTGTTGGTCAGCTCGGCGACGGTGCCGGCGGTGTGGGTGCCGTGGAAGCTGCTGGGCGATACCGGGCATTGGTTCGGGTCGTCGTTCCAATCGCCGTAGTCGTGCGCGCCGGGAACGCGTTCGTCGGTTTCGCGGCGCGAGACGAAGGCGTCGGTGATGAAGTCGTAGCCTTCGAGCACGTTGGCGTCGATGTCGTCGTGCTGGACGATGCCGGTGTCGATCACCGCGACGACGACGCCTTCGCCGGTGGCCGAGTTCCATGCGCTCGGCGCGCGGATGCCGCCGGTGGCGTGGTGCAGGTGCCACTGGTACTGCCCGAAGTAGGGATCGTTCGGGGTCAGGTTCGGGGTCGCGCCGGCGCGCGCGGCGACAGGGGCTTTCGCGAACGCGGCGCCGGTGTGGGTCATGCGCACGTCGGGCTCGACGTGGGCGATGTTCGGATCGGCGCGCAAGGTGCGCATCAGGGCCGCGGCGCTGGCGCGATCCAGCGGGCGCGACAGCTTCACCACATCGGCGCCGGTGGCGGTGCTGCGCACGTAACGCGCGTCGGTAGCGGCGAGGCCCGAACGCGTCGCCGCATTGCGCACGGCGGCGGCGGCGCGGGTCTTGTCGGCGCGCAAGGCGGTGCCGCTGCGGTAGCGGACGATGAGGCGGTCGACGCGGCCGTCCTGCGCGGTCGACGCGGGCTGCGTGACCGCGCGCAACGGCGCGCGTTGGCCGGCCATGATCGGCGATGCGGCCATCGCGACGGCGACGGCGGCGGCGAGCAAGCAGAAAGTGGTGCGGGATCGCTGTTGCATGGTTCTCTCCAATTGGCGCGATGACGCGGGGTCTGCGGACGCGGGCGCGTCCATACGGGATTCGAAAAAGACGGGCCGTCCGTGGCCCAAAGGGGTGCGGCGCGTGCGAGAGCGCCGCCCGTGGATCACCAACCGAAGCCGACGCCGACGCCGGCCGAGCTTTCGTCTTCGCTGAAGGCGCCGCCGATGGTCAGCGTGGCGCTGTCGCTGAAGGCGCGCTGGTAGCCGATCGACAAGGCCTGCGCGCCGCCGGAGAAGCCGGCGCCGATGCCGAGGCGATTGGCGTTGCGCACGCCGGCGGCGCTGGTCGCCATCTGCACCATCGCGGCGTTCATCGCGCCCATCTGGTCGATGCGGCGGCCCTGCTCGTCGAAGCGCTTGCCGACCATGTCGCGCAGGTCGTCGACCGCGGCCATCGGCGCCGCCATCGCTTCCTGGAAGCGGGCGTCGGTGTAGGCCTTGGACTGGTTCAGCGTCTTTGCATCGCCGGCGTTGACTTGGCGCACGTTGGCGGCGTCGGTGTCCTGCGTGCCGTCGGCGACGTTCGCCACCTGCCGCTCGTGCCCGACCGAACCGACCGATACCGTGTTGGCGCGATCGGCGACCGAGCCCTGGCCCAAAGCGACCGCGCCGGTGGCGCCGGCGGCGACGCGCGAACCTTGGCCCAGCGCCGTGCCGGACGCGGCTTGCACGCTGCTGCCCTCGCCCATCGCCACGGCTTGCGTCGCGCCCGCGGCGATCGTGCTGTTCGCGCCGACCGCGGTGCTGGCGTCGGCGTGCACTTTCGCGTTGGCGCCGATCGCGGTGTCGCCCGGGCCCGCCGCGCTGGCGTTGCTGCCGATCGCGACCGCGCGGCTGCCGGCGCCGACGCTGGCGTTGTCGCTGCCGTCGGCGGCGCCGTCGACCGCGACGCGGCCGTTGGTGCCGCCACCGTTGCCCGGATTAGTGCCGGGATTGGCTTCGAGGGCGCCGACGCGGTTGTCGAGCGCGGTCCAGTTGCGGTCGAGCGCGGCGAGCGCGTCGCCGATGTTGCCGTAGGCGCTGCCCTGGATGTTGTAGCTCGGCGCGATCAGCGCGCCGGACGGCGTCACCGACGCGCCGCCGCCGAACAGATCGGCGACGCCGCGCTGCGCGGCGTACAACTGGCTGCCGTTGATGCCTTCCATGCTGTCGGCCGCGACCGCGCCGGCTTTGACGTTGCGCAAGGTCGCGCCTTCGCCGGCGAAGGTGACGCTGTCGCGTTCGGCATCGTCGTAACTGATCGCGCGCAAGGTGGAACCGTCGTCGCCCACCAGGCCGGCGTCGCGCAATTGCTTGACGTTCACCGCGTCGGTGTCCGCGGTGCCGGCGGCGACGTTGACGATCTGGCGGGCGCCGCCGGCGGTGCCGACCGATACCGTGTTGGCGCGATCGGCGACCGAGCCCGCGCCGAGCGCGACGCTGTTCGCGGCGCGGGCGTAGCTGCCCGAACCTAGCGCGGTGCTGTCGGCGGCCGAAGCGCGCGACGAATCGCCGATCGCGCTCGCGCCCGCAGCCGAAGCGCGACTGCCGGCGCCGAACGCGGCGGTGTTGTCCTCCATCGCATTGGCGCCGAAACCGGCCGCGGTGGCGTACTGGCCGTCGGCGACGGCGCTGCCGCCGAGCGCGGTGGTGCCGATGCCGTGCGCGACGCTGCGCGCGCCGGCCGCGACCGCGTATTTGCCGGTGGTTTGCGCGTCGTCGCCGCCGAGTCCCTCGGCCTTGAAGTAGGGGCTGCCTTCGCCGATCTGGTCCGCCACTTCCTGCAGCTGAGCGAAGTTCACCGCATCGTAGGCCTGCGTGCCCGCAGCGACGTTGGTGATCTGGCGCTGGAACGGCTGGACGGTGTTCGCGTTGCTGTCCTGCATCGGCACGGCGCTGCCGACCGAAATCGTATTGGCGCGGTCGGCGTACGAATAAGCGCCTAGCGCGACCGATCCGTCGGCCATGGCGCGAGCGTTCGCGCCAATGGTCGTGCTGGCCTTGCCGATAGCCATGCTGCGAGTACCCACGGCGCTGCCGTCGAAGCCGACGGATTGCGCCGCATTGCCGAAGGCCAGGCCGCCGCGTTGGTTGACGAAGGAAGCGCCGCCCACCGCGACGCCCATTTCGCCGATCGCCGTGGCGCGGTAACCGATGGCGATGCTGGCGCCGTTCGCGCCCCGGGAATTGGCACCCGAGCCGATCGCGATGCTGCCCAAGCCGGTGCTGGTGGCATTGGCGCCCACGGCTACTGCTTCCTGCGCGGCGGCGTTGGCCAATACGCCGACCGCGGTGGTACCCACATCGGTGGCGCGAGCGGCGGAACCCACGGCGGTGGATTGTTGGCCGCTGGCCTGGGTGGACATCAGGATTTCGCTCTGCGATTCCCAATCGAAAACCAGCAACTGCCCGCCGATCGCGACGCTGCCCGATCCGGTGGCCTGCGCCGACGAACCCAAAGCCGCGCTTTGCCAGCCCGAAGCGGTCGCGTTGAAGCCGATCGCCGTCGCGCGTTCGTCCAGGGCCATCGCGCCGCTGCCCATTGCGCTGGCGCCCGCCGCGAGCGCGGACGCGCCGCTGCCGACCGCGGTGGCGTAATCGCCATCGATGGCCGCGCCTTGGTCGTTGGCGTCGTCGCCGCGCGCGGCGACGTATTTCATGGCGCCGGTCGCCGCTTCCAGCTGGCCCACGTTCACCGCGTCGAACTCTTCGGTGCCGGCCGCGACATTGGTGATCTGGCGCTGGAACGGCGCGATGGTGTTGAAGTCGCTATCGATGTTTTCGTACGCGCTGCCGACCGAAATCGTATTGGCGCGGTCGGCGATGGAGTAGGCGCCCAATGCGACCGCGTTCTCCGCCAGCACGTCGGTTTGCGCGCCGAGCGCGGTGCTGCCGCGCACGCGGGCCTTCGCCTGGCGGCCGAACGCGCTGCTGTCCAGCCCGGCGGAACCGGCGAACTGGCCGACGACGGTGTTGGCTTCGTCGTAAGCGACCGCGTCCGAACCGAGCACCACGCTGCGGTCGCCCATGGCCGTGGCGCCCGCGCCGATCGCCACGCTGCGATCGCCGTCCGAATGCGCCTGCACGCCCATCGCCAGGCTCTTGTAGGCGCTGGCCCGCGCCGTCGGACCGACCGCGATCGCCATTTCGCCGGTGGCCGACGCCACCGCGCCTATCGCGACGGTGCCGTATTCGCTGGCGACGGCGGCGACGCCGATCGCGGTGCTTTCCTGGCCTGAGGCGATGGTGGACCAAGTCTGGAACTCCTGGCTCTCCCAATCGAACACTTCCATCTGCCCGCCGATCGCGGTGGCGCTTTGGCCGGTGGCCTGCGAGCCGACGCCGTAAGCCGAACTCCATTGCCCGGTCGCGACGCTGTTGAAGCCCGAAGCGGTCGAGTACGCGCCCAGCGCCATCGCGCCGCTGCCCATCGCCGTCGCGCCGTAGTCCAACGCCGAAGCCGCCGAGCCTACGGCGGTAGTGAAATCGCCTTCCGCCGACGCGCCCTGATCGTTGTCGGCGTCGCCGTTCGCGGCGAGGTATTTCGTATCGCTCGTCGCCTGCTTAAGCTGCGCCAGGTTGACCGCGTCGGTGTCTTCGGTGCCCGCGGCGACGTGGATGATCTGGCGATCGATTTCGGGCACGTCGACCGGCAGCTGGCCGTCGTGCACGCGCGCCGGCGAACCGACCGACACCGCATTGGCGCGGTCGGCGAACGAGAAGTTGCCCAATGCGACCGAATTCTCGACGCCCGGCGCGACTTCGCTGTTGGCGCCCAAGGCCATACTGCCGTTCGCGCCCGGAAACACGATGCTGTTCCAGCCCAAAGCCACGCTTTGTTCGCCGCCGGTGGCCGACAAGCCGCCGAAGGCGAGGCTTTCGTTGCCTTGCGCCACCGACAAACCGCCCATCGCGATGGTGCGGTCGCCGCGCGCCTGCGCCTGGTTGCCTAGCGCCGTGCTGAACACGCCGTAGGCGCGCGATTCGCCGCCGACGGCCACGCTCCAATCACCGCGCGCGGTGCTGGCCGCGCCGATGGCGGTGGACGTTTCGCCGCTCGCTTCCGACACGACGCCGATCGCGGTGCTGCCGTAGCTGGTGGCGCGCGCCGCGGTGCCGATCGCGGTGCTTTCCTGGCCCGAGGCTTCGGTCGACCAGATCTCCTCTTCCCAGGTCGTGCCGTTGATCACCACCATCTGCCCGCCGACCGCGACCGCGCTTTGCCCGGTCGCTTGCGAACCGACGCCGTAGGCAGTGGCCCACTTCGCCGACGCCAAGCTGTTGAAGCCGCCCGCCGTCGCGTACTCGCCCAGCGCGAACGCGCCGCTGCCGAACGCGGTGGCGCCGAAGTCGAGCGCCGAAGCGCCGCTGCCGACCGCGGTGGCGAAATCGCCTTCCGCGGTCGCGCCTTGATCGTTGTCGGCGTCGCCGTTGGCGGCGAGGTATTTCACGTCTTCGGTCGCGTCCTGCAATTGCGCCAGATTCACCGCGTCGTTCGCTTCGGTGCCGGCGGCGACATGGGTGATCTGGCGCGTTTCCGGAAAACCGTCCCAATTGGGGCCGGCGCCGACGGAAACGGCGTTGGCGCGATCGCCCAGAGAACCGGCGCCGAGCGCGACGCTGTTTTCTTCCATCGCGAACGCGTAGAAACCGAGCGCGACGGCGCCCTTGGCGTTGGCGAAGGACTGGCTGCCCATCGCCGTCGACCAGGTGGCGTTGGCGAAGGCGCTGGCGCCGGTCGCGGTCGCGCTGGTTTCGGTGGCGAACGAATCCCAACCCAGCGCGGTGGATTGGATGCCGGTGGCCATCGCCGCCGATCCGAACGCCGATGCGCGCTCGGCCGATGCGGTGGTGGGCATGTGGCCGAAGTGTCCGCCCGCGGGACGGCTGCCGCCCACGGCGGTGCTCTGATCGCCGGTCGCTTTCGCCATCTCGCCGATCGCCACGCTGCTGGCGCCTTCGGCGGTCGCGCGCGAACCGGCGGCGGTGGACCATTGCCCCGATGCCGAGGCCAGCGCGCCGACCGCGGTGCCGAGTTCGCCGGAAGCCTGCGCGCCCGCGCCGAGCGCAATGGCGCCGACGCCCGATGCGGACGTGTTGCCGCTCAGCACCACCTGTTCGTTCGTTTCCGGATCGATGTATTCGTGGTGCAGTTCGCCGCCGATCGCGACGCTGCTGTTGCCGGAGGCTTGGCTGAAATCGCCGAACGCCGCGCTGTCGTCGCCCGAAGCGACCGCGTTGAGGCCGATGGCGGTGGCGTTGGCGCCCAAGGCGAACGCGCCGCTGCCGATCGCGCTAGCGCCGGCGTTGCCGGCGTAGGCGGATTCGCCCACGGCGGTGGCGAAATCGCCGTCGGCCGCCGCGGCGTTGTCGCTGTCGGCGCTGCCGTTGGCGGCGACGTAACGCGTCGCGTCTTGCAATTGCGCGACGTTCACCGCGTCGGTGGATTCGGTGCCCGCGGCGACGTTGGCGACTTGGCGTTCGTTGCCGGCGGCGCCGACGGAAACCGTGTTCGCGCGATCGGCCAGCGAATACGAACCGATCGCGACGCTGTGTTCGGCCGTGGCCTTGCTGTTGCCGCCGAGCGCGGTGGCGAAATAAGCGGTGGCATCGCTGCCCGAACCGATCGCGCTGGCGCCGATCGCGGTCGCCGTCGAGTAGGCGCCCGCGGCCAATGCGCCTTCGCTGTCGGCGTAGCTGTTGAAACCGACCGCGTTGCTGAACAGGCCGTGCGCTTCGCTGGCCACGCCCAAGGCCATCGTCGATTCGCCGTCGGCCTTGGAGATCAAGCCCAGAGCGATGCTGTTGAAGCCGTCCGCGCTGGCCGCTTCGCCCAACGCCATCGTGTTCTCGCCCAATGCGTGCGCATCGGGTCCGATCGCGGTGGCGAAGCTGCCGGCGGCGTTCGCGCCGGAACCGACGGCGACGGCGTGCGAGCCCTCGGCCTTGGTCTTCACCCAGCCGACGAAGGTGCTGTACTGGCCGCCGATCGCGACCGAGGAGCCGCCCGCCGCTTGTGCGCCCGCGCCGACCGCCACGTCGCTCAAGCCGTCGGCTTTCGCGGTGTGGCCCATCGCCAACGCGTATTCGCCGGCGGTCGCGGCTTGGGTGCCGATCGCGATCGCGCTATAGCTGGCGGCTTGCGATTCGCGCCCGACCGCGATCGCGCCGTGGCCTTCGGAGCGGCTGTTCGCGCCGGCGGCGATCGCGTACTCGCCGCTGGCGAGGGCATCGTCGCTGCCGTCGCCGGCGCCGTCGACCTGCACGTAGCGCGTGCCTTCCGCAGCCTGGGGTGTCGCCGCATCCGTGGCGTTTTCGCAAGCGGCTGCAGCCGCCGCATCGGCCGAAGCGTCCGGGCAAGCCGGAACGGCTTGCGGGTTTTCTTCGGCGGCCTGGGCCCAGGCGATGCCCGGGCCGGACAAAAGCAACAACAACGCGGCGTACAGCGGCGTGCGGTTCATGGTTGATCGATCTCCGGAAGTGGCGTTTGCGGGGGAACAAAGCGCGACGATCGACAGCGCCTTCCCCGGGCCATCGATGCGACGGCCGACCGTTCCACGGCCGTTCGCCGGCCGTCACTCCCAGTTCGTTACAACTCCGCTACAGCTCTGCTTCTTGTTGTTTTTCAGAACCTTGCATGCGCGTTTGCGCGCTCGGCGCGAGTTCCAGACGGGCCGGTACGGCGCGCTCGCCGGCCAAACCGCGCGCTTGCGCCAACGCATTTCGCCACGGCGCGACCTGTCCCGATTGCTGGAACAAGCGCAATTGCAGCAAGGCCAGCTCGAAATCCTGCGCCGCCCACGGCGCCACGCGTCCGATCAGGCTGCCGGCTTCTTCGTTGCGTTGCTGGTCGAGCAGCCACGAGGCTTGGATCGACACCGCCTCGGCGATTTCCGCCGGAACGCCGCCGCGTTCGGCGAGGGCCAGGGCGGCGCCGAATTCCTGTTCGGCCAAAGCCGGGTCGCCGTGCGCGCCCTGCTGCATCGCCCGGATCAGCAGCGCGGGCAAGTTGTCGGCCGTGGTCGCGGACAGGCCGACGTCCGGCCGCGGCAAATCCGCCGCCGCGGCCGCCTGCAGCCAGCGCAATTGGGTCCATTCGCGCAGCGGCCCGTAATCGCCCGGCGGCCACGCGCGCAGGGCGCGTTCGGCCAGCAGCGCGGCGGAACGCGGATCGCCGCTGCGGCGCGCCAGTTCGACCATCAGGTAATCGCGCAGATGCGGCTCGGCCGGAATCGGCACGGCGGCGTCTTCCCTGAGCATCAGTTCGCGCGCCTCGCGCATCCGGCCGACCGCCATCAGCGCTTCGCTGCGGCTGAGGATGGCTTTGGCGCGCACGGCCGGATCGCGGATGCGCGCCAGCAAGGCGTACAGGCGCTCGCTTTCCGCCAGCGCGGACTTGTTGTCGAGCAAAGACAGCTGCGCGTCGACCAGCGACCAGCGCGTGCCGGCCAGTTCGTTGATCGCGCCGACGCTTTCGAACACCGGGCCCGAGGCGCGGTAATAGCCGAGCGCGGCTGCGGGACGGCCGCGGTCCATTTCCACCGCGCCCAGGTTCGCGTCCACGCGCGCCACCGCGAGCGCGTCGCCGGCGCGCACCTGGTAGATGCGCGCCTGGCCCAAATCCGCGAGCGCCTGTTCGAAGCGGCCTTGCGCCGAGTGGGTCACCGCGCGCCCGGTCAGCGCCTGCCCCAGTTCGGCGGCGTACGGCGTGCCTTGCAGCAGCGTCGCCGCCTCGTCGAAACTGCGCCCGCCGTCGCCGAAACGGCCCAGCCGCACCAGCAAGGCGCCGCGCGCGTTGAGCAGGCGCGCATGGAACAGCGGATCTTGCGCCGGCTTCGATTCGGCGATCAGCCGATCGACGGTGACCAGGGCGCCGCTGTAATCGCCGGCGCGGAAATCCACTTGCGCCAGCCGGTAGCGCAACTGCGGCTGGTCGCGCTGCAATTCCGGCGCTTCGTTGAGGATGCGGCGCGCGGCGTCGAGCTCGTTGGCGAGCAAGGCCGACTGCACGCGCAGCAAGCGTTCGGCCAGCGCGGGCGAGTCTTGGTCGCCGGCCGGCAGGCTGTGGCCGAGCGCGGCGAGCAAACGGTCGGTCGCCAAACGCGTCGCGCCGATCAGGTCGGCGTGCTTCGCGCGGCCGTGCAGCGAGGTGTTCTGCGCATCGACCGATGCGAGATCGACTTGCCACTGGCCCTCGCTGAATCGCGCGCGGCCGCTGACGCGCGCTTCGGTGCGCGCCGGCGCGGCCGCCGAACCCCCGTCGGCGATGACGCCGAGCGTGGCCTCGCTGGACAGCACCGGCAAACCGGCCCTGCGCATGCGGTCGGCGACGAAATCCATCAGCCCCAGCCGCGTCCAAGCGATGTCGCCCGGGCCATCGGCTTCCATAGGCAGCACCATGAACGCGCGTTCGGCCGTTTGCGCCGGGGCCTGCCGCGGCTTTTCGATGCGCGCTACCGGCAAGGCGATCAGCACTGCGGCGAAGACCGCCGCGGCGAGCGCACCCAGCCAGCCGAAGCGGCGTTTTTCCGGCGCGGCCGACAACGCACCCGCATCCGCATCCCATGCATCGCGGACATCGTCGGCCGCATCCGCGGCGGGCGCGGCCGCGGGCGCCGCTTCCTCGGCCGCCGGATCGTCCACCGACACCGGCGCCACCCAGGCGAAACCGTAACGCGGCACCGTGCGGATATAACGCTGCTCGTGCCCATCGTCGCCGATCACCCGGCGCGTGCGCAGCACGATCTGGCCCAGTTGCGCGTCGGACACGTCGGCGCGGCCGAACACGGCGCGCACCAGCTCGTCGCGGTGCATCGCGCGGTCGCGGTGCTCGATCAGCGCGGCCAAGCATTCCAGCACGCGCGCCGGCAGCACGATCGGTTGCCCGTCGCGCTGCAGTTCGCGCTTGGCCAGATCCAGGCTGTATTCGCCGAAGCGGTAACGGACCGCGTTCATCGTCGGCGCGACGCGTCGGCGGAGTGGATGGCGGGCTGGGCCAACGGAAGGAATCCTTCGAACGGCTGTTGCGGCTCGATTCTAAAGCAGGTTTCGGCGTGTGCCGCGGTCATGCATGAACGGCTAGAGCCGCGCGCCGCGCAGCATGGCGCAAATCCTCCCCGACCCTCCTTTTTCAAAGGAGGGAAACAGCAGAATCGCGCGATCTCGCCGAAATCCGGAACTCCCCTTTGCAAAAGGGGGAACCGAAGGGGGGATTTGCGCCAAGTCGCAGCGCCGAGCTAAAGCGCCGCAGGCTCCGCCATCCACAACCGCGTCAGATCCGCAGCGTTAAGCGCGCGCCAGTGCCCCTCAGCCAACTCATCCAAGCCCAACCCGCCGATCGCAGCGCGATGCAGCTTCTCTACGCGATTCCCGGTAGCCGCGAACATCCTGCGCACCTGGTGATAGCGGCCTTCGGTCAAGATCAACCTGGCGCGGTTCGGCGCCAACACTTGCAGCGTCGCAGGCCGCAGCGGCGTGGTTTCCGATTCCAGCATCAGCGTGCCGCTGGCGAACGTCGCGGCCTCGTCGCCGCGCAGGTCTTCGGCCAATTCAGCCTCGTACACTTTCGGCAGATGCGATTTCGGCGAGACGATGCGGTGCAGCAGCGCGCCGTCGTCGGTCATCAGCAGCAGGCCGCTGGTGTCGCGGTCGAGCCGGCCCACGGTGGACAACAGCGGCGAGCGCGCGCGGAAACGGGGCGGCAGCAAGTCATAGACGATGCGGCCGGGATCTTTGGTCGAGCAGGTATAGCCGACCGGTTTGTGCAGCATCAGCGCCAGACCCGGCGGCGGATCCAGCGGCTCGCCGTCGATCCGGATCGACGCGTGTTCGACCCGATCGTCGGCGTACAGCACCTCGCCTTGCGGGTCGGTGATCCGGCCTTCGCGGAACATGAGGGCCACGTCCTTGCGGCTGCCGTAGCCGAGGTTGGCGATCAGCTTGACCAGTTTCATCGCGCCTTCGCCGCCTCCACTACTTTGAAACCATCGCGCTGGGCGACGCTGCGCGCCGTGCCGAAATTCGCGTCCAGCACCGCTTCGTACGGCAGATGGCGATTGGCCACCAGCCACAGCCGGCCGCCCGGCTTCAGAGCTTGTGCGGCCGCGGCGATGAAGCGCCGGCCGATGTCCGGACGATCGGCGCGGCCCTGCGCATGGAACGGCGGATTGGTGACGATGAAGTCGTAGCGCTGCGGCAATCCCGCGGCGACGTCGTGCCAATGGAAGCCGAGCGTCGCGCGTTCGGCGAACGGCGCGAGGTTCGCGCGCGACAGTTCCAGCGCGCGTTTTTCGGCTTCGTACAGGTTCAGCGCCTTAACGCCTGCGCAGCGCGCGAGGATTTCGGCGGCCAAGTAGCCGTAGCCGCTGCCGAGATCGGCGCCGGCACCGGCCAGATCGCTCGGCAGATGTTCGGCGAGCAGGGCCGAAGCAGTGTCGACGCGATCCCAGGCGAACACGCCGGGGCGGCTGAGGAAACGGCCGTCGAGAATCGGCCTGGGTTCGTCGGACGCGCGCCATTGCGCGGCCAGTTCGGCATCGGCCGGATCGTCCAGCGGTTCGCTCCAGAACACGCGGCATTTGTTTTTCGACAGCGTGCGCAAAAGTCCGGCGATCTTCGCCAAATCGGCTTCGCCCGACTTCGCGCCTTCGTCGTTGGCCATGCAAGCGACGACGATGCCGCCCGGCCGCAGGCGCGCCACGGCTTGCGCGAACAGCGCGCGGGCTTCGTCGCGTTGGCGCGGCGGCAGGACCAGCACGAGCGGATAACGGGCGTCGTCCGCCGCATCGTCCATCGTCAAACCGGAACGCTGCAGGCGGTCGTATTCGGGTTTGAACGTTTGCGCGCACGCCAATCCCGGCAAGGCTTGGCGATGCAGAGGCCAGCCGTCGCGGGCGCGCAGGAACAAGGCGCCTTGCGCAGGCCATGGCAATGCGCCCGTCGCGAACGGCAGGAATAGCGTTTCCAGGGGGTAATCGTTGTCGGCAATGGACATGCGCGGCGGATTCTACCCGCTGATGGATATTCCCCCTCTCCCGCTTGCGGGAGAGGCTAAAGCCGAGCGGAAGAGATGCCGAAGACTGAGACCGCGATTAGGCGTGACGCATCGGCTCGTCGCGATGCATCCACCGCCGCGCCCAATCCAAGGACCAGGTCATGGCCGCGCAAGCGCCGATCGCCAAACTCCATTGCAGCATCCGCGGATCCACGCCGGCGGCCGCTTCGCGGCCGTAATAGGCCAGCGCAGCGACGCCGGAAACGCCCAGCACCGCGCCGAGCGCGCGCAGCACCAGCGGTTCGATTTGGATGCCGGCCTCGGCCCGCGATTCGGCCATGCGCGCCACTTGCCGGGCGAAATCCGGCGGCAGCGATGCCGCCGGCGGCTCGCGCAGCGCACGCGCGACGATGCGGTATTGCGCTTCGGGGGCGCTGGCGCCGGCGGCGGAAGCGCCGATCCGCTCGTCGCGCATCGCCTGCTCCTGCGCCAGCCACTCGCGCTCGTCGGCCAGGGCCTGGTCCAGCTTGTCGTTGTCCGGTGCGTTCATACGGCGACTCCGATCCTCGATTCCAGCGTTTCGCGCAATTGCTTGCGGGTGCGGAACAGATGGCTTTTGATCGTACCTTCGGCGAGCCCGGTGATGCGTGAAATCTCGCCGATCGGGGTTTCTTCCAAGTGATACAGGGTCAGCAGGGTGCGCTGCAGCGGCGGCAGCGCGGCGATGGCGGCGTGCAGGCGGATATTGATCTGGTCGTCGCCCACCGAGGCTTCCAAATCGAAGCCGTCGCCGACCGTTTCGGCCAGCGACCGGCCTTCGTCGTCGTCGTTTTCGACCAGCGGGATGCGCTTGCGTTCCAAGTGCCGCTTGGCCACCGAATAGGCCACCTGCCCGATCCAGGATTTCAGCGCGCTGTCGTGCCGGTACTGGTGCAAATACTGGTGGACGCGCAGGAAAGTCTCTTGGCACAGCTCGCGCGCGTCCTCCGGGTTGCGCACCATGCGCAGCACGATGTGCCAGCACAGGCCCTGGTACTGCTGGACCAGGCGTTCGAAGGCCCCGGGCGCGCGGGCGAGCACGGCGGCGACCAGGGCGCGGTCGTCGCCGGCCTCGTCGCCGGGGTGGGTGGGCTCGCTCATTACGGATACGCTGATACGCCGACCGGCCCCGCGGTTGCAACCGGCCCGCTGCAACCGCCCCACGGGGAGCCGTATCTATTGCGCCGTAGCCCCTCATCCGCCACGGAAAACCGCCATGGACCTGCCTGGAATCCTCGTACCGATCGTTCTGTTCATCTGCATCACCTACGCCATCAAGGCCGTCGTCGACGCCCACGTGCGCCGCAAGATGGTCGAGTCCAACGGCTCGCAAGACCTGCTGCGCTCGATCCTGGAAGGCGAAGAGATCCGCCGCCGGCACAGCTCGCTACGCTGGGGCGTGGTGATGGTGGCCTTGGCCATCGGCCTGGGCCTGATGCAAGCCTTCGGCTGGGACGAGCCCTCGCCGGGCGTGTTCGCCCTGCTGATCGGCGCCACCGGCCTGGGCAACCTGGCCTATTACTTCGGCGTGCGCCGGATGGGTTGAACAACGGACGTAGGCTGGGTTGGCTTGACCAACCCAGCATCGCGACCTCGCTGGACGGAGCGCTGGGTTGGTGAAGCCAACCCAGCCTACAGCCGCTCCCAGATTCAGTTCAGTTCGCGCAGGGTCACCGACGGCGGCGCATCCAGTATCCGCCGCGTGGCGAACAGGCCCGCGGCGAGCGCCGCCAGCATGCCGATGCCGCCGCCGGCCGCGGCCAAAGCCCAGTTCGGTTCCCAAGGCAGATCGAATACGCGTTCGGCGACCACCCCGGACAGCACCGAGGCCGCGATCGCGGCGACCAATCCGGACAACAGGCCGATCGCCGCGAATTCCGAGGCTTGCGCCAAACGCAACTGGCGCCGGCTGCCGCCGAGCACGCGCATCACTCCGCCTTCCAGCAAACGCTCGTCCTGGCTGGCGCTGATCGCCGCCAGCAGCACCAGCACGCCGGCGGCCAGCGAGAACCAGAACACCACTTGCACCACTTTCGACACCTGGTCGCCGGTGCTGCGCACCTGCTTGAGCACGGCGTCGACGTCGATCACCGACAGGTTCGGGAAACGCTGCACCAGATCGGCGGTGAAGCGGTTCCGCTGCGGCGGTACGTTGACCGCGGTGATGTAGCTGGCCGGATAGCCGTCCAGCGCGCCGGGCGAAGCGAGCACGAAGAAGTTGGGGCGGAAGCTTTCCCATTCCACGCTGCGCAGACTGGTGATCGGCGCTTCCAAGCGCTGTCCGGCGATGTCGAACGCGATGCGGTCGCCGACCTTCCAGCCCAGCGACTGCGCGTAGCGCTCTTCCACCGAGAATTCCGGCTTGGCCGGCTTGCCCGTCCAGAACTTGCCGGCGACCACCTTGTTGTCGTCGCGCAGCGCGTCGGCCATCGACAGATTGAATTCGCGGTCGGCGCGGCGCTGCGATTCGCGGTCCTGGTCCGCATCGCCGCTGCGCGCCGCGTAATCGGCGCCGCTGGTCGGCTTGCCGTTCAGCGCGACCAGGCGCGCGCGCACCATCGGCACCAGCGTCGGCGCCGGCACGCCTTGCGCGGCGATGAATTCGCGCACCGGCGCGACCTGGTCGCTCTGCACGTTGATGATGAAGCGGTTCGGCGCGTTCTCGGCCAGGGACAACTGCCAACGGTCGAGCAGGTCGGTGCGGACGAAGGTCAGCAGCAACAGCGCCATCAAGCCCAAACCCAAGGCCGACACCTGCGCGATGCTGGTGCCGGCGCGGCGGCTGACGTTGGCCAGGCCGTAGCGCAGGCTGCCGCGCATGCGCGAACGCAAGCGCCGCACCGCGACGATCAGCAGCCAAGCCAACAACGCCAACACCGACAGCGTGGCGGCGATGCCGATCAGCATCGCGCCGCCCAATACGGCCGAGCCGGCCTTCCACCACAGCAGCGCGGCCAATCCCGCGAAACCGGCGATCGCCACCGCCCACGCGCTCGGCTCGACCGCGTCCAGGTCGCGGCGCAGCACGCGCAGCGCGGACACGCGGCGCAGCGCGAGCACCGGCGGCGCGCCGAACGCGAGCAATACCGT
The DNA here is from genome assembly GCF_005239095.1 of Luteimonas gilva. Taxonomy (GTDB): domain Bacteria; phylum Pseudomonadota; class Gammaproteobacteria; order Xanthomonadales; family Xanthomonadaceae; genus Luteimonas_C; species Luteimonas_C gilva. The sequence continues at coordinate 553,033 of NZ_SZUA01000002.1, read as the reverse complement.
CATGCCGACGCCGTAGCCTTGCAACGCCGGCAACCCACCCGCCGGCGGAATCGACAGTTTCATCGTCCGCGCCAACCAATCGCCGACCGCCCATTGCAGGCCGAACGCGATCAGCACGCCGATGCTGCTGGCGATCAAGCCGAGCAGCATCATCTCGCCGACGTGGATGCCGACCAGGGTTCGCTGGCTGGCGCCGAGGCAGCGCATCACCGCCGCGCCGGACAAATGCCGTTCGCTATGCCGCCGCGCGGCCATCGCCACCGCGATCGCGGCGAGCACGACCGACACCAGCGCCGCCAAGCCGAGGAAACGGCCGGCGCGATCCAGCGCGGAACGGATCTCCGGACGCGCCTCGCTGATCGTTTCCAATCGTTGTCCGCGCGCGAGATTGGCTCGGGCCGTGTCGACGAAGGATTGCACCGCGCCCGCCTCGCCCGCGACGACCAGCCGATAGCGGATGCGGCTGCCTTCCTGCACCAATCCGGTCGCAGGCAGATCGGCGAGGTTCAAGAAGACTTTCGGCGCGACGTTGAAATAGTCCAGCGCCGCATCCGGCTCCTGCAGCACCAATGCGGTCAGGCGCAATTTCGACGTGCCGATGCCGATCTCGTCGCCGACCTTCGCGCCCAACGTATCGGCGCCGGCGCGGCTCATCCATAGCGTACCCGGCGCCGGAATCGCGCCGGCATCGCGTTCGCCCCGCGCGTCGGCGATGCGGAAGCTGCCGCGCAGCGGAAAGCCTTCGCCTAGCGCGCGCAGATCGCCCAGGCGCAGATCGACGGCGGCGCCGCTGCCGACCCGGATCATGCTTTGGAACTCGACGGTGCGCGTATTGCGCAATCCGGACGCGCCCGCCGCTTCGCCGACGCGCCCGGCGATGGGCGTGTCGCCGCGCACCACCGCGTCGCCGCCCAGCAAGCGATTGGCTTCGATCGCCAAGGCCCGCTCGGCGCGGTCGGTGATGAAGCCGACCGACGTCACCGCCACCACCGCCAGCACCAATGCCGCCAACAAGATGCGGATGTCGCCCGCAGCCAGATCGCGGCGCAATTGCCGCCAAGCCAATCCAAAAAGGCCGCCGCGCCGGCTCATCCGTCCACCAGGCGGCCGCTGTCCAAACGCAGCATGCGGCCGCAACGCGATGCGAGGTGTTCGTCGTGGGTGACCAGCACCAGGGTGGTGCCGGCATCGGCGTTCATATCGAACAACAGCTCGATGATCGCCTGGCCGGTGTGCGTGTCGAGATTGCCGGTGGGCTCGTCCGCGAACAGCAGCGACGGCTGCGTCACGAACGCGCGCGCCAAGGCGACGCGCTGCTGCTCGCCGCCGGACAATTGGCGCGGATAGTGGCCCAAGCGTTCGCCCAAGCCGACTTTGCCGAGGATCGCCTTCGCCGGCGTCTCCGCATCCGCGTCGCCGCGCAATTCCAGCGGCAGCATCACGTTCTCCAGCGCGGTCAGCGACGGCAGCAACTGGAAACTCTGGAACACGAAGCCGACTTTCTCGCTGCGCACGCGCGCGCGGCCGTCTTCGTCCAGCGCCGACAAGGGCCGGCCGTCGAGCGTCACGGTACCGCTGCTGGGCACGTCCAGACCGGCCATCAGCGACAGCAGCGTGCTCTTGCCGGAACCGGAAGCGCCGACGATCGCGACGGTATCGCCCGGCGCGATCGAAAATCCGATCCCGTCCAGGATCGTCAATTCGCCGGTGGGCAGCATCACCCGCTTGCCCAATCCCGCCACGTTCAACGCCTGCGTTCGCACGGCTTCAGCTTGCGGTCTGGAATCGGCCATGATCGTCCTTATGCTTAGTCCCAGGTATTTTCCGGAGACGCGATTAATGGGTCTTAATAATCGGCGATATGCGGCTTCGCGCGGCCCGCTGCAATGGGCCATAGGTATGGCCGCGCTGGCGCTGGCCTTGGCTTGGGGCCCGCTGGCGCAGGCGCAAGCGGCGCGCGCGCCTGCCGAGGCGCCGGCCAAGACCGTATTGGTGATGGGCGATTCGCTGTCGGCCGGCTACGGTTTGTCGGCCGCGGACGGCTGGGTGTCGCTGACCGCCGAGCGCATCGCCGAAACCAGGCCGGGCTGGCGCGTGGTCAACGCCAGCATCAGCGGCGAAACCACGGCCGGCGGCGCGGCGCGCATCGTCGATGCGGTGGTGCGCCATAAGCCGGCGGTGGTGGTGATCGAACTGGGCGCGAACGACGGCCTGCGCGGTTTGCCGCTGCGCGACATGAAACGCAATCTGGCGCGGATGATCGGCGCGTCGGAATCAGTGGGCGCGAAAGTGCTGCTGGTCGGGATGCGCATCCCCCCGAACTACGGTCCGGAATACGCGCATGGCTTCGAGCGCGCCTACACCGACCTGGCCAAACTTTTCGACGTCCCCCTGCTGCCGTTCTTGCTGCAACCGGTCGCCGCCGACCGCGCTTCGTTCCAGAACGACAACTTGCATCCGGTCGCCGCGGCGCAGCCGAAGCTGCGCGATCATGTGTGGACGGCGCTGGAGCCGTTGTTGAAGTAATAGCGCCTCGATGCTGCTCCGACCACCTCCGTAGCCCGGGTAAGCGAAGCGCACCCGTGAGTTTGCGATCCGATGCGACGCTGCATCCCGGGTGCGACCTGGCCTTTTTGTAGGAGCGGCTTTAGCCGCGAGCTTTTTTCTCAATCGACGCAATGCCGCGATTTGGTGGAAAGAGCTCGCGGCTAAAGCCGCTCCTACAAAGCAACCGCAAGAGCAGCGGGGCAAGCCCCGCTCTACAAAACAAACGCGTGGATCAAGGTCCGGCGCGCCAAGGCTGCACCACCAGCAAAGTACCGCCGGCCACCAAGGCCGCGCCGGCCGCGCGCAGCGCGTCGGCTGGACGCGGCGCGTTCAGCACGCCGTAATGATCGAGCAGCAGCGACGACAGCATCTGGCCCAGCACCACCAGGCAAATGAGTCCGGCGACACCCAATCGCGGCACCAGCATCGTCGCGCTGGCGAGATACGTCGCACCCAACAAGCCCGCGCACCATAGCCAGAACGGCGCTGTCTGCAATGCCGGCGACGACGACGGGCGCGCGATCATCAACATCATGCCCAGCGCCGCAGCGCCGCCCAGGCAGGTGACGAATGCGGCGAACAAGGGGCCGCGCGTCGCCTGCCCCAGGCGCGCATTCATCAATGCCTCCAACGGCAATAAGGCGCCGATCGCCACCGCCAGCAGCCAATGTCCGGCGCCCGTGGACGTCATGCCGCGAAGCCGCCGTCGACCGCGATCGATGCGCCGGTGATGAAGCGTCCGCCGGGACCGGCCAGATGCACGACGGTCGCGGCGATGTCGTCCGCGCTGCCGTAATGGCCGAGCGCGAGCTTGGTGCGCTGCTCCTGGGCGTGATCGCCGTCGGCCGGATTCATGTCGGTATCGGTCGGACCGGGTTGCACCACGTTCGCGGTGATGCCGCGCGGACCCAGATCGAAGGCCAAGCCTTTACTGAGGCCAAGCAACGCGGCCTTGCTCATCGCGTAGAGGGTCATTTCGGGTCCGGCCACGCGCTCGGCCAGGCAACTGCCGATGTTGACGATGCGCCCGCCCTCGCCCATGTGCCGCGCGGCCGCTTGCGAGGCGACGAACGAAGCGCGGACGTGGATCGACAGCGTGCGGTCCATATCCTCCACGCTCACTTCCTGCAGCGGCCCCATTTGCGCGATGCCGGCATTGTTGACCAGGATGTCGAGCCGGCCGAATTCGCTGGCCGCGCGTTCCACGGACGCGGCGACTTCGGCCATGTCCGCGCTGTCGGCGCGGATCGCCACCGCGCGCCGGCCGGTCGCGCGGATCTCGTCGACCACCGCTTGCGCCTTGTCCTCGGCGCTGACGTAGGTGATCGCCACGTCCGCGCCGTCTTTCGCCAAGGCTTTCGCGATGGCCGCGCCGATGCCGCGGCTGCCGCCGGTGACCAATGCCGCTTTTCCTGCCAGATTCATGCCTGCACCTAATTTGTATCGAACGGTACAGAAATATAGGCCCTTGAACCGGCCGCGGCAAGGACTTATTTTCATATCGGTACAGAAAGGAGCGTTCCATGGCCGAACGCGGACGTCCGCGCAGCTTCGACCGGGACCTGGCCCTGCGCCAGGCGATGATCGTGTTCTGGGAACGCGGCTACGAAGGCGCGTCGATGGAAGCCCTGACCGCGGCGATGGGCATCAACCGGCCCAGCCTGTACGCGGCTTTCGGTGGCAAGGAGGCGCTGTTCCGCGAAGCGGTGGACTTGTACGAGCGCAGCGAAGGCGGCGTGTCGGGCCGCGCGCTGACCGACGTGCCGACCGCGCGCGGCGCGGTGGAGGCGATGCTGCGCGGCAACGTCGACGCCTACGCCGATCCGCGCACGCCCAGCGGCTGCATGATCATCCTCGCCGCGAACCTGGCCTCGACCGACAACGAAGACGTGCGCGATTTCCTCGCCTCGCGCCGCGACGCCGCGCAAGCCGCGCTCGCGGCGCGCCTGAAGCGCGGCATCGCCGACGGCGATTTGCGCAAGGACGCGGACACGGCCGCGATCGCGGGCTTCTACGGCACCGTGCTGCAAGGCCTGTCGTTCCAATCGCGCAGCGGCGCGAGCCGCAAGGCGTTACACCGAATCGTCGACAGCGCGATGGCGGCCTGGGACGCGCTGGCCGGCGCATCCAAACCGACGCGCCGCCGCGCTTCAGTCGGCTGAGGCGGTTGCGCTTGCCGCCGGCGTGCGGATGCGCATCGGCTGCACGCGGCCGTAGGTCAGCGTGCGCCACAGCCATTCCATCGGGCCGAACCGGAAACGCGCCAGCCACCAGCGGCTGAACGCCATCTGCGCGGCGAACAACACTATCCAGACCGCGAACCAGCTCGGCGTCCCGTAAACCGGTCCGAGCCCGAGACCGTACCCGTAGAACAGTGTGCTGCACACCACGGTCTGGGTGAGATAATTGCTCAACGCCATCCGGCCGACCGGCGCGAATTGGCTCAGCGCGCGCTTCCAGCGCGGGCGCAGGTACAGCAGCACGAACACCGTGCCGAAGGCGATGCCCAGCAACAGCGGACCGGAGAAACTAACCGCGGCGACCCAAACATGCGCGCCGAAGCCCTGCTTCAATGCCGGCAGCGCATCGCGCAGCGGCGCCTGCCAAAACTGCAGCGCGGTCGTCAGCAAGCCGAGCGGCAGGGTCCAGGCGAGGATGCGCTTGAACAAGGGCCGGTGCGCCGCCGGATCCTGCAACAACCTGCGCCGGCCCGCCCAATAGCCCAGCATGATGCGGCCGAGCGCGAAGCAAACCAGCATCAGGCCTCCGAACGGGAGCCACCAGCGCAGCAGCACCGCATTGCCCTCGAACGCGGCGGACAACGACGGCGAGGACAACGCGCGGTAAGCCTGCGCCATCACTTCCGCGCGCGGCGGAGACGTAGCGCCCGTATACGCGACGAAGCCGGCGCGCACCGCGGCGGTCGCGACCAGCGCCACGAAGAATCCGCCGCAGACCAGCCAGCGATCCGGCCATTTGCGCATCGGCACCAGGGCGAATCCGGCCAGGGCGTACACCAGCAAGATGTCGCCCCACCAGAACGCGGTGTGCAGCGCGCCCAGCGCGAGCAGTACGCCCATCCGGCGCAGGAACACGCGCAAGCCGTCGCCGCCGCGCGCCTGGGCGCGCTCCAACTGCATCGCGAAGCCGAAGCCGAACAGGATCGAGAACACGGTCACGGCCTTGTGCGTCAGCAGCCAAGCCAGCGCGTTCTCGGCGACCTTGTCGAAAGCCGCGCTCGAGAGCGTCGCCTGCGCTTGTTCGGTAAGGTATTCGTACAGGGAAAAAGCCGACATATTCGCCAACAGCACGCCGCAAAGCGCGAAGCCGCGCAAGGCGTCCACTAAGTCGTAGCGCTCGGAAGCGGAGATGGGCGCGGCGCGGTTGGGGTTCGTCATGAAGGAAAACTAGGCCCGGCGCGGTTGGATAGACAGGACCGGCGCCATGGAACCATTCGCCGCGCGCGATGGTGTCCTATCGATGCGAAGCTCAGGCACGGATCGTTCGCTCCGCGCGCTCGACGCGGTTGCGGCCGTTGCGCTTGGCCCGGTACAGCGCTTCGTCGGCGGCACGCAGCAATTCCTCCGGCGCATCGCCGTCGCCGGGGAAAGCGGCGACGCCGATCGAGACCGTCACCTTCGGCAGCTCGGCGCCCAAATGCCGCACGCGCATGTTCTCGACCGCGTCGCGGACCGCTTCGGCGCGCTGCGTCGCCGTTTCCGGTTCGGTCTCGGGCATGATCAGGGTGAATTCCTCGCCGCCGTAGCGGCAGGCGATGTCTTCGCCGCGCGACATTTCCTGCAGCAGCTTGCCGAAGGCGGACAACAGCGCGTCGCCGCCGGCGTGGCCGTGGACGTCGTTGAAGGCCTTGAAGCGGTCCAGGTCCAGGATCAGCAGCGACAGAGGCAATTGCCGGCGCGCGCAGCGCGACAGCTCGCGCGCCATGGCCTCTTCCAAATAGCGCCGGTTGAACAGTCCGGTCAGCGGCTCGCGGATCGACTGCATGCGCAGCCGCTCCTGCAAATACAGATTGGACAAGGCCATCGACAGCTGTTCGGCGGCGGCTTCGACGATCTCGATACGCGACAGGAAACCGGCGTCGCGATCGGACAAATAGATGAAGCCCAATTGCACGCCCTGGGCGGCGAGCGGGATGCAGGCGGTGACCGCTTCGGCCGCCGATCCGGCGACGTGGGCGCAATGCAGGCCGCCGACTTCGACGATATGCGCCTGGCCGCGGCGCAAGGCCCAGCAGTCTTCCGGCGCCACCAGATCGGTGCCGCGAGCCGCATGTTCGCCCCAATGCGCGAGGGCTTCGGCATGGTCTTGCGAATTCCGCATTCGATAGATGGTGCCGCCGATGCCGGGCAGCAGCGTCGCCAGCATCCGCGAGGTGAGCTGCAGCGCCTCGGCCGGCTCGACGCAGCTTTGCAGCATGCTGCCGTAACGGCTCAGACTCCGCAGGTCGGCGCTATTGCGCTTGAGCCGGGCCACGCCGGTATGCAACTGCTTGTTGGCGTCGGCGGTGGCCGTTTCCGCCTGAGCGCGGCGGCGCACTTCCATGACCAACAGCCAGTAAACGGCGCCGATCACCGCCAAGCCTAGAGGAACGCCGAGTAAGGCGATGGTCCGCAAGGTGGCCGCGCTGCGGTGAGTGGAAGCGGCCCGTTCGACGAGCAGGACGCGTTCGATCTCCACCATCTGCGCTTTCTGCCTGCGGATCGCCGACGACACATCCATGATCTCCTTGCCGACCATGGACTGTGCAGCGGCTAGGCCGCCGCTTTCGTACCGCGCCAACGTCTCGCCCATTTGCGCTACGCGCAACTCGATCTGCGATTGCAGGATCTTGGCCCGCACCGCCTGTTGGCGATTGTCGGCCATCAGTTCCGACAGCCGTTCGTACGATCTCGGCAAGCGATCGCGCGCGTTGCGGTAGTCGGCGAGATAATTCGCATCGCCGGTCAACAGATAGCCGCGTTGCGCGGACTCCGCATCCCGCAGGCCCGCCTCGAGTTCGTCCAGCTGGCCGATCACCGCATTGGTATGCGACACCCACTCCGAATCCTTGATCAGGCGCTGGGCGCCGAGCACGACGCCGACGCCGATGGCGAGAAAAATCAGCGCCGCGATCAATAAACCGGTCTGGGTGCGGGCCTTGACCCTTTTCATTAGGCTGCGCGACAGGGCGGGATGGGCCGATTATGCGCCGCGGCCGTCCGACCCGCCGCGAAGGCGCGTCGCAGCCGGAAAAAACGTGTCTTGCGTCACTGATTTGGCTCCGACGGGCCGTCGGACTACAACCAGCCTTTTTGTCTCGCCAACCGATAAGCCTCGATCCGATTGCCCACGCCGAGCTTGCCGATCGCCTCGGACAAGTAGTTGCGGACGGTGCCGTGCGAGAGGTGCAGTTGCGCGGCGATTTCGGCGGCGGATTGCCCTTCGCCCGCCAAGCGCAGGATCTGGCGCTCGCGGTCGTTGAGCGGATCGGCGTCGCTCCAAGCGTCGAGCGCGAGCTGCGGGTCGATCGCGCGGCCGCCGCGATGCACCTTGCGCAGCGCTTCGGCCAAATCTTCCGCCGGCGCGTCCTTCAGCAGATAGCCGGACACGCCGGCGTCGAGCGCGCGGCGCAGGAAACCGGCGCGGGCGAACGTGGTGACGATCACCACCTTGGTCGGCAAACCGTGGCGCTGGATGCGCTGCGCCAGTTCCAACCCGGTCAGGCCGGGCATCTCGATGTCGGTGATCAGCACGTCGGGCTTCAGGCGCTGCAGTTCGCGCCAGGCGCTCTCGCCGTCGGCGGCGGCGCCGAGCACTTCGATGTCGCTCTCCAACCCGAGCAACGCGGACAAAGCGCCGCGCACCATCGCCTGGTCTTCGGCCAGCAGGATCCTGATCAAGCGCGCCTCGTTGTCATACGGCGCGCAACCGCGGCGTTTCGGCGGGCGCTTCCGCCTCGGCCGGCGGCGCGCCTTCGACCGCGGGCAACGAACGCGGCGGCTTCACCGGCACCCGCACCAGCAGGCGCGTGCCCTGGCCTTTCGGCGAATCGATGCTGAGCGTGCCGCCCAGCGCCGCGACGCGTTCGCGCATGCCGCTCAGGCCGTTGCCGTCGGCGACGATGCCGCCGTCGCCGTTGTCGACGATCCGCAATTGCACCGCGCCGCCCTCGCAGGCGAAGGCGATCTGCGCCTGCGATGCGCGCGCGTGGCGGGCGATGTTGGTGACCGCTTCGCGCACGACCAAGGCCAAACCGCGCTCGATCTCGGCCGGCAAACCGGGCGGCGTTTCGTATTCCAGGTGCACCATCGAAGATTCCAGCATCAGCCGCGCGGACGCGAGCTCGGCGGCCAGGTCGGTGGCGCGGATGCCGGTGACCGCGCTGCGCACTTCCATCAGGGCATGGCGGGCGACGCGCTCGGCTTCCTCCACTTCGCGGCGCGAAGCCTCCGGATCGCGGTCGAACAGCTTGCGCGACAGTTCCAGCTTCAGCGTGATCAGCGACAGGGTGTGCCCGAGCAGATCGTGCAGGTCGCGCCCGATCCGCTCGCGCTCGGCCGTCGCGGCGAGGCGCCGCACTTCGTCGTGCGACAGCTTCAGGGCGACGTCCTTTTCCAGGTTGGCGCGTTCGACGTTGACGATGATGCCGATGATCAAGGTCATCGCCGGCACCCAGATCATGGCCTGCCAGGGATAACCCGACCAGGTCGCCACCGCTAGGAACACGGCGTTGAGCAGCGCCACCTGGACCAGATAGCCGAACAGGAAACGGTTGCGGAAAGTGCGCAGCATCACGCAGCCGAACACGAAATAGCTGATGCCCGCCGGATAGACCGGCATCAGCACCAGGCACAGCGCCACCATGCCCAAGGCGTAGCGATAGGAAGTGCGCCGCGGCGCCAGCAAAGTCTTCGCGTACAACGCGACGAAGACCGGATACGTCACCGCGGTGATCGCGAGCCAGCGCCAGGTGTAGCCGCTGCCGAACAAGGGCGTGATGAACACCCACACCGTCCACAGCAGATGCACGCCGTCGGTCCACGGCGATTTCTGCCGGCGCATGATCTCGGCCGCGGACGAATCCGGCGCGGGCTTGAACCAGGCGGCGAGGAAAGCGGGAATCACGCGGGTTTCCGGGCGAGGCGTGGGCGGATCATGCCATTTCAGCCGTAGCGGCGCAGGCGCCGCGCCGCCAGCAGCAGGAAGCCCGCGGTGAAGCCGAGCAGGATCAACGCATGCGGCCAACCCGGGCCGGTATCGAAACCGACCGCGGACTGCGACAGCGCGTTCAAGTGGTAGCTCGGCCACATCGGCGCCAGCTGTTGCAGGAACTTGGGCAGCACCGACAGCGGGAACCAGAGTCCGGACAGGAAAGCCATCGGCAGGTACAGCAGGTTGACCACCGCCGGCGCGCCATGGCCTTTGACCAGCGTGCCCAGCAGCAGGCCCATCGCGCAGAACGGCAGCACGCCGAGCACGTCGGCGACGAACAGGCGCGCTATCTGCGCCGGCTCCAATCGCACATGGCCGGCGAATACGGCCAGCGCGAGCAGCAGCACGATGATGATGGCGGCCACCAGCATCGCCATCGCCATCTTGCCCAGCAGATACGCCGCCGGCGGCATCGGCAACGCGCGCTTCAAGGTCAACAGGCCGTTGTCGCGTTCCAGCGCCAGCGACATGCCGAAACCGAACAGGCCCGGCGCCATCACGCCGAAAGTACCGTACGCGGCCAGCAGGAAGCGCGGCGCGTCGGGATTGCCGCGCTGGCCCAGGACGACGCCGAACATGGTGTAGAAAACCAGCGGGAACAGCAGCGTCGGCAGCATGAAGCTCGGGCTGCGCAGATAGCGCAGGCACTCGGCGCGCGCTTCCTCCAGGTAAGCGCGCAGCACGCGCCCGTTGGACATGGGGGCCAGCGCGCGCGGCGGCGCGGCGGACAAGGCGATCGTTTCCATCAGGCGGCCTCGCGTCGTTCGGACGCGGTGTCGTCCGCGTCGCGGGTGAGTTCGGTGAAGGCTTCGGCCAGGCCGGCGGCCTGCACTTCTAGCCCCGTGAGTTCGGCGTCGACGGCCAGCATGCGGCGCAGCAGCGCTTCGACACGGTCGCTGGACAGCCACAGCCGTTCGCCGTCCATCCGCGCTTCGACCACTTCCGGCCAAGCGCGCGCGGTCGCCAAGTCGATGCGGGTCAGGCAGCGCACGCGCTTGAGCGAGACTTTCGCGCGCAATTCGTCGACGCTGCCTTCGCTGATGATCTTGCCGCGCGCCATCACGCAGACGCGGTCGGCCAGGGCTTCGGCCTCTTCCAAATAATGCGTGGTCAGCACGACCGCATTGCCTTCGGCGATCAGATGCCGGATCGCGGCCCACAGCTTCTGCCGCGCTTGGATGTCCAAACCCACGGTGGGCTCGTCCAGGAACAGCAGCCGCGGCCGTCCGCACAGCGCCAGCGCGAATTGCACGCGCCTTTGCTGGCCGCCGGACAGTTTGCCGTAAGGGCGATCGAGCAGATCGGCCACGCCGGCCAGCTCCGCGCTTTCCTGCAACGTGCGCGGCTGCGGATAGTAGCTGGCGGTCAAGCGGATCAATTCGCCGACGCGCAACGCGGGCGGCAGCGTGGCGGTCTGCAGCATCACGCCGATGCCGCGCCGCGCCTGGATGCGCTGCGGGTCCTGGCCGAACAATTCGGCTTCGCCCGCATCGGTGCGGATCAAACCCAGCAGCAGGCCGATCGCCGTGGTCTTGCCGGCGCCGTTCGGACCCAGCAAGGCCAGCAATTCGCCGCCGCGCAGCGACAGGTCGACGCCGTCCAGCGCTTTGACCTTGCCGTACGCCTTATGCGCCCCTCGCAAACGTGCGAGCACTTCTTCTTGGCCGCCCATCGATCGCCCTCCTTCCGGACTGGCCATCAAGTTAGGCTTCGCCGGCGAGCGGCGGCAGTCGCGGCCATCAGCCATTCCGCATGACAGGCGTCAGATGACCGGGCCGGGCGACCTGCGTAGGCTTGCCGTCCACGAGAGGCCGCCTGGGGGCGCCCGCGGTGGCGGCAACGGCCGCATCCCGTCACACTTCGCCTTTTATTCCGTCCGGATAACGATGAACGCTTCCGCCGACCTGCTGAAGGAACTCCGCATCGACCGCAAGAGCGCACCGCCGCCGCCGACCTCTCGGCGCGGCTTGTGGATCGCGATCGCGGTGGTCGCCGCGCTGTTGCTGCTCGCTGGCGCGGGCTGGGCCTTCTTCGGCCGCGACAAAGGCGTGGAAGTGCGCACCGCGACGACGGTGGCGATCGGCAGCGGCGGCAGTTCGGCTTCGGTGCTGGATGCGACCGGCTATGTGGTCGCGCGGCGCATCGCCACGGTTTCGGCCAAGATCACCGGCCGGGTGCGCGAAGTGCTGATCGAAGAAGGCCAGCGCGTCGAAGAAGGCCAAGTGATGGCCACGCTCGACCCGATCGACGCCGACGCCGAACGTTCGCTCGCCAACGCGCAGCTGTCCGCCGCGCACAGCGGCGTAGAACAGATGCGCGCGCAATTGATCGAAGCCGAAGCCAACGCGCGGCGCCTGTCTTCGCTGGTGCGGCAGCAACTCGTGTCGAAGTCGCAGTACGACCAGGCCATCGCCCAGCGCGATTCGCTGCGCGCGCAATTGCTGACCGCCGAACGCAACGCGAAGGTCGCTTCCGGCCGACTGCGCATCGCCGACATCGGCGTCGACAACACCGTGGTGCGCGCGCCGTTCGCCGGCGTGGTGACGGCCAAAGCCGCGCAGCCGGGCGAAATCGTGTCGCCGCTGTCGGCCGGCGGCGGTTTCACCCGCACCGGCATCGGCACGATCGTGGATATGGATTCGCTGGAAGTGGAAGTCGATGTGGGCGAGGCCTACATCGGCCGCGTGCAGCCCAAGATGCCGGTCGAAGCCACGCTCAACGCCTATCCCGATTGGAAGATCCCGGCCGAGGTGATCGCGATCATCCCGGCCGCCGATCGCGGCAAGGCCACGGTCAAGGTGCGCATCGCGATCAAGCAGAAGGATCCGCGCATCGTTCCGGACATGGGCGTCAAGGTCAGCTTCCTGGAATCGGCCAAGCCGGCCGCGGCGCAGCAGCCGCAAGGCGTACGCGTCGCATCCGCTGCGATCGCCCAGCGCGATGGTAAGGACGTCGCGTTCGTGGTCAACGACAAGGGCGACGCCGTCGAGCAGGCCGAAGTGAAGCTCGGCCGGGCGATGGGCGACGACCGGCAAGTGGTCTCCGGCCTGTCGCCGGGCGAGACCGTGGTATTGGATCCGCCGCCGGCGATGAAGGACGGCGACAAGATCCGGTTGAAGAAGGATGAGGAAGCGCAATAAGCGCTGATTTTTTAAGCCGTCATTCCCGCGAAGGCGGGAATGACGGCTAAAGAGCGTTAAGGGCAAGACACTGGATTCCCGCCTTCGCGGGAATGACGGCCGAAGAAAGGCCAACAACGAGGAGCGTGGCGATGGCATCCCTGGTTTCGATCCGCAACCTGCATAAGACCTATCAGCGCGGCCCGGAGAAGATCGACGTGCTGCACGGCCTGGACCTGGAGATCCCCAAGGGCGACTTCGTCGCGCTGATGGGTCCGTCCGGCTCGGGCAAGACCACCCTGCTCAACCTGATCGGCGGTTTGGATACGCCGACTTCGGGCGAGATCGAGATCGAAGGCGAGCGCATCGACCGGATGAGCGCGGGCCAGCTCTCGAACTGGCGCAGCCACCACGTCGGCTTCGTGTTCCAGTTCTACAACCTGATGCCGATGCTGACCGCGCAGAAGAACGTCGAGCTGCCGCTGCTGCTGACCAAGCTCGGCGGCGCGCAGCGCAAGCGCAACGCCGAGATCGCGCTGCAATTGGTCGGCCTGGCCGATCGCGGCTCGCATCGCCCGAACGAATTGTCCGGCGGCCAGCAGCAGCGCGTGGCGATCGCGCGCGCGATCGTTTCCGATCCGACCTTCCTGATCTGCGACGAACCGACCGGCGACTTGGACCGCCAGTCCGCGGAAGAGATCCTGCAGCTGCTGCAGCTGCTCAACCGCGAACACGGCAAGACCATCATCATGGTCACCCACGATCCGAAGGCCGCGGAGTACGCGACGCATACCATTCACCTGGACAAGGGCGAACTGGTCGAATCCTCCGCGCTGGCCCACTAAGACGAGGCCGCCATGAAATACCTATCCCTGATCTGGGCGCAGCTGTTCCGCAGCAAGACGCGGACCCTGCTGACCCTGTTGTCCGTGGTCGCGGCGTTCCTGCTGTACGGGATGCTCGATTCGGTGCGCGTGGCGTTCAACTCCGGCGGCACCGTCGAAGGCGTCAACCGGCTGGTCGTGGCGTCGCGGCTGTCGATCACCCAATCGCTGCCGGTCAATCTGGAGGCGCAGATCGCGCAGGTGCCCGGCGTGCGCAAGGTGACCTACGCGATGTGGTTCGGCGGCATCTACCGCGATCCGAAGGATTTCTTCCCGAACTTCTCGATCGCGCCGAACTTCTTCGACGTCTACGGCGAGTACGACGTGCCGCCGGACCAGCTGAAGGCGTTTCAGGAGACCCGCACCGGCGCCATCGTCGGCGAATCGCTGGCCAAGAAGAACGGCTGGAAGATCGGCGACACCATCCCGCTGCAGGCCACGATCTTCCCGCGCGGCGGCAGCAACGATTGGCCGCTGCAGCTGAAGGCGATCTTCAAGGTGAAGGACCGCAAGAACATCGGCGCGGAAAACCAGCTGATGATGAACTGGAAGTACTTCGACGAATCCAACGACTACATCAAGAGCCAGGTCAGCTGGTACACGGTGCAGATCGCCGATCCGAACCAGGCTTCGCGCGTGGCCAAGGCGATCGACGCGCTGTCGGCCAACTCCGATCACGAAACCAAGAGCCAGACCGAATCGGCGTTCCAGCAGGCCTTCGCCAAGCAGTTCGCCGACATCGGCCTGATCGTGACCGCGATCATGGCGGCGGTGTTCTTCACCCTGCTGCTGCTGACCGGCAACACCATGGCGCAGGCGGTGCGCGAGCGCATTCCGGAATTGGCCGTGCTGAAGACGCTCGGCTTCAAGGACGGCACGGTGCTGGTGCTGGTTTTGGTCGAATCGGTGCTGCTGGTGGTGCTGGGCGGCTTGATCGGCCTGGGCTTGGCGGCGGTGATCATGCCCGGCGTCAGCGCGGCGAGCGGCGGCATGATCCAACTGCCGACCGTGCCCGGCCAGACTTGGGCGATCGGTTTGGTTCTGATGATCGCGATCGGCGTCGTCGTCGGCCTGCTGCCCGCCTTGCGCGCGCAGCGGCTGAAGATCGTCGACGCGCTGGCCGGACGATAAGGGGAATGCAGCGATGAAACCTTGGATCGGAAATACGTTGTCCGTGCTCGCCCTCGTCGTCGGCCTGGTGGTCTGGGTCATGCTGCCCTGGTACGCCGTGCTGGCGATCGCCGTGGCGCTGGGCTTGTGGCTGTTCCTCACCCGCAGCGGCCGCTTGTCGCTGGCCGCGGCCAAGATCGGCATCGCCAGCCTGCCGCAGCGCTGGGGCGCGTCGTCGGTGATCGTGGTCGGCATCGCCGGCGTGGTCGGCGTGCTGGTGGCGATGCTGGCGATGGGCGAAGGCTTCAAGGCCACGCTCGACAAGACCGGCAGCGAGGACACCGCGATCATCCTGCGCGGCGGCTCGCAAGCCGAGACCAACTCGGTGATCACCCGCGACCAGGCGCCGCTGATCTCCAGCTTGCCCGGCATCAAGAAGGGCGCCGACGGCAAGCCGCTGATCTCGGCCGAACTGTCGCAAGTGGTGAACTTGCCGAGCATGTCCGACGGCACCGACGCCAACGCCCAGTTCCGCGGCGTGGGTCCGGAAGCCTGGGCGGTGCGCGACAACGTCAAGATCGTGCAGGGCCGCAAATTCGGCGCCGGTTTGCGCGAAATCGTGGTCGGCAAAGGCGCGGCTTCGCAGTTCCGCGGCTTGGAAGTGGGCAAGTCGCTGCGCCTGGGCGCGCAAGATTGGACCGTGGTCGGCATGTTCGAATCCGGCGACGCGCACGATTCGGAACTGTGGGGCGATGCGGAGACGCTGTCGTCGACCTACAACCGGCGCTCGTACCAGTCGATCACCGCCAAGACCGAAGGCAAGGAAGGCTTCAAGCAGCTGAAAGCGGCGGTGGACGGCGATCCGCGGCTGAAGCTCGACGTAGAAACCACGGCCACCTACTACGCCAAGCAATCGGGCCAGTTGAGCAAGATCATCAGCGTACTGGGCACCGTGATCGGCGCGATCATGGCGATCGGCGCGGTGTTCGGCGCGCTCAACACCATGTACGCGGCCGTCGCCGGACGCGCGCGCGAGATCGCGACGATGCGCGCGATCGGCTTCCGCGGCGTGCCGGTGGTGCTGGCGGTGATGCTGGAGACGATGCTGCTCGCCCTGCTCGGCGGGATCCTCGGCGGAC
The DNA here is from genome assembly GCF_005239095.1 of Luteimonas gilva. GTDB lineage: Bacteria > Pseudomonadota > Gammaproteobacteria > Xanthomonadales > Xanthomonadaceae > Luteimonas_C > Luteimonas_C gilva. Next base: position 537,022 of record NZ_SZUA01000002.1, on the reverse strand, counting down.
TGATCGCTTGGCTGATCTTCAACGGCTACAGCGTCAGCACCTTGGGCAGCAATTTCAGCCAGGTGGTGTTCCAGTTCAAGGTCTCGCCGGAATTGCTGTGGACGGGCCTGAAATGGGCGCTGGGCATCGGCCTGGTCGGCGGATTGTTCCCGGCGCTGCGCGCCGCGCGTCTGCCGGTGACCACGGCCTTGCGGGCGGCTTGATGCCGCCCGAAACGCCGCAAGGATTGCAGCGTTGGCCCAAGCGGGAGCTGTACGCGCGCTACGACGATCTGCAGCGCAGCGCGCACGCTTGTTTCGACCGCGACGGCGCGACTTACGAGCAGGCGCAGGCCGAGGCCGCGCCGCTGATCGAACAGGCCGACGCCATCGCCACCGAAATCGTGCGCCGCGCGCGGCGCACGGCGCGCTGGGCGTGGCGGGTGGTCTACGTCGCCGGCGCGATCGCGCTGGCGCTGATCGTCTGGGCCGCCATCGGCCGCTGAGCCGCTTTTTGTAGGAGCGGCTTTAACCGCGAGCTCTTTCCTCCAAAATCGCGGCATCGCGGCGATTTCAGGGAAAAAGCTCGCGGCTAAAGCCGCTCCCACGAAAGCTAGGCGTCGATCAGGCCGCGATCCACGGCGATCCGCAGGTCGTCCTCATCGTCGATATCGAACTCCAATTCGGCCGCGCGCAGCATCCACACGCGTTCTTGCGGCAGGCCGCGCAGGCGTGCGCCGAGGCCGCGGTCGCCGCTCAGCGCGTCCGCTTCCCGCAGCATGGCTACGGGTACGATCGCCGGAATTCCGGGCGAACCGCCGTGCGAGGTCGCCGCGCATCCCGTATTCGCCGCGCCGGCCAGCAATTGCGCCAGATGCGCGCCTTCCAAGGCGGGCTGATCGCAGCCGACGATCAAAACCGGGCCGTCGTGATCGGCCAATGCCGCCGCCGCGCTGCGCAAACTGCCGGCCAGCCCGCTTTCCCAGTTCTCGTTGAAAACCGATTCGCCATCCAGATCGGCCAGCGCCTTTTCCACCTCCTCGCGAAACGCGCCCGAGATCACGAGCAAGCGTCGCGGCGAAGTCTGCGCCGCCAGACGCGCGGCGCGATGCGCCAGCGTCTCGCCCCCGCGCGTCAACAACTGCTTGGGCCGGCCCAGCCGCCGGCTGCCGCCCGCCGCCAACACCACCGCGGCATGCCCGCTCAACGCGTCTCCTCGCCATGGCGATAGGCCTGCAATTGCGCGGCGATGCTCAATGCGATCGCTTGCGGCCCTTGTCCGCCCAACTTCAATCCGATCGGCGAACGCAGCCGCGGCGCCAACGCGATCCGTTCGCGTTCCGACAGCAATTTGAACAAGTCTTCGCGCCGGCGCACCGGGCCCAGCAATCCGACGAAAGCGATGGCGGCGGGCGCCAACGCGGCCAGGGCTTCGCGGTCCAATTCGAAATTGTGGTGCATGACCAGAGCGGCATCGAACTGGGCGCCGTCGGCGACCGCCGCCGGAAATCCGTCGATGCGGCGATCGGCGAGCGCGGCCAATGCGCTCCAGCGTTCGCGGCGTTCGACCAAAGTCGTCCGCCAACCCATCTCGCGCAGCAGCGGCAGCAACAGCGGCGTTTCCGGACCGGCGCCGAACACGATCGCCTCGGGCGGCGGATCGATCCGCAGGCGCCAACCGGCGTGCGGCCCATCGGGAGCCGATGCCGGCAAACGCCACTCCCAGGTTCCGCCGGCGCGGACGGCAACGGCGCCGTCGTCCGACACCGCAAACTCGAGCGGCGTTCCGCCCTGCAGCCACATCTGCGCAGCCTGTTCGAAACCGGGCAGCGCCCGCAGCGGCAACAGCGCGATGCGCAATCGGCCGCGGCAGCCCAGCGCCGAACCGGCGAGCAAGTCTTCGTCGTCGCGGGTATCGACCTCCATCCAGCGCAGGGAACCGGTTTCGTCCGCCTGCCGGGCTTGCCGCTCGATCTCCGGTTCCAGGCAACCGCCGCTCAGCCAGCCGACCTGGCCGTCCGGACCGCCGAACAGGGCCATGCCGCCGGCATCGACATAGGTCGAGCCCTCGGTCTCCACGACCAGGGCCAGCGTGGCCCGGGCGCCGGCGCGGATCGCGGCCGCGACGCCTTCCAGCACGCCGCGCGCGCCGTTCCCCGCTCCCGCCCGCATCGACTGCATCTGGTTCATGGTCCGCCGGAGCGATCCGTCCGAAGTAAGTTTTTCACACTGCCGATAGTATGCTTCTCCTGTCCCCAGCCGACGCCAGGGAGTCGCCGATGAAACTGCACGTCAACGGCAGCGAGCGCGAAGTCGATGCGCCTGCCGATATGCCCTTGCTCTGGGTGCTGCGCGACCTGATGGGCATGACCGGCACCAAGTTCGGCTGCGGCATCGCCCAATGCGGCGCGTGCACGGTCCATGCCGACGGCGCGCCGCTGCGCTCTTGCATCACCCCGGTCTCGGCGGTGGAAGGCAAGAAGATCGCCACCATCGAAGGCCTGTCGGCGGACGGCAGCCATCCGGTGCAAAAGGCCTGGGCCGAGCTGGACGTGGTCCAGTGCGGCTACTGCCAATCCGGCCAGATCATGTCGGCGGTCGCGCTGCTGGCGAAGATTCCTTCGCCGAACGACACCGACATCGACCAAGCCATGTCGGGCAACATTTGCCGCTGCGGCACCTATCCGCGCATCCGCGCGGCGGTGCACCGCGCGGCGGAGTTGTCGAAGGCTTGACGTTATTGGCTCCCTCTCCCGCCGGGAGAGGGTTGGGGTGAGAGTTCGGCGAAGCGGCTCATGACAAAGATCGCGACGCGAGTACGGAACCTATCGGCGATCTGAAACTGGCATCGCTTCGCCGAACCCTCATCCGCCCTTCGGGCACCTTCTCCCGGTGGGAGAAGGAATAGCGAATCTTGGAGGCACTCGTGAACGCAGTCCTCAACCCGTCCCGCCGCGATTTCCTCAAGGCCGGCGCCGTCGTCGGCGGCGGTCTGGTGATCGCCTTCGTCGTCCCCGGCGCGCGCCGCTTCGCGATGGCGCAGGAAGCCGGCGCGGCCGCCGCCGCGGCGCCGTTCGCGCCGAACGCGTTCCTGCGCATCGGCAACGACGACCGCATCACCGTGCTGCTGTCGCATTCGGAAATGGGCCAGGGCATCTGGACCGCGCTGCCGATGCTGGTGGCCGAGGAACTCGACGCCGACTGGTCCAAGATCAAGGTGGAACACGCCCCCGCCGCGCAGGCCTACGCGCACACCGCGTTCGGCATGCAGATGACCGGCGGATCGACCTCGACCTGGTCGGAATTCGACCGTTACCGCCAAGCGGGCGCCGCGGCGAAAGCGATGCTGGTGCAGGCCGCCGCCGCGCGCACGGGCGTGGCGCCGGCCGAAATCCGCACCGGGAACGGCGAAGTCGTCGCCGGCGGCCAACGCATCCGCTACGGCGACTTGGCCGACGACGCGGGCAAGCTGCCGGTGCCCGATCCGAAGACGCTCAAGCTGAAGGATCCCAAGGACTGGAAGATCATCGGCAAGCCGACGTTGCGTTTGGACACGCCGGAAAAGATCACCGGCCGCGCCCAGTTCGGCATGGACGTGCAATTCGACGGGTTGCTAACCGCGGTCGTGGCGCGCGCGCCGGTGTTCGGCGGCCAGGCGAAGTCCTTCGATGCGGCGGCGGCCAAAGCCGTGCCCGGCGTGCGCAACGTGGTGCAGGTGCCGAGCGGTGTGGCCGTTGTCGCCGATCATTACTGGGCGGCGAAACTCGGCCGCGATGCCTTGAAGGTGGATTGGGACCTGGGCCCGAACGCCGCGCTCGACACCGACGCGTTGCGCGCCGACTTCGCCAAGCTCGCCGGCACCCCCGGTCCGGTCGCCGCGCAGGCCGGCGATGCCGCGGCGGCGATGGCGAAAGCGGCCAAGACCGTCGAAGCCGAATACGCCGTGCCTTATCTGGCCCACGCGCCGATGGAACCGCTCAATTGCACGGTGAAGATCGACGCGGACAAATGCGAGATCTGGACCGGAACGCAATTCCAGACCGTCGATCAGCAGGTCGCTTCGAAGATCACCGGATTGAAGCCGGAACAGATCTTCATCCACACCACCTTCCTCGGCGGCGGCTTCGGCCGGCGCGCCACGCCGGTCTCGGATTTCGTGTCCGAAGCGGTGGAGGTGGCCAAAGCCGCGAAGGCGCCGGTGAAAACGGTGTGGTCGCGCGAAGACGACGTGCGCGGCGGCTATTACCGGCCCGCTTACGTGCAGCGCGCGAAAGTGGGACTGGATGCGGACGGCAAGCCGGTCGCCTGGCAGCAGGTGATGGTCGGGCAATCGATCACCGCCGGCACGCCGTTCGAACCGTTCACGGTGAAGAACGGCATCGACGGCACGTCGGTGGAAGGCGTCGCCGATTCGCCTTACGTGCTGGGCACGCCGGCGCACCGCGTCGATCTGCATTCGCCCAAGACCGGCATTCCGGTGCTGTGGTGGCGTTCGGTCGGCCACAGTTACAACGGCTTCGTCATGGAGAGTCTGGTCGACGAGCTGGCGCACGCCGCCGGCAAGGATCCGCTCGAATACCGGCGCATGCTGTTGAAGGACCATCCGCGCCATCTGGCGGCGCTGAACCTGGCCGCCGAGAAATTCGGCTGGAGCAAACCCGCCGCGCAGGGCCGCGGGCGCGGCATCGCGGTGCACGAATCCTTCGGTTCGTACGTCGCGCAGGCCGCGGAAGTGTCGGTCGAGAACGGCGCGATCAAAGTGCATCGCGTGGTCTGCGCGATCGATTGCGGCCCGGTGGTCAATCCGCAGACCGTCGCCGCGCAAATGGAATCGGGCATCGCCTTCGGCCTGGGCGCGGCGCTGCATTCCAAGCTGACTTTCAAGGACGGCCGCGTGCAGGAATCCAATTACCACGACTACCAGGTGCTGCGCATGCACGAAATGCCCGTCGTCGAAGTGCATATCGTGCCCAGCGCCGAGAAGATGGGCGGCGTCGGCGAACCCGGCACGCCGCCGATCGCGCCGGCGGTGGCCAATGCCGTGTTCGCGCTGACCGGACAACGGCTGCGCGAACTGCCGCTGCGTCTGGCGCCCGAACCCGCGAAGGCCTGAGGAGACGACGACATGCGCATCATCATCCTCATGCTCACCGCCTTGCTGCTCGCCGCCTGCGGCCCGCGCGCCACGCCCGAACAGAAGGCGCAGGCCGAGGCTTCGTTCGCCACGATCGAAAAGGTGTTCCAGCATCCGCGCTGCCGCAACTGCCACATCCCCGGCGACCAGCCGCTGCAATTCGACGCCGGCACGCCGCACATGATGAACGTGGTGCGCGGACCGGAAGGCAAAGGCGCCGCCGGCCTGCCTTGCGCGACCTGCCACGCCGAGAAGAATCCGCCGGCCAGTTACGGTCCGCACGCGCCGCCCGGCGCGCCGCATTGGTCGCTGCCGCCGCCGAACCAAAAGATGGCCTGGATCGGCGTGCCCGCCGCGGAACTGTGCGCGATGATCAAGGACAAGAAGCGCAACGGGAACCGCGATCTGGACGCGATGCTCAAGCACGTCAGCGAAGACAAGCTGGTGCTGTGGGGCTGGGATCCGGGCGGCGAACGCCAGCCGGTGTCGGTGCCGCACGATCAGTTCGTGGCGGCGTTCAAGGCTTGGAAGGATGGCGGCGCGCCCTGCCCGGGAGCCTGATCGCTTATCTCTTCTCCCGCTTGCGGCAGAAGGTGGCGCGCAGCGCCGGATGAGGGCGCGCTGACTCGATGGTCGCGTCAAACAATCGGTTCCGAACACCAGCCAGGCTTGTCGCGATCTGCAAGCCCGCGCGCCCTGACCCAACCCTCTCCCGCAAGCGGGAGAGGGCTCAAGCGCTACGCTGCGGCGGGCGCCGCGCGCCGCCGCGAACGCCAGAACCCGTCGATCGCGAATACCGCCAATCCGATCCAGATGAACACGAAGCCGATCGCGCGGTCGCTCCCGAACGGCTCGCCGAAGGCCAGCACCCCAATCAGCAACTGCATCGTCGGCGCGATGTACTGCATCAGCCCGATCACCGAATACGGAATGCGTCGCACCGCATAGGCGAAGCCGATCAGCGGCAACGCGGTCAACGCGCCGCCGACGATCAGCAACGCATCCAAGCCCAAGCCCCAGCCGCCGAAGAAGCCGCCTTGGCCGTGCGTCTCGCTCCACAGCAGCATGCCTAGCGCCGGCAAGAACAAATAGGCGCTTTCGATGCCCAGCCCCGGAATCGAATCCACCGCGGCGATCTTGCGGACGAAACCGTACAGCCCGAACGACGCCGCCAGCGCCAACGCGATCCACGGAAAACTGCCGTAGTTGAACGTCAGCCACAGCACGCCCAACGCGGCCACGCCCACGGCGGTCCATTGCGCCGCGTTCAAACGCTCGCGCAGCAGCAATACGCCGAGCACCACGTTGAGCAGCGGATTGATGAAATAGCCCAGGCTGGTCTCGACCACATGGCCGGCGTTCACCGCCCAAATGTACAGGCCCCAGTTGAACGCGATCAGCGTGCCGCTGATCGCCAGCAGCCAGGCGACGCGCGGCTTCGACACCGCTTGCCGCCACCATTGCAGCCCCTGCTTCAAGCATAGCCAGCCGATCACCAGGATCGTGCTCCACACGATCCGGTGGAACACGATCTGCAAGGACGGCACCGCCTTGAGCAGATGCCAGTACAGCGGCATCACGCCCCACAGCACGAACGAGGCGGCGGCGACCCACAGGCCGCGACGGTCGAGGGCGGGCGCGGGCGTCATGCGCTTTCGTCCGCCGGCCGCGGCGCGAACGGCTTCTTCGCGCCCTTGGCCATCGTGAGTGCGACCACGCCGAGCAGGATCACGCCCATCGCGCCGAAGTCCTGCGCGCTGAAGCTTTCGTTCGCCAGCCAGGCGCCGAGCACGACCGCGATCAAAGGATTGACGTAGGCGTAGCTGCCGGCGAGCGTCGGCCGCACGTGGTCGAGCAGCCAGACATAAGCGCTGAACGCGACGATCGAACCGAAGCTGAGCAGATAGCCGACCGACAGCGTCGCCTTCAGCGAGGGCCACGCCGTCATCCGCTCGCCGATGGCGAAGCCGGCGATCAGCATCAGCGCGCCGCCGCACAACATCTGCGCCGCGGCGGTCATGAACGGCGAAGGCAGATCGCGGCCTCGGCTCCACACCGAGCCGAACGACCAGGCCAGCGGCGCGATCAGCAAGGCGATCAACCCTTGCGGCGAAGCGGTGAGCGAACTGCCGGCATTGAGCCAGAGCACGCCGACGAAGCCGATGCCCAGGCCCAGCCATTCCATCTTGCCCGGACGCTGGCCGCGCATCGCCGAGAACAGGCCGATCCACAACGGCGCCGAAGCGACCGCGACCGCCGCCAGTCCGGACGACACCGATTGCTCGGCGATGCATACCAGCCCGTTGCCGCCGCCCAGCAGCAGCGCGCCCATGAAGGCGCAATTGCGCCATTGCGCGCGCGTCGGCGCGGGCATGCCGCGCAGGCGCAGCGCCGTGTACATCAGGATGCCGGCCAGCAAGAAGCGGCCGCCGGCCATCAGCAAGGGCGGGTAGCCGCCTTCGAGCGCGAAGCGGATGCCGAGGTAGGTCGAACCCCAGATCACGTAAACCGCAGCCAGGGCCAGGGCGATGCCCAGGAACCCGGAGGTCTTGGTAGAAGAGTCGTTCATGGGTCGATTCCGATGCCGACCTTGGCCGCCGTGCGCGGCGAAGGTCCTGGCCACAGCCTAGCCAAACCGCGGGGCGAGTGGATTGAATATTTCTGCACCCAGACGCAAAATTTTTGCATGGCTGCCACGCCCCTCCAACTCGACGATTTCGACCACCGCCTGCTCGAGCTGCTGCAGCGCGACGCGGACGCCACCCTGACCGCGCTCGGCGATGCGGTCGGCCTGTCGGCCAGCGCGGTGCAGCGGCGCATCGCGCGCTACCGCAAGCACCATCTGCTGCGCCAAGTGGCGGTGCTCGACCCGGCCCTGCTCGGCAACGTCACCCTGGTCGCCGCGCTGGTGATGATGGAGCGCGAATCGGCCAAACAGCACGCTGCGTTCTACGCGCGGATGCGCGCCGCGCCGGAAGTGCAGCAGTGCTATGCGCTGGCCGGCGACTGGGATTATCTGGTGATCCTGGCGACCACCAGCGTCGCCCATTACCGCGAAGTCGCCGAGAAGCTGTTCCTGGACGAAGGCTACGTGCGCCGCTACGACACGCGGTTGATCTTCGAAACGGTGAAGCTGGGAATGCAGGTGCCGACGCGAGCGCCGGGACGTCGGCGCAAGTGAGCGCTGTTGCTGTTATCCCCCTTTGAAAAAGGGGGACGCAGGGGATTTGCTTTTGCTCTTCGCTCTACGGAGGCAAAACAACGGCAGCAGCAAATCCCCCTCGGCCCCTTTTCAAAAGGGGAGGAACAACAAAAGCGTCACGCCGCCCGCTCCCGCTGCAGCAGCCGCTCCTTCAACGGCAACCCCCAACGATAGCCGCCGAGCGAACCGTCGCCGCGCACGACGCGATGGCAAGGCACCACGATCGCCAACCGGTTGTGCGCGCAAGCGCTGGCCACCGCGCGGCTGGCGCGCGGCGCGCCGAGCGAAGCGGCGACCTCGGCGTAGCTGCGCGTTTCGCCTTTCGGGATCTTCATCAACGCGTCCCAGACTTTTTTCTGGAAAGCGGTGCCGAGCATGTCGATATCGACCTGCGCGCGCTTGCCCGCCAGCACGTCGGCCACGGCGCGCACGCGCGGGCCGAGGAATTCGTCGCGGCCGGCGTCCACGCGCTGCAAATGCGCCTTCGGGAATTCGGCGCGCAAGCCGGCTTCCAGCGCGGCATCGTCGTCGCCGAGCTCGACCGCGCAGATGCCGCGCTCGGTGGTGGCGACCAGCACGCGGCCGAGCGCGGTGTCGATCAGGCTCCAGCGGATGTCCTCGCCCGCGCCGCCCGCGCGATAGCGCGCGGGCGTCATGCCCAGGCGCGCGGCGCCCGCCTCGTACACGCGCGAGGGCGAACCGTAGCCGGCGTCGTACAGCGCCGCGCTGACGTCGTGGCCGCCGCGGCGCAGGGCTTCCTTCAAGGTGCCGAGCTTGCGCTGGGCCAGGTATTCGGCCGGGCTGAGGCCGTAGCGCGCGCTGAAGCGGCGCTGCAGGTGCGAAGCGCTGATGCCGACAGCGGCCGCCAATTCGGCCAGCGACGGCTCGCCGCCGTCCAGCAGCTCGCGCACGCGTTCTAGTTTTTTAGCGGATTTGTCCATGCCGGAAAGGGTAACGAGCGCCCTGGGCGCCCGCTATCCGGATGTTGCTGTTTAGCCCTCTCCTGCGAAGCGGGAGAGGGTTGGTGAGAGTGAGTCGTGCCATGTTGCCCTCACCCCAGCCCTCTCCCGCAGACGGGAGAGGGGGCAACCGTCACTCCGCCCAGTGCCCAGGCGCCTTGGATTCGGGCAATACCTGCCCCGCCAGCGCGCGATCGCCGTTCAGCAGATGCGCCGCATCGGCCAGGATCGCCGCGGACTCGCGCAGCATCGGATCGGGCAGATTCTCCGCGGCCTTCTCGCGCGCGACTTCCTTGGCGATGTCGCGTTCGTTGGTCTGCAGGCCGTCGTCGGCGCGGTCCTCCAGCAGCGGATCGAGCGCGATGTTCAGGCGCTTGCGCTCTTCCTGCCGGCTCTTGCGGATCGCGTCGAGCTTGTCCTTCTCGGCGCGGCGCACGCCTTCGTTGAGCGAGATGTATTTCTTCGCCGCTTCGGCCTTGAAGCGCGTCACGTCCTCTTCCTGCCACTGGAATTCGACGTCCTTGGCGATGCGCGCCTGGTGCAGCGTTTCCAGCTTGGGCAGCAGCGGCGCGAAGTTGCCGTACTGGGTGTGCGGCACCGAAGCGATGCGCGTCCACGGCAGCGCGTTGTCGTAGGTGCTCTCGCCGTATTCGCTGGCGTCGACCGTCACCGGGAAAGCGATGTCGGGCACCACGCCCTTGTTCTGGGTGGAGCCGCCGGCGACGCGGAAGAATTGGGCGATGGTCAGCTTCACCTGGCCGAAGCGCGGCTTCTCGTTGGCCGGCCAGCGGTCCAGGTCGACCAGATTCTGCACCGTGCCCTTGCCGAAGGTGGTTTCGCCGATGACCAAGCCGCGGCCGTAATCCTGGATGGCGCCGGCGAAGATTTCCGAAGCCGAAGCCGAACCGCGGTTGACCAGCACCGCGAGCGGACCGTCCCAGGCCACGCCCGGCGTGCGGTCGTTCTCGACGCTCACCCGACCGCCGGATTCGCGCACTTGCACCACCGGGCCCTTGTCGATGAACAAGCCGGTCAACTCGACCGCTTCGTTGAGCGAACCGCCGCCGTTGCCGCGCAGATCCAGCACCACGCCGTCGATCTTCTGCGTGCGGAACTGGGCGAGCAATTTGGCCACGTCGCGGGTCGCCGAGGCGTAATCGTTGGCGTTCTTGCGGCGGCCTTCGAAGTCCTGGTAGAAGCCCTTGAGCTTGATCACGCCGATGCGCTGCGCCGGCGTGCCGGCATTGGCCGGCACGGTGAGGATTTCGGATTTCGCCGCTTCCTCGGCGAGGCGCACTTTGTCGCGGGTCAGCACGAGCCGATTGGGCTTGGTGTCCAGTCCGACTTCCGCCGGCAGGATGTCCAAGCGCACCTGGGTGCCCTTCGGGCCTTTGATCTTTTCGACGACATCGTCGATGCGCCAGCCGATCACGTCTTCCAAAGCGCCGCTCGCGCCCTGGCCGACGCCGACGATGCGGTCGCCGGGCTTGAGCTTGTCGCTGAGATCGGCCGGGCCGCCGGGCACGATTTCGCGGATCACCACCACGTCGTCCTGCTTCTGCAGCACCGCGCCGATGCCTTCCAGCGACAGCGACATGCTCTGGTTGAAGCGCTCGGCGCCGCGCGGATCGAAATAATTGGTGTGCGGATCGATGGCGCTGGTGTAGGCGTTCAAGAAAGTCTGGAACGCGTCCTCGCCGTTGAAGTCGGCATAGGTCTTGCCGAGGTTGGCGTAGCGCTTGTCCAGGGTTTTGCGAATGTCGTCCGGCTTCTTGCCGGCCAGCTTCAGGCGCAGCCAGTCGTTGCGCACCGATTGCTTCCACACTTGGTCCAGCGCGGCGCTATCGGCCGCCCACGGCACGTCCTCGCGGTCGTATTCCCAACGGTCGTTGCCGGCGAAGTCGAAGATGTTCTGCTTGAGCAGGCCGCGGGCGTAGGCCACGCGTTCGTCGACGCGCTGCTTGTACAGCGCGAAGATCGCGTACGCCGGTTCGACCTGTCCGGTCTTGATCGCTTCGTCCAGCTTGCTCTTCTGCGACGAGAACTTGGCCACGTCCTGGGCGGTGAGGAACATCTTGCCCGGGTCGATCGCGTCCAAATAGCGCTTGAACACTTCCTGCGAGAGCGCATCGTCCAGCGCGCGCGGCCGGTAGGCGTAGCGGCTATCGGAGAGCAGCCCGTAGACCAGTTTCGACGTCGTCGCCTGGTCGGCGGTCGGGCCGGCCAGACCATCGCCGTCGGCGCGGGCCAACAGGGCCAGCGGTACGGTGGCCAGGGCGAAGGCAAGCAGGGTGTGTCTCAATTTCATCGATAAGCTCGGGCCGGAAGGCCGTTGTGGAACGGTGGAAGGGCGATCGCCCGATTCAGGTTGCGGAGACGTTGGACAACGCGATAGTGCCGGAAGTTGCGGCCCTAAAACCACGCCCGGGCCACTGTAACCGGGCAAAACCGGGGCGGTGTGAACGCTGCGTCAGCCGGATGCGGCTTAGCCGTGGGAATCTGCGTTGCAGAACGCCTGTTCAGGCGGCGACGCCGGCCTCGGCCGCCTGGCGATCGGCGTGGTACGACGAACGCACCAGCGGACCCGAGGCGACGTGGGTGAAGCCCAGCGACATGCCGTAGATCTCGAGCGCCTTGAACTCGTCCGGCGTCCAGTAGCGCAGCACCGGGTGGTGGTGCGCGCTCGGCTGCAAGTATTGGCCGATGGTGACCATGTCCACGCCGTGCGCGCGCAGGTCGCGCAGCGTTCCTTGCACCTGTTCCATCGTTTCGCCCAGGCCGAGCATGATTCCGGACTTGGTCGGCACGTCCGGATGCTGCTGCTTGAATTTCTGCAGCAAGGTCAGCGACCACTGGTAGTCGGCGCCCGGACGGACGTTGGCGTACAAGTCCGGCACGGTCTCGACGTTGTGGTTGAACACGTCCGGCGGATTCGCGGCGAGGATGTCCAGCGCGCGTTCCATGCGGCCCTTGCCGCGGAAGTCGGGCGTGAGGATTTCGATCTTGGTGTTCGGCGTCTTGGCCCGGATCTGGGCGATGCAATCGACGAAATGCTGGGCGCCGCCGTCGCGCAGGTCGTCGCGGTCGACGCTGGTCACCACCACGTACTTCAGGCCCATGTCGGCGATGGTGTTGGCCAGGTTGAACGGCTCCAGCGGATCGGGCGGCTTGGGCCGGCCGTGGGCGACGTCGCAGAAGCTGCAGCGGCGGGTGCAGACCTCGCCCAGGATCATGAAGGTGGCGGTGCCGTGGCCGAAGCATTCGTGGATGTTCGGGCAGCTGGCTTCCTCGCACACGGTGACCAGGCGGTTCTCGCGCAACTTCGCCTTCAGCGCGGCGACCGCGCCGTTGCTGGGAATGCGCACCCGGATCCACGACGGCTTGCGCAGCACCGGCGCGTCGTCGAACTTGACCGGGCTGCGCGCGATCTTGTCGCCGGCCACTTGCTTCGCGCCGGGCTCGAGCGCGGCCGGAGCGACGACCTGCAACGGAATGGTTTTGGCGACGGGTTCGGTCATGTCAGGCGGCTTGCGAATCCAGGGAAGCGAAATCCGGCGGCGGCGCGGCGCGCAGCGCGAGGCCGAACTGGCGGGAAAGCTGCTCCAGGAGCACGGGCTTGACCGCATCCATACCGGACGGGCCGCCCAAGTCTAGCACCGAGGTCACCTGCAGGCCTTCGTAGCCGCAGGGATTGATCCGGCGGAAAGGCTCCAGGTCCATCGCTACGTTGAAGGCCAGGCCATGGAAGGTGCAGCCGCGGCGCACGCGGATGCCCAGCGCGGCGACTTTCGCGCCGGCCACGTACACGCCGGGCGCGCCTTCGCGGCGTTCGGCGTGGATGTTCCACTCGGCCAAGGTGTCGATGATGGCTTGCTCGATCCGCTGCACGTATTCGCGCACGCCGATCTTCAGCCGCTTCAGGTCGAGCAAGGGATAAGCGACGATCTGGCCCGGGCCGTGATAGGTCACCTGGCCGCCGCGATCGACGTGCAGCACCGGAATCTCGCCCGGCATCAGCACGTGTTCGGGCTTGCCGGCCTGGCCCAATGTGAACACCGGATCGTGTTCGACGATCCAGATTTCGTCCGGCGTTTCGTCGTTGCGCGCATCGGTGAAACGCTGCATCGCGCGCCACACCGGTTCGTAGGCTTGCCGGCCCAGATCGCGGACGATGCCGCTCCGCCCGCTCACAGCGTCCACTTCACTTCCGGATGCGAACGCAAGGCCTCGTGCGCCGTTTCGTACTGCTCGCGCGACTCGGCGCGGAAGCTCAGCTTCACCGACACGAATTTGCCGCCGCTGGATTCGCGCCAGCTCACCGTTTCGTGCAGCACGTCGATGCCGGCGGCGGTCAGCAAACGGGGGATTTCGCTTTCCAGACCGGCATTGGCCGGACCCATCGCGGTGATCTCGAATTGGCCCGGGAACTGGAAGCCGTGCTCGGGGTTGTCGGACTTGATTTCCATGGGCCGATTATGGGTCCGTTCAGCGCCCAACCCAAGGGCGGCGGTCGCGGCCCCGCAGCCCCGATACGGCCGCTGAACGACCTCTCCGCAGCGGATCGGCGGCCTGGCCATTCCGGCATCGCGCCTCCGTCGTGAGAAGGGCGCCGAACGGCGGCGCGCCCACCCGACAGCGCCATGAACCGCAGCGGCAAAAAACCCATCGTCGAATACGCGCTCCTGTTCTTGTTGACGTTCTGCGCCCTGTTGGCGGTGATCGGCGCGATGTGATGGCAGGCCGCAGCCGTTTTCCGCGTTGGCCTTGCTGACCCCGGCCGCGACCGGCCGCGCAAGGAGAGCGTCATGGCGAAAAAGAAAGTGGTCGGCCCGCTGGCGGACCGTACGACCCGCAATCCGTTCCGTTTGCTCAATCCGTCCGGCTTGGTCGACGCCTACAGCGTCATCTACTCGTCGCGCAACGGCATGCGCCGCATCGGCTTGAAGCGCGGCGCGACCTACGTCGGCGACTTGTTCTTCCATGCCGACGATGCCGCCCTGCCGGCCGATCAGTTGGCCGACGGCCACATCGTGCTGAATTACCGCTTGCGCGACTTCGCCAACATCCTGGACTTGCTCAGGAACGAAAAGCCGCTGTATCTGTGGTACCACGGCGCCAACAGCGACAACGGTTTGTGGAGCGGGGACGAGCCGATCGGCGAAGCGGAGTGAGCCTCGCATCGATTCCCAAAAACAAAACCGGCCCTGCGGCCGGTTTTGCCGTTCGGATCCGCGATGCGGTCAGGTGGATTCCCACCACATCCAGAATTCGTCCCACAGACGCTTGAAGAAGCCGCCCTCTTCCACGCCGTCGATCGCCACCAACGGCGCTTGCGCGATCACCTTGCCGTCCAGCGAAACCTTCGCAGTGCCGATCTTCTGGCCCTTCTTGATCGGGGCCACCAGCGTCTTGGGCACGTCCATCGACGGCTTCAGCTGCGCGTAGCGGCCGCGCGGCACGCTGACCAGCATCGGTTCGGCCACGCCCAGGCGCACTTCGTCGGCCTGGCCTTTCCACACTTTCTGCTTGGCGACCTGCTTGCCGGCCGTGTACAGCGTGTGCGTCTCGAAGAAACGGAAGCCCCAGTTGAGCAGCGCCTGCGAATCGACCGCGCGCTGGTTCTCGCTGGTGTCGCCCATGACCACCGTGATCAGGCGCTGGTCGCCGCGCTTGGCCGAGGCCATCAGGCAGTAGCCGGCGCCGGAATGGTGGCCGGTTTTGATGCCGTCGACGCTGGGATCGCGCCACAGCAGCAGGTTGCGGTTGGGCTGGGTGATCGGCCCGACGGTGAATTCCTTGATCTTGTTGTACGAGTACGCGACCGGATAGTCGTGGATCAGCGCGCGGCCGAGGCGGGCCAGATCGTGCGCGGTCGAATAATGCTCCGGCGCGGACAGGCCGTGCGGATTGACGAAATGCGAACCGGTCATGCCGATGCGCTTGGCGTACTGGTTCATCAGCGAAGCGAAAGCTTCTTCGCTGCCGGCGACGTGCTCGGCCAGGGCGATCGCGGCGTCGTTGCCCGATTGCACCACCATGCCCTTTTCCATCTGCTCCAACGGCGCGGTCTTGTTGACCTCGAAACCGCTGTAGCTGCCGTCGGTGCCGGCGCCGCCGCTGCGCCAGGCGTTCTCGCTCATCATCACCGGATCGTCGGCCTTGACCTTGCCGTTCTTCATCTCCGCGGCGATCACGTAGGACGTCATCACCTTGGTGATGCTGGCCGGCTCGACGCGCTTGTCGAAGTTCTCGCCCGCCAGCACCTGGCCGGTGGCGTAGTCCATCAGCAGCCAAGCCGAAGCGACTTTCGGCGCGGGCGCGGGCGGCACGGGCAGTTCGCCGGAAGCGACCGCGGCGGGCGGGGCCGAAGGCTGCGGGGCGGGCTGCTGGGCGAAGGCCAGGCCGAAAGCGGCGGTGGCCAGCGCTGCGATGACTGCGGCGCCGGTGGCGGAAGCGGATTTCATCGATCAAGAACTCCTAAAGGCGGGCCCGCAAGCGGCGGACCAAGCGAAACCCGGGATTTTAGCCACTAAAGCTGCCGAAAACCCCGCTTTTACCCTCTCCCTTTACGGGAGAGGGACAGGTGCGAAGGGCCAAGGAGAGGCTTCGGCGTTTGGCGCAGAGCTACGAGCAAGATCAAAAGCACGCTCGCTCCGCTTCGCGTCCCCTCTCCTGCCTTCTTCGAGGCATCCTCCCCCGGGGGAGGAACAAGCTAATCCTTCACCACCCGCGGCTGCCCGAATCCCAGACCGGCGATCCGCCCGGCAAGTTCCGTCGCCGAATCCCCGCGCACCGGCCCGACCCGCAGCCGCCACAGCTTCTGCCCGTTCACCTGCGCGTCCTGCAGGCGCGCATCGTCGATGCCGGCGCCGCGCAGCATGGTCAAAGCCCGGCTGGCGTTCTGCTCGCTGGCGAAACTCGCCACTTGCAGGGTGACGTCGCCCGCTTTGCCGGCAGGCGCCGGTTGCGAAGCGATCCGGCTCGCCACCGCGGCCTCGGCGGCCTTCGGCGCGACCGGCTCGGGCGCCACCGGCTTCACCTTGGCGTCGACGCGCTCCAGCTTGCCCGGCTTGCCCGTGGCCACGCTGACTTTGCGCGCCTTCATCCAGGCGTCGAATTCCTTCACCGTCATCGGCTTGCCGTCCTGGCGCATGTCGAAGCGGTAATCGGTATTGGCCGGCGGCGGCGCTTCCGGTTTGCGCTCGGCCGCCGAGGCCGATGCGATCGGCAACGCGGCGACCAATTTATCGATGGCGGTGTCTTGCCGCGGCCGCGGCATGGATGCAGGCATCTGCGGCGTGGCCACGCGCGTATCCGCGTCGCGATGTTTGGCGTCGGCGGCGGTCAAGCCTTGGACGCGCACGTTGCCGGTGCCTTTGCGGTCGATGCCCAACTTCACCGCCGCGGCATAGCTCAGGTCGATGACGCGGCCGTCGTGGAACGGCCCGCGATCGTTGACCCGCACGATCACCGACTTGCCGTTATCGAGATTGGTGACGCGGGCGTAGCTGGGCAACGGCAAGGTCTTGTGCGCGGCGCTGAAGGCGTACATGTCGTACACCTCCAGCGACGAGGTACGGCGGCGGTGGAACTTGTTGCCGTAGAACGACGCGGTGCCTTCCTCGTCGTAGCCTTCGGCGCTGTCCAGCACGCGGTAGGATTTGCCAAGCACCTGGTACGGCGAACGATTGCCGTAGCGCGAGCGCGGCTCGTCCACGACGTCCGGTTCCGGGATCAGGTCGACGTCCTCCAAACCTTCCGGCGCGCTGTCGCGCACGCCCGGCGCGTACAAGCCGCCGGCGGTGTAGTCGCCGCGCTTGCTCAAATCCTCTTGCGCGGGCGCGTAAGGCGAACCGCGCCTGCCCGCGGTGCGCGAGGAGGACGACGAAGGCGGCGCATGCCCGGCCGCGGGCGGCGCCGCTTTTTTAGGTGCGCTGCCGCACGCGACGAGCGCGCCCACGAACGCGAGCAGCGCGATGCGCTTCACGGCGCGCCCGCCGGCGTACCGGCGCGGATCGCCTGCGCCAGCTGATGCACCGCCAGCGCGTACATCGGCGAGCGGTTGTAGCGGGTGATGACGTAGAAATTGCGATAGCCGAGCCAGTATTCCTTGCCGAGCTCGCCGTCCATCGACAGCAGCGTGGCACCCTCGGCGGTCGGCTCGCCCGATTGCGGGCGGTAACCGCGCGCGGCCAGATCGGCCAACGGATAGACCGGATCGAGCCCGTCCGGCACGAAATCCGCGGCGTCCGCGGCGCGTTCGGCGCGCGCGACGACCGGGCCGCCGCGTTGCCAGCCGTGCACGACGAAATAATTCGCGATGGACGCGAACACGTCCGGCAGATGGGTCAGCAGATCGCGCTGGCCGTCGTTATCGCCATCCTTGCCCCATAAGCGGTAGCTGGACGGCATGAACTGGCCCATGCCCATCGCGCCGGCGTAGCTGCCCTTCAGCGCCAGGATGTCCAACTGCGGCTCGGCCTTGCCGAGCGCGAACAACTGCGCCAGTTCGCCGGCGAAGAACGGCGCGCGCTTCGGATAATCGAAGGCGAGCGTGTACAGCGCATCGACCACGCGGTAGTTGCCGGTGATCTTGCCGTAGCTGGTCTCCACGCCGATGATCGCGACGACGTATTCGGCCGGCACGCCGGTTTCGGCGGCGATCCGGTCCAGCGCATCGCGATTGGCGGCGTAGAAGGCGCGGCCGCCTTCGATGCGCGCATCGGTCATGAAGATCGGCCGGTAATCGCGCCACGGCTTGACCGCTTCGGCCGGGCGGTTCATCGCATCGACGATCTTCTGCTGGTATTGCGCCTGCGCCAGCACCGAGCGGACGAAGGCCGGATCGGCTTGGTAGGTTTGCGCCGCGTAGTCGACGAAAGCTTCGATGCGCTGCTCGCGCGGAATCGCCGGATCGGTCACCGACGCCGGCGCCACCGGACGCTCCGGCGGCTGCGGCACTTTGGGCAGCAAGGCCGGTTCCGGCATCGTTTGCGCGACTGGAGGCGAGGCAGGCGGAGCGGAAGGGGGAGACTTGGCGTTCGTCGCGCAGGCAACGAGAGCGAATGGCAGCAGGCAGGCCAGGGCACGTCGTGTCATCGGCGGCGAGGGTAGCACGCGAATTCGCGCAGGCCCAACTTCGAATCGCACTTAGCCACTTCCCGTTAAGGCTTTGCTCTTCGTAGGAGCGGCTTCAGCCGCGAGCTCTTGCCCTCACGCCTATTCCCTACATCGATTTAGGGAATCCACCGCTGCCCAAAACATTCGCGGCCTGGCGATATGGCGGCATGACACAACAAATTGCACTCAAACGCGGCCGCCATTCCCGCGTCGGACAGATTTATCTGGTGACGTTCACTACGGCCAATCGCAACCCTCACTTTCGCAACTGGGAAACCGCCTCTTTCATGGCTGGCCTGATCTCGTCTGCGGAGGCATGGCGGCGTTCGCAGCTTCTGGCTTGGGTGCTGATGCCGGATCACTGGCATGGCTTGGTCCAATTGGGCGAACACGAAGACCTCTCGGATTGCATGCGTCGCCTCAAAGGCAACACTGCTCGGGAATTACGTAGGTCCCACCCTTATCTGGGCCGAATCTGGGATCCGGGCTTCCACGACCGGGCCGTGCGGAAGGATGAAGACCTGCGGGTCGTGGCACGATATTTGGCTATGAATCCTGTGCGGGCAGGATTAGTCGAGCGTGTGGGCGACTACCCTTATTGGGATGCGGTCTGGGTTTAGGCGATCGCACGAAATCGCGATGTCGCCAGTATCGGATGGAAAGAGCTCGCGGCTGAAGCCGCTCCTAGGAAAAGCCGCTCCCACAAACAGCTTTCAGCAGGTCATCAACGCACGTGCATGGGCTTATGCGCGCGCACCGCCATCACCACGCCCAGGCCCGCGAGCAGGGACACGGCCGAAGTGCCGCCGTAGCTGAGCAGCGGCATCGGCACGCCCACCACGGGCAGCAGGCCGGACACCATGCCGCCGTTGACGATCACGTACACGAACATGGACAAGCCCAGCGCGCCGGCCAGCACACGCGAATAAGTGTCGCGCGCCTCGGAAGCGATCCACAGGCAGCGGCCGATCACGAACAGGTAGAGCGACAGCACCACGACCACGCCGACCCAGCCGAATTCCTCGCTCAGCACGGCGAAGATGAAATCGGTGGTGTGTTCGGGCAGATAGTCCAACCGCGACTGGGTGCCCTGGCCCCAACCTTTGCCGAACCAGCTGCCCGAGCCGACCGCGATCTTGGATTGGATGATGTTCCAGCCGGTGCCGAGCGGATCGGATTCGGGATTCAGGAAGGTCAGGATGCGGTCCTTCTGGTACGGCTTCAGCCACCAGAACCAGGCCACCGGCGCCGCAGCGGCCACGCCGGCGATCGCCGCGCCCATCCACCACCATTGCAATCCGGCCAGGAACAGCACGAATACGCCGCTCACCGCGACCAGCATCGCCGTGCCGAAATCCGGCTGCAGCAGGATCAAGCCGGTGGGCACCGCGATCATCGCGCCGGCGATCAAGACGGTCCGCACCCGCGGCGGCAGCGGTTCGCGATGCAGATACCAAGCCACCATCATCGGCAGGCTCAGCTTGAGCAGTTCCGAAGGCTGGAAATAGAACAGCTTCAGGTCGATCCAATGGCGTCCGTGCTTGCCGGTGCCGATCAGCAGCACCAGGAACAGCGGCAGCAGCGACGCCGCATAGATCGCCGGCGTCCAGCCGCGCAGGCGCATCGCCGGCAGCCGCGACAAACCCCACATCGCCGCCGCGCCGATCGCGAAGCGCGCGCCCTGGGCCAGCACCGGGCGCAAGCTGCCGTTGCCGGCGCTGAACTGCACCATCAAGCTGATCGCCATCAGCGCCAGCAAGGCGATGCACAACGGCGCGTCGAGCGTGCGCACGATGCGCGCGACGACGTCCGCCAGCCAGCGCAGGATGAAATTCATAGGACGGCCGTCACAGAGCGCCCGTCATCGCGATGCGGTCAACGCCGGCGCGGCGACGGCGGCGATCTCGTCGGGCACCGTCTCGGGCTGGACCTCCGGCGGGGCGATCGGGATCGCGTCCGGATCGGGTTCGGGCATCTTGCCCAGCACCCAGAAGTCGAGGATCTTGCGCGCGATCGGCCCCGCGGTGCTGGCGCCGTAACCGCCGTGCTCCACCGACACCGCGATCGCGATCGTCGGGTTGTCCGCCGGCGCGTAACCGACGAACAGCGCCTGGTGGCGCAAGTGGTACGGCAGCATGTGCGGATTGAAGCTCGCGCCGCCCTTGCGGCTGATCTTCTGCGCGGTGCCGGTCTTGCCGGCGATGGGATAGCTCAGGCCGCGAGTCAGGCTGAAGCCGGTGCCGCCGGGTTTCATGGTCCCGGCCATGCCTTCCTGCACCGCGCGCAGATTGTTCGCGTTGTCGGTGATGCGGACCGGTGGCGGCTGCGGCAACGGCGCCCACGGCGATTGATAGCCGTCGCGCCGCGCGGCGACCAGGTGCGGACGCACCAGTTCGCCGCCGTTGGCGATCGCCGCGGTGCCGCGCACCAACTGCAGCGTGGTCACGATCCACGAACCTTGGCCGATGCCCGCATTCACGGTTTCGCCCGGATACCAAGGCTCTTTCGTGCGCTTGGCCTTCTCTTCCGGCGACGGCACCGCGCCGGCGCGTTCGCCGGCCAGGTCGATGCCGGTCGGCGCGCCGAAGCCGTATTTGCGCATGTAGACGTCGAAACGCTCGATCCCCATCTCGTAGGCGAGCTTGTAGTAGTAGTAGTTCACTGACGCGGCGATCGACTTGCGCAGATCGGTCCAGCCCGCGCCGCCGTGCGCGTCGCGCCAGCCGCGGCGCTGGCCGGGGATGTGGAATTCGCCGGTGGAGAACACCTTCCATTCCGGCGTGCGCATGCCGCTGTCCAGGCCGGCCAGGCCGATCAGCGGCTTCACCGTCGAACCCGGCGGCCCGCCGCCGAGCACGTTGCGGTTGAACAGCGGCCGCGACGGATTCTCGATCAGCGCTTTGTAGTCGGCGTGCGATATGCCGTTGACGAACAGGTTCGGGTCGTAGCCGGGCAGGCTGACCATGGCCAGGATTTCGCCGGTGCGCGGATCCATCGCCACCGCCGAGCCGTCCATGTCGCCGAACGCGGCCACCATCGCCTTCTGCAGATCGAGGTCGACGCTCAAGCGCAAGTCGGCGCCGGGCGTGGCCGGCTGCACGCCGAGCTGGCGCATCGCCCGGCCTTCGACATTGGTTTCCACGCGCTCGAAACCGATCTTGCCGCGCAGCGCCTCCTCGTAAAACCGCTCGATGCCGGTCTTGCCGATGTGGGTGTAGGCGGCGTTGGTTTCGCCCATCGTCTCCAGGTCTTTCTCGTCGATCCGGCCGACGTAGCCGATGATCTGCGAGAACAGATCGCCGTACGGATAGCGGCGGTTGAGGTAGGGCACCAATTCCACGCCGGGGAAACGCCAGCGGTCGACCGCGAAGCGCGCCGCTTCCTCGTCGCTGATGCGCAATTTCAGCGTGACCGGGCGGAAGCCGCGGCTGGCCTTGCGCGCGCTGTCGAACGCGGCGATGTCTTCCGGCGACAAGGCGACGATCTTGCCGAGCTCGGCGATCAATCGCTGGGTGTCCTTGGCCTTGTCCGGCACCACGTCCAGGCGGAAAGCCGGCACGTTGTCGGCCAGGATGCGGCCTTTGCGGTCGTAAATCAGGCCGCGACCGGGCACGATCGGCAGCGGCTTGATCCGGTTCGCCTCCGCGCGCGCCGCGTAATCGGCGTGCTCGATCACTTGCAGCTTGAAATACCACGCCGCCAAGCCGCCCAGCGCGACCACCACGCCGGCGAAACCCAGCAGCGCGCGGCGGCGGAACTGGTCGGCTTCGGCGACCAGGTTCTTCATCTGCCGGCGTTGCGGGCGGCGGCCCATCAGCGTGCCCTCCTACCGAGGCGGATCGCATCGAACAACAAATAGATCGGCGCCCACAGCAGTGCGCTCAGCAGCGGCGCCCACCAGAACGCCGCCGGCAGTTGCGGTTCGCCCAGCGCCAGATGGATCGCGGCGCTGACGATGCGGTCGTTGAACAACAATACGCCGATCGCCAGCGATTGCTGCGAGAGCGGAAAGAAGCGCAGGCGGGCGCGGAAGCGGTCCAGGATGAAGGCCATCACCGTCAGCCGCAGCGCCTGCTCGCCGAGCACGCCGCCGACCGACAAGTCCGCGAGCAGGCCGCAAACGAAGGCGAAACCCAGTCCGGCGCTGTCGGGTTTTTCGATCACCCAATACGCGACGACCAGGGCCAGCCAATAGGGGCGGAACGGCGTCAGCACGTCGGGCAACGGCAACAGGCCCAGCAGCAGCGCGATGAACACGCTCAGCGGCATGATCCAACCCTGGCGCCAGCGGCTCATCGCGGCGCTCCGCTCGGCGCCGGCGGAACAGGCTTCGGCTCGGCGCTCGCCGGCGCGGCGGCGTTCGCGGGAGCGGGAGCGGCCCGATCCACCCGCAGCAACAGCACCTCGCGACCGCGGTCGAGCTGCGCGGCGGGACTCAATTCGCCGATCAGGAAAGCGCGGCTGTCGTCGGGACGCAGCGCGGCGATGGTGCCGATCGGAAACCCGGCCGGGAAACGCCCGCCCAGGCCGGAAGTGACCACGCTATCGCCGACTTTGACGTCGCTGGACAGGGGGATGTTCGCCAATTCCAAGCGGCCGCCGCGGCCGTAGACGACCAAGCGCACGCCGTTGCGCGCCACCGAAGCCGGAATCGCGTGATCGGGATCGGTCAGCAACAGCACGGTGGAGGTCAGCGGCTTGACCTCGATGATCTGGCCCAGCACGCCGCCGGCATCGATCACCACCTGCCCCATCCGCACGCCGGCCGAACTGCCGGCGCCGAGCACCAGGCGCTGCCGGGTCGGGTCGAGGTCGATATTGAGGATCGGCGCCAGTTGCACGTCGAGTTGGCCGCGCTCCACCGCGCCGAGCAGGCCGCGCAAGCGTTCGTTCTCGTCCGCAGCGGACTGCAGCCGCGCCAGGCGCGCGCCGCTGATCAGCAGCGCGTTGCGCAGCAAGCGATTGTCTTCGGACAAACGCGTGCGGGTGGCGGCATCGTCGTGGACGCTGTTGCCGATCCGGCCCGGCAACCCGGCGATCCACCACAGCGGTTGGGTGACCAGTTCGGCTTGGCCGCGGATCTGCTTGAGCCAACCGCCGCGATGGTCCAGCACGATCAAGGCCACGCCCAGCGCCAGATAACCCAGCAGCCGCAGCGTGCCGGCGATGTCGGCAGGTCGGGCGGGAGCGGGGCCGGCGTAGGAAGGCACGTGGTCGGTCGGTGTCGCGAAGATCGAAAGAGTATGCCGTCGACGGCGAAAAACCGCTCATCGGAGCGGCGAAAAAGCGAAAAAGTTCGCGAAACCCAAACCCCATCGCTACTTTCGCGATCGGGGCTTTTCGTAGGAGCGGCTTTAGCCGCGAGCTTTTTCTCTCAAATCGCTGCGATGTCGCGATTTACGGAAGGAGCTCGCGGCTAAAGCCGCTCCTACAAGAGCAACGGCGGGCCGAAGCCCGAACCTCATTCCCCGGCGAAGAACTCGTTGCCGTGCATGTCCAGCAGTTCCAGCGCGCGGCCGCCGCCGCGGGCCACGCAGGTCAGCGGATCGTCGGCCACCTGCACGTGCAGGCCGGTTTCCTCGCTGATCAAGCGGTCCAGGTCGCGCAGCAGGGCGCCGCCGCCGGTCAGCACGATGCCGCGCTCGGCGACGTCGGCGCACAGCTCGGGCGGGGTCTGTTCCAGCGCCTGCTTGATCGCCATCACGATGCCGGCCAGCGGCTCGCGCAGCGCTTCCAGCACTTCGTTGGAATTGATCACGATCATCCGCGGCACGCCCTCGGCCAGGTTGCGGCCGGAGACTTCCATTTCGCGGACTTCCGCCTGCGGATAGGCGCAGCCGATTTCCAGCTTGATCTTCTCGGCGGTGGTCTCGCCGATCAGGGTGCCGTGGTTGCGGCGGACGTAATTGATGATGGCCTCGTCGAAGCGGTCGCCGCCGATGCGCACCGACTGCGAGTAGACGATGCCGTTCAGCGCGATCACCGCCACTTCCGAAGTGCCGCCGCCGATGTCCACCACCATCGAGCCGCGCGCCTCGGTGACCGGCATGCCGGCGCCGATCGCGGCGGCCATGGGCTCTTCGATCAGCGACACGTCGCGGGCGCCGGCTTCCAGCGCGGATTCCTTGATCGCGCGCTGCTCCACCTGGGTCGAGCCGCAGGGCACGCAGATCAGCACCCGCGGGCTGGGCCGCAGGAAGCGCGATTTGTGCACCTTGCGAATGAAGTGCTTGAGCATTTCCTCGGTATAGGTGAAGTCGGCGATGACGCCGTCCTTCATCGGCCGGATGGTGGTGATGTGGCCGGGGGTGCGGCCGAGCATCTGCTTGGCCTCGGCGCCGACCGCGGCGACCGAACGGGTGCCGCCGGACATGCGGTCCTGGCGCACCGCGACCACGGACGGCTCGTTCAACACGATACCCTGGCCGCGGACGAAAATGAGGGTGTTGGCCGTGCCCAGGTCGATGGACAGGTCGTTGGAAAACAAACCGCGAAACATCTTGAACATCGGGGAAAAAAGTCCGTTCGTGGGGGCGCGAAAGAGGTCGTGTAGCCTAGCAAAAACGCTTGCCCGTTGTCGGTCCGCAGCAAACGGACGCGGCGCCCCCCGCCAGACAGACCCCAGCCCTCTCGGCACCTCTCCCGGCGACGGCTTGCGGCCGAAACCGCGCAATGGCTGGCCTCCCCCGCCCCATGCCGCTACCCTAGCCGGCCTTCGCCCCAACCCGAGCCTTGCCGATGTCTGCGCTGATCTGCGGTTCCCTGGCCTACGACACCATCATGGTGTTCCCCGACCAGTTCAAGAACCACATCCTGCCGGACAAGGTGCACATCCTGAACGTGTCCTTCCTGGTCCCGCGGATGCGCCGCGAGTTCGGCGGCTGCGCCGGCAACATCGCCTACAACCTCAAGCTGCTCGGCGGCGAGCCGGTGCCGATGGCCACCGTCGGCCAGGATTTCGGTCCTTACCGCGAATGGTTCGACGAGCTGGGCATCCGCCTGGACCAGGTCAAGGTGATCGACGAGCTGTTCACCCCGCAGGCCTTCATCACCACCGACCACGACAACAACCAGATCACCGCCTTCCATCCCGGCGCGATGATGCGGTCGTACGAAAACCACGTGAAGAACGTCGCCGGCGTCACTTTCGGCATCGTCAGCCCCGACGGCCGCGAGGGCATGCTGCAGAACGCCAAGGAATTCGCCGAGGGCGGCATTCCCTTCATCTTCGATCCGGGCCAGGCGATGCCGCTGTTCAACGGCCAGGAATTGCGCGACTTCATCGATCAAGCGAATTACGTCACCGTCAACGACTACGAATCCAACCTGCTGCAGGAACGCACCGGCTGGAGCGAGAAGCACATCGCCGGCAAGGTGAAGGCCTATATCGTCACCCGCGGTCCGCAAGGCTGCGACATCCACGCCGACGGCAAATCGCACCGCATCCCGCCGGCGCACGAACGCCGCGTCACCGATCCCACCGGCTGCGGCGACGCGTTCCGCGCAGGTTTGATCTTCGGCATCGAGAAGGGCTACGACTGGATGACCATCGGCCGCATCGGCAACCTGATGGGCGCGCTGAAGGTCGAGCATCCGGGCACGCAGAACCAGCGCTTCGATTACGAAGAATTCGCGGAGCAGTTCCGGCAGCAGTTCGGCTACGCGTTGTAATCGGACATGTTTCGTCGCCTGCGCGAGTCGGCATGGTGGCAGTACGACGTCGAATCGATTCCGTTTTTTATCGTCTGCCTGATCGGCATCGTCGGCTTTTTAGGCTATTACTTCGCGGGCAGAGTCTGTTCCTGGAACAAGCCGGGGCGGATGTGCAGCTACGATCAGCTTGTAACGTGGTTCCACGACCAGAACGCCTGGCTTGCGTTGCTGATCGCTTTCGCCGCGTTGGCCGTTCTCGGCTTTTTTACCTGGCTCGGCTACAGCCTCGACGAATCGGCCTCGTCCAAACCGCCGGCGGCGGCGCCCGATAAGACGCCGAAATGAAGCGCATGCCGGCTCAGCCCCGCAGGCAACGCGTTGTAACGTAGGGTGGGCTTCAGCCCACCATCGCCATTCCACCGATCCGACCAACGTCGCAGCGGAACGATGGCGCCGGCGGGCTGAAGCCCGCCCTACATCACATGCGCCATCCACAACGTCTGCGGCTCGGCCAGGCGTTCGAAATCGGCATAGCTCATGCGCACCGCATCAGTGTGCGAGCCGGCGTTGAACACGATGTCCTTGTGCCCGGACAAACGCGCGTCGACATAGACCGGCATGCCGTACAGATGCCCGAACGGCGGCATCGCACCCAATTCGCAATCGGGGAACGCGCCTTTGAATTCGTCTTCGGTGGCCAGTTCGACGGCCGGGCCGCCGAGCGCGCGCGACAACCGGGTGAGGTCTACGCGATACGCGGCGGGCATCGCCAGCATGGCCATCGCGCCGTCGATCTTCAGCATCACCGTCTTGGCGAATCGCTGTTCGCCGACGTGGGTCGCGGTGGCGGTGTCGTGCGCGGTGACGGTGCGGTGGTGGGCGAGCGTGGCGTACGGCGCGTGGCGCTCGTCGAGGAACTGGTGCAATCGGGGAGAGAGCATGGCCGTCTCCAGGGCGCCGTCGGCCTTCCGAAGCGGCAGCGCCGAAGAGGTGTGTGACGCGCGCGTCCTGGCGTTGCGTCGTTCGGTGCGATTCGCATCGCACGAAGCGAGCTTACTCCCGTCCGAATAAAGCTACGTGAATGCGACGGCTTCTCTTGTAGGAGCGGCTTTAGCCGCGAGCTTTTCCCGCATCGCAATTTGCTGCAAAGGGCTCGCGGCTGAAGCCGCCCCTACAAAAGCGAAATTCAATCCCAGCCCGGAAGCCGCGCGCCATCCAATCCGCCGGTCTCGAACACCGCGGTGCGCGTGCCGCCGGCCTTCACCGGGAATTCGATCGAAACCGATTTGGCCTTGCGCGCGATGCGCCACAGCGCGCGTTCGTCTTCGACGAACATCGCGATCGCTTCGTCGGTGTCCGGCCGCGTCGCCGCCATCGGCTTGGCCGCGGCTCCGTCGGCCTTAACCTGCACTTTGCAGCCGCCCGGACAGCGGAAATCGCCGGATTGCAGCACCAAATAAGCGCTTTTGCCCCATTCGGGATGGTCGCGGAAGATCAGACGCACCGGCTTGGCGCCGCTGCCATCCACGTCGACGCGCTCCTTCGAATAAATCGACGCGGTCTTCTGCGTGCCCTTCTTGCCGACCGCGACGTTGTCGTAACTCCATAGGCCGACCAAACGCCGATCTTCTTTGATCGCGTCCGCCTTGGCCTTGATCTCGTCGTAGTTCTCCTCGGCCTTTGCGGCAGCCCGAGTGCCCTTGTGTTGCCATTGCAGCAGGTCGGCTTGCGCCTTGGCCAGCTCCCAGTTCTGCGACGCCACCGCGCTTTCGTATTGCTGCAGCACGGGCGCCGCGGCCTGTTCTTTCGCGGCGGCCTGCGCCGCGGCCGCGGCTTGCGGGTCTTCGCCCTTGCACGCGCCCAACAGGCCGGCGGCGATCATCAATGCGGCGTATTTCTTCATCGGAACGGTCCTCGGTTCGTAGCTTCGTCTGCGATCAGCCGGCCGATCGCGCGCGCCACCGCTTCGGGCTGCTGCATCAGCGACATGTGCCCGCATCCGTCCAGCAGCACTTTTTGCGCTTGCGGAATGCGTGCGGCGTAGATCTCCAGCGCGCTCGCGTCGATCACGCGATCCTGCCGGCACCATAGCAGCAGCGTCGGTTGACGAATCCCCGCGGCCAGATCGTAAGGCAGGAAACGTTCATCGCCGCGGCCGATCTTGTCGAGCACGGATTGTTCGAACGCGCCGTCGGCGCGGCGCTTGGCGATCAAGGCCTGCGAAGCCGGCCACGGAATCCGTGGACGTCCGGTGTCGTCGTTGAACAGGATGTCGAGATAGGCCTTCAGGCTGGCGTCGTCGGTGACGCCGAACGGATTCTTGCCCGCGAGCACGTCGATGCCGAATCGGTTGTCCTTGAAGCGCACCCCGGAAGCGTCGAGCAAGCCGACGCGCGACACGTCGTCGGGATAGCGCGCGGCGGTCACCGCGACGATGCCGCCGCCCATCGAGTGCCCGACCAGCACGACCGGACCGCCGGCGACCTTGTCGATGAAGGCGGCGAGATTGCCCGCCTGCGCGGCATAGCCGTAATCGGCGCCGGGTTTGCGTTCGCTGTCGCCCCAGCCGGGCAGGTCCGGAATCACCAGCCGGTAACCGCGCCCCAGCGCTTGGGCCAAGCGATACCAGTTTTCCTTGCTGCCGGTGTAGCCGTGCACCAGCACCAAGGTCGGCGCGCCGGCGCGGTCGGCGTCGCGCTCGACATAGCGCCAGCGATAGCCGCCGGCTTCGATTTCGTGTTCCGACAGGCCTGCGGCGATGCGCTGGCGCGCGTATTCGGCGCTGACGATGGCGTAAGGGTCGCGCCAGATCGCGATCGCCAACACCGCGATCGCGATCAGCGAAGCAACAGCGATCGAGCGCCTCAGCCGCATAGGTATCGGGCACCGGACGAAGCCTGCAGAACGCGCATCTTCGCCGATTCAGGCCTTTGTGGGAGGGGCTTCAGCCCCGACAAGGCAGTCGGGGCTGAACCGCATTTCGCAAACGCCGCTCAGTGGGTTGGCGGCGCCGGCGCGTCGGCCGGCTTGGCCTTGGCCAACAGGCTCTCCACCGACCCGGTGGTGATCGGGTGGTAGCCCGGCTTGGCCTTGGCGAAGACTTCCTGGGCGAAAGCGAGCCCGTCCGGCGTCGCCGCCAGCGCCTGGTAAGTCGGCATGATCAGCTTGCGCCGGCCGATCCGCTGCAGGAATTCGCCGATCGCCGGGCGCGCGTCGAGATAGCCGCTGCGCACGGTGAGCGGATACCAGCGCTGCGCGATCTCGCCGTTCGGCGTGCCGGTGAAATGGTAGGCGTCGTCGAGCTGCTTGAGCTGTTCGACCTTGAGCGTCTCGGGCATGCCTTCGATGAAATGCACCCACTCCTGCGTCGTCCACGGGCCGGTGATCGCCGGCGGCGGCAACTGCGCGCTGCCCAGCCAGGCCAGGCGCGCGGAATCGACCACGCCGAAGCGCGGCGACAGCGCTTCCGGCGCGCCGACCGGGATGCCCGAGCCGTACAGCCAAGCGTCGAATTCCTCGCGGCTGACCTTGTTCGGGTATTTGTCGAGCAGGTTCTTTTTGGCGTAGTCGGCGAATTGCGCGGTCGAGATGCTCTGGAACGCGAAATGGTCGAAATAGCCGCGCAGGAAGGCGTCGAATTCGGCGCGGCCGAAGCGCTCTTCCAGGAACTGCAGGAACCAGGCGCCCTTGGTGTAGACCGTGGCGCTGGACGTGCCGTCCGGATCGGGCAACGCATCGGGTTTCAGCGCCAAGGCCTGCAGCTTGGGATCGATCTGCTTGAACTCTGCCTTCAGCTCGTTGCGCGCGATGACGCGCTCCATGTCGGCCTGTTCCTTGCCGTACAGCGCTTCGACCAGGCGGTTTTCGACGTAGCTGGTGACGCCTTCGTTGAGCCAGGCGTCCTTGGCGCTGGAAAAGGTCACCAGATTGCCCGACCAGCTATGCGCCAATTCGTGCGCGACCAGCGACACCAGCGACTTGTCGCCCACCACCACGGTCGGCGTGGCGAAGGTCATGCGCGGATTTTCCATGCCGCCGTACGGGAACGAAGGCGGCAGCACCAGGATGTCGTAGCGGCCCCAGCGGTACGGGCCGTACAACTTCTCGGCGGTCTCGATCATCTTCTCGGTGTCGGCGAATTCGGCTGTGGCCTTGTCGACCATCGCCGGTTCCGCCCATACGCCGCTGCGGCCAGAAATCGGCTTGAACACCAGATCGCCCGCGGCGATCGCGAGCAGGTACGACGGGATTTTCTGCGGCATCTTGAAGCTGTAGTCGCCGTCGCGCGCCGCGGCCGGATCGTTGTCGGCGCTCATCAGCACCATCGCCTCGGGCGGCGCGGCGATGTGCGCCGAATAGGTGAAGCGCACGCTCGGCGTGTCCTGCAGCGGCACCCAGCTGCGGGCGTGGATCTGCTGCGACTGGCTGAACATGAAGGGCTGTTGCTTGCCTTCGGTCATCGACGGCTCCAGCCATTGCAGGCCGGAGGCGTTCGGCGAAGTCGCGTACGTCACGCGCACGTGCGCATTGCGGGCCGGCGTCTGGATCGTCAGCTTGCTGCCCAGGATCTTGTCGGCCGGCGCCAGCGCGAACTGCAGCGGCGTCCACTGGCCGGGCGCGCTTTCGCCTTCGACTTTTTCGATGTTCAGATCGCGGGTGTCGAGCACCAGCTGGGTGGCGCTCTTGTCCTTCCAGTCGAGCGTGTAGGTCGCCGTGCCGGACAAGGTCTTGCCGGCGAAATCGAGCTTCAGGTCCAGCGCCAGATCGTCGGTGACGACCTTGGCCGGTTCGGCATAGGAATGTTCGTCGACCACGGTCACGGCGGCAGCCTCCGATTTGGCGGCCGGCGCCGAAGAAGCGGTATCGGCGGATTCGCGGGAACAGCCCGCGGCCAGGGCGATGGCGAGGCAAGACAGCAAGATAGGCAGTCGCATGGGCGGCCTTCGGGGGGAACGGGGACCGCGAGTTTACCGTCTCGGCCGGGATACGGTGCCGCGGTTGTCACGGTTTCTACGGGATTTCCGGCCCGAATTCGATCTTTCCCGGCCGCATCGGACGTAGCCCGGGTAAGCGCAGCGCACCCGGGAAGCACGTCGCGACGCGGCCCCGGGTGCGCTGCGCTTACCCCGGGCTACGTTCGCTCAGACCTTGTAGCCGGTGTGGATGGCGACGATGCCGGCGGACAGGTTCTTGTAATCGCAGCGCGCGAAACCCGCCGCCTCCATCATCGATCTGAGTTCGTCCTGCGGCGGGTGCTTGCGGATCGATTCGGCCAGATAGCGATAGCTGTCCGCATCCTGCGCGAACAATTTGCCCAGCCGCGGCAGCACCTGGAACGAGTGGAAGTCGTACAGCGGCTTGAACCAATCCGCTTTCACTTCGGAAAATTCCAGCACCCGCGCTTGGCCGCCGACCTTCAGCACGCGGTGCATCTCGCGCAGCGCCGCGTCCTTGTCGGTGACGTTGCGCAGGCCGAAGGCGATGGTGACCAGGTCGAAGCTCGCGTCCGGGAACGGCAGGGTCTGCGCGTTGCATTGCACGTATTCGAAACCGCGGACGTTGCCGCGGTCGGTCATGCGGTCGCGGCCGACGCGCAGCATCGCGCCGTTGATGTCGCCGAGCACCAGCTCGCCGGTCGCGCCGACGCGGTCCTTGAGCAACGCCGCGATGTCGCCCGTGCCGCCGGCCAGATCGAGCACGCGGTCGCCCGGCTTCACCTGCGCGGTGGCGACGAAGTAACGCTTCCAGACCCGATGGATGCCCAGGCTCATCAGATCGTTCATCAGGTCGTAATTGCCGGCCACCGACGAGAACACCTCGCCGACCAGCTTCTGCTTGTCGCCCACCGGCACGTCGCGGAAACCGAAATGGGTGGTGCCCGGGGCCTGGTCTCGTTCACTCATGGGGCGATTATCGCATCGCCGGGCCGGGCACGATGGCCTTTGGCCGCCCCGCCCCGCGTTGGCCTAGGTCGCAGGGGGAATCTCGGCGATGGCCGGAAGCCCGGCCCGTCGCGCCAAGGAGGAGCACATGATCAGGTACGCGGCTGTTTGGATCATCATCGTCGGCGGGCTCATCATCCTGTTCGGGCCCGGTGGCATCATCGACATCGAGTGCGTCAAGTGCGGCCGGGTGTGGACCTGGCTGGTCGGCGTGATATCGATCGCGGCGGGCGTGGGGGCCTTGGCCGCAGTGAACAAGGCGATGCCGGGGCGCTAGGCGCTCGCGACCAGGCGCTTTTGTAGAGTCGAGCTTGCTCGACTGCTCTTCGGATTCCGGGAAAAAGGCAGCGGAGCAAGCTCCGCTCTACACAAACCAAAACAAGGCAGCCGAGCAAGCTCGACTCTACGCAAAACCCCTCTCCCGCGCGCGGGAGAGGGCTTATGCATCACAGGATGTAGCGGGACAGGTCGGGATCCTGCACCAATTCGCCCAGATGCGAATCGACGTAGGCGCGGTCGATGACGACCGCCGCGCCGTCGCGATCGGGCGCTTCGTAGCTGAGCGTGTCGAGCAAGCGCTCGAGCACCGTGTGCAGGCGCCGCGCGCCGATGTTCTCCTGGCGCTCGTTCACTTGCGCGGCGATCTCGGCCAAACGCTCGATCGCGTCCGGCGCGAAGCTCAGCGACACGCCTTCGGTCTTCAGCAATTCGACGTATTGCTTGGTCAGCGAGGCTTTCGGCTCGGTGAGGATGCGCACGAACTCGGCCTTGCCCAGCGCGCCCAGCTCGACCCGGATCGGAAAACGGCCCTGCATTTCGGGGATCAAGTCGGACGGCTTGGCCAGGTGGAACGCGCCGCTGGCGATGAACAGGATGTGGTCGGTCTTGATCGGACCGTATTTGGTGCTGACAGTGGAACCTTCCACCAGCGGCAGCAGGTCGCGCTGCACGCCTTCGCGGCTGACGTCGGCGCCGTAGCCTTCGCTGCGCTTGGCGACCTTGTCGATCTCGTCGATGAAGACGATGCCGTGCTGCTCGCAGGCTTCGATCGCCGCTTCGCGGATCTCGTCCTCGTTGACCAGCTTGCCGGCCTCTTCCTCGGTCAGCAGCGGACGCGCGGCCTTGATCGTCAGCGTCTTCTTGTGGGTCTTGTTGCCGGCCACTTGCGAGAACATCTGGCGCAGCTGCTGGCTCATCTCTTCCATGCCCGGCGGCGCCATGATGTCGACGCCGACGTTGATCGCGGTTTCGATGTCGATCTCGCGTTCGTCCAGCGCGCCCGAGCGCAGCTGCTTGCGCAGCTTCAAGCGCGTGTCGCTGTCGGCGGCGGAAGGTTCGTTGCGCGCGTCCTCGGCATTGAAGCCGAAACCGCCCGGCGCGCGCCGCGGCAGCAACGCGTCGAGGATGCGGTCTTCGGCGCGCTCCTCGGCCTGGGTGCGGACGCGCTGCTTGGCTTGTTCGCGGTACAGCTTCACCGCGGTATCGGCCAGGTCGCGGACGATTTGCTCGACGTCCTTGCCGACGTAGCCGACTTCGGTGAAGCGCGTCGCCTCGACCTTGACGAAAGGCGCGTTGGCCAGCGTGGCCAGGCGCCGCGCGATCTCGGTCTTGCCGACGCCGGTGGGGCCGATCATCAAGATGTTCTTCGGCATCACCTCGTTGCGCAGATCCGCGTCGAGCTGCATGCGCCGCCAGCGGTTGCGCAGCGCGATCGCCACCGCGCGCTTGGCCTGTTGCTGGCCGACGATGTGGCGGTCGAGTTCCTGCACGATCTCGCGCGGGGTCATGGTGGAGGAGTTGTTGTCTGGCTTGGACATGGGACTCGAGCTAGGAACTAGAGGTTAGGAACGAGGAACGAGTGAAGGGGCAAGGTGTGAGGGGTTCGCGGACATCGCTAGTTCCTCATTTCTCTTCATTCGTTCCTACAGCTCTTCGACGACGATGTTGCGGTTGGTGTAGATGCAGATGTCGCCGGCGATGTTCAAGGCTTCCACCGCGATCCGATTGGCGTCCAATTCGGTGTGCGCCAGCAAGGCGCGCGCCGCGGACAGCGCGTACGGGCCGCCGGAGCCGATCGCGACCAGGCCGTCTTCCGGCTCGATCACATCGCCCGTGCCGCTGACGATCAGCGAAGTTTCCTTGTCGGCCACGGCCAGCAGCGCTTCCAATTTGCCCAGGCGGCGTTCGGTGCGCCAATCCTTGGCCAATTCCACCGCGGCGCGCTGCAGTTGGCCGTGCTTCTCCAACTTCGATTCGAAAAGTTCGAAAAGCGTAAAAGCGTCGGCGGCCGCGCCGGCGAAACCGGCCAGCACCTGGCCGTCCTTGCCCAAGCGGCGCACTTTGCGCGCGTTGGCCTTCATCACCGTGTGGCCGAGCGTGACTTGGCCGTCGCCCGCCACGGCGACGCGGCCGTTGCGGCGCACCGAGACGATGGTCGTGGCGTGGAAAACGTGGGGATTCTGGCTGGGATCCATGCGGAGCTCCGGGGTCGAGTTCCTTGGATGGGGGTGGGCTCGGGCCGCCACAAGGGCCCGTAGACCGCTTGTGTAGAGCGGAGCTTGCTCCGCTGCTCCTCGAGCCGGACGGAAGCAAAGCAGCGGAGCGAGCTCCGCTCTACACGAGCCAAAGCAGTCGAGCAGGCTCGACTCTACGAAAGCGGAAGGTTAGGGCTTGCGCTTGGCGCGCGGGTGCGCGGCATCGTAGACCTTGGCCAGGTGCTGGTAATCCAGATGCGTGTAGATCTGCGTCGTCGCGATGTCGGCGTGGCCCAGCAATTCCTGCACGCCGCGCAGGTCGCCGGAGGATTCCAGCACGTGGCTGGCGAAGGAATGCCGCAACAGGTGCGGATGCACGCGCTTGAACAGGCCTTGCCGCTGCGCCAGCAAACGCAGGCGCATCTGCACCGCGCGCGGCGAAATCGGCGCGCCGCCGCGGCCGGGGAATACCGGCGTTTCCGCGGTGCCGCCGCTTTCCTTCTTCCAATCGGTCAAGGCTTCGCGCGCATGCGAGCCGACCGGCACGCTGCGCTGCTTGCCGCCCTTGCCGAGCACGGTTACCAGGCCGTGCGCGATGTCCAGGTCGCGCCAGCGCAAGCCGCACAATTCGCTCAAACGCAATCCGGACGAATAGAACAGTTCCAGCAAGGCGCGATCGCGCACGCCCAGCGGCGCGTCGGTGGGTACCTCGACCAGCGCTTTGGCTTCGTCGGGATCGAGCACCTGCGGCAATTTGCGCGGCGCCTTCGGCGCGCGGATCGCGGCCGCGGGACTGGCGGCGATGCGGCCGTGCTTGAGCAGCCATTGGTAGAAGCTGCGGCACGCGGACAAGCGGCGCTGCAAGCTTTTCGCGGACAAGCCGCGGCGGTGTTCGGCGGCGACGAAGGCGCGCAGTTGTTCGGCGCGCAATCGCGAAGGATCGTCGTCGCCTTGCGCCGAGGACCATGCCGACAGGGCTTGCAGATCGCGCCGGTACGCATCGAGCGTGTGCGCGGACATGCGGCGCTCGATTTGCAGATAGGCGAGGAATTCTTCGATCACGACGGCATCCCGCTTTCGATCGCCATCTCGGCGAATGCCGGGATCCAGATCCGCCGAATTAGGCCGCGAATTGCCGGAACGTCGTTTCGCCCTGGATCCCGGCATGCGCCGGGATGACGGCCGTAAGAGCGACGGCCGGCGAAACTCGCGCCGTCAGCGCGCATACCTCGCCAACCCCGTCGCCAGCGCTTCGCCCATCATCCGCAGGAACAGCGTGCCCATGCCGGGATAAAAGCGGTTCGGTTCGCGGCTGCCGACCGCGAGCAGGCCCACGCCCGGCATCGGCATCAAAGCGCTGGACTGCACTTCCGGCGCGCGCACGCCGTACAGCACGGCGTTCTTTTCCGGTTGCAGGCGGCCGCACAGCGGTTCGCCGTCGTCCAGGCAATCGCGGAACGAGGCCAGTTGCGCGTCGTTGCGCGGAATCACCTGCAGCCAATCGACGTCGCCGACGCCGGGCGCGTCTTCGAACAGCACGATCCGGACCAAATCGCCGTTGAAATCCTCTTCCAGCGACGCGGCCATCGCGCGCAGCGTGTCGGCGGCGTTGTCCTGGCGCATCATCGCCAAAGTCAGCTGCTGGGTGCGCACGGCCAGACGCTCGTTGTCCTGCGCGTTCGCGTACAGCTCCTGCAGGCGGCGGTTCAATTCGCGGTTCTTGTCGCGCAGCACGTCCAATTGGTAGCTGGCCAGCGACGCGGCCGGGCCGTCTTCGCGCGGCACCACCAGGCTCAGCGCGAGATCGGGGAACTGCTGCAGGAATTTCGGATGCCGGCGCAGCCACACCGCCACTTCGTGCGCGCCCAGGCGTTCGTTGCTGTCGCTCATGCCGACCATTCCCCTTCAAAAACGAATGCGGCCGGACCGGCCATGGTGATTTGCGCGATGTCGTCCGGCCAAGCGATGCGCAATTCGCCGCCGGGCAACGCCACCGCCACCTCGCGGCCGACGCGGCCGCGCCGGATCAGCACCGCCGCCGCGGCGCAGGCGCCGCTGCCGCAGGCCAGGGTCTCGCCGACGCCGCGCTCGTACACGCGCAGGCGGATGCGGTCGCGCGCGACGACTTCGGCGAAACCGATGTTGCCCGATTGCGGCAGCGCGCCGTCGCGCTGCAACGCCGGGCCGAGCGTCGCCACCGGCGCCGAATCGACGTCCAGCACTTCCAGCACCGCGTGCGGATTGCCCATCGACACCGCGCCGAAACGCACTTCGGCGCCGCCGATGTCCACCGCGTATTCGTCCTGCGCCTCGGCGAAGCCCGCCAAGGGCACCGCCTGCGGGGCGAAATCGGGCACGCCCATCGCGATCCGGTAGTGGCCGCCGCCCAGCGGCTGCACCGCATGCGTGCCGGCGGGGCTGTCGAGCCAGAATTCGGCGCCGCGCGCGGCGCCGTCGCGCACCAGCCACGCCGCCACGCAACGCGCGCCGTTGCCGCATTGCTGCGAAGACGAGCCGTCGGCGTTCCAGATGCGATAGCTGGCCGTCGCTTGCGCGCTGCGCGGGCGTTCGATGGTCAGGATTTGATCGCAGCCGGCGCCGGTGTGGCGGTCGGCGAGCGCGCGGCACAGGTCGGCGTCGGGCGGCGGCGTGCCGCCGCGCAAGTCGAGCACGACGAAATCGTTGCCGGCGCCGTGCATTTTGGTGAAGCGCAGCGCAGCGGCCGGCGCGCGCACGGCGGCGTTCATGGCATCAACCGCCATCCGCGTCGGGAGCGGGCGGCGGCGTTTGCGTCGCGGGCGCCGTTTCGGGCTGCGCCGGCTCGGCCGGGGTTTCCGGCACGGGCGTCGTGGCGTCTTCGGCTTTCGGCGTTTCCTGGGCCGGGGTCTCTTCCGCGGTCTTGGGCGGAGCTTGCACCAGCGGACCCTTGTTGCCGCAGCCGGCCAAGGCCAGCGCCGAGAGAGCTATCAGTAATGAGAAGCGTAGGTTCATGGCCGAAGTGTAGCCCGGTGCGCTGCCGTAACGCAGCCGGCCCGCGCAAACGGGACTTAAACCCCGCTCCAGGGTTTGCCCTAGCTTTTCAGGACGCCGCGGCCGACCTAATTTTCGGCCAGTAAACCGCGCGCAAGGAGAGGGCCATGGGATTCAGCCTGAGCGGAGCCTGGGACAGCGTCACCAGCGCCGCGAGCAACGCGCGCCACTGGGTCGGCGATCGGCTCGACGACGTCGACGACGCCAAGAATTGGGTCGGCGGCAAGATCGAAGGCGCGGTCGACAGCGCCGAGCAAGCGGTCGACGGCTTCCGCCAGGACATCGTCCAATTCGGCCGCGAACACGGCGGCGTGGTAGGCGAAGCGGCGGGCCAGTTCGTTTCCAACCAGCTCGGCGTCACCGAAGGCGCGGTGCTGGCCGTCTACGACATGGGCAAGGGCGTCGTGCAGCTCGCCGACGGCGCCAGCAAGCTGGTCAGCCCGTTGGAATGGGCGACCCATGCGGACCGCAATTTCCAGCGCGTGGAAAGCATCGCCAACACCGGCGTCGCGCTGGGCAGCCTGACCAGCCCGGTCGGCTGGGCGGTGAACTCCGAAGGCAATATGCGCACCGCCGGCGCGCTGTGGGACGGCGTGACCCACGGCTATCAGGACGCCGCCGCGAACGGCGACTGGTCGAAGTTCGGCGGTCGCCTGGTGGTGGACGTAGGCAGTATGTTCATCGGCGTCGGCGAAGCGAACGCCGCGATCAAGGGCGGCACCACCGCCACGCGCATCGCCGAAGGCCTGAACACCGCCGACAAGATCGCCGACGGCACCCGCGCGCTCGACGTGCTGGGCGATGCGGGCCGCCTGGTCCGCGCCGGCGATTCATTGCCGACCTCGCTGATCGACGACATCACCAAATTGCCTAAGGGCACGCGCCCCGCCCCGTCCGAATACCTGTCGCCGGCCTACATCGACCAGCACATGGCTTTGTTCGACGACGGCGCTTCGCGCTTCGCCACGCAGAGCGCGGTCGACAAATACGGCATCGCCCGCGCCGACGGCACCACCTTCGTGATGCCCAAGGCCGAAGCCGATGCGCTGATCGCCAGCGCGGGCGGCGACACGGCGAAGCTGGAAGAAGCCCTGGGCCTGCCGCCGGGCACGCTGGCCAACGACCCGCTGGTCCGGATCGACTTCCCGAATCCGAAGGAAGGCAATATCCGCATTCCCTCTGGCAATGAGGACGGCGCCAACACCCAGTGGATTCCGGGCGGCAAGCTGCCCACCGGATCCAACGAGGCGGTGATCGACGCTGGCGCCCTGCCCCCGTCGGCGTACCATATGACCACGGTCAACTGAGCGCCGAAGCCTTGAAGTTCAACGATGTGGTGGTGAACCGCGAGCATCGCTTCTCGATCGGCGTCGAGGAGGATTCGGGGCGTTATTACGTGTCGATCCCGGTCAACAACGGCCTGGTCGACTACGAGGAGTATTACGAGATCGACCGCGCCGCGTTCGAACGCTACCGGCTGCAGCCGGAATTGGCATTGGACCTGGTCATGCGCGCGCGCAGGCGCGATGCGGACGAGTTGCTGATCGTGAAGCCCGGCACGCGCCGCGGCGAGCCGATCTGACGTAGGGCGGGCTTCAGCCCGCCATCGCCGTCCTAAAACCGCTGCGAAACAAGGGCGGCATACGATCTGCGAATCCGTATCGCCCGCATTCGCGGACGCTGCGCGTCGGTGGGCTGAAGCCCACCCTACGAGCCCTACAAAAGCGCGTTCGGTTAAAAACTTACGCCGGCGGCGGCGACGGCCGGCGCCACAGCCAAGCCGCGACGATCGCCATGCACGCGATCGGCAACGCCGTCATCCACCAGCGATGCGCGGGGAAACGCAGCATCACTAACAACAGCACGACGGCGCAGACGGCCATGGTCGCGGTGGCCATCCATTTGGCGCGGCGCGAGACGGCGCCGTGCGCCTGCCAGTCGCGGATCGCCGGACCGAAGCGCGGGTGCTCGTGCAGCCAGCGATGCAGCTTTTCCGAACCGCGCGCGGCGGCCCAGGCCGAAATCAGCACGAACACCGTGGTCGGCAGGCCCGGCACGAAGATGCCGACGATGCCCACGCCCAAACTGACGTAAGCGAGCAGCCACCAAGCCCAGCGGTAGCGGACGGGAGCGGTCATGACCGCAATGATAGGGCGGAGTCGCGGCGATATGCTCCCTCTCCCGTTTACGGGAGAGGGCTGGGGTGAGGGCGCGCGGAATAGCCGATCGCGTCGAACATATCGTCAGCCCAGCGCTTGAGATATCGGATACCGATTGCGTGTCGCGATCTTCGCGTCTGCGCGCCCTCACCCAACCCTCTCCCGCAAGCGGGAGAGGGCTAAAGCCGCGGCGAACTTAGACGTCGGCTACGTACGTCGGACAATCAGTCGGTCGACTTGGTCCCGCCCACACCCAACTGATCCAGCATGAACGCGAACATCTCCGACTGCTCGCGATACTTGCGGAAGCGGCCCGATT
Source organism: Luteimonas gilva (assembly GCF_005239095.1). GTDB lineage: Bacteria > Pseudomonadota > Gammaproteobacteria > Xanthomonadales > Xanthomonadaceae > Luteimonas_C > Luteimonas_C gilva. The sequence goes on along the minus strand of NZ_SZUA01000002.1, from coordinate 497,052 downwards.
TGCCGCCGTGGCCGGCGTCCATGTTGATCCGGAACAGCACCGGCTGCTTGCCCGTATCCAGATCGCGCAAGCGGGCCACGTACTTGGCCGGTTCCCAATACTGCACCTGCGAATCCCACAGGCCGGTGCCGACGAACATCGCCGGGTAGGCGCCCTTCTTCAAATTGTCGTAGGGCGAGTACGTGACCATGTAGTCGTAGTACTCCTTCTTCTCCGGATTGCCCCATTCGTCGTATTCGTTGGTGGTCAGCGGGATGCTGGGGTCCAGCATCGTCGTCACCACATCGACGAAAGGCACCTGCGACAGGATCACGCGGTACTTCTCCGGCGCCATATTGGTGATCGCGCCCATCAGCAGGCCGCCGGCGCTGCCGCCGTACGCGGCGACGCGGTCCTTCGCGGCATAGCCTTCCTTCACCAGATAATCGGTGACGTCGATGAAATCGGTGAAGGTGTTCTTCTTGTGGAACAGCTTGCCGTCGTCGTACCACTTGCGGCCCATTTCTTGGCCGCCGCGGATGTGGGCCAGGGCGTAGACCATGCCGCGATCGAGCAGGCTGACGTTGACGATGCTGAAGCCCGGATCCATCGACGCGCCGTAGCTGCCGTAGGCGTACTGCAGCATCGCGGCCTTGCCGTTCTTCTCGAAGCCTTTCTTGTAGACCAGCGACACCGGGATCTTGGTGCCGTCGCGCGCCGTGGCCCACACGCGCTCGGTAGCGTATTTGGACGGGTCGTAGCCGATCACCGGCTGCTGCTTCAGCTGGCGGCGCTCGCCGGTTTGCGTATTGACCTCGTAAGTGGTGGCCGGCGTGGTCATCGAGGTGTAGGTGTAGCGCAGCCACGGCGTGTCGTGCTCGGAATTGACCGAGAAGCCCATCGAATAAGCGGTCTCGTCGGCCTTGACGTATTCCTCCTTGTCGCCCTTGAGCAGGCGGATGCGTTCCAGGCCGTCGGAGCGCTCGGCGATCGCGGTGAAGCCGTCGAACAGTTCGATGTCCTCGATGAACACGTCCTCGCGGTGCGGCACCCAGTCCTTCCAATCCTTGCGCGAGGCGCTGCCGTCGGGCGCGGTGACGATCTTGAAGTTCTTGGCGCCGTCGGCGTTGGTGCGGATCACCCAGCGGTCGCCGAGATGGTTGGCGTAGTACTCCACGTCGCGCTCGCGCGGCGCCAGCACGGCGAACTTCTTGGGATCGGCGGCCGGCGCGCAGCGGATTTCGGTCATCACCGTGCTGCCCACGTCGATGCAGATGAACTTGTCGTCGCGCGTGCGCCACAGGCCGATGTAGAAACTGTTGTCCTTTTCCTCGTACACCGTTTCGTCCTGCGACGCCGGCGTGCCGAGCACGTGCTTCTTGACCCGGGTGGTGAGCAGCGTCTCCGGATCGTTCTCGACGTAGAACAGGGTCTTGTTGTCGTCGGCCCAGGCGGTGTACGAAGTCACGCCCGCTATCGTGTCCGGATAGATCTCGCCGGTTACTAGGTTCTTGAAATGGACCTTGTTCTGGCGGCGGCCTACGTCGTCGTCGGTCCAGGCCATGATTTTGTTGTCGGGCGATATCTCGTATTCGGCGACGTTGAAATAGTCCTTGCCGGCGGCCATCGCGTTGACGTCCAGCAGGACCTCTTCCGGACCTTGCATGGTGCCTTTGCGGCGGGCGTGGATCGGATAGTCCTTGCCGGTTTCGAAACGGGTGTAGTACCAGTAGCCGCGCAGCCGGTAAGGCACGCTGGCATCGTCCTGCTTGATCCGGCCGACGATTTCGTCGTACAGCCGGTCCTCGACCTGCTTCAGCGGCGCCATGAACGCGGTGGCGTAGTCGTTCTCCGCCTTCAGATAGGCGAGCATCTCCGGATTCTTGCGCTCGTCGTCGCGCAGCCAGTAGTACTCGTCGTTGCGGGTCGCGCCGAACGGCGCCTTGACCTCGTGCGGCTTCTTGGCGACGTCGGGCGGGGGCGGAAGATCGGCGGCGGGGGCGTTGAGAGTCATCAGGGAAAGGCTTGCGAGCAGGAAAAGGGTCGGTTTCATAGATGGGTCCATTTCGGCAGAGCGCAACGGGTTCGTCGCCATCGTCCCAGCGCAAGCTGGGGACCCATCTTGATTTTGCTGTGTCCTTGTTAGGCCAAAGTCGCTGGATTCCCGCCTTCGCGGGAATGACGGCCTAGGCAACGGCAAAATGGGTCCCGGCTTGCGCTGGGCGACGTCCTGGTTACTTGTTCAACTCCTTCCACAAGAACGTATACGCCAACGCGTTCATATGCGCTTGCTGCGCATTGTTGGCCGCGCCGCCGTGGCCGCCTTCGATGTTCTCGTAGTAGCGCACGTCCTTACCCGCGGCCTGCATCTTGGCCATCATCTTGCGCGCGTGCGCCGGGTGGACGCGGTCGTCCTTGGTCGATGTCATGAAGATGGTCGGCGGATAGGTCTTGGCCGGATCGAACAGGTGGTAGGGCGAGAAGCCCTGGATGAATTTCCATTCCTCCGGCTTGTCCGGATCGCCGTATTCGGCCATCCACGACGCGCCGGCCAGCAGATGGCTGTAGCGCTTCATGTCCAGCAGCGGCACCTGCACGACCACCGCACCGAACAGTTCGGGATATTGGGTGAGCATATTGCCCATCAGCAGGCCGCCGTTGCTGCCGCCCTGGATGCCCAGGCGCTCGACCGAGGTGATCTTGCGCGCGACCAGATCCTGCGCGACCGCGGCGAAGTCCTCGTAGGCCTTGTGCCGGTTCGCCTTCAGCGCGGCTTGGTGCCAGCGCGGGCCGTATTCGCCGCCGCCGCGGATGTTGGCGACCGCATAGGCGCCGCCCTTCTCCAGCCAGCCTTTGCCGATGCCGCCGGAATACGCCGGCGTCAGCGAGATTTCGAAGCCGCCGTAGCCGTACAGCAAAGTGGGCGTGCTGCCGTCGAGCTTCATGTCCTTCGGGCGGACGATGAAGTACGGCACCTTGGTGCCGTCCTTGGACGTTGCGAAGTGCTGCTCGATGACGTCCTTCGACGCGTCGAAGAATACCGGCATCGCCTTCAGCTGTTCGGGCTGCTTGCCGATCTCGGCCAGCGACAAGGTCGTCGGCGTCAGATAATCGGTGGCGGTCAGCCAGACCGCGTCGCTGTCGTCGGAATCGACCGCGGCGACGCCGAGCGTGCCGAACTTCGGCGCGCCGACGAATTCGCCCTTCTTCCACGCGCCCTCGCCCGGCGTCAGCACGCTCAGGCGGTTCTTGACGTCGTCCAGCACGTTCAGCACCACGTGCGACTTGGTCCACACGTAGTTCTGCAGCGAGGTCTTGTCGGTCGGCTCGAACAGCACTTGGAAATCGCGCTTGCCGGCCATGAAATCGTCGAACTTCGCCGCCAGCAGCGAGCCGGCCGCGTAGGTCTTGCCGCCGACGGTCCAGGGTTCGCGCAGTTGCAGCGTCAGCCATTCCCTGTGCACGGACTTGTCGACCGAGTTCGGCACGTCGATCTTGGCCAGCTTGCCGTCCCTGCCGCGCAGGTACAGCTCGTCGTTGTAGAAAGCGATGGTGCGGCTGACGAAATCGCGCTCGAAACCGGGCGTGTTGTCGTGGACGCCGGCGATGTACATGTCGTCGGGCTTGCCTTCGTACACCACCTGCGCCGACGCCAGCGGCGTGCCGCGCTTCCACTGCTTGACGATGCGCGGATAGCCGGAACTGGTCATCGAACCGGGACCAAAATCGGTGAATGCGTACACCGTGTCCTGGTCGATCCAGCCGAGCGCGCCCTTGGCTTCGGCGCGATGGAAGCCGTCCTTCACCCATTGCTTGGTGGACAGGTCGAATTCGCGGGTGACGTCGGCGTCCGAACCGCCCGGGGACAGCGCGATCAGGCAGCGCTTGTACTCCGGCTTGAGGCAGTCCGCGCCGTGCCAGACCCACTTCGCGCCTTCGGCCGCGTTCAACGCGTCCAGATCGATGACCGTTTCCCACTTCGGCTGCGGCTTGCGGTATTCCTCCAGCGTCGTGCGCCGCCACAATCCGCGTTCGTGCTTGGCGTCTTTCCAGAAGTTGTAGTAGTAGTCGCCGATCTTCTCGACGGTCGGGATCTTGGCGTCGGAATCGAGGATGGCGCGGATCTCGCCTTCCAGTTTCTTGAATTCCGGGGTCGCGGCCAGTTCGGCCTCGGTCTTGGCGTTTTCGCCGCGCACCCATTCCAGCGCGTTCGCATCCTCGACGCCTTCCAGCCAGGCATAGGTATCGGAAGGATCGGTCACGGCGCTGGCCTCCTGGGCTCGAACGGGGGCCATGGCCGATACGGCCAGGGCCGCGGTCATCCATAAGGTCAGACTGGCCTGCGTCGCTTTCGGCATGGGCGCCCCTGCAAATGGTGGAAACCCCCAACCTAGCACAGGGGGTTAGGGGCGAGCCGTGCCGAAGGTCAGAGGTCCTCGGCCCGTCAGGCCACTTGCGGCAGCCGGCTCGGCGGCGCCCGCCGGGTGCGCCGCCGCGCCTGCGTGTGCGCACGCGGGCGGGTCCGGCGCTGGCCCGCGGCGGCCGCGCGCGGCAGGCGGAAACGGTGCAATGCCCACCAAGCCGTCAGCGGCATGGCCAGCAGCCACAGCGGCATCCAGCCCAGCCAAACGCTGCTGCCGCGGGCGGCAGGGATAGTCAGCACGGCGATCAGGCCGATCAGAGCGATCTGCCGCAGCGCAGCGTCCAGGCGCGGATCGACGACGGGGACGGATCGGGGCGAGGGTTTGGCGATCAGGATCGACATCGGAGCGCTCCTTCGGGTCGGGAACGCAGGCTGCCGGGCGGCCATCTCATAGGTTGCGACATAAGTAAGCCCTCTCCCGCAAGCGGGAGAAGGTGCTCACCCATTCAATAGCCCGCCGCGTCCAGAGCCTTGTCGGCCTCCTTGCGCCCCAATTCGATCATCTCGCCGGCGCGCCAGAATTCGTAGAACAAGCAAGCGTCGCGCGGAATGCGGATCACCAATTCGGGCGGATCCAGCGCCATCTGCACGCGCGCGATCTGCGCCTGCATGGTGTCCAGCGAACGCGCCATGATCTCGCTGAAGCCGATACCCTCTTCGGTCTGCTCCTCGACGCGGCGGCGCAGATGCTTTTCCACCCAGGCGCCGAAGCGGTGCGGACGCATGGGCGGCGCGTCCGGCTTAGCCGGTTCGCCCGGCGGCGATTCGGGCCAGCCGTGCATGTCCACCGCGATCAGCCGATGCGCATCGGACAGGCGCGTGGCGGTGATCGGCAACGGCGCCAGCAATCCGCCGTCGACCAGTTCGCGGCCGTGGACTTCGGCCGGCGTGAACAAGCCGGGAATCGCGAACGAAGCGCGGATCGCCTGCCACAGCGGGCCCTGGCGCAGCCAAACTTCGCGCTGGCGCATCAGATCGACCGCCACCGCGACGAAGGTGATCGGCAGCGCTTCGATGTTCGGATCGCCGACCACCTCGCGCATGGTTTCGATCAAACGCTCGCCGCGGAACAGGCCGTTGCCGCCGAGCGAGGGATCGAGCATGCGCACGAAATCGCCGCGGCTCATCTCTTTCAGCCGGGCGCTGAACTCCGGCAGCTTGCCGGCCGCGAACACGCCGCCGACCAGCGCGCCGCTGGACGAACCGGCGACGGTGACGATCTTCAGGCCGCGCGCCTGCAGCGCTTCGATCACGCCGATCTGGGCGAAGCCGCGCGCGCCGCCCGCGCCCAGCGCCAACGCGACCGGTTCGCCGCGTTCGATCTTCGGGGCCTCGGCCGCGGCCATCGTCAATTTCGGTCGTACTGGCTCAGCGCCATCAACAGCAGCGAACGCGCCTGCTCGCGCAGCGATTTGGGTTCGACGATTTCGGCGTCGCTGCCGTAGTGCAGCACGTCCATCAGCAATTCCCGCGGCGTGCCGTAAGGCACCTTCAGCTCGTAGCGGCCGTCCGGCAGCCAGCGGCCTTGCTGCAGCGAATGCCAATGCTCGTCGGCCACCCAGCGCGCGGCCTTGGGACTGAACACGATCGTCGCCCAGCCTTTCGGTTCGCCGGAAAAGATGCCGTAGCTGGAAGACAGGTGCTGGTCGAGCTGCGCATCGGCGATGTCGTCCGCCGGCTCTTCCAATACGCGCGCGTTGCCGATCCGGTCCACCGAAAAACTGCGCAAAGCCGAGCGCTCGTGATCCCAGGCGTCCAGATACCAATTGTCGCGGTAGTGGGTGATGCGTTGCGGCGACACCGTGCGCCGGGTCTTCTCGTCGGTCGAACGCGCGCGGTATTCGAACGCCAGCTTCTTGCGCTCCAGCACCGCGGAAGCGGCGGTGCGGAAAGCGTGTTCGTCGGTGCGGCGCGTGCGGTGCGGGATCACGCGGACCCGCTCCACCGGCCAGCGCTTGCCGCCGGCGTGTTCGGACAGCAGGCCGTCGATGCGCTGGTTCAAAGGCGCCAGCGCGCTGGACAGCACGCCGCCGCCGGTGCGCGCCAGCAATTGCTGCGCGGCCAGCAGCGCGTGCAGCTCTTCCGAGCTCAGCCACAAGCCCGGCAATTCGAAGCGGCCGGCTTCGCCGGATTCGTAGCGGAAGCCGGCTTCGCCGTCGCCGACCACCGGCGCCATCAGCGCATCGCGCAGGAAGGCCAAATCGCGGTAGACAGTGGCGCGCGAGCAGCCGAGTTCCTCCTGCAGCCGCGGCACCGTCACCGGATAGCGCGCGGACTTCAGGATGCGGTGCAGGGCGTTGATGCGCTCGTAGCGGTCCATGGGGGCGGATTGTGCGAAGGGAGCATGACCGCGATGGGGTCGGCCTGCCGTTTGTGCAAGGATACCGCCACGCCATCGAACAGGGAGTTTCGCATGCGCCGCTTCGTTCCGCTCGCCCTCGTCGCCGCGCTGACCGTTCTGGTCGGCTGCAAGCAGCAAACCGAACCCGCCGGACCGGCCGCCGCCCAGGAGTCCGCCCCCGCGGCCGCGCCCTCGCCCGTCGCCGCGGCCGCCGAAGCGTTGGCCCCCACCAGCCCCAAGGACGAGATCAAGGCCGCGATGGCCGCCTTCCTGGAAGCCAAGAGCTTCCATGCCGACATGGAAATCGACAATCCGCAGATGCCCGGCGGCAAGATGAAGGCGACGATGGACTTCGTCGCGCCCGACCGCTACCGGATGCAGATGCCGATGGGCACCCAGACCATCGTCGGCGACACCCTGTATATGACGATGCAGGGCAAGACGATGAAAGTGCCGATGCAGAAGGACCAACTGGCCCAGTGGCGCGATCCGGGCAAGATCAACGAACACGAAGCGACCATGACGGTCGAAGCGCAAGGCAGCGACGCCGTGGACGGCACGCCCGCGCGCAAATACGCCGTGCGCAACACCCAGCCGCAGCCGGTGGAAATGACGCTGTGGGTGAGCGAGGCGCATCTGCCGCTGCAGATACTCAACCGCATGGAGATGCAGGGCAAGAGCGTGGAAACGCGGATCCGCTACAGCCGCTACAACGACGCCTCGATCAAGATCGATCCGCCGCAGTAGACCGCTTTATGCAGGAGCGGCTTTAGCCGCGAGCTCTTCCCCCCGAAATCGCCGCAATGCCGCGATTTGAAGAAAAAGTTCGCGGCTAAAGCCGCTCCTACGAAAAGCCGCCTACAAAAGCCGCTCCCACAATAAAGCCGCGCGCAGGCACAATACGCGCCATGCGCGCGCCCGCTCCGAAAGAGCCAGCCCTGAACACCTCGCCTTCGCCGGGCGACGAGGTCAAGACGACCACCTGCTACATGTGCGCCTGCCGCTGCGGCATCAAAGTGTGGCTGGCCGACGGCAAGATCCGCTACATCCAGGGCAATCCCGCGCATCCGGTCAACCAGGGCGTGATCTGCGCCAAGGGCGCGTCGGGGATCATGCAGCACTACTCGCCGGCGCGGCTGGACAAGCCCTTGCTGCGCGTGGGCGAGCGCGGTAGCGGCGAGTTCCGCGAGATTTCCTGGGAAGAAGCGCTGGACATCGCCGCCGGCTGGCTGGCGCCGATCCGCGAACGCAATCCGGACGAGCTGGCCTTCTTCACCGGCCGCGACCAATCGCAGGCGCTGACCGGCTGGTGGGCGCAGCAATTCGGCACCATTAACTACGCCGCGCACGGCGGTTTCTGCTCGGTGAACATGGCCGCCGGCGGCCTGTACACGCTGGGCGGCTCGTTCTGGGAATTCGGCGAGCCCGATTGGGAGCACACCCGTTATCTGATGCTATGGGGCGTGGCCGAAGACCACGACTCCAATCCGATCAAACTCGGCCTGGGCAAATTGAAGGCGCACGGCGCGAAGATCGTCGCGGTCAATCCGGTCCGCACCGGCTACGGCGCGATCGCCGACGAATGGATCGGCATCCGGCCCGGCACCGACGGCCTGTTCGCGTTCGCGCTGATCCACGAATTGCTGCGCACCGATCGGATCGATCTCGACTATTTGGTGCGGTACGCGAACGCGCATTGGCTGGTGGTCCGCGATCCTGGCGGCGCGGAAGACGGCTTGTTCGCGCGCGACGCCGACGGGAACCCGCTGTGCTGGGATCGCGCGGGCGCCGAAGCGCGCGCCGATGCGATCGGCATTTCGCCCGCGATCGTCGGCGAATACCTGCTCGCCGACGGCCGCCTGGCCAATCCCGTCTTCCAACTCGTCGTCGAACGCTATCTCGATCCGCAGTATTCGCCCGACGCGGTCAGCGAACGCTGCGGCATCCCCGCCGACACGATCCGCCGCATCGCCCGCGAACTCGCGCAGAACGCTTTCGACACGAACCTGCGCCTGCCGATCGCCTGGACCGACGCCTGGGGACGCGAACACGCCGACATGCCCGGCCGACCGGTGGCGATGCACGCGATGCGCGGTATCAGCGCGCACAGCAACGGCTTCCACACCTGCCGCGCGCTGCACCTGCTGCAATTGCTGCTGGGCGCGGTGGACACGCCCGGCTCGTTCCGCTACCAGCCGCCGTTCCCCAAACCGATTCCGCCGCCGAACCGGCCCGGCCGCAAGCGCAAGGACAACGGCGCGCTCGACGCGCCGCCGCTGGGCTTCGTGCATGCGCCGGAGGATCTGGTCGTCGACGAAAACGGCCGGCCGCGCCGGATCGACCACGCTTATTCGTGGAGCTATCCGCTGGCCGCGCACGGCATGCTGCACACGGTGATCCGCAACGCCCACGCCGGCGATCCTTATCCGATCGACACGCTGCTGATGTTCATGGCGAACATGAGCTGGAATTCGGCGATGAACACCGCGCAGACCATGCGCTGGCTGACCGACAAGCGCGAAGACGGCGAATACCGCATCCCGCGGATCATCTATTCCGACGCCTACGCGTCGGAAATGGTCGCCTACGCCGACCTGGTGCTGCCGGACACGACCTATCTCGAGCGCCACGACTGCATCAGCCTGCTGGATCGCCCGATTTCCGACGCCGACGGCGCCGCCGATGCGATCCGCCATCCCTTGTTCGAACCGTCCACGCAGCGCGAGGGCCGCGACGCGCGCGGCTTCCAGTCAGTGCTGCTCGAACTCGGCGCGCGATTGGGATTGCCGGGGATGGTTCATGCCGACGGCTCGCCGATCTACCGCGACTACGCCGACTACATGGTCCGCCACGAGCGCGCGCCCGGCGTGGGCCTGCTCGCCGGCTGGCGCGGCGAAGACGGTTCGCTGCACGGCAAAGGGCCGCCGAATCCGGACCAATTGCAGCGCTACATCGACAACGGCGGCTTCTGGCGCGAAGAGATCCCCGAACATGCGCGCTATTACAAGATGGCCAACCGCGGCTATCTGGAATGGGCGCAGCGTTTCGGCTTCGTCGGCTCCACCGAACCGATCGCGTTGCAGTTGTATTCGGAGACGCTGCAGAAATTCAGGCTGGCGGCGCAGGGACATGGCGCGACTTTGCCGCCGGCCGAACATCGCGCACGGGTAGCGACCTATTTCGATCCTCTGCCGATCTGGTACGAGCCGTTCGAGGGCGCGGAAATCGACGCGGTGAATCGCGAGTTCCCGCTCTCGGCCATCACTCAGCGGCCCATGTTCATGTACCACGCCTGGGGCTCGCAGAACGCCTGGCTGCGCCAGATCGCGGCGCGCAACTATCTCTATCTGCATCCGGACACCGGGCGCAAATACGGCATCGACGACTTGGATTGGGTAACGGTCGCTTCGCACAACGGCGAAATCCGGGTGCAGGCCAAGTTCGCGACCAATACGCAGGCCGACACCGTGTGGAGCTGGAACGCGATCGGCAAGCGCAAAGGCGCATGGCGATTGGCGAAGGACGCGCCGGAAGGCGAGAAAGGTTTCCTGCTCAACCATCTGATCTCGGACAAGCTGCCGAAAAGCGATTACGCCAATGCCGATCCGGTCACCGGACAAGCGGCGTGGTTCGATTTGCGGGTGAACCTTCGCAAGGCCGATACGGATGCGTCCGAATCCGAGCCGCAGTTCGCGCCCATCGGTTTCGGCGAGGCGAACGAACGGCCGCTGCGCTACGGCGCCGAATTCCGCAAGAAGGCGCAACGATGACCGACCTGCCGCCGCCGTCGAAAAAGAAACTCGGCCTGGTCATCGACCTGGACACCTGCGTCGGCTGCCACGCCTGCGCGACCAGCTGCAAGGAATGGAATTCCGGCGGCATCGCCGGGCCGCTGACGGACGAGAATCCATACGGCAAGGATCCGTCGGGGGTGTGGTTCAACCGTGTGCATAGTTACGAGATCGCGGCGGAAACTCACCCTCACCCAGCCTCTCCCGCAAGCGGGAAAGGGGCGCAAGCAGAGGCTTCGAAGCCGCAACCGGCGATGACGCTGCATTTCCCGCGCAGCTGCCTGCATTGCGAAACTCCCGCTTGCGTCACCGTCTGCCCCACAGGCGCCAGCTACAAGCGCGCCGAGGACGGCATCGTCCTGGTCGACGAAGACAAATGCATCGGCTGCAAGCTCTGCAGCTGGGCCTGCCCTTACGGCGCTCGCGAATATTCGGCCGTCGAAGGCGTGATGAAGAAATGTACGCTGTGCGTGGACCGCATCTACAACACGAACTTGGACGAAAGCGAACGCCAGCCGGCCTGCGTGCAGGCCTGCCCGACCAAGGCGCGCCATTTCGGCGACCTCGGCGATCCCGAATCGAAAGTCTCCAAGCTGGTGGCCGAGCGCGGCGGCGTGGCGCTGATGCCCGAACTGGGCTACCAGCCGGTCAACCGCTATCTGCCGCCGCGGCCGCGGCGCGGCGCTTCGGACGAGGCCACGGCCGAAGCGCCGTCCAAAGCGACGGCGGCGTCGCATTGGCTGGATAGGATCCTCAAACGCTGAAGCGGTCACGTTTTTTGGGCGACGCGTCCGCCCGTTCCGGCGCCGTCATTACCGCGCAGGCGGCAATCCAGTGACTTTCGCTTTTGGTTTCAAGTACTTTGTCGGCCTATCGAACGGCAAAGCCGCTGGAGCCCCGTCTGCGGACATGACGGCTCAGAGCAAAGCAGGAACCACCGACGCATGCATCCCGCCCTCTCCGTCATCTTCTTCACCACCTTGTCCGGCGCCGGCTACGGGCTGCTGGTCTGGCTGGGCATCTCGACTTCGCTGCTGCAATCGCGCGGCAAGCTCGGCATGGAATTGGTGTCGCTGCAATTGATCGCCGCGGCGATCGGCATCGTGCTGGTGACGGTGGGGCTGCTGTGCTCGCTGGGTCATTTGGGCAAGCCGCAGCGCGCGTGGCGGGCGATGTCGCAATGGCGCACGTCCTGGCTGTCGCGCGAAGGCGTGCTGTCGCTGCTCACCTATCTGCCGACGATGGCGATGATCTATCTGCTCTGGCAGGGCAAGCAGAACGCCGACACGTCCGGGATGCTGGCCGTGGCCGGCTTGCTGACCACGATGCTGGCGCTGGCCACGGTCGCCTGCACGGCGATGATCTACGCCTCGCTCAAGCCGATCCCCGCCTGGAGCCATCCGCTGGTGCTGCCGGGCTATCTGCTGTTCGCCCTGCACACCGGCGCGGCGCTGCTGTTCCTACTGATGTTGTGGCGGCTGCCCGATGTCGACGCGGGCGTGGGCCTGTCCCGCATCCTGGCCGTGTTGGGCGTGCTGGCGGCGCTGCTGAAGCTGCTGTACTGGCGCGAAACCGACCGCGGCGCGCTGCCGACCCGCGGCGCCGCCGTCGGCCTGCCCGGCCGGGAGGTGGAGGTGTTCGAACGCCCCCACACCGAAGCCAACTACATCACCCGGGAAATGGCTTTCGAAGTCGCCCGCGAAAACGGACGCCTGCTGCGCTGGCTCGCGCTGGCCCTGTTCGCCGGCGTGCCGTTGCTGGCGGCGGTGGCGATCCAGGCTTCGCCCAAGGCCGCCGCGGGTTTTTTCCCGGTGACGGTGGTGGCGATCCTGGCCGGCACCTTCATCGAACGCTGGTTGTTCTTCGCCCAGGCTAAACACCTGGTGACCCGCTACTATTGAGCGGCGGGCCGGGTCTTGGGATCGTCGCAATCCGGCGGCATAATAGCCATGTAATCGTTTACATCCGAGGAAAAGCGCCATGTGGGCCGCCTGGTGGTTCGCCGTGATCGGCCAACCCCTGTCACCGCTGACCCTGCTCGAAACGCCCGACCAGCCGCTGGCGGTCGCGGTCGAGGCTGCGCGCATGTCTTCGCTGCCCACCTGCTACAGCCTGGTCTGCGGCGATGCGGAGTGGTCGAACCGCGATTTCCTCGAGGTCGGCCGCGCCGACAAGGAAGGCCCGCAACCCTTGCCCGGCCAACCGGTCAGCGGCCGGCGCCTGAGCGCACCGCCCTCGTCCCGCGATTGGATGGACAGCTACGCCAAGGATTGGCGGGTCGGCGCCCGCTACGGCGTGGCGGCGATCCGGCGGCCGCAGACCCAGGTGAGCGTGGTGTTCGGCACCGGCTACCGGCTGCAGCCCTGGGTCGACGACGGCGTCGGCACGACCGGACCGGTGGCCCGCGCCAGCCTGGATTTCACCCAGCGCTTCGGCGACCGCGCGCGCTGGAGCCAGCAGGTGCAATTGGAAACCGGCCGCGACCGCAGCAGCTTCCTGCGCAACGCGATCAGCTTGGACATCGAGCTCAGGCCGCAAGTCACCCTGAAATCGGGCGTGGAGACGCGCCGCGCCGAAAGCGGCGGCAACGCCACCACCGAGACCGAAGGCTCGGTCAAGTTGCAGTACGCGTTCTGAGCGGCGGCGCCGTCTGTAGAGTCGAGCCTGCTCGACTGCTTTTTCGCAAACAGGAGCAGTCGAGCAGGCTCGACTCTACAAAAGCGTCGTCAGCGGTGGGCGCTGAGCCAATCGGCGGCGCCTTGGTCCAACAACCGCTGCGCGACCTGCAGGCCCAAGGCTTCGTGCGCATCGGCTGGGCCTTCGCCTTGCGCGCGCAGCACGCGGCCGTTCTCGACGTCGCCGACCAGGCCCTGCAGCCGCAGGTTTTCGCCATTCAATTCGGCGTAGGCCGCGACCGGCACATGGCAGCTGCCGTGCAAGGCGCGATTCATCGCACGCTCGGCTTCCACGCGGATGCGCGTCGGCGCGTGATCGAGCGCCGCGCACAACGCGCGGGTGCGCGCATCGCCTTCGCGCGCTTCCACGGCGATCGCGCCCTGCGCCGGCGCGGGCAGCCAGTCGGGCGCCTGCAAGCGCACGCGGATGCGATCTTGAAAACCCAAGCGCTGCAAGCCGGCGCAGGCCAGCACGATCGCGTCGTAGTCGCCGGCATCGAGTTTGGCCAAGCGCGTATTGACGTTGCCGCGCAGATCGAGCAATTCCAAATCCGGACGGCGCGCGCGCAACTGCGCTTGCCGGCGCAGCGACGAGGTGCCGACCCGCGCGCCTTGCGGCAAGGCGTCGAGCGAAGCGTAGGCGTTGCTGACGAAAGCGTCCGCCGGATCGGCGCGCTCCAGGATCGCCGGCAGGGCGAAGCCCGCTTCCAGCACCATCGGCACGTCTTTCAGCGAATGCACCGCGCAATCGGCTTCGCCGCGCTGCATCGCCACTTCCAGTTCCTTCAGGAACAGGCCTTTGCCGCCGATCGCCGCCAGCGAGCGGTCCAGCACCTCGTCGCCGCGGGTGCTCATCGGCACCAGTTCGACGTTCAGGCCCGGATGCGCCGCGCGCAGCGAAGCGGCGACGTGTTCGGTCTGCCATAGCGCGAGCGGGCTTTTGCGGGTGGCGATGCGGAGGATTTCCATGCGCGCATTATCGCCGATCTTCGCTTCTCCCCCTTTGAAAAAGGGAATACAGGGGGATTTGCTTTTCGCGGCGATCTGCCGATCCGCGTAAATCCCCCTCGATCCCCTTTTTCAAAGGGGGAAGAACAGCAGGCTATAGGTGCTTGACCGTTTCCTTCAGCCCCGTCACGCAACGCCGGCTGACCTCCAACGGCTGCTTGCCGTGGCGCAGGATCGCATGCACGTGCCCGTCCGGCCCGCGCTTGAGCTCCACCAGTTCGTGCCGCGCCACCAGGCAGTTGCGGTGGATGCGCACGAAACGGTCGCCGAATTCCTCTTCCAGCGACTTCAGCGATTCTTCCAGCAAATCTTCGCCGCGGGCGTGGTGCACCACCACGTATTTCTCGTCGGCCTGCAGGTAGTGCACGTCCTCGATCGGGATCAAGCGCAGGCTGCCGCGCATGCGCGCGCACAGGTGGGTGCGCAGGCGCCCGGACGGTTGCGCGGCGTCGCGTTCGCGGCCGGCGGCGAAGGTGCGCACGCGCTCGAGCGCGGCGGCGAGGCGTTCGGCGCGGACCGGTTTGAGCAGGTAGTCGATCGCGGCGGCATCGAACGCGGACAGCGCGTGCGCATCGTAGGCGGTGCAGAACACCACCGCCGGACGCGGATCGAACGCGGCCAGATGGCGCGCCGCTTCCAAACCGTCGATGCCGGGCATGGCGATGTCGAGCAGGACCAGATCCGGATCGTGCTCTGCGCAGGCGTGCAGCGCTTCGCGGCCGTCGCCGGCTTCGGCGACCACTTGCACGCCGGGTTGCTCGGCGAGCAGATCGCGCAGGCGCTCGCGCGCCAGGGGTTCGTCGTCGGCGATGATGATCTTCAAGCGCGGCCCGTCCTCATGGCCGCCGGGCATAGCCCAGCGGCAAGCTGAGTTCGCAGACATAGTAGCCCTCCGCCGCGCCGGCGGTCATCCGCGCGCGCGGGCCGAAGGCGTAGGCCAGGCGATGGCCGATGTTGCGCTGGGCATGGCCGGCGCCGGCCGCGACCGGCGGCGGCGTACTCGGCGCGGGATTGCGCACCCGGATCCGCAGCCAGCCCTCGTCGGCTTCGAGTCCGATCTCCACCGTGCCGCCTTCCGGCATCCGCGACACGCCGTGCAGCACCGCGTTTTCGACCAGCGGCTGCAAGGTCAGGCGCGGCATCGGCTGCGACCAGGGCAAGGGCTCGCGCTTGTCCCAGGCGATGCTCAAGCGTTCGCCCAAGCGCAAGGATTCGATCGCCAGATAGCGCTCGGCCAATTCGACTTCTTCGGCCAAGGTGGCATTGCTTTCGCCGGCGCCGAGCGCGGCGCGGAACAGATCGGACAGGTCCAGCACCGCGCGTTCGGCGACCGCCGGCTGGCTGCGCAGCAAACTGGCGATGAGATTCATGCTGTTGAACAGGAAATGCGGGCGGATCCGCGCCTGCAGCGCATCGGCTTCGGCGCGCGCGTTGGCGTTGACTTGCGCGCGCCAGCCGTCGATCGCGTAGAAATAGCGCAAGGCCAGCGCGGTGATCAGCGCCACGATCGCCGCGCTGCCGCCGACGAAGCGCCAGAACCCGGGCAGTCCGCCGGCATCGCCGACGCTCGCGAACAGCGCATGCACGACGCCCGCCGCGGCCACCGCCACCGCCGCGGCCACGCCCACCGCGATCAGCGAACCGGTGCGCGGCGGCCAGCGCGACAGGCTGCGCCGCATCCGGCACAGCAGCACCGACACGCTCAGCGCCAGCCACAACGCGAAACCGCTGGCGTGGACGAAGGCGCTGGCGTCCCAGCCGCGCGCGCCGTCCGGCGCCAGGATCACCACCACGACCGCGAGTTCGGCCAGCCCCAGCAGCGTGCCGACGCGGTGCAGCCGGCACAGGTCGGGAAACCAAAGCTCGTTGTCGCGAGGATCGGACATGTCAGGGCGATGCGAACAACCGCGACAGCCAATCGCCGAGGTCGCCGATCTCTTCGGCGCACACTTGATGCGCCATCGGATAGTGGTGCCAATCGACGGCGAAGCCCAACATCTTCAGCAACGATGCGGTGTACTCGCCGGCGGCGAACGGCACCACCGGATCCTGGATGCCGTGGCCCATGAACAACGGCTGCGCGACCGCGGCCTCGGCGAGGAATTCGGCGGCCTTGTTGGCGGCGGGCAGATACGTCGACAAACCCACCAGCCCCGCCAGCGGTTCGCTGCGGCGCAAGCCGGCCGCGAGCGCGATCGCGCCGCCTTGCGAAAAGCCGGCCAAAACGATCCGCGACGCCGGCACGCCGCGCTCGCGTTCGCGGGCGATCAAGGCTTCAACTTGAACGATAGACTCGGCCACGCCGGTTTCGTCGGCGCGGTTGGCCAGGTCGAAATCGACGATGTCGTACCAGGCCCGCATCCGTATGCCGCCGTTGATGGTGACCGCGCGCTGCGGCGCGTGCGGGAACACGAAGCGCAGCGCCGGCCATTCGCGGCGCACCAACTCCGGCACGATCGGCGCGAAGTCGTGGCCGTCGGCGCCCAGGCCGTGCAGCCATAGCACGGTCCAGCGCGGGTCGGGCGCGGTTTCGTGTTCTACGGTTTCCAGTAAGGCCATCGCTTCCTCCGTTCGGGAGGATTGTGCCCGAAAGCGGCGATCGGCTCCCTTTCCCGCTGCGGGAGAGGGCTGGGGTGAGGGCGCGCGGAATATCAATCGCGTCGAAAGCGCGCATTCGGCCGGGTCAACGTTCCAGGCGGACGATTGTTAGTCGCGGCCTTGCGTATCTGCGCGCCCTCACCCAACCCTCTCCCGCAAGCGGGAGAGGGCTAGAGTCGCGCGGGATTATTTCGCCGACATCGAATACGGCCGCTGCGCCGTACCCCAAGCCTGGTTCGGCTCCGCCTGCATGACGAACTTCAACTCGCCGCCGGCCATGATTTCGCTGTGTTCGAGGTACGCTCGATCCAACGGTTTGCCGTCGAGCGTCGCGCTGCCGATGTAGGTGTGCGCGTCGTCCAAGCCTTCGGCGATCACGGTGAAGCGCTTGCCGTTGGGCAGGTTCAACGTCGCCCGCGGCAGGAACGGGCGGCCGATCACGTATTGGTTGCTGCCCGGCGCCACCGGATAGAAACCGAGCGCGGTGAACACGTACCAGGCCGACATCTGCCCCAGATCGTCGTTGCCCGCCAGGCCGTCGGGGCGCGGCGCGTACTGGCTGTCCATGATCGCCTTCAAGCGCGCCTGGGTGCGCCAGGGCTGACCGGCGTACGCGTACAGATAGGCGACATGATGGCTGGGCTCGTTGCCGTGCGCGTACCAGCCGATCAGGCCGGTGATGTCTTCCATGTGCTCGAAGATCTTCGGATCGACCTTGGCGTCGAACACGGCGTCGAGCCTGGCGAGCAGCTTATCTTCGCCACCGTGCGCCCGCGCCAAGCCGGCCACGTCCTGCGGCACGTACCACGAGTATTGCCAGGCGTTGCCTTCGGTGTAGTCGGTGCCGTAGCCGCTGGCGGACGGATCGAAAGGCTCGCGGAACGCGCCGTCGCGCTTGCGCGCGCGCATGAAGCCGGTCTTGTCGTCGAAGGCATGCGTCCAATTGCCCGCGCGCTTTTCGAACCGCGCGGCGACGTCCTTGCGGCCCATCGCCTGCGCCATGCGCGCGATGGTCCAATCGTCGAACGCGTATTCCAAAGTCTTAGCTGCGGCTTCGCCTTCCTCGTCGATCGGCACATAGCCCAGTTCCATGTACTGGGCGAGGCCGTCGTAAGGGCCGTAGCTGGCGCTGGCGACCATCGCGTCCAAGGCCGCGTTCGCGTCGTAGCCGCGGATGCCTTTCATGTACGCGTCGGCGATCACCGGCACCGCGTGGTAGCCGATCATGCACCAGGTCTCCTGGCCGTGGAACGCCCACACCGGCAGCACGCCGTACGGGCTTTCGCGGCGCGCGGCGAGCAGCGAATTGACGAAATCGTTGGTGCGCCGCTCCGGCTGGATCAGCGTCAGCAGCGGATGCAGCGCGCGATAGGTGTCCCACAGCGAGAACGTGGAATGGTTGCGGAAGCCTTCGGCTTTGTGCACCGCGTTGTCGGGGCCTCGATAGCGGCCGTCGCTGTCCATGAACAGGCTCGGGCCCATCAGCGTGTGGTACATCGCGGTGTAGAAGCTCTTGCGCATCGGCGCGGACGCGTCCACGTCGATCGCCGACAAGGCCTGCGTCCAACTCCGCTTGGCCTGGGCGCGGACCGCGTCGAAATCCCAGCCCGGCATCTCGGCGTCGAGGTTGGCGATCGCATTCTCTTCGCTCACCGGCGAGATCGAGACCTTCACCACCAGCGGCCCACCGGGCTGGGCGAAATCGAAACTGCCGACCAGCTGCCGGCCTTCGATCTGCGCACGCTGCTTCGGATCTTTTTCGCCCGGCGGCGGAAAGCCTTTGTAGGCGACATCGGTTTCGGTGTCGTGGAAAGCGTGGCCGCTAATCGGCGCGGAGAAGCGCATCGCGAAATACAGCTGACGGCCGGGCGCCCAACCGCGCGTTTCGCGGAAGCCGGTGACGGTGCCGTCCGGACGCAAACGCAGCCGCGACCACAGCACCTTGCCGGGATAGTCGTACAGGCTGCTGCGCAGATCGATCAGCACATGCGCCGGCTTGCCCTGCGGAAAGCGGTACCGGTGCACGCCGACGCGTTCGGTGGCGGTGAGCTCGGCGCGGATCGCATAGTCGTCGAGCGTGACCGCGTAATAACCCGGCTGCGCGACTTCGTCCTCGTGGCCGAAGCGCGAACGGTAGCCGCTGCCCGGCTTGGCGCTGTCGCCGCGCTCCAGCTTCACTTCGCCGGCGATCGGCATCAACAGAATGTCGCCCAGGTCGGAATGCCCCGTGCCGGAGAAATGCGTGTGCGAGAAGCCGACGATGCTGCCGTCGCTGTAGCGATAACCCGCCGCCCAACCGTAGGCTTCCTTGCGCGGCTTGATCTCCGTATCGGGACTGAGCTGCACCATGCCGAACGGCACCACCGCGCCCGGGAAAGTGTGACCTTCGCCGCCGGTGCCGATGAAAGGATCGACGGCGGCGTAGGCGCTCGCTCCGTTATTGGCCCCGTATACATTCGAAACGAGCAGCAGGCCTACCGAAACAGCGGCGAGCCAGCGCCGCGCATGCATCGACTTCCCCATCCCGGACTCCCCGATCGGCGATTTAGAACGTTCTAAACCCCGAAATTACCACGCTTGCCGCCGTGCCGCGATCCGCAGGCTTGTGTAGAGCGGAGCTTGCTCCGCTGCCCCGGCCTCTGCTGTTGTAGGAGCGGCTTCAGCCGCGAGCTTCCTCTCTCAAATTCCGCAGTGTCGCGATTTGAAGGAAAGAGCTCGCGGCTGAAGCCGCTCCTACAAGAGCTAAACTCAAGCCTTAGCGCGCAGCTGCGACGCGCGACGCAGCACTTCCGGCGGCGCGCTTTCCTCGGGTATGCGGAAAATCCCCCAGCGCCGCAGCGCCAGCCCCAGTTTGCGCGACGAACTCAGCGCCACGATCGGCATCGACAGCACCAAGCCCAGGATCACCGGAGACATCCACGCCGCCAACGCCGGCGAAATCGCGTACGCGATGCCGCCCATCAGCAAGCCCAACAAGGTCATGCCGCCGTAGCTGCGCAGCAAGCCCGACCACGGCAAGGTGCCGTCGTCGCGGCGCTGGGTTTCCCAGCCCGAATCCTTGCCCGCCAGCACTTCGGCCACGCCGCGCGACTGCACGTACATGGTGATCGGCGCCATCAGCGCCGCCAGCACCGTTTCCAGCAGCATGCCGGCGAAGGTGCGCAGCGCACCGCCGCAGCCGCGGCGCAAATCGCGGTCGAACAGCATCGCGATATAGCCCAGCACCTTCGGCGCCAGCAGGATCGTCATCGTGAACACGAACACCCAGACGAAGCGCTGCGGATCCTGCTCGCGCCAGAACGCGGTCGGCGAGAAGCCGGACAACTGGATGTTGTTCCAGGACAAGCCCGCGTGGTACAGCGGTATCGCCAATCCGACCAGCATCAGCATCGCCCACATCGGCGCGGTGAAGTATTGGCCGATGCCGATCAGCAGATGCCAACGGCTGACCCAATGCAGGCCTTTCGCCGGCAGCACCGCGCTGTGCTGCAGATTGCCTTGGCACCAGCGGCGGTCGCGCACCAGCATGTCGGTCAGCGAGGGCGGACCTTCCTCGTAGCTGCCCGGCAAGCCCGGCTCCATGTACAGCGCCCAGCCGCCGCGGCGCAGCAGCGCGGCTTCGACGAAATCGTGGCTGAGCACCGTACCGCCGAAAGGCTTGTGCCCGCGCAGTTCCGGCAAGCCGGCGTGCGCGGCGAACGCGGCGGTGCGGATGATGGCGTTGTGGCCCCAGTAGTTGCTTTCGGCGCCATGCCACCAGGCGATGCCGTGGGCGACGATCGGCCCGTACACGCGCCCCGAGAATTGCTGCATCCGCGCGAACAGCGTGTTGCCGTTCACCACCACGGGGAAGGTCTGGATCAGCGCGACGTCGGGATGCCGCTCCATCGCGCCGGCCAAGCGCACGATGGTGTCGCCGCTCATCAGGCTGTCGGCGTCAAGAATCAGCATCTGCGGATAAGCGCCGCCGAAGCGGCGCAGCCATTCGGCGATGTTGCCGGCCTTGCGTTCGGCGTTGTCGGTGCGGCGCCGGTAGAACAATCGCTCGTCGCCCAAGCGGCGGCGCAGATCGGCGAACGCCGCTTCCTCGGCCGCTTGGATCTCGGGCTTGGTGGTGTCGCTGAGCACGAAGAAATCGAATTGGCCCAGTCGGCTCGTCGCCGCGACCGATTCGTAGATCGCCTGCAAGCCGGCCAGCAATCGTTGCGGATCTTCGTTGTAGGTGGGCATGAGCAAGGCGGTGCGGGTGGACAGCGCCGGCAATGGATCGCGCGGCGACAAGCCGAGCCGGGCCTGCCGGTGCGACAGCAAGCGGACGAAACCGGCGACCGCGCTGACGAAGGCCTGCGCGATCCAAGCGAACAAGGCGACGAACAGCAGCAACAGCAGCGCTTCGAGCACGTCGATGCCGCCGCCGCGCAGCAGCCACCAGATCTGGTACGCCGCGACGAGGGTCAGCACGGCGGAGCCGCCGATCACGCAGGTTCGGCGCCATGCCACCCCGTTCGGCGCGGAGGCGAGCGTGCCGACCGGCGCGCGGCCTTCGCGCAGCGACTGGATCGGCATCGCCAGCGGCGCTTCGGCCGGCAGCAGCGGCGACGGCGCACGCGGCGGCGGGGTCGGCGGGGCGGCGATCACGGATTCCATCGATACAGCCAGGTTTCCGACAGCGGGCCCTTCGCGTCCTTCAAGCGCGCGCGCAATTCGATGTCCGATTGCCCACGCGGATCGAGTTCGAAACTCATCCGCCAATGGCCGGTTTCCGCATTGCGGTAAGCCACCGCATTGCGCAATTCGCCCTTCGACGCCAGGGCGTCGACTTGCAGCTTGGCTTCGGCCGGCATCGCGTCCAGACGTCCGCCGGCCAACTCGATCACGATCAAGCGACCGGCCTTGGGCGCCTTGCCGATGCGCGTGCTGGCCACGACCGCGAGCTCGCGCTGCCATGCGTGGTCCATGCACCAATGCAGGCGATAACCGAAGCGGTATTCGCGGCCCGCGGCGAAGGCTTGCTTCGGCCGCCAGAAAGCGACGATGTTGTCGTGGTATTCGTCCGCCGTCGGGATCTCGACCAGGATCACCGCGCCCTCGCCCCAATCGCCGATCGGTTCCACCCACAGGCTCGGCCGCTTCTGGTAGCCGGCTTCCAAATCCAGGTAGTCGGAGAAGGCGCGCTTGCGCTGCATCAGGCCGAAGCCGCGCGGGTCGACGTCCTGGAACGCGCTCATCTGCACCGCTTTCGGATTCTGCAGCGGACGCCAGACCTGTTCGTTGCGGCCGTTGAGCAAGGCCAGGCCGTCGGAATCGTGCACGGCGGGACGGTAATCGTCGACGCCGACGCGGTCGCTGGCGTCGAAATCGAACATGCTGGTCAGCGGCGCGATGCCGGCGCGCGCCAGCTCGACGCGCGGATACAAGCGCATGTCGACGTCGAACACGGTTTCCACGCCCGGCTTGATCGCGAAGCGGAACGCCGCGGCGGCGCTGGGACCGTCGAGCAAGGCGTGCACCACCACCGCATCGGCGCTTTTCGCCGGACGCTGCAGCCAGAACGCTTTGAATACGGGGAATTCCTCCGGCTCCGGATCGCCGGTCTTCAACGCCAAGCCGCGCGCGGACAGACCGTAGCTTTGGCCCTTAGCGACCGCGCGGAAATAGCTGGCGCCGAGGAAGGCGGCGATCTCGTCGAAATAATCCGGACGGTTGATCGGCCCGTGCAGGCGGAAACCGGCGAAACCCAGATCGCTCACCTTCGGCGCGGGCGAGCGGCCGTAAGTGAACATGTCCGGCGAATAGACCACCGGCGCGGCTTTGCCGTCGACGACCTCGTAGATGTCGACGCGTTCCTTATGCAGGAAGCCGCGATGAAAGAACTGCGCCTGGAACGGCACGCCCAGCCCGCGCCACAGCGCGCGATCGGCGCGGTAGCGGTAGTCGCGGTATTGGTCGTAGCCGATCTTGGCCAGCTCGGCGGGCAAAGTCTCGTCGGGCGGGCGGTACGGATTCGCGGCCAAGGATCGTGCCAAGCCGGCGACGGTGTCGTCGTCGAACGGCGTCGCGCTCTTCGGCGTCGCTGCAAACGTTTTCATGCCGCCGTCGAACAACGAAAGCAACGGCAACGACAAACCGGCCAAGATCACTTCGCGACGGCGCACGTGAATTTCTCTAACGATTGCGGACGGCCGCGCACTATACGATCCGGCTCGCGGCCGAACGTAAACCGGCGTTCACACGCCCGCGTACCGCGCGGCTTGCGGTCATTCGATCCAGGTGGTGTCGAAAACGCCGTTCTCGTGGATGTCGATCATCTCCAACGGACCGGGGCCGTGATTGCAGAATGCGTGCGGCACCCCGGCGGGTACCACCACGATTTCGCCCGCGCCGCAGATCAGCGTTTCCTCTCCGATGGTGAAACGCACGTTGCCCTTGCGGATCACGAAAGTCTCGGGGTACGGATGCTTGTGCGCTTTCGCGCCCGCGCCCGGCGCGTCGATCGCATTGGCGATCACGCAGATGCCCGAGCCGCGCGAAGCGCCTTGCCACTCTCCCGCGAATCGGTCCGCGCTCAGCCATTCGTCGGCGGCGCTGACCGTCACCGGCGTCGTTGTCGGCTTGTCCGGCATACGTCCTCCCGCGGCTCCGTCAAAATGTGATTATTTATCATCTATCGGCCTGTTGCGCGGAATGGAGAACGCGCGCTTCAAGACTTGCATGCACTGAGAGCCGCATAGGAGGGCCTAAACCGATTCGAGCTCGGTTGCGCGCCGTAACGCCCGGAATATGATTGCCCCCCTTGGATTCGTCCGCTTCGCGACTTGGCTTGATGCATGCGATGCATCGCGTTTCGCGCGCTATCAATACGCCCGCTCGCCGGCTTCCAGCATCAAATCCAAAAATGCGCGCACGCGCGCGGGCAGCAAGCGCGCGCTGGGGTAGAGCGCGTGGATAGGCGAAGGGAGCGGCTCGAAACCGCTCAGTACGACGGCCAGTTCGCCGGTCGCGATGTACGGCGCAACCTGATAGTGCAGAGCGCGCGTCAAGCCGCCGCCTTCGCGGGCGTAGTCGATCGCGGCATCGCCGCTGTTGGTGATCAGGCGCGGACGGATCGCGATGCGCAGTTCGCGCGCGTAGTCCTGCGGATCGGCGAACAGCCAATCGCGGGCCGCGTGCGCCGGTCCGAAACTGATGGTGTCGTGCGCATCGAGTTCCAACGGGCCGGCCGGCCGGCCGCGCGCGGCCAGATAAGCGGGGCTGGCGACGACCACGCGTCGCGTAGAGCCGATCCGGCGCGCAACTAGGCTGGAATCGTCGAGCGCGCCGATGCGGATGGCCACGTCGACGGCTTCTTCGATCAGATTGACGTTGCGGTCGTTGAGCAGCAGTTCGGCGGTGACCTCCGGATGGCTCGCGAGGTAGCGCCGGAGCACGTCGGCCACATGCATGCGGCCGAAGATCAGCGGCGCCGTCACCACCAGCTTGCCGCGTGGACGCACCTGTTCGCCGCGCGCGATTTCGTCGGCGGCGTCCGCTTCGGCCATGACGCGCCGGACGTGCTCCAGATAGCGCGCGCCGGCCTCGGTGATGCGCAACGAGCGCGTGGTGCGTTGGAGCAGGCGGACGCCGAGGTGCGTTTCGAGCGACGTCACCGTGCGCGTCACCACCGGCGGCGATAGGCCCAGGCGCCGCGCCGCACCCGCGAAACCGTTCGCATCGCAGACGGCCGCGAAGACCGCCATGGCGTTGAGCCGGTCCATGATTATTCCTGTTTTAGCAATGGTGAAGTGTCATACCCACTGATTATCGCCGCAACAGGAAAGATTCACAGTAGGCCTCGCAGCCCACCCGTCCCCTGCCCTCGGCCCTACGGCCGATGGCCTTAAGGAGTTCCTCATGAACAAGACCCTATTGAGCCTGGCGCTGGCGTTCTTCGCTGCCGGCACCGTCCAGGCCGCTTCGCCCTCCGCGCCCTCGCCCGCGACGCCGTCCGCCGCAGCGGTCGAACAGGTGCGCTACCGCACCACGAACATCGACGGCGTAGACGTGTTCTACCGCGAAGCCGGCCCCGCCGACGCGCCGGTGTTGTTGCTGTTGCACGGCTTTCCCGCGTCGTCGCACATGTTCCGCGATCTCATGCCGCGGCTGGCGCAGCGCTATCGCGTCGTCGCGCCGGACTACCCGGGCTTCGGCTATAGCGCCGCGCCGCCGCGCGACCGCTTCGCCTACACCTTCGACCACTACGCGCAGCTGCTCGACGTATTCGCGCAGCGGCTCGGCCTGACCCGCTACGCGCTGTATGCGATGGATTACGGCGCGCCGGTAGGCTTCCGCCTGGCTACGGCGCATCCCGAACGCGTGACCGCGATCGTCGTGCAGAACGGCAATGCCTACGAAGAAGGAATCGCCGGTTTCTGGGATCCCATCAAAGCCTATTGGCGCAGCGGCGCGCCCGCCGATCGCGAAGCCTTGCGCGCCGCCTTCGGCGCGAAGTCCACGCAATGGCAGTACACGCACGGCGTGCCGGATCTCTCGCTGGTCAGCCCGGACGCATGGACCGTCGACCAGGCGCGGTTGGATCGCGCGGGCAACCAGGACATCCAGCTCGATCTCTTCTACGACTACCGCAACAACCTGCCGCTGTACCCGCAATGGCAGCGCTACTTCCGCGAGCGCAAACCGCCGATGCTGGTCTTGTGGGGCCGCAACGACGAGATTTTCGTCGCCGCCGGCGCCGCGCCCTACCGGCGCGACAATCCGAACGCGCAGATCCGCATGCTCGACACCGGCCACTTCGCGCTGGAAACGCACGGGCCGCAGATCGCCGGGATGATTCGCGACTTTTTGGATCGGAACGTGTCGCGGACAAAGCAGGCGCCTTAACTGGCGATCCGCCTCTCCTACCCGGGCGCGGCGCCGCTCGCAGCGCCTTCCGCCTTCGGCAACGGCACTTTGAACTCGATCTTCGCCAGTTGCTCCGGCGCCTTGCCCCGTTTGCGCAGGAACGGCAGCCAGCGCGGATCGGCGTGGATCTTGGTCAACAGGTCGTCGGACACGATCCCGGCGAGGCCGGGGTCCTGGTACTCGACTGCTTTATCGAGCCATTCGAACGCCTTGTCCGGCTCGCCGAGATAGGCGTATACACCGGCGATGTTGTAGGGCGCGTCCTTCTGGTACTTCGCGATCAGCGCGGACAGCGCCTGGTCCGAGTCGGTTTTGCGCCCGAGCGCGTAGTACGCCATCGGCAGGCCGATCATGCGGTACGCATCGTTCGTTTCCTGCTCGATCTCGGCGAGCGCGGCCTCGGCGTCGCCCTTGAGCAGCAGCACCACGCTGAGTTGGTAATGCGCGCTGCCGTTGTCCGGGCTCAAGCTCAGCACCGTGCGGTAGGAGGCGATCGCCGCGTCGTAGCGGCCGGCGCAACGCTGCGAATAGCCCAGCACGTAGAGCCACCGCACGTCGACCGGATCGCGGCCGACGATCGCCTCTTCGATCGCCAGCGCCTCGTCCAGACGGCCGAGGTTGCGGAGCAGGTCGGCGGCGTTGTTGAGCACGCCTAGGTTGGTCGGATCGAGCGCCAGGGCGCGCTCGAAGCGCTGCGCCGCGGTGGCGAGATCGTTGTCGCCGTACATCGCGATGAAGCCGAGCCCGGCGTACGCCGGCCCGTAATCCGGGTCTATCGACAACGCCTTTCCGTACGCCTCGCGGGCGCGGGCCAAGCCCTCCTGGTTCGGAAGAACGGCGATGGTCGTCTTGCTGACGAAGTTCGCCGCCAGGCCTTCCCACGCGGGCGCGTAGCGCGGATCGATCGCCAATGCCTGCTGGTACAGCGCGTCGGACTTCGCCAACGCCTCCGCGTTCAACTGCCGTCCGAGTTCCCGGGCTTGCAGGTACCGCGCGTACGCCTGCGGATCGGTCGCGCGCGCCTTCGGCGATGCGCCGAGCAGCTTCACCTTCAGTTCCTTGACCACTTCGCCCGCGATCTCGTCCTGGATCTTGAAGATGTCGTCGAGCCGGCGGTCCCAGGTGCGCGACCACAATTGCCTATCGCTGCGGGCGTCGACCAGCTGCACCGTGATCCGCACCTGGTTTCCGGCCTTCTGCACCGAACCTTCCAAGACGTGCGCCACGCGCAGCCGGCGCGCGATCTCCGGAATGCCGACATCCTTGCCTTTGAAGGCGAACGACGAGGTGCGGGCGGTGACCTGCAGCTGCGGGTTCTTGGCGAGCAGGTTCAGCAGCTCCTCGGAGATGCCGTCGGAGAAATACGCCTGGTCCTTGTCCGAGGACAGGTTCGCGAACGGCAGCACCGCGATCGACCGTTCCGGCGCCGCGGCCTCCGCTGCGGCGTTGACGCCGTGGCGCAGCACGAAGCGATCGGTCAGCAGCAGCACCACAGCGACCGACAGCACGCCGATGATCGCGAAATCCCATTTGCGGCCGGCGCGGTGCGCGGCCGCATCCGCCGGATCGATCTCGCTTTCGCGCTTGAGGCCCTCCGGCGTGAACTCGTAGAACCATGCGAACGCCACCCAGAACGGGAAACCGACGATCCCCGCGATCACGAACCAGCGCGCGACCCAATCGTAGTCGCCGAACAGCGGCGCCAGCTGGGCGATGCCTTGCGCCAGCGCCCATACCGCGCCTACGTACAGCACCGCCGCACGGATGACGTTGCGCCGCTTCAGCTCGGAAAACAGGCCGCGCTTCATGACGCTCCCCCGCCGGCCGGTGCCGACTCACGCGGGCCGAGTGTCGGCAAGTTCATGGAAATCCGCAAGGTGCCGGAATGCTACTTCGGCAGATTCGAACGAATCAGGTCCACGGTTTCGGTTAGTCGCCCGGCAGAAGCCCGTACCCGCTCGCGGCGCTGCGCATCTCCGCTTGGATCGTGCGGCGTACCCCTTTGCCGTCCGGCGCTATCGAAGGTCGCGAGTTGCGGCGGGCCTATCCCCCAATCGCTCCCCTTCTGCCGGGGCACGACGTGGAAATGGAAATGCGGCGTTTCTTGCCCGCTATAGACGCCGTTGTTTTGGAACGTGAGTATTCCCAGGGGTTGGTATGCCTTGACGAGCGCCTCTGCGACTCTCTTCGCCGAGACCAGTACGGCCTCGCACTCTTGGCGAGAAAGATCGAGCAGCGTCGCGACATGCCGACGCGTGATGACGCAACATTGGCCCATTTCGAACTGCCACGGATTGATGACGGTGAGCGTATGTTCGCTTTCGTCTATGACTTTCCATCTTTCTTCGCGACCTGCCACGCAAAGGTCGCACGGATCTCTTATGGGAAGCTCGATCAATCGCCCTCTCCTGTTCGGCCGGCAGGTCGACGCGAAGAACGCTCGTCGAGTCCGGCTTGGCCAAAGCCTACGCAATCCAATCGCGGCTAATTTAAAGCATATCTAGTCCACTGGACCGGCAGGCCTTCGGTCCGGCCATTTTATGTCCACTCTAAAAAAGCACCAGCCGGATCTGCGCCGGGCGTGACGTATCCGATACCGGTCGGCTCAGGGTGCGCTGGTCCGGCGCGTAAGCCGCAAAGAATATCTGCGGCGCTCGAGGTACGGCTCGAACCGCTCGCTTTCCGCCAGATGCGGGCTAGTCCAAGGGATGCGCCGGTGTTGGCATCGCAATGGCATTCCATGCATTGATGATGAAATAGCGAGCGCGGTTCCAGGAAACCGAGGGCTCGAAATCCTCCCAGTCCGAATTGATCCAGCACTCGCATTGCTCCCAGGCGCTGGCGGGGTACCGCGTCCGCTCCAAGACCGCGAATTTCAGGCACGCCGCTTGTAGTTCCTCTGCAGTCATCGATGCGTCCAGGTGGGGCCATGACCACGGTAAAACTATCTCCGTGCAGGCAGCGTGGTAACGCTTTGCTTGATCAGCCCTGCCTCTGAACGCTTCAGCTGCGCGTCGCGTCGGCACTGCACTGCCGCGTCGGCGCCTAGCCATCGGCGGCTAACGCGGCAATTCCCGGTTGAGGTGGGTCGCGGCCACGGCGGC
This sequence comes from Luteimonas gilva, assembly GCF_005239095.1. GTDB lineage: Bacteria > Pseudomonadota > Gammaproteobacteria > Xanthomonadales > Xanthomonadaceae > Luteimonas_C > Luteimonas_C gilva. The sequence continues at coordinate 468,235 of NZ_SZUA01000002.1, read as the reverse complement.
GTGTCCCACCGCCACCGAAATCTGGTTGAGTCCGCTGGCCACGTCGCCGATCGCATAGACACGCTCCACGTTCGTCTGCAGATACCTGTCCACCTGCAGTTCGCCGGTGTCGGTCGCTTTCAAGCCCAGATCGCCGAACAGCGAGTCGGCTGGTTCGCAACCGAGGAAGGGGTAGACGGTGTCCAAGACATGGCTTTTGCCTCCGGCACGATAGGCGCATTTTTCGCCATCGAAGGAAAGCTCTCCGCCGGCCGGCAATACCGCGAATCCATCCAAGCGCGCTCCGTCCGGCGGACGGAGCGAAGCGGCGGTAGGCAGCAACACGATTTTCGACGAATAGGCGCGCAGGAATTCCGCGTGCGTGACGATTTCGTCCAACGGCCCGTAGACGCCGATGACCTGGTCCCGCGCCTCGAACGCATCGCACACCGCGCACAGCCGCACGGCGCCGCACTGGATCGCCTCTTCTATCCAATCCACTTTCGGCAATCGGTCGCGGATGCCGATGGCCAGCAGGATCGCCGAAGCCCGGATCTCGCGATCGCCCGCCATGGCGACGAAATCCGGGCCGTCCTTGACGATGCCGCTAACGCGGCCTTGATGGAATTCGGCGCCGAACGAGCGCGCTTGCTCGCGCATCCTGCCGAGCAGATCCGTTCCCGAAATGCCGTGCGGAAATCCAGGGCAATTCTGGCTCTCCGGGATGTAGCGCGCCCGGCTTCGCCCATCGTCCAACACCAGGCAGCTGCGCAGATAGCGGCGTAAATAGGTGGCGGCGGTCAATCCTGCCGGTCCGCCGCCCACGATCAATGCATCCCAGGTCTGGGCCATGACGGCTCCGCTTCGGCATAGGATCGGCATCATGCCCGCGTCGAGGACGCGAATGCCATGGACGATCGGAACGGCAGCGCCAGGCTAGACCGCCGGCGGATCCGTTTCGCGCTCGAAATGCCGATGCTTTTTCAGTGCGCCGATGAAATCGGCTTCGAAACGCGCCTTGGGTTTGGCCACCAGCAAGAGTCCCTTGTCCGCGGTGCCGCTGGGCAGTCCGGAGAGCTGCACGAGCTCCACCGCGGCGCCTAACGCCAAGATCGTCTTGCAGTGGCGGAATTGATCCTTGACGAATTCGATCGCGCGTCCGTCCTGCGACAAGGCTTGCGCGCCATCGGGCATCGCCAGACCATCGAACAGCACCGAGGGTTCGTTCTCCAAGGACGCGTCGGCTTCCAGCGCGGAGCCGTCGGCCGCGGTAAAGGCGCCCACTCGGCTTCCCACCAAACGGCCGACCGCACCGGCCTGCAAGAGGGATTGCTGCAACGAAGATACCTGGCCGGCGTCGACGCCGTCGGCCACGAAAATGGCGATTTTCCTGGATGCGATGCTCCCATCGCCCGGATGCGACGACAAGGACAGGAAATCCGACTTGCCCACTTCGGGTTTGGGCGGACGCGCGAGCGCGCGCGGCATGGGCTCGGGCAAATCCAAGCCCAGGCCTTCGGCGACCTGCGCCGCAAGGTCTTCGGACACGTTCCGCAGCATCGAGACCACCCGCCTGCGGATGGCCGGCACGGTCAGCTTCGAGAGCTCGAAGCGGAACGCCGCGGCGATATGGGCCTGCTCGACCGGCGCCTGGCTGTCGAAGAACAACGAAGCTTGATTGAAATGTTCGGCGAACTTCTCGGGTTTGCCCCTCACTTCGTCTTGCTCGACCAGTTCGGGAAAAGAAACGAAACCCGCGCCGCCGGCTTGGAAGGGGCATCCGCCCGCGAGCGAGTTCGGCTCGTAAGCGACCCGTCCGCGGTGGATCGCCTGCCGATGCATGCCGTCCCGCTGGTTGTTGTGGACGGGCGCCAGCGGGGCGTTGATCGGGATTTCGTGGAAGTTGGGCCCGCCCAAACGCGAAATCTGCGTATCCACATAAGAGTGGATCCGCCCGGCGAGCAAGGGATCGTTGCTGAAATCGATGCCGGGCACGACGTGCGCGGTGCAAAAGGCCACCTGTTCGGTCTCGGCGAAGAAATTGTCGGGGTTCCGGTCGAGCACCATGCGTCCGATCGGTTTCACCGGCACGAGCTCTTCCGGCACGATCTTGGTGGCGTCCAGCACGTCGAACGAGAATTTCTCGGCCTCCTGCTCGGTGAACACCTGCACGCCCAGTTCCCATTCGGGATAGGCGCCGGCCTCGATCGCTTCCCACAAGTCGCGGCGATGGAAGTCCGGATCGCAGCCCGACGTCTTGACCGCTTCGTCCCACACCTGGGAATGGGTGCCGAGTTTGGGCGTCCAATGGAATTTGACGAAGCGCGATTCGCCTTCCTCGTTGACGAAGCGGAAAGTGTGGACGCCGAAACCCTGCATCATCCGGTAGCTTCGCGGTATGGCCCGGTCCGACATCAGCCACATCAGCATATGGGTCGACTCGGGCATCAACGACACGAAGTCCCAGAACGTATCGTGGGCCGATGCCGCCTGCGGCATGGCGTGGTGCGGCTCCGGCTTCACCGCGTGCACCAGATCGGGGAATTTCATCGCGTCCTGGATGAAGAACACCGGCATGTTGTTTCCGACCAGGTCCCAGTTGCCTTCGTCGGTGTAGAACTTGACCGCGAATCCGCGCACGTCGCGAGCGGTGTCCTTCGAACCGCGTTCGCCGGCGACGGTGGAGAAGCGGACGAACACCGGCGTTCGCTTGCCTTTCTTCTGGAACGGAGCGGCGCGCGTCAACTCTTTCAGCGACGCATAGCTCTCGAAGAAGCCGTGCGCGCCCGAACCGCGCGCGTGCACGATCCGCTCTGGAATGCGCTCGTGGTCGAAGTGGGTGATCTTCTCGCGAAGAATGAAATCCTTCAGCAGCGCCGGCCCGCGGATGCCCGCTTTCAGCGAACTTTGGTTGTCGGCGACGGGCACGCCTTGATTGGTCGTCAGGCGCCGATCCCCGGAATCCACGCGCACGCGGGTGAGCGGATCCACCGTGGGATTCGTTCCCGGCTCCGCCGGCGAACCTGTCTTGCCTGAATCGTTCACCTCGGAAAGCGTGCTCGCGCCTGCGCTGGGCGAGGCGAGTTTCGCGGTCCGTCCCGCCGGCGGTTTCAAGCTGTTGGGTCGTCCGTATTCGGTCGCCTTCGTGGCGTTGAACGTCACTTTGCCGGCGGTTTTTTCCGTATCGGCAGCGCGCTGCGCCAGCGGATCCGTCGTGTCGGACCGGAGTTTGTTCGCCGAACTATCGGTATTGCGAGCGGCTGAGGCGGCGGCAACCTTCTTGGCTGCGGGTGAAGCGGGCTTGCGGCGGCTGGCCATGATGCGAAGCTCGAAGATGCCGGATCGGCTCCGCACACGCTAACAATCCGATCGTCATGGCGATGTAACGAGCGCGCGGCTTAAGCTGGCCCCGTCAATCTGAATGCGAATGTCGATGCGAGACGAATTCGAGACGACGCCATGCGCTTGACCGTTCGCACGGGTACCGCCGGCTGGTCGATTCCTTCCGTCCATCGCGACAGCTTCGCGGAGGGCGATTCGATGCTGGCGCGATACGCCACTCGCTTGGATATGGCGGAGATCAACTCTTCGTTCTATCGCCCCCATCAACGCAAGACCTACGAACGCTGGGCGGCGAGCGTGCCTGCGGCTTTCCGGTTCGCCGTCAAGCTGCCCCGCGCTGTCACTCACGAGCAACGATTGCGCGCGGCCTCGCTTCCGACGGACCGTTTTGTCGAAGAATGCACGGGGTTGGGAGAAAAGCTGGCCGTGGTTTTGGTGCAGCTTCCTCCTAGCCTGGCATTCGATGGCCGTGTCGCGGCGCCTTTCTTCGCGATGCTTGCACGTTCTCTTCCCGCAGGCGTCCACATCGCGTGCGAACCTCGCCATCCGACCTGGGCGCAGCCGCGCGCAGAGGAATTGTTCGAGCGCCTCGGCATCAACCGGGTAGGTGCGGACCCGCCCGTGATCGCGCCCGACGGCGCGCCGTCGGACTACGGCTCTTGTCGTTACTGGCGGCTCCACGGCGCGCCGCGCGTTTACTACAGCAACTACGGCGAAGAAGAGCTGAGCGCGCTGGCGATGCGGGTCCGTGCGCTGGCGCACGGCAAACCGGCGTTCGTGGTATTCGACAACACCGCCTCGGGATGCGCCACCGCCAACGCACTGGCTTTCAAGGACATGCTGATGGCAACGCCTGCGGATCGAGGCGCCGGATTGGTGGGCCCACCAGGACTCGAACCTGGAACCAAAGGATTATGAGTTCCCTAGAGAAACCATAAGCCACTGAAAGCTATACGAATAGGTGCGAAGTCTGACGAAGCCTAAAGCAGTTACGAATCAGCAGGTTGGCGCAGTTTAGCGAAGTGCGCCAAAGCCTGTCGGTGTACCGCTCTTGTACCCGCGCCGAGCACAGCGACGACGGGGCCCACTAACTCATTGTGGAGGGTGCGCTAATTACCACGCACCCATCAATTCCGTCGATTTTAGAGACGCCTTCCCTGAATTTTGCATGCTCCTGCGTCGCGCGCGTACAGTCCCACAGGAAGCTGACGATCCGCGCATCCTTGTATTTCGTGTCAGCGCGATAGAGAGACGCATCTTCGGCGATCTCGCCAATGAGCGTCGGGAAGGACTTCTTCACGTCTTTCCGGTACTTGACCTCGATAATTGTATGGAGCGACGGCAGGTAGAGATCAATGCGCGGATTCTTTTGCCCGACGGGTTGGAGATTCACTTCGTCCGCTATGTCGTTGAAGATCGGCGCGAGTAGGACGTAGAGAAGGTTCTGGACGTGGTATTCGTTTTCTACCTGCCACTTGACGGGTTCTGCGCCTCTCGTGCGCCCCGCGTCCTCCCACGTCCATCGCTTGAGACCGACGGGGATATGCTCCAGAAATCCTAGGAGGTCGTCGAGGCTCCAGCCTTTCGGTGGCACCACGGCCACGTCCTGATTGACCTGATCGAAGACGTAAACCATCAGGCTCAACAGCGCCGTCGAAGCGTCTTCTTGCGCCTGCGCCCGGAACTCGGCCATGAAGCGGCTGAATAGGGAAAGGCGAATCTGGTGATCGTCGATTCGCCGTATCGTCCGATAGTGAAGAAAGAGAGGAACGCAGGCGCTGCTATAGACGGCGGAGTCGCCGCTGCATACATACGCAGCGATATCTTTCTCGAAGAGATTGAGATGGTCGCCGCTGACCTGCTGGGCCAGAAACCCTGAAATCCAACTCTCGAACTCGCGGGCAATGCGCGCGTCGTTCATCTGTCCGGCCAGCCATTTCACCGCCATGACGCCGAACATGTCGGAAACCCACGGACGTGGCGTGGAGTCGATCTTAGCGGCCTGGCCGAGCAGGCGAGAGACATCCAGACTCGAAACGGCTTCGTCCAGAACGCCGAGGCCCGCAATCGCGCACCGCTGATACAAGGATAGCGTCGCAAAGTCGAAGGACGGAACACCGTCCTTCGACAAGCCCAGAAAATACAGAAGGGAGGATTTGAAAGGGTCGGCGTGCGCGCTCTCGCTCACCTTGCGGTGCAGATACTCGCGCAACTGGTATGCGTTTTCCTTCTCTATAGGAACCATTGGGATTGCCCGATCTTCCCGATCATCACCGAGTCGTTCCAGCCCGGAAGCTGGTTCAGCCATCCGAGATTCCGGGCGATCAAGTCGGAATAGCTGATAGTCACCGGCATGGGATTGGGAAAGTAGCTGCGCCAGGAGTGCGATGCGAAGCTGTAGAGCTGGGCGCTCAGATACGTGATGTCCTTGAAGGTCGAGTCCTTGTGAACCTCGAGGATCACGCCGCGCGGATGTCCGTCTGTGTCTTGACGCAGTTCGCGCTGGCCGATCAGGTAGACAAGCATTTCGTGCTTGGAAAGCTTGAATGTCTTCCCGCGCGGCGGAGCCAGCCGACCCTTCTGCACGCCAGCCGTCGCAGAGTCGAACATGTGCAAGCCGTGATCCTCCGAGACTTTCAGGAAGGCGTACTCGATCTGATATTCACGGTACTTGTCGATCACGGCGCGAACGGCTTCGACCTCTTCCTTGTTGAATTTCTTGACCTGCGCATGAAAGATCAGGCGGATCGTGTCGCCCTTCTGCCAGTTCATCCGCTTCTGAATCTTCTCTATCGTCTCCCCGAGCACGGCGGTCAATGCTTCACAGTAGGCTTCCGGCACGACCGCCTTCGAGGTATTCGAGACGATGTAGCTGCCATCTCCGGAGAAGACCGTGGTGATGCCCATGATCCGCTGATGGTCGGCGCCGCGCTCTTGCCCGATATTCGCGCTACCAATTCCGATCACGAGTTCATGCGAGAGAGTCGGCGAGGCTTTGAGAAGCCAAGGGACGCCGCCCATCTTCGCGTAGCAGGCCAGTGCCATATTGTTGAGCGAGTACCCAAGCGAATAGTCGGACTGCGCAAGAAGCTCTATCGTGAAATCCTGCACCGGAACCTGATGCAGGAAGAAAAGGCTCTTGCCGAGATAGTACGGATTGTCTGTAACCTTGAGCTTCTTGAAGGACTGCCGGACCTGCACGAGGGCCAAGTCCCAGCGCCCGCCTTCATCCGCTTTCTTCCGGATCGCGGCCTCGATGGCGTTCTTGTACGCGTCCACGCTATCGGTGACTGTCGCGAATACTTCAACGCGGCTGGTTCCAAGCGTGAACTTGCCTTCAAGGCCGCTACTGAAATATTTACTGTTTGAGATGCCTTTCAGGAGCTTGCGAACGAACTGTTCGACGCGTCCCTTGTCGTGTTGGCCGCAGATCACGCAGATCGACGGGTCATTCCTATCGAAGGTGCGCTTCGTATAGGGGCCGCTCTGTGTCAGACCCTTCTCGGCCCAATCCGCTTCGCCGTTGTCGTTGAAGACGAACACTGGCTTCTGCATCTGTCCGCAGTTCTTTTGGATGTTGGGTGAGTCCTCGATCTCAATGCGCGTTCCGTCGATCAGCGGGATGGTCTTCGACTGGATGTACTTCTTGAGCGTGTCGATGCGTGCCTTCTTGTTCTCGCCTCCATTGAATATGGAAACGGATTGCCGAATACGATCGACGATGGCATCTTTCTGCGCTCCATGCGTATGCAGAATGTAGTCGTCGAAATTCGTCCGGCTGGCCTCCAGGTACACGTTCTTCGCCTCGGCCTGAACAACCTGGCCGTCAGGCCGCGTGACATGGAGCGTTTCACCCTTGCAGCCGCTCACCGACCCCAGAAGCTTTCTGTATCCGTCGTCCTGTTCTGTGACAACGTAGCGGCTCATGAGATCGAACCCAGCATTCAGGAAGAACAGGCCGTTCTCTTTGAGTACGCGGCGCGTTGTGCAATCAATAACAAGGCACGGATGGCCCTGCACGGTACGGGTGTCAATTGAGTATTTGGCGCAGATCTTGAACGGGTACGCATCTCCAAGAATGGGGACTAGAAGATTGTCCTCCGGCTTGGCGCTCACCAACTCGATGGGGTTAAAACCGGATGGGTTGCGGCCCAGTCCGGCGAGATGCCGGGTCAGTCCGTCCTTGACCAGCGAGCAGAAGATACCGAAGTTGTCCTTGAGCGCGATCGTCTGCGGCGTGCCAGATGCTGGGAACGTGCCGTCCCCCGAGAAGATCAGAATGTTGTCGCCCTGCCGGCGGAAGGCGTGCGTCGCTCTATGACGGTCGCGAAGGTCATCCAGGGTTTCCTTGTCGTACTGAATCTGGAGGACTTCAAGCTCCAGCTCGGGGACTTTCAGCGGAAATGCGTTCAGGACAATCGACAAGATCCACCCCTTTTATGCCCGTGAAGCTTCCACCGCGCGGTACCCCGCGAATTAGTCCTAGTACGCGAGGAGATTGATACGAAGGCTGCCGTGGCCTGCCGCTTGACCGGCCTCATGACAAGCACGGTGTTCATTGCTGCCTCTCCAGAAGTGGCCATTGTTCAGCGACGTACTTCTCTGCTGCGTCGCGAACGACCCATGCTACGGAGACCTTCTTGCTCCGGGCGATGGCCTCCAGCTTTTCGTAGAGTTCGGGCGGGAATGTCACGGACGCCCTCGGAGCCGGATCACGCTTGGGCTGTGAGCTTGCAATGTCTTTCGTCGCAGGCATGACCTAAACACTTCGAACCAGATAGTGCACCACTTTACACCAAAGTGGTGCACACTCCATCGATGGCGCCCGGTCTCGTCACGGTAGGCAGTGCGCCGGGCCAACTTAGGCGTGCCGGGGTTGAATCGCCGCCCTGAAGTGCCCCTTTAGCCGTCAGATTCACTCACCACGGCTTGCGCTAGGGTTATCCCCTCGGTCGGGTAGACCTGCGGAAAGCGATCATTCTCCCGGCACCAGTGGGCCGCTGGCGGTGAAAGCCACGCTATCAGCTCAATGATTTGAGCGTGATGCTTGGGAAGGTTCCAACCAAGAATGGGCTCGTGATGGGCGATACGGTTGCGCAGTATTCGGATGGGAGTCAGCGCCCCGGAGAAGCTCTTCCGCTTCAGCCCTTTTGGCGCGCTTGGATCAGCTATCAGATGCAGTGTCTGCTGCCACAGCACCTCATAGTCCTTGTTGAACATCGTCGTCCAGAAACTGAAGGTAAGGGCGGCGACCACCCTCCCAGCCGTGACAGGCTTTTTTGCCCCTTCGAGTTCGGCAACGGCGTCGGCAACTTGCCCCGGCTGGTAGGGGCCAAGGATGATGGTTTCGTCCTTGAACCACTCCTCGCCCTTAGCGTCAGCCAGCACGGTATGGATGCGGTTCCTGAGCGCCACCTCAAGCGTTTGCAGAGGGGTGTACAGGCTCTCGGAAAGGCAGGTATTCAGGCTGTAAAGTTCGATCGCCCGGCCACGCTCCCCCGCCGCCCAAGCCAGATAGCGGCCAAATCGCTCTAGGGAGAGTGCCTCTTCGAAATTCTCGTGCGTCATGCCTTCCTGAACCGACCCTCAGCCTGGTCTTGCAAAATTTCCCCACCTGGGGTAAGTTGCGCCCGTAAACCCCGGTACCGTCTCTGCCCGAAAGGGTACGCGGCCGGGGTAAATTTTTATTTGGACTTCGCCTTCAAGCCGCCTGGCTTCACCAGCTGAGTCTTCCGTTCCGCCCGCTCCTTCCTTTCTGTTGCGAACTCCGGCTCAAGCGCCTGTACCTTCTCGACCAATCCGTCTAGATGGTAGATGTTGCTGTTCCAGTCGCCAGCGGCAGTCTTGCGCAGCTGCCGCTTGATCAAGCCCGCCTTTTCCATCTCGCGGACGTTGTTCTGGACGGTCTTTTCAGTGCAGCCGATACGCTGTGCCAGGTCCTTCTTGCTAGGAAAGGGCTTGCGTGCAGGATCGAACCAGTAATCCAACAACTGGATGCAGATGTTCAACTGCATGGGGCTCAATCCCAGGCGACGTTGGCCCTTGATCAGAATGGACGGGATGCCCGCGTAGCCGTGGCTACAGACAGCCTTACCCCAGATCCGTTCGGTGGATGAAATCGTCTTTTCGGCCTTCGCCTTCGGGAAGTCGATGATTTCAGCTTCGGTTTTTTTGGCAGACATGGCGATAGCCTCCGTCGATTCGAAGCAAAGGTACGGTCGCCATATCCCCACTTCAATGGATTGACCGGCCCCCGGTAGGGAAACTCAGACACCCACCCGACCTAACGGTATTCGCGGTTGTTCCGAGTTGCGCTGTACGGTCAACGTTCCTTCGGTGGCCGCTTGATAGCCCCACCTAGGGGAGGATATTACCCTACTGGTAGGGTAATGAATGACCATACCCCTCGCGCACAAAATCGAGGCGTCGCAGCACAAGACGGCAATGATCGGGCACTTGGGTTCGCCCCACCATGACGGAATGTCAAAGTCGACATGCCATGTCGAACCCCACGACCGGGGTCCGCAGCACCTCTCAGCAGTCTTCTCCTGCTCGAATTTCCGCCACGGCCATTTCGAACAAGACAAAGGCTTGTGTCAGGCATGCGTCGTAAGAGCCTGACCTAAGGCCAACCGCATCGGCGTACTTCGACGCAACACCTGGCTCATCCCAGATACCTTCATCTTGGGCAAGCCGATGATAAGTGCGTGCCGTTCTGACAATTCCCTCTAAGGCGCTACCCAGTCGGCCGATATCGGCAGCTAGCGCATCAGCCGCATCTTGGCGACTCGCCTGTATGTTTGTCGGCTCACGAAGGAAATCATACGTTTCGCCCAAGGTATCGAAAATCGATATCGGGTAGCCCATGTTCCGAATCCTGTTCTAGCCAGTGCTAGCTAACGGTCAGTTCTGCGCATCCTCTGCGGCCCGAGGAGACGGTTCACGCCGGTACTTGGCTACGAACCGAGCAACAGCCACGTCGTCCGTCATGGAAAGGCTGCGGCGTTCTAATGCAATGGCTAGGGATGCTCCCCGAAGCTGGTCGATTCGTGCCTGGTCAGGACAGGCCTTCTCCTCCTCCTCGCCAATCGCCGCCGAATAATCCGCGATGTGGGTATTGGCAAGTTCGCTAGCCACTTCGTAGGCCAACACCTGCTCATAGGTGTACGTCATTCGGCTCTCCACGTGAACGTGCAAGTGGTACCACTTTGCGGCCTTCGGCCTATCCTGCCTTAGTCCTCAACTGCCTTTCTACATGTAGAAATCTGGCAACCCGGAATCTGTACGTGATGCTCTGGGCCCAGCAACCCGGAATCTGTACGTGATCGCTCTGGGCCGGCGACCCGGAATTTGTACGTGATCGTTCCGGCCTTACTCGTCGATGCGGCTGTGCCGATGCTCATGGACAACCACGACGCGCTGAATGACCGGGTGTACCGGATCGGGAATCCCATCGAGGCCGCTGTTGAACCACTTCCAGAACAGCCATGCAGCGATAGCGAGTCCGATGAGTGCAACCAGCGCGTAAAGGGCGAGAAGGAACAAGGCGGGAATCGGAAACCATTCCTGAAAGACGGGGAAGGATTCGTAGAGCCAGGCGGCTAGGGTCTTCATGATGGGCACTCCTGTTTGGGGTTGCTGGGTTGGGATGGTTCACCCTGCGCGGCCATCCCAACCCAGCAGCGCCAGAACAACCGTCATCCGGTAGCCCTGGCCGGCTCGGCATCTGCCCCGACCAAGGGAACGATCGCTTTCCCGCCGTCTTCTAGTGACAGGATCGTGCAGCGGCTGGCTTCAACTTCGGCCTCGGCGGCGTCGTTCTCGTACCGGATGCGCAACAAGCCGCGCCGGGAAGGCAACTGCTTCAACTGGACGGATGCAGGCCGACCATCAATCTCGACCAGCAGCAGAGGGCGAAAATTGACCTTGGCTACAGGCGAGCTTTCTTCCGTCCTTGCCACCCGGTCCGGCTTGGATTTTGTACGTACAAAATCCGATGTTTTGGGTGCTGTCGCTTCGGGCTTCGCCTTGTCGCTCTTGCCGCCGAGTTCATTGGCCAGGTCGTCAACCGACTTGCGGGTAATCTCCAACTGATCGCTCACCCAGGTCGCCACCTGGTCGGGGTGCTTCTCGTAGAGGTTCCGCAAGTAGTAGTGGGTCGTGGGTGACGTTGACTTGCCGGCTGCATAGGCCGCGGCCAGTGGTTCGGGCATGTCCACCAGCGCCAAATGCTCCGTGATGTAACGCGGTGGCTTTCCCAGGCTCTTGGCGATGAACGAATTGCTCTCGCCCAGCGCGCGACGCTTTTTGATGAATTCCGCGATTTCATGCGGCTTCATATCCTCGCGCTGCATGTTCTCGGTCATCTGGCCGTAGGGGTCATGTGCCTCGGCGATGTGCGCAGGGATGGTGGTCTTGCCGACGAGAATCGACGCACGATAGCGACGGTGGCCGTGGTTGATGATGTAGCGACCTGCGGCCTCCGGGTCTGACCGGAGAGAAATCGGGGTCGAAACGCCGCGCTGGCGAATGTCTGCGGCCAGTTCTTCAAGTGCAGCCTGGTCGAATTCCCTGCGCGGCTGGCCGGGGTCTTCGCGTATGTCGGCAATGTTGAATTCAACCGCCTTGCCATCCGGCTTTGCAGCCGGCTTGCCCGCCTCGGAAAGCGCGCTCTGTGCGAAGTCCAAAGCGGTCAGGTCAATTGCCATGCTGATTTACTCCTTGCGTCTGGCTGTCGAGGACACCCATCGTTGCGGCGATATGGGCAAAACTGGGTTCAATCTTGCGCCACGCATCGCGGGCGCTGGTTTTGCCGTGCTTCCAGATCGGCACGCCCTCGGCCTGGGATTCCTCGATAGCCGTAGTGCGGCGAATCAGCGCAAAGCCGCCAGAAGGTAAGGCAATGAGTAGCCTGGCGAAGTGCTGGACGATGATCGCCAGATTCTCTTTGTGGAACGGGGTATCCATGACCTGGTTCGGCAGAATCCCGATGAAGGTCAGGTTCGGATTCAAGGAGCCTTTAGCGAGGGTCACGCTCTGCACCAGAAAGCGAATTCCGTCGATGGCCTCCTGTGCAAGCTGCGTCGGTGCAACGAGGAAATCCGCGCTGATGATGGCCGACTTCATGCGAATGTCGTGCGTGGGTGCGGTGTCGATCACACAAACATCGAACTGCCCGCCGATTCTGGAAATGAAGGATTTGAAGTTGCCGGCCAACTCGTTGCGACGCTCCTTCTCCATGTCCAGCAAGTCAAGCTCATCGCTGCCTGGCATGACAACGAAACGACCCGCTTCAACGGTTGCATTCCTGTTCGTGAACACCTCTGCGGCATTGGTTGTCGAAAGCATTGCAGCCTGCTTGGTCGTGAGCGCCTTGGTACTGTTCCGCTGACTGTCCAGGTCAATGAAAAGCACACGAAGTTGCAGCTTGTCCGCAAGGTAGTGGGCGAACTGGCTGGCGATTGCCGACTTGCCGACGCCGCCCTTGCGGTTGGTTATCAGGATGGATTTCATGCGGGGAATCTCCTTGCAAGGGTTATCGTTCGGGGGATTGCTTCTTGTCGGGCACAGTGCGGTGAGCTTCCTGGCCGTCGCGGGTGACTTCGCGGGGCTCATTCTTCGTCGGCTGAATGTCGGTGCCTTGCTGGGCCTTCATGCCCTTCACGGTGTTCACGATGCCAAGCGCCAGCGAGCGATCGTCCGGTTCGCCCTGCGCGAGCGCCTTGGCCAGTGACTCGTAGCCCTTGACCACCTTCTGGGATGCTTTAGGAGTGTGTTCGTCGCCCTGTGAGCGTCGCTGCGAGGCGTCCACATGCAAAGCCGCCTGCCGGCGAGTCCGGCGGCGTGCGCCCCGTACAAGCCGCGGCGTTGCGTTCGCTTCGATGCCATGTTCTCGCAGGGCTTCGGCAAAGCCTTCGCGCCACCGTTGCAGGTCGGCCTTGCGAGGATTGAGCCGGGTACCGTCGATGCCCTGGGCCTTGACGCACAAATGGACGTGCGGATGCTTCTCGTCGTCGTGGGTGGCGAAGACGTACTGGAAATTGCCAGAAAACTCGGTTTTGGCGAATTCCCTGGCTGCGTCGGTCACGGCCTTACGATCGGTACCCGGCGGCATCGAAAGCACTATGTTGAAGGCTTCCTTCTTGCCGCTTTCTTCGGGGATTCCGTAGAGGCTGTTTTTCCACTCGTCGCGCAAATCCCGCACAGCCTCCTTGCCCGCGATGACCTCGCCGTTCTCATTTTCCAAGGCCACGTCGCCATTGCGCGATATGTAGTCCATGTGCGCCTTGATGGCCCTCATACCCTTGCCGCCACCGGATACCTTCACCATGACTTCGGGAACCTTGCGAACGATTCCACTGAGCCGCGATCGCGCACCAGCCACACCACTTGTGCGCCGCGGCTGCGACGTGGTCGTTGGAACCCGAACGCCGGTGATCGTCAATTTCGCTTTGCGGCCACGGAGCGGCTTGAAGTGATAATTCTCGTCCCACTCTTTCAGGGCATCATCGATCATCGTCATTGGTTGCCTCCACGATGCTCCACCTATCGAGGTTTGAGCGCATGACCCTGTAGACGTAGGCCAGGTGTTCGTCGATCTCTTCCTTCAGCCTGTTCAACGCCTGAGCGATCGAATGGGCTTCAACGTTCTCGTCTGAGTTCAACTTCTTGGCGATTTGGTTGAAGTGGCGACCAAGTGCGGCAAGCTGCTTGTTCGATTCACCGAGCCCGGCGAGTTCGGTCATCCCTAACTGCGGCTCCCGTAGCAGGTGGCCGCGAACAAGGTTCACCAGGTACTTCGGGCGGGAAGCACCGAAGGCTTGTGCCAGCTCGGAGATCCCTTCTATCTCCGAATCAGCGAGCCTGATTTCCTGCCGGCGTCTAGACATGTCAGGACATTCGGCGATGGCCATATAGGAAACTGGCGCAGCGGAGTCGCCAATGAACTGCAACATGGCAAGCCTCAAAGCGTCGCTGTCGGACAGATGCGCGCTGGCGCATTTCGCTTTCCAGCGCGCTTGAAACTCAGCCGTCACCCTAGTCTTGATTTGCCGCAGTTCGGTGCTCACTACAAGCCCTCTACCTGCCCTTGACCGTATTGCTTCCACGGTTCTCCGTGCGGTGATCGGTTACAGCCTTCCGATAAGCAGGATTGAGAATGGTCCGGCCCATGTAGAGATGCTCAGCACGGCTAGAGGACATTTGCAGCCCGGTTTTTGGGTCAAGCCTGTTGCTTGTCGGATTTACGATGCGCCCCATGCTGGCCGCGCCACCCGAAACGGCATGTGCTGTGGCGGTCGCCGGCGACACCATCTGCCGTATGGTCAATGCCGCCATCGACACCCCGCCTGCGAGGCCGGAAGCGAGTTCACTGCTCTTCAGAAGCAGGTACGTGAAGATCCCGGTGCAGCCAAGTATTTGAAGCGCAGCAAATGCCGGTGAATTGACGCCGCCACCGGAAAGGTCAGCGCCATCGACAAACCTGTCGAACGCTGCCAGCGCGAAGGACATGAACAGTGCGGCGATGACGATGGTGAACACGTAGCTCATCGCCTGCGAGAACCATGAGTCGAAGAACCGGGCAGTTGCAGGCCACATCAGGCACATGATGAAAACTGGCCCGAGCGCAAACAGGGCCGCAAGCGAGAACTTGGCCATGATGATGATGGCGCCACCCAGTAGGGTGAAAAGCAATGCACCGAGGCCAATCATGCTTCCGCATAACAGCCAACCGATCGCCGTGCCGACGTCATAGCCAGCTTCGTCCGAGTGCTTAAAACACTCGCCGACTAAGCTGAAAGCATGCCCAAGCGACTTGTCCAGCGTTTCGTAGATCGAATCCGGTGATGGGCCGCCAAGCGTATTGAGCGCGGCTGATAGCCCCGTCTGTATGCCGTCGATGCCGCCGACAACCCACGACATGTAATTGCCGGCGCTCAAGGCAATGGAACCAACGATGGCGATCTTGACGCAGGATTTCACTACGTCCCAGAACGGGTTCGACAGGTAGCCTGCGATGATGAGGGCACCCGCAATAGCCAGGTACAACGTCGAGCCGACCAGCGCCGTTGCACCGACCGTGCTGATGATGTTGTTCGCTGCCGGCTCTACAAACGCAGCGATGGCGTTTTCAACGGTTTCACCAACGAACCGGAACAGCATGACATCGGGGTCACTCATGACTTTTCTCCTTCAATCAGAACTTGATCGGCTCTGCTTTGACGCCGCCACCCTGGGCTCCCCAAGTAATCTTTCCTTGGGCCTTCTTCGCATTGATGCAATTCGTTGTCGCCACCAGTTCGCCCGGATTTCCGTTGCATTCGGCGAGGGTGTCTTTCAGCTCCTGCCGATGCTCAACGAACCACTCAACGGAGCGCGTTGGCTCCGCTGAGTTGCAGGCGGATAAGGCCAGGGCAATAGCGATGCAGCCAAGATTCGCGGGTTTAGCGTTCACGAATGAATCCTCGATGCGGAGCCGTTCAAAGCATTCAGCACCACAATCGTTCGCGTGGCGCTATCGTGTTCAAGTCGCCCACGGCAGTTCACCCAGACCAGCGCCAAAAACGAACCGAACACAAGCCAGGTGACAACGCCCGTCGATTTGCTGGCAATGCCGAGAGCATCGAGCGGAAGGCCAAACCAGTCATGTAGGGCAATGACCACTTGAACCAAGAACAGGAACACGGCCATGCAGTCGGACATGAAGGCTGTGTAGTACCGGCTGATGACCAGACTGAAATAGCCCGTGCTTTGGATTGCCGCCCAAAACCGTACTAGCTGGATTACGGCGAACAGTTCGATCAGCAGAAACATGGGTTGGATGTATGCCGTGGGCATTGCGGGCCTCCTTTATTGGCCAAAGGTCAACGGTTCGGCAGTGACACCGCCACCCGTGGCGCCCCAGGTGCGCGCGTTAGCCTCACGGCGTTGCTGCTGGATGAGACGGTCTTCTGCCTGCGACGCCAGGGCGAACAGTTGCATCTTGGTCTGCTCGTTCTGGATGGCCGCGCCTTCGGCGTTGATGCGTGCCTGTAACTCGGCAATCGCCTTCGGGTCTGTGGTCGAATTGATCTGCCGCATGAGGCCGGCGATCTGATCCCAACGATCCTTGGCCTTGTCGAAGGCTTCGACCGCAAACGCCTTGTCCTGCGCTGCCTTCGACGCCGAACGCTCGCACAGCGTTTTGTCAGCGCCGGTCTTTGACTTGCACATATCGAACAACTGGTTGCCGTCACGGATGAGCGCAGCCGAGCCCGTCAGCCCCTTGTAACCGCCGTTCTGCACCTTGGAATACACGTCCTGCCATTCCTGCGGCAAATAGTTCTGGAATGCCGGGTTGTTGAGGATTTCGCCCAGGTTGCGCGTGCCGGTGATAGATTCGTACTGTTGCTTCATTTGATCGAGCTGCGACTTCAACTGCGCGATCTGCTCGATGTACTTGGCGATGTTCGCCGCTTGGTTTGCCTGCGTCTGCGTGTTGAGCAGCGCATCGACGACGGGAACGCCGGTCGCGTTGGCAGGGCTGGAAACGCCCAACGCCGCGACGGCGAGAACGGCAGACACGATTGCTGCTGAGAGGTAGTTCACTTTCACGGTGTTGCTCCTTTTGATGAGGTTTTCTTTGGCAGGGTCACTACATCGCTCGTAGGCCAAAGCAGCTACGAATGAAGCATTTCTCCGATGGCTTTCAGTTTTTCCTTGTTCCTAGCTGTCGTTGCTGGGTCTGCGTTTCGGGCAGCGCGTTCCGCAGCGTCCGCGCGACGCTTTGCTGCGGTCTGTTCAGCTTCATTGCGCTGCTTCCGATCGCGCTGAATGTCCAGCGCAAGGCTTGGCTGGAACTCGCCTTTAGCGGCCTTCTGGATGACGCCATGCAACCACTGCGGCCAAGGTCCCTTGATTGCCTTCGTCCGAACGGCACCTGCCAGTTCATCAAGCACGTCTTGGTGCTGAGCGCGGTCTAGTCCCTTCAACTTTTCAACAACTACTAGTTGCTGCTCAGGGGACAGCTGCGGCAGGAATTCCCATAGAAGTGGGTTCGCCGGAGTAGTAGTAGTGTCTTTTTGGTAATGCTTATTGGTACTACTGCTCTTTAGCGCCTGATTTTCCGACGCCTGGATAACCGACGACTGGAAAACCGACGCCTGGAAATCCGCAGAGTGCGGCTCTTGCCGGCCGACCGGTTCCTCGGACACGACCATTACGGTTGACCATTGCCCGCGAGTGTTCTGACGCCTCTCGCGAACGATGTAGCCAGCGTCTTCAAGCTCGCTTAGCGCGGCCCGCACGGCGTCGCGGCCTTCTTTACGTTCCCGCGCCAGATCTGCTGAGTTCATGCGGAAGCGATCGGCGTTGGACAGCAGCCGCGTCAGTACGCCTAGTGCCCGATATGAAAGCCGCGCATCACGAATGAGGGGCAAAGGGATGTTCTCGTACTGCCGTCTACGCGGTGCACGCTCAATGCCATCGATTCGATCTGGTGGCGGCTGACTATTGGGCATGTCTCTACACGCCCGTCTCATCTAGGACCTTGGCCACGTCGAGAACGGCGAAATACACTCGCTTGCCGATCTTCCTCTTGGCCGGATTGAGCCGCCTGGCCAAGTCGTTGTCGCCTGCCAGCGACATCCGAAGACCGTCAGGACTCCGATCGAGGACGCCCGCTAGTTGAGTCTGGGACAGCAGCGGCGAACCACCAGTGAACTTGAGCAACAGGTCAACGGTCGTCGTCATATCAGCGGCCTCCCTGCGCCTTGCGGCGGGCGGGCTGCTGTGCCGTTGTGCCAACGTGCCGATCAGCAATCGCTGAGTTGTTCGCTGCTGCAAATTGCTGGTCGAGATATGCAGCAACATCGACCAGGCGGAAAACCCGTTTCCTGCCGATCTTGAATGAGGGAATGGGGTAACACCCGCGACTTAGGGCATTGCGTATGGCATCAACGGAGCCTGATGTGATTTCCCCTACCTGCTTGACGTTAAGCGAAGGTGGGTACCGTGAGGCTAGGTATTCCAGCGAGCTTGCGATTGGGAAGTTCAAGGCGCACCCCATGCGTGGTGCACTTGGTCGAACCAAGTGCATTAAGCGAGTTGCGCTTTAGGGGCTTCCCATGCAGGGAACTACGCAGCGAACGACCGGCGAAAAACGCCGCCCTTAGCAACAACTCGCGCTAGAGGGGCCACCTACTGGTGACCGTTGTCCGCCAACGGACAGAGCTAGATTCGTTTGCCTTGACCCTTTGAGCTTCGCGTGGCGGCGCGGAGTTCAGGATCAGGCGAACCTTCGCCCTTCTAGGCTGCTGCCGATAAACAAGCTGGCCAGCCATTTGCTTTCAGGGTTCTGATAAAAACACAAATGCTGCAACGTATCAAGTGATGTACACACATGTGATTCGATCCGCCAAAAACTCACTTTTTGGCGGATCGCTTCTTCTTGGCAATGGCAGCTTTATTCGCCTTTCCAATCGCATCCAATCGATCAACCAGGTCTTCAGCGCGAAGGTGCGTGTACCGCTTCAACATCTGCATCGACTTGTGCCCGCTGATTGCCGAAACCTCTTGATCGCTAAACCCGGCTTCCACCAAGCGGCTGACAGCTTCGTGCCGAAGATCGTGGAAGCGCAGATCGGACATGCCAAGTGATTCCTTGATGTCGTTCCAAGCCTTGGAGAAGGTGTAGGGACGACGCTTGCCGTCGCGTCCAGGCTCACCGAAGAAAACCAAATCGCAATCCTTCGGCCGAACTGGATTAGCCAATGCTGCCGTAAAGGTCTCTGCTGCGCGCTTGGTCAGCGGAATAGTACGGGCGCTATCGTTCTTGGTCACATCCAAGCGCACTATCCGCCGGGCAATATCGACCTGTCGTAGCTTCAAGCCAGTGATCTCGCTTGATCGCATCCCCGTTTCGAGTGCGACGGTGAAGATCCAGCCCAGCATCGGATTGGAATAGGCTTCGATCGTCTCGCGTAGTCGTTTTTCTTCGCCAGCATTCAAGCGCCGATTGCGCCCCTCGCCCGTGGTTGGCTTACGCACGTTTGCAACGGGGTTCTGCACAAGTCCGATCCGCCACTCGCGGATTGCCGTAGTGAAGACATGCCCCAACAGCGCGAGTTCCAGGCGAACGGTGGCTGGGCTCAACGCCGCGGCCTTGCCAGTGCTCTTGGATTTGCGTTGACTCAGGGTCGCCAGGCGTTCGTCCCGGTAACGGGCTACCAGGTCAACGTTAATTGCGGCCAGTGAGTACGCGCCGAAGAACTTCCGCACCGGCACGGCCTTGAGCTTTTCCGCCCTCTGGGTGGTCGCCCGCTTGGTCGGGGTCACCTCGCTCAGGTAACGATCCAGCGCCTTGTCGAACGTGAGGCGGCCCGATGTGGCCCGCTCGATGTGCACCCCGCGCACCATTTCATCTTCGGTGCGTCGCGCCCAATCGACGGCATCGCGCTTGAGGCGAAAGGTCTTGACCGTGGTTGGCCATCCTTGTTTTCGGATGACCGCCTTCCAAGTCTTGGACTTGGTTTCGACGATGGTTGCCATGGGGTACATGCACTGCCCGGATACGGGCACTGTACCGAAACTGTACCGCAGGCGCGAATGGTGGGCCCACCAGGACTTGAACCTGGAACCAATGGATTATGAGTCCACTGCTCTAACCAATTGAGCTATAGGCCCTTTTTGTCTTCCTTCCCCGTTCCACAAGGTCCTGTGGCTTGGCGCTCAGGGCTCGCAACCTAGGGATTATGAGTCCTCTGCTCTAACCATTGAGCTATAGGCCCGTGCGCGCAGTTTAAGGCCAGCGCAGGCGGACGTCAGCTTTGCCGGCGAAGCGCATCACGGAGCGGCGACGCTCGCTGCGCTACATCTGGTCCAGCATTCCGGCGAATACGGCCGTGGAGGCCCGATGGATGCCCTGCCCCGCAAGCATCTGCGCTTGACCGGCGGCACGAAGCTCGCCTTCGTGTCCGCCGGCGATCCCGCCGCTCCAGCCGTGCTGCTGTTGCACGGATTTCCCAGTTCGGCGAATACGTTCCGGGACGTGATCCCCCGATTGGCGGAAATCTCCCACGTGATCGCTCCCGACCTGCCCGGCTACGGCGAGTCCGAACCGTTGGCGCAAGCTTCGTTCGAAGCCTTCGGCGAAGCGATCTTCGAACTGCTCGCGCATTTGAAGGTGGGACCGCGTTACGTCTACCTGCACGATTGGGGCGCGCCGGTCGGCCTGCACGTGGCCATGAAAGAGCCCGACGCGGTGCTGGGCCTGATCGTGCAGAACGCGAACGCGCACCGCTCCGGCTTCGGACCGCAATGGGACGCCACGCTCGCCTACTGGGAAAACCCGACCCGGAAGAACCAAGCGGCTTCCCTGACGTTCCTCAATTGCGAGGGCATTCGCGCCCAGTACGTGGCCGATGTGCCCGCGGACATCGCCGCGCTCATATCGCCGCAGGTGTGGGAAGAGGATTGGCGGGTGATGCAATTGCCGGGGCGCATGGAAACCCAATGCGCGCTCCTCGCCGACTATGCGAAGTACGTCGCGCGGTTCGACGAAATCTCGAAATACCTCGCCGATCGGCAGCCGCCGGCGGTGATGGTGTGGGGGCGCCACGATGCCTTCTTCGACATCGACGAAACGCTGTCGTGGATGCAGGATCTGCCGAGGATGGAATCGCACATCCTCGATGGCGGGCATTTCTTGCTGGAGACTCACGCCGCGCCCGCGGCCGATATTTTCCGCAAGTTCATAGCGGAGACCGCAGCGGCGCCCAATGCCGGGCGCTGACCCCGGCCTGCTGACAATACGTTGTCAGGAAGCGGGCGTAGGCTGGGCTTCCCATCGAAGGAGATAGGCCATGAACACCGAACAAATCGCCAAGCGCCTGGTCGAGTTGTGCCGCGAAGGCAAGTACGAACAAGCCCAAGACGAGCTGTACGCGCAGGACGCGGTCAGCGTCGAAATGGAGGGCTCGCCGGGCGGCGGAGCGGGCAATGTCAAAGGCCTGGACGCGATCCGCGAGAAAGGCCGCAAGTGGCAGGAAAGCATCGAAACCATCCACGGCGGCAGCGTCGGCGATCCGGTCGTCGCGGGCGACTGGTTCAGCGTGGCGATGGGGATCGACGCGACCTACAAGGGCATAGGCCGGATGGATATGAAGGAGATCTGCGTGTACCAAGTGCGGGATGGGAAAATCGCTCACGAACAATTTTTCTACAACGTCGGCTGAGCCGCTGCTGTTCCTCCCCCTTTGAAAAAGGGGGATCGAGGGGGATTTACGCGGCAACGCATCGCGGCGAAAGCAAATCCCCCTGTATCTCCCTTTTTCAAAGGGGGAGAAAGCAAAAGCCCCGCGCGAGGCGGGGCTTTCGTTTGGGCTAGCGGGCTTGGCTTACTCGATATCGAGGAAACTGCGCAGCTGTTCCGACCGGCTCGGATGGCGCAGCTTGCGCAGCGCCTTGGCTTCGATCTGGCGGATGCGTTCGCGGGTGACGTCGAACTGCTTGCCGACTTCCTCGAGGGTGTGGTCGGTGTTCATGTCGATGCCGAAGCGCATGCGCAGCACCTTGGCCTCGCGCGGGGTCAGCCCGGCGAGCACGTCGCGCACGGTTTCCGACAGGTTGATGTTGGTGGTGTTCTCGATCGGGGACTCGACGTTGGTGTCCTCGATGAAATCGCCCAGGTGCGAATCCTCGTCGTCGCCGATCGGGGTTTCCATCGAGATCGGTTCCTTGGCGATCTTCATGACCTTGCGGATCTTGTCCTCGGGCATGTCCATCTCTTTCGCCAATTCTTCCGGCGTCGCCTCGCGGCCGTACTGCTGCAGCATCTGCCGGCTGATGCGATTGAGCTTGTTGATCGTCTCGATCATGTGCACCGGAATGCGGATGGTGCGCGCCTGGTCGGCGATCGAGCGGGTGATCGCCTGGCGGATCCACCAGGTGGCGTAGGTCGAGAACTTGTAGCCGCGGCGGTATTCGAACTTATCCACCGCCTTCATCAGGCCGATGTTGCCTTCCTGGATCAGGTCCAGGAACTGCAGGCCGCGGTTGGTGTACTTCTTGGCGATGGAGATCACCAGGCGCAGGTTGGCCTCGACCATTTCCTTCTTGGCCTTGCGCGCCTTCGCTTCGCCGTAAGCCATGGCTCGGCTGATTTCCTTGATGTCGGCCAAGGTCAGGTGCAGCGCCTTTTCGGTGGCGATGGTGGCTTCCTGCTCGGCGACGATCTTGTCCTTCACCTCGCGCAGGCCCGAGGACCACTTTTGCTTGCGCTTGAGGACTTCGTCCACCCATTCCAGATTGGTCTGGTTGCCTTCCCAGGCGCGGATGAAATCCTTGCGCGGCATTTTGGCCACGCGCGTGGCGAGGTCGAGGATGCGGCGCTCGTGTTCCTTGATCTGGCCGACCACGTCGCGCAGCTTGCGTACCAGCGTGTCGGTCAGCGGCAACGGCAGCTTGAAGGTCATGAACACGTCGGCCATGTCCTGGCGCAGCTTGCTCACGGTCTTGTGGCTGGAGCCGTTCTTGGCGTAGGCCTTCTCGTACTTCGCGTACAGGCCGCCGAGGGTTTCCATGCGGTTGGCGACCTCGACCGGATCCGGACCGGTCGGCGCGGCTTCCTCGTCGGCGCCGCCGGCGGCTTCTTCTTCGTCCTCGTCGGCATCGACGTCGCTGTCGGACGCCTCCACCACGGGCGGTTCGGGCGTCGCCTCTTCCACGTCGTTGAAGCCGGCCACGACTTCGGCCAAGCGGCGCTTGCCGGCCTTGTGCAGGTCGTATTCGTCGAGCAGCAGCTTGATCGACCACGGGAAGCTGGCCAGCGAGGACAGCATTTGGTTCAGGCCTTCTTCGATCCGTTTGGCGATGGCGATTTCGCCTTCGCGCGTCAGCAGTTCGACCGTGCCCATCTCGCGCATGTACATGCGCACCGGGTCGGTGGTGCGGCCGGCTTCGGTGTCCAGCGCGGACAACGCGGCGGCGGCTTCTTCGGCCGCGGTGTCGTCGACCTCGCGGCCGCCGTCGCTGGCGCCGGCGAGCAACAGCGTTTCGGCATCGGGCGCGATCTCGTGCACCTCGATGCCCATGCCGTTGATCATGCCGATGATGTCTTCGATCTGTTCGGGATCGACCAGATCGTCGGGCAAGTGGTCGTTGACCTCGGCATAGGTCAAATAACCCTGTTCCAGGCCCTTGCTGATCAGTTGCTTGATGTCTGACTGGGGGGCCTGACGTTCGTTGGCCATGTGGGGCGCCACCGGGAGAGAAAGTGAACCCGTAATTATACCAGCCTGCGATCGGGTCAGGACTTCAGCAGGAAGGTCACCGGGCCATCGTTGACCAGGCTGACCACCATATGGGCACCGAACCGGCCGGTTTCCACCCCCGGGGCGTGCTTTTCTCGGCAGATGTCGACCAATCGGCCGAAAATCCGTTCAGCTTCGACCGGGGCGGCGGCCGTGCTGAAGCCCGGGCGCATGCCCGAGCGGGTGTCGGCGGCCAGGGTGAACTGGCTGACCAGCAACAGGCCGCCCTGGGTGTCGGCCAGGGAGCGGTTCATGCGCCCCTCCTCGTCGCCGAAAACCCGGTAGCCGAGCAGGCGTTCGGCCATCCGCGCCAGCTGCGGCTCGCCGTCGCCGGGTTCGACGCCGACCAGGGCCAACAGGCCCGGGCCGATGGCGCCGACGGTTTCGCCGTCGACGACGACGGAGGCTTGGGCGACACGTTGGATCAGGGCGAGCATAGTTGGAGTCGGAAATCGAAAATCGTCGACAGACTCTCATGCTCGTCATCCCGGCGAAAGCCGGGATCCAGGACTTGCCGGGACGGTCGCATGTTTCGACATCACCGCGACTTCCTGGATCCCGGCTTTCGCCGGGATGACGAGCTACCACCCGTTAGACTGACCCGATGATCGACTTCGCGGCCCGCCTGCTCTACGTCTTCGCCGCCAGCGTCGCGCGCCTGCCTTGGCCGTGGCTGCTGCGGATCGGCGACGCCATCGCCTGGGTTTGGCTGCGGCTGGACGTGCGCGAAAGCCGCGTCAGCCGGCGCAATCTGCAATTGGCTTTCCCGCAGTTGCCTGCGGGCGAGCGCGAGCGCCTGCACCGCGCGGTCCTGCGCACGACCGCGCGCCAAGCGCTGGAGACGCTGCGTTTTTGGACGCGTCCGCATGCGCGCAACCTGGCCCTGATCCGCGAAAGCCACGGCGTCGATCAGTTCGACGCCGCCGTCGCCGCGGGCAAAGGCCTGATCGTCGCCGCGCCGCACTACGGCAATTGGGAACTGCTCAACCAATGGCTGGCCGCGAAGACGCCGATTTCGATCCTGTACCGGCCGCCGAAAGTCGCGGTCGCCGAAGCCTTCCTGCGCCTGGTGCGCGCCGATACCGGCGATCGCGTCACCCAGATCCGCGCCGAAGGCCCGGCCGTGCGCCAGCTGTGGAAGCTGATGAAGCAAGGCGGCGTCACCGGCATCCTGCCCGACCAGCAACCTAAGGCCGGCGACGGCGAATTCGCGCCCTTTTTCGGCAAGCAGGCGCTGACCATGACCCTGCTCAACCGCTTGGCCGAGCGCAGCGGCGCGGCGGTGCTGTTCGCCTATTGCGAGCGCATCGGCGAAGGCCCGGAATTCGCGTTGCGGATCGAAGCCGCGCCGCCGGGCATCGCCGCGCCGGACCCGGTCGCCGGCGTGTACGCGCTGAACGCGGCGGTAGAGGACATCGCGCGCCGCGACCTGGCGCAGTACCAGTGGACTTACAAGCGCTATACCCTGCGTCCGCCGGATAGCGGCGAAGACAATCCCTACCGCGACCTGGAAACGCATTGATGAGCGCGGCGCCTTCCGCAACGCCCGACGCGATCCCGCAGGACGGCTGGCAACCGCTGCCGCCGCGCGCGCTGAACCTGTTCGTGCTGGTCAACGTGCTGACCGGCGCGGTCATCGCGCTCGGCGCGCTGATTCCGATCGGCTTGCTGATGCCTTCGCGCGGCTTGGCGTTGGCGGCGGCGCTGGCGGTGCTGGTCGCGCTGCCTTCGCTCGGTTTGTGGCTGGCGCGCAAGCAATACCGCTACACGCGCTGGAAACTGGATGCCGACGGTTTCGCCCTGCGCCGCGGCAATCTTTGGCGCAGCGAAACCCGAGTGCCGGCATCGCGCGTGCAGCATTTGGATTTGAAGCACGGGCCGCTGGAACGCCGCTACAAACTGGCGACGCTGGTGGTGCACACGGCCGGCACCCGCGACAGCGCGGTGTCGCTGACCGGCCTGGACGAAGACGACGCGGCGCTACTGCGCGACCGCCTGGCGCTGCAGATCGACGATGACGACGACGCCTGAAGCCGCGCCCGCCGCGACGCCCGAGCGGCGGCTGCATCCGCTGTCGTGGCTGTTCGTGCTGATCAAGCAGCTCAAGCAGTTCATCGTGCCGTTGATCGCGCTGTTCTTCTTCGGCCGCGGCGACAGGAACGAATTGTGGCCGCTGATCGGCGTCGGCGTGCTGGCGCTGGCGTCGGTGTGGCAGTACTTCACCTACCGTTACCGGATCGAGAACGACCGGCTGATCGTGCGCAGCGGCCTGCTGCACCGCAGTCTGCGCCAGATCCCGTTCGCGCGCATTCACAACGTCGCCGTGCACCAGTCGCTGCTGCACCGGATGTTCGGCGTGGCCGAAGTGAAGCTCGAATCGGCCGGCGGCGAAAAGCCCGAGGCCGAGATGCGGGTGCTGAAACTGGACGATGCGCTGGCTTTGGAAGCGCTGCTGAGGCGGCGCGCGACGAGCGGCGCGGACGCCGCGGCGACGGGCGCCGCGGAAGGCGACGGCGAACTGCTGCTGCAACTGCCGCCGGCGGAAGTGCTGCGCCTGGGATTGATCTCCAACCGCGGCCTGATCGTGCTCGGCGGCGGCGCGGCGGCGGTGTCGCAATTCAGCCCGCGCGCGATCCCGAACCTGATCGAACCGATCGCCAAATTCCTGTTCGGCTACGCGGGCAGCCACCACTTCGGGCCGATGCAGTACGCGATCGCGGGATTGGGCTTGCTGGCCGGATTCGTGATCCTGCTGCGCCTGTTCTCGATGGTGTTGGCCTTGCTGCAGTATTTCGGCTTCGCCCTGCGCCGGCAGGACCGGCGCCTGACCGTCGAACGCGGCCTGCTGTCGCGGCTGCGCAGCAGCGTGCCGACGCGGCGCATCCAGGCCTGGACTTTGAGCGAAGGCGTGATCCATCGCCTGCTGAAACGGCGCAGCCTGCGGATCGACACCGCCGTCGCGGGCAAACAAGACGACCCCCGCGGCTTGAGCGAACTGGCGCCGGTGGCCACGCCGCAGGTTTGCGACGCGTTGCTGCAGCGGCTATTGCCGCGGGCGCAGTGGCCGTTAGCCCAGTGGAACCCGCTGCATGCGAACGCGTGGTGGCGCTTGTGGCTGCCCGGCATCGTCTTCGCGCTGATCTTGAGCGCGGGCTTGGGCTGGAAGTTCGGCGCTTGGGGCGCGCTCGGGCTGTTGTGGCTGCCGTGGGCGGCGTTCGCCGCGCGCCAGCATGCGCGGCGCGCCGGTTACGCGATCGACGAACGCCTGGTCGCGGTGCGCGAAGGCTGGTGGTCGCGGCATTGGCGCTTCGCCGAACTCGACAAGCTGCAGGCGCTGAAGCTGACGCGCTCGCCGCTCGACCGCCGCTTCGGCATGGCCACGCTGCATTTGGATACCGCAGGCGCCGGGGCGCTGGCGCCGCCGCTGCGGGTGCGTTATCTGCCCGATGCCGAGGCGGAAGCGCTGTACCGGCGATTGGCGCGCGAAATCGCGCGGCGGCCGCTACGCTGGTGAGCATGCGCGCGGATACCGCCAAGCTGCCGATTTCCGGCGTGGTGATCGCCAAGAACGAGGCCGATCGGATCGGACGTTGCGTCGCGAGCCTGACGCAAGTGTGCAGCGAAGTGATCGTGCTCGATTCGGGTTCCGAAGACGCCACCGCCGCCGTCGCGGCCGCGGCCGGCGCGCGCGTCGAACAACAGCCCTGGCTGGGTTTCGCCGCGCAGAAGAACGCCGCGATCGCGCGCGCCGCGCAGCCGTGGGTGTTGCTGCTCGACGCGGACGAATGGCTGGATGCCGACGCCGGTTCGAGGTTGCGCGCTTTGTTCGATAGCGGCGAAATCGAAAGCGCCGATGTTTGGCGCCTGTTGCGGCGCACCCATTTCCTCGGCGCGCCGCTGAACCACGGCGGCTGGGGCAAGGAAAAGGTCGACCGCCTGTTCCGGCCGCGGTTGCGTTATCTGCCGGCCGACGTGCACGAAAAACTGGACTTGTCAGGCAGCCGCGCGGCGACGCTCGATGCGCGCATCGAGCACGACACCGCGCGTTCCTACGACGAATACGCCGCCAAGCTGCGGCGTTACGCCGGGTTATGGGCGCAGCAGAAACGCGCCGAAGGCCGCAGCGCGGGGCCGCTGTCGGCGCCGCTGCACGCCGCGGCGTATTGGATCAAGAACTATCTGCTGCGGGGCGGCTTCCTCGACGGACCGACCGCTGCGCGCTATCACGCGCTGCATGCGCGCTACGTCTACGATAAATATCGTCTATTGCGCGCTTCGGCATGACCCGCTTTTCGTAGGAGCGGCTTTAGCCGCGAGTTCTTTCCTTCAAATCGCGACATCGCAGCGATTTCGGAGAAAAAGCTCGCGGCTAAAGCCGCTCCTACGAAGAGCAGGCGTTCAATCCGGATCGGCGTCGACGGCGTTGCCGGGCACGTCGGACTTCTCCGGCACGCAGCCGGGCACCACCGCTGCGGCCGGCACCAGCCACCAGCGGCGGCGGTTCGACAGCCCGCCCAATTCCGCTTTCGAGCGGTCGATGCAGCGGTCCAAGGCCGGTTCCTGCACCAGCAGCCAACGCTTTTGCGGCGCTTGCTTCTGCCATTCGATGCCGCGCCGCAATTGCTCGGGCCAGGGCATCACGAAACCGAAGGTGGTGGCCATCGGCGCGGACATCAGCAAGTTCTGTTCCTTCCACGCGACCAAAGCGAGTTCGGATTGCGGACCGATGCGGCGGGCGACGCCTTCCATCAATTCGCGGGCCGAACTGGAAGGATTGAGCAAGGGATGGCCGACCAAGCCGTACAGCACCCACAAGCCGGCCAAGGTGCTGAGCATCGCCGCGATCGCGCGCCGGCGCCCGAACCACAGCAGGCTGCCGACGCCCCAGGCGCCGATCGCCGCCAGCAACCAGCCCAGCGCTTGCGCGCCGCCGCTGAAGCCGCGCTGCTCCACCAGTTTGTGCTCGAAAGACGTATCGCCGAGCAGCAGCACCAGACCCAGCGTCAATGCGCCGGCCGAGAGCAAGCCGGCGAATGCCGACGCCAACCGGCGCGGCCACAGCTTGCGCACGATGCCCGGCAATAGCGGCGCCAGCGCCAGGCAAGCCATCGGCAGCGCCGGCATCACGTAGACATCGCGTTTGCCGCTGGGGATCGAGAAGAACACCAGGATCAGCAACCACCAGGCCAGCGGCAGCAGATAGCGCGCGTCGCGCCGGCGCAGGCGCCGCCACCACGCCGGCACCGCCCACGGCAGCGCCAGCATCGGCGGCAGCCACATGGTCAGCACCACGCCCAGGAAATACCACGGCGGCTGCGCGTGATCCCACGATTTCGCGTACCGGTTCGCGGTCTGGTTGAACAGGATGTCGTCGACGTAGGCGCGATAGGACGGATCCGCGTTCGACAAGGCCGCCGCAAGCATCGGCACCAGCCAGATCGCGGCAGCTGCCGCGAACGCCAGCGGCGCCAGCCAGAATCGCGCATCGCGCAGATGCAGCTTCACCCGCGGCCAGCGCGACCAGACAGCGAACAAGGCCGGCGCGATCATGACCAGCGCCAACACGCCCACGCCTTTGGTGATCGTGCCCAAGCCCGCGGCGAACCAACCCAGCCACCACATCTTCCAGTTCGGGCCGAGCAACAGATGGCGCAACAAGCCGTAGTTGGCCAGGGTGATCCAGAACGTGACCAGCGGATCGATCTGCGCCTTCTTCGATTGATAGGTGAATTGCAGCGCGAACAGCAGCGCCCACGCCGCGTACAAGCCGACGCGCCTCGTCCACAGCCGGCGACCGAGGTCGTATACGCACCATAGCGTGCCGAGCGAGGCCAACAGCGACGGCAGCAAGAACGCGATGCGCCATTCGCGCAGCACCGTGTACGCCGCGGCCTGCAGCCACATCAGCATCGGCGGCTTGTCCGAATACAGTTCCACGCCGCGATGCGGGAACAGCCAATCGCCGCTCTCCACCATCTGCTTGGCGACCAAGGCGAAGCGGGGTTCGTCGGCCGGCCAGGGATCGCGCAGGCCCAAGCCGGCGCCGAGCACGAGCAGCGCGGTGAAGGCGAGCAGCCAGAATTCGCGGGAAGCGCGGGTCTTGAGCATGGGCGCCATCATAGCTTTTGTGGGAGCGGCTTCAGCCGCGAGCTTTTGGATGAGACGCGACGATCTAAAGCTCGCGGCTGAAGCTGCCCTCCACAAAAAGCCGTTTCAGGCTTTCTTGCGCAGCCGGGCGTAGAAGAAACCGTCCATGCCTTCCTCGCCGGGCAGGCGCTGGCGTCCTGCGCCGGCGATGCGTCCGAAGCGGTCGCCCAAATCTTCCGCGGACGCATCGGGCGCGCGCGCGAGGAAATCGGCGATTTGGGCTTCGTTCTCGGCCTTCAAGATCGAGCACGTCGCGTACAGAAGCACGCCGCCGGGGCGCAGCATGGCCCAAGCCGCGTCGAGCAAGCGCGCCTGCAATGCGGTCAACGCGACGATGTCGCGTTCGCGCCGATGCAGCAAAATATCGGGCTGACGGCGCACGATGCCGGTGGCCGAGCACGGCGCGTCGAGCAGGATCGCGTCGAACGCCGCGCCGTCCCACCAGCCCGGCGGATCGGCGGCGTCGGCCGCGCGCAATTCGGCGCCGGCATCCAGGCCGAGCCGCGCCAGCGTTTCCGCCACTTTGCGCAGGCGCTTCGGATCGCTGTCGACTGCGGTCAAACGCAACGACGGGTCGCGCTCGAGCAGATGCGCGGCTTTGCCGCCGGGCGCGGCGCAGGCGTCGAGCACGCGCGAGCCCGGCGCCGCCGACAACGCATCGGCGACGCGTTGCGCCGCACCGTCCTGGATCGAGACTTCGCCCGCATCGAAACCGGGCAACGCGGCGACGGCGACCGAATCTTCGATGCGAAGCGCCTCGCCGAAATTCTCCGGCGCGATGGATTCGATGCCCGCCTCTCGCAGTTTCCCGGCGTAGACGTCGCGCGCGACGCGCCGGGCGTTCACCCGCAGCCAGGTCGGCGCAGGCGTCGCGCCCGCGTCCACGATCGCGCGGTAATCCTGCGGCCAATCCGCGTGCAACCTCATCCGCAGCCAGGGCGGCCAGGCGTCCGCGGCATCCGCCGGCGGCAGGCTTTCGCGCAGCGCGCGGCGCAACAACGCATTGGCCATGCCGGCCTGGTGCGCGCGGCCGAGCGAACGCGCCGCTTCCACGGTCGCATCGACCGCCGCATGCGCCGGCAGGCCGAGCGCGTCGATCTGGGCGAAACCGACCATCAGCAAGGCGCGCAACTCGTTGTCGCGCTTGGTCAAGGGCTTGGCGATCCACGCCTTGAGCGCAGCGTCGTAGCGCGCGCGCTGGCGCAGGGCGGCGAAGCAGATCGCCTCGACCAGGGCGCGGTCGCGCGGATCCTCGAGCCCCGGCAGCGCCGCGGCAAGTTCGGCCTTCAGCGAACGGCCGCGGTGCAGCACCGCGTCCAACGTGCGCACGGCCGCTATCCGCGCGTTGACGCCTGCGCGCGAAGGCTGGTCATTCAAAAGTAGCCACCCTCGGCTTCGCGCCACATCTCGTAGCCTTCCAGTTCGTCGCCGGCAACAGTGGAGCGCTGGACGAAAACCGCGCCCCAACCGGAAAACGACGCGTGCGACACCGGCAAGTGGCCCATGCCGAGATGTTCTCCATCGCCGTCGTGGATGCCGGCCATGTACAGCGCGGCTTCGTCGATCCGCGTCGGAGGCTGCGGATAGACGTTGCTGTAGGTGCGCACGTGCACGCCCTGCGCGTCCGTCTTCAGGATCTTCAGCGCGGCGTAGCTGCCGTCTTCGCGGCGAGTAGCGTACAGGCCGCCTTCGATCCAGGCCGGACGCGCGCCGAAGATTTTCGAGAGCAGGCCGCCGATCATGCGCCGGCGCGCAGGTCGCGCCTTGCGTTGAGGTAATCGGCCGCGGTGATCGCCTTGCCGCCTTCGCGCTGCAGCGTGCGGATGCGCAAAGCGCCTTCGCCGCAGGCGATGTCGATGCCGTCGCGGCCGGCGACGAGCAGCGTGCCGGGCGCGGCTTGGTGCGCCAGCGGCAACGCGACCGCAGCATGGATGCGCAAGCGTTCGCCCGCGACTTCCGCCTCGGCGACGGGCCAGGGCTGGAACGCGCGGACCTTGTCGGCCAGGCGCTGCGCGGATTGCGTCCAATCCAATTTCGCTTCGCCTTTTTCGAGCTTGTGCGCGTAGGTCGCGCCGGTCTCCGGCTGCGGCTTGGCCACCGGACGGATGCCGGCGCGCAGCAGGCCCAAACCGTCGGCCAGGGTCTGCGCGCCGAGCTCGGACAAACGGTCGTGCAGTTCGCCGCCGGTTTCGTTCTCGCCGATCGCCAGCTTTTGCGACAACAGCACCGGACCGGTGTCCAAACCTTTCTCCATCTGCATCAGGCAGACGCCGGTTTCGCGGTCGCCGGCTTCGATCGCGCGCTGGATCGGCGCCGCGCCGCGCCAGCGCGGCAACAGCGAAGCGTGCACGTTCCAGCAGCCGTATTTCGGGATGTCGAGGATCTTCTGCGGCAGCAATTGGCCGTAAGCGACCACCACCATCAAGTCGGGCTCCAGCGCGCGCAGCGCGTCGCGCGACAACTCGCTTTTCAGCGTTTCCGGCTGCAGCACCGGAATGCCGCGCTTCAACGCTTCGAGCTTCACCGGCGAAGCCTGCAATTCGCGGCCGCGGCCGGCCGGGCGATCCGGTTGCGTGTACACCGCGACCACTTCGCCGCGCGCAGCGGCGGCGCGCAAGGAGGGCACGGCGAAATCCGGCGTGCCGGCAAAAACGATTCTCAAGGGCATGCGGAGAGTCTAAGTGAGAAGCGAGCGGAGAGGAGCGAGAAATGAGCGGAAGCGGCAGCGAGCGCATGTTGCGCCTCACTGCTCACTTCTCTTCGCTCACCCCTGGCTGCGCGCAGCGCCGCTCAAGCCGCATCCTGCCGCTTCTGCTTGGCCAGCTTCTTGCGCACCATCTCGCGCTTGAGCGGCGACAGGTAGTCGACGAACAGCTTGCCGTCCAGATGGTCCATCTCGTGCTGGATGCAGACCGCGAGCAGGCCGTCGATGGTCATCTCGAACGGCTGGCCGTGGCGGTCCAGGGCCTGCACGGTGATTTCGTTGGCGCGGGTGACGTCGGCGAAAATGCCCGGCACCGACAGGCAGCCCTCCTGGTAAACCTGCTCGCCGGCCTTGGCGACGATGTTCGGATTGACGAACACCAATGGCTGATTCTTCTCTTCCGATACGTCGATCACCATGAAGCGCTGGTGCACGTCCACCTGGCTGGCGGCCAGACCGATGCCCGGAGCTTCGTACATGGTTTCGAACATGTCGTCGAACAGGCGCTGGAATTCCGGATCGGCCAGCCGCGCGGGATCCACCGGCACCGCCTTGGTGCGCAGGCGCGGATCGGGGAATTCGAGGATGTTTAACAGGGCCATGGCGTAAAAAATGGGGGCATCGGTCACAAGCGCAAGCGCTGGGGCGATTGTAACGCCGGAAAGCTTGCCTTGCGGCGCTGTTTGTGGGCTATATTGCCCCCGCTGTCAGGGGAAATTCTCAAGGGGAGCGGGTAGATGGCCGCCATGCTTAAGCGCCTTTCTCGGGGGCTTCGTACGGTTTTTGCGGTTGCGGCCTTGACGGTCGCCGCCTACGCCACGGCTGCCGAATGGCGTGGCGACCACCCCGACACCTACGTGGTGAAGCGCGGGGATACGTTGTGGGACATCTCGGCGCGCTTCCTGAAGAAGCCGTGGCTGTGGCCCGAAATCTGGCAGGCCAACCCGCAGATCAAGAATCCGCATCTGATCTATCCGGGCGACGTGATCAGCCTGGCCTACCTGGACCGCCTGGCCGTGCAGCCGGGTCCGCGCCAGGCCGCGCCGATCAACGCGATCCCGCTGGACCAGATCGAAGCCTTCCTGAAGGACCTGCGCGTCGTCGACGAATTCGAGCAGCTGCCCTACGTGGTCAGCCTGGAAGAAGACCGTCTGCGCGGTTCGCAAGGCCAGGTGGTCTACGTCCGCGGCCTCGCGGGCGCCCAGCCGGGCCAGCGCTATCTGATCGTGCGGCCGACCCAGCGCTACACCCAGACCCGCCGCACGTCCAACGGCCAGTACCTGCCGTTCAAGGAAGACCTGGATTTCCGCGGCAAGCGCCTGCTGACCCAGACCGCCGACCTGGATACCGGTTGGACCAATATGGTCCTGTCCGAAGGCCCGCTCGAACTGCTCGGCTACGAACTGGCCCGGGTCAACCTGGGCACGGTCACCCGCGGCGAAGTCGGCAACGTGGAAGCGTCCACCGTGCTGCTCGACGAAGCCGGCCGCGAAGTGCGCATCGGCGACCGCCTGATTCCGGTCGACGCGCACGGCTACGACCTGCAGTTCTTCCCGCACGCGCCCAAAACCCAATTGCCGATCGGCAAGGCCCAGGTGCTGGCGGTGGCCGATACGGACCGCTACGGCGGCCCGCGCGACGTGATCGCGATCTCCGCCGGCGCCCGCGACGGCGTCGACAACGGCACCGTGTTCTCGATCTGGCGCAACGGCAGCAACGTCATCGACAAAGTCGAATACGGCGAAGACCGCAGCTACCAGTCGGTGCCCAAGAAGAGCCGCGTGCAATTGCCCGACGAATTCGCCGGCCACGTGATGGTGTTCCGCACCTTCGACAAGATGAGCTACGGATTGGTGATGGAAGGCATCAAGCCGGCCAAGGTGGGCTACACGCTCAAGCACCCCGACGCCACGTACTGATCCGGGGTTTTCCTACAGATTTCAGCGACGGCGCCTGCGGGCGCCGTCGCCGTTTCGGGGCTAGGTTGGCGCGATGGCCGACGACGACCTCGATGCATTGTTGAAACTGCAGGCTTTGCCCGGCGCGGTCGCGCCGCGCCGGCGCTTGCTCGATCGGCTGGGCGCGCCCGCCGCCGCATTGGCCGCAGGTCCGCGCGCATGGCGCGAAGCGGGCTTAGACGAGACGCAGACGGTCGCGCTGGCGCAATGCGCCGACGAAACGCTGGCCGCGGCGCGCGCTTGGCTGGCGCAGCCGGGACATCATCTGCTGGGTTGGCACGATCCGGCCTATCCGCCGCAGTTGCGGCGCCTGTCCAGCCCACCGCTGGCTTTGTTCGTCGACGGCGATCCGGCGTTGCTGTGGCATCCGTCGGTGGCCATCGTCGGCAGCCGCGCGCCCAGCCCCGGCGGTCGCGACAACGCACGCCGTTTCGCCCGCGATTTGGCCGACGCCGGATTCTCCGTCCTCAGCGGTTTGGCCGCGGGCATCGACACCGCCGCGCACGAAGGCGCGCTGGCGGCGCCGTCGGGATTGACCGTCGCCGTGCTGGGCACCGGGCCCGATGTCGCCTATCCGCGCGAGAACGCCGCGTTGCGCGACCGCATCGCCGCGCGCGGCGCGGTGGTGAGCGAACACTTGCCCGGCACGCAGGCTCGGCCTTCGCACTTTCCTAGCCGTAATCGGATCCTGGCCGGATTGTCCCTGGGCACGCTGGTGGTCGAAGCGGCGCTGCGGTCCGGCGCGCTGATCACCGCCAAGCAAGCCGCCGATGCCGGCCGCGAGGTGTTCGCCGTGCCCGGTTCGATCCACAACGCCCTCGCCCGGGGCTGCCACCAATTGATCCGCGACGGCGCCGCGCTGGCGGAGACCGCCGACGAGGTGATCGCCGCCGTGCTGCCGGTCGCAGCGAGCTTGGCGACGACCTTGCGCAACCGCTTGGAAGGCCCCATTTCCACTTCCGTCGAAGCCGCGACGGCGACGTTATCGCCGGCTCTGCTCGACGACCCCGACTACCACAAGTTGTGGACAGCCTTAGGACACGACCCCACCGGTATGGATCGCTTGATCGAACGCACCGGATTGACGGCCGCGGAACTGTCCTCCATGCTGCTGGTCATGGAGCTTGAGGGCCTTGTGAGCAACCGACACGGCCGCTACACCCGCAAGACCCTGTCCCCCAACGCGCCGGAGACCGGCGCAGGCCGAGGGAAATGAAAGAGAGCATCCTGGACGTACTGCTTTACCTCTTCGAACACTACTTCACCGACGACGCCGATCCCGTCCGCGATCGCGACTCCCTCCAGAACGGATTGATCCAGGCCGGCTTCAGCCCCGCCGAGATCAGCAAGGCTTTCGACTGGCTCGACGCCCTGGCCGAACAGCGCCCGGCGGCCGGCAGCGCGCGCAGCGACGGCCCGACCCGGGTCTATTTCGGCCCGGAATTGGACAAGCTGGACGTGGAATGCCGCGGTTTCCTGCTGTTCCTGGAGCAGCACGGGATCCTGGACGCCGACCAGCGCGAACTGGTGCTGGACCGCGCCATGGCCCTGGATCAGGACGAACTGGACCTGGACGATCTGAAGTGGGTCGTGCTGATGGTGCTGTTCAACCAACCCGGCTCCGAAGCCGCCTACGCCTGGATGGAAACCCAGATGTTCGCCGACGAACCCGAGCCCGTGCACTAGCGGCCCGCCGCACAATTTCCACGGCCGCCGCTTGACAGGCGGCAGGCCGCCGTGATTCCACTATAAAAAGAACGAACCTGAACGCCCGAGGCCCCGGCCTCGGGCGTTCCCTTCTGTACTCATGTTTGGCGCCGGCTTAACGCCCCGCCCGGAAACCTCCCCCGCAATGGCCAAGAACCTGCTTATCGTCGAGTCGCCCGCCAAGGCCAAGACGATCAACAAATACCTCGGCAAGGACTTCACCGTCCTGGCCTCCTACGGCCACGTCCGCGACCTGGTGCCGAAGGAAGGCGCGGTCGATCCGAACGACGGCTTCCGGATGCGCTACGACCTGATCGACAAGAACGAGAAGCACGTCGACGCCATCGCCAAGGCCGCCAAGGTCGCCGAGGGCATCTTCCTGGCGACCGACCCGGACCGCGAAGGCGAGGCGATCAGCTGGCACATCGCGGAGATCCTGAAAGAGCGCGGCCTGCTCAAGGACAAGACCCTGCAGCGCGTGGTGTTCACCGAAATCACGCCGCGCGCGATCAAGGAAGCGATGCTCAAGCCGCGCAGCATCGCCAGCGACCTGGTCGACGCGCAGCAAGCGCGGCGCGCGCTGGATTACCTGGTCGGCTTCAACCTGTCGCCGGTGCTGTGGCGCAAGGTGCAGCGCGGCCTGTCCGCCGGGCGCGTGCAGTCGCCCGCGCTGCGCATGATCGTCGAGCGCGAAGAAGAGATCGAAGCCTTCGTCGCCCGCGAATACTGGACGATCGAAGCCGAGTGCGCGCACGCCTCGCAGCCGTTCACCGCCAAGCTGACCAAGCTCGACGGCAAGAAGTTCGAACAGTTCACCATCACCGACGGCGACACCGCCGAGGAAGCGCGGCGCCGCATCGTCGCGGCCGCCGGCGGCGCGC
This sequence comes from Luteimonas gilva, assembly GCF_005239095.1. Lineage (GTDB taxonomy): Bacteria > Pseudomonadota > Gammaproteobacteria > Xanthomonadales > Xanthomonadaceae > Luteimonas_C > Luteimonas_C gilva. The sequence continues at coordinate 431,229 of NZ_SZUA01000002.1, read as the reverse complement.
TGCACGTCACCGACGTCGCCAGCAAGGAACGCAAGCGTCGGCCGTCGCCGCCGTTCACCACTTCCACCCTGCAGCAGGAAGCCTCGCGCAAGCTCGGCTTCACCACCTCGCGCACCATGCGCGTGGCGCAGAAGCTGTACGAAGGCGTGGCGATCGGCGACGAAGGCACGGTCGGCCTGATCAGCTATATGCGTACCGACTCGGTGAACCTGTCGGCCGAAGCGCTGAGCGAGATCCGCGACGTGATCGCGCGCGACTTCGGCATCAAGGCCGTGCCCGACAAGCCGAACTTCTACCAGACCAAATCGAAGAACGCGCAGGAAGCGCACGAAGCGATCCGCCCGACTTCGGCGCTGCGCACGCCGGCGCAAGTCGCCAAGCATTTGGACGACGACGGCCGCCGCCTGTACGAACTGATCTGGAAGCGCGCCGTCGCCTGCCAGATGGTGCCGGCCACGCTCAACACGGTCAGCGTCGACCTGGCGGCCGGCAGCGAACACAACTTCCGCGCCAGCGGCACCACCGTCATCGATCCCGGCTTCCTGGCCGTGTACGAAGAAGGCAAGGACCAGAAGGCCGCCGAAGACGAGGACGAAGGCCGCAAGCTGCCGCCGATGAAGCCGGGCGAGCGCGTGCCGCTGGACCGCATCCACACCGACCAGCACTTCACCGAGCCGCCGCCGCGCTTTTCCGAAGCCTCGCTGGTGAAGGCGCTGGAGGAATACGGCATCGGCCGTCCTTCGACTTACGCTTCGATCATCCAGACGCTGCAGTTCCGCAAATACGCGGAGCTGGAGAACCGCCGCTTCCGTCCGACCGACGTCGGCCGTGCGGTATCGAAGTTCTTAAGCGGCCACTTCACCCGATACGTCGACTACGACTTCACCGCCAAGCTCGAGGACGAACTCGACGCGGTGTCGCGCGGCGAGGAAGAGTGGGTGCCGCTGATGGAGAAATTCTGGGGTCCGTTCAAGGAATTGGTCGAAGAGAAGACCGAATCGGTCGACCGCAACGAAGCCACCGGCGCGCGCGAACTCGGCACCGATCCCAAATCCGGAAAACCGGTCAGCGTGCGCCTGGGCCGCTACGGGCCGTACGCGCAGATCGGCACCGCCGACGACGAAGACAAACCGACCTTCGCCAGCCTGCGCCCCGGCCAAAGCATGCATACGATCACTTTGGAAGAAGCGATCGACCTGTTCCGCCTGCCGCGCAAACTCGGCCAAGACAACGGCGAGGAAGTCAGCGTCGGCATCGGCCGCTTCGGCCCGTTCGCCAAGCGCGGCTCGACCTACGCTTCGCTGAAGAAGGAAGACGATCCGTACACGATCGACCTGGCGCGGGCGGTGTTCCTGATCGCCGAGAAGGAAGAGATCGCGCGCAACCGGATCATCAAGTCCTTCGAAGGCAGCGACATCCAGGTGCTGAACGGCCGCTTCGGCCCCTACATCAGCGACGGCAAGCTCAACGGCCGCATTCCCAAGGACCGCGAACCCGCTTCGCTGACGTTGGAAGAAGTGCAGAAGCTGATGGAAGAAACCGGCAAACCGATGCGCGGCCGCGGCCGCTTCGCGGCGAAGAAGGCGGCGCCGAAGAAGAAGGAAACCGCGCCGGCGAAGAAGGCCGCCAAGAAGGCGCCGGCCAAGAAAGCCGCGAAGAAAACGGCTAAGAAAGCCGCCGCCAAGAAGACCGCGAAGAAGGCGGCGAAGAAAGTCGTCAAAAAGAAAGCACCCGCTGCCGGCGACGACGCGCCGTTCTGACGTGCTTTCGCCATGCTGCAACCCCTCTCCCTCGCCGACGCCGCCACCGCTCTGAAAAATGGGCGCGTGCTCGCCTATCCGACCGAAGCGGTCTGGGGTTTGGGCTGCGATCCCGACGACGAAGCGGCGGTGATGCGCCTGCTCGCGATCAAGCAGCGTCCGGTCGACAAAGGCCTGATCCTGATCGCCGCGAACCTGGACCAATTGCGCCCCTATCTCGATCTGACCGCGCTGCCGAGCGAACGCCTGGCCGAGGTGCTGGCCACCTGGCCCGGCCCGCACACCTGGGTGATGCCGGCCAGCCGCCGCGCGCCGCGCTGGATCACCGGCGCGCACGAGGGCATCGCCGTCCGGGTGACTGCGCATCCGGTGGTCGTCACGCTGTGCACGGTGTTCGGCGGCGCGCTGGTGTCGACCAGCGCCAACCGCGCCGGCGAACCGCCTGCGGCCAGCCTGGCGGCGTTGGATCCGGACCTGCTCGCGCAAACGGACGGCCGCCTGGACGGCGAAACCTCGCATCTGGACCGTCCGACCACGATCCGCGACGCTCTCACCGGCGCGGTGCTGCGCCTCTAGGTGCACGCTTCCTTGAACAAAATGAACCGCGGCCGACGCCTCGCGGATACGCGAACCGCCCGCGCTTCCGCGCTGCGATGAACCGGCGCAAGATGCCGGCATGCGCCCGCCCTTCCGCCCTGGCTTGCTGGCCGCACTGCTCGCCTGCGCCTGCACCGGCGCGCAAGCGGCGGAAATCACCCTGTACCGCTGCGTCGATGCGAAAGGCAAATTGACTTTGCGCGACACGCCCTGCGCCAAGGGCGAACAGCAGGAAACCCGCACTTTCCAGAAGCCGGTCGATCCGCCGCCGCGTCCGGTCGCGCCGACGCCGTTGCCCGCGGTCGAGCCGAAAAAACAGGTGGAAGTGCGTTACGTGACCGTCGCGCCGCCGCGCCCGCTGTACGAATGCGTCACGCCCGACGGCGAGCGCTACACCAGCGATACCGATGCCGGCAATCCGCGCTGGGTGCCGTTGTGGACCTTGGGCTATCCCTGGCCCGCGACTTCGTTCCGCACCGGCACCGCGGCCAGCATCGCGGTACGCCCGACGCCGCGTCCGCCGAATATCGGCCCGCCCACGCGTCCGCATCCGGTCCATCCCGCGCCGGCGATCTACGCCGGCAGCACTTACGTCGCCGACGAATGCCATGCCTTGCCGCAGGAAGAGGTCTGCTCGCGCCTGGACGACCGTTTGTGGGAAATCAAGCGCCGCTATCTCAACGCGATGCCGAGCGAACGCGCCGTGCTGGACGACGAGGAGCGCGGCTTGCGCGCGCGCATGAACAACGACTGCCGGGCCTACTGATTTGCGCATCGCGTTCGGACTGCTGATCGCGCTGTGCTGCTGCGACGCCGCCGCCGCGCAGCAACGGATCGTCATGTACCGATGCACCGACGCCAAGGGCGCGGTGACCTTGCAGAACGACGTGCGTTGCCCGAAAGGCAGCAAGCAGGAAAAGCGCGTGATCGAAACGCCGGCGGCGACGGCGCCGACAAACGCGGCGGCTGCGCCCAGCGCCGCTCCCGCAGCGACATCGGCGCCCGTGACCGCCGCGCAACCGGCACTCGCTGCGGCGAAAGCGACGCCGCCGGCTGCCGCTCCGGCGCTTGTTCCGTCGACGCCGCCCGCGGCGCTGGTTCCGCCGCCGGCCTTATACCGTTGCGCGAATCTGCAGCGCGAGGTCTATTTCAGCGATACGGATCTGCAGCCGCGCCGCTGCGTGCCGATGCAGGCCGTCGGCCTGGACGGCAATCCGGCCACCGGCGCGGGCACGGTTTGCGAGATGATGCGCGACCCTTGCCAGCCCATCGCCGATCAACAGCTGTGCCCAGCTTGGCGCCAACGCGCCGAAGAAGCGCGGACCGCGGCCCGTTTCGGCACCGGCGAACAAGCCGCCAACGCCAAGGCCGCGCTGGAACGCTCGCAAACCGTATTGCGCGAGAGCTGTCCGGCGGAGTGAGCGACTTTCTCCCATCGGAAGAAGGTGGCGCGCAGCGCCGAATGAGGGTTCGGTGGAATGATGTTGGACCAAGTCGCGATGGCATCGTTCCGCCGACGATATCCATCGCATCGGAAACATTCTCGCTTCGCCGAACCCTCACCCCCCCCCGGCCCGCGCCGGTGGAGAGGGCTCAACTTTTAAAACCCGTAACGCAAGAACCCGCCGTCCACCGCGATGCATTCGCCGGTGATGTAGCTGGCCGCGGGTAGGCACAAGAAGGCCACCGCGGCGGCGACTTCTTCCGGTTCGCCGACGCGGCCCAGCGGCGTGCGCAGCAGCACTTCGTCCAGATAATCCGGATCGGCCAATTTGTCGGACGTGCGCCGGGTGCGGATGTACCAGGGCGCGACGGCGTTGACGCGCACGCCGTCCTCGGCCCATTCCACGGCCAGGTTCTTGGTCATCTGGTGCATCCCGGCCTTGCTCATGCCGTAAGGCGCGCCGGAACGCACGTGGGTGGCGCCGGATACGCTGCCGACGTTGACGATGCTCGACGAGGCGTGCTGGGTCAGCAGCGGATGCGCGTAACGCGACAGTTCGAAGGCCGAGAACAGATTGACCTCGAAGATCTGCCGCCATTCGTCTTCGGTGTAGTCGGTGGCGTTCTTGGTGAGGTTGCCGCCGGCGTTGTTGACCAGGATGTTGAGGCCGTCGCCGATGTCTTCGACGAAATCCAGGACTTCGCGGCGCTGCTCGTCGTCGGCGACGTCGCCGATCACGCCGCGGACCTCGCCGTCGGGGAATTCGTCGGCCAGTTCGTCGCGGGCCGATTCGAGCGCGTCGCCGTCGCGCGCGGCGATGATCACGCGCGCGCCCAGGCCCATAAGCTCGCGCGCGATGGCGCGGCCGATGCCGGCGCTGCCGCCGGTGACCAGGGCCAGTTGTCCGTCGAGCCGCCAGCGGTGGGGATCCATGTTCGCCTCGTCTGCACCGGATCGGCGTAGCATAGCGCCGGACCCCACAAGGACGCTGCGATGCCCACGCTCACCCGCACCGCCCTGCTGCTCGCGATCGCCGCCTGCGCCGCCTGCCGCGCGCCGGAACCGCCGCCGGCCGAGCAGAAACCCGAACCCCAAGCCCAAGCCCAAGCCGCGCACACCGAACTGCGCGATGCGATCAAAGAACCGATCGACAAGGCCAAGGCCGCCGACAAGGCGGTGCAGGACGCGGCCGAAAAGCAGCGCGCGCAGATCGAAGCGGAAGGCGGCTGAGCGTCAGTACAGCTCGTCATCCCGGCGAAACGAGCAAAGCGAGTTAACGGCGAAGCCGGCCCGAAGGGCGAGCGCGCAGCGCGAGTCAAGCCGGATTCGAGAGCTGCGCCGCACCCACATCGCGACGGGAGTCGCCAAGAAACCTCTCTCCGCGCAGCTACGTTTCATGGACGCCAGCGACCACAAAGCGAAGCGACGCCAATACGAACGGCCCGCCATCGAACTACGGACCGAGACTGAGAGTGGGAGTGCTGTCCCGCTACAACGCCCGATGGATCAAGACGCGCGACTTCACGCACCGCCGTTGAATTTAGGCACTTTCTTTGGTTACTTTCTTTGTGCCAGCAAAGAAAGCGACCCGGGCGTCAGCCCGGAAGCCTTTGTCCATGATGCGAGTCGCATCGCGACTTGCCAGTTTCTCGGATGGCCTGGATCCCGGCTTGACTCGCGCTGCGCGCTCGCCCTTCGGGCCGGCTTCGCCGTTAACTCGCTTTGCTCGTTTCGCCGGGATGACAGCTTAAGAGCAAAGCAAAATGGATCTCAGCTTGCGCTGGGATGACGACGTGAGGATTTCTATCGCGTCGGAGAACGAACGAGGGTGACGATCAGCGCCCCGAAATCCCGTACGCCGTCGGCGCGCCGTCGACGAAGACGATCGGCGGCGCGGCGGCCTTCAGCGCATCGCCTTCGATGCGGAACAGATGCATCGAACGGTCGCCCATGCTCTGCGCGAACAGCGTGCGCGAATCGTCGAGGAAACCGACGCCCTGCGCCCACGGCCCGAACGCCGCCTCCGCCAACCGGTGCAAGCGCCGGTTGTCGATCTTCAGCACCGCGAGCTTGCTTCGCGGCGAATGGAACGGCGAACTTTTCGCCACCGTGCTCATGTTCTGCAGCGCGGCCGCGGCGTAGCGGCCGTCGGGCGAACAGGCGACGCCTTCCGGCGACGGACCGACGGTGACGGTGTCGATCACCCGCGGATGCTCGCCGGCCACGTCGAGCAGGCTGACGGTGTCCGCATCGCCGCCGACCTTGCCGTAATTGGCGACCACGGCCAGGCCGCTGTCGCCGCAATACGACAGCGCGGTCGGCCAGATGCCTGCCGTCATCTCGCGGATCGCCGGCGTCTTCAAGCGTCCGTTCTCGACCGCGTACACGCCCACCCGGCCCGCGTTCGGGAACGAAATCAAGGCGCGCCGGCCGTCGGGACTGAACGCGGCACCGAGCGGTCCGGAGCCTTTTTCCATCGCCATTTTTTCGACGACGCGCGCGCGTCCGTCGGCGATCGCCAGCACGGTCACGCTGTCGTCGGCGGTGTGCGGCACCAACGCTATCGTGCCGGCGCGATTCAGCGCGACCGAGGAAGGTTGCGCGCCCAGTTCGAGCGTTTGCACGGCCTCGATCGGCGATGCGGACAGGTCCACTACTGTCAGCTTCTTTTCCGGTGCGAGCTTGCTCGGATCGGCCGGATCGATGCGCATGAACGCCGTCACCAAGGCCAGCTTGGCATCGGCCGAAATCGCCACGCTCGACGGCGGGCCCTGGAAACTGGTCGCTGCGGGCACGCGCCCGATCTCTTTCGCCTTGGCGCCGTCGAACCGCAAAAACACCGCCGAATCGGCGGGCGGCGAAGGCAGCACTTTCAACTCGCCGTCCACCAGCACCGCTTTCGGATCCAGCGCGACGCCCACCACCTGCGCCATCGCCAAGGCCGGCGCAGCGGCGAGCAGCACTGCGGACAACGAACGGATACGACGCACGCGGAACCTCTGTCGGATAGCGAAACGTTTAGCTTTGTGGGAGGGGCTTCAGCCCCGACTGGTTGTCGGGGCTGAAGCCCCTCCCACAAAAGCAAGCGGCGGTCGCGCCGAAGCGCGACGGATTTGCAGGCAGATCAAAGCCCGCAGAAGCAGTAAGCCAGGGCCTTCACCCGCGGGCCGTTGCCCGGTTCGATCGCGTTCTGCAGGAAGCGCAGATCGTCGCTCGCGCGCGGTGCGGCGCGCGTCAGCAGGCTGCGCGCGACGTCGGAACGGGCCAGCCAAGCCGCGCCGATCTTGCTTTCCGCGAAGCCGGCGAACCAGCGCTGGAACGGCGTGCCGGCGCCTTCCACGTATTGCACGCGGTACTCGCCCGGCTTGCCGAGCTTGGCGCGCCGCGCCGCGTCGGCGACCGCGGCGTCGATACCGCCGAATTCGTCGACCAGGCCGCGCTCCTTCGCCTGCGCGCCGGTCCATACGCGGCCGCGCGCGACTTCGTCGATCTGCTCGACGCTCTTCTTGCGCGCCTGCGCGACCTTGCCGGTGAAATCGCGGTAGCCCTTGTCGATCACGTTCTGGATCACCTGGCCCACGTCCGGATCCAGCGTGCGGGTCACGTCGAACGCGCCGCCGAAGCGGGTGGTGGCCACGCCGTCGGTGTGCACGCCGATCTTGTCTAGCGCGCGCGGCAAGGTGGGGAACAGCCCGAAGATGCCGATCGAACCGGTGATCGTCGACGGATCGGCATAGATCCGGTCGGCGTTCATGCTGATCCAGTAGCCGCCGGAGGCAGCCACATTGCCCATCGACACCACCACCGGCTTGCCCGCTTCCTTCAGCGCCACGACTTCGCGGCGGATCTGCTCGGAGGCGAACACTTCGCCGCCGGGCGAAGACACGCGCAGCACCAGCGCCTTGACCTTGTCGTCGTCCAGCGCAGCGCGCAGCAGCGCCGCGGTCGATTCGCCGCCGACGCGGCCCGGCGGCTGTTCGCCGCCGGTGATTTCGCCTTCGGCGACGACGACCGCCACCTGCGGGCGCTCGTCGACCGCGCCCAGGCCGCTGTCGATCTGGCGCAGATAGCCGCCCAGGTCGATCTGGCGGAAACCGCCTTCGGCATCCGCGTCGGCGACGCCGCGCTCGGCCAGCAATTCGTCGACTTCGGTGCGGGTCTTCAGGCCGTCGACCAGCTTCTGCTGCAGCGCGAAGCGGGCCAGATCGCCGCCGGCCGCGGCGATGCCTTCGGGCAAGGTGTCGATGCCGGCCGCCAGCTGCTGCGGCGTCAGCTTGCGCGCTTTGGCGACGTCGGTGAGATAGCGCTGCCACACGTCGTTCATCCAGAACAGGTCGGCCTGCTTGGATTCGGGCGAAGCGGAATCGAGGATGAAAGGCTCGGCCGCGGATTTGTATTCGCCGACCTTGAACAAGTGGAAGTCGATGCCGAGCTTGTCCTGCAGGCCTTCGCGGTAGTACTGGCGATAGCCGGCCAGGCCTTCCAGCAACAGGCCGCCCATCGGATCCAGATAGACCTCGCTGCCCTGCGCCGCCAGCAAGTATTGCGACTGTTCGAAATAATCGCCGTAAGCGATCACCTGCTTGCCCGCCGCGCGCAGTCGCGCCAGCGCCGCGGCCACTTCGCGCAATTGCGCGTAGCCGCTCGGACGCAGGCGATCCACGCGCAGCAGCACGCGTTCGATGCGCTTGTCGTCCTTGGCCGCCTCGATGCCGCGCAACAAGTCGCGCAGCTGCACTTCTTCGCCTTCCTTGTCGCCCATCGCCTTGGACAAGGCGCGGCTGAAGGCGTCGGAACTGTATTGCTCGACCAGCTTTCCTTCCGGCGCGATCACCAGGGTGGTGCGGCCCACCAGCGGCGCGACCCGGTCGCCGGCGCCCCACAGGATCAGGAGCAACAGCACGAAGAACAGGAAGATCAGGTTGAACACCAAACGGCGCGCGAAATTCACGCCATCCCAGATGCCGACGAGGACGCGGGCGATGGGGCCGCGGCGGCGCACTTCATTCATTACCTGATACTCCCGAAACCGGCCTGCAGCTTAGCCCGGCGGGCGCCGGGCTTTCATGCGTCGTTGGTCACTGCGCCTTCCCGCACCATGGGGGCTCGTCGGGAGGAGCGCAAGAACCGGCTGCAGAGCAGGGTGGCGGCCGCGGTCAGGCCGACGATCAGGCCGATCCACATGCCTTTCGGCCCCCAGCCCATGCCCAGGCCGAGCCCGGCGCCGAGCGGCATGCCCAGGCCCCAGTAGGCGAAGGCGGCCAGGAACATCGGCACCCGCGTGTCCTTGAGTCCGCGCAGGGCGCCGGCCGACAGCACTTGGATGCCGTCCGGGAATTGGAACGCCGCCGCGAACAGCAGCAAGGTTGCGGCCAGCGCGGCGACCGTGGCGTCGGCCGTGTACAGCGATACGATCGCGTCGTTGCCGGTCAACAGCACCAGCGCCGACAGCGTCTGCGTGCACAGCACGATCGCGTAACCGGCGAACGCCGCGCGACGCAGGCCGTCGCGATCGCCGCGGCCGAGCGCGTGGCCGACCCGCACCGTCGTCGCTTCGGCCAATCCGACCGGTATCATGAAGCACAGGCTGGCGACGTTGATCGCGATCTGGTGCGCAGCGACGGGCACGTCGCCCAAGCGCCCGATCAGCAGCGCGGTGGTGATGAACAAGCCGCCTTCCATCGCGATGGTGATGCCGATCGGCAAGCCGGTCGCCAGCAAGCTGCGGATCAGCGTCCATTGCGGCGGGTCGAAACGCGCGAACAGGCCCAGGTCGGCGAAGCGCCGCGCGCGCCACAGATACACCGCGAACGCGAGCGCCTGCGCCCACATCATGATCGCCGAAGCGATGCCCAATCCGCCCGCGCCCAGCGACGGCAACGGCCCGAAACCGTAGGTCAGCGCGTAACCCAGCGGGATCAGCACCAGCAAGCCGCCGAAGCCGAGCAGCATCGTCGGCAGCGTCCAATGCAGGCCGTCGCTCAGATAGCGCATGCACAAGTACAGCGTGAAGGCGGGAATGCCCCAGCGGATGCCGTGCAGGAACGCGGTCGCGCCGGGACGGATTTCCGGCGCGATGCCCATCGGCTCCAGCGCGTGCACGACGAAGGTCAGGAACAGGAACAGCAACACGCCCAGGCCGATGGACAGCCACAAGGCCTGGCGGAAGACCGGACCGATCCGCTCGCGCTGGCCCGCGCCGTCCAATTGCGAAACGGTCGGCGGCAGCGACAGCAGCGTGCCCATCGGGATCATCATCGGCAGCCAAAACAAAGCCGTGCCGACCGCGACCGCGGCCAGCGTATCGGTGCCGTGATGGCCGGCGATCACGCTGTCGACGAAACCGATCAAACCGGACGACAGGTGTCCGGCGACCAGCGGCGCGGCGAGCGTGGCCGAGGTGCGCACTTCATCGCGGAAGCGCGCCGGCGTGGGCGTGACGTGCGACATGCGGGGAAATCCGGCGACTGCAGCCGCGCGAAGGAATCGTGCGCTGGCGCCGGGTCGCGGCTGGAGGCTATCTTAGCGCGTCTTTCGGGGGAAGCACGATGACCGAACCGCAAGCCGCCGCCGCGCCCGCCGACGCGCCTGCGCCCGCGCGCAAATGCGAGAACTGCGGGCGCGAACTGCTCGGCGAGTACTGCTACGCCTGCGGCCAGCCGGTGAAGGGGCTGGTGCGGCATTTTTCCAGCATCCTGGGCGATTTCGCCGACAGCGTGCTCAACCTGGACACGCGCCTGCCGCGCACGATCTGGCCGTTGTTCGCCAAGCCCGGCTATCTGACGACCGAATACTTCGCCGGCCGCCGCGTGCGCTACGTCAGCCCGGTGCGGCTGTTCGTCTTCATCAGCATCGTCACCTTCTTCATCGCGCAGTTCACCGTCAGCTTCGGCGACGGCGCGGTCAAATTCGGAGACGGCGACAACAACGACAGCTTCGCCAAAGCCGCCAGCATCGAGGAAGTGGAGAAAGCGCGCGACGAGGCGCTCGCCGAGATCACCAAGGCGCGCAAGCAGACCGAAGGCACGCCCGGCGCGGACGTGGGCCTGCGGATGGGCGAGCGCGCGATCCGCAAGAAAGCCGACGAACGCATCGCGGCCCTGCGCGCCGAGCAGGCGAAAGCCCTGGCGAAAGGCCCGCAGGACGCGAAAGCACCGGCGAAGTCCGCTCCGGCCGGGGCGCCGCTGGCGCAGGACGCCGCCGCCAAGAAGGCGGACGACGACGATGAAGACCTCAACGTGTCTTTCAACGGCCGGCCGTGGGATCCTAAGACCAATCCCCTCACCGTGCCCTGGCTGCCGAAATTCGCCAACGACTGGATCAACGTCCAGGTCGGACGCGGCAAGGGCAACATCAAGCGCCTGAAGGAAGACCCGGACGCCTTCAAGGACGCGTTGCTGGGCGCGGTCCCGTCCACGCTCTTCATCATGCTGCCGCTGTTCGCGCTGATGCTGAAGATCCTGTACGTCTTCAAGCGCCGGCTGTACATGGAGCACCTGATCGTGGCCCTGCACAGCCACGCCTTCCTGTGCCTGGCCCTGCTGCTGATGTTCGTGACGATCGCGCTGCAGAACTGGCTGGCGCCCGATTCCGGCTTCCTTCACGGCCTGTTCGGCTGGATCGAGGCCCTGCTTTGGCTATGGATGCCGATCTATCTTTTGATCATGCAGAAGCGGGTCTACCGCCAGGGCTGGACCCTGACCCTGCTGAAATACTGTTTGTTGGGCTTCTGTTACTTCTTGCTGCTGACAACCGGCGCGATGTTCACCATGCTGTTCAGCCTGGTCCGAATGTGATCCGCCGATGCCACCACCGGCCGCCCCCGACGGCCACGTCGTCTACGAAGTGAATGTGGAGGTCGACGCCGTGCTGGCCGACGACTACCGCGCCTGGATGGACGTCCACGTGCGCGAGATGGTCGCTCTGCCCGGCTTCATCAGCGCCCGCATCCACAATCTGCTCGCGCCGGGTCCCGACGCGGGCCGGCAGGCGATGTGCGTCCAATTCTTCCTGCGCGACGCGGCCGCGCTGGACGCCTATCTGCGCGATCACGCCATGCGCTTCCGGGCCAGCAGCCTGGAACAGTTCGGCAACCGTTTCCGCACCACGCGGCGGGTGATGCGGCACGTGGTCACGATGGACCGCGAACCGTCCCCGGCCGATCCGCACTACTGATCCAGGCGTCGGCGCAGCCATTCGCCGCGGTTGGCGGCGGCGGTGGACAGCAGCTCGCGGCGCAGCGCCTCGCGCGCATCCGGCGGCACGCGCTGCGCGAGCACCGCCAGATCGGCGCGCTCGGCCGGGTTCATCTCGCGCAGCGTTTGCAGCAGACGCGCGCGTTCCTCGGCTTCGACGAAGGCCAGCAGCGGCTGCAAGCGGACGTACTCGGCGCCAAGCGTGGGACCGAGCAGCCAACCGTGCTTCTCGCGGCCGTCCAGCGCATCGAATTGCGCGCGGACCGGCCGTTGCCGTTCGGGCGGCAAAGCGGCCCAATCCGCCGCGGCGCGCCGCAACTGCGCGCGCTCGTTTTCCGGCAGCGCCCGCCAGGCTTGCCAGCGCTCGCGGCGCTCGCGGCGGACCGCTTCGGGCAGCGCCTGCCAGCGCAATTCGCGCTGCCCGTACACGGCTTGCTCCACCGGCGACAACGCCCGCCATCGCGCCTGCCGCTGTTCCAGTTCCACCCGCTGCGCCACCGGCAGTTGGTCGAGCAAGGCCTGGTGTTGCGGCGACAGCGCCGCCGTTGCGGCTGCGGCGACGGCGGCGAGCGCCGCGAACAGGAAAGCGCTAGAGCGTCGCATCGCTGGTCTCCGGATGATCGTCGTCCTGCGCGGGGTCCGTCGCGCCCGGTGGGGCCGGAACGCGGCCCGTCGCGGGCATCGCCGCTTGCGCGGCGTACCAGGCGTAGAAATCCAAATCGAGATAGACCGCTTCGTCGCGCGCATCCAGCAACAGATCGAAGTCGCGATCGCTCAGCCGCGCCAGTTCGGCGTCGTAGCGCGAAGCCGGCGGTTCTGCATCGGGCAAGGACACGGTGCGGATGTCCGGCGCATCGTTGCGTTCGGGCGGGCGCTTGCCCGGCCACAAGAACGTCGCGGCCAGCGCCAGCACGCAGGCGGACGCGCTCGCCCACAACGCGATGCGCCATCCCCTGCGCGGCGCGGACGGTTCGGGCGCCTCGAGCCGCGCCGGGGCGACGCTGCGCTTGGCGACCGGGCGCAGGGCGCTTTCGCGCAACTTGGCCAGGTGCGCCAGGCGTTGCGGCGGCAGTTGCTTGATCGTCGCTTGCACGGCGCTCGCCAGCGCCTGCCATGCCGACGCGTCGGCGCTGCCGTCGGCGCGGCGCGGCAGGGCGCGTTGCAACGCGAGCCGGTAGGTGGCTGGAGCGATGCCCAAGGCCGCCGCGCCCTCGGTTTCGCCCAAGCCGGCGGCCAAGCGCAGCAACAAGGCGGCGCGCGGGCCGTGGCCGACCCGCGTCAGCGGCGCCAGGGCGTCGTGGCGGATCGGCAAAGCGTTCGCCCGGCGCAGCATCGGCGTGGCCAGCAGCAGGCTCCAGAAGCGGTGCGGCCATTCGCCCATCGGCGCCTTCGCGACGCTGGTTTGGAAAGCGCGCATCGCCGCGGCCAAGGCCGCATCGCCGGCCACGGCATCGCCGCATTGCAGCTCGGCGAACACCGCGCCGCGGCGTTCCACGCCGCGCAGGAAGGCATTGATGGCCGCCGGCACGCCGCTGGCGTCGGAAAGAGAAGGCGCGGTCATCGTGCGGGTTTCATCGTCGCCGCATGATACCGATGCGCACCCCGCGGACCATGCTTGACAAGCGGTCCGAACGCCGCTCAGCGAGGCGGGACAAGGGTTTGCGGAAAATCCAGTTGTTCACAGCGGTCAATAAACTGTCACCGACCCGGTCTTAACCGGGCCATCACGCTATGTTGCGCTTCTGTTTCACAGCTATGTGATTGATTCAGATGGGAATATGTCGATTGGCGTTTTTTTCGCCAGCTTACGCGAAACGCTTACTTTCACGCGTTTGCGCGCATCGGGTCGGCCGGCTTGCACAGGGTTATCCACAGCTGATGTGGATAAAGGCGAATCTCCTTTTGCGGCGGTAGTTTGCGTGGGTTATCTGCGCCGCGCAGCAGGTTTGGCGCGCAACTGCCGACATCTCACGGCGCGAGCCTCGCGCTCGCTAGACTGACGCGATGCCCGCGTCCGAACTTGCGCTCAAAATCGCGTTACCGTTGCCGCTGCCGCGCCTGTTCGATTACCGGCCGCCCGCGGCGCTCGCCGCCGGCCAGGAAGACGTCGGCCGCCGCGTGCGCGTGCCTTTCGGCAGCCGCGAGCTGATCGGCGTGGTGGCCGCGGTGGGTGCGGCGGACGATCCCGATGCCGAACTCAAGGCGGCGCTCGCCTATCCCGACGATGCCGCGCTGTTCCACGGCGAGCTGCTCGCGTCGCTGCGCTGGCTGGCCGCCTACACGCACGCGCCGCTGGGCGAGGTCTTCGCCACCGCGCTACCGGCCGCGCTGCGCCGCGGCGAAGCCTTGCCCGACACGCACGTCTGGGCCTGGCGATTGAGCGAAGCCGGCCTGACCGGTTTGGCGGGATTGCGCAACGGCAGCCGGCCGCGTCTGCTGGCCGAGCGCCTGCAGCACGGCAGCTGGGGCGAAGACGCGCTCGACGACGCGCAAGAGGGTTGGCGCAGCGCCGCGCGCGCCCTGGCGCAACGCGGCTACGCGGAGCGCGTCGCGGTGCCGGCGTCGCAGCTCGCGCCCGCCGGGCGAACCGGGCCCGAACCGAATGCGGCGCAAGCCGAAGCGATCGCCGCGGTCGCCGCCGCCGACGACTTCGCGCCCTTCCTGCTCGACGGCGTCACCGGCAGCGGCAAGACCGAGGTCTATCTGCAGGCGATCGCGCGATGCCTGGCGCGCGGCAAGCAGGCCTTGGTGCTGGTGCCCGAAATCGGCCTGACCCCGCAGATGCTGGCCCGCTTCCGCGCGCGCCTGGGCGTGCCCGTGCACGCGCTGCACTCGGGCCTGAGCGACGGCGAACGCGCGCGCACCTGGGCCGCGGCCTGGCGCGGCGAGGCGCGCGTGATCGTCGGCACGCGCTCGGCGGTGTTCACGCCGCTGCCGGAAGCCGGCCTGATCGTGATCGACGAAGAACACGACGCCAGCTACAAGCAGCAGGACGGCATCCGCTACCACGCCCGCGATTTCGCCCTGGTCCGCGGCAAAACCCTGGACGTGCCGGTGCTGCTGGGCAGCGCCACGCCGTCGCTGGAATCGCTGCACAACGCGCGCCAGGGCCGGTACCGCCATTTGCGGCTGCCGCAACGCGCCGGCGAAGCGAAGCCGCCGTCGGTGCGCGTGCTCGACATCCGCAAGCGGCCGTTGGAAGCCGGATTGTCGGCGGAGTTGCGCGGCGCGATCCGGCAGGCGGTCGACGCCGGCGGCCAAGCCTTGGTGTTCAAGAACCGCCGCGGCTACGCGCCGGTGCTGATCTGCCACGACTGCGGTTGGAGCGCGCACTGCAAACGTTGCGACGCCCCGATGACCGTGCACGCCGGCGGCCGCCGCCTGCAGTGCCACCACTGCGGCGCGCGCCAATCCGCGCCCAACGCCTGTCCGGATTGCGCGAGCTTGGCGCTGCAGCCGCAGGGCGCGGGCACCGAACGGATCGAAGCGGCGTTGGCGGAACAGTTCGCCGACGTGCCGGTCGTGCGCATCGATCGCGGCAGCACGCGCCGCAAAGACGCGCTGGAAAAATTGTTCGAGGAATTCGGCGAACAACCCGGCGTACTGGTCGGCACGCAGATGCTGGCCAAGGGGCACGATCTGCCGAACCTGACTCTGGTCGCGGTGGTCGGCATCGACGAGGGTTTGTTCTCGGCCGATTTCCGCGCGGGCGAAAAGCTGGCGCAATTGCTGATCCAGGTCGCCGGCCGTGCCGGCCGCGCGGAGAAACCGGGCGAGGTGTGGCTGCAGACCCACCATCCCGAACATCCTTTGCTGCAGACGCTGATCCACGGCGGCTATCACGCCTTCGCCGAGAACGAACTCGCGCAACGCGAAGCCGCCGGCTTTCCGCCCTTCGCGCATTTGGCGCTGCTGCGCGCCGAAGCCAAGCACGCCGATGCGCCGATGGCTTTCTTGAACGCGGCGAGACAAGCTTTTCCCCCCTTTGAAAAAGGAGGAGAACGACTGGTTGCGACGCGCGGAGTGCGACTGCAGGGGCCGCTGCCGGCGCCGATGCCCAAGCGCGCCGGCATGCATCGCGCGCAATTGCTGCTGAGCGCGCCGAATCGGCGAGAATTGCACGTCGCGCTGGAAACCGCCCTGCCCGCCGTTTACGCCTTGCCCGAGGCGCGCAAGGTACGCTGGTCGCTCGACGTCGATCCCATGGACTTGTACTGACATGCCCGAACTCCCCACGCCGCATCTGCTCATCGTCGGCGGCGGCTTCGCCGGACTCTG
Source organism: Luteimonas gilva (assembly GCF_005239095.1). Lineage (GTDB taxonomy): Bacteria > Pseudomonadota > Gammaproteobacteria > Xanthomonadales > Xanthomonadaceae > Luteimonas_C > Luteimonas_C gilva. Next base: position 414,955 of record NZ_SZUA01000002.1, on the reverse strand, counting down.
GGCCGCGCGCGCGCTGGCGCGCGCGCCGGTGCGGATCACTTTGCTCGATCGCGGCAACCACCATCTGTTCCAGCCGCTGCTGTACCAGGTCGCCACCGCGGGCCTGTCTTCGCCGGACATCGCCGCGCCGCTGCGCCACATCCTGCGCAGGCAGAAGAACGTCACCGTGCTGATGGGCGAAGCGACCGCGGTCGACGCCGAAGGCAAGCGCGTGGCATTGGCCGACGGCGATGCGCTGGAGTACGACTTCCTGCTGCTGGCCAGCGGAGCCAATCACGCCTACTTCGGCCACGACGATTGGGCCGCGCATGCGCCGGGATTGAAGACGCTGGACGATGCGCTGCTGATCCGGCGCAAGATCCTGTCCGCATTCGAACGCGCCGAGGCCAGCATGGATGAGGCCGAGCGCCGCGCCTTGCTGACGTTCGCCATCGTCGGCGGCGGCCCGACCGGCGTCGAACTGGCCGGCACCCTGGCCGAAATCGCGCGGCATACGCTGAAGCGCGAATTCCGCCGCATCGACCCGCGCCACGCGCGCGTGCTGCTGCTCGAAGCCGGGCCGCGCATCCTGTCGAACTTTCCCGAATCGCTGTCGGCGAAAGCGCAGCGGCAACTGGAGAAATTGGGCGTGGAAGTGCGCGCCGGTTCGGCGGTGACGCGCATCGACGCGGAAGGGCTGAACTTGGGCGAGGATCGCATCGCCACGCGCACCGTGCTGTGGGCGGCGGGCGTGGCGGCCTCGCCGCTGGCGCGCTCGCTGGGCGTGCCGCTGGATCGCGCCGGCCGCGTGCGAGTGCAGCCCGATTTGAGCGTGCCCGGGCATCCGCAGGTCTTCGTCGCCGGCGATCTGGCCACATTGCAGCAAGACAACGGCAAACCGGTGCCCGGCGTGGCGCCGGCGGCCAAGCAGATGGGCAACCACGTCGCCGCGACGATCCTCGGCCGCCTCTCCGGACGCGCCTCGCAAGCGTTCCGCTACCGCGACTGGGGCAACCTGGCCACCATCGGCCGCCGCGCGGCGATCGTCGACTTGGGCAAGCTGCGTTTTTCCGGCTTCCTCGCCTGGTCGTTCTGGCTGGTCGCGCACATCTTCTTCCTGATCGGCTTCCGCAACCGCATCGTCGTCCTGCTCGACTGGGCGATGGCGTATTGGACCTATCAGCGCAACGCGCGGATCATCGTCGGCCGCGACGATTGAGTCGTCGCGCTCTGTAGCCCGGGTAAGCGCAGCGCACCCGGGTCGGATGGCCGTGCGTTACCCGGGTGCGCTGCGCTTACCCGGGCTACGGTCTCCTCTCGGGATCAGGCCCGGTCGACGCGGCACGCATAGCAACCGCGGCGCGCGTTGTGCACATGCAGGTAGTGGACCGCGGGGTCGGCGAAGAATTTCGCGATCAAGGATTCCAATTCGGCGCCTTCCGCGACGTCCGCGGCCTGCATCCAACCGTCCTTGTCGTAAGCGCGCACCGACAGCAAGCGGCTGCGCTGCTGCTCCGGGATCTCGTTGCGCGATTCGAACGAAGCCAACGCCGCTTCGCGGACGAAGATCGGCCCGTCCGAACGGTAAGGCGTATCGGCGCCCTGGTGGCGCCAGTTCACCAACAGCAAGGTCTCGCCCGGTTCGGCGTCCTGCAAAGTGATGCGGCAGGGATAACCGGGCTTGGCGTCGGCGACGTAGCGTTTCGCACCGTGGGCAAGCAAAGCCTCGTCGGACAAACCGAACAGGTGCTGGAAGGGTTCCAACGGCAACCCTTTGACGACGTAATCCATGGCGCGCTCCAGTAGCTTAGGAATGCGGCCAGGTTAGGCACGGCGCGCAGGCCGCGATATCCGCATCCTGCGCAAACGAAAACGGCCCGGTTGCCCGGGCCGTTCCTGGTTTCGGCGGTGCGTCGCGATCAAGCCGCGAACAGCGCCTTCATCTTCTTCAGCGCATTGGCCTCGACCTGGCGGATGCGTTCGGCGGACACGCCGTATTCGTCGGCCAGCTCCTGCAGCGTGATCTTGCTGTCGGCGTCCAGCCAGCGGCGCTTGATGATGTCGCGCGAACGCTCGTCCAGCCGGCTCAGGCCGGCGCGCAGCAGTTCGAGCTGATGGTCTTCGCTGTCGCTGCGCTCGTAGGCTTGCGAGGGGTCTTCCTCGTTGGCCATCAGATAGGCGGCCGGCGCCGGCGGGGCGTGGTCGTCGTCCTCGTCCGAAGACAGGTCGAAACCGACGTCGCGGCCGGACAGGCGCGATTCCATCTCCATCACTTCGCGTTCGGAGACGTTCAAATCCTGCGCGACCGCGCGCACTTCTTCGGCGTTCAACCAGCCCAGGCGGGTCTTGCTCTTGCGCAGGTTGAAGAACAACTTGCGCTGCGCCTTGGTCGTGGCGACTTTGACGATGCGCCAGTTCTTCAGGATGAATTCGTGCATCTCGGCGCGGATCCAATGCACCGCGAACGAGACCAGGCGCACGCCGACGTCGGGGTCGAAGCGCTTGACGGCCTTCATCAGGCCGATGTTGCCTTCCTGGATCAGATCGCCGAGCGGCAGGCCGTAACCGTTGTAGCCGCGCGCCACGTGCACGACGAAGCGCAGGTGCGACATCACCAGCTCGCGGGCCGCTTCCAAGTCGTCCTCTTCGCGGAAGCGCTGGGCCAGGGCCTGCTCTTCCTCGACGGTGAGGACCGGAATCTGATGCACCGCGCCGATGTACGCATCCAGCGAACCGAGCGCGCTGGGAACCGGCAGGTTGTTGGCGACTAGGGCTTGGGACATAGGGGTCTTCATGGGCTCCGATTTTAGCAGTCGCCAGATATGACTGCTATGGGTGCCAGAAGTTCCCCAGCGTTTCGCTGTTGGAACGCCGGACTGAGGAACCGCCTCCCCTTGCAGTCTCTGGCTTATTAATCGGTACGGGCCGCCAGGATTCAAGGGCGGTCCGCCGGATATACATAACTATTTGAAATATCTGATTTTTATGCCGATGCGCCGCGTCGCGCCTCAATAGGTGCCCCTAATCGGAGGCCTGGCTTAGACCGCGACAGCCTCGCGGTGTTCCCGCTCGACCAGCTCCCGGCAAAACGCTGCCGTCGCCTCGTCCTCGGGGAAGCAGCATTCGATCCGTAGCTCTTCCAGGGTCACATCCCGCGGCGTGCCGAACGTGGTGATGGTGGAGAAGAAGCGCAGGTCCCGGCCCCGGTGCCGGAAGTGGGTGAGCAGCAGGGGCGTAGGCGCGATCGCCGGATCGCGGTTGCGCCAATGCTGCGGCACGCCGGGATAGGTCAGGATCTGATCGAGCAGGCCGCGCGCCACGGCATCCGACGGCGTGGCGGCGACGTCGCTGTGCAGATGGCGCATCAGGTCGCCCGCGATCTCTTCCCAATTGACGATCCTCGAACGCAAATCCGTCGGATCGAAGATGTTGTGCAGCATGTTGGCGTGCGGACTCTGCCGCCCGTCGAGCAGGAAGTTCGCCACGCGCCCGGCGGCGGCGTTCGCCGCCAGCACGTCCCAATGCCGGTTGACCAGGAACGCCGGATACGGCTCCTGTTGCGCAAGGATCGAATCGATCGCGCGCCGCACCTGCGCCATCATCGGCGTGGCCAGCGCGGTCTCCGGATATTTAGGCGCATAGCCGGCCGCGACCAGCAGCACATTGCGTTCGCGCAGCGGCATCGCCAGCGTGTCGGCGAGCTTCTCGACCAATTCGCGGCTGGGCCGCGCCTTGCCCGTTTCCACGAAACTGAGGTGACGGGCCGATACGCCCGCGTCCAGCGCAAGATCCAGTTGGCTCAACCGGCGCGCGGCGCGCCATTCGCGCAACAGCGCGCCGATCGGCGCGACCCCTTGGAGTTCGGTGGTGTGCATGCGGCCAGCATAACGGGATGCCGCTGCCGAACCATTACCTGTCACGTCATCGCCTCATGACCCGTCGAGTAATTGAGCCATTACCTGCTCGCACCGAAGATCGTTCACCAACGGGCGCCAGCCCAATCGGAGTTAAGAACATGCAACGCAGACAATTCATGGGATGGGCGGGCGGCGCGGTCGCGATGGCCGCGGCCGGCTTGCCGGCATTGGGCCGGGCCGCTTCCGGGGGCACGTCCGCGGCCTCGGCCACGGTCACCGATGCCGCGGCCTGGAACGCGGCGCGCCGTTTCGCGAAAACGAAATTCGGCGATATCGCTTATGTGGAACGCGGCAGCGGTCCGGCCGCGCTGTTCCTGCACGGCTTCCCGCTCAACGGTTTTCAATGGCGTGGCGCCTTCGACCGCCTCGCCGGCTATCGGCGTTGTTTGGCGCCGGATTTCCTGGGCCTCGGTTATACGAAGGTCGCCGCCGGACAAAGCCGCGACCCGCAGGCGCAGGTGGACATGCTGATCGCTTTCCTGGACGAACGCGGGGTAGACACCGTAGATCTGATCGCCAACGACAGCGGCGGCGGCGTGGCCCAGTTCTTCTTGGTCCAGCATCCCGAGCGCGTGCGCACCTTGCTGCTGACCAATTGCGATACCGAACCGGATTGCCCGCCGCCGGCGCTGAAGCCGGTGCTGGACCTGTCGCGCGAAGGCAAATTCGTCGAACAATGGCTGGCGCCGGACCTGGCCGACAAGACGCGGTCCCGCTCGGCGCAAGGCTTGGGCGGGGCGACGTTCTCCTTCCGCGTCAGCCCCACCGACGAAGCGGTGGACATGTATCTGGGCCCGCTGGTGCGCAATCCCGACAACACCCACGCCTACGCACTGGGCTTGGAACGCAACTTCCTGGCGGGCATCGAACCCAAGCTCAAGGCCAGCCGCGTACCCACGCGGATCATCTGGGGCATGGCCGACGACATCTTCCTGTCGTCGAGCCCGGATTATCTCGACCGCACCTTCGGCGCTTCGCGCGGCGTGCGCAAAATCCCAGAGGCCAAGCTGTTCTTCCCGGAAGAGTTCCCGGACGTGATCGCCGAGGAAGCGCGCAAGCTGTGGGGCGTGGCTTGATTCCGCATGCGGCGGCGGTTGTTCGCCGCCGCATGAGCGGGCCCTCAGAGCACCGCGTCGGGCGCGCGTGGCGCCGCTTGGGTAGACGGCACGCGACGCGCCGGCCCATAGCTCAGCCGGCGCCACAAGGTTTCCATCGGGCCTTGCGGATAGCGTTTCAACCAAGCGCGGCACAGCCAGGCCAGCGACAGATAAACCGCCGTTGCGATCAGCAAGCTCGTAGCGACGCTGGTTTTTTGGAACCAACCGAAGCCGATGCCGTAGAACAGCAGCACGCAAACCACGCTCTGGCTCAAGTAGTGGGTCAAGGCCATCCGGCCGCTGGCGACGAACAGATGATTGCTACCGCGCAATTTGCGCCAATACAGCGCGAACGCCGCCGCATAGCCCAAGCTCAACAGCGGAATGCCCACCGAGCCCAGCGCGATGGACAGCAAACCTTTCATGCTCGCCGGCACCAGCGCGTCGTTGCCGCCGATCGCCGCGAACGCGAGGTTCAATGGCAGGCCCATCGCCAAGCCCATCCACAGCCAGCGCTTGAGCATCGGCCGCAAGGCATCGCGTGCGCGCGGCAACCCGATCTTTCCCGCCCAGGCGCCGAGCAGGAACATGCCGAAGATGCGCAACAGTTGGAAGCGATAGATGCGGCGGATCCACGCGAAAACATAGATCATCGCGTTGGAATGCACCACGTCCGGATAGCCGCCGTGCGCGTAGGCGTCGATGATCGCCTGCACGCCGGCGGAGGTTTCGGGCGCGCTGGCCGGCGCGGCGTGGGCGGCCATCGCGAAAACGAGGTAACCGGCGTACAGCCAAATCGGCGCGGTCAGGAAGAAGATCGCCCAAGCCAGGAGCGCGCGCGCCGAAAGTCTGCGGAACAACAGCAGCGCGAAGCCCAGCAAGGCGTAGAAATTAAGGATGTCGCCGAACCAGACGAAGATCGCATGGCTCAAGCCGAATGCGAGCAGCCAACCCATGCGCCGCCGGAACACCGCCTTGAAATCGCCGCCGCGCGCTTCGGCGCGGCGCAGCTGCACGGCGAAACCCAGGCCGAACAAGAACGAGAACAAGGAATAGAATTTGGCCTCGATCAGCGCATGCTCGAGGTAGTTCAGCACGCCGTCGGCGGCGCTCCACGGCAGCTGCGCTTGGCTCGCCGGACCGAGGAAAGCGTAGCCGCTGAACGCCACGATATTGGTCAGCAGGATGCCGAGCAGGGCGAAGCCGCGCACCGCGTCCAGCCATTCGGAACGTTCGTTGGGATCGATCGGCGACAACACCGTCGGATGCGCGGGGGATGGTAAGTTCATCGGCGTTCTCCTTCGCGGAATGCCGGCGCGGCATCCTTGCGTTCGTCGTGGATTCGGACGCAGATCATGTCGGCCGCGCCCGCGGCGCGACAGCGGATCGAGTCGGCGCCGAACCCTGCCATTGGTGAGCAGCGGCGAAACCCGCGGCCGCAACCTGTCCTGAGCGAGCGCCGGACGACGTCTAACGAAAGGGAGCGCTCATGCGGCCCGGACGTGGCGGCGCGCTCGCGGCCGACACGATCATCGTCGGCGCTGTTCGTTTTCTTCCTCGAGGTAGCCATGGCCAACTCCTGGCGCCGCCGCGCGCTGCGTTCCCTGCTCGCGTTCGCGGCGTTGCTTGCGCTCGTCGTCGCCTTCGTCGCCATGTCCAGCCAACGCCGCTTGCAGCGCGACTATGCGCTGAAGATCGAGGTCGGCGCTCCGGATCCTGCGCTAGCCGAGCAAGGCCGCCATCTGGCGCGTTCACGCGGGTGCATGGACTGCCATGGCGGGGACTTGGCCGGCAAAATCGTTCTGGACGAGATGCCGTTCGGGCGGATCGTCGGCGACAACCTGACCCGGATGCCGCCGGGACACGAGAACGCATCGGTGCACGAACGCATGTTTCGCGCCCTGCGTCACGGCGTAGACCTCGATTCGCGGCCCTTGCTGATGATGCCCTCGCAGGAGTACGCGCACTTCAGCGCGCGCGAGATCGAAGCGATATCGGCCTACGTTTCGACGCTGAAGCCGATCGACCATGGCCTTCCGCAGAGCGCGCTGGGACCGCTGGGGCGCGCTTTGCTGGCGTTCGGCAAACTCGACGACGGCTTCGTTTCCGCCGAAAAGATCGATCACGATGCGCCGACGATGGCGGCGCCGCCGCCGGTCGGCACGATCGAATACGGCCATCATCTGGCCCGGCTTTGCACCGGTTGCCACCGCGCCGATTACGCGGGCGGCCCGATGCCGCACGCGCCTGACAAGAAACCCGCCGCGAACCTGACCCCGCACGGATTGGCCGGTTGGAGCGAACGCGATTTCATCGTGGCGATGCGCACCGGCAAGCGCCCGGACGGCACCGGCATCGACGGCAGCGTAATGCCGTGGCGCGCGGTCGGCACCGCCGACGACGAAGAATTGAAGTCTTTGTGGATGTTCTTGCGCAGCCTGCCGCCGGTCGAGCGCTCAACGAACGCGAAACTGTAGCCGGGTGGAAGCGATACCCGGGACGCGCAGCCTCATGAAAGAAGGCGACCCGGGTATCGCCTTCGACCGGGCTACGAGTCGTCATAGCTCAGCGCGTCGCGGCAGCGACCAATCGATCGGTGCGATGCCGCGCCGCGACAGATATTCGTTGGCCGCCGAGAAATGTCCGCTTCCGAGGAAGCCGCGATGCGCCGACAAGGGCGATGGATGCGTGGTCTTCAGCACGCGATGCCGGCTTTGGTCGATCACTTTTCCCTTGGCCTGCGCATAGCTGCCCCACAGCATGAACACCAGGCCTTCGCGCTGGCGATTGAGCGCATCGACCACGTGATCGGTGAAGCCTTCCCAGCCCTTGCCCTGGTGCGCGCCGGCGCGGCCGTCCTCGACCGTCAGCACCGCGTTCAACAGCAGCACGCCGCGTTGCGCCCACGGCATCAGATAGCCGTGGTCGGGGCGCGCGACGCCCAGATCGCGCTGGATTTCCTTGAACATATTGTCCAGCGACGGCGGCACCGGCACGCCGGGCAATACCGAAAAGCACAAGCCGTGCGCCTGGCCGGGGCCGTGGTACGGATCCTGGCCGAGGATCACCACTTTGACCGCGTCGAACGGCGTGGCGTCGAACGCGGCGAAAATCTGCGGACCGGGCGGATAGATGCGCGCGCCCGCCGCCTTGCGCTGGCGCAGGAATTCGGACAAGGCGCGCATGTCGTCGCGTTGCAGGTAGTCGCCGACCCGGTCTTTCCACGAAGGTTCGAGTTTGATCCGGTCTTCGTTCATCGATCGAGCGTGCGCTGCTCGGGCAACCGGGATACGCGCAGCTGGAACAAGGCCTTGGTCACCAGCGGGCGCTCCTCGATCGGCTTCATCACCAGATCGTTGGCGCCGGCGCGCAGCAGTTCGGACTGGTTCTTGGCGTTGGCGTCTCCGGTCATCACCAGCACCGGCAACCGGCGCTTGCCGTAGCCGAGTTTGTCGCGGATGTGCGCGAGCAGATCGCCGCCTTCCATCTCGCCTTTGAGATAAACGTCGGTGAGAATCAGGTCGAAGGCCGGCGCGCCGTCAGCTTCGCGGTGCGCGGCGAGCAATTCCAGCGCATCCTCCACGCTGATCGCGTGGGTGACCTGCATGCCGCTGTGCTCGAGCATGCGCTTGGTGGCCAGCGCTACGACTCGGCTGTCCTCGACGTACAGCACGCGCGCGCCGGGAATCGGTTCTGGCTGCACGTAGCCGCGGATGAAAGCCGCCAGCGCGCTGTGGCCGAGCGACTTGTCGAAATAATCGGTGATGTCTTCGCTGAAACTGCGCGATTCCAATTGTTCCTGCGCATTGCCGGACACCACGATCACCGGCACGTAGGCCTGCTGCCCGGCCGCGCGCACCGCGCGCGCGACTTCCTGACCGGTGCCGTCGGGCAAGACCAAGGCGGTGGTGACCAGATCGACCGGGCCTTCGGCCAACGCCGCTTTCGCGCTGGCCAAGCCGTCGCAGGCGACCAGTTGGGTTTGCGGCAGATCGCGCAGCAATACGTCGCCGATCAGCTTGCGCACCAGCTTGGAGCCGTCGACCACCATCACCCGCGGCGCGTCGCTGACCAGATGGCGGATGTCGTGCGTGGCCATCAGGTTTCCGTCGGCCGGGTTTGGCGCAGGAAATGGTGGGCGACCAAACCCGCGCCGAGCCAGCCGAGCAGGGTCGCGGCCAGCAGCACGATCGCCGCTTGGCGCAAGTCGAATCCACTCAGCGCGAATTGACTGCCGTAGCTTTGCGCCAAGGTCGCCAGCGGCATGCGCAAAGCGAAATCCGTCGCCGCGAGCAGCGCCAGCGCCAAGGCGCCCGCGGCCAAGCCGTACCAGGCGCCGAGATACAGGAAAGGCCGGCGGATGAAGCCGTCGGTGGCGCCGAGCAGTTGCAGGACGCCGATCTCTTCGCTGCGCGACTGGATATCCAACCGCACCGTGTTGCCGACGACCAGCAAGGCGCCCAAACCCAACAGCGCCGCCAATACCCAAGCGACGCGGTTGCCGAAGCGTAGCCAGCCGTCCAGGCGTTGGCGCCACAAGGCGTCGCGCTGCACCAAATCGGTTTCGGGCAAGGCCTGTAAAGATTCGGCCAGCAGGGTTTCGTCGCCCTTCGGCGTGACCACCAGCAGGCTCGGCAGCGGATTACCCTCGACCGAAGCGATCGCCTCGCCCAGCCCACTGCGTTGGCGCAGTTCGGACAAGCCTTGTTCGGGCGTTTTCCAAACCACCTCGGCGACGTCGCCGCGGCCGCGCAGTTGTTCGGTCAGCGTGCGGGCGCGTTCCAGGCCGACATCGGGCTTGAGGAACAGATTGATCTGGCGCGATCGCTCCACGTCGCCTGCGAAGCGCTCCACGTTCTGCAGCACCAGCCACAGGCCCAGCGGCAGCGCCAGCGCCAGCGCCATTACGCCGACGGTGAGCACGGTCGACCACGGCTTGCGCACCACGCGGCCGAGGCTGGCGAGAAAACTGTAGAGATGGTGGTCGAACCAGGTGCCGATGCCCGATCGCGCCCTGGCTTCGCGCAATTCATTCATCGGCCAGGTCCTCAGGCGAGATGTCGTCGGCCAGGCGCCCGTGATCGAGCACCAGCACGCGCTTCTTCATCCGCTTGACCAGGCCCAGGTCGTGGCTGGCGACCAGCACGCTGGTGCCGCGCTCGGGCAAGGAGGCGAACAAGGCCATGATCTCGGCCGACAGGGTCGGGTCGAGATTGCCGGTCGGCTCGTCGGCGACCAGCAGAAGCGGTTCGCCGATCACGGCGCGGGCGATGCCGACCCGCTGCTGTTCGCCGGCGGACAGCTGCGACGGCAGCGCGCGTTCGCGCGCGCCCAGGCCCAGGCGTTCGAGCAGGCTGCGCACGCGCTTGCCGATGTCGCCGCGGCGCATGCCGCGCAGGATCAACGGCAGGGCGACGTTGTCGAAGATGCTGCGGTCCATCAGCAGTTGGTGGTTCTGATAGACCACGCCCACTTCGCGCCGATGCAGCGGCACGCGCCGGCCGCGCACTTTCAGCAGATTGCGTTCGCCGAACAGCACCGCGCCGCGGCTGGGCCGCTCGCTCAGGTGGATCAGTTTCAGCAAGGTGCTCTTGCCGGCGCCGGAATGGCCGGTGACGAACAGCATTTCGCCGGCCGCGACTTCGAAGCTGACCTCGGCGAGCGCATCGTGCCCGCCCGGGTAGCGTTTGCTGACGTTGTCGAAGCGCAGGACGCTCATGGCCCGGGATTATGCCGGAGCCCGATGGCTTTTTGGCGCGATGGCCGGCCCGCTTCGGCACACGCGAGCAAGACCGCTTCAGCTTATGTAGAGCGGAGCTCGCTCCGCTGCATTTGCTGTGTTTTTCGTAGGAGTGGCTTTAGCCGCGAGCTTTTTCTCTGAAATCGCCGCGATGTCGCGATTTGGAGGAAGAGCTCGCGGCTAAAGCCGCTCCTACGAAAAGCCGGAGCAGCGGAGCGAGCTCCGCTCTACACAAGCGATCGGACGGTCAGTGCTGGGCGCGCGGAGCGCGGGTCACCAGCTTCTTCAAGCCGCGGCCGATGCGGGCCAGCAGCGAAGGTGCGGCTTCGCCCGCGGCGGGCGCCGTCTTGGCGGCCGATTTGGCTTTCGCGGCGGACTGCGCTGCGACGTTCTGCGCGACGCCTTCGCCGCCCTCAAGCTTGCGCCCGCCGCGACGACGGCGACGTTTGCGCGGTGCGCGTTCACCTTCCGCGGGAAGCGCGGCCACGGCCGCGATCGGCGGCGTTTCCGCGACCGGACGCGGCGCCGCGTCCAGTTTGCGCGGCGGACGCGGACCGCGTTCGCGGCGCGCGTCGCCCCCGGAGGCGCGCGGACCGCCGCGGCCGGAACCGCTGCCGCTACGGCCGGCACCGCCGCTGCGGCCGCCGCCGCGGCGTTGTTCGTCGGCCAGACGCTGTTCGCGCGCTTCCTTGAAGATGCTGCCGATGCTTTCTTCCTGCTCGTCCTCGCCTTCCACCTTGGCGCGCGGCGCGCGCGGCAGCGCGACCAGCAGGTCCGGCGTCACGGTCGACACCGGAATCTTCTGTTCGATATAGGCCTCGATGTCCGGCAACGACATCGCGTAGCGCTCGCAGGCGAAGCTGATCGCGTCGCCCTCGGCGCCCAGGCGGGCGGTGCGGCCGATGCGATGCACGTAATCCTCGGCGTCGAACGGCAGATCGTAGTTGTAGACGTGGCTGACACCGTCGATGTGCAGGCCGCGCGCGGCGACGTCGGTGGCGACCAGGATCTCGAGCTGCCCGGCCTGGAAGCGCTTCAGCAGCGTCTCGCGCTTCTTCTGCGGCACGTCGCCGCTGAGCACGCCGACCCGGTAGCCGGCCCGCTCCAGCGCCCGCGCCACGCGTTCGACGAAGGCCTTGGTGTTGACGAACACCATCGTGCGCGCGCCTTCGCTGCGCGACAGCAGGCCCAGCAGCAGCGGCAGCTTTTCCTCGTCGGCCGGGAAATACATCGCCTGGCGCACCTTGGCGTTGGTGATGTATTCGGATTCGACGATCAGCTTTTCCGGCTCGTTCATGTGCTCGTAGGCCAGCTCCAGCACGCGATGGCTGAGGGTGGCCGAGAACAGCAGGGTCTGACGTTCGGTCCGCACCGGCATGCGGCGCAGCAGGAAGCGGATGTCCTTGATGAAGCCCAGGTCGAACATGCGGTCGGCTTCGTCCAGCACGCAGGTTTCGCAGGCGTGCAGCGAGACCACCTTGTGCTGCTTGACGTAATCGATCAGGCGGCCGGGCGTGGCGATGATCACGTCCACGCCCTGCTGCAGCAGGGCGCGCTGCTTGTCGTAATCGACGCCGCCGTAGACCAGGGCGAAGCGCAGGCCCAGGTCGCTGCCGAACTTGACCGCGTCCTTATGGATCTGGATGGCGAGTTCGCGGGTCGGCGCCAAGATCAGGGCGCGCGGATCTTCGGGTTTGCGTTCGGCCAGCGCCGGCCGCGTCAGGATGCGGTTGATCACCGCGATCAGGAACGCGAGCGTCTTGCCGGTGCCGGTCTGCGCCTGGCCCGCGACGTCGCGGCCGGCCAGCGCCATCGGCAAGGTCAGGGCTTGGATCGGCGTGCATCGGGTGAACCCGGCGGCCTCCAGCCCGGCCAACAGCGCGGGATGCAAATCGAATGAAGAGAAGGTGATATCGGTAAGCGGTTTGTCGGACATGCTGTTGCGTCGATGAGCGCGTATCGCGCTTGCGTGGGCGGCGTCCTCGTCGCAGACTGCGGCCTGGATTCGGGGCGGGGTGGCGGACTTGAAACCGCCTCGTTAACGCCCCAGTTTACCGTACTTGGCGCCCCCCGACCGGGCCGCCCCAGCAGGAGATTTTCCGTGAACGACAAGGTCATCCACGCCGGCGACGCCGATTTCGACTCCACCGTGCTGCAGTCCTCCGAGCCGGTCCTGGTCGATTTCTGGGCGCCCTGGTGCGCGCCCTGCAAGATGATCGGGCCGGTGGTGGACCAACTGGCCGACGAATACGAAGGCCGGGCCAAGATGGTCAAGGTCGACGTGCAGGCATTCCCGAACCTGGGCATCCGCTACAACGTGCGCAGCATCCCGATGCTGCTGTTGTTCAAGAACGGCCAGATCCAGGCCAGCCAGATGGGCGCGCCGGGCAACATCAAGGCCGTGCTCAATCAGATGATCGAAAAGGCGCTGTAATCCTATAGGTGGCGCCGGATCCGCGCCGAATCAAGGTCCGCCGATTCCGGGAAAGCCCATGAACGACAAGGTCATCCATGCCGGCGACGCCGATTTCGACGCGGCCGTGCTGGGTTCTGCCGAACCGGTGCTGGTCGATTTCTGGGCGCCCTGGTGCCCTTCCTGCAAGACCGTGGTCGGGCCGGTGGTGGACGAGCTGGCCGACCATTACGCCGGCCGCGCCAAGATGGTGAAAGTGGACGTCGAAGCCCATCCCAACCTGGGCATCCGCTTCAACGTGCGCAGCCTGCCCATGCTGATGATGTTCAAGAACGGCCAGGTCCAGGCCACTCAGTACGGCGCGCCCGGCAACCTCCGGACCGTGTTGAACCAGATGATCGAAAAGGCGCTTTGAGCTCCCGCTTTTATGTAGGAGCGGCTTTAGCCGCGAGCTTTTCCACCACGCCGAGCCTACGGGAAAGAGCTCGCGGCTGAAGCCGCTCCCACAAAGAAGCCGCCTGCCAGCGGCTTCCATGAACGAAAACCGTATACCACCCTTGCCGCCGCGCCTTGGCGGTGCTAGTTTTTGCCCGACCCGGCGCGTCATCGGCGCCGCACCCCCTCTCCAGAACCACTTCTCATCAACGTCCGCTCGCGACCGCGAGCGCTCGCAGCAGCGAGGAATTCCGAGCTTGTCCAAGAACACTCCCGACTCCGGCGAAACCGCCGTGAAGCGCGTACGCAAAACGCGCGTGGCCGCCGCAGAAAACACCGAAGCACCGGCACCGGCCGCTTCCGCACCCGCGGTTTCCGCACCCGCCGCTCCGCCGTCGCCCGCTCCCACGCCCGCCGCGGTCGAGTCCGCGCCGGCACCGGCGCAGCAGAACGCCAACCCGCCCGCCGAAGGCGGCGGCAACGCCCACACTCAAGCTGAAAGCGGGGAATCGCGCGAGCAGCGCGACAATCGCTTCAACAACAACAATAACAACCGCCGCGATCGCTTCCGCAACCGCCGCGACCGCCAGCGCGACCGCTTCCGCGACGACGGCCTGCCGCAGGACAACCCGGGCAACGGCAACGGCGACGGCAACCATTACCAACCCCAGCCGAAGCTGGCCAATATCCCGGAAGGTTTCCCGCAGTACTCGCTCAGCGACCTGAAGCGGATGCCGGCGCAGAAGCTGCTGGACATCGCCGAACAACTCGGCATCTCCGAAGGCGTGGCCCGCGCCCGCAAGCAGGACGTGATCTTCGCCCTGCTCAAGGTGCTGACCCGCCACGGCGAAGGCGTCGCCGCCGACGGCGTGCTGGAAATCCTGCCCGACGGCTTCGGCTTCCTGCGCGCGGCCGAGGCCAGCTACCTGGCCGGCCCCGACGACACCTACATCTCGCCCAGCCAGATCCGCCGCTTCAACCTGCGCACCGGCGACCATTTGAGCGGCCGCATCCGCTTCCCGAAGGAAGGCGAGCGCTATTTCGCCCTGTCGATGGTCGACACCATCAACGGCGAGCCGCTGGAAGCGTCCAAGAACAAAGTCCTGTTCGAGAACCTGACGCCGCTGTTCCCGCGCCGCCGCTTCGTGCTGGAACGCGGCAACGGCTCCAGCGAAGACATCGCCGGCCGCATCCTCGACTTGATGGCGCCGCAAGGCAAAGGCCAGCGCGCATTGATCGTTTCGCCGCCGAAAGCCGGTAAGACGATGATGATGCAGCAGGTCGCCACCGCGATCACGACCAACCATCCGGACGTGCATCTGATCGTGCTGCTGATCGACGAGCGCCCGGAAGAAGTCACCGACATGCAGCGCACCGTGCGCGGCGAAGTGATTTCCTCCACCTTCGACGAGCCGGCCGCGCGCCATGTTCAGGTCGCCGAAATGGTGATCGAACGCGCCAAGCGCCTGGTCGAGCACAAGAAGGACGTGGTGATCCTGCTCGACTCCATTACCCGCCTGGCCCGCGCCTACAACAACGTCGTGCCCAGCTCCGGCAAGGTGCTCACCGGCGGCGTCGACGCCAACGCCCTGCATCGCCCGAAGCGTTTCTTCGGCGCCGCGCGCAACGTCGAGGAAGGCGGTTCGCTGACCATCATCGCCACCGCGCTGGTCGAGACCGGCTCGAAGATGGACGAGGTGATCTACGAAGAGTTCAAGGGCACCGGCAACAGCGAAGTGCACCTGAATCGCCGCATCACCGAGAAGCGCGTCTACCCGGCGATCGACATCAACCGCTCCGGCACCCGCCGCGAGGATCTGCTGATCGAACCGGAAATGCTGCAGAAGATCTGGATCCTGCGCAAGCTGCTGCATCCGATGGACGAGATCGCGGCGATGGAATTCCTGCTGGACAAGATGAAGAACACCAAGTCGAACGATGAATTCTTCGCTTCGATGAAGCGCTGAGCCGCAGTGCGGAACGCAGAACGAAAAAGCCCCGCATCGCGGGGCTTTTTCGTGAGGGGAGCGCGATTCGCAAGGCTCGGCGACTAAGGGCGAATTAAAGCGAACGGCTGCAAGCCTTGCGGAGCTCCCGAGGCCGCTATTCGGCGGATCGGCAAGCTTCCTCGATCCATCCGGCGCCGTTACGAACGCTCACATTTCCCGCGTTTGGAGTACTCTCCGTCCAACGTTCCACGGACCCGGGAACGGCATGTCCCTCGCCGCCGCCACGTTCCTCGCCGAAGCCCAGGCCCGGCTCGCCGGGCTGTCGCAGGCTTTGTCCCGCCAAGTGACCTCGCAGGACGTGGCCTGGACGCTGTGCGATTTCTGCGGCCGGGAATTGGCGCTCGCCGATGCCGTGGTCTATCTATTGGACGAAGGCGGCGCCACGCTGACCCAGCAAGCCGCCTGGGGACCGAAACGCGCCGCGCACCACATGTTGGAATCGCGCATCCGCTTGGCGATGGGCGTGGGCATCGTCGGCCGCTGCGCGCAATTGCGCTTGCCGCAACGCACCGCCGATGCGCGCCTGGACGAACGCTACGTGAGCGACGATCAGCCGAACCTGTCCGAACTGGCGGTGCCGATCCTGTTCGGCGACGCTTTGTTCGGCGTGCTGGACAGCGAACATCCGCAAGCCGACTACTACCGCATGGCGCACGAGCACGCGATGCTGGCGATCGCCGAACGCGGTGCGCACCGCTTGCGCGAAGTCGGCGCGTTCAACGCTCCAGCCGCTTGAAGCCGAACAGCGCGGCCAACGCATGGCGGCGGCGTTCGATCGACGCGCGCAGCAGCCCCGCGCCGATCGCGCTGTAGGTGATGCCGTTGCCGCCGTAGGCCATCGCGAAATGGACGCGCGGGCCGTGTTGCGGATGCGGGCCGAAGAACGGCAATCCGTCTTCGGTCTCGGCGAAGGTGCCGGCCCAGGAAAAAGCCGGCCGCAATAAGGCCTGCGGCAGCAAGGTCTGCGCTCGACGGACCAGCTTCGCGGCTTTCTTTTCCACCCGCGCGTCGCGCTTGGCCGGGACGTCGATCGCGTCGTCTTCGCCGCCGACGATCAGCCGATCGTCTTCGGTCGTGCGCAGATACAGATAGGGCCGGGCGGATTCCCAGGCCATCGTCCGCCGGAACGCGCCGAGCGTCGCCGGATCCAGCGGATCGGTCACCAGTGCGTAGCTGCTGCGGTTGCGCGCGACCCGCGGCTTGAGCCAGCGCTGGCTCGCGTAGCCGGCCGCGAGCACGACGTGCTTGGCGCGGATGCGGGGGCCGTCGATGCAAGTCAGCACGGCGCCGCGCGGACCGGTTTCGATCCGGTCGACGATGCTGCGGTCGTACACGCCGCCGCCGCGCTTCTGCACCCGCATCAACAGCCGGTAAGCGAAGCGGTAGGGATCGACGGTCGCGGCCAGCGCGCTCAGGATCGCGCCCGGCGCGTCGATGCCGTAGCGCTCGCGCAGCGCAGCGCGGTCCAGCCATTCGACCGGCAGGCCGTGGCGTTCGCGCATCGCGAATTCCGCGAGCAAATCCTGGCGATGCCGGCGCTTGCTGGCGTAGTAGAGGCTGTCGTTGCGCGCGAACCTGACGTCGCGCAGCTGTCGCGCGACGGCCTCCAGCATCGGAATCGCGGCGGCGCATGCGCGGTAGGCCAGCGCCGCATCGGCTTCGCCGTAGCGCCGGGCCAAATCGGTCATATGGGTGTCGATTTCGTACTGCAGCAAGGCCGTGCTGGCGGCCGTGCTGCCCCAACCGACGTCGCGTTGTTCGATCACCGCGACCTCGTGCCCGTGCGCGGCCAGTTCGTCGGCGATCAGCGCGCCGGTGATGCCGCCGCCGACCACCGCCACGTCGCAGCGCAGGTCGTCCCGCAGCCGCGGGAAAGCGTGCATCAGGCCGTTCTTGACCGCCCACCAGGGATAGCCGCTCTTCAGGTCCATGCATCGGCCGTGCCGGAAAGAGGCACGATCAAGCCAGCGAACGTGTCGGCGCGGCGTGAGCGGGCGTAACGCGCCATAATCGGCGCAGGAGGTGCGCATGCACGGCAGCGGTCTGCAATTGGCCTTGGTGTTCCTGCTCGCGGCGGTGATCGCGGTGCCATTGTTCAAGCGTTTCGGCTTGGGCGCGGTGCTCGGTTATCTGGCCGCGGGCGTGGCCTTGGGCCCCGACGGCGCCCAGGTGATCGCCGACGCCGCGCCGGTGCTGGCCGCCAGCGAAATCGGCGTGGTCATGATGCTGTTCGTGATCGGCCTGGAATTGTCGCTGTCGCGGCTGAAGGTGATGCGCAAGTCGGTGTTCGGCGCCGGCGGCCTGCAGGTGGCTCTGTCGGGCCTGGCGCTCGGCGGCTTGGCGCTGTTCGACGGCCTGAGTTGGCAAGCGGCCCTGGTGATCGGCTTGGGCTTGGCGTTCTCGTCCACCGCGGTGAGCCTGCAACTGCTGTCCGAGCGCAAGACGCTGAATACCGACCACGGCCGGCTGGCGTTCGCGATCCTGTTGTTCCAGGACTTGGCGGCGATCCCGCTGATCGCGGCGATTCCGCTGCTCGGCCACGTCGCCTCGACCGAATCGCAGCCGGTCTGGATCGCGACGCTGAAAGCCGTCGCCGCGATCGGCGTGGTGATCGTCGGCGGCCGGTATCTATTGCGCCAATTGTTCCGCGGCGCGGCGCGGATCGGCGTGCCGGAGATGCTGACCGCAAGCGCGCTGCTGGCGGTGCTCGGCGCCGCGTGGGTGATGCAGCTCGCGGGGCTGAGCATGGGCCTGGGCGCGTTCCTGGCCGGCGTGCTGCTGGCCGATTCCGAATTCCGCCACGAGATCGAATCGCAGATCGAGCCGTTCAAAGGCCTGCTGCTCGGCCTGTTCTTCATGGCCGTGGGCATGAGCATCGACATCGACCGGGTGGTGGCCGAGCCGATCATGATCCTGATCGGCGTGGTCGCGCTGTTGGCGGTGAAGTTCGCGATCCTGTTCGCGGTCGGCCTGCGTCCGGGCGGCTTGAGCGCCGCCGAAGCGCTGCGATTGGGCAGCGTGATGGCGCTGGGCGGCGAATTCGCCTTCGTGGTGTTCACCGAAGCCGACCGCGCGGCGCTGATCGACAGCGCCATGCACGACCGCCTGGTCGCGATCGTCGGCGTGTCGATGGCGCTGACGCCGTTGCTGATGATCCTGGTCGCGCGAGCGATCGGCCTGCGCCCGGCGCCGAAGCAGGAGCGCGAGTTCGACCGTTTGCCCGACGACGCGCATCCGCCGGTGATCATCGCCGGCTTCGGCCGCTTCGGCCAGATCGTGGCGCGCTTGCTGATCGCGCAGCGGATCCCGTTCGTGGCGCTGGAGACCGACGCGCAGCAAGTCGACTTCATGCGCCGTTTCGGCAACAAGATCTACTACGGCGATCCGGCGCGTCCGGAACTGCTGCGCGCCGCCGGTGCGGCGCAGGCCAAGATCTTCATCGACGCCATCGACAATCCCGAAGCCAATCTGCGCACCGCGCGCGTGGTGCGGCGGCTGTATCCGGACCTGAAAGTGTTCGCCCGCGCCCACGACCGCCGCCATGCCTGGCAATTGATGGACCTGGGCGTGGAAGTGTTCCGCGAGACCTTCGCCTCGGGCCTGGAAATGGGCCGCGAAGTGCTGGTCTCGCTCGGCGTGCCACGCGATGTCGCCGTCGACCGCGCGCAGCGGTTCCGCGAGCACGACGAACGCCTGCTCGCCACCCAGCACCTGATCTACGACGACGAAGACGCCTTGCTAGAGACCGCAAAGCAGGGCCGCGCCGAACTCGAGCAGCTGTTCGAGGCCGACATCGTCGGCGAACTGGAAAGCGACGTGCTGAGCGTGGCCAGCGGTGTCGCGCACGAGACCGAGCGGCGGGGTTGAGTTCGGTTCAACTCGCTTCGACCGCTGTTGCTTTTGTTCGTGTAGAGCGGAGCTTGCTCCGCTGCTCTTGTTTGTCGCCGAGGTGAATCCCTATACAAAGGGAATACTCCTACGCTCCGACAAATGGAACGCCGATAGCGCCGATGATCGCAGGCCATACCTTGTCGGCATGGCTAGCCCGAAACTATCGCGTCACCGGCAATCCAAGGTCGGCTTCTTTTACATCGTCACGACGGTCACCGATCGGCGCACACCATTGTTCAAAGATGACCGAGCAGCCCGCATGGTCATCCACGAGATCAATAGCTGCGAGTACGAGGGTTTAGTCGACAGCCATGCATGGGTCGTCATGCCGGATCATATTCACTGGTTGGTCGAACTGCGTTCCGGTTCATTGAAAGCGTGTCTTCAAAGATTCAAGTCGCGATCGGCACGGGCCATCCACTCGATGCTAGGCACCTCCGGAGCCATCTGGCAGCCTGGTTTTTACGATCACTACTTGCGCAGCGATGAAGATCTGCGGGCGCAGGCGCGATACATCGCCTTGAATCCGGTCAGAGCCGGCATCGTCGCCAAGACAGAGGATTATCCGCATCAATGGAGCAGATGGATCCGAAACTGTGCGGGTCTCTAAACCGATCCATTCGATTTGAAGGTAGAGCAGAGCAGCGGAGCAAGCTCCGCTCTACACGAGCAAGCAGGGCACAAAACGGTCAGCGCGGCTCGCGCAGGAACCGGGCCATCGACACACCCGACTGGGTCGGGCCGAATTCGCCGGCGACGTCGACGAAGCCGCGCATCACCGCGATCTCGCGCGGGGTGCGGTTGAGCGCGTCACGCAGGTCGGGGTCGCTGCCGGCGCGGATCAGGCGCTGGGTCACCCGCAACAGGCCGTGCAACGCGGCCAGGTGCAGCGGGCCGAAGCCGCGCGGGTCTTGCGCGTCGAGCGAGACGTCCTCGTCGAGCAGGCGGTCCAACGCGACCAGTACGGTGTCTTCGTCGCAAGCGGTGCCCGGTTCGGCGCGTGCGCCGAGCAGCAGCAACAACGGCGTCACCCCGCCGGCCGCGGCGGCATCGGGTTCGGCGCCGGCCAGCAGCAAAGTATCGAACAAGGCCAGCAAGCGCGGGCGTTCGCGCGCGGTGAAACCGTACAGCGCCGCGCAATGCAGCGGCATCAGGCCTTGCGCGTCGCTGGCGTGCACGTTGGCGCCCGCGGTGAGCAGGCGCGCGGTGAGATCGGGCAAACCGAGCGCCGCGGCCAGCATCAACACGGTCACGTCGCCCGGCAAACGCTGTTCGAGCTCGGCGCCGGCGCCGAGCAGGCCGTCGACGATATCGGTCTGGCGCATGCTCACCGCCGCCGACAAGGGCGTGGCGCCGCTGTTGGCGGCGCGGCCAGGATCGGCGCCGCGCGCGAGCAGCAGATCGACGGTGGCGCGATGGCCGCCGCCGGCCGCGCGCAGCAGCGCGGTGCAGCCCTGGCTGTCGGTCGCGTCGACCGGCAAACCGAGATCGAGCAAGCGCCGCACCGCATCCGCATCGCCGACGATCGCCGCCGCCGGCACGTCGCCGGGCTGCAGCGCGCGATGCGGCAGCGGCCAGCCGCGCCAATCGAGCCAATCCGCCAAATCGCGGCGGCCCGACGACAGCGCTACGCCGAGCGGCGTTTGTCCGTCGGCGGCGCGCAAATCGGGCGAGGCGCCGCGCGCGATCAGCTGCTTGAGCACACCCTCGCGGCCGAGCGCGGCGGCCAGATGCAGCGGCGTCATGCCGTGCGCGTCGCGCGCGTCGGGATCGACGCCGTGCGCGATCAGCCGGTCGGCCAAGCGCAGCCAACCCAGACGCACCGCCAAAGCCAAGGCCGGATCGCCGGACGGCGCGGGCGCGAAGGGATCCGCGCCGCGTTCGAGCAGGTCGATCGCGCACGACTCCAGCGCCAGATCGGCTTGTTCTTCGGCGCTGCAGCTGGCGACGAAACGGGCCAAACCGCCGGCGCCGGCCGGCGAAACGGCGCGGCGCAGAAACACGTGCAGCGCCGGCAAACCGCTGCGGCCGCGCGACAGCAGCGCGAACATGGCGTTATCGCCGTGCGCATCGCGCGCCTCCGGATCGGCGCCGCGCGATAGCAGCCAGGCGAATGCTGGCGGCGCCAACTCGGCATCGTGCAGCAGACTGCCGAGCTCGGCGGGGCCAAGCAATCTGGCCAGCGCATCGTTGCCCTCGTCGCGCCCTTCGTGCAGCGCTTCGCGCAGCAGCGCCAGCGGCGCGCGGTCGGGCGGGGTTTCGTCGCCGGCGTCGCCGACGTTGCTCGGCAACGGGTAATCGGGATCCAGCGCGGTGACGATCGCCCAACGCCCGTGTTCGGCGGCACGATCGATGGCGCGCTTGCCGTCGCGGTCCAAATGGCCGGGGTCCGCGCCCAGCTCGAGCAAGCGCCGCAGCAACGCCGGCGTGGCTTGTTCGGAAATGCCGGCGAGGATCAGCGCATTGCGGCCCTCGCCGTCGACCGCGTCGAACTCGGCATGCGCTTCGGCCAGGCGTTCGACCGCGGCCAGCGATCCGCTTTGCGCCGCGTCGAGCAGCGGCGTGCGCCCGGCTTCGTCGCGCGCTTTCGCGTCCGCGCCCGCGCCGAGCAGCATGGCGACGATTTCCGCATGCCCGGCCAGGCTGGCCGCATGCAGCGCGCTGCGCCCGCGCGCGTCGCGCGCGTCGACCTTGGCCTTGTGCTTGAGCAGCAGCTGCACGCCGGCCGGATCGTCTTCGTCGGTGGCCGCGGCCGACAGCAACGCGGGCTGGCCTTGCGCAGGCTCGGTGCGCGCGCCGCGCTCCAGCAGGAAACGCGCCAGGCGCCAATTGCCGGCGGCGCAGGCGATCGCCAGCGGCGATTGGCCTTCGTTATTCAAAGCGTCGATTTCGGCGGCGGCATCGCGCAGCAGCGCCGCCACGCCGGGATCGGTGCTGCGTGCGGCGTGATGCAGCGGCGTATTGCCGTCGGCATCGGCCACGCGCGGATCGGCGCCGTTGGCCAGCAGCGTCATCACCGCTTCCGGACGGCCGTGCCAGCTGTCGCGCGTGGCTGCCAGCAGCGGCGTCATGCCGGCGTGCGCTTCGTTGACTTGCACACCCTTGGCGATCAAGCCGCGCAGCAAGCGCAAATCCGGCAATACCGCCGCCAGCAGCGGCAGCGTGCGCTGATCGCGATCTTCCGTCGCCGGCAGCGCATGCGGATCGGCGCCGGCCTCGAGCAGCGCCAGCGCGCGCTCGACCCGGCCGGAACGCGCGGCCGCGTACAAGGCCGAGGTCGGCTCGCCTTCGTCTTCCGTTTCCGCGGCTTCGTCTTCGTCGTGCGGCAATTCTTCGATCACGGCCAGCGGCGGCGCTTGCGTACGCTGCAGCAAGAAATGCAATAGCGGCAGCGCCAGCGCGTACAGCGCGGCCGCGATCCAGCGCACGGTCGGCGCCAGCAATCCCGGCCAGGCCAGGACCAAGGCGGCCGCGAGCATCGCCGCGACCAGGCTCGCCGGCCGCCATCCGCTGGAAATGCCGATTTGCACTTCGTCGAGACGCTGCCAGCGATCGCGCAGATCGCCGCCTTTGCGCTCGATCGCACGCCACACCGGCCAGGTGCGCCACAAGCCCAGCCAGATCACGCCGGCCACCAAGCTCAGCCCGATCGCCGCGCCCAGGCTGCCGCTCTGGCGCAAACCGGTCAGCGGCCAGGCGATCAACAGCGCGGCTAAGGCTAGGCCTCCGCCCCACAATGCGAGCAGGACGCCGGCTTCGCGCGCCAAAGCTTTGCGGCCGGCGACATCGAAAGCCGGCCGGCCTCGGCTTCCCTGCCACCAGGACACCGCCAGCGCCAGCGCCGGCTGCGCCAGCCAGGCGGCCAACGCGGCGATAACGCCGCCGAAGCCGGTCAGGACGGCCAACAGCATGCCGGTCGCCAATGCGCCCGCCGTTTCGCGCCTCAACTCAGGCATCGGCGCGCTCCGGCGCCAATTTCGGCGGGAATTGGATGTGGAAGCCGCGCGCAGTCAGGTTCTCGCGCACCACGGCCGCGTCCTCGCGGGCCAGCTTGCGGTCCGTGGTCAAAGCCACTTCCAGCACGAAACGCAGCGGCCCCAACTGGGTGCGCAGAGGTTCGGGGAGCTGCTCGAAACCGTCGCGCCGGGCGAGGTAAACGTAGGTATCGTCCTTGCGCTGGCTCTTGTAGACGTAGGCTTGCATCGGGGGCACGGCGGGGAACCGCGACGATTGTGTCGGAAAGGCCGGAAATAGGGAATCTATGCCGGATTTTGCGCGCAAACGCCGCCGCGCGTCGCGCTTCGGACTTTTGCCGTTTGCCCCTTTGAAAAGGGGGCGAATCGCCGAAGGCGATGGGGGATTTGCTTTTGATCTTGCTCTGTCCTCTAAGCAAGATCAAAAGCAAATCCCCCTTAATCCCCTTTTTCAAAGGGGGAAACAGCGTCAGTGATAACCCGCGTCCGCCGCGACTTTGCCCTTGAACACGCTGTACGACCAATACGTGTAGCCCAGGATCGCCGGCAGCAGCACGACCAGCCCCGCCAGCACGAAGCCCTGCGACGACGGCGGCGAAGCGGCCTGCCAGATGGTCAGCCCCGGCGGCACGATGTTCGGCCAGATCCCCAGCACCAGGCCGGCGAAACCCAGCGCGAAGAAGCACAGCGTCAACACGAACGGCGCCGCGTCGCGGCCTTGCCGCATCGCCGCGCGCCACAACGCGAACGCGTTCAGCAAAGCCAGCGCCGGCACCGGCGCCAACCACCAGAAATTCCCGCCCTCGAACCAGCGCGCCATGATCCGCGAGTCCAGGAACGGCAGCCAAGCGCTGACCAGGCCCATGAACGCGACCACCACCAGCACCAGCGGCCGGGTCAGGCCGCGCGCCACTTTCTGCAACGCGCCTTCGGTCTTCAGGATCAGCCAGGTCGAACCGAGCAAGGCGTAGCCGAACACCACCGCGATTCCGGTCAGCATCGAGAACGGGCTGAACCAGCCGAACGCGCCGCCCAGGTACTTGCCGCCGTTCAGCGGCATGCCTTCGACCAATGCGCCGAGGATCACGCCTTGCGCGAACGCGGCGAACATCGAGCCCAACGCGAACGCCGCGCCCCAAGCCGGCTTGCTGCGCTGCGCCTTGAAGCGGAATTCGAAAGCCACGCCGCGGAACACCAGCGCGATCAGCATCAGCAGCACCGGCAGGTACAGCGCCGATAGCACCACCGCATAGGCTTTCGGGAACGCGGCGAGCAAGCCGGCGCCGCCCAAGACCAGCCAGGTTTCGTTGCCGTCCCAGATCGGCGCGGCCGTGTTCATCATGTGGTCGAGCTGTTTTTCGTCCTCGGCGAAGGGCGCCAGGATGCCCAGGCCCAGCACGAAACCGTCGAGCAGCACGTACATCAGCACGCCGAAGCCGATGACGCCGAACCAAAGGATGGGGAGCCAGTATTCCATCGCCATTACCTCGCGCACGGCGCTTTTGTGGGAGGGGCTTCAGCCCCGACATGGCGGTCGGGGCTGAAGCCCCTCCCACAAAAGCGTGCGCGCATCACGCGTTCTCCTCGATCGCCTCGCCCGCCGCCGACAGCGGCCGCGCCGGCGTCTTATCGCCCTGGTCGCGCCGCGGCGGCGGTTCGTGCGGTTGAGGGCCCTTGCGCAGCAGCTTCAGCAGATACCAGGTGCCTGCGCCGAACACGATGGCGTACACGATGGCGTACACGATCAGCGAGGCCATCACGCTGGCCGCGGCGAGCGTGGGGCTGACCGCATCGGCGGTGCGCAGCAAACCGTAGATCACATAAGGCTGGCGGCCGATTTCCACCACGTACCAGCCCGCCAGGATCGCGACGAAACCCGCCGGCGTCAGCAGCCGCCATCCCTGCAGCACCCAGCGCGACTCGTACAACCTGCCGCGCCGCCAGGCCCATAGCGAAGCCAGCACCACCAGCAGCATCGCCACGCCCAACCCGACCATCACCCGGAACGCGTAGAACACCGGCTTCACCGGCGGCCGTTCGTCGGCGGGCACGGACTTCAGCGGCTGTATCTCGCCGTCCATCGAATGGGTCAGGATCAGGCTGCCGAGCTTGGGAATCGCGATTTCGTAATCGTTGCGTTCCTTTTTTTCGTTCGGCACCGCGAACAGCACCAGCGGCACGCCGCCCGGGTGGTGTTCCCAATGCGCCTCCATCGCCGCGACCTTGATCGGCTGGTGCTCGAGCGCATTCAAGCCGTGCTGATCGCCGACGAAGATCTGCGTGGGCACGGTGATCGCGGCGAAGATCACCGCGGCTTTCAGCATCCGCTTGGCGTGGTCGACGTGCTTGCCGCGCAACAGGTAAGCCGCGCTGACGCCGCCGATCACGAAACAGGTGGTGATGAACGCGGCCAGCACCATATGCGCCAGCCGGTACGGGAACGAGGGATTGAAGACGATCTGCCACCAGCTGGCCGGTTCGAACACGCCGTTCACGATTTCATAGCCGGCCGGGGTCTGCATCCAGCTATTGGCGGAGATGATCCAGAAGGTGGAGATCAGCGTGCCCAGGGCGACCATGCAGGTGGCCAGGAAGTGCAGTTTTTCGCTGACCCGGTTCCAGCCGAACAGCATCACGCCCAGGAAGGTCGCTTCCAGGAAGAAAGCGGTCAGCACTTCGTAGCTGAGCAGCGGGCCGAGGATGTTGCCGGCCTGTTCGCTGAGCGTGGCCCAGTTGGTACCGAACTGGAAGCTCATGACGATGCCGGACACCACGCCCATGCCGAAGGACACGGCGAAGATCTTGGTCCAGAAGAAGAACAGGTCGCGCCAGGCGGTGTCGCGGGTGCGCAGCCAGCGCCATTCCAGGAAGGCCAGCCAGCTGGCCAGGCCGATGGTGAAGGCCGGGAACAGGATGTGGAAGGAAATGACGAACCCGAATTGGATCCGCGACAGCAACAATGCGTCCACGACGCGCTCCGCGGCACGCGGGGTGGTGCCGCGCCGCATATTGTGCGCCGCAGCAGGGGAGATCGCAAATCTTCTAAATCCCGGCTTGGTGCTGTTTTTTTGCGCGCGACGTCTGCCAGTCCATCGCAACTCTCTTCTAATGAAAAAAGAAAAATTCGAAGCGGACGTCTCGAAAGCTCACATTGCGAATGTCGATCCGCTTCACCGACTCAATGAGTGCCCTTTCGAAGCGGAAAGCGAACGCTGAATGCCAGCAAGCAACTTCGCTTCGGTCCGATGGCCACTTTTTCCGGAGTTTGCGTCTTTGATGGAGCCTGATTTCCAGGCCTCATCCTTCTCCGTCCAGGCCCTTCCAATGAAGACTTCGTGTTCTACTTTTTCGCGCCAGCCCAGGCCGCTACTTTTGAGTATCGCTCTGTTGGGCATTTTGGCAGCGCCTTCGGTCCATGCAGGCCAAGCTTGTGATCTGGTCGATGGCGATCTCATGACTGAAGATGCGGGCAGCAGCACCGCGATCGGCATGGATGCAGTGGCTTGCGGTTCCAGCAATACCGCTGAAGGTGATTTCAGTAGCGCTATGGGTCTTGGAAACTGGTCACAGGGCGTTGAAAGCAGCGCACTCGGTCTATTTAACTGGGCAGAAGGCGAGGATAGTTCCGCAATCGGCAACAGCAATGAAGCTCACGGCTTGCAAAGCGCAGCCTTCGGTTTCGACAACTTTGCCGACAATAAGAGCGCGAGCGCAGTAGGTAGCGGCAACTCGGCCTTGGGCCAGGACAGCGTGGCGGTCGGCACATCGAACACGGCCAGCGGCGCGGAGTCGCAGGCAATCGGCAACAAGAACACCGCTAGTGGCGGCCAAAGCAGCGCTATCGGCGTAGGAAATAAAGCCAATCAGAATTTCAGCACAGCGGTAGGCCTATTTAATGAAGTGAATGGCTTGGGAGGAACGGCTTTAGGCCGCAACAACAAAGTTGAGTCGGTCAATGGCGTCGCAATCGGCGCAACCAATGTTGCCGCTGGATTCCTCAGCAATGCAGTCGGGCGCGATAACGAAACTTTGGGCTCTCGAAGCAATGCTTTTGGCACTGACAACAAAGCCAATGGCGCAAACAGCAGCGCGTTCGGCTTCCGTGCCACGACTATCGGTTCAGGCAGCCAAGCTTTTGGTAGTTGGCTCGACCTGAACGGCAACGGCATTGCGGATCTCGACTTGGATACCAATGGCGACAATATCGCCGACGCCAGCAGTGAATTGACCGTAGCTTCGGGCGATCACGCCGTGGCGATCGGAGCCGCGTCCCAGGCGATGGCGATCCGTTCGCTTGCGATCGGTACCGATAATGTGGCCGGCGGTTTCGCCGGTAACGCGATCGGCTCCGGCAATACGGCCACCAACGAGCTCAGCAGCGCGGTCGGTTTCAACAATACGACTCAGGGCCCAGGCAGCAATGCTTTCGGCACGAACAACCTCGCCAGCGGCCTTGGCAATACTGCGGTCGGCTTCGGCAACACCGCCAGCGGCGATCGCAGTGCAGCAATGGGCTTCCGCTCTACCGCTAGCGGTGAGGGTAGTTTGGCGCTCGGCAGCTGGATGGATCTCAACGGCGACGGCTCCGCTGACAGCAATGAGGTGGCCACAGCTTCGGGTGAAAACGCAGTCGCAATCGGCGCGGCGACGCAGGCCACAGGCGATAGAGCTCTCGCGGTGGGCTTTGAAAACCTCGCCAGCGCCAGTGATAGTCGCGCTATCGGTCGTTCCAATCAGGCGAACGGTAATGCCAGCAATGCCATTGGAGGCGGCAACACAGCTACCGGCATCGCTAGCAATGCGATAGGTAACAATACTTTGGCAAACGGCACAGCCAGCAACGCAATCGGCGTTAGCAGTGTTGCCAATGGGACATTGAGCAGCGCCTTCGGAACCCTGACTTTCGCTGAAGGCGAAAGTAGCGTTGCCGTCGGCAGTTGGTTCGACGCCGATGGCAATGGCCTACCCGATCAGAACAGCGAACTGACCACCGCCTTTGGCGATCACAGTACCGCCATCGGCCCGGGAGCTTGGGGTTTGGGCGCTCGTTCCGTAGGCCTGGGCGCCGGTGCCTTCGCTACTGGAGACGACAGCGTGGCCATCGGCAGCAGGTCTCAGGCCCTTGAAGCCAACACCATGTCGGTCGGCAGTGTCGGCAACGAACGCCGCATCGTGAACGTCGCCGCCGGTACAGCGGACACCGATGCCGTCAACGTCGCGCAGCTCAATTCCGGCCTGCAAAGCACGCTGGCTTCGGCGAATGCCTACACCGACATGGTGGTAGCCAACAATGGCGTCAACCAAGTGGACCTGGATGCGATCAAGGACTACGCCGACGTCGGCGACGCGCAGACGCTCGGCGCGGCCAAGGAGTACGCCGATGCCGGCGACAGCCAAACTTTGGCCGAAGCCAACGCCCATGCCGACGCGGGCGACGCCAGCACGCTGTCTTCGGCCAAGGCCTACACCGACACGCGGATCCAGCAGCTGGCCGGCTTCGATGCGGGCAATTTCGAACGGCGGCTGGACGGCCTCGATCGCCGCATCGGCCAGCTCGATACCCGCATCAATCGCGGCAACGCCATGGGCGCGGCGCTCGCTGGCATGAGCGCCAACGCGGTGGCCGGCGCTGGTGCGCGTGGCCGCCTCGCTATCGGAGTGGGTGCGCAAGGCGGCTCGAGTTCGATCGCGATCGGCTACGGCAAGCACATCGGCGACCGCGCTTCGTTCTCCTTGGGCGGCGCCTTCAGCGGCAGCGAGAAGGCGGTCAACGCCGGTTTCGGCTTCGATCTCTAAGCGTTCCGACAGGTTCGTTACGGGAGATGCGGCCGGAACTGGTCGGCCGGGCCGCATCGTGGTTCTCTGCTGGCTCAGGCAGTAGCCACACCCGGGGCGGGGCGATTCGTCGCCCCGCTTTTTTTGTTTTTAGCCCCTCTCCCACGGGGCGAAACCGCACTGCTTGCGCGCCATGGCGCGCGTGCGGTTGTGAGCCCGCGCCGCTGGCGCGGGCTGGGGCGCGAAGCGGGGGTTGGGGTGAGGGTTCGGCGGAGCGAGGTCGTCTGAACTCCGAAGACAATCGTCAGCTCACGATTCATCTGCGATCGTTACCCAAATCGCTCCGCCGAACTCTCACCCGCCCTTCGGGCACCTTCTCCCGGAGGGAGAAGGATTTCCGGCGCTTCGCCATGACCGATGACCGATAGCGGCCCGGTCCCTGGCTGATAGGCTTGCCGTCTTTCGCCGCCGACCGCCGCCGATGCGCCCGAATTTCCGCACCGCTCTTCTCGCCGCCCTGTTCTTGTCCGGCGCCGCCGCCGCGCAACCCGCGACTCCGCTGACCCTGGACCGGATCATGGCCGACCCGGACTGGATCGGCCCGCCGGTCGAAGACGTCTGGTGGAGTTGGGACGGCCAGCGCGCGCAGTACCAGCTCAAGCGCGACGGCGGCGGCATCCGCGACATCTACCAACAGGGCATCGACGGCGGCAGCGCCGCACGCATCGACGGCGCCGCGCGCGCGCAGCTGGACGCGTCCGACCCCGTCTACGACGCGGCCCGCACGCGCATGGCCTTCGTCCGCAACGACGACATCTTCGTGCGCGACCTGCGCAGCGGCGCGCTGACCCAGCTCACCCGCACCGAAGCCCGCGAATCGCGTCCGCAATGGGGCAACGACGGCGCCCTGGTCTGGCGCGTGGACAACGATTGGTACCGCTGGACCGCGCGCGACGGCGTCGCCCAAGCCGCCGTGTTGAAGGCCGAGAACGATCCGGCCGAAGCGCCCAAGCCCGACGACCTGCGCGACCGCCAGCTGCGCCTGATCGAAACCCTGAAGAACGACCGCGACCGCAAGGAAGCGGCGCGCAAGCAGAACGAGGACTGGCGCCGCGCCGATCCCACCCGCACGCCGGCGCCGGTCTATCTGGGCAAGGACGTCGACATCCACGACAGCGCGCTGTCGCCCGACGGCCGCTGGCTGCTGGTCGTCACCCAGGCCAAGAACGGCGACACAGACCAGGCCGGCAAGATGCCGAAGTACGTCACCGAATCGGGCTACGAGGAATTCGAGGAAGTGCGCACCCGCGTCGGCCGCAACGCGCCGCTGCCGCACAAGCTGTGGTTGGTCGATCTGGCCGACGGCAAACCGCGCGAACTGAAATTCGACGCCCTGCCCGGCATCGCCGAGGATCCGCTCGCCGATTTGCGCAAAGCGGCGAAAAAAGATCCGCTGAAGGGCAACCGCGACGTGCGCGTGGAGAGCGACGGCGAAGGCGGCAGCCCGTCGGTGCATTGGAGCGGCGACAGCCGCAACGTCGGCGTGCTGGTGCGCGCGATCGACAACAAGGACCGCTGGATCGCCACCGTCGACTTCGCCAACGCCAAGCTGCAGCCGCGCCACCGCCTGCGCGATGCGGCTTGGATCAACTGGACCTACAACAATTTCGGCTGGCTGCCGGACGGCAAGACCTTGTGGTACCTGTCCGAACAGAGCGGCTACTCGCATCTGTACGTCACCGACGGCGCCAAGACCAAAGCGTTGACGCAGGGCGAGTGGGAAGTCTCCTCGCCGGTGCTGGCCGCCGACGGCTTCTACTTCCTGTGCAATCGCCAATGGCCCGGCGATTACGAAGTCTGCAACGTCGGCGCCGACGGCGGCACGGTGCGCGAAGTGACCGCTCTGGACGGCGTCGAAAGTTTCGTCCTGTCGCCGGACGGCAACAAACTCCTGCTGCGCCATTCGGACAGCTATACGCCGCCGCAGCTGGCGGTCATCGGCACCGACGGGCAAGGCATGCGCGAATTGACCGATACGCGCAAGCCGGAATTCAAAGCGATCGCCGATTGGATCAAGCCCGAATACGTGAAAGTGCCGTCCAAGCACGGCGCCGGCGTCGTCTGGGGCAAATATTACGGACCGAAGCAGCTCGAAGCCGGCAGGCGGTATCCGATCGTGATGTTCGTGCACGGCGCCGGCTATCTGCAGAACGTCAGCGCGCGTTATCCGAACTATTTCCGCGAGCAGATGTTCCACAACCTGCTGGTGCAGCGCGGGTACATCGTGCTGGACCTGGACTACCGCGCCAGCCAGGGCTACGGCCGCGACTGGCGCACCGCGATCTACCGGCAGATGGGCACGCCCGAGCTGGAGGATTACTTGGACGGCCTGGATTGGCTGGTCGCGCAGAAGCAAGGCGACCGCGACCGTGCCGGCATCTACGGCGGCAGCTACGGCGGCTTCATGACCTTCATGGCGCTGTTCAAGCAGCCCGGCGCGTTCAAGGCCGGCGCCGCGCTGCGCCCGGTCAGCGACTGGTCGCAATACAACCACGAATACACGTCCAACATCCTCAACACGCCGGAGCTGGATCCGGAGGCGTACAAGAAATCTTCGCCGATCGAATACGCCGCCGGACTGCAAGACCACCTGCTGATCGCGCACGGGATGATCGACGACAACGTGTTCTTCAAGGATTCGGTGATGCTGTCGCAGAAGCTGATCGAACTGCGCAAGGACAAATGGGAAATCGCGCCGTATCCGCTGGAGCGGCACGGGTTCGTCCACTCCGATGCTTGGTACGACGAATACCGGCGCATCTACGAGCTGTTCGAAAAGACGCTCAAATGACGAAACGGCCCGTCGCCTGGCGCCTGTTGCCGCTGGTCGCGTTCGCCGGCGCGGCATCGTCCAACGACGACTCGGGCGCTGCGTCGGCGCCGGTGGTGTTCGCGCCGGGCATCGTGTCCGGTCCCGCGCACGATTCGGCGCCAACGTTCACGCCGGACGGCGACACTCTGTATTTCCAGCGCAGCAGCAACGAGGGCGCGACGATCCTCGAGACGCATAGGAGCGCGGAAGGGTGGTCGAAGCCGCAGGTGGCGCCGTTCTCGGGTGTGTGGAGCGATATGGAAGCCTCCCTCGCTCCCGACGGCAGCTTCCTGATTTTCGTTTCGAATCGGCCTGCGCACGCGGGCGGAAAACCGATCGACGCGGAATACCAAGGCCGGCGCAGGCCCGGGCAAGGCGGCAACTTGTGGCGGGCGGATCGGGTAGGCGACGGCTGGGGCGAGCCCTGGCGGTTGCCCGACGCAGTGAACCGCAGCGATTCGACTTTCGCGACCAGCATCGCGGCCGACGGCAGCGTCTATTTCATGCAGCCGCTCGGCGCCGGCGGCAAGTTCCGGCTGTACCGTTCGCGATTCGACCGCGGCGGTTACCAGCCGCCCGAACCGCTGGCGTTCAGCGATGGCAACACCAACGATGTGGATCCGGCGGTCGCGCCGGACCAGTCGTATCTGGTGTTCGCCTCTTCGCGCGCGCCCGCGAAGGGCATGGACTTGTTCGTCGTCTTGCGCGGCGCCGACGGGACCTGGGGAACGCCGCGGCACATGGGCGATATCGTCAACGCGGAAGGCTCCGACGCCGAGCCGCGGCTCGGGCCCGATCGCTGCACGCTGTACTTCAGCAGCGAGCGCACGCAGCCGGTCGCCTACCCGCGCGATCGCGCGCAGGCGGAGCGCGATCTCGCCCGCATCCAAGCCTGGGACAACGGCCAATACAACATCTGGCGCACGTCGCTGGCCGGCTGGGTGCCTGCTTGCGGCGCGGAAAAGACCGCCGGCGCAGGCTAAGTCCTCAAACGCTCGTCAGCCGCGCCTTCTCTTCGCGGTACAGCGCTTCGTGCTCGTGCACGTACCGCGTCACATCGCGCAAAGGCTTGCCGTAGATGTGCAGCGACACCGTGACGCCCCGCTGGCCGGCGTTGCGGCACGCGTGCAAATGGTGCGGCGGCAGCAATCCGATCACGCTGCCTGCCGGCAGCGGCCGGTGATCGGCGGGGCGCAGTTCGGTCAATGCCTTGTGCCGGCCGGCGATGCGGTAATCCAAGACTTCCAGTTCGCCGCGCAGCACGGCTTCCACGCCCCAGGTATCGGCATGGTCGTGCACGCCGCTGCCCTGGCCCGGCGCCCAGGCGATGGCGATCACCTGATAGTCGAATTCGGGCGAACGATACAGTTCGCGCCGCACCGGACCGTCCGCGGACGTCTCCAGCAGCCAAGCCGGCAATGCGCCGACGTCGGCGAGCGCGCCGCGCAGGCCTTCCGCCAGCGCCGGCACGATCTTCTGCGGATGGTTGGACGCCATGGCGATGTCGGCGAGGACGATCACGTCGTCGAGCAGCGGAAACGATTCGCGGCGCGAAGCGGCAGCGGACAAGGTCATTCGCATTCCTCGGATTGATCGACCGGATGCGACTATCGCCAAGAACGCCGATGCGCGAGTTAGTGCGCGGTTAAACAGCGCATCCGATTTGGAACACTGTAGGCGCGTCGGATGCGTTGTTCTTCGTAAAGGCGCTCTTTCGCGGCCCGCGCTTTTGTGGGAGCGGCTTTAGCCACGAGCTCTTCGATCCACTGCAGCCAACCGAAGCAAAAGCTCGCGGCTAAAGCCGCTCCCACAAGGCGCGGAGCCGCCTGCCCTACAATGCCGCCATGACCGACATCGACGCCGTCCGCGACTACCTCTCCGGCCTGCAAGACCGCATCTGCGCCGCATTGGAGCGCGCCGACGGCCGCGCGCGCTTCGCCGAAGACGTTTGGACGCGCAACGAAGGCGGCGGCGGGCGCACCCGGGTGCTGCGCGACGGCGCGGTGTTCGAACAGGCCGGCGTCGGCTTCTCGGACGTGTCCGGCAACGCGCTGCCGCCGTCGGCGAGCGCGGCGCGGCCGGAATTGGCCGGCGCGTCGTGGCGCGCGGTCGGCGTGTCGCTGGTGCTGCATCCGCTGAATCCCTATCTGCCCACCACCCACGCCAACGTGCGCCATTTCCGCGCCGAGCGCGACGGCGAAACGGTGGCTTGGTGGTTCGGCGGCGGCTTCGACCTGACCCCGTTCTACCCCTTCGACGAGGATGTGCTGCATTGGCACCGCACCGCGCGCGACTTGTGCGCGCCGTTCGGCGAAACGCGCTATGCCGAGCACAAGCGCTGGTGCGACGACTATTTCTTCCTCAAGCACCGCGGCGAGACCCGTGGCGTCGGCGGTTTGTTCTTCGACGACCTGCATCGGGATTTCGAGCGCGACTTCGCCTATCTGCGCGCGGTCGGCGACGGTTTCCTGAACGCCTATCTGCCGATCGTCGAACGCCGCCGCGATACGCCCTACGGCGAGCGCGAACGCGCCTTCCAGCTGTACCGGCGCGGCCGTTACGTCGAATTCAACCTGGTCTGGGATCGCGGCACTTTGTTCGGCCTGCAAAGCGGCGGGCGCAGCGAATCGATCCTGATGAGCCTGCCGCCGCTGGTGCGCTGGGAATACGGCTACGCGCCCGGACCGGGCAGCGCCGAGGCGCGATTGCAGGATTACCTGCGGCCGCGCGATTGGCTGTCGGAACTCCCCGCCCCGTAACGCTTTCGCTTTGTAGAGCGGAGCTTGCTCCGCTGCTCTTCGGACCCGGCGCGATCCAAGCAGCGGGGCAAGCCCCGCTCTACAAAGCAACAGCAAGAGCAGCGGAGCAAAGCTCCGCTCTACACAAGCTAGGCAAACTCAACCGGGCGGCGGCGGATCGGGCGGCGGCGAATGCTTGCCGGCCTCGTCCATCAACAAGGTGATGTGGCCGTCGGTCTCCAGCGTCGCCAGTTGGATATGCGCGACGTCGCGGCATCCGGCCTGGCGCATCGCTTCGTGGAAGTCGGCCTTGCTGACCAGTTCGCGCCGCAGCACCTCCTGGAAGACGTGGCCGTCCTTGGCGAGCACGGTCGGCACGCCTTCGATCACCTTGCGCGCCGTCGCGCTGCGCGAGGACAGCCAAGCCGCCAGGTAGTTCAGCGCGATCAGGCAGATCGCCAGGATCGCCGCCCCGACCAAGGAATTGTCGCCGCCGTTCAGGCCGTTCTGGACGGCGTTGCCGATCAGGATCAGCAGAACCAGGTCGAAGGGCGTGAACTGGCCCACGGCGCGTTTGCCCGAAACCCGGACCAGCAACATCACCATCAGATAGATGGCCAGGGCGCGCAGCACGAAGTGCCACCAAGGCGCGGACAGCTGGAGCAGGTCGTTCATGTCGCCTCCTGGGCCGGTGGCGGCAACTTAGCCCAATCCGCGGCGCGGCCGAAATCCGGGCAATAAAAAGCCCCGCAGGCAGGGGGGGCCGGCGGGGCTCGGGGGAACGGGACTTGGGGAGTAGTCTTCGTTCCGGGGATCACTCCAGGGGAGGGAGAGATCTGTGCCGGACGTTGCATCCGTCACGGGTGTATCTGACCACTCGTCGGATTGATAGTTCGTGAAGCTGACAGTTAATAAATTGTTGGATTCAGCTTGCGTTTACCTGCCGGTTTCTTGTGGGAGCGGCTTTAGCCGCGAGCTTTTTTTACCTCGCATCTTGGCAGAGCTCGCGGCTAAAGCCGCTCCCACAAGAATCAATGCGCCTCGTCCCAGTTGTCGCCCACCCCGCTATCGACCACCAATGGAACGCGCAGTTCCGCCGCTGCGGACATGCGCTTGCCCGCTTCGGCCAACAAGGTATCGACGAAGCCGGCTTCGGTCTCGAACACCAGTTCGTCGTGCACCTGCAGGATCATCAGCGCGCGATCGCGGTGATCGGCCAGCCAGGCGTCGATGGACACCATCGCCCGCTTGATGATGTCCGCGGCGGTGCCCTGCATCGGCGCGTTGATCGCGGCGCGCTCGGCGCTGGCGCGCTGGGCGGCGGTGCCCTTCTGGATGTAGTCCAGATGCAGGCGGCGGCCGAACACGGTTTCCACGTAGCCTTGCTCGCGCGCCTGCTGGCGGGTGCGCTCCATGAAATCGCGCACGCCAGGATAGCGGCTGAAGTACAGGGCGATGTAATCCTGCGCCTCGCCGCGGGGAATGCTCAGCTGGCGCGCCAGGCCGAACGCGCTCATGCCGTACATCAGGCCGAAGTTGATCGCTTTCGCGGCGCGGCGCTCGTTCGCGGTGACCTCGTCCAGCTTGCGTCCGAACACTTCGGCCGCGGTGGCGCGGTGGATGTCGGTGCCCGCTTCGAACGCGCGCAGCAGGCCGGCGTCCTCGGACAGGTGGGCCATGATCCGCAATTCGATCTGCGAATAGTCGCAGGCCACCAATTTGCGTCCCGGCGGCGCGACGAAGGCGCGGCGGATGCGGCGTCCGTCCTCGGTGCGGATCGGGATGTTCTGCAGGTTCGGTTCGGACGATGCGATGCGGCCCGTCGCCGCGCCGGCCTGGTGGTAGCTGGTGTGGACGCGCCCGGTCTGCGGATTGACGTTGTCGGCCAGTTTGTCGGTGTAGGTGCTGCGCAATTTCGCCAAAGCGCGGTATTCGAGGATGGTACGCGGCAGTTCGTGCTGGTCGGCGATCGCCTCCAGCGCTTCCTCGTTCGTCGAAGGCTGCCCCGAAGGCGTCTTCACCAGCGCCGGCAGCTTCAGTTCGTCGTACAGCAATGCGCCCAGCTGCTTGGGCGAATCCAGGTTGACCGCGCGCCCGACCAGCTCGGTGGCCTTCTGCTGCGCGGCGAGCATGCGCTTGGACAGGTCCGCGCTCTGCCGGCGCAGCTCGTTGGCGTCGATCATCACGCCGTTGGCCTCCACCCGCTCCAGCACGGGCACCAGCGGCATCTCGATCTCGCGGTACACGAACGTGAGTCCGGCTTCGGCCGCGAGCTTGGGCGCCAGCACGCGATGCACGCGCAAGGTCACGTCCGCGTCTTCGGCGGCGTAGCGGGTCGCGTCCTCGATCGACACCGCCGAGAACGGGATCGACTTGCTGCCCTTGCCGGCGACGTCCTCGTACTTGACCGTCCCGTAGCCGAGATAGCGCATCGCCAGCGAATCCAGATCGTGGCGGCTGATGCCGGACGTCAGCACGAAGCTTTCCAGCAGGGTGTCGTCGGCGTAGTTGCCCACCTTCAAGCCCAACCGGCGCAGCACGTGCAGGTCGTACTTGCCGTGCTGGCCCAGCTTTTTCTTGGCCGGATCGGCGAATAGCGGCGCCAATGCGGCCAGGGTCTGCGCGCGGTCCAACTGTTCGGGCGCGCCGGGGTAGTCGTGGCCCAGCGGCAGATACGCCGCAGTGCCGGGTTCTACGCAGAAGCTCAGGCCGACCAGGTTGGCCTGCATCGGATCGATGTTGTCGGTCTCGCAGTCGAACGCGAACTCGTCCGCCGCGCGCAGGCGTTCGATCCATGCCTCCAGTTGCGCGGGCAGCAAAACGGTTTCGTAAACGCCGGGCGCCGACAGCGCGGGGTCGAGGTCCGCGGCGGCTGCCGGCGCGGCCGCAACCTTGCCGCCCGCTTTACCCGCC
Organism: Luteimonas gilva; assembly: GCF_005239095.1. Taxonomy (GTDB): domain Bacteria; phylum Pseudomonadota; class Gammaproteobacteria; order Xanthomonadales; family Xanthomonadaceae; genus Luteimonas_C; species Luteimonas_C gilva. The sequence goes on along the minus strand of NZ_SZUA01000002.1, from coordinate 377,202 downwards.
GCCTGAGCCGGCGCGGCGCCGTCCAATTCCTTCAATGCTTGGTTGAAGCCGTAGCGGGCGAACAGCGTGCGCAGGCTGTCGACGTCGCGTTCGCGCAGCACCAGCGATTCCGGGCCGCCGCCGAGTTCGACGTCGGTCTTGATCGTCACCAGCGCGCGGTTCAGCGGCAGGCGTTCGGCCGCCGCGCGCAGGTTGTCGCCGATCTTGCCCTTGATCTCGCTGGCATGGGCCAACACGCCGTCCAGCGAGCCGTATTCGGCCAGCCACTTGGCCGCGGTCTTGGGGCCGCATTTCTCCACGCCCGGCACGTTGTCGACTGCGTCGCCCATCAGCGCCAGCAGATCGATCACCTGGTTCGGATGCACGCCGAACTTGTCGAACACCGTCTGGTCCGAATCCAGGCGGCTGCCGCTCATCGTGTTCACCAACGCGACGCCTGGCCGCACCAACTGCGCGAAATCCTTGTCGCCGGTGGAAATGGTGACGTCGATGCCCTGCGCGGCGGCCTGCAGCGCCAGCGTGCCGATGACATCGTCCGCTTCCACGCCCTCCATGCGCAGGATCGGGAAGCCCAGCGCCTGCACGATCTCGCACATCGGCTGCATCTGGGCGCGCAGGTCGTCGGGCATCGGCGGGCGGTTGGCCTTGTATTGCGGGTACAGATCGTCGCGGAAGGTCTTGCCGGGCGCGTCGACCACGAATGCGGCGAAATCGGGCCGCTCCTTCAAGTGGGCGCGCAGCATGTTGACCACGCCGAACAGCGCGCCGGTCGGTTCGCCGGCCGCGTTGCTCAACGGCGGCAACGCGTGGAAGGCGCGGTAGAGATAGCTGGAGCCATCGATCAGGACGAGTCGTTTCATGCCCGGATTCTACCTGCCCGCCGTCGCCGCACCGGCGATGTGCACGCCCCGCCGACGTGGCGCCGGCGCATAATGGCCCCAGAGACCGCTGGAGCCGCGCCATGAACCTCTCCACCCTGTTCCGCACCGGCGCCCTGGCCGCCGTCCTGTTGTTGCCCGCCTGCGCCAGCATGGGCGGCGGCGCGCCGGCGATTCCGGCCGACGCCGTCAGCAACGTCCGCGTCGAACCCAACGGCGACACCATCGAGGAATGGCGGGTGAACGGCCGCCTGCACACGGTGAAGGTGACGCCGGCGCGCGGACCGGTCTATTACTTGATCGATTCGGACGGCGACGGCCAGATCGACAACACCAAGGACGGCATCTCGCCGGTGTACTTCAAACTCTTCAGTTTCTGATCCCCATGAGCGAATTCGAAATCCGGCCGCTGACCACGGCGGCCGAACTGCGCACGATCTGGCCGGTCGCGCAGCAATTGCGCCCGCATCTGGACGAAGACCGCTTCGTCGAACAAGCCTTGCGCCAGGCGCAAGGCACGTTCCGCGCCACCGGCCTGTACGACGGCGGCGCCGCGCGCGCCTACGCGGGCTGGCGCGTGCACGAGAACCTGGCCTACGGCTTGCATTTGTACGTCGACGATCTGGTCACCGATCAAACCGTGCGCAGCCGCGGCTACGGCAAAGCGCTGCTGGATTGGCTGAAGGACGAAGCGCGGCGGCAAGGTTGCGCGAAACTGCAATTGGATTCGGGCACGCACCGCAAGGATGCGCACGCTTTTTATCTGCGCGAAGGGCTGCGGATCGAGGCCTTCCATTTCGGGATCGCGCTGCCGGATTGACCATCGCCGGCGCTGGGGAAGACACGTGAAGTGCCGTTTCGCCGCCATCGTCCTCTGCCTGGCCTGCGCCGCGTGCGCCACCCGCACCGCGACCGTTTCCCTGCGCGATGCGGCCATGCAGACCTTGCCGCTGCGCGCGCCCGGCCCGGTGCGCGAACTTCCCGCGCGCAGCTATCGCGGCGCCAGCGCCGACTACGCGTACGACCTGTACCTCCCCGCGGCGTCTGCCGCTGCGCCGCGCCTCATCCTGCTGGTCCACGGCGGCGCGCCGGCCGCTTCGGGTTTGCGCGGCGCGCCGCTGATGCGCAGTTGGGCCACCCAGATCGTCGCGCGCACCGGCGCGGCGGTCGCCGCCATCGGCTGGGACGGCCATCTGCGCGATACCGCGCAGATCGGCGACGCCTACGCGCACCTGCGCGCGCACGCCAGCGAGTACGGCATCGACGCCGCGCGCCCGTGCGTGATCACGTTCTCGGCCGGCGTGGCCGCCGTGGTGCCGTACGCGCTGCGCGACACTGCGCTGCGGCCGCGCTGCCTGGCCGGCTTCTACGGCGATTGGCGGCCGGCGACGGAAGCGCTCGCCGGCGCCGATGTCGCGGGGTTGCCGATCCTGGTGGTGCGCGCCGGGCGCGACGAAGTGGTGCCCGACCAGAGCGCTCCCGCATTCGCCGCCGCGGCGCGGCAGGCGGGCGCGCGGGTAAGCGTGCTGCGCCAGCCCAACGGCCTGCATGCCTTCGAAGTGCGCAATCCGGACGACGCCACCGTGCGGATACTGGAGCAAACCCTGGATTTCCTGAAAACGGAAATCGCCGCGGAGCCGTAAGCTCGAGCCCTCTCCTGCGAAGCGGGAGAGGGTTGGGTGAGGGTGAGCAAGACGCGGATATTTCCTCCCAAAGCCCGGCGATACATTGCGCTCATCCCGAAAAAGGAGCGCAACATGAACACCATCGCTACTTCCATTTCGCGCAACGACGCCGCCCGTGCCACATCGCAGGACCCGCGCTGGCAAGACGTCGTTTCCCGCAACAAGGCCGCCGATGGCCGTTTCTATTATTCCGTCGCCAGCACAGGCGTGTACTGCAAGCCTTCCTGCGCGGCGCGCCTGGCCCGGCCGGAAAACGTCCGTTTCCACGCCAGTACCGCCGACGCCGAACGCGCCGGCTTCCGGCCGTGCAAGCGCTGCAAGCCCGAGCGCTTCGCAGCAGCGGCCGATTCCGCCGGGCGCGAACGCATCCGTTACGCGATCGGCCCTTCTGCGATGGGCCGGTTGCTGGTCGCGCGCAGCGAACGCGGCATTTGCGCGATCCTGCCAGGCCGCGACGGCGAAAGCCTGCTCGCCGACCTGCGCTCGCGCTTTCCCGATGCCGACTTGCTCAGCGACGAGGTAGGCCTGGAACTCGAACTCGCCGCGATCGCCGGCTTCGTCAACCGGCCGCAACGCGGCCTGGATCTGCCGCTGGACGCGCACGGCGACGATTTCCAGCGACGCGTTTGGAACGCCCTGCGCGACATCCCCGCCGGCGCTACCGCCAGCTACGGCGACATCGCGCGCCGGATCGGCGAACCGCGCGCGGCGCGCGAAGTGGCGCAGGCTTGCGCGGCCAATCCGCTCGCCGTGGCCATCCCTTGCCATCGCGTGATCAAGAGCGACGGCTCGCTGTCGGGCTATCGCTGGGGCGTCGCGCGCAAACGCGCCCTGCTCGCGCGCGAGGCGCAGGCGTGAGCGTCGCGCCGCTGCGCAGGTCCGGCGCCGCGGCGCCCGAGCTCGCCGCGCGCATCGCCGGCCTGGATTGGAACGGGATCGGCGATGCGCTGGACGCGGGCGGAAACGCGGTCCTGCCGAACTTGCTGACGGCGGAAGAATGCGCGTCGCTCTCCGCCGTGTACGACGATGCGGCCCTGTTCCGCAGCCGCATCGTCATGGCCCGCCACGGCTTCGGCCGCGGCGAATACCAGTATTTCGCCTATCCGCTGCCCGCGACCGTGGCCGCGCTGCGCGAACACCTGTATCCGCGCCTGGCGCCGATCGCCAATCGATGGAACGAAGCGATGGGCGTCGATGCGCGTTATCCGCAACGGCACGCCGATTTCGTAGACCGCTGCCACGCGGCCGGCCAGCGCCGGCCGACGCCGCTGCTGCTGCGCTACGGCGAGGGCGACTACAACTGCCTGCATCAAGATCTGTACGGCGAGCACGTGTTTCCGCTGCAGGTCGCAATCCTGCTGTCGCGTCCCGGCGCGGATTTCCACGGCGGCGAATTCGTCCTGACCGAACAGCGACCGCGCATGCAGTCGCGCGCCGAAGTGGTGCCGCTGGCGCAGGGCGACGGCGTCGCGTTCGCGGTGCAGCATCGGCCCGTGCAAGGCGCGCGCGGCGTCTACCGGGTCAATCTGCGGCACGGCGTGAGCCGCGTACGCGCCGGCGCGCGCCACACCCTGGGCGTGATCTTCCACGACGCCGCGTGAGCGGCCCTCCTGTGGGAGCGGCTTTAGCCGCGAGTTTTGTTCATCGCGACCGACCGAAGAGCTCGCGGCTAAAGCCGCTCCCACAGAGGAGGGGATTTTGCGACGGCTTTCACACCCCATAACGCCGTGGTTGGCCACACTGCGCCCGTCTCTCCGACGGGCCGACCCATGTTCGGACGCGAACGCCGCCGCCCCGGCGATGCCGACTCCGCCGCTCTGCGCGCCGGTCTGACGCCGCAGCAATTGGCCGCATTGGAAACGCTGGAGCAATTCCAGTGGACGCTGCGCTTCGTGCGTCGGCCGATGTTCCAGGACCCTATTCCCGTAGTCGTGGACCGCAGCGGCAAGCGCCACGCGCTGCTCAAGTCGGATGGGTCTTTGGACGAGAACCTCGGGTTCAAGATCCGCGATTAACCGGCGTTGTGGTGGCCGAAGGGCGGATGAGGGTACGGCGAAGCGACGCTAGCTGGAACTGCGTCGTACTCCGAACCCTCACCCCAACCCTCGCTTCGCGCCCCAGCCCGCGCCAACGGCGCGAGCGCTCAACTGCACACGCGCGCCATGGCGCGTAAGCAGTGCAGTCTCGCCCCAAGGGGAGAGGCGGAGGCTGCGATGTCGATTCCGCCCCTCCCCGAGCGACGACTTCATGACCCCTGCCGGAAGGAATGTTCATGAAGTACCTCTGCCTGATCTATTTCGACGAAAAACGGCTCGAAACCCTGTCCGCGGAGGCCGGCCAGGCCTGCATCCGCGATTCCGAGGCGTTCGAGCGGGCCTTACAGGAAGACGGGCGCCTGATCGCCTCGCATCCGCTGCAGCCGGTGGCGATGGCCACCACGCTTCGCCATCGCGAAGGCCGCGTCTCCGCGACCGACGGACCCTTCGCCGAGACCAAGGAGCAATTGGGCGGATTCGTGCTGATCGAAGCGCAGGATCTGGACGATGCGCTCCGGATCGCATCGGACATTCCCGCCGGCCGGCTGGGCTGCGTCGAAGTGCGGCCGGTCGCCGAATTCTGCTGATCCGAGTTCGGCGCGACGATAGGAGTTCGCCATGAAATACCTGGTGCTGATCTACAACGACGCCGAAGCCCTGGCCGCGCTCGATCCCGACCGCGCCCAGACGCTGACGGAGGCGTGCAATGCCCACGCCGACGCTTTGCGCCAGAACGGCCGGCTGCTCGGGGCGATGCGCTTGCCGCCCGCGAGCGCCGCGACCAGCCTGCGCATCCGCAATGGCCGTTTGCTCGCGACCGACGGCCCCTACGCCGAAACGAAGGAGCAATTGGGCGGATTCATCGTCATCGAAGCCCGCGATCTCAACGAAGCGATCCGCCTGGTGTCCGCCCATCCCGGGGCGTACAACGGCTGCCTGGAAGTGCGTCCCTTGCCGACGGACGCGGCGCTCGGCCGCGCGGCCTGACCTTTTCGAGGAACGAACATGAAATATCTCTGCTTGATCTACGGCGACGAGAAGCAATGGGCGCGAATGCCCGCCGCGGAAATGGACAGTTGCATCGCCCATTTCGCCGAGTTCACCACCGACGTCAAGACCAGCGCGAACTATGTGGGCAGCAATCGCCTGCAAGAAACCGCCGCGGCGCGCACCGTGCGCGTGCGCGACGGCCGCGTCTCGATCACCGATGGCCCCTTCGCCGAAACCAAGGAACAGCTGGGCGGCTATTACCTGATCGAAGCCGGCGGCATGGACGAGGCCCTCGCGATCGCCGCGCGCATCCCCGGCGCGCGCTGGGGATGCGTGGAAGTGCGTCCGGTGGCCGAGTTCCCTTGAACGCCATGGATGCGCAGGCGGCGCGCCTGGAGGTCGATCGCGTCTACCGCGAGGAATCGCGGCGCGTGCTGGCGACCTTGATCCGCGTGCTGGGCGATTTCGACTTGGCTGAAGAGGCCTTGCACGACGCCTTCGCCGCCGCGATCGCGCAATGGCCGCGCGACGGCGTACCCGACAATCCGCGCGCCTGGCTGGTCTCGGCCGGGCGCTTCAAGGTGATCGACGGACTGCGCAAGCGCGCCCGCTTCGACGCTTCCCTCACCGAAATCGCCGAGCGGCTGTACGCCGAATCGGAGGATCCTTCGATGCTCGACGACCAAGCCGTCGAAGACGACCAATTGCGGTTGATCTTCACTTGCTGCCATCCGACGCTGGCGGCCGATGCGCAGATCGCGTTGACCTTGCGCGAAGTCTGCGGGCTGACCACCGAGGAAATCGCGCATGCGTTCCTGACTTCGCCCTCGACCATCGCCCAGCGCATCGTCCGCGCCAAGGCCAAGATCCGCGGTGCCAACATCCCCTATCAAGTGCCCGCGCGTCAGGATCTGCCGCAGCGACTGCAGACCGTGCTGCACGTGGTGTATCTGGTGTTCAACGAAGGCTATTCCGCCTCTTCCGGCGCGCAGCTCACGCGCCACGATCTGTCGAGCGAAGCGATCCGCCTGGGCCGTCTGCTGCTGGGGCTGTTGCCCGAACCCGAGGCGGCCGGATTGCTTGCGCTGATGCTGCTGCACGAATCGCGCCGCGCCGCGCGCGCCAGCGCGGACGGCGATCTGGTGCTGCTCGACGACCAGGATCGTTCGCTGTGGAATCGCGAACAGATCGCCGAAGGCACGGTGCTGGTGCAGCGCGCGCTGTCTTCCGGGCGGTTCGGCGCCTACACGCTGCAAGCCGCGATCGCCGCGGTGCACGCCGAAGCCGCCACCGCCGCGCGGACCGACTGGGCGCAAATCGTCGCCTTGTACGACGCCTTGCTCGACGGCGCGCCGTCGCCGGTGGTCGAACTCAATCGCGCCGCCGCCGTGGCCATGCGCGACGGACCGGCCGCGGGCTTGACCCTGATCGAAGCGTTGCTGGCGCGCGGCGATCTGGCCGACTATCACTTCGCCCATGCGGCGAAAGCCGATCTATGCCGGCGTCTGGGCCGCAACGACGAAGCGCGCGATGCCTACCACCGCGCGTTGGACCATGCGAAACAGGAACCGGAGCGGCGTTTTTTGCAAAGACGTCTGTCCGCACTCGGCTGAGCGGCATTGCCTCTCTCCCTTTTACGGGAGAGAGACAGGCGCGAAGCGCCAGAGAGAGGGTTCGGCTTTTAGCGCAAAGCAGAGCACGCTCGCTACGCTTCGCGCCCCTCTCCTGCCCTGCGGGCAACCCTCCCCGCGAGCGGGGAGGAAAAATCATCAGCTGCCGACGAACGCCTTCACGATCGCATCCGCATCCATCCGCAGCCAGGTTTCGTTGATATCCACTTGCACCTTGCCGTTCTGCGGATCGCGCAAATGGATGTCGGCCGCAGTCAAGCGGTCGAGCAGGCCTTTTTCCCGCTTCGGCGAAATGTCGAGGAAGAAGATATTGCTGCCATGCTCGACCGGCCGCACCGTGAAGCCGCCCGCGGCCTTCAAACCCGCGAACACTTTGTCCGCCGTGCCCCGCGCTTGCGCGAAGCGCGTTTCGAAGCCATCCAAGGCGTCCAGCGCCGGCAATGCCGCCGGCCAGCCCTGGTAGAGGGTGGAGCCGAAGATGTGGCGCAGGTCGCGCACTTTGTCGATCGCCGGCTTCTCGCCGGCCAGGATCGCGCCGAACGGCGCGCCCAGATATTTGTAGAGCGACACGTACACCGTATCGAACAAGGCGCTATAGGCCTTCAGATCGAAGCCCGGCAGGCCGCTGGCGAGTAGGATGCGCGCGCCGTCTAGGTGCATGCCGATCTGCTTGGACCGCGCCAGTTCCGAAATCGCGCGCGCGGTGTCGTAAGGCACCATCGCGCCGTCGGCGCGGCGCACCGGGCTTTCCAGCGAGATCGCGCCGACCTTCAGCGGATATGGGCCGTTTTCCGCCTGATCGATCGCGCCCTTCACTTCCTCCAAAGTCGGCGACGCGCGGCCTTTGGCCAAGGGAACGAGATTCAGCCCGTTGAGCGTGGAAGCCGCATTGCTCTCGTCGAGATAAAGATGGCTGTCGTGCTGCACCAACGCATGCCGGTTCTCGTCGCACAGCACGCGCACCGCGAGGTTGTTGGCCAGGGTGCCGGTCGGCAGGAACACCACCGCCGGCTTGCCGAGCAGCGCCGCGAAACGCTCTTCCAGCTTCTCCACCGCGCCGCCGTGCAGATACCCATCGCGCACATCGGGCGTGCGCTCGACCAGCTGCTGCAGGTGCGCGAGCCAGTCTTGGGCCGAACGCGGCACCCCGTCGCCGCCGAGCATCACGCTGCGATCGGTCAGCTTGGGCCGAGGCCGCGCCGCGGGCGCATTGGCCGCGGGCCGATACTGCGGCCCGGCGAGCGCATCCAAGTTCAGCATCATCAGGCTGGCCGGCAAGGAAGCGGCCAGCAGGCGCCGACGCGCCGGGTTGCTGCAGTTCGCGGCTTCGGAAGTCATCGCAAGGGCTCGTGGTCCGGAATGACGGACCTTGGACCTCCACTATCGCATCGGCCAGTGTCGGTCGTCATGCGAGCGGCCCGCGGACGATCGCGTTCCTAACGCAGCGCCGCTAGGCCACCTGCAAGTTGGCGTACGCCAACACCAGCCACTTGCTCCCCGCCTCGTCGAAGTTCACCTGCACGCGCGCATGCGCGCCGCTGCCTTCGATGTCGGTGACGACGCCGCTGCCGAACTTGGCGTGGGTCACGTTTTGGCCGAGCTTGATGCCGGGCGCCGCTTCCGGAAGTGCGACGTGGCCGTAGTCGCGACGCGGGCCGGGCGAGAACGGGCGCGAGACCTGCACGCGCGGGCGCACTTCGTGCAATAGCGACGGCGGGATTTCGCGCAGGAAGCGCGAAGGCAGGCCGTACATATCCTGGCCGTGCAGACGCCGCGATTCTGCGTAGCTCAATATGAGCTTCTGCCGCGCGCGGGTGATGCCGACGTAGGCCAGGCGACGCTCTTCTTCCAAGCGTCCGCTTTCTTCGATCGAACGCTGGTTGGGGAACAGGCCTTCCTCCATGCCGACCAGGAATACGAGCGGGAATTCCAGGCCTTTGGCGCTATGCAGCGTCATCAGCTGCACGCCGTCTTCGCCGGCCTGAGTCTGGCCCTCGCCCGCTTCCAGCGCGGCATAGGCCAGGAACGCGACCAGTTCGGTCAGGTCGGCCGCTTCTTCGTCGTCGTCGCGGCGCACGAAGCGCGAGGCGACCGAGACCAGTTCGTCCAGGTTGTCGGTGCGCGAATCGAGCTGGCCCTTCGATTCGTTGGCGTAATGCATGCGCAAGCCGGAACGCATCAGCACGTGGTCGATCTTGTCCTGCAGGCTCAGTTCGGCGACCTCGCCGGACAGCGCGTCGATCAACTGCTGGAAACCGGCCAAAGCGTTGCGCGCGCGCGCGTTCAAAACGTTTTCGCGATTGACCCGCAGCGCCGCCTCCCACAGGGATACGGCGTCGGTGCGCGCGCGGCGCCGCACTTCGTCCAGCGTTCGCTCGCCGATGCCGCGCGCCGGCGTGTTGACCGCGCGCTCGAAGGCCGCGTCGTCGTCGCGGTTGGCGACCAGGCGCAGATAGGCCAGGGTGTCCTTGATTTCGGCGCGCTCAAAGAAGCGCACGCCGCCGTAGACGCGGTACGGGATCTGTTCGGCCAGCAGATTCTCTTCGAACGCGCGCGACTGGGCGTTGCTGCGGTACAGGACCGCGCAATCGCCGTAGCTGCCGCCGTCGCGGACCCACTGGCGGATGCGTTCGATCGCGAAGCGCGCCTCGTCGATCTCGTTGTAGGCCGCGTACAGGTCGACCGGCTCGCCTTCGCCGCTGTCGGTCCACAGCTTCTTGCCCAGCCGCGCCGGGTTGTGCGCGATCACCGCGTTGGCAGCGTCCAGGATGTTCGCGCTGGAGCGGTAGTTCTGCTCCAGGCGAAAGGTCTGCGCGCCGGGATAGTCGTGCAGGAATTTCTGCACGTTCTCCACTTTCGCGCCGCGCCAGCCGTAAATGGCCTGGTCGTCGTCGCCCACTACGAACACGCGGCCGGTGTCGCCGGCCAGCACGCGCACGAAAGCGTACTGGATGCTGTTGGTGTCCTGGAATTCGTCGATCAGCAATTCGCCGAAGCGCTGGCGGTAGTGCGCCAGCAACGCCGGCTGGTCGCGCAGCAGTTCGTGCGCGCGCAGCAGCAATTCGGCGAAGTCGACCAGGCCCGCGCGGTCGCAACGCTCCTGGTACAGCGCGTAGCAGCGCAGCATCACGTCGCCCCACTCGTCCGCGCCTTGCTGGATGTGCTGCGGGCGGCGGCCTTCGTCTTTCTGCGCGTTGATCCACCAAGCGATCTGGCGCGGCGGGAAGCGGGCTTCGTCCAATTCCAGCTGCTGCACGACGCGCTTGACTAGGCGCAGCTGGTCGTCGCTGTCCAGCACTTGGAAGCCTTCCGGCAATTTCGCGTCCGCCCAGTGCAAGCGCAACAGGCGATGGGCGAGGCCGTGGAACGTGCCGATCCACAAACCGCGGCTGCCGTTGCGCAGCAGCGCGTCGGCGCGCGCGCGCATCTCGCCGGCGGCCTTGTTGGTGAAGGTGACCGCGAAGATGCCGTGCGCCGGCACCCGGTGGACCTCGTTCAACCAGGCGATGCGGTGGGTCAGGACCCGGGTCTTGCCGGAACCGGCGCCGGCCAGGACCAGGTAGTGGCCGGGCGGTGCGGTGACGGCCTCGCGTTGGGCGGGGTTGAGGCCGTCCAGCAAATAAGAAACATCCATGCCGGTATTTTACGCGAGCCGCGTTCACGGAACCTTAGCGGCGGTCCGGCATCCAATGCCGGGCCATGTCCGCCCGCCTCTTCCCGCTGCTCCTGTTCGTCGCCGGCGCCGCGCAGGCGCAGGCGGCGGACGAGCGCACGCTGCGCGCGGGCGACAGCGAATTGCGGGTCGAAGTGGTGGAGGTGGCCGACCGCGAGCGCGCGGCGATGCTGCAGCGCTGGATCGCCGAGACCGCGACCGCGCCGCTGACCGTTTTCGGGCGTTTTCCTTTGCGCACGGCGCAGGTGCGGGTGAAGCAGGTGTCCAGCGACGACGACAGCCCCGTGCCTTGGGGCCAAACCCTGCGCAGCGGTGGCGTATCGGTGCTGCTGTTCGTGCGCGAGAACGCCACGCTCGACGAACTGCGTGCGGACTGGACGGCGGTGCACGAGCTTTCGCACCTGTTCCATCCGTATCTGGGATCGTCGGGACGCTGGATGGCCGAAGGCCTGGCCAGCTACTACCAGAACGTGCTGCGCGCCCGCGTCGGCCTGCTCGACGGCGACGACGCCTGGCGCCGACTCGACGGCGGTTTCCAGCGCGGCCGCAAAGCCACCCGCGGCGTGCGCCTGGACGAACTGCAGATCCGTCGCGGCGGCACCATGCGCGTGTATTGGGCCGGCGCGGCATTCTGGTTGGAAGCGGACCTGGCATTGCGCGAACGCGGCGACTCGCTGGATGCGGTACTGGCCGAATATTCGCGCTGTTGCTTGGGCGACGGCACCGAGCAGGTGGAACCGGAGGCGTTCGCGGCGGCGTTGGACAAGATCGCGAAACGTCCCGTGTTCGCGCCGCTTTACCGGCGCTACGCGGCTTCGGAAGACTTTCCTTCGCTGGACACGGCGTATCGCCGGCTCGGGATCCGAACGATCGATGGCGAACTGCGGTTTTCGCGCGGCGATGCGGGCGAGCGGCTGCGCGAGGCGATCGCGGGCAAGCGCGAGGTGCGCGGGCCGCAAGTTTCGTCGGCCAACCGGTCCGGCGAACCGTAGAGTCGAGCCTGCTCGACTGTTTTTTTCGGATTCCGACGCCTGACTGAAAGCAGTCGAGCAAGCTCGACTCTACGAAAGCGAAAAGCCGCCAAAACGACGGTTCGGCCCGCCCTCGAGGCGGCCCTCCCCGCCTAAGGCCGCCCGAATGACGATAGGCACTGTCCGGCCTACGAGCGCTGGAGGACCTTGCGCCCACCGTCTACGGAGTGAAATGCCATGGCTGCTTCTTCGCTGCACCTCCTTCCGCTCGTGGCCGCCCTGTTGCTGGCAATTCCTTCCCGTGCGCACGCCGAGCACGCTTCCACCGCCGACTTGAAAGAACTCACCGCCATCACCCAATCGCTGATGGACGCGCTGGCGAACGGAAAGAAGGAAGTCTGGGATGCAGCGCTGGCCGACGACGCCGTCGTGATCGACGAATTCGGCCGCACCCAGCAACGTCAGGAAGCGGTGGACGGCATCACCGGCTTGCCACCGGGCTTATCGGGCGAAATCAAGCTGCTGAACCCGAAAGCGCAGACCTACGGCGATGCGGCCGTCTTCACCGCCGACGCGGACGAATACGAAACGGTATTCGGCCAGAAGCTGCACATCCTCTACCGCATGACGAACACGTTCGTGCGCCAGGACGGACGTTGGAAGCTGGCGGCGATGCACACCGTGACCGTGCCGACCACGCCGCCGGCGCTGGACGTGGCCGGTTTGAAGCTGGACGACTATCCCGGCGTGTACCGCTATGCGCCCGAACGCGCGTTCACCGTGGCCAGCGACGGCAAGGGGTTGTCCTTCACCACCCGCCCTGGCCGCCCCGCGACGCGGTTGCTGCCGCTGGCGCGCGATGTGTTCATGGACGACGGCGTCGAGAAGAACCTGTTCCTGTTCCGGCGCGACGCGTCGGGCCGCGTCGTCGAATTGATCGAGCGGCGCAAGTTCAACGATCTGTCGCTGAAGCGCGAAAAATGAGCTCCTCTTGTGGGAGCGGCTTCAGCCGCGAGCTCTTTCCACCCGTGGCGGCATGAAAAAGTTCGCGGCTGAAGCCGCTCCCACAGAAGCAAGAGCCGCGCTCAATGCGCGTGGGCCTGCTCGCGCTTGCTCGAGGTATTGGTCATCAGCTTGTCGGTGTAGGCGATGCCGATCGCCGACAGGATGAAGACGCAGTGGATGATGGTCTGCCACATCACCCCGACCGCCGTGGCGGTGGTGCACTTCAGGTTCGAGACCACCGCGCCGGTGGCTTCGCTCATCGCCCGGTATTCGGCGGAGCCGCAAGCGGGCAAACCCAGCGAACCGGCTTCGATGAAGGTCTTGAGCAGGTGGATCGAAGAGATGCCGATGATCGCCATCGCCAGCTTCACCTTCAGCACCGAGGCGTTGACGTGGCTGAGCCATTCCGGCTGATCGGGATGGCCCTGCAAGCCCAGCCGCGACACGAAAGTCTCGTAGCCGCCGACGATCACCATCACCAGCAGGTTGGAAATCATCACCACGTCGATCAGACCCAGCACGATCAGCATGATGCCCTGCTCGTTGAGGCTGTTGGCGCCGTGGATCAGGTGCCACAGTTCCTTGACGAACAGGAACACGTACACGCCCTGCGCCACGATCAGGCCCAGATACAGCGGCAACTGCAGCCAGCGCGAGCTGAAGATCAGCGCGGGCAACGGATTCAGGCGGGGCGAGCGGGTTTCGGACATGCGGCAGCCGGATAGCGGACGGAACGCGCAGGGTAGCGGCCCGGGATGACGCTGCCAAGCGCAACACAGCATTGCGCGCAGCGCGGCGGGGTCCGCGCTACAGTCCTCGCATCCTCACGCGAGCCCGCGAACATGATCGAACTGCATTACTGGCCCACGCCGAACGGCCACAAAATCCCTATTTTCCTGGAAGAAGCCGGCCTGGAATACGTCGTCAAGCCGGTCGACATCGGCAAGGGCGACCAGTTCAAGCCGGACTACTTGGCCATTTCGCCGAACAACAAGATGCCGGCGATCGTCGACACCGCGCCCGCCGACGGCGGCGCGCCGGTCAGCGTGTTCGAATCCGGCGCGATCCTGATCTATTTGGCCGAGAAATCCGGCCGTTTCCTGCCGCGCGGCCTGCGCGAGCGCAACGAAGTCCTGGAATGGCTGTTCTGGCAGGTCGGCGGACTCGGGCCGATGACCGGGCAATACGGGCATTTCAACGTCTACGCGCCGGAGAAGATTCCGTACGCGATCGACCGCTATACGAAAGAGGCCTATCGCCTGCTGGGCGTCGTCGACAAGCGCCTGGCCGGACGCGAGTTCGTCGCCGCCGGCGAATTCACCATCGCCGACATGGCCATCCATCCCTGGATCAACGCCTACAAGAAGGCGCCGCTGGATCTGGAACCGTATCCGGAACTGCGCCGCTGGCATGCGGCCGTCGCGGCGCGCCCGGCGGTACAGCGCGCTTATGCCTTGACCGACAAGGTGAATCCGAACGCGGGCGCGCCGCTGAGCGACGAAGAGCGCAAGCATCTGTTCGGCCAAGGGCCGAGGTAATCCCGCCGCGATGAACGGGCTTGTGTAGAGCGGAGCTTGCTCCGCTGCTCTTGGCTTCGGCTTCGGATCTTTGTGGGAGCGGCTTTAGCCGCGAGCTCTTTCACTGGATCGCATCGGTTGTAGGAAAAGCTCGCGGCTAAAGCCGCTCCCCCAAAAAGGGCGCTTCTCCATATCGCGGCGCCGCCATAGGCGGGTCCGCGCCCCCTCACCCAACCCTCTCCCGCGCCGCGGGAGAGGGCTTGAACGCAGCGCTCAGGGCGCCGGCATCTTCAGTTCGTATTCCTTCGGCGGCTCGGCGCCCAGCAGGTGGCGCACGAAGTAGTCCCAGCGGCGCCGGGTCATGTACAGCGAATCCTCGCCGTAGCCGTGGCGCGCGTTCGGGAACAGGATCAGGTCGAAATCCTTGTTCGCCTTGATCAGCGCGTCGACCACCAGCCAGGTGTTGTACGGCGGGACGTTGTCGTCCATGCCGCCGTGCGCCAGCAGCAGATGGCCCTTCAGGTCCTTGGCGTATTTCTGGTTGGCGTGCGCCTCGTAGTTGTCGACGCCGTTCTTGTCCTTGGTGAGCAGGCCCTGCCACTTCTCGGCCCAGTCGTCTTCGTAGTTGCGGTTGTCGTGGTTGCCGCTCTCGGCGATGCCGACCTTGAAGAAGTCGGGATACTTGAACATCGCGGTCGCGGTGGCGTTGCCGCCGCCCGAATGGCCCCACATGCCGGCGCGCGACAGGTCGATGAAGGGATAGCGCTTGGCCAGTTCCTTCATGCCCGCCACTTGGTCCGGCAGGGTGTTGTCGATGATGTTCTCGAAATAGGCGTCGTGGAACGCCTTGGAACGGTAGGGCGTGCCCATGCCGTCGATCGACACCACGATGAAGCCCAATTCGGCCAGCGCCTGGTTGTCGCGACGCGCATCGGTGAAGCCGCGGCGGCCGACCGAGCCGACCTGCGGACCGGGGTACACGTAGTTGATGATCGGGTACTTCTTCGACGGATCGAAATTCGTCGGCTTGAACATCAGGCCGTACAGATCGGTCTTGCCGTCGCGGGCTTTGACCGTGAAGTCTTCCGGCGGCTGCCAGCCCGCCGCCTTCAAGCGGCTGATGTCGGCGCGCGCGATTTCCTTCAGCACCTTGCCGTCGGCGCTGTCGCGCAACACGATCACCGGCGGTTCGGTGGTGGTCGAATAGCTATCGACGAAGCGGCTGCCGTCGGGGGACAGCGAGACGCGGTGCTCGCCGTTCTCAGGCGTCAGCAGGGCCAAGCCCGATCCGTCGAAGCCGACCTTGTAGAAGTGCTTGAAATAAGGGTCGCGGCCCGGCTCGCGGCCGGTGCCGACGAACCAGATCGTGTTGGATTTCTCTTCCACGCGCAGCACGTTGGCGACGTTCCAATCGCCCTTGGTGACGGCGTTCTTGAGCTTGCCGGTGGCCAGGTCGTACAGGTACAGATGGCCCCAATTGCTGCGCTGGCTCCACCACAGCACCGCGTTGCTGTCGGGCAGGTAGCGCCAGTTGATCGCGTCGATGCCGCTCTCGAACCAGGTTTTGGCCTTCTCGTTGAACACTTCGCGCACGGCGCCGGTGTCGGCGTCGGCCACGCGCATCCAGGCCTGCTTGTGGTCGCGCGAACTGGACACGAAGCCCAGGGTCTTGCCGTCCGGCGCCCACTGCACGTCTTCCCAGCCGCCGAAGCAGCTGACGTCGTCGCATTGGGTGGAGCGGTGCTGGTCCGGCGGCATCTTCAGCCGCACCACTTTCTGGGCCGGCACGTCGATGATCACGCGCTCGATCATCGTGATGTCCTTGTCGCCGACCAACGGATATTTCCAGGTCTCGACTTCGGGATGGCCCACCTTCGTGCGCACCAGGGTCATCTCGCCGGTCTTGCGCTGATCCTGCTGAAAGGTGGCGATCTTGTTCGAATCCGGCGACCACACCAGCACCGCGCGGTCGCTATGGGTCCAGCCGGCGTTGTCGGTGGCGTAGCCGTAGTCCTTGACGCCGTCGCGGGTCAGCTGGGTTTCCTTGCCGGTGGCGACGTCGCGCACCCACAGGTTCCAATCGCGGATGAAGGCTTCGCGCTTCTTGTCCGGCGAAACATTGGGCTCGCCGTCGCCGTCCTTGCCGGCCTTCTTGGCCGACTTGACGCAGTTGCCGCCGCCTTTCAGGTCGCAACCGTACTCCCCGGAACGCAGAGTGATGTCGTAGCGGCCGTCGGCCGCGATCCGGTAATCGGCGATCGCCAGTTTTTCGGCCTTCGCCGGCTTGCCGGTGGCCTTGCTCAGCGCCTTGGCGAGCTTGGCGTGATCGAAAGCGGGTTCGACCTTGCCGCTGGCCGCGTCCAGGCGCAGATAGCGGTCGCCCTTGGCGTCGTGGTCGCGGTACCAGAGATTCCCGTCGTCCAGCCACTTCGGATCCACGTTGTGGTCCACCAGCGACGCGGTGACGTAACCGAGCTGGCGCTCGGCGCGGGCGTAGTCTTCTTTGGTCAGCGTCTTGGTCTGCGCCGCCGCGGCGGTCGCGAACAAGCCCAGTGCGATCGCGCCGATCAGGCGCGCCTTCCCCATCGTCGTCGAAGCCATGCGTTCCCCTACCAGAGCCGGTGCGGCGGCCGTCGGGCCGGGCCGCAGGAACGGGCATGCTACCCCGCTTTCGAGGGAGGCGACCCCTGCCGGACGTCCCGCCTCAGGTCACCCGCGCCAGCATCCGCTGCGAGCCGATCAACCGCGCCCAGCGCGTGCCCAGGTCGGCGAAGCAGACGTAGGCCGCTTCGCCGGCGATCCGCCACAGCGCCGCCGGCGACCAGCGCCAGCGGGCTTCGGCCGCGCACAGTTCCCAATCGAAACCGAGTTGGCGGGCGAACAGAGCGCAACGCGCCAAGTGGTAGCGGCTGCTGAGCAAAGTGACGCGTGGGATCTCGGTTTTGGGCAGCAGCTCGCGCGCGTTGCGCAGGTTCTGCAGGGTGTCGCGGGAAGCGGCTTCCAATTGCAGCGGCGCGTCGGCGGCGATGCCGCGCGCCCGCAACGCGGCGCGGGCCACTTCCGCCTCGCTGGCCACGCCCGGCGGGCCGCCGCCGAGCAACACCCAGATGCGCGACGGCCGCGCGCGCCACAGTTCCGCGGCGCGTTCGACGCGCTGGGCGAAGTCGCGGTCGATCTCGCCGCGCGGGGAATGCTTGCCGAACAGCAGCACGCATTCGCCGCGTTCGGGTTCGCAAGGCGCGTTGCGCGCCACGCGCAGCACGTGGACGAAATAAGCCAGATAGACCAAGCCGGCGCTGAGCGCGCACGCGGCGGCGCCGATCGCCGCGGCGTGGAGCACGTCGGGATCGCGGAACAGCGACAGGCGGTGGGCGTTGCGGCTGGACATGCGGGCGGAAACTGGACCGGCGGGTTTAGTTTAAAGAGGCGAAGAGACGCTTTTGCGACGCTCGCTATACTCCTCGGCCGAGCGATATGGAGTCCCAGGTGCGTCCCATCAAGCCGTTGGCGATCCGCGCCTACACCGCCACCACCGCGCTGGGCCGCGGGCGCGAAGCTCAGGCCGGCGCTCTGCGCGAACGCCGCAGCGGCCTGCGCCGCAACGATTTCGGCAAGGCCCCGCTGGACACCTGGATCGGCCGCGTCGACGGCTTGGAAGACGAAGCCCTGCCGCCGGCTTGGGCGATGTGGGAATGCCGCAACAACCGCTTGGCCTGGCTGGCCCTGCGGCAGGACGGGATGATCGAGGCGATCGAGGCGGCGCGCGAGCGCTACGGCGCCGATCGCGTCGCGGTGGTGCTGGGCACCTCGACCGCCAGCATCGGCGCGACCGAAGAAGCCTACGAACGGCTGCAGGACGGCGCTTTTCCCGACGAGCTGGCCCGTCCGCAAGTGCACACGCCGCATTCGCTCGGCGGTTTCGTACAGCAGGCTCTGGATTTGCGCGGCTCCTGCGTGACCGTGGCCACCGCTTGTTCGTCCAGCGCGAAAGTGTTCGCGCAGGCTTCGCGCTTGATCGAAGCGGGCCTGGCCGATGCGGCTGTGGTCGGCGGCGTCGACACCTTGTGCGGCAGCGTGCTGTTCGGTTTCAACTCGCTGGAATTGGTGGCGGCGCAGCCCTGCCGTCCGTTCGACGCCGCGCGCAACGGTTTATCGTTGGGCGAAGCCGGCGGATTCGCCCTGCTCGAGCGCGCCGCGGCGGACGACGCCGGCCTGCAGCTGCGCGGCTACGGCGAATCCAGCGACGCGCACCATATGTCGGCGCCGCATCCTGAAGGCTTGGGCGCGGGCCTGGCGATGCGCGATGCGCTGGCGCGCGCGGGCATAGCCGCAGGCGAAGTCGATTATCTGAACTTGCACGGCACCGCGACGCCGGCCAACGACGCGGTCGAAGCGCGCGCCGTCGCGGCGCTGTTCCCCGCCTCGCTGCACGCCAGTTCCACCAAGGGCTGGACCGGGCATACGCTCGGCGCGGCGGGGATCGTCGAATCCGTCTTCGCCCTGCTCGCCCTGGAACGCGGCTTCTTGCCCGGCATCCTCAACAGCGACACGCCCGATCCGGACAACGGCCCGCAGATCCGCTTCGGCAACGCCGAACGCGGGATCCGCTACGCGATGAACAATTCCTTCGGTTTCGGCGGCAACAACTGCTCGCTGGTGTTCGGGCGGGCATGAGCATGACATTCGAGGTTTTTCCGACCTTGGCTTATGTAGGAGCGGCTTCAGCCGCAAGCTCTTATCGCACGTCAAATCGATCTCACCGAAAAAGCTCGCGACTGAAGCCGCTCCTACAAAAAGCGGGCGTCGTCGAAAAGGTGATGGCGTGACCGCACTGTCCGCTACCCTCGAAGGCATCGGCTTCTGGTGCAACGGCCTGCCTTCCTGGCAAGCGGCGCGCGACTACGCGCGCAGCGGCGTCCTGCCCGAAACCGCGCCCGCCAAGCCTTCGCCGCAACTGCTGCCGCCGAACGAACGCCGGCGCGCGCCGGATACGGTAGCGGTGGCGCTGGAAGTGGCGCTGGCGGCGTGCAACGACGCCGAGCGCGACCCGAAAACGCTGCCTTCGGTGTTCGCGTCCACCCACGGCGAATTCGCCATCACCGACTATATGGCCGCGACCCTGGCCGCGGATCCGCGCGCGGTCTCGCCGACGCGCTTCCACAATTCCGTGCACAACGCCGCCGCCGGCTATTGGACCATCGGCACCGGCTGCATGGCGCCGACCACCGCCATCACCGCCATGGACGCCAGCTTCGCCGAAGGCCTGATCGAAGCGCTGGCGCAACTCGCGGCCGGCGAGGATGCGGTGTTGTTGGCCGCATACGACAGCGCTGCGAGCGGACCGCTGACCACGATGTGGGACAGCCGCGGTTTGCTCGGCGGTGCGCTGGTGCTTTCGAACGCCGTGCGCCCCGGCGCGCTGCGCCTGCGAGCGACGCTCGGCGCGGGCGAAGCGCCGGCCTCCGCGGGACCCTTGATGCGCATGGCCGCGGCCAATGCGATGGCGCCGATGCTGCCCTTGTTCGACGCGCTGGCTGCGGTCAAAGACCAATTAGACGCGGCGCATACGCCGGGTTCGGCGATACTGCACGCAGGACCCGGGCGCGTGCTGCGGGTGGAGTGGACGAATGCTTGACCGCGACCAAGTCGCCGTCGTGATTCCCGCGCTGAACGAAGCGCTGCGGATCCGCGAAGTGGTGGAAGGCGCGTTGGCACAGTGCCCGAACGTGATCGTGATCGACGACGGTTCCGACGACGGCACCGCCGAACGCATCGCCGACCTGCCGGTGACGCTGTTGCGCCATGCGCAACGCCAAGGCAAGGGCGCCTCGTTGCGCGACGGCTTCCGCGAAGCGCTGCGCCAGGGCCGCGCCGGCGTGCTGACCATGGACGGCGACGGCCAGCACGTCGCCTCCGATCTGCCGCGCTTGCTCGACGCGGCCAACCGCCATCCCGGCTGCATCGTGATCGGCGCGCGCCTGCGCAAGCGTTCGCAGCAGCCGACCTACCGCCGCCTGGCCAACGAATTCGCCGATTGGGGCGTGGCTTGGGGCACCGGCTACCGCATCGCCGACAGCCAGAGCGGCCAGCGCTTCTATCCGGCCGAGGTGATGGCGCTGCAGGACGTGCCCGGCGAGGATTTCGTATTCGAAGCGCAGATCCTGATTTCCGCCGCGCAGCAACTAGGTACGCGCTGCGTGTCGGTGCCGATCGAATCGCGCTACAAGAGCGTCCACAGCGGCGAGCAATTCCGCGCCAGCCATTTCAAGCCGGTCCGCGATTTCACCCGCATCACCTGGCATATCGTCTGGGGTTGCCTGAAGCGCGGCGGCGTGCCGGCGGTGTATCGCAGCATCCAGGCGCATCCGGCGCTGATCGACGATCCGACCGGGGAATTCGGGACGGTGTACGAAGCGGCTCCGGCGCAGGCGCGGCGGGCTTGAGTCCGATGCTCCGTCGTTCCAGCGAAAGCTGGAACCCATTTTGCTTTGCTGCTCGCCAGTACAAGAAGCAACGGCAAAAATGGATCCCGGCTTTCGCCGGGATGACGATCTCGTTTTACCCAGCCTTCGGTAAGTAGGACGTTTAATGCAGCACAGCCACTTACTCCTGCAAATCCTGATCATCCTCGCCGTCGCCCGCGCCTGCGGCTGGCTGCTGCGCCATTTCGGCCAGCCTGCGGTGATCGGCGAAATGGCGGCCGGTTTCGTGCTGGGCCCGATCGTGTTCGGCGCTTTGTTCCCCGAATTCCATGCGAGCCTGTTCGCGAAGGACTCGTTGCCGGGATTGACCGCGCTGTCGAACCTGGGCCTGGTGCTTTTCATGTTCGTGGTCGGCGCCGAACTGCGCGCGCCGGACGGCGTGCGCGCGCAGCTGAAATCGGCCGGCGCGGTCGGCGTTTTGGGCGTGCTGGTGCCGATGGCGCTGGGCTTGGCGATTTCGCCTTGGCTGCATCCGACGCTGGCGCCGGCGGGCGTCGGCTTTTGGCCGTTCGCCTTGTTCATGGCTTCGGCGATGTCGATCACCGCGTTCCCGGTGATGGCGCGCATCCTCAAGGACCGCGGCATGACCCAAACCGGGCTCGGCCGGTTGGCGCTGAGTTCTGCGGCGATCGCCGACGTGTTCGCCTGGGTGATGCTCGCGCTGGTGCTGGCCTTGGCCGGCGGCGGCTATGCCGACTTCGTCAAGATCGCGGTCGGCGCACTGGTCTTGTGCGCGGTCGTGTTCGGCGCGTTGAAGCCGCTGTACGCCGCGCTGCTGCGCAAGCATGCGCCGGACGGGCGGCCCGGGCTGATGCTGCTCGCGGCGATCTTGATCGGCGCCATCGCCTGCGCCGCCGCGACCGAATGGCTGGGCCTGCACGCGGTGTTCGGCGCCTTCCTGTTCGGCGCCTGTTTGCCGCGCGACGATCGCCTGCTGCGTTACTTGAGCGAGCGCGTGGAATTCATCGCGGTCGTGCTGCTGATGCCGATCGTGTTCGCCCTGGCCGGTTTGAACACGCGCGCCGACGCTTTCGCCGGTCCGGCTTTGTGGGCTTTGCTGCTGATCCTGGTCGTCGCGGTGCTGGGCAAGATCGCCGGCGGCGCGGCCGGCGCGCGCCTGGCCGGTTACGGCTGGCGCGACAGCCTGGCCGCGGGTTCGCTGATGAACGCGCGCGGCCTGATGGAGCTGATCGTGATGAAAGTTGGACTGGACGCGGGCCTGATCGGCCCTGAACTGTTCACGATGCTGCTGGTGATGGCGATCGTGACCACGGTGATGACTGGGCCGCTGCTGAATCTGTTCGCCGGACGCGCGCCCGCGCCCGTCGGCGGGCACGCGCCGCGCGACGGCGCCTGACCGCGCTTACCGGCGCTGCGGCGGCGGCGGATTCGCGACCCAGATCGCCAAGCCGTAGGCGTACTTCTGGCTGGGGGAAATGCTCACGCCGACGCCGCCGCTGCTGAAGCCGCGCCCGCCGATGCGGCCGCCGCCCGCGCCGACGCCAACGCTGCTGCCGCCGTAGCCGTCGTCGGTGCCGGTCAGCAGCACGCCGTTGGCGCCGAGCTTGCCCGCTTCCTTGCGCAGCTTGGCGATCACCGAATTCATCTTGTTCTGCTCGCCGTAGGTGAAGGCGCCGCTGCCGGTCTGCAGGCGCGCGATCTCTTCGTAGCCGGTGGAGGGCGCGGAGAAATAGACGCGCACCTGGGCCGGATCGATCGGCGGCCGCGGCCGGCCGGTGAGCAGGTGGGAACTGGCGCAGGCGGCCGCGCCGAGTACCAGCGCGAGAAGGGCGAAAGCGCGGAGAAAACGCATGGCGGCAGGCTCCATTTTGGCCTGAGGCGATCATCGCGCCGCGCGCCTGAACCGGGCTTCATCCTGTAGCCCGGGTGGAGCGCAGCGATACCCGGGGAACACGCCGCGCGACAGGTATCGCCTTCGGCTCCACCCGGGCTACGTATCCCGCATCAACTCATTCCGCCGTCGATGCCGATCACTTGGCCGTTGATGTAGCCGGCGTCGGCCGAACACAGGAAATTCACCAGCGCGGCGACTTCCTCCGGCGTGCCGGCGCGGCCGCCGGGCACGAGCCGCTTGATCGCCTCTTCGCCGAAGACGGCGTCGGTCATGCGTCCGGCGATCACCCCCGGCGCGACCACGTTGACGGTGATGCCGCGCGAAGCCATTTCCCGCGCCAGCGACTTGCTGGCGCCGTGCAGCGCGGCCTTGGCCGCGGCGTAGTTGGCTTGGCCGCGATTGCCGAGCACCGCCGCCACCGACGACACGCTGACGATGCGGCCCCAGCGCGTGCGCGCCATCGGCAGCAGCAGCGGCTGGGTGACGTGGAAGAAGCCGTGCAGGGACACGTCGATCACCCGCTTCCATTGCGTTGCCGACATGCCCGCCAGCGGCGCGTCGTCGTGGATGCCTGCGTTGTTCACCAGGATCTGGATCGGCCCTTGGCGCAGCAGGCTTTCGATCGCGCTGCGCGTCGCGTCGCCGTCGGCGACGTCGAACGCGACCGCTTCGGCGCTGCCGCCTTCGGCCGCGATGTCCGCGGCGACCGCTTCGGCGCGTTCGGGGTTGGCGTTCGCGTGCACGATCACATGCGCGCCGGCCGCCGCGAGCCGCCGGCAGATGGCGCCGCCGAGATCGCCGCTGCCGCCGGTGACCAGGGCGCGTTTTTGCGTGGAATTCATCGGCGCATCGTACCGTAGCCCGGGTAAGCGCAGCGCACCCGGGGCCATGTCGCGACGTGTTCCCGGGTGCGCTGCGCTTACCCGGGCTACGCGAACATCACCGCAGCGCGGCCCTCGGCGATGATTTCGCCGCCATGGAAGATGCGGAACGCGTACTGCTGGCTGCCCTCGCCTTGCGCGAGCGCCTGAGCTTCGCACTCCAAATCGCCGGGCAGATCGTCGATGCGCGCGACGCGCAGCTCGACGCCGCGCAACGCCACCAGCAGACCGGGTTTCGCCGCCGCGCCGGAATCGCGCGCCAGCAGGCCTCCGTGCACCGCCATCGCCTGCGCGCCGTATTCGCACAGGTGCACGGCGCGCAGCCGGCCTTGCGAGCGCAGCGGATGGGCGGGGTCCCGATGGGTTTTCGTGCGAAGGCGAACCGAATCCGCATTCCAAGCGATCACTTCGTTCCACAGGCACATCGCGCCTTGGTGCGGAATGAGGGCCAGGATTTCGTCGCGTCCGATCATCGCCGCCAGAATACCGGTTTCGCCCGCTTCTTTTCAGCGCCACGGCTTTTGTAGGAGCGGCTTTAACCACGAGCTTTTTCCTTCAAATCGCGGCATTGCGGCGATTTCAGAGAAAAGCTCGCGGCTAAAGCCGCTCCTACAAAAAACGCTCCTACGCGCCTTTCGCCGGCTGCCGGGAAACCAGCAACGCCAGCGCGAAATTGAACGCCACCCCCAGCGCCACGGTGCTGCCGATCGCGCGCAGCACCGGAATCGACGACCAGGCCAGCAGGGCGAACACCAACAGCGTCATCAGGCTGCAGACGATCAAGGCGTGCAAAGTGCGCAACTGGTCGGCGTAATCGTCGCCGGCGTGGTCGAAGAACAGCGCGTAATCCAGGCCCAAACCCGCGGCCAGGATCAGCGACACCAGATGGAACAAGGTCAGCTCCACGCCGCAGGCGCGCAGCACGGCCAGAATCAGCAATGTGGTCAGCGCCATCGGCAACAGCACGCGCAGCACCCGCCGCGGCGTGCGCAGCGCGATCCACACCGTCGCCACCAGCAGCACCGCGGCCGCGGCCAATGCGGCCAGCACGCGGCCGCGATAAGCCGTCACCAATGTCTCAGAAGCGTCCTTCAAATCCAGCAGCTGCGCGCCGTGCGCACGCGCGGCGGCGGCCACGGCCGCGGGATCGGACAGGCCGCTCAGCGACACCAAAGCGGTCGCATGATCGCCGCCGCGCAACAGCAATCCATCGACGCTGGTCGCCAACGGCGTGCCGGCCAGATCTCGCGGGGTGAGCGGCGCCGCATGCCGCGCGGTTTCGACATCGCTCAGGAAACTTTCGAAAGCGTCGCTGCGGAACGGACTCGCCGCCACCGCGGCGTCGAGCGTTTCGCGCAGCGCCGCCGGCTCCGGCAGAGCGCGTTGCCGCGCGGTTTGGACCGCGGCGCTGGGCAGATAGCGCGCGGCGAGGTCGTAGCCGGCGATGGTCTTCGCGGCGGCCAGGCGATCGAGCGCCGGCCGCAACCGTTCCGACGCCTGCAGCGCGGCTTCCGCATCGGCGCCTCGCACGGCGATCACGTAACGCACGTCCGGCGCGCCGAGCGCGGTGCGCAGTTGCGCGTCGCGCGCTAAAGCATCGGCCGGCACCGGCGTCAGTTTGGCCAAATCGTTCTGCCAAAACGGGCCGGGCGCGAAGGCGAGCGCCAGCAGCGCGGCGCCGGCCAATACCGCCAACGACCAGCGCGGGCGCGGCAAGCGCGCAACGCTGGCCCATAGCCGCGCCAGCAAACGCGAATCGGCGAAATCGCGCGGGGCGGGATCGATCAAGGCCGGCAACAGGAAGCGCGTCGTCAACGCAGCGGTCGCCAAGCCCGCGATCGTGAACACCGCCAACTGCTTCAATCCGTCGACGCCCGAAAACAGGAAAGTGACGTAGGCGATGCAGGTCGAGGCCACGCCGGTGGCCAATGTCGGCCACAGCGCGCGCGCGTTGGCGCGCGGCGACAAGCCCGGGCGCTGATGGCTGAACAAGTGGATCGGATAATCCTGCACCACGCCGATCAGGGTGAAGCCGAACGCGACGGTGATGCCGTGCACGCCGTCGAACAGCAGCGCGACGGCGCCCAGCCCCGCCAAGCCCGCGCTCGCCAGCGGCAGCACGCCCAGCAGCGGCGTTTTCCAGCTGCGGTAGGCGATCCACAGCAGCAGCACCAATCCGATCGTGTCGATCGTGCCGATCCACTGCGCCTCGCTTTGGGTGCGGCCGCCGATTTCGACCGAGAACGCGCCCGGGCCGGTCAACAGCAATTGCGATTTCGCTTCGGCGCGCGATTTTTCGAACGCGTTGCGGATCGCATCGACCGCGGCCTGCTGCCCGGTCGGATCGAAGCCCGCGGCGCGCGTCTGCGCGACGAGCAGCGCGCGCTGGCCGGCGCGGTCGAACCAGACGCCGTGCAATCGCTGCGGCGCCTGCGCCGGCTGCAAGGCTTCGGCGATCTTCAGGGTTTCCAAGGTCGGATCGGCGCCAACCAGCGGTTCGATCAGCGCCGCCGCGGGCGAGCCGAGATCCTGTACGCGCGCTTCGAGTTCTTGCTGCAGGTAGGCCCGATCGAAACGCTGCGCGTCCAAGGTCGGCGACAGCAGATACCGATACGGGCGCAAGCGTTCCGGAATCGCGTCCAAACCGGCGTCGGCGCCGTTGGCGACCAGGGCGAAGGCGGGATTCTCCGCCAGCTGCGCGCGCATCGCGTTCGATTGCGCCGCCAGCGACGGCGCGTCGGCGCCGGTCAGGCCGATCAGCAACAAGCGCGATCCGGGGCCTTCGCCCAGCTCGTCCATCAACAGCTTTTGCGCCGGCGTTTGCGCCGCTGGCATGAACTTGCGCAAGTCGCCGCTGAGCTCGAGATGCCGGCCGATCGCCCAGCCCGCCACGCCCAGCAAGGCCAGCCACAGCAGCGCCAGAGCCAGCCGCGCGCGTGCGCTCATCGCCGTGCGGTCGCCGTCATTTCGCGTCGCCGCGGCACAAGACCTGCAGCGCATCGGAGGCCGTCGCGGCTTGCGCGGCGCGCGCGGCGCCGGCCAACAAAGTGCGTTGGGTTTCGCCGCCGTTCGCCGCATGCGTTTCGATGCAGCGCAATTCCGCGCCGCGGCCGTACAAGGCGACGTCGCGCACCTTCGCCGCCAGCGCGGCGTCCTTCGGCGCCAAAGTCATCGTCCACTGCTGGCGCGTGCCTTGCGCGGCGACGCGGTAGAACTTCTCCAGCGCGGCGCGATCGCCGGACAGCAGCGCGCCGAAGCTGGCCTGCAGACCGGCCAGTTCCGGCGCGCGCGACAGCGAGAAGCGGCGCGGCGATTTGCCGGCGCGGGCGATGGTCGCTTCGCCGGCGCGGATCGTCGTGGTCTCGGCGTACGGCGCGCGCACTTCGCGGACCAGCGTGTCCGCATCGGGACGCGAATACACGCCGGACAGGCGCAGCGGCTGCTTGAGCAGCTTGGAATCGCGCAGCTCGACGAAATCGGTGCTCGTCGGCGCCGGCCGCGCCAACTTCTGCAGTATCCAGCCCGCGTCCGCGGCCTGCGCGAGCGCCTCAGGCGCGTTGCTGGCGCAGGCGGCGGCGCACAGCATCAGCGCTGCTGCCCGCATCCGAAGCTGCGGTGTCTTGTTGGCCGTCATCGTCGCGTTTCCAGAAATCGTAGAAGTTGAACCAGTTGTAGGGCGCCGAACGCGCATGGTGTTCCAGGCGGGCCGCGTAGCGCGCGGCGCAGGCGTTGAGCACCCGCGCACGTTCCTTCCGCTCCACCGCCTCGCCTTCGCTGAAGGGTTCGAAGGTCAAATCGTAGCGGTTGCCGCCGCGGTACAGCCCGAACGCCAGGCTGACCGGCACCTCCAATGCGGCCGCCATCAGCCAAGGCGAGGACGGGAACGCCGCGGTATCGCCCATGAAGGGCGCATGCAGCACCGATTCGCCCGGATACACGCGATCGGCCAGCAAAGTGACCAACGCGCCCGCGTCGATCGCTTGCTTGATGGCCAAAGCCACTCCCAATCCGCCTTGCGACGCGTCGATCACTTCGGCGGCGACCTTGGGATTCAGCTCTTCCAACAATTGCGTCATTGCCGGCGTCTGGCTTTTGTCCAGCACCACGCGCACCTGCAGATCGGGCCGCGTCTGCGCCAACCCGCGCAGCGCTTCGAAGCTGCCCAAATGCGACCCGATCAGCAGCACGCCGCGTCCGCGCTCGGCTTGCGCCAGCACGCCCTCCGCGCCGCTGACCCGCAGATCGAAGCGGCGCATGTCCGCATCGCCGAGCAGGAAGACGCGGTCGAGGATGGTCGCGGCGAACGTGTGGATATGGCGCGCCACATCCCACAGCGTCGCCGGCCGGCCCAGCGCCCGGCTCAGGTAGGCGCGCGACGCGCGCCGTTCCGGGCCGCGTTTGATCAGGAAATACAGCGTGATCGGATACAGCGCCAGACGCGCCGGCGCGCGGCCGAAATAGCGGCTGAAGCCGCGGATCAAGCGGATCGCGAACTGTCCGCCGCCTTCGGGGCGCTGCCGCCAGGCCGTGCTCACTCCGCAGCGACCTCGCCGCTGGCGATCAATTCGTCGCCGCGGAATATCCGGAACCGCCAGCGCCGCTCCTGCGTTTGCAGTTCGATCCGCGCCGTTTCCTCGGGCAGCAGCGGGCGCAGGAATTTGGCTTGCGGCAAACGCAGCGCGCCGACTGGCGCGCCTTCGGCTTCGATCGCTTCCAGCACCCGGTCGAGCAAGACCACGCCGGGCACGACCGGCCGGCCCGGAAAATGGCCCGGCAGGCTCGGGTGGTCGGCGGGAACGCGGAAATCCATGGCTACAAGCATGGTCGGCCGGCATGAACGCCGCAAGACCGGCCGTTCAACGCAGGAAATCGCGCCAGAACGCCGGTCCCAGGCCGCGCAGGCGGCGCAGGAAATCGGCGAAATTGTGGTAGCGGCCGGGGAAACGGCGCTTGCGGATCGCGAATTCGACGGCGAAGAAACCGCCGATGATCCCGTAGTTGAAGATGTTGGCGAACCACGACCATTGCGTCTCGGTCACCGTCAGCGGCGGATGCGCGCCGAATTGCGCCAGCAAGCCGTCCGGCACCGCGATCAAGGCCAGGCCGAGATTCAGCGAAGCCAGCACGCCCAACGCGATCGCCCAGGCGGCGGTGAGGCCGCGCGTGTAGCGCAGCAGTTCCGGCGACGGCGGCTCGTCTTCCATCGCGGCCACGATCTTGCTGATCAGCGGCGTGCGGCCGGATACCAGGCTGCGTCCGAACCAGTACGCGACCAGCGCGACGAACGCCGTGGGCACCAGCAGGATCGGCACTTGCGCGTAGGGCGACCGCGCCAGCCACAACAACGCTGCCAATCCCGCCGCCAGCGCGGCCCAGGCCCAGAACCGCCGCTGCGACAACGGCGCGGCCAACAGCATCAGCAACAGGATCGCCAGCGCGCACACGGCCAGCGGCCCGTCGTGGCGCGCGCTGGCGATGTGCGCGACCACCGAATAGGCCAGCGCCAACGCGATTTCGAGGATCAGGATCAAACCGACACCGCCCGGGGACCGGAGGCCGATCGCGCTCAGGCGGCGACCTTGTGCTGTTCGATATGGGCCGCCAGCGCGCGCAGCGTCGCGAACGCGCGCCGGTTCTCTTCGCTGTCGGACTTGAGCTGGAAGCCGTAGCGTTTGCTGATCGCCAGCGCCAGCTCCAGCGCGTCGATCGAATCCAGGCCCAGGCCGCTGCCGAACAAGGGCGCTTCGGGGTCGATGTCGGCGGCGGCGACGCCTTCCAGGTTCAGGCTTTCGATCAGTAGCTGGGCCAGTTCTTGCTCGGCGTGGCTTTGGGTGGGCATGCTCGGTTCCGGATGAATGGTTTAAGGGCCGCGTCCGGCGGCCTTCCGCCCGCGTCCGATGGCGGCCGCGAAGGGCCGCGCTATCATTCGCGCCTGCGAAATGATCGCATGGCCAGGCAGTTACCGCGAATGACCCCAACCCCTGTGGAGACGGACGTACTGGTGATCGGCGGCGGCCCGGCCGGCTCGACCGCGGCCACCCTGCTGGCGCGCAAGGGCTGGCGGGTCGTTCAGCTGGAGAAATCCCAGCATCCCCGTTTCCACATCGGCGAGTCCTTGCTGCCGATGAACCTGCCCATCCTCGAACGCCTGGGCGTGCTGGAGCAGGTGAAGGCGATCGGCATCCACAAGCCGGGCGCGGAATTCCCGGTCGACGAAGTCAACTACAACACCTTCCGCTTCGAGCGCGCGCTGAACCCGAAATTCCCGTACGCCTACCAGGTCATGCGCGAGGAATACGATCAGCTGCTGTTCGAGCACGCGCGCGCCAACGGCGTCGACGCGCGCGAGAAAGTCGAAGTGCTGCGCATCGATTTCGGCGCCGACGGCCGCCCTTCGCTGGCGCACGCGCGCGACGCGGACGGCAACGAGCTCGCGTTCAAGCCGCGCTACGTGGTCGACGCCAGCGGCCGCGACACGTTCTTCGGCAACAAGTTCAAGCTCAAGCGCAAGAACCAGGCGCACCAGTCGGCGGCGATCTTCAGCCACTTCAAGGGCGTGCGGCGCCGCGACGGCGAAGACGCCGGCAACATCACCGTGCAGCGCTTCGCCCACGGCTGGATGTGGCTGATCCCGCTGCGCGAGGACGTGATGAGCGTGGGCGCGGTCTGCTTCCCCGAATACCTGAAGCAGCGCCGCGGCGAGAACGAAGCCTTCCTGATGAAGACCCTGGAATCCGAGCCGCAGGTCTGGGCGCGGATGCAGGGAGCCGAGCGCGTGGCGCCGGTGCACGTGACCGGCAACTACTCCTACACCTGCAACCGGATGACCGGGCCGGGCTGGGTGATGGTCGGCGACGCCTACGCCTTCGTCGACCCGGTGTTCTCTTCCGGCGTGTACCTGGGCATGAACAGCGCCGAGACCGCGGCCGACGTGGTCGACGGCGCGTTGCGCGATCCGTCGCGCGAAGCCGCGCTGCAGCGCGGCATGGAAAAGCGCATCCGCCGCGGCCTGAAACACTTCACCTGGTTCATCTACCGCTTCACCACACCGGTCATGCAAGCGTTGTTCAACGAGCCGCGCAATTTCTGGCAAGTGGAGCAGGCGGTGATCTCGATGCTGGCCGGCGACGTGTTCGACAACCGCGCGGTGCTGCGCCGCCTGCGCCTGTTCCGCGCGATCTACGCGATGACCGCGCTGAGCATGGCCCCGCGCGCGTTCCGCGGCTGGCTGCGGCGCAAGCGCCAGATCGGCGTGGACGTGCGCGGCGACACCTTGCAACAGGGCAATCCGTGAGCGCGCAGCCCCAGCCTCTGCGCGCGCCGCGGCTGCAGGTCGATTACGTCTGGAATACGACGCCGGCCGCGCTGCTGGCGGGCGAGGACACCTTGGCGGTGTTCGGCTTCGGCGGCGACGCACCGGCCGTCGACGATCCGCGCTACCTGCGCGTGCCGCTGCAGCCTTACGGCGACGCGCCTTTCGAAGTCTGGCGCGCGCAGCGCCCGATCGAGCGCGGTCGCGACGGCGAAATCGCCTGGTGCGGCGACGGCTACCTGCAGTTCGGCGCGATCGAAGTCGACGAAAGCGCTTATGCCGGCGCGGGCGAGGACGCGATCGTCGAAGCCGCCGCCCATGCCTACGCGCGCCTGACCGCGTTCGTGCGCGACAGCGGCTATCCGCACATGCTGCGGATCTGGAACTACCTGGACGCGATCACGCTCGGCGACGGCGACGCCGAACGCTACCGCCGCTTCTGCGTCGGCCGCGCGCGCGGCCTGGGCGAGTTCGACACCGCGCGCCTGCCGGCCGCGACCGCGATCGGACGCTGCGACGACGACCGCGTGCTGCAGATCTACTGGCTCGCCGCGCGCACGCCGGGCACGCCGGTGGAGAACCCGCGCCAAGTCAGCGCCTACCGCTATCCGCGCCAGCACGGCCCGCAGGCGCCGAGCTTCGCCCGCGCCATGCTGCCGCCGACCCAGGGCGGCACACCGCTGCTGCTGTCGGGCACCGCCAGCGTGGTCGGCCACGTGTCGCAGCACGAAGGCGAACTGCTCGCCCAGCTCGAAGAGACTTTCGCCAATTTCGACAGCCTGCTCGGCGCGGCGCGGCAGCGCCAGCCGGCCCTGCCCGTGCGCTTCGGCGCCGGCACGCGGTTGAAGGTGTACGTGCGCGACGCGCACGACTTGCCCACGGTCGCGCAGGCGCTGCAAACCCGGTTCGGCGACGCCGTGCCGCATATGCTGCTGCATGCCGCGATCTGCCGGCGCGAGCTGTGCGTGGAGATCGACGGCGTCCACGGCTGACCGCCTCGGCTTTATTGTAGGAGCGGCTTTAGCCGCGAGCTTTTTCTCTGAAACCGCCGCGATGCCGCGATTTAAAGGAAAGAGCTCGCGGCTAAAGCCGCTCCTACAAAAGCAGCGCGTCCGACCCTTGAACGACGGCTGGGCGACCGCATACTGCGCTTTACGGCACCCCGCCGTCCTCGAGGGAAACCGCAATGGGCCTGATCAGTCTGCTCTGGGGCATCGTCGCGATGCTGTGGATGGTGCTGGCGCTGATTCCGGTGATCGGCATCACCAACTGGCTGTTGATTCCCTTCGCCGCCGTCGGCGCGCTGATCGCCGCGATCGGCATCGCTTTGACCTCGCGCGAGAAGCGCGGCCGCGCCAAGACCGGCTTGCTGCTCAACGGCTTGGTGATCGTGGTGGCCGTCGTGCGCCTGAGCATGTTCGGCGGCCTTTTATAAACCCAAGCTTCCGAAACCGGCGCGCCTAGTCGCGCCGCGTTTTTTCCGCGAAGCGACTCCCGCTGGCGATCACTCCCTCTCCCGTTTACGGGAGAGGGATGGGGAGAGGGCGCGCGGTGAAGCCGATCGCGTCAACCCCTGCATTTCCAATATCTGTCTTTACGCGCAAGAAACGATTGTTTGTCGCGATCTTGGGTAGGCGCGCGCCCTCTCCCAACCCTCTTCCGCAAGCGGGAGAGGGCTTAACCCAGCAAAAAAACGGGGTCCGGCCAAAGCCGAACCCCGTTCCCGCCGCCGCTTCCCCGGCGTCGGCGGGAAACCTCGCGACGTCCGCCTTACCAGCCGAACGCGGCGCCCGCGCCGACCGACGTATCGTCGCCGTTGAACGCGCCGCCGATGGTGATCACCGCTTTGTCCGACAGCGCGCGCTGGTAGCCCAACGCCATCGAACTCTCGCCCTTGTAACTGCCCACGCCCACCGCGAACCGGTTCGGCGCGCGCACGCCGGCCGCCGACGCCGTCATGTTCGCCATCGCCGCGCCCATCGCGCCGACTTGGCTGATGCGCTTGTCCTGGCGGTCGAAGCGGTCGTCGACTTCGGCGCGGAAATTGCCGAACTCGAGCGTCATCGAAGCGAACTTCTGGTCGGTGTAGGTGTTGGCCGAACGCAGCGTCGCCGCATCCCCGGCCTGCACTTGGCGCAGGTTGGTCGCGTCGGTCGCCGCGGTCGCGTCGGCGACGTTGGAAACGCGGGTGCCGTTGGCGCCGGCCAGGGTGAGGTGGTCCTGCGCCGCCGAGTCGTACTTCACCGCGTTCGGATCGCTCGTGCCTTGCGGGCCCTGCGGACCTTGGGGTCCCTGCGGTCCCGTCGGCCCGGTGGGACCGGTCGGTCCTTGCGGTCCCTGCGGGCCTTGCGGTCCGGCCGGGATGTTCGCGACCTGCGTGTACAGGTCGGTCAAGCTGCCGTCGACCGCCGCGAACGCCGAAGCGACGTCGTTGTAGTTCGAACCCTGGATCGCGTACGTCGGCGGCACGAACACGCCGCCGGCGAAGCTGGCGCCGCCGCCTAACGCGGTCGCGAACGGATGCAGCTGGCCGACGTTGACCGCATCGGTGTCCTGCACGCCCGCGGCGAGGTTCACCAACTGCCGTTCCGCGCCCGCGGCGCCGATCGACACGGTGTTGTCGCGATCGCCCACCGAACCGTTGCCGAGCGCCACGCTGCCGACCGCACTCACGTTCGCCCCGTTGCCGACCGCCACGCTGTCCGCGCCGCTGACCGTATTGCCGTTGCCGAGCGCCGAAGCGTTATCGCCGTCCACCGTATTGTCGCCGCCGAAGGCATTGGCGTTGGCGCCGGACGTGACGTTGTTGCGGCCGAAGGCGTTGCTGCCGTCGCCGCTGGCGTCGTTGAAATTGCCGATCGCGCTGGCGTCCGTGCCGCTGGCGGTGTTGACGAAGCCGATCGCCGTCGAAGCGTTGCCCGAGGCCACGTTCGAAGCGCCCACCGCGGTGGCATCGGTGCCGCCGGCTTGGCTGGCCACGCCGGCCGCCAGACTGCCGGCGCCGCTGGCGACCGCGTCGTCGCTGCCGTCGTTCAAGCCGTTGGCCTTGAAGTAGCGGTTGGTGCCGACCGCGGTGGCCGCAACGGCGTTCAACTGCGCGACATTGACCGCGTCGGTGTCCTGCACGCCCGCGGCGACGTTGGTGATCTGCCGCTCCGCGCCCGCGGCGCCGACCGAGATCGTGTTGGCGCGGTCGGCGACCGAGCCGTTGCCCAATGCCATGCTGTCGTCTGCGGTGGCAATGGCGGCGTCGCCGAAAGCGTAGCTGCGGGCGCCGCTGGCGGTGCTCTTGCTGCCCAGCGCGAAACTGTCTTCGCCGCTGGCGGTGTTGCTGTTGCCGAACGCCGAAGCGCCGTCGCCGTCGGCGACGTTGTCGCCGCCGAAGGCGTTGGCGTTCAGGCCCGACGCCACGTTGTTGCGGCCGAAGGCGTTGCTGCCGTCGCCGCTGGCGTCGTTGAAATTGCCGATCGCGCTGCTGTCGGTGCCGCTGGCGGTGTTGACGAAGCCGACCGCGGTCGAGCCGTCGCCGCTGGCGACGTTGGCCGCGCCGACCGCGGTGGCGTCGGCGCCGAGGGCCTGGCTCGCCACGCCCGCGGCCATGCTGCCGGTGCCGCTGGCGACGGCGTCGTCGCTGCCGTCGTTCAAACCGTTCGCCTTGAAATAGCGCGAAGCGTCGGCGGCGGCCGCGTTCAACTGATCCAGATTCACCGCATCGGTGCCGACGGTGCCTGCGGCCACGTTCGTGATCTGCCGTTCTGCGCCGACGGCGCCGACGGAAATCGCATTGCCGCGGTTGGCGACGGCACCGTTGCCGAGCGCGACGCCGCCTGCCGTGGTCGCCTGCGCGCCCGTGCCCAGCGCGACCGCGTCGGCGGCCGATGCCGTCGCGCCGCTGCCGATCGCGTTGCTGTTGCCGCCCGAAGCCGCCGCTTGATAGCCGATCGCGGTGTCGCGCGTGCCGGAAGCGTTGGCTTCGTTGCCGGCCGCGAGCGATTGCGCGCCGCCGGCATTGGCCGTATCGCCGATCGCCGCCGAAGAAACGCCCGACGCCGTGGCCGCGGAACCGGCCGCCAGCGAAAACCGGCCCTGCGCATGCGCTTGCAAGCCCAAAGCCAAGGCGCTCTCGCCGTCGCTCAAGGCGTTGAAGCCCACCGCCATCGCGCCGAACGCGGTGGCGTGGGCGAAACCGCCGACCGCCATGCTCCAGGTGCCGGTCGCGGCGGCGTCGTTGCCGATCGCGAAATCCTGTTCGCCCGAAGCGACGGTGCGCGCGCCGATGGCGAACGTTTCCGCGCCGCTGGCGCTGCTGCCGTTGCCGACCACGAACGCGCCGTCGGCGCCGGCCGTGTTGTTGCCGCCCAGCGCCATGCTGCCGACGCCGGTCGCGGTGTTGCCGTTGCCGAACGCGCTGGACAAGTCGCCGCCAGCTTGGTTGCCGGTGCCGAAGGCGTTGCTGGAGAAACCGCCGGCTTCGTTGCCCTGGCCGATCGCGTTGGCGAAATCGCCGCCGGCGATGTTGGACGCGCCGATCGCGCTGGCGCTCGCGCCGCCGGCCACGTTCAAGCTGCCGATGGCGTTGGCGTCGTCGCCGTCGGCGGTGTTGTCGCCGCCGAGCGCGTTGCTGTTGGTGCCGAAAGCGTTGTTGAGCCGGCCGATGGCGTTGCTGCCGTCGCCGCCGGCCGAGTTGAAATTGCCCACCGCGCTGCTGTCGATGCCGTCCGCGGTGTTGACGAAACCGACCGCGGTCGAGCCGCTGCCGTTGGCCACGCTCTGTGCGCCGACCGCGGTGCTGTCCGCGCCGATGGCTTGCGCGCCGACGCCCGCGGCGGTGCTGCCGGTGCCGCTGGCGACCGCATCGTCGCTGCCGTCGTTCAGGCCGTTCGCCTTGAAGTAGCGCGATGCGTCCGCCGCGGCCGCGTTCAACTGGTCGAGATTGACCGCATCGGTGCCCAGCGTGCCGGCGGCGACGTTGGCGAGCGTGCGCTCGTTGCCGGCGCTGCCGATCGAGAACTCGTTGGAACGCGTGGTCATCGAACCGGCGCCCAAGGCGACCGCGTTGGCGTCGAGTTGGCTGACGCTGGCGCCGGCGCCGATCGCCAGGCTGTTGGCGCCGCGTGCGGTCGCATTCGCGCCGAGCGCGACGCTGTTGTCGCCCTGCGCGCGGCTGCCCGTGCCGATCGCCGTACCGGCGACGCCGTCGGCGAGCGCATCGGTGCCGTAGGCGGAAGCCAGATCGTTGGCTGCGCGGCTGTTGGCGCCCGCGGCCACCGCGCCCGCGCCGCTCGCGACGGCGCCCATGCCGAACGCCGCCGCGCCATCGGCCGAGGCTTCGCTGTCCACGCCCACCGCGACGGCGCCCAGCGCCGACGCGTCCGCGCCGAAACCGGCGGCGAAGCTGCCGTCGCCGCCGGCGACCGCGCCGTTGCCGATCGCGACCGTGTCGTTGCCGATCGCCTGGCTGCCGCTGCCGGCCGCGAAACTGTTCGCGCCGACCGCCGCGTTGTTGTTGCCGACCGCGGTGGCGTTGTCGCCGTCGATCGCGTTGTCGCCGCCGAACGCGTTGCCGTTCGCGCCGAACACGTCGTTGCCGTCGCCGAACGCGTTGCTGCCGTCGCCTTCGGCGTAGTTCAAATTGCCGACCGCGCTGCTGTTGGCGCCGATGGCGGTGTTGACGTAGCCGATCGCGGAACTGAAATCGCCGGAAGCGGAGTTCAAAATGCCGCAACCGAACGCCTCGGTGCCGGATGCGGTGTCGTTGATCACGTTGCTCGTGCCGTCGTCCTGCACGCAGACGTTGCCGGCGTGCGCCGGCGCGGAAGAAGCGAGATAAAGGCAGGCTGCGATCGCCGCGGCGAGCGCAGTGTGGGTGTTGCGTGTCATTCGGATCCCCCTGGATGTCCGTGAGCGACCGGCACCGCGCGAAACGCGGAATGGGGGAGAGCGCAGCGCGCCCCCCCAGGCACCGGCCAGCCCATACCTTAGGACGGATCGGCTCGGTTTGGAACGGGGGTCACAAAAATTTCTTGATGGGATTCTTCTGAAATACGGAGGCCGGTCGCGGTTCTCAGGCCCGCGCGATTCCATGTGCGTTCGCAGCAATTCCCGGCCGTATCGCCCAACCGGCGCCGACACTTAGCCCGTATACCGCAAGCTCGGCCTGCGGTTCGTTGACGCGCCGCGCGCCCGTTTCCATCGCCGTTCCATCCGCGTGCGAACGCTTCGGCGCGATCGCGCGTCCGCCGCGCGCGCCGCGAACGCGAGCGCGCACGCACTTGTTTTTCACGCGAACCCCATTGCAGACTCGGGTGCGAAGCCTGCGCACGTTCCCGTCCGCGAACTTCGTCGCTGTCCGTCGCCGCACTCGCGTCGCGCCGGGCAAACGTCATCACATCAATCGGGGGATTCACCTTATGAGGATGCGTTCAATCGCAAGCCGGGCTTTGCTGCCCGGTTTGATCATCGGCACCTGTTTCGCGGCGAATGCCGCGGAGGCGCCGAACAATGCCAAGGAAGTACGGCTGACGCCGTTCGTGTTGGGCGCGGCGAGTTCCAAGGCCAAGCCGCACGTGTCGCCGAAGAACGAGCAGCAGGCGCTGGCGACCAAGCGCTACGTCGAGAACGGCATCATCTCGATGGAATTGCCCGAAGACCGCACCGTGTACCTGGTGCAGGTGCGCAACCCCGATGGCAGTGCGCGCATCGTCGAAGAAATGGCCGGCGCGCCCGAATCCAAGGCCCCGGCGGCGACGGAGGCGAAGGAATGACCATGAAGAAGACCCTGCTCGCTTCCTTGCTCGCGCTGGCCTGCTTCGGCGCGGCCCAAGCCGCGGAAATCGTTCCGGTCAACGCCGATCCGGCCAACCAAGGCTTGAACGATCCGACGCCGCTCGCCCCGGCCGGCGGCAACCCCGGCACCACCATCGGCGAACAGCGCCGCATCGTCTACCAATACGCCGCCGACATGTGGGGCGCGGTGCTGGAAAGCCCGGCGCAGATCCGCGTGCAAGCGAGCTTCGCGCCGCTGCAGTGCATCCCGACCCGCCAAGTGCTGGGTTCGGCGCGCGCCAATCCGCTCTACATCCTGTCCGGCGACGGTTTGCCGCAGACGATCTTCCACGGCGCGCTCGCCGATGCGCTGATCGGACGCGACCTCGACGAAGGCACGGCGAACGCCGGCCGCGTCGACATCATCAGCCAGTTCAACTCGTCCTGGGGCAAGACCAATCCGGACGGCACGCCTTGCGGCGGCGCGGGTTCGGGCTGGTATTACGGCTTGGACGGCAACACGCCGGCCGGCTTGACCAGCTTCCTCGACACCGTGATGCACGAAATCGCGCACGGCTTGGGTTTCTCGGGCTTCGGCAACGTCAGCACCGGCGCGCCGCTGGCCGGCCTGCCCGACATCTTCTCGATGTTCGCCTACGACAACGTCTCGCACAAAGGCTGGTACGAGATGGACGACGCCGGCCGCCGCGCCGCGCTGATCGGCAACAACGTCGTGTTCCAAGGCCCGACGACCACCGCCGAAGTGCCGCTGGTGCTGGACGAGAAGATCGCGCTGCGCATGAGCGGCGCGCTGACCGCGAACTACGACTACAGCACCGCCGCCTTCGGCCCGGTCCCCAGCGCCGCGAACTTCTCCGGCTCGCTGGTCCTGGCCAACGACGGCGCCGGCCCGGACACCGCGGACGCCTGCGAGCCGCTGCCGGCCGGCAGCCTGACCGGCAAGATCGCCTTCATCAACCGCGGCGGCCCGCCGGCGCCGGCGCCGTCCTGCGGCTTCGAGCTGAAGACGGTCAATGCGCAGAACGCGGGCGCCATCGCCGTGATCATCGGCAACGTCGCCACTTCGGCCAATCCGAACGCGCCGTTGACGATGGCCGACGATCCGACGCTCACCGCCACCATCCCGGCGGCGCATCTGATCCTCAACGACGCGAACGCGGTGCGCGCCGCGCTGGGCGGCGGCGCCGTCACGGCGGCGATCGGACCGGTGCCGGGCGTGCTCGCGGGCGCCGACGTGGCGGGCTATGCGCGCCTGTACGTGCCGGCGACGCTGACGCCGGGTTCCACCTTCTCGCACTTCGACGTCTCCGCGACGCCGAACACGTTGATGGAACCGGCGATCAACGACAGCCTCGCGGCCAATGCGTTCCTCGACCTGACTCCGGCGCTGTTCACCGACGAAGGTTGGACGCTGAATCCGGGCAACGGCAAGATCGGCGACTGCGACACCGGCATCGACGCGGTCGAACCGGGCGGCATGGCGATCGGCGCGGGCATGCAGGCTTTCGCCCGCGTGTGCTTGAACAACGCCGGCGGCAGCCGCGCCAACTACCTGCGCTGTGTGACCGACCAGGCGACCAAGCTGAAGAACGCCGGGCTGATCAACACCACCCAGTTCTCCAAGGTCCGCACCTGCGCGTCGAAAGTGACGCCGTAACAGAAACGATACGTTTTTCGCACCAGAACCGGCGCCTCGCGGCGCCGGTTTTTTTTCGGGCGGCGATAGCAAGATGCATGCCCGCCGGCCCGCGCGAAGGCGAAAAACCAACGACGGTGCGATGCAGCATCGCGCGGCGCGTGCGTCGCCTCCGCAAGACGGCGGCGCCATTCCGGTTCCGCGCCTGGAATCCCTTGTTTTTCACGCGAAACGGGGAGCACACTCGGCCCGCGAGCTATCGCAACCCCCTGCCTTGCGCTATGTCGCCGCGCTTCGCTCCGCGATGCGCGAACCTCAATCCACCCCCGGGGACATCCAACATGAGGACGACCACGATCGCAAGCTGCGTCTTGCCAGGTTTGTTGCTTGGCATTTGCTTCGCAGCCTCCGCAGCACAACGCTCCACCGCCGTCGTCGACGCCAAGAGCGGCAAGCTATTGCGCGCGCCGACCGCGGAAGAACGCCGCGACATGGCGCAAGCCGTCGCGGCCAGGCAGAGCACGTTGAAGCAGCCGCGCACCGCCGCCGAGGCGCAGCGCACCTTGAAGGGCACGCCGAACGGCGATGGCAGCACGATCCAAGTGCCGACCGAACTGTGGACCACGTTGTCGGCAACCACCGACGCGCAAGGCAAAGTCAGCATTCGCGAACACGACGGCGAGCAGGCGCCGGCCACGACCGACGGAGGGCTCGAGAAATGAAAACTTCCGTTCTCGCATTGACCGCTGCGGTCACCCTCGCGCTGTCGGCGATGTGCGCCAACGCCGGCGAAATCATTCCGGTCGTCACCGACGATCCGGGCGAAGGCTATAACGATCCAACCGCGGTCGCGCCGGTCGGCGGCAACCCCGGCACGACCCGCGGCGAACAGCGCCGCATCGTCGCCCAATTCGCGGCCGATCTGTGGGGCGCGGTGCTGCAGAGCGACGTGCCGGTGTACGTCGGCGCGCAGTTCAATCCGCTGGGCCCGAACGTGCTCGGCTCGGCCGGCGCCACGTTCGTGTTCTCCGATTTCGCGCCCGGCATCCAGGCCGACACGTGGTACAGCTCGGCGCTGGCCGACGCCATCGCCGGCAGCGATCTCAACCCGGGCTTCACCGACATCGGTTCGCAGTTCAGCTCGGACTTCACGTTCTACTACGGCCTGGACGGCAACACGCCCGCCGGGCAGGTGAACTTCCTGGATGTGGTGATGCACGAGTTCGGTCACGGCCTCGGCTTCCAGAACTTCGAGAACGAAGCCGCCGGCACCTTCCTCAGCGGCCGCAAGGACATCTATTCGGTCTTCACTTACGACAACACCGCGGCCAAGTTCTGGCCCGCGATGACCATCGCCGAACGCCAGGCGTCCGCGCTCAACTACGGCAAGGTCGTGTTCACCGGCGCCAGCGCATCGGCCGGCGCGCAGGCGATCTTGGGCGACCGCACGGCGTTCAAGGTCACCGCACCGGCGTCGATCGCCGGCGAGTACGAATACGGCACGGCCGGTTTCGGCGCGCCGATCTCGCCCGCGAACTTCAACGGCACGGTGGTGATCGCCACCGACGCCGCGGACGCTTCCGGTCCTTCCACCACCGACGGATGCAGCCCGATCACCAACGGCGCCGCCGTGGCCGGCAAGATCGCGTTGATGGACCGCGGCACCTGCGGTTTCGTGATCAAGGTGAAGAACGCGCAGAACGCCGGCGCGATCGGCGCGATCATCGCCGACAACGCCCCCGGCACGCCGCCGCCGGGTTTGGGCGGCGCCGATCCGACCATCACCATCCCGTCGATCCGGGTGACGCTGGCCGACGGCAACACCATCAAGGGCAAGCTGCCGGGCGTGACGGTCGGGCTGACGGTCGATCCGACCAAGCTGCAAGGCGCCGACGATGCGGGCCGGCCGCGTTTGTTCATGCCCAATCCGGTGCAAGGCGGTTCGTCCGGCTCGCACTACGATACGGCCACGTTCCCCAACACGCTGATGGAGCCGGCGATCAACTCGGACCTGCTGTCGACCCTCGACATCGACATCACGCCCAACCTGCTGAAGGACACCGGTTGGACGCTCAATCCGGGCGGCGGCAAAATCGGCGACTGCGACACCGGCGTTCCCGCGGTGACCAACGTCGGCATCATCGTCGGCGCGCACATCCAGGCCTACAACAACGTCTGCCTGACCGGCGCCGGCAACAGCCGCGCGAAGTACATGCGCTGCATGAACGACCATATCCAGTCGCTCTACGCGGACGGGCTGATCACCCGCAACCAGCAAGTCTCCGCGCGCACCTGCGTGGCGAGGTTCCTGCAGCCGTAGGCTCAGGTCTCTTCGCGTTTTCGGCCGGCGCCCTCGCGGCGCCGGTTTTTTTTCGCGGTCCGGGCGACCGGCGTATCATGTCGCCCATGAGCTACCCCCTGACCCGCATGCGGCGGATGCGCCGCGACGATTTCTCGCGCCGCCTGATGCGCGAGCACGTGCTGACCGCGAACGACCTGATCTATCCGGTGTTCGTGCACGAATTGGACGGCCGCGAAGCGGTGCCGTCGATGCCCGGCGTCTCGCGCGTGAGCGTGGACGAGTTGCTGCGCGTGGCCGAGCAAGCCAGCGAGCTGCGCATTCCGGCCTTGGCCTTGTTCCCGGTCACCGCGCCGGAAGCCAAGTCGCTGGACGCCGCCGCGGCCTGGGCCGACGACGGCCTGGTGCAGCGCGCGGTGCGCGCGCTGAAGGCGCGCTTCCCGCAGCTGGGCGTGATCACCGACGTGGCGCTGGATCCCTACACCTCGCACGGCCAGGACGGTCTGGTCGACGACACCGGTTACGTGATCAACGACGAGACCGTGGAAGCGCTGGTCCAGCAGGCCTTGTCGCACGCCGCCGCCGGCGCCGACGTGGTCGCGCCCAGCGACATGATGGACGGCCGCATCGGCGCGATCCGGATGGCGCTGGAAGAAGCCGGCCACGTCCACACGCGCATCCTCGCCTACGCGGCGAAGTACGCGAGCAGTTTCTACGGCCCGTTCCGCGACGCGGTGGGCAGCGCGGGCGCGCTGGGCAAGGGCAACAAGTACAACTACCAGATGGATCCGGCCAACTCCGACGAAGCGCTGCGCGAAGTCGCGCTGGACCTGGACGAAGGCGCGGACATGGTGATGGTGAAACCCGGCATGCCCTACTTGGACATCGTGCGCCGGGTGAAGGACGAATTCGGCGTGCCGACGTTCGCTTATCAAGTAAGCGGCGAATACGCGATGCTGAAGGCCGCCTACGCCAACGGCTGGCTGGACGAACGCGCCTGCACCTTGGAAGCGCTGACCGCGTTCAAGCGCGCCGGCGCGGACGGCGTGCTGACTTATTTCGCGTTGGATGCGGCGCGGTGGTTGAAGGAAGCGAACTGAGTCCCGCGATTCGGCCCGCCGAAATCGGCGACGCCGCCGAAATCGCGCGTTTGTCGGCGCAGTTGGGCTATCCCGCGCCGCTCGATGCCTTCGAAGCGCGTTTGCGCAAGCTGCTGCAGTCTTCGCAGCACGCGGTCTTCGTAGCCGAAGCCGGCGAAGGCCGCCTCGGCGGCTTCATCGCCGTCGAACATCGCTTGATCATCGAATACGGCGAACGCGCGGAGATCGCCGCGCTGGTCGTCGATGCGGAAACGCGCCGCGGCGGCGTCGGCCGCACCCTGGTGGCCGCCGCGGAGCGATGGGCAGCCGAGACGGGCCTGCACGATATCGTGGTGCGCTCGAACGCGGTTCGCGCCGAATCGCATCCGTTCTATGAGAGCCAGGGTTATGGGCGGACCAAGACGCAGCATGTTTATCGCAAGCCGCTGTAGTTGTCACGGCTGCCTGTAGGCTGGGTTGGCTTCATCAACCCAGCTCCTTCACGCCTAGTCTGGCGCACCCCAATTCTCCGGATACAACCCTCGCCGCACCCATTGGCCGAATGAGGAATAGGGCCACAACCTCGGTGCCGACACGTAGCCATGCTTGACTGGATTGAAGTGGATGTAATCGGCATGCCGGCGGTAATCCTCCGTATCGCGGACGACATGCTCCCAATATCGTCGCTGCCAAAGGCCTCGTTCCTTCTTCCGAAGCCGGCTCTCGCTTCGCCGCTCGGCGCCTTCGATG
The DNA here is from genome assembly GCF_005239095.1 of Luteimonas gilva. GTDB lineage: Bacteria > Pseudomonadota > Gammaproteobacteria > Xanthomonadales > Xanthomonadaceae > Luteimonas_C > Luteimonas_C gilva. The sequence continues at coordinate 333,736 of NZ_SZUA01000002.1, read as the reverse complement.
CGCCGTGAGAATCTCGATTTGATCAGCCGCCAACGGGTGGGGAAATCGTCGTCTCCCGGAGGCAGCCCCCAGAGGCAATGCAGGTGATCGGGAAGAACGACGATGGCCGGCATTGCGAATGGCCGTTCACGAATCGTAGCGATGAAAGCCGCGCGCAAGGCGGAAACCCTGTCGATCAATAGCGTGTTGCCCTTACGCTCGGCAAGGTTGACCGTAAAGAAATAGCAGCCGCCCGCTATGCGAGCGCGTAAATAAGTCCGCATACGCGAAGCATGCGAAAAGCCGCTTGATCGAGGGATCAGGAGAATTTGAAAGGGTTGTCAGGCAGCCGTGGAGCTGGGTTGATGAAGCTAACCCAGCCTACGGTCCTTCTTAATGCAGATAAGTTCGACCCTTATAAGTCCAATATTTCAAACTTGGCTTTTAGTTGATCTAATTTGTATGTAATACGCTCGATTGATTCAGGGTTAACTGAAATTTCGATTTGCTCACAAGAAACTATTTTGTCGACCATCTCCTTCGCATCAAATAGAGAGCTACCTAGCTCTTCTCGCAAGAGCTTAGTCATCTCAACCTTATTGAAGCCAGGCTCCCACCCATAGATTCTGATAGTTTTCATTGATTTACATTCACCTTAATATCAATGGGAACTTTACCCGGATTCGCACCAGTAGTTCTGACACACACCCTTGATCACGACTGATTCGGCCCCTTGTAATTCACCCAAAGCTCTCGCCAGTTGACGAAGCTCCCTAATTGAGCTGGTTCCTTTGCCCAATCCATCTACATGGGCGCCATTTAATATGAGCTTACTTCCTTCTTTAACCACACTAGCGACAACCGTAATACTCCCTTTAGCTCCCTGACCTACGATTTCGACAACACCCCGATCATTTTCTAGAATTCTAACTACATACGGATTTCTGGAAAGAAGAGTAGCGCCAGCAGCTGCTGTCCCGGTCACGCCGGATGCTTCAGCAGCAACATTGGTTACTGTGGCCGCAGCAGCAGGATATGCAGCGGCAGCCAGATAGGCTTCAGCGGCAATAGGCGCTGCAAGAATGCCTCCTAACGCATACCCTAACGGCTTATGTAACCAATCTTTTGGGCTTTTAACCGGAAGCTTTCCACCTGACCCTCTTTCATAGGCCATTTCCCTCGTTTCACGTCCATCCGGATCCGTAAAGCGATATGGATTGTTATTGGCATACCAATACCGATTGAAGTTCCCACCGGTATTGGCATCCGCGGTCACCGGATCCATGCTCAAGAACCGCCCGATGGTGGGGTCGTAATACCGCTGCTGCATATACGTCAGACCCGTCGCAGCGTCTTGGTAGTGCCCCGTGTAGCCCGGTCCATTCGTCAGCGGCCGGTTGTTCAACCGCCCGTACGGGTCGTACTCGCTGCGCTGGATCACCGCCCCGGCCGCATCCGTCTCCGCCACTGGCGTGCCCAAGGCGTCGGTGTGCTGGTACTTCACCGTCGTCGCGCCGGTGGCCGACCACACCGTCTCGCGCTTGGCCAGCAGGCTGCCGGACAGGTACACGTACTCGTTGCGCAACACGGTGCTCGTGTTCTCGTCGTAGAACAGCTGCCCCGCTTGGCTGTACTGGGACACCGTCACCGTGCCGCTGGTGGGTTGCCACGCCGTCACCCGGCGGCCCAGGCCGTCGTAGCGATAGCCTTCCTTGTTGGTCACCTCGCGCAGCCGGTTGCCGTAGTCGAAGACGTAGGCCTGGCCGTTCTTGTTGGCGAGGTTGCCGCGCTCGTCGTAGCCCAGGCCCACCACGCTGGCCCCGCTGGTGCACGGGCCGGACTTCAGGTTAGTGAGCTGCTGGCGCGCGTCGTAGCAGTAGTAGCGATCGATCCCGCCCGGGCTTTGCACCCGGGTCAGGTTGTCCAGCGCGTCGTAGTCGTAGGTGAATTGGCAACCGGCGCCGAAGCTGCACGATTGCGCGGTCTTCAGACGGCTCAAACCGTCGTAGGTCATCGTGCGGCTGTAGTTGGCGCCGCGGTTCAGATCCTGGATCTGGGTGACGTTGCCGCTGTTGTCGTAGCTGTATTGGTGGCTGAGCACACCGCCCGAGTCGATGCTCACCAGCGGCAGCTGGCGCGCGTTCTGCGTCAGCGTGTGAATGAGGCCGTTGTCCTGAACATAGCTGGGTTGATGAAGCTAACCCAGCCTACGGTCCTTCCGCCCCAGCTATCTGCAGCTCCGAATAAATTGCTTCAGGTGATCAAACCACAGCAACCGCCATAACGAACAAGGCCCGCTCGTTAACGTTATTTCAACTCCATTCCCGTAGAACAGCTGCCGCGCCTAAAAAGGTTGTCGTCTTTTCGAAGATCGTGCGGACTGGCGTTATAGAGAACATGCCCTTGGTAGTTGAGCATATTTCATCCAAACGTTCTGCGTTGACCTGCCAGTTTTCCGGTGCGTCGAAGAAGCGTAATAGCCATAACTTTGGTGCGATTTCTTCGGCCTCGACGGCGGCTTTTTTCAGTTCGCCTAGAAGCACTCCATGCTGATCAGCCAAGCTCTGTGGGATTAATGTCAGCCAATACAGCCCTGGGATATAGCGCCGCCAGTCGCGACCCACCCATGCTTCGTGTATACCGTATTCCGCATTCTTAATCAGTCGATTTCGATGCTTCCGCTCCGCACTATCGGCAGCGTAGGCGAAGGATGCCCCTACTGGCCCAAGGTGTCGAAGCAATATGGATGCCTCTTCCGCGTTTATGCCATCGGCGTCAACCGTGAATTCGCCAGATTTATTTATTCTGAAGCTGTAGACAGTATTTTCTAAGTAAAGGAAGAACCCAGAAGCAGCTTTTCGCAAGAAGGCGTGGAAGCGCTTCTCATCGGCCACCATATCCTTATCATTCTTAATCCCCTCGCTGTAACCAAATTGCTGCGGCTTTAAATGCGCCGGCAATTGCATTAGCGCCTTGATCACTGCATCAAGGTGCTCGCCAGGGAAATGGAAGCTTAATTCAGTCAATTCTGCGGCCCTAAATCCGTCCTGCGAATGATTTGATCATAAGCCTTTTCGCAGTTTCCACTAACACAGGTTTTTGCACCAGTTACTAGAACCGAGGTCTGACCTGCCTCCTTTGCAGCCTGAGTTTCGATTCTGGCTTGACGAGTTAGGCTAACCTTTGCTGCATCCTTAACTTCAACAGAGAGCGTTGACGTCAGGCCATCAGGAATTGCGTTACCTTCTGCTGTCGAGACTTTTGTGGTGTTTTTAGTCAAGCCCATTTCGCTAAGAACACGTGCTTCTGAAGCACGTCCGCGCGCCCCATTGGCTTGCACCCTAGCAGCCTGCATCTGCCTCGCATTCTGCATAGCAACCCCGGCGACCTCCATTTCCATCGCCGCCGTCCGCGGGTTGCGTGTCACGCTGTAAGCATTCATCAAAATGCCGGCGTTGTAGACCATTTCCGTGCCGGCCGGAGAATTAAAGAAGGCTTTAATTTTGTCCCATGCCTGCCAGTAGGCCATTGCCTGCGGATCGCGACCATCCGGATCAATAAACCGGTACGGATTGTTATTTGCATACCAATACCGATTGAAGTTCCCACCGGTATTGGCATCCGCGGTCACCGGATCCATGCTCAAGAACCGCCCGATGGTGGGGTCGTAATACCGCTGCTGCATATACGTCAGACCCGTCGCAGCGTCTTGGTAGTGCCCCGTGTAGCCCGGTCCATTCGTCAGCGGCCGGTTGTTCAACCGCCCGTACGGGTCGTACTCGCTGCGCTGGATCACGGCTCCGGCCGCGTTCGTCTCGGCCACCGGCGTGCCCAACGCATCGGTGTGCTGGTACTTCACCGCGACCACACCGGTCGCCCAGACGATCTCGTGCTTGGCCAGCAAACTGCCGGCCAGGTAGATGTATTCGTTGCGCAAGCCGCTTTGCGTGTTTTCGTCGTAGAACAGTTGGCCCGCCTGGCTGTATTGCGACAGGGTCACGCTACTGTCGGTGGGATGCCACGCCAGTACCCGGCGGCCTTGGGCGTCGTAGCGGTAGTCTTCCTTGCCCACTACTTGACGCAGCCGATTACCGAAATCGAAGGCGTAAGCTTGTCCGTTCTTGTTGTTTAGATTGCCGCGGTCGTCGTAGCCCAGGCCCACCACGCTGGCCCCGCTGGTGCATGGGCCGCTCTTGATATTGGTCAGCTGCTGACGCGCGTCGTAGCAGTAGTAGCGATCGCTGCCGTCTGCGCCCTGCACTCGGGTCAGGTTGTCGAGCGTGTCGTAGTCGTAATAGAACCAACAGGTAGTCGTGTTGAAGCTGCAAGAACCGGCGGACTTGAGTCGGTTCAGGCCGTCGTAGGTCATCCAGCGGCTGTAGTGGCTGCCGCGGTTCAGATCCTCGATCTGGGTGACGTTGCCGTTGTAGTCGTAGCTGTATTGATGGCTAAGCACCCCGCCCGTGTCGGTGCTCACTTGTGGCAACTGGCGCGCGTTCTGGGTCAGCGTGTGGGTGAGGCCATTGCCGTAAGTGAACTGCTGGATCCCGCCGTTGGGGTAATAGCTGATGCCGCTCGCGTAGATCTGCGCCCCGCTGCTGACTTGGGTGGCTTGGCCCAACGCATTGAGCGTATACGACACCGCCAAACCCGTCGGATAAGTCTGCGTAGCCAGGTTTCCGTAAATGTCGTAGGCGTAACCGAGCGACCAGTTGTACCAGCCAGGCTGGCCCGTCTGTTCGCCGACCAGCAACCGACGCTTGTTGTATTGGTAGGAATTCGTGACGGTATTGACGCCGCCATCGTTCCAGGTAGTGACCTGATCGGGCAAGCCATCTGGCGTGTAGGTCCAGTGCTGGTTGCCGTTGCCGTCCCGGAAGCTGATGTCGGTGAGTCGGTTGCGCGCGTCGTACAGGCGATCGACGCGTCGCGTGGCGACCTCGCTATGGGTGGGCGTGTATTCGCAGGGCGAGTAAGGGGACCAAGGTAAGGCTGTGGCGGACCAGGTCAGATTGCCCGCATCGTCGTAGCCGAAGGCAGTGGTGCTGGTCTCCACCTCGGATTGTTTACACAGGCGCTGATGCGCATCATAGGCGTAATAGCGCGCGCTCCATTGCGAATTGTCCAAATTGTGCCGCACCAGCGCTTCTGGTTTGCCGAATACGTCGCGATAAATATGGGTAAGCGCACCCTCGGCCAGGGCGATGCCGGTCGGCCAGTCCGTCGAGGGCTGGTCGTAGGCCATGTAATAGGTAGTCGTCGGTTGACCGCGCGCATCGGTGATTCGCGTGGCGAAACCGCTCAGATATTCCTGTGTAGTCGTGAGCAAGCCGTGTTCGGAGTTCTGCTGCATCTGGGTCGGACGGCCTAGAGCGTCGTAGGTCGTCCAGGTGCCCAAAGCATTGGGCGCGACGCTCGGATTTGCCCAAGTGTTGTAGACCGCAGGATCCGAGTTGCGTTGCGGATAAGAGGCATAGGTTACCCGGCCGCTGCTGTCGTAACGGGTAACCGTCTGGGTGATGGTGTTCCAGGTATTGCCAATGTCGTACGTCTCCTGCACCACCGGCCGCCACAGCGCGTCGTAGAAAGTCACCTTGCGTGCGTTTCCCGTGCTCTCGTACCGGCGCCAATGATTGGCCGCCAACCCGTATACCGGACTTGCCGAGGGCGCGAAACTTATCGTCGTCTGCAGCCAATTATCTTGGTTGCACTCCCAGGCCTGCACTTCCGATGGATAGGTGATGCGGTTCACCCGCCCCATCGCGTCGTAGCCGTAACAGGTCTTAGCGTTGCTTTCGTCCTGGACCCAATCGATCTGGCCCAAATCGTTGACCTGCGCCCACTTTGCGGAGTTGTCGGCGAAGGTGATCGTCTGCGGAATACCCCGCTTCCAATTGGAAAGCGTAGTGGTGTGGTTGTTGCCGTCGGTCACCGACGCCAAGGTGCCGTCGGCGTTGTAAACGAGGTATTGTTGCGCCTTGCCGAAGGCCCAGGTGCGTTGCGGCAAGGCCGTGGCGGGCCAGTAGTCGGTCTGCGACTCGACCAGGCCGGTATTACTATTGGTGGACGAAGTCGCCTGGCCCAGCACCCACAGCGTCGTGTCGTCGAGATAGGACGTCGTGTCGGTGCGCGAGTAACCCAGCGAGCTGGATCGCGACACGCTCAAAGGCTTGGCCCAGTTGTCGTAAGTGTTGGCCTCCCACACGAACGAAACGCCCTGTTGGGTGATCGTCTTGCGCTTGACCGGCGTCCAGCGCAGATTCACTTCGTCGTTGCCGGTGGGATCGGAGAAAGTGCCGATCTTCAGCGGCCAAGGGTACGGATTCGCCGCGTTCGACGGCGTCGTCGCGTAGGTGTAATCGACCGCGCGCAGCAAGGCATTGTTAGTGGCGTAGGTTTCCTCGCGCACCAGTTTGTTCTCGGTCTGGTCCCAGCGGTTGCTGAACACACTCACCGTGCGCTCGCCGCCGGGCTCGGTGACCTGCGTCCACACCGTGCTGGCGCAACTGGTGGGCGTGGGGCAATCGTTCTGCCAGCTGGCGTTGTGCGGCGAATAGGCGTAGTTCCACGTCTGCGTGGGCAAACCGGGTCCGCTCACCGTTTTGGTGGTCAGCGCATAGCCGATCCACAGCTTGGGAATGCGTGAGAAACCGGGATCCCCGTCGTAAATCGTCGGCGTCTTGCCGCAGGTCTTGAAGGTGTAGGAGCGCCCGAAGAAACGCCGGTCGAGATGGAAGGCCGCGGTGGCGCCGGACGGCGCGCGCACCGACACGTCGCGCGATCCGCTCACCGGATAAACCGTGCCCTGCGAGCAGCCTGCGAATTCGTAAGGCGAGGTGGCCGGCAACCAGAAATCGCCCGAGTAACCCCAATACGATCCGTCGGGCTGCGTCACCTGCATGCTGTAGCTGCCGCTTGGACCATAGGTCCAGACCTGAGTGTTCGGCGACGTGCCCACCGTGACGGTGGCCGAATTGCCCTGCCACGCGAAAGTCACGCTGCGGCCGTCGCTGGCGGTGATGGCGGCCAGCTTGGAACCGTTGTAACTGTAATTGACCCAATTGCCGAATCGGTCTTCGATGCGCGTGACGAGCATCGAGGCGCTCCGGCGCGGCAGGCTGTAATTCAAGTCGTAGCCTTTGGGCGGCTGATTTTCGAAGACCTGGATCAGGTCCTCATATCCGGCATAGGTGAGGTGGTTCAACCAGTATTTCGTGCCGTCCGGTGAGATCGCCAGAAAAGCTTCGCCGGGTTCGCCGTTGGCGGTCGTCGGCAAACAATCGATGACCCAGTTCTCGGCGGTGCCGATCTTATGCTGCGCCTGCGCCGGCATTCCTGTCGTGCGCGGGAACACCGCTTGTTCGTTGCCGTTGTCGTCGACCAGCTGGTAGCCGAACCACCACTCGTACCAAAGGAACTGGACCGTCGTTCCAGGATATTCCACGTGAGGAGGCGGTGCGAAATTCGTGCACCGGGCGTTCTTGTCCGTGCCGGGGACCTGCCAGCCGATGGGGCTTCCCGCCGACAAAGGCTTGACCCTGATCGCGGGCAGCGGATCGGCCGTGATCGTCTTCAAGCGCGGGATATCGAACTCCCAACCCGAAACCGCATTGCCCGAACTGGTTCGCGTGCCGTAGCCGTCTTCCAATTGCGCGCTGCGGACGATGCGGATCGTGGGGCCGGTGCCGGGCAGCTCGATGTCGACGTTGCGGAAACTCAAAGTGCCCGCGCGCAAGCTGACTTGTTCGCCGAAGCTGCCGACCGGGTCGATCGTCTGCGCTTTCGTCAAACCGGTTTTGTACAGTTGTTCCGGTTCGACGTAGGCGGAAGCCAAAGTCGAAGCCGTCAAGCCCGCCGCCAATAAAGCAGCGCAACGCATCGTGCGCGAATGCAACATGATTTGATCGCCCCTGTATCCACCCGCCACGAGCAGCGGCCGTTTGTTCATGTCAGGCACGACGTTTTCCGGCGTGGCCGCGCTCGTTGCCGCGACAGCCCTTCTCGCATGAAGGGCTCTTCCCCATGGCCTATAGGATAGGGGATTGCTGTCTCAAATCCCGAAACTCGCTATTTAAGCCTCTCTATCTTTTTCTTTAGAGAGACGCGCTAACAGCCTGATTAGCCAGCCGCAGCCGGTTGCCCACCTCCAATAGGTCTGCACTCCGTTCTTGTTGGCCAGGTTGCCGCGTTCGTTGCCCGAGTCGGTGCTGGTCTACGGCAACTGGGTTCGCGCTCTGCGCCATCGAGTGGACGATGCCTTTGCCGTAGTGAGTTGCTGGATACACGTTGGGGCGGTTTAGGCCAGATCGGATGGACGCTCGGTGAGCAGAGAATTTTCACCAGAACGGGATCTGAAGCCGCGCACCCACCGCTCTACGGTGTAGTAACTGACGGCAGCGCATGCCAAAGAAACCATTCCACCAAGCGTCGCGACGGTTTCCCAAGAATATCCCTGGTCCATGATCCAGACCATGATCGGGAAGTGCCATAGATACCAGCCGTACGACAAACGTCCCAGCCAAGCCAGCAACGAGATGCCCAGCCAAGTCGGCGGCGATAGGATGAGCAGCGCTGAAGACGCTTCGACAAGCGGAAAAGATATAAGGATCGAATGAGTATCGCGGGCAGGGAATGCATAGACCGTTAGCGCAATCCCCATAAGGCCGATCCAGCCGAGCCATTTGGGTATCTCTGGCCTCATCCTGCCGATCAAGCAGCCGAGGATGAGGCCCGTGGCATGCGTGTCGAACGAAAAATGGAGGGGGAGGTCCGTGCGGATGCCGCTCTGCATCATGCGCCAGGCGTGGGCAACGACATAAAGCGCCGCCAGCAGCAAGATCGCATGCTTGCGCTGGAATCGATTCAGCAAAAGCAGCAATAGCGGCCAAACAAGATAGAACTGCTCTTCTACCGCCAGACTCCACGTGTGTTGAAGCTGGCGAATCGGAGCGTCGAAAGCCCAGGCATAATCGGTAAGGTAGAGGCCTGCGATCAGCGATGCCTTAAAATGCGTGTCGAACGACTGGTCGGGCCACGCTGCCGTGCATACCGCCAGATAGACGGCTAGCACCATCAACAGCACGGGGTATAACCGCCAAAGCCGGCGCACCCAGAATCGACGCAGATCGATCTTTCCGGTTTGGTCCAATTCGACGCACAAGAGCCGGGTGATCAGGTATCCCGACAGCACGAAGAAAACATCGACGCCGAAATAACCGCCAGCGAATCCAGGCGTGTAAGCGTGCAAAAGCACGACCAGAATGATCGCGATGGCCCGAATTCCATCCAGGGCGGGTTCGTAGGCTAGCCGGCGGTTCCCCATGGATTAATCTTACGCCGGCTGAGCAGGCAGTTCAGTAAGAAGCGTCTCATTTCTCAAGCAGGTTTCACCGATACCGAAACCTCACCGCGAGGGCTGCGACTGAGCTTATGCGGAGGCAAGTCGCGTATCGCTCCATCGGGCCTCACTCGCGATCCGTTAGTCACCTTGCACGCAACCTATAACGCGACGGGCGCCAGCATCGAAGAACGGGCCAATGCCTACAAGAAATGGTTATACGCTGGAATCCCGGACGAAGAATTACAATCCCTGCGTCTGTACATGACCCAAGAACGCGCTCTTGGCAGCTCACGATTTCAGGCCATGGTCGAGAAGACTTTAAATCGCAGCGTAATTTATCAAAGCCGTGGGCGGCCGCGGGATCGAACTTAATTACCTCCGTCCCCTTAACTGGCCTTCGTAAAGTGAGGCTGGGGGTGCCCTGCCTACTTACGACTCTTGAATCACGCTTGACTGAGAACCTGGGTGCTTTGTTTAAACACCACCGTGCCGTTGGAGATCGAACTTAACTACCTCCGTCCCCTTAACTCGTCAGAGCTGTAGGCTGGGTTGGCTTCATCAACCCAGCTCCCTTGCAAGTCTATTCTGGCGCACCCCAGCTCTCCGGATATATTTCTTGCCGTACCCATTGCCGAAACGAAGAATGGGGCCACAGCCTCGGCGCCGATACGTAGCCATGCTTGACCGGATTGAAGTGGATGTAATCGGCATGCCGGCGGTAATCCTCCGTATCGCGGATGACGTGCTCCCAATATCGCCGTTGCCAAAGCCCCCTTTCCTTCTTCATGCGTCGGCTCTCGCTTCGCCGCTCGGCGCCTTCGATGCGCCGCGAAAACCTCGACTTGATCAGCCGCCAACGGGTGGGGAAATCGTCGTCCCCTACAGGTAGCTCCCAAAGGCAATGCAGATGATCGGGAAGAACGACGATGGCTGGCATTGCGAATGGCCGTTCTCGGATCGTAGCGGCGAAAGCTGCGCGCAAGGCAGAAACCCTGTCGATCAACAGCGTGTTGCCCTTACGCTCGGCAAGGTTGACCGTAAAGAAATAGCAGCCGCCCGTTACGCGAGCGCGTAAATAAGTTCGCATACGCGAAGCATGCGAAAAACCGCTTGACTCAGGGATCAGGGGGAATCTGAAAGAGTTGTCAGGCAGCTGTGGAGCTGGGTTGATGAAGCTAACCCCAGCCTACGGCCCTGGGCGTCAGCGGCAATGCGCTGTTGTTCGACAAGGACGAACGCGGGCCGGGCGACGATTTGCGGCTGCACTTCGAAGCGGTGGCCCGCATGTCGCCGGAAGAGCAGCAAGTCGTGCGTTCGCTACTGGAAGGCATGATCTTGAAGCACGACGCTCGACGCTTTCAGAGCGAGCGATAAGCCACAGCAATCGCCAGAACGAACAAGGCCCGCTCGCGGGGCCTTGTCATGTCATTGGGTCTGGCGACCGATCTATGGTTTCTTTTCTTGTCGTTGAAGAGCCGGCCACACGCTTTCGCCAATGGTTGGTCCGTCACAGTCGGCGGTTTGACAGGCCCGAACAAGCGTCAGCTTTGCGGAGAACGCCGATTTTCGCGCATCTTCATGTACGGGCGGCGAGAGTAGATTTAGATCGCATGACCCATCTGAGCGAAGACGCACCGTAACGCTGTTCCATGTGCGGTCTTTCCATTGATACGCATCGTCCGTTTTCATCAACTGGACAACATCGGAGATCCCTGTACGACAACCACGTGGCTCCAAGATAACTGCGGGGTGCTCCTTCCAATAACCCCCCGATATGGTCCACGCGCTCAGATTGGAGTTGAAGATTGGCTCGTGCTGAATCGTTACATCGTCGCGATAGATGCACCATGCAGCCTGTCGGATTTCGCAGACCCTGGGCGGAGCCGTTTGAGATCGCACTGCATATGACTGGCATGCCATCACGCAAATGGCCATAGCGATAAAAGCCAAGAACGTAGGATATTTCATGTCAACAACCCCCCGATACGGCTTCTACACCAGGCTCACAAGTATTGGTATTCGTCGGCGCGGTAATAATTTCCCGGAGTGACTGGGAATTCGCCGCACCCCCCAAGTCTTGCATAGCGTTGTTTCCAGGGCCAGCTGTAGTAACCGTTGACCCGTTAGCCGCAACGCCACCCAGGTACTGATCGCCAGCACCTGCCACATGCCCGAACTCATGGCTGACCACACCAGCACCGGTTGCAGCGCCAATTGTGACCAGGTTGCCGCCGATGGCGTTCGTCTCTTCACGATTCGACTGAGTTACGCCTACCGTCGTTGGAACAACGGTTATTTCCGTTGCGGCATTCGCGTCTTGAATCGCTGAAGCGGTGACTTGCACTTGCTGGCCATTCACTTCAACCGTTCCCGAAAAGTCGCTCGCAAATCTCGACTCCATATCTGCTGTCGCTGTTGCTGGCGTCGCTTGCGCGCTATTCACGCGGTACGTCACGAGCAGTTCTACCTGATTAGGAGCCAACCAAGTTAGCTTGGCTTCCCGGCCATCTAGGTCTCGGAACTTGTATGGATTGTTATTGGCATACCAATACCGATTGAAGTTGCCACCCACGTTGTCCGCCGCAACCGGATCCACACTCAAAAACCGTCCGCCGATCTTGGGATCCATATATCGCTGCTGCATATAGCTTAGCCCCGTAGCCGCATCGCTCACATGCCCGGTATACCCCGGCCCGTCCTTTAGCGGCCGGTTCAGCAGGTAGCCGTAAGGCTCGTACTCGCTGCGCTCGATGACCGCGCCCGTCGCGTCGGTCACCGCCACCGGCGATCCCAACGCGTCGGTGTGCTGGTACTTCACCGTCACCACGCCCGTGCCCAGCGCCTGCTCGCGCAGCGCCACCAGGCTACCGGCCAAGTACAGCGACTGGGTCTGGGTGCCGTTGCGCTCGTTGTACTGCTGCATCAACGGCCCGGCCTGGCTGTACTGCGACAGGATGCCGCCCTGGACCGGATGCCAGGCCTCCACCCGCCGGCCCCGGCCGTCGTAGCGGTAGTACTCCAACCCGGTGGCCTCGCGCAGCCGGTTGCCGTAGTCGAACTTGAAAACCTGGCCGTTCTTGTTGGCGACGTTGCCCTGCACGTCGTAGCCCAGGCCCACCACGCTGGCACCGTTGCAACCGCCGGTCTTCACGTTGGTCAGGCGGTTGGCTTCGTCGAAGCAGTAGTAGTGGTCGCGCGCGGCGCTGCCGCCGATGTTGACCCGGATGAGGTTGTCCAGCGGGTCGTAGGTGTAGCTGGCGTTGCCGAACATCGGCGAGACCGCGCCGATCAGCCGGTCCAGGCCGTCGTAGCTCATCGTGCGGTTGCCGCGATGGGAGCCGATCCCATCACTGATGGCCGCCACGTTGCCGTTGGCATCGTAGTCGTAGCCGTCGTTGAGCACCGCGCTGGCGCCGCAGCTGGCGCTGAAGTCGCAACTGGTGTCCGGCAGGCCGCGCACGTTCTGGGTCAGCGTATGGACGATGCCGTTGCCGTAGGTGAACTGCTGCAGCGCACCGTTGAGGTAGAACTTAATTACCTCCGTCCCCTTTAACTCCGCTGTGGGGCTGGGTTGATGAAGCTAACCCAGCCTACGGTCCTTAATTACCCCGCCCCCTTTAACCCTCTGCGCGCGGAAGGCGGACTGAAGCCCGCCTTCTGGATAGAAACTGGATAAGCAACCCAGCTTACAGTCCTAATTAATTAAGAATATATGCGCAAGATACGCCCTGTCGCGATTATCTTTCCTTCCCATAGAGAAATAGCTTTGTCCACGAATAATTTAGGCAGCACTAAATCCGCGTTCATAAATTTGACGTCGATAACGTACCGCTCGCCCAGCAGGATCTCGTCACCTTTCAGCAATAAACGGCAGTCGTATCCTTCTTCATCAATAAGCATAGGGCAGCTATACGTTTGCGCCTTTATGGATTTTGTTCGCCCCCCTTCATCAGGAGTCTTAAAGCGAACTTCGATTGCAACATCAGGGTTCATAAAATGAGTTCCTCACGGAAGCGGTGCGTAATCCAGCACTACAGGTTTCAACGTTTGGAGCCTGTTATTTGGAATAACCCACGCAGGAATCCCTCTATCCACACTTGCAGGATTTAATCCGTTCAACACCCCACGAGGCGTGGTAGTTTGAATAATAGTGTAAGGGGAATCACCAAAACCTCTTACTGCTTGTTGAGCGTACGAAGCTGCGCTTTTTGCAGAGGTTGTAAAGTATTTGCCTTCTGCGGCCCCCAAGTTTCGAAACAATCCTGTTGCCTGAATATCAGCAAGCTCAGCTGGTCCGACCGCTCTAAACAAATTAACTGAGCCTGATGATCCGCTACGAATCAACCCGCCTCCAAATGCCAATGAGGCAATCTCGACGGTCGAGGCACCAGCCAGCTCGTTATTTGCAATTGGAATCTGTGGTGTGTTTAGTATTGCTATTGCGTTGTGGGAAGCGAGCGCGCCAACAAAGAGAAGTTGATTGGCGGCTTGTTTGAAAGCACCCACACTGTTGCTAGCCAACGTTCCAGGCACGCCACGCGATCCGAGTTCTACCGTCGTCGGCAAAATAAGTGACTGAAACGTAATGCTCGGCCTGTTTGGGCACCCCCCGTGTTCATCTGCGCATGCAGCTCTGCCATCCGGATCAATGAACCGATACGGATTGTTATTGGCATACCAATACCGATTGAAGTTCCCGCCGGTATTGGCATTAGCCGTTTCCGGATCCATCGATAGGAACCGCCCGATGGTGGGGTCGTAGTACCGCTGCTGCATATACGTCAGGCCGGTCGCCGCATCCTGCACATGCCCGGTGTACCCCGGCCCGTCGGTCAACGGCCGGTTGAACAGCTTGCCGTAGGGCGTGTATTCGCTGCGTTCGATGATGGCGCCGGCGCTGTCGCTCACCGCCACCGGCGTGCCTAAGGCATCGGTGTGCTGGTATTTCAGAGTAGAGCTGCCGCCGGAGAACGGCGTCTCCCGGATGGCCACCAGGCTGCCGTTTAAGTACACGTACTCGCTGGACTTCTGCGTGCGGCCGTTGTGCTGGTACATCAACTGACCGTCGCGGCTGTACTGCGAGAAGATCGCCCCCAGCGTCGGGCTGGCCGCGTACGCCCGCCGGCCCAGGCCGTCGTAGCGGTAGTACTCCACCCCGTCCACCAGCCGCAGCCGGTTGCCCACGTCGAACAGGTACTGCACCCCGTTCTTGTTGGCCAGGTTGCCCCGCTCGTCGTAGCCCAGGCCCACCACGCTGGTGCCATTGCAACCGCCGGTCTTGATATTGGTCAGCTGCCAGCGCGTGTCGTAGCAGTAGTAACGATCGCTGCCGTCGGCGCCTTGCACCCGGGTCAGGTTGTCCAGCACGTCGTAGCTGTAGTGGAACCAGCAGGTGACCGCGTTGAAGCTGCACGAACCGGCGCCGGTGAGGCGGTCGCGGCCGTCGTAGGTCATGGCGCGGTGGTAGGCCGAGCCGCGGGCCAGGTCCAGGATCTGGGCGACGTTGCCGTTGGCATCAAAGCCGTATTGGTGGCTGAGCGCACCGCCCGTGTCGGTGCTCACCAGCGGCAGCTGGCGTGCGTTCTGCGTCAGCGTGTGCGTGAGGCCGTTGCCGTAGGTGAATTGCTGGATCGCCCCGTTCGGGTAATAGCTGACGTTGGTGGCGAAGGTGCCCGCCTTGGTCGGCTGGCCCAATGCATTGGGCTGATAGGCCACCGTGTAGCCGGACGGATACGCATGGCTGGCCAAGCTGCCGTTGGCGTCGTAACCGTAGCCGATGCCCCAGCTGTACCAATTGGGCTGGCTGATCGTCTCGCCCTGGCCGTTGAGCAGACGCCGCTTGTTGTACTGATACGCGCTGACCACCGAACCGGTGTGGTTGGGATCGTTGTAGGCAATGACTTGCGACGGCAGTCCGTCGGGCGTGTAGGTCCAGATCTGGTCGCCTTGGCCATCCGGGAAGGCGAGCGTGGCCAAGCGGTTGCGCGCATCGTAGGTGCGGTCCACGCGGCGCGGCACCACGAAGGCGTGCTCGCGGGTGTAGCCGCACGGCGCCAGCGGCGACCACGGCAGCCCGGTGGCCGACCAGGTCAGATTGCCGGCATCGTCGTAACCGAAAGCGGTGGTGCTGGTTTCCACCTCGGTCTGCTTGCACAGGCGTTGGTATTGGTCGTAAGCGTAATAGCGGCCGGCCGAGACCGTGCTGTCGGCGTTGCGTACCGACACGGTGGTCGGCTTACCGAACACGTCGCGGTCGATGGTGACGAAGACGCCTTCCGGCTGCGCGGCGTACGTGAGCCAATCGGTGCTGGGCTGGTCGTAGGCTTTGTATTGCGTGGTGGTCTGGTAACCGCGCGGATTGGTGACGCGGGTCTGGAAACCGGTCAGATATTCGTAGGTGGTGTTCAGCAGGCCCAGCTCGGAGTTCTGCTGCACCTGGGTCGGCCGGCCCAAGGCGTCGTAGGTAGTCCAGGTGCCTAGTGCATTCGGCGTTTGCGCGGGATCGGCCCAGGTGCCGTAGACCGCCGGCAGCATGTTGCGCTGCGGATAGGAGGCATAAACCACCTGGCCGTTCGCGTCGTAGCGCGTGACGGTTTGGCTGAGCGTATTGCCCAAATCGTTGGTGTCGTAGGTTTCCTGCACCACCGGACGCCACAGCGCGTCGTAGAAGGTGATCTTGCGCGCATTGCCGGTGGATTCCACGCGGCGCCAATGGCCGGCGGGCAGGCCGTATTTCGCTTCGGATGAAGGTGCGAAGGAGACGGTGGTGTTGTTCCAGGCGACATCGTCGTTGTCGGGATAGTCGATCAGGTTCAGCCGGCCCATGGCGTCGTAGCCGTAATTCGTCTGAAAGCCGTTCTCGTCCGTCACCCAGTCTATTTGGCCCAGGTCGTTGACTTGCGCGGACTTGCTGGTCGCGTCGGCAAAGGTGATCGTCTGTGGTATGCCACGCTTCCAGTTAGCGAAACCGGTGGTGTGATTGTTCCCATCGGTAACCGTGGCGAGGGTACCGTTTGCGTTGTAAGCCAGTGTTTGTTGCAGCTTGCCGAAAGCGGATAGCTTCCAGGGTAAAGCGTTCACATCGTAGTCGACTTGCGACTCGACTAACCCGGTATTGCTATTGGTAGACGAAGCCGCCTGGCCAATGACCCATAACGCTGTGTTGTGTTGGTATGCCGTCACGTCCGCCCGGGAATAACCCAACGAACTCGATCGCGTCACAGCCAAGGGATTGGCGTACTGATCAAAGCTATAAACCCCATTGCTCTGATTCACCTCCCACGTAAAAGTGGCGCCTTGCTGGACAGTCTGGCGTCGCCATAGCGGCCTGAATTTCAGCAAGAAACTATTTGCGCGCCAGTTGTAGCTGCCCACAACCGCATCGGGAAATGCCTGCCCTTGCGCCGAGGCGACATAGCTATAGCTGTCGCTTCTGTATGTAGATCCTGATTTTTCGACTTTAGTCGACAACAACTGGCCAAAATTGTTTACGTAGTCGTTGCCGTAGGTGTAGGTAGTCTTGACGCCATTGGGTTCCGTTACGAACGTCTGCGAAGTGGAGCCGCAAGCGGGATTGCACTCGCTGTCGAAGCTCCACGTGGGCGCGTAACTGTAAGCCCAGCTCATGGGCGCTAGGCCCGGACCGCTTATCTTCTTGGAATAAATCGATCCGAGTTGATACACACTGGGGACGGGGCCGACTGCCGGAAAATTATTAGAAGTGTCCGGGCTCTCGGTGGGAGGCAGCAGGGTGCAATTGCCCGGAGTGCGATTACTGCCATGGATGATTTTCCTAAATAGGAATTCGCCTTTCGCACCAGAAGGGTGAGTCATCACGATAGAGGCGGTTTCTTTGGGGCCGGGCGCAACCGACGAAGTCTTGGTCCCAACATGGACTTCGCAGTTTTCCCAAAGGTAACGCGCATCAATATGCGTCAGGTCATAAAGACCGTCGTATAGGTAAGACCAATTAGCGCCATCGGGCTGGCTGACGCTCGCCAATATTCCGGTATTGGCATCGCCCCAATAGGCATAGTCCCAGGTCCGGCCTGCAGTCGAAACCGTAGAGATCTTGCCGATGCTGTTGTAGCCGATTTGGATAGATGCGCCATCGGACGATGCGATGCTGAGTAGGCGGTGTGGATTATTCGGGTCATAGGTGTACGTTATGGAATTTCCGAACCTGTCCACTGCCTTGGTGGCGTATAAGAAAACTTCGTCCCGGTATAGGGAGACGCCGGTGTAGCAAGTCGTGCTGCCTTGACCGGAATTGCAATAGGTGTCGACAAGTCCCGCTGTACTTCGGCTGGCTATCCAATCAAAGTAATATTTCGTGCCATCAGGCAAAACGGCGATGAAGCCCTCGCCTGGCCCGTTTTTTATCGTCGGCAGACAAGCGACGCGCCATTCGGACTTAGTGCCGCCGGAATACGTGAGGCCATCGGTCGGCCGTGGGCGGTTAGCAGGCAGGACATCGAGTTCCTCTTCGCCGTGCCCCGGAACATTGATGGTCGTTCCCGTCCAATAGACATTGTTTTCGTAGGGAACATTGCCGTAAGGGCCGATGCCGTACACCGGGCTGGGCGGCGGTCCGAAACTGCATCGTTGCGTCGAATAGTTCGATCCGACCCATCCCAACTGCTGCGGGAAGATTCCGCGCATATACGGAACGTCGATTTGCCAGAACCGGCCCAATATTTCCGATGTGGGATTGTTGACCCCCCCGTAATTGGCTTGATTGTTGACTACAAGCTTTCGTCCGAAGCTCAGCGGAATCTGGCCATTCGTCTTGACCGCAATATCTGTGACCGAGAATTCCGTAGACCCGTTCGATAGATTGATCCGCTCCCCGAACAGGTCGGTGCCTAGCGCTTCGGTATGCGCCCGGTTGACGATATTGCTGTATTCCTCGGCGTAAGTCGGGCTAATCGTCGACGCAACGGCGTTCGGCGACATGAGCGCAAGCAGTGCAGCGCAAACGCTCATCGCGCGTAAAGGCAAGCCGGCCACTAAAGCCGGCACGGTCGGCCAAGACTTGTTTCTTGCGAACATCTCTTCATACCCCTGTGACCGCCGCGGCGGTATTGCCCTATCCGGCCAGTCGTCGAGGACCGGAGCCACCGCAATACCGCGGCGGCTCCTCTCAGACGAAAGGGCCGTTTCCCCAGGGCCATAGGATACGAGATGGCCGTCTCATTTCCGGAAACCTACTACTTATAGGTTTCAGTACAGCCACTTAGCTTCATCAACAACCGGATTTTCCCGCCGCCGCCGGCGCCCGCACCCGATAAATATCCATCCGCCCCGCCTTAGGCGCTTTGGCGCTGCCGCTAACCAGGATTTCGCCGGGTTTGCTGACATCCACCACCGGCCCGAGCGTGGTGCCGTCGGCGGTGTTGAACGACACGTTCCACGGCGCGGAGTCGGCATAGGTCTTGCCGTCGCAATGCGCCAGCAACAATCGGATCGGCGCGTTCTCCACATCCGTCGATTGCGCGTACACGATCGCCTTGCCGTCGCCGATCCACGCGGCGTCGAATTCGTCGGCCGCGGTGTTGATGCCGGGCACCGGTTTCGGATCGACGAAGGCTTTGCCGTTCCAGCGCGCGACGAACAAATCGTGGCGGCCGGCGCCGCCGAAGCTGTCGCTGGCGAACAGCAAACGCTTGCCGTCGGCCGACGGCGTGGCCGCCCATTCGTTGCCTTTGCCGTTCACGCCGGCGCCCAGGTTTTCGACCGGGCCGAGCGCGCCGTCGGCGGCGACCGGGGCGCGGTACAGATCGTCGCCGCCTTGGCCCCCGTCGCGGTTGGAGAAGAAATAGAGCCAATGCCCGTCGGCGCTGAAGATCGGATCGAAATCGTTCGCGCCGGAATTGACCGACAGCGGCGCGGCGTCGGCCCAGCGGCCGTCGCGCAGGCGGGCCTGCCACAAATCCCAGCCGCCCGGGCCGCCTTTGCGGCTGGTGCTGCCCCAGACGATCCGCTGCCCGTCCGGAGTGACGCTGGCGCGGACTTCACTTTCGGCCGTGGACACTACGCCCATGCCTTCGATCCCGAATTCGGCGAAACCGGCCGCGGCGGCGCCGCAGAGTAGACTGCAAGCCAGGACGGCGGCGTATCGTTTCATCGGAGCGGCCTCTTCGTTGTCCATTGCGCGTTCCCCAGTCTAGTAGAGCGAGACCGATCATGCCGATACTCCGTTACGCCGTCCTGGGCCATCCCGTCGCGCATTCGCTGTCGCCGCGGATCCATGCCGAATTCGGGCGCCAGCTGTCGATCGCGCTGGACTATTCGGCGATCGACGCGGACGCGGACGAGTTCGACAACGCCCTGGCCGCGTTCGCGGCGTCCGGCGGCGTCGGCGCCAACATCACCCTGCCGCACAAGCAGCGCGCGGCGGCGGCGTGCGAAACCTTGAGCGACCGCGCGCGCCGCGCCGGCGCGGCGAACACGCTGGCGCGCGGCGCGACCGGCTGGCACGGCGACAACACCGACGGCGTCGGCCTGGTGCGCGACCTCACCGGCCGGCACGCGCTGGACTTGCGCGCGCGGCGCACGTTGCTGATCGGCGCCGGCGGCGCGGCGCGCGGCGTGGCGCCGGCCTTGCTGGACGCGGGCATCGGCGATTTGTTCATCGCCAACCGCAGTGCCGACCGCGCCGACGCGTTGGCCGATGCGTTGGCGCAGCCCGGACGCGTGCATCCGCGCTATCTGGACGACCTGCGCGCGCTGGGCGAATTCGACCTGATCGTCAACGCCACGTCCGCCGCGCGCGACGGCGGCTTGCCGGCGCTGCCGATGTCGCTGGTGGGCAAACGTACGGCTGCGGTCGACTTGAGCTACGGCGAAGTCGCGATTCCGTTCCTGGCCTGGGCGCGCGCGGCCGGCGCGCACGATGCGATCGACGGGCTCGGCATGCTGGTCGAACAGGCGGCGGAAAGCTTCGCGCTGTGGCACGGCAAGCGGCCGGATACCGATCCCGTCTACGAGCAGCTGATCGAGCACCGCGCCGCGCTGGTCACCGCGGACTGAAGCCGTGGACTGCCGCGCCGGTTGCGGCGCGTGCTGCATCGCGCCTTCGATCGCTTCGCCGATACCGGGCATGCCGCACGGCAAGCCGGCGGGCATCCCTTGCGTGCAGTTGGACGACGAATTGCGTTGCCGCTTATTCGGCAAACCGGAACGGCCGGCGTTCTGCGCCTCGTTGCGGCCGATGGCGTCGATGTGCGGCGGATCGCGCGAGGAGGCGCTGGCGCTGCTGATCGCATTGGAGCGCGCCACGGCACCCTGAGCTTTCGCTTTGTAGAGCGGAGCTTGCTCCGCTGCTCTTTTCTTTTTGCTCGTGTAGAGCGGAGCTTGCTCCGCTGCTGCGGCTTTTCGTAGGAGCGGCTTTAGTCGCGAGATTTTTCTTGGAAATCGCCGCGGTGTCGCGATTGAAGGAAAGAGCTCGTGGCTAAAGCCGCTCCTACAAAAAAGCAACGGCAGCGGAGCAAGCTCCGCTCTACACAAGCCGAAGCAAGGCAGCGGGGCGAGCCCCGCTCTACAAAGCAAAGGCTAGAGCAAACCGTCGCGCTTCACGGAGAGGTATTGCTGCACCAGCGCCGCCGGCAATTGCGCGCTGGTGACGTCGAGCACGGTGATGTGGTGGCGGCGCAAGGCTTCGTGCGCTTGCGCGCGTTCGGCCAGGTAGCGCGCGGTGGCGCCGGCGAGCACGGCGTCTTCGGGGTTCGGCGCGCTGGACGCCATGATGTCGTCCAGGGCCTGTTCGCGCAGGCTGGCGATGGCGACCAGATGCCGCTTCTGCAGCATGCGCGCCGCCGCCAGCAAATCTTCGCTGTCCTCGTCGCGGACGTTGGTCACCCACAGCACCAGCGCGCGGCGGCGCTGCAGCAACGACAGCTCGGTGGCCGCGGCCAGGTAATCGGTGGCTTCGGCGCGCGGCTGCAGATCGTAGGCGGCGCGCAGCAGCACGTCGATGGACGCCGCGCCGCGCTGCGAAGGCACCCAGCGCCGGTCGCCGCCGCTGGCGTGCAAGGCAACGCCGTCGCCCTGGCGCAGCGCGAGGTAGGCGACCACGAGCGATGCGTCCAAAGCCTGGTCGAAATGGCCCAGCGCGCCGTCGCGCGCCAGCATGCGGCGGCCGGTGTCGAGCATCAGCACGATCTGCTGGTTCTTCTCGTCCTCGTACTCGCGCGAGATCAGTTTCTTGGCGCGCGCGGTGGCTTTCCAGTCGATCTGGCGCAGGCTGTCGCCGACGCGGTATTCGCGCAGCTGTTCGAAATCGGTGCCCTGCCCGCGCCGCCGTTTCAGATGCGCCCCGACCAGGCGCGAAGCCTGGTCCGCGCTGAGCAAGGCGAAGCGGGTCAGCGGCACGAAATTCGGGAACACGCGCACCGCGTGCGGCGGACCGGCCACCCGCGATTGCCGCCACAGCCGCAGCGGCGAACGCAGCCGCATCTGCACGCCTTCGAATTCGAAAGCGCCGCGCGCGGTGGGCCGCAGTTTGTAACCGACGCTGGCGACCGTGCCCGGATTCAACACGATCCGCCGCGGCAAGCCTTCCGATTCCCACGCGCCGGGATGCAGATCGTGCACGTCGAACGTGCGCCGATGCTCGCCGGGCGCGAACTCGAGCTGCACTTCGCGTTCGACGCCGATGGCCAAAGCGTCCGGCAGCAGCCGACGCACTTCCGGCGTCGGCGTGCGGCGCAACGCCAAGACGTCGAAAACCGCCAATGCGGCCAGCGCCGCACAAGTCCACGCCCAGGTTTCCAAGCCGATCGAACCGAAAGCCGCCGCTCCGCCGATCGCCGCGCACGCGACCAGGCACGCGATCAGCAACGGCGCCGGGCGCGCGAAGCCGATCGCGGACAAGGGACGGTCGCGGACGGCGGCTTCGCTCATCGGCGCGGCGCTTCCACCTTGGCCAGCAGCGCGTGCAGCACCGTGTCGGGATCCTGGCCTTCGATCTGCAGTTCCGGCGCGAGCGCGATGCGGTGGCGCAACGCGGGCTTGGCCACTTCGCGCACGTCGTCGGGCGTGACGAAATCGCGGCCCGACAGCACCGCCTGGGCGCGCGACGCGCGCGCCAGCGCCAGGCTGCCGCGCGGGCCGGCGCCCATCGCGATGCCCGGCCATTTGCGCGTCGCGGCCACGATCCGCACCGCATAATCGATCACCGCATCGTCGAGCAGCACCTGCGCGGTGCCGATCTGCATCGCGACGATCTCCTCGGCCGTGGCCACTTGCCGCAAGCCGTCCAAATCGAAGGAGGACGCGGTGCTGCCGCGGCCGATCTCGGCCACCATTCGCTTCTCGTCGGCGAGCGCCGGATAGCCGATCAGCACTTTCAGCAGGAAGCGGTCGAGTTGCGCTTCGGGCAGCGGATAGGTGCCTTCCTGTTCGATCGGGTTCTGCGTCGCCAAGGCCATGAACGGCGGCGGCAGCGGGAAGCTGCTGCCTTCGATGGTCACCTGCTGCTCCTGCATCGCTTCGAGCAGCGCCGATTGGGTCTTGGCCGGCGCGCGGTTGATTTCGTCGGCCAACAACAGATGGGTGAACAGCGGGCCGCGGCGGATGCTGAAGCTTTCCGTGCGCGAGTCGTAGACGGCGTGGCCGCTGATGTCGCTGGGCATCAGGTCGGGCGTGAACTGGACGCGGGCGAAGCTGCAGCCCAAGGTTTTCGCCAAGGCGCGCACCAGCAGGGTTTTGCCCAATCCGGGCACGCCTTCCAGCAGCACGTGGCCGCCGGCGAGCAGCGCGATCAGCACTTGGTCCAGCACGGTTTCCTGGCCGATGAAGGCGCCGGCCACTTGGTCGCGAATCGCCGCGATGCGCGCGGTCAGGGCTTCGCCGGTCATGGCGGCGGGCGGAGTCTGGCTCATAGTCGGTTTCTCAATCGGATCAACAGGGTTATCCGCAACCGCAGGTCGGCGTTGTCGCCGGCCTTGGGCGATTGCAGGGCTTCTTGCACTTGGGTGATGGGCATCGTCGCGCGCGCGGCGATCGCTTCCCATTGCGCTTGGCCACTCAATGCAGCGGCCAGCGGATCGCGGCGGCGCAGGCGCGCATCGAAAGCGTCGCGCACGGCCTGGTACAGCACCGGTCCGCGCCCGAAACGCATCGCATGTTCGCCGGCGGCGCGCACGTGCTCGACCAGCGAACGCCTCGCCAGCGCCGGCGACGGCATCAGCGGGCCGAAGCGCTGCATCCGCGACCACAGCCAGGCGAACAGCGCCACCAGCAGCGGCGCCCACACCGGCCAGCCGCGCTCCAGCAACAACCGCCACCAGGGCGGCATGTCGGCGCGATAGATCAGGTGAAACGCGCCCGCGCCGTAGTTGGGTTGCAGCAATTGCCGCGCGAACGCCGCATTGGCCTCGTTGTCCAATCCGCTATTGGTCATGAAGCTCAGGTCCGACACCACGTCGGCGCTGCCGTAGCCGTAGCGCAGGCGCGCGTAGACGTCGCCTTTGTCGGCGGCGTCGCGCAAACGCGCGGTCACCGACGCTTCGTTGGCGACGGCGAAGCGGGCATCGCCGCAGAACAGCATCGTTTCCTTGCCGCGGTATGCGAACAGCAGGCACGATTCGGGAACGTCGAGCGTGGCCACCCCCAGACGGTTGAGCAAAGTGCGTTGCGCCGCCGGCGTAGCTTCGGCTTCGAAAGCCGGCGCCGTCAGCACCAAGTGCCCGCCGCGCGACACCCAATTCAACAAGGCTTCGGTATCGCGCGCGCCCAAT
Organism: Luteimonas gilva; assembly: GCF_005239095.1. Classification (GTDB taxonomy): domain Bacteria; phylum Pseudomonadota; class Gammaproteobacteria; order Xanthomonadales; family Xanthomonadaceae; genus Luteimonas_C; species Luteimonas_C gilva. The sequence goes on along the minus strand of NZ_SZUA01000002.1, from coordinate 309,676 downwards.
TGGCCGCCGTCGCCGACCATCACCACCGTGTCGCGCGGGCCCAGCGCCATCTGCGCCAAATCCAGGCGCTGCCGCGACTCCACTTTCTGGCCGGCGTTTTCCAAGGTCTTCTTCAACGCATAGAGCGGGTTGTAGGCCGCTTCGCCGATCGGCGGCAGATCGATCTCGCGTTCCACCTTGACGAAGGCCCAGCGCCACAACAGCACGGCGCCGACCAGCACCGCCGCGACCAGCGCTGCGATCAGGGCTTTTTTCTGCGTCGCCGTCATGCCGCCCACCCGAAGCGCGACGCCGCGCGTTGCAGCAGCGATTCGAACGCGTCGTTATCCGGCAACCGCTGCGCATAGGCCGCGTGCTGCCAGACCCGCACCACCTGGGCGAAGGCTTCGCGGTCTTCGGCGCTGGGCATGCGTCGCGATGCGCGCAGGCATTCGGCTTCGGTGGCGCCGGGCGCCAGCGCCGCGTTCGCGCGCTCGACCATCTTCTGCACGCTGCCGCGATACAGCAGGGCCAACGCGGCGCGGGCTTGGCCCTGCATCCACAATTTGCGCGCCGCGGAAGCGACGTCGGCGGGCAGTGTTTCGGGCATCGGCACCGCGGCTTCGGCGATCGGCGACGGCTCCGGAACGGCTTTGCCGCCCTGCCACATCGGCCCCCACCAGCGCTTGATCTGCCAGAGGATCAAAACCGCTGCGCCGATCGCCGCCAGCCACATCGCGGCCTTGAACAGCAGCGCGAAAACCTCGCCGACACCGGAGCCGGGATTGGCGCTGCGCTTGGCGTCCGGTTTCCAGCGCAATTCCCAGAAGCTTTGCTTGCGTTTGGGATTGAGCAACGGATCGCGATACGCGTCGCCGACCGCGCCGGCGAAGCGCGCGTCCTCAACGAAGGCCGGGCCGTCGATGGCCTGTTCCAGCGGACGTCGCGGCGCTTTCGCAGCGGCGGCGGCCGCCGCGGCAGCGGCGCGTTCGGCGGTGATCGGCGCTTCGCTGGGCGTGGCGTGCGCCGGCATCCATGCGCCGGCGGCCAGGCCGATGCACAGCGCTACGCCCAGCGGCACCGCGGCGCGCAATCGCGTCGCCAGGCGCCGGAACGCCAGTTCCAGATCCCAGGCTTCCAAATGCGTGCGGCGGTTGAGATAGAACGCGAATCCGGCGCCCATATAGAACGGTTCGACGAAGCTCATCGCCGACCAGACGATCGCGTTCCACGCCAGCCATGCCCATTTCGGCGGCGATTCGAACAGCAGCGACCACACCGCGAGCGCCGATTCGGACAGGTATTCCATCGGCACGAACAGGAACACCGCCGTCACGCAGGACAGCGCGAGGATGCCTTCGAAAGTCATGCACAGAAAAGTCAAACCCATCGCCGCGCCGCTGCCGCGCGCGCCGACGATGGCTTTGCGCCGTTCCCTGAGCTGCTCGCCTTTCGCGCCTTCCAGCAGCGTCACCGGCATCGCCACCGAACGCGTCAGGCTCGGCCGTCCCCAGGTGAGATCGCGCAGCAGGCCGCCCCAACCGAACACGCGCGGCGCGGACAAGGTTTCGCGCACCGTCGGCGCGCCGCCGAACACCGCGCGCGACAGCACGAACAAGGGCAGGCGGTCGAACAGCGGCTTCAGCCACCACATCGCGATGCCCGCCCAAGGCAACGCGTCGAGCATCCACGCCGCGGCGTTGAGGATCGCGAACAGCGGCAGGCTCAACGCGAACCAGGCCAGCCAGATCGTGCGCGCGTAACGGCGCACCATGGCCAGGCCGAGCTCCATCGCCTCCCAGGGCGAGCGCGGCCGCAGTTCGACTTGGATCCGGTCAAGCCGCATCCGCACCGCCCCTGCCGCCGCGCCACAACCAGAGGATCACCACCGCCCACAACACGGCGGACACGGCGAATTTCACCGCCGCGGGAATGCTGCCGATCGACGACCAGAACGCTTCGATGAAGGCCGCCACCACCAGCATCGCCAGCACGCCCAGGCACAACAGGCCGCCGCGGCGTCCGGCTTCGATCAGCGCGTCGCTGCGGCGGCGGTTGCCCGGCGCCAGCAGATTGAAACCCAAGCGCAGGCCGGCGCCGCCGGCGATGACGATGGCGGTGAGTTCGAACGGCGCATGGCCGACGACGAAGCGCCAGAACGTGCTGCCGTAGCCGATCTGGTGCAGATGGCCGGCGACGCCGCCGATGATCACGCCGTTCATCAGCAGCACGATCGCGCTGCCGACGCCGGCCAGCAGGCCGCTGGCGAAAGTGCGGAAGCCGATGCTGACGTTGTTGAAGATGTAGTGCCCGAACATGGCCACGTCGGTGCCGCTGTCGCGGCCGATCCGCCAGGCGCTTTCGGCCGGGTCGTACATCTTTTCGAATTCGGCCAGCTGTTGCGGCGAAAACAAGGTGTGCACCAGCTCCGGCCGCCATTGCAGCACGAAGAACACGGCCACCAATGGCACCGCGAACAGCAGCAGCGAAGCCAGCATGCATTTCCATTCCGCGCGCACCAGCCGCGGGAAACCGCCGCCGATGAAAGCCAGCGCGACGTGCGAGCGCACCGGCGCGTTGCGGTAGAGCGCGTTGTGGCCGCGCTGCATCAGGTCCTGCAGGCGCGCGGTCACTTGCGGGCTGTAGCCGCGCCGGCGCGCCAGCGCCAGGTGATGGCAGATGCGCCGATACAAGCCGGGCACGTCTTCGTCGCGGACGGCGTCGAGGACGAGGCGCTGGCGTTGGCGCGGCGATTTCTCGCCGCGCGCCGCGAGCCAGCGCTCGAAATCGTCCCAGGCGGCGCGATGGCGCGCGACGAAATGCTCCTGCCTCATCGCCGCCCCAGCAATCCGTCGGCGATCGCGTGCAGCCGCCGCACGCTCATCTCGCCGCGCGCGCCGGTCAACTCGGGCACCAGGTCGGCGAGTTCCTCTTGGCGTTCGCTCGTCAACGCGCCGGCGCGTTCGTCGAAAGCGATCACCGCGGTCTGTTCCTGCACGCTGAGCGGCACCGGCACCGCATCGGACAAAGCGTCGCTGGCCGCCGTGCGCGCGCTCAGCTCGGACGGCGGCGGCAGATGCACGACCAGCGTGCCGGCGACGATATCGCCCAGGCGCCGCCCCCAAGGATCGAGGAAGCCGGTGACGACGCCGGCGGCGTAGCCCACCGGCAGCATGTCGACGGTGCGCAGCAGGTTGCGCACCACCGAACCTTGCCAGCCCACCGGCGCGCCGTCGCTGCGCACCACCCGCAGCCGCATCGCGCGCTTGCCGGGCGTTTGGCCCTGCCACGCCACTTCGAACACGATCGGATAGATCCACCAGATCGCGAACGCGATCACCGCCACCACGCCCACGCCCGATTCGCCCAGGAAACTGAGCGCGATCGCGAACACCCACAGCACGCCGAAGCGGATGCCCGCATCGATGCCCCAGGCCACCGACCGCAACAGCGGCCCGGCGGCGGGGAGTCGTAATTCCACGCCCTCCGGGGTGTGGACGCCGCGGACGGTATCGAGCATCAGACGTCGACGACGATCGTGTCCGCGATCATGTCGTGGATGCAGCGCTTCTCTTCGCCGAAGATGAAGAGCGGGTCGGCCAGGCTGAAGATGAAGCCGATGAACGGAATGGCGCCTATCAACCCGGGCACGAAATAGCGCAAGGCGAAGATCCGTCCCAGGCCGGCGCGGCTGCCGTCGCTGCGCACGATCTTGATGCCCAGCATTCTCTTGCCGACGGTCTGTCCGTACTTGTGCAGCAAGTAAAGCTGATAACCCGCGAATGCGAGGATGCCCAGGCCGAGGACGCCGAACAGGATGTCCGCGCCGCCGGAAGAACCCGCTTTTTGCAAGCTGAAGCCGGGAATGACCACCGCCAACACGATCGCCGGCACCACGATCACCGCGCTGTCCAGCAATACCGCGCCGAGCCGGACCAGGCGCGACGACTTGACCAGCTCGGCGGTCTCCTCGTCCACCACGCGCGCCGTCGGCGCCGCGTAAGGATTCGCGGCCTGCCCGCGCATGCCCCACTGTTCTTCCGCGTTGTTGTACGGATCCACCATCTTCGTTTCCCCCTGTTGGATGACGCGTTCCCCGGTGCGACTTTAGCCGTCCCTGGCGGCAGAGGGAATCGCGCTGGCTCGGGAAACTCCCTCTCCCCTCGGGAGAGGGCCGGGGTGAGGGTTCGGCGAAGCGACGCGAGCCCGAACGCGTCGCTTCGTCAAACTTTCTCCGCTCTTCGGGCACCTTCCAAGGGAGAAAGGAAAGCGCGTACGGCCTACTCGCCGGCCAGATAGCGGTCCTTCATCCGCACGTAGTGCTGGGCGCTGTAATAAAGCGCCTCGATCTCGGCCTCGCTGAGCCGGCGCGCGAACCGGCCGGGATTGCCCAGCCACATCTCGCCCTCGCCGACGGTCTTGCCCGGCGCGATCAGCGCGCCGGCGCCGACGAAGCCGTGCTTCTTCACCACCGCGCCGTCCAGCACGATCGCGCCCATGCCGATCAGCGCCGCATCCTCGATGCGGCAGGCGTGCACGACGGCTTTGTGGCCGATGGTCACATCCTCGCCGATCACCGTCGCGAAGCCGCCGAGCTTGGCGTGCGGTCCGTCGTGGCTCACATGCACCACGGTGCCGTCCTGGATGTTGGTGCGGGCGCCGATGCGGATGAAATTGACGTCGCCGCGCACCACGGTGCCGGGCCAGATCGAGACGTCGTCGCCCAGCGCCACGTCGCCGATCACGGTCGCGGCCGGGTCCACGTAAACGCGCTGTCCCAGTTCGGGCAGCTTTCCTAGATAAGGGCGCAGGTCCATGGCGTGATTGTAAGCCGGGGCCGCACTACACTGCGGCGTATGGATACCGCCGCCGATACGCCCGTCGCCGAGTTGCGCCCCACCCTGGCCCGCCTGCGCGAAGCCTGGCAGGCCGGCAAGCCCGGTTACGCGCAGCGCCGCGACGACCTGCGCCGCCTGCGCCAGGCGCTGAAATCGCGCCTGGACGAAATGGCCAAGACCATCGCCGCCGATTTCGGCCACCGCTCGACGCACGAGACCCTGCTCTCCGACGGCATGACCGTGCTCGGCGAGATCGATCATCTGCTGCGCCATTTGCGCGGCTGGATGAAGCCCAAGCGCGTCGGCGTGGACTGGAAGTTCTGGCCGGCGCGCGCCGAAATCCGCCCCGAACCGCTGGGCGTGGTCGGCGTGATCGCGCCTTGGAACTATCCGGTGAACCTGGCGCTGATCCCGCTGGCCACCGCGATCGCCGCCGGCAATCACGTCTATCTGAAACCTTCCGAGCACACCCCGCGCACCGCGCGCTTCTTGCGCGATTTGCTGGCCGAAGTGTTTCCGGAAGACCGCGTCGCCGTCGCATTCGGCGGCGCGGAAGTGGCTTCGCAATTCGCCGCGCTGCCTTTCGATCATCTGGTGTTCACCGGCTCGACCGCGGTCGGCCGCAAGGTGATGGCCGCCGCTGCGCAGAACCTCACGCCCGTGACGCTGGAATTGGGCGGCAAGTCGCCGGCGATCGTGTGCCCGGATTTCCCGGTCGAATTGGCCGCCGCGCGCTTGGCGACCGGCAAGTGGTTCAACGGCGGCCAGACCTGCATCGCGCCGGATTACGTGTTCGTCGACGCGGCGCGCCGCGACGCACTGGTGGCGGCGCTGCGCGAGCAAGTGCACGCGCGCTACGCCGGCGGCGCCGGCGGCGACTACACCCGGATCATCAACCAAGGCCAATGGCAGCGGCTGCAAGGCTATGTCGACGACGCCGCGGCCAAGGGCCTGCAAGTCATCGCGCTGCAGCCCGGCGACGCCGGCGCGCGCAGTTTTCCGCCTACGCTGGTGATCGAGCCGGGCGACGATGCGAAGGTGATGCAAGACGAAATCTTCGGCCCGATCCTGCCGATCAAGAGTTATCGCTCGCTGGACGAGGCCATCGCCTACGTCAACGCGCACGAGCGGCCGCTGGCACTGTATCCGTTCGGCTACGACCGCGCCGCGATCGAGCGGATCCTCGGCAACACCTTGGCCGGCGGCGTCACCGTCAACGACAGCCTGATCCATTTCGCGATCAACGCCCTGCCTTTCGGCGGCGTCGGCGCCAGCGGCATGGGCGCCTACCACAGCCGCGCCGGCTTCGACGCCTTCAGCAAGCAACTGCCGATCCTGTGGCAGACGCGCCGCGCCGGCAGCGACTTGCTCAAGCCGCCCTATTCCAAGGTCGAGCGTTTCATCCGCCTGCTGGTCCGCTGACGCTCCGGCTCGGCCTGCTGGCCCGCCGACGCTCCGCTTGTGTAGAGTCGAGCCTGCTCGACTGCTTTTCCCTCACCAAACGCCGAACATCAAGAGCAGTCGAGCAGGCTCGACTCTACAAAAGCACGGACTCCGAATGAAAATCGCCAGCTGGAACGTCAATTCGCTCAACGTGCGCCTGCCGCACCTGGAAGACTGGCTGCGCGTCGCGGCGCCCGACGTGGTCGGCATCCAGGAAACCAAGCTCGAAGACAACAAATTTCCCGATGCGACGCTGGCCGGACTCGGCTACCGCAGCGTGTTCGCCGGGCAGAAGACCTACAACGGCGTGGCCATTTTGGCCCGCGAGCACGCCATCGAAGACGTGGTGATCGGCATCCCCGGTTTCGACGACGCGCAACGGCGCGTCATCGCCGCGACGGTGAACGGGGTGCGCATCGTCAACCTGTACGTGGTCAACGGCCAGGACGTCGGTACCGAAAAATACGAGTACAAATTGCGTTGGCTGGAAGCGGTGCACGGCTGGGTGGAACAAGAACTGCGCTCGCATCCGCGGATGGCGGTGCTGGGCGATTTCAACATCGCGCCCGACGACCGCGACGTGCACGATCCCGCGGTGTGGAACGACGGCCACATCCTCACCTCCGCCGCCGAGCGCGCCGCGCTGCGGAAACTGATGGCGCTGGGCCTGCACGACGCGTTCCGGATGCACAATCAGGAAGCCGGCGTATTCAGTTGGTGGGACTATCGCCAGGCCGCTTTCCGGCGCAATTTGGGCCTGCGGATCGACCTGACCCTGGTCTCCGATGCGCTGCGCGGCGAAGCGGCGGAGTCGGGCATCGACCGCGAACCGCGCACCTGGGAGCGGCCCAGCGACCATGCGCCGGCGTGGGTGCGCCTAGGCGCCGGCTGATGCTTAGGCTTGTGTAGAGCGGAGCTTGCTCCGCTGCCTTTGCTTCGCTTGTTGTTGTAGGTGCGAGTTCATTCGCACCTACGAAACTCGGCAGCGGAGCAAGCTCCGCTCTACACGAGCAAGAAGGCCCGGCGATGCCGGGCCTTCTTCGTTGCGTTGCGGCGACCGCGTATCAGCGCACGCGCCCGCGCCGGAACAGATTGACGATAGCGAGCAGGATAATCGCGCCGACCAGCGACACGATGAAGCTCATGATCGAAAAGCCATCGTTGATCGATCCCGCGCCGACCAAGGGCCCGATCAGCCAGCCGCCGATGAAGGCGCCGACGATGCCGACCACGACGTTGAGCAGGATGCCCTGCTGCGCGTCGGTCTTCATGACCATGCTGGCCAGCCAGCCGACGATACCGCCCACGATCAACCAGATGATGATGCCCATGGCTCCGCACTCCTTGAACAGGTGAAGGGTGATGGCGCTCCCCTTGCGTGGGGGCGAACGTCAGTCTGGCGAGCCCGATGTGATGGGGGCGTCAGCGCTGGCGCCGGGCCGGACGGGGCATCCGGACGGCTTTTCTTAGCCCAAACGCGGGCTTATTGCACGCGGCCGCGCAGCAGCGCCAACAGCGCGTCGCGCGGCAGCTTGCCGGTCTCGTTGCGCGGCAACGCATCCACGCGCAGCAGCGGCCGCGGCAGGAACACCGGATCCAGGCCGCGTTGCAGATGGCGCAGGATCTGCGCTTCGTCCAGCGCCGGCGCCACCGCCAACGCCGCGATCCGGCGCACGCCGGCGGCGTCGCCATCGTCCATCTGGAAGACGACGCCGTCTTCCACGCCCGGGATCGACAACAACTTGCGGGTCAGGTCGCCGAGCGAGGCGCGCTTGCCGGCGATCTCCAGCAGATCGGCATTGCGGCCGCGCAACAGGAAGCGATCGTCGCCGTCCAGCTCCACCAGATCGGCCAGCGTCACCGGCGCATCCAAATGCGCCGCATGCACCAGCGTGCCGTCGGGTTGCGGCGACAAGCGCACGCCCGGTTGCAGGCGCCAGGCTTCTTCGCTGGCGGTGCGGCGGGTCGCGATCACGCAGGTTTCGGTGGAACCGAACACTTCGCGCACTTCGCAGCCGAAGCGCGATTCCGCCGTCGCGGCCAAAGCCTGCAGCAACGGCGCGGTGGCGGAAACGATGCCGGCCAAGGGCGGCAACGCGATGCCCGATTCGATCAGCGCGCGCAGATGCACCGGCGTGGTCACCAGCACCCGCGGCGCGGCCGCCTGTTGCAGCGCGCGCGCCACGTCGCCCGGAAAGAACGGCCGCTCCGCATGCACGGCCATCCCGCCCAGCAGCGGCAGCAACACCGACATCTCCATGCCGTACATGTGCTGCGGCGGCACCGTGGCGACCAGATGCGGCAGCGTGCCGTCGGTCCACAAATGACGCAGCGCGGCCAGGTTCGCCGCGGTGCTGGTGCGGAAAGCGCCCCAGGTCTTGGGATGCGGCTTCGGGCAACCGGTGCTGCCCGAGGTGAAGCCGATCGCGACCAGCGCGTCTTCCGCGATCGCCGGCGCCGGGCCTTCGCGCGCAGGCAACGTATCGGGCAGGCGCCAGTAGTGCGGCGGCGCATCGTCGAATGCTTGTTCGCCCAGGCAATAGCTGTCCGGATAGCGGGCGCGCACCTCGTCGATTACCGCCGGCGCACGCGAGGACGGCAGCAGCGTGGTCTGGCCGCGCAGCGCGGCGGCGCCGAACGCGACCAAGAAGCGGTAGCGGTCTTCGCACAAATTGATCGCGTAGCGCCCAACCGGCAGCAGCGCGGCCAGGCCGCGCACTTGGGCGAAATAGGTGGCCAAGGAGGTCTCGCCGGCGCCGTCGAACAGCAAGGCCCGCGCTTCGTCGCCCTGCCCTAAAAGCTGCGGCGACGCGCCCGGATCCCGTTGTTCGATGACTGCCGACATGCCCGACTCCTTGCGCGGCTCCGCCGCCCCCTGCCGATTAGCTTACGCTGGCGGCCCCATGCCGCACCAAGACCGCTCGTTCACATTGTCCGAACCGGACATCGTCGCCGCCATCGGCCCGATCCGCTGGTCCTGGCTGCCCCATCCGCGCACCGGACCCGCAGAACCGGCCGCGCGACGCTGGTTGGAACGGCGCTTGGGCCTGGCCCAGGACAGCTTGCCTTTGACCCGCGAAGCGCGCGGCCGGCCCCGGATCGCCTTGCCCGAACGGCGCTACGACGCCAGTTGGAGCCATAGCGGCGAAGGCCTGCTGATCGCGCTCGGCGAAGACGTGGAGCTGGGCGTGGACATGGAATGGCGGCGGCCGCGGTCGCGCGCGCTGGAAGTGGCGCAGCGCTATTTCGCGCCGAGCGAAATCGCCTGGTTGTCCGGATTGCCGGCCGCCGAGCTCGAACACGCGTTCCTGCGCCTGTGGTGCGCGAAGGAAGCCGTGCTGAAGGCGCAAGGTTATGGCTTGGCGTTCGGATTGCATCGGCTGAGTTTCGCCGAGGATAACGATGCGTTGTCGATGACGGACTGCGACCCAGGCTTGGGAAAGCCCGAGGATTGGCGACTGCATGAATTCGTACCCGCCGACGGCTATGTCGCGGCGCTGGCTTGGCGTTCGCCGCCCCAATCCACTGCGGCGACGCCAGCCCGAAAAGAAGATGCTGTTCTTCCCCTTTGAAAAAGGGGGGATTGAGGGGCATTTGCTTTTGCTCTTGATCTAAAAGCAACATCAAAAGCAAATCCCCCATCGCCTACGGCGATTCGCCCCTTTTCAAAGGGGGCAACAGCGCGCGACGAGTAAGCCTTGGCGCGCCCTACACAACCGGTCACGCCACCTGCCGCGCGCCGCCGCGATCCAAACGCCGATAGCCCAAGGCTTCGGTCAGATGCGCCGTCCGGATCGCTTCGCTGCCGGCCATGTCGGCGACGGTGCGCGCCACGCGCAGGATGCGGTGCATCGAACGCGCCGACAGCTGCAGCGATTCGATCGCTCGTTCGAGCAAGCGCTGGTCGCGCGCGTCGAGCCGGCAGCATTCGGCCATTTCCGCTTGCGTCAGTTGCGCATTGGCTTTGCCGCAGCGCGCTTGCTGCACGCCGCGCGTATGCGCCACGCGTTCGCGCACGGTGGCGCTGTTTTCGCCGGGCGCGGCGTCGGGGCGCAAATCGGACGGCGGCAGGCGCGGTACTTCCACGTGCAAGTCGATGCGATCCATCAGCGGACCCGAAATCCGGGCGCGATAACGGCGCACTGCTTCCCCGCTGCAGCGGCAACGGCCGGAGGGATCGCCCGCCCAGCCGCAGGGACAGGGATTCATCGCCGCGATCAGTTGGAATCGCGCCGGGAATTCGTTCTGCCGCGCCGCGCGCGAAATCGTGACCACCCCGGATTCCAAAGGTTCGCGCAGCACTTCCAGCGCGCGCCGGTCCCATTCCGGCAATTCGTCCAGGAACAGCACGCCGTGATGCGCCAGCGAGATTTCGCCGGGCCGCGGCTGTGCGCCGCCGCCGACCAAGGCCACGGCGCTGGCGGTGTGGTGCGGTGCGCGATACGGGCGTTCGCGCCAGCGCGCGGGATCCAGTCCGCGGCCGCTGACCGACGCGATGGCGGCGGTTTCCAGCGCTTCTTCCTCGCTCGCTTCCGGCAGCAAGCCCGGCAGCCGCGAAGCCAGCAACGTCTTGCCGGATCCCGGCGGACCGATCAGCAGCAAGTGATGGTTGCCCGCCGCGGCGACTTCCAGTGCGCGCCGCGCATGCGCTTGGCCGCGCACGTCCTGCAGGTCCGCGCCGTGCCCGCGCCGCGTGGCGGGCGCGACCGCGGCGGGCAGCGTTTTCGCGCCATTGAGCGCAGCGCAGACTTCGAGCAAGGTGCGCGCGGTGCAGGCCTCGACTTCCTTGGCCAGCGCCGCTTCGGGGCCGTTGCCGGGCGGCAGGATCAGCTTGCGTCCGGCCTGCGCGGCGGCAAGCGCTGCGGGCAGCACGCCGTCGACGATGCGCAGTTCGCCGGTCAAGCCCAGTTCGCCGAGGAATTCGTAGCGGTCCAACGCCTCGCGCGGGACTTGGCCGCTGGCGGCGAGGATGCCGATCGCGATCGGCAGATCGAAGCGACCGCCGTCTTTGGGCAGATCCGCTGGCGCCAGATTCACCGTGATCACCCGCGCCGGGAATTCGAACTGGGCGCATTGGATCGCCGCGCGCACCCGGTCCTTGGCTTCGCGCACCGCCGCTTCCGGCAGGCCGACGATCGACATCCGCGGCACGCCGCCGCCCAGATGCACTTCCACTTTGACCGCCGGAGCGGTCACGCCCGCGCGTGCGCGGCTGTGCACCAGCGCGAGCGACATGGGCGCGCGCTAGTGCGTCTGTTTCGGCGCGTGGCCGGAGGCTTCGAGCTGCGCTTCCAAATCGGCCAGCGCGCGCTCCAGCGCTTCGAGCTTAGCGCGCGTGCGCAGCAGCACTTCGCGCTGCACGTCGAATTCCTCGCGGGTGACCAAGTCCAGCTTGGCCAGGCCGCTCTGCAGCACGGCCTTGAAGTTCTCCTGCAGTTCCTCGCGGCCTTCGCGCAGGCCCGGCGGGACCAAGCTGCTGAGGCGGCGGGCGAGTTCGTCGAGGTGGCTGAGGTCGATCACGGCTTTCGTCCTATTGGGCGTTGGCGCGGCCAGCTTGCGCCGCCGCTCGGTTTCGCGCCATCGGTTCGGGGCCGCGGCGCGGGGTAAGGAAATTCCGATTATCCTGGGCTCGGATTAACGGGAGTATTCACATGAAGATGGTCATGGCGATCATCAAGCCGTTCAAGCTGGACGACGTGCGCGAGGCGCTGGCCGAGGCCGGCGTGGCCGGCATCACCGTCACCGAGGTCAAGGGCTTCGGCCGGCAGAAAGGCCATACCGAGCTCTACCGCGGCGCCGAGTACGTGGTCGATTTCCTGCCCAAGATCAAACTGGAAGTGGCGATCACCGACGAACAGGTCGATGCGGTGACCGAGGCGATCATGAAGGCGGCCGGCACCGGCAAGATCGGCGACGGCAAGGTGTTCGTGTGGGATTTGGAGCGGGTGGTGCGGATCCGCACCGGCGAACTGGACGGCGACGCTTTATAGCTCGCAGGTGCGAACTTATTCGCAACCGCGAAACGCGTAGCCCGGGTAAGCGCAGCGCACCCAGGCTTTTCACGACGACGGCGCGTCCCGGGTGCGGCCTGCGGCCTTACCCGGGCTACGTCATTCGCCGAGCGCAGCCGCCACGAACGGCGGCGCCACCGCCGCGCCGCGGTGGATATCGGCGCTGTAGTACTTGGTGTCGAACGTCTTCGCCGCCGCATCGTTCTCGCGGAAATCGAACCCGCCCGACTTGCGCGCCAGCGTGCAGCTCCACCAGCCGGTCGGATAGCACGGCTGCGGGAAGGGCAACGTCTTGAAGGTCTTGAAGCCGGCCTTGCCCATCTCGCCGCGCATTTCCTTGATCAGATCGAGCAGCACCAGCGGCGATTCGGATTGCTGCACCAAAATGCCGTCGTCCTTCAGTGCGCGGAAGCAAAATTCGTAGAAGGCCTTGTTGAACAGGCCCTCGGCCGGGCCGACCGGGTCGGTGGAATCGACGATCACGATGTCCAGGCTGCCGGGCGCGGCGTTCTTCATGTAGGCGATGCCGTCGTCGAACAGCAGCTCAGCGCGCGGGTCGCCGTTGGATTCGCACAGCTCGGGGAAATATTTTTCCGCCATGCGCGTGACTTGTTCGTCGATGTCGCACTGCACCGCTTTCTGCACGCCCGGATGCTTCAGCACTTCGCGCAGCGTGCCGCAATCGCCGCCGCCGATGATGACGACCTGCTTGGGGTCGGCGTGGGTGAACAGCGCCGGGTGCGACATCATTTCGTGGTAGAGGAAATTGTCGCGCGTGGTCAGCATCATCGCGCCGTCGATCAGCATCAGATTGCCCCAATCGGTGCTCTCGTAGACCTCGATCTTCTGGAACGGCGACTGCACCTCGTCCAGCTTGCGGGTGATGCGGTAGCCGATGGACGAGCCGGCGGGTTCGAAGTTTTCGTACAACCAGTTCGGGGCGGTCATGGCGCGGTCCTTGAGTTTGCTTTTAGCTGTCGTTCCCGCGAAGGCGGGAATCCAGCGACTTCTGCGGCATCGCTTCGCTGGCGCGAAGGCCCTCGCCCAACCCTCTCCCGCAAGCGGGAGAGGGCTAAACGCGAGGCGACGGCATTGGGGAGCGGAATTGTAACGAACCCGCGTGACAGTCCGTTCGCCCGCAGACGCTAGAATGCGCGCTCCCGCCGCCTCACCGGACCCACGCCCATGACCGCCTGGTCGCCCGACCAAGCCCGCAAGACCTACTCGATCCCGCACTGGGCCGAGGGCTATTTCGACGTGGACGGCGCCGGCCGCATCGTCGTGCGCCCGCAAGGCGAGCGCGGGCCGACGATCGCGCTGCCGGAGGTGGTGAACGAGGCGATGGCCGCCGGCGCCAATATGCCGGTGCTGGTGCGTTTCCCGGATATCCTCGGCGACCGCCTGGGCAAGCTGCAGGCCGCGTTCGCGCAGGCACAGGGTGAGTGGGACTACAAAGGCGGCTACACCGCCGTGTATCCGATCAAGGTCAACCAGCATTACGGCGTGGCCGGCACGCTGGCCTCGCACGCCGGCGAAGGCTTCGGCCTGGAAGCGGGCAGCAAACCCGAATTGATGGCGGTGCTGGCGCTGTCGCGGCCCGGCGGGCTGATCGTCTGCAACGGCTACAAGGACCGCGAATACATCCGCCTGGCGCTGATCGGCCGCAAGCTCGGCTTGCAGACCTTCATCGTGGTGGAAAAGCCGTCCGAGCTGCCGCTGGTGATGGAGGAAGCGAAAGCGCTGGGCGTGAAGCCGGGCCTGGGCGTGCGCATGCGCCTGGCCTCGCTCGGCGCGGGCAAGTGGCAGAACAGCGGCGGCGACAAGGCCAAGTTCGGGCTCAGCCCGCGCCAGGTGCTGGACTTGTGGAAGTCGCTGCGCGACAGCGGCATGGGCGATTGCCTGGGCCTGCTGCATTTCCACATGGGCTCGCAGATCTCCAACGTCCGCGACATCGCCAACGGCATGCGCGAGGCGACGCGCTATTTCGTCGAATTGTCGAAGCTGGGCGCGAAGATTTCGCACGTCGACGTCGGCGGCGGCCTGGGCATCGATTACGAAGGCACCCGCTCGCGCAGTTTCTGCTCGATCAACTACGGCATCGCCCAATACGCGTCGAACATCGTGCAGCCGCTGGCCGAGGCTTGCGAGGAGCACGGCCTGGCGCCGCCCCGCATCGTCACCGAATGCGGCCGCGCGATGACCGCGCACCACGCGGTGCTGGTCGCCAACGTGTCGGAAGTGGAGCGCGCGCCGGAAGGCCGCGTGCCCGACGCGCACGACGACGAGCCGGCGGTGATCCGCCATCTGCGCGAGATCCACGGCGAAATCGACGCGCGCCCGGCGGTGGAGCTGTTCCAGGAAGCGCAGCACTTCCATGCCGAAGGCCTGACTCTGTACGCGCTGGGCCGGATCGACCTCGCCCACCGCGCGCGCATCGACGATTTGTTCTACGCCATCGCCCATGCGGTGAAGTCGCGCCTGACCTATGACGAGAAGAGCCACCGCGATCTGTTGGACGAGCTCAACGAGCGCCTGGTCGACAAGTATTTCGTCAACTTCAGCGTGTTCGAATCGATGCCGGACGTGTGGGCGATCGACCAGGTGTTCCCGATCGTGCCGATCGAGCGCCTGAACGAAGCGCCGGAGCGGCGCGGCGTGATCGCCGACCTCACCTGCGATTCGGACGGCAAGATCGACACCTACGTCGAGAACGAAGACCTGGATACCTCGCTGCCGCTGCACGCGCTGCGGCCGGGCGAAAGCTACCGGCTGGGCTTCTTCCTGGTCGGCGCCTACCAGGAAATCCTGGGCGACATCCACAACCTGTTCGGCGACACCGACGCGATCGAAGTGCGCGTGCAGGGCGACGGCCACACCATCGCGCAGCAGCGCCGCGGCGACACGACCGACGTGATGCTCGATTACGTAGGCTACAAGCTCGATGCGCTGCGCCAGGCCTATCGCGACAAGGTCGCCGCGGCGAAATTGCCGGCGGACGAGGCCGAGCGCATGAATGCGGCGCTGGAAGCCGGGTTGACCGGATACACGTATCTGGACGACGCGCCGATCGCTTGAGCGCGTGTAGCCCGGGTAAGCGAAGCGCATCCGGGATCGTGTCGTGCCCCGGGTGCGCTTCGCTTACCCGGGCTACGCGTCGCGGTGGATTTGGAATCCCGCGAACGATTGGCTCACCGGCATCACTTCCAGCCGGTTGACGTTCAAATGCGGCGGCAGCGTCGCCACCCAGTGCACCGCATCGGCGATGTCTTCGGCGACGATCGGCTGCGCGCCTTCGTAGAGCTTGTCCGACGCCGACCGGTCGCCGGAGGTGCGAACCAGGGTGAATTCGGTTTCCGCCAATCCCGGCTCGATCGAAGTCACCCGCACGCCGGTGCCGTGCAGATCGGAGCGCAAACCCAAGGAGAACTGGGTGACGAAGGCCTTGGTCGCGCCGTAGACGTTGCCGCCGGTGTAGGGATACGTCGCCGCGATCGAGCTGATGTTGACGATGGCGCCTTTGCGCTCGATCAGCGTCGGCAGCAGCGCATACGTGAGCGCGGCGAGCGCGGTGACGTTGGTGTCGATCATCTGCCGCCATTGCGCCAGATCCGCGCGCTGCGCCGGCGCGGTGCCCAGCGCCAGGCCGGCGTTGTTGACCAGCGCGTCGATGCCGCGGAATTTTTCCGGCAACGCGGCGATCGCCTGCGACATCGCGTCCGCATCGCGGATGTCGAAAACGGCCGCATGGATGCGGTCCGCGCCGAATTCTTCGACCAGCGGCTGCAGGCGCTCGGCGCGGCGGCCGGTGGCGACCACCTTCCAGTCGGCGGCGGCGAATTTGCGGGCGATGGCGGCGCCGAAACCCGACGTGCCGCCGGTGATGAAAATGGTCTTGTCCATGCCGCGATTGTAAGGCGGCCCGCGACCCCGGTCAGCGTTTGAAGGCCAGCAGCGCCACGCCGCCCGCCATCAGCGCCAGACCCACCCATTCGCGCAGGTTCAAGCGTTCGTGCAGGAAAAAGAAGGCGAACGCGGCCACCAGCAGCAAGCTCGATTTGTCGACCGCGGCCACCTTGGAGGCTTCGCCCATTTTCAGCGCCCGGAAATAGCAGACCCACGACGCGCCGGTCGCCAACGCGGACGCGAGCAGCCAGCCCCACGTAACCGGCGCAAGCGTCGCCGGGGAGCGCCATTTGCCTGCGAACAGGACAAAAGCCGCCAGCAGCGCCAGGACGAAACCGGTGCGTATCAGCGTGGCGAAATCGGCGTCGACCTCTTGCAGGCCCGCCTTGGCGAACACCGCGGTCAATGCCGCGAACACGGCCGACAGCAAGGCCCATAGCAGCCAGTGCGAGGTCATGCGCGCCTCCGGAGGCGTTCGATTGCCGCTACCAGACATAAGGAATCAGCCGTCGCGTCTCGCGCGAATACTGGGCGTATTGCGCCGGGAAGGCTTCCGCCAGCGCTCGTTCTTCGATGCGGATGCGCCACAGGAAAGCCGCGGTCACCGGCAGCACGATCGCGGCCAGCGACCACACATTCCCCAACGCCAGCGCGAAGCCGTAGAACGTCGCCAGCGCGCCGGTGTAGGAAGGATGCCGCAACCAGCGGTAAGGGCCTTGGCGGATCAACTGGTGATCGGGCCGTATCGTCACGTCGACCGTGAAATAGTCGGCCAGCACGCGCACCGCCCACCCGCGGAACAGCATGCCGCCGGCCATCAGTACGATGCCGATCCAGAACAGGATCGCGCGCAAATCCGGCGGATATCGCGCCCAAGGCCGGTAGGAAAGCCACACCGCGAGCGCGACGCAGGCGTAGATCGTGATCAGCAGCAAACGCAGCGTGCCGCGGTCCTGCGTGCGCGCGGCGTCGCCCGAACGGCGGCGCCAGCCCAGCCACAGTTCGCTGGCCAACCAAACCAAGCAGAGCGCTGCGAACAGTTTGCTGGCGATCATGGGCGGCCACCTTCCGACGATCCGCCCAGCCTACGCCTATGCGGCCTTCTTCGCGGCTTTCTTCGCCGCAGGTTTGGCGGCCGCGGGCGCTTTGTCGGATTTGGGCTCGACCGGCTTGCGCCTGCGCCCGGTCGAGCCCTTGCCGTTGGTGCGGGTCTTGGTGGCGCGATGCTTCTTCAGCATGTCTTCGGCCAGCACCACGTCCTCGGACAGGATGCCCGCGGCTTTGGCCACCGCGATCCGCGCCTCGGCCTTGTTCTCGTCGGGGTTGGCGAGCAGCAGTTCGCGGATCGCCTCGCGCACCGCGGCTTCGGCGTTGCTTTTCAGTTGCAGATTCTCGCCCTGCCTGAACAGGGTCAGCAGCACGTCGACGACGGGTTTGATGAGAGCGGCTTCGATGACCATGGCGGCTTCCTTGTCTTACGGGGAAGCAGATTGCGCGCGCGCCTTCTCAACGGCCGCGATGCGGATTTGACCGCGGTCGCAAAGTAAGAATCTCTACCGATGAGACGGATTTCAGGTCGGCCAAGTGCGGCTGAACAAGCGACCGTTGCTGCGTAGTTACACTCCTGGCCCGCCAGCGACTACACAGCGAAGCGACGCCAATACGAACTGCCGCCATCGAACTACGGACCGAGACCGGGAGTCGGCGTGCTGTCCAGCTGCAGCGCCCGGCGAATCGAGAAATGCGACGATACGCACCGCCGTTGAATTTAGGCACTTTCTTTGGTTACTTTCTTTGTGCCAGCAAAGAAAGTAACCCGGGCGATAGCCCGGAAGCTGTTTTCCATGTCGCGAGTCGCGTCGCGAACTCCCAGTTCGTAGGATGCCCTGGATCCCGGCTTTCGCCGGGATGACGAGCGGAGCAAAAAAAGCGACGAGCAAAAGCAAAATCGCTGGATTACGCGCCGCTCCTGCGACGCGCCTTTCGGGCCATCGGCTCCGCCGATGTTCGCTCCGGCATCCTGCCTCCGCAGCCCGCCTTCGCGGGAATGACGGTTCAAGGCAACAGCAAGAGCAAATGGGTCCCAGCTTGCGCTGGGACGACGGTCATGTTGTTCGAGCCCTGCGAGCTTGTTGGTTCGAGAAAAAAGCGGATTACTCTTCCGACTTCTCTTCCGGCTTCGGCCGCCGCTGGTCGAACATCCAATCGCGCCACCAAGTGCCGAAGAACACGTCGCCGGCCACGCGGTGATCGAGCCCTGCGTATTCGCGCAAGCGCGCGCGTTCGCCGCCGGCGGCGCGGATCGCGGCGATCATGGCGCGGTCCGAGTCGATCGGGTTTTCGGTGTCGGCGTCGCCGTGCAGCGCCAGGATCGGCAAACCGGTCAGGCGCGAAGCGGATTCGCGGCTCGGCGCGATGCCCGACATCGGCACGGCCGCGGCGAACAGATCGGGACGCAGCAGCGGCGAGAGCCAGCTCGCCGAGCCGCCCATCGAGAAGCCGGTGACGTAGATGCGGCGCCGGTCGACCGGATGCTCGGCCACGAAAGCGTCCACCGCTTCCAACGCCGCGGTCAGCGCCGCGGTGCCGCGGGCGAGTTGCGGCTTGGCCGGATCGTCGTATTCCGCGCTGCGCGTCGGAAACTGCGGGACCAGCACGAACACCGGATAACGCGCGCGGATTTCGGGCGACGCCCAGGTGCGCGCGAAACCGTTCAGCTGCGCGGCGTTGTCCTCGCCGATCTGGCCGGAGCTGTGCATCACCACGACCAGCGGATAGCGGTCGTCCGGATCCAGGCTATTCGGCGCGAGCCAGCGATAAGGAATGCGCACGTCGTTCTTGGCGCGGAATTCGCCGGCCTCGAAGCCGGTGTCGGGCAGCGATTTCAACACCGCGGGATCCAGCACCGGCGCGCTTCCGATCCGGTCGATGCCGGTATCGACGCTCGCGCAGGCGCCGAGCGCAGCGGACAGCAGGAATGCGAAACCGCCTGCGGCGGCTTTTCGGAAAGCGGATGTCATGATTTATTTCGCCTTGATCGCCATCGCCGGCAAGCCGCCGTTGCCGAGCTTGCCTTTCGCTTCGGCCAATTCCGATGCGGTGCCGTAGGGCCCCATCCGCACGCGGTAGACGGTCTTGCCGCCGATCTCCGCCGATTCGACGCGCGCGTTCAAGCCCAGCAATGCGATCCGCGCCTTCAGCGCCTCGGCGTCGCCGGAAGCGCCGAACGCGCCGGCTTGCAGGATGTAGCGCGCGCCGCCGTCGACCGCGGCGGCCGGCGGGGTTTGCGTCGCGCTCGCGGAAGCGGTGGCGGTGGCCGGCGTCGTGTCCGGTACGGACGCCGGCACGGCCGGATCGGCCGCGTCTTCCGCAACGGCAGGCTTGCTCTGCGCCGCGGCCGCACGCTGCTGGCGCGCCTCTTCCGCGCGCGCGGTGGCGGCGAGTTCGGCGTCGGACATCTTCACTTCCTTGCCCGGCAGCAGCGTATAGAAATCGTAATCGGCGTCCTGCGTCGCATCAGGTTTGGCGCCGGCCTTGGCGACGGGTTCGTTGCCGCCGTCTTCCGGCACCACCGCGTCGTTGTCGCCCGCAGCGCTCGTCGCCGGCTGCGCGTCCGGGTTGGGCTTGGGCCGGAAGAAGCCGTCCTTGCCGTCGGACTTGAGCAGCTTGGGCGCGGCCAGGATCACGCCGATGGTCAGCACCACGCCCAGGATCATCCATGCCCAGCCGGGAATGCCGTTGCCGCTGTTGCGTCGCGCCTGCGACTTGCCGCGTCTTGCTGCCATGTCCTACATAGTCTCCGGGGCGCTCACGCCCAACAAATCCAAACCGTTCGCCAATACCTGGCGCGTCGCCGCGCTCAGCGCCAATCGTGCGTCGCGGACCGCTGCATTGTCCACCAGCACCGGCGTGGCGTGGTACCAGGTGTGGAAGGCGTTCGCCAAATCGCGCAGATAAATCGAGACCAGATGCGGTTCCAGCGTGTCGGCCGCGCTTTCCACGGTTTCGGCGTAGCGCGACAGCTCGACCAGCAAGGCCTGCGAAGACTCGTCGTCGAGCAGGTTCAGGTTCGCCAAGCCGTTGGCCTGGTCGTAGGCCAGGTCTTTTTCGGCCGCTTGGCGCATCAGGCTGCACACCCGGGCGTGCGCGTACTGCACGTAGAACACCGGATTGTCGTTGCTCTGCTGGCGCGCCAGGTCAATATCGAAAGTGAGCTGCGAATCGGGCTTGCGCGCGATCAGGAACCAGCGGGTCGCGTCGCGGCCGGCCTCCTCGATCAGATCGCGCAGAGTGAAATAGCTGCCGGCGCGCTTGCTCAGCTTCACTTCTTCGCCGCCGCGCATCACGGTGACCATTTGGTGCAGCACGTATTCCGGATAGCCGGCCGGGATGCCGGCGTCCAGCGCCTGCAGGCCGGCCTTCACCCGCATCAGCGAGCCGTGGTGGTCGGCGCCGAGTTCGGTGATGGCGCGCTTGTAGCCGCGCTGCCATTTCGAGCGGTGGTAGGCCACGTCCGGCACGAAATAGGTATAGCTGCCGTCGGACTTGCGCATGACGCGGTCTTTGTCGTCGCCGAAGTCGGTGGTGCGCAGCCACAGCGCGCCGCCTTCCTCGTAGGTGTGGCCGTGGGCGATCAGCTCGCGCACGGTTTCCTCGACCTTGTCGTTGGCGTACAGGGAGGATTCCAGGAAGTAGACGTCGAAGCCCACGCCGAACGCGGCCAGATCCAAGTTTTGCTCGCGGCGCAGATAGGCGACGGCGAAGCGGCGGATCGCGTCGAGATCGTCGGCGTTTCTGGCGCCGGTTTCCGAATGGTTTTCGAATTCGACCGTTTCGCCGTTCAGATAGGCGGTCGCAACGTCCTTGATGTAGTCGCCGCGATAGCCGTCCTGCGGCCACGAAGCGTCGTCCGGACCCAGGCCCTTCGCGCGCGCCTGCACCGACTTGGCGAGATTGTCGATCTGCGCGCCGGCGTCGTTGTAGTAGAACTCGCGCATCACGTCCCAACCGTTGGCGGCCAGCACGCGAGCGATGCAGTCGCCGATCGCCGCCGCGCGGCCGTGGCCGACGTGCAGCGGGCCGGTGGGATTGGCGGAAACGTATTCCACGCCGGCGCGCACGCCCTTGCCGGAGGCGTTGCGGCCGTAGTTCGCGCCGTCGGCGATGGCTTTGGCCACTTCGCGCTGGTAGGCCGCCGCCGACAGATGGAAATTGATGAAGCCCGGGCCGGCGATCTCGACCTTGGCGATGTCCGGCGAAGCCGGCAGCGCTTCGACCAATTGCTGCGCCAACGCGCGCGGGTTGGTCCGCGCCGCCTTGGCCAGCAGCATCGCGGCATTGCTGGCGAAGTCGCCGTGGCTGCGGTCTTTGGGCCGTTCGACCACGAAATCGGGGGCGGCGTCCGCAGGCAGGGTGCCGGCAGCGCGCAGGGCGGCGATGCCCTGGTCGATCAGGGCGCGGAGCGGGGCTTTCACGGAATTCCAGGGGAATTTTGGGCCGGACATTGTACTTCGGCCGCGGACCCGTAGCCCGGGTAAAGGGCGCAGGCCGCACCCGGGATACTCCGCGTCCTGTCTCGGGTGCGGCCTGCGCCCTTTACCCGGGCTACGAACTACGAACGCAGTTTGCGCAAAACGCTCCCCCGGTGCGCGGCGACATGATCGGTCTTGTCGCTCTTGATCTCGTACTGCGGGTCTTCCGGCGTGGCGTGCCGGGTATGGCCTTTGTAGTCGAAATCGCGGGTACGGATGCGCACGATCCGGCCGCGCACGCGCCCGGCTTCCGAATTCCAGCTGACGTGATCGCCGATCCGGTAGCGCGCCACGCGCCCTCCGCGAGTTCGACCCGCGCCGAGATTAGGCCCGGCGGCGTCGACGCGCCGTCAGCGTCCGGCGCGCGGCCAGATCTTGCGGTTGGGATCGAATTCGGAAGTGGCCATCTTATTGGCGCGCAAGCCGAAGCCGCAGACGGCGAGCGGGCCGTCGACATAGCCGGTCAGTCCGAAGGCTCGTTCGATGTCCACTTCGTTGATCGCCGCGGTGACGAAGGCGCCCAGGCCGAACTCGGTCGCGGTCAGGAACAAGGACTGCGACAGGTGGCCGACATCGAGGATGGCCACGCGATAGGCCTTGGCGTGATTGCGGTATTTCCAATAATTGCGGGCGAAGCGCGGCGCCAGCGCGATCAGCACGTGCGCGTCGGCGAACCATTGCTGGCCGGCCACCGCGAGCCAGGCGAAGCGGTCCAAATCCTGCGGCGAAGGCAGCGGCTGCAACGCGTGGTCGCCGGCGCGGTAGTGGTACAAGCCCGGCGCGACGCCTTCCACGCGCCGCACGATCAGATAAGCCTCGGTGGGATGCAGCGCGCCTCCGGACGGGCTGGTCTTCTTCAGCACGTCGAAATCGTCCGCCGCGCGCACCTGCCCGCGCGCGCCGAACACGCGTTCCAGCACGTGCGCGAACGGCGCTTGCGGCAATGCGCGCGCGGTGTCGAAGTTGCGGCAGGAACTTCTCGCGTCGAACAAATCGTCGAGCGGCGTGCGCGCGACGCGCGGCAGGGCGATGCGTTGCGCGGCTTCGCCGCGATCGTGCAGCGCCGGCGGCGGCGCGCCGAATTTCGCGCGCAAGCCTTGCGCGCTGTCCATGCCGGCTTCGGCCACTTCGCCAGCGGCGTCCAAGCCTTCCCAGCGCGATGCGGCGTGCCAGACCGAGGCCAGGCCATGCCAATGCTGGGCGCGGAAACGTTCGTCGGCCTGCCGCCGTTCGGCGAAATCGTCGCCGTCGCCGATCAGAAGGCCAGCGCGCAACCACGCCTCCAGCCGCGCCGCGCCGATGCGTTCGCGCGCACGATCGCCGTCCATCCAATCGCTCGGGCTGAATTCGCCGAGCCAGGCCGCGTCCTGCGCGTCCACCGGCAGCGGCTCGGGCAGATGCGGCGCATGCGCATGCCAGCGCATCTCGCCGACCACCCCGGTGCCGCCTTTCAGCAGGTCTTCCAATTCGAAATGGGCGACCTCGCGCGGCTCCAGCCACAACACGGCGCAACGTCGAATCCGCATTCCATCCCCGCACTTGATATGGCGAGGCGACTCTAGGCCCGCGCGCCGGCGCCAGCAAGGCCGCTCCGCCCGGGTGGCCGCAATCCCGCTAAAATCCTCGTTGGGGCTTGTTGTGGTCCTGCGACACGGGTAGCGTCCACCGTGTTGTCTCTCAACACGAAGGGGAACGTGCATGGCAACCAAGGGCAATGGTCCGGCTCCGCTGGATCCGAAAGTGATCAAGACGCTGCTCGATCGGCTCACCACCGACGACGATTTCCGCGAGCTGTTCCAGAGAGACGCCTCCGCGGCGCTGGCCGAGGCCGGCCACCGCGCGCCTTCGGATACCTTGAGGACCGGTTTGAGCGCCGCCGCTTCGGCCGGCACCTGCCTGCAGATGCAAGCCGGCGCCTCGCTGGCGAGCAAGGAGGACATCGCCGCGCAGCGCGCCAAGCTGGAGTCCACCCTGGCGATGATCCAGGGTTTCATGTGCCCGCCCGAGCTGCTCAGCTCGGACTAAGCCCCCGATAGCGCCGCCGACCGGCGGCGCAGGCTTTCCGGCAGTTGCGCGACCGGCCACGCCGCGCGGAAAGCCGAGAGTTCGGTTTCGGCTTCTTTCTTGCGGTCCGTCTTGGCCAGGATTTCGGCCGCATCGAGCCGGGCCAGAGTGGTGTCGGCCACATTGACCACGCTCGGCAAGCCCGCCGCCGTGCCTTCCATATAGGCGCGGCCGCGGTGCGAGGCCATCCACTTCGCCTCGCGCAAGGCCAAGGTCCAATCGCCGTCGGCGCGCGCGGCGCGCATCAGCGCCGAATGCACGGCGAACGCCGCATCTTCGCGCCCGGCCCACACCTTCAAGCGCGCGACCGCCCGCTTCGGCTTGCCCTGCAGGCGTTCCTGCTCGGCCAGCAGCACTTGGCGCATCTGGATCAGCAGCGGATAACCAGCGATGCCCTCGGCCGAAGCCGCGGCTAAAGCCGCCTCGACCACCGGCAGCGAATCCAAGCGCGCGCCCAGATAGCCGGCGCCGAAGGACATGGTTTCGCTGAGATTGGGATAAACCGCGTCGGTCTTGGCCGCTTCGGCGCGCAGTTGGGCGATTTCGCGCAGCAAGCGCTGTTGCATCTCCGTGGAAGCCTCGCGTCCGGCCAGGGTCTGCACGGCCAGCTTGCGGATCCGCCACTCCGGCGTGGTGATCAACGGCTCGGCCTTCATCGCCATGCCCAGGCCGCGATCGGCCGAGGCTTCGGCTTGCTGCCATTGCCCTTGGTCGACGGCGAGCATCATCGCGCTGAACGGGATTTCCAGGTTTTCCGTATCCGCGCCGACGCCCTTGCGCGTGGCCAACAATTCGTTGGCCTTGGCGTAATCGCGCTGCGCCGCGTAGGCGTAGCCGTAGGAAGAGCCGGCGCCCTTGAATCCCGCTTCGCGCGAAGTCTTGAACAGGCGCTGCGCTTCCGGATAGCGATCCATCGCCAGCAGCAGCATGCCTTGCAGGTATTGCGCTGGCGCCTGGCCCGAGAATTGCGGCACCGCGGCCGCCGTCGCGTGCTTCATCGCCTGCCGATAGCGGTTGGCGTAGAAAGCGCTGTCCTGCGCCATCGCGAAGTGGGCTTCGTGGCTGTCGGGATACATCTCGATCATCTGCTGCCAACGCTGCAGCTGTGGCTCGATCGGGCCGAAATGGGCCAGATAAGCGTCCAGCAATAGCTTTTCGCGTCCGCTCAAATGCGAGCGCAGTTTGGCGGCGCGATCCAGCTCGCGATGGGCGGCGGGCATGTCGCCCGACGACATGTAGATGCGGCTCGCGGCGAGCACGGCCAGGGCGAAGTCCGGATCCAGTTCCGCGGCGCGCTGGAAGAAATTGAGCGCCTCGCCGGATTCGCCCGCGTGGCGCTTCTTCACGCCCAACGCGTACGCCTTCAATGCGTCCAGATTGTCGGTGCTGACGTTGGGCAACGGCGCCGAATCGTGCTCGATCGAGCGCATCGCTTCGCCGAGCTTGTTGCGCAGGTCGGCGGTGACCTTGTCGATCGAATTCAGCGCCGACACCGCGCCGGCGCCGTCGGCCGATTCGGCGTAGACCGTGGTTTGCGTGTGCGGATCGATCACCTCCGCGCTGACCCGCACGCGCCCGCCCACTTCGGCCACGGTCGGCAGGATCACCGCGCGCGCGCCGTCGCGCAGGGCGACTTCGGACGCGGTGGCGCGATCCAGCGGTTCTTCCGGCTTGCGCTTCATCAGCGCCAGCGTGTCGCGCACTTTCAAGTCGCTGAGCACGTTGACGTAGCGCGACTGCTCCAGGCTGATCCGGAACGCCTGCTCCAGCGATTCGTCCAGCACCGGCTGGCCGGTCAGGTTGCGCAGATCGCCGACCACCACCCAGTCGCGCTCGTTGAACGCGATCGCCGGCGGCGAGCGCGTCATGAACCAGGCGCCGGTGCCGATGCCGATCATGATCAGCACCTCGGCGGCCAGCGCCACCGGCCGCCGCCACAGCGGAATATCGCGCCAGGCCTTGGCCGTATGCTTGGGCATGCGCAATGCGGCCAAGCCGGGCTCGCCGACTTCGAAGATCTCTTGCGCGTTCGGCACGCCTTTGAAGCGCCAGCGCCCGTAGGATTTCCAAACCAGATGCTTGCCGCGCTCGCCCAGTTCGCCGGCCGCGCGATGGCTCATCGGCTCGGCCACCGCCGAGAGCAGGATCTGGCCGGGCCGCGCCAAAGTCATCAAGCGCGCCGCCAGGGGCTTGGCCAGGCCTTCCACTTCCAGCGACTTGGCGCCGGCGCGGACGGCCTCTTCGCTGTTCTTCCAGGTCAGCACCTCGCCCACGTGCAGGCCGGCGCGCGCCTGCAGGCGCAGCTTGCGCGCCTGTCCCAGCTCGTGCAGGCCGCGCATGTAGTCGAGGGCGAAACCGAGGCCGTCGATGGGGCGTTCGAACAGCAGCAGCAGGCCGTCGGAGCGATCGATCAGGCGGCCGCGCCAGCGTTGCTGCAATTCCAGGACGAGGCGATCGTGTTCGCGGAACAGCGCCGCGGCGAGCGCGTCGCCCAGACGCTCGACCAACGTGGTCGACTCGCACAGATCGGTCAGCAGCAGAGTGCGGACCTGCGGCGTCGACGCCGGCGGCTGCGCGGGTTCTGCGGCGGGGATCATGGCGGGCTGCATCCTTGAGTCCGGTGGCGGCGGTCAGCCGTGGGCCGGATCGCCATCCTGCCATTCGACGCGGTTCCCGCCCAGTCTCTTGGCGCGGTAAAGGGCCGCATCGGCTTGGGCGTACCAGGCGTTCCAATCGCTGGCCGGATCGATCAGGCAGGCGCCCACGCTGACCGGGCAAACGTGCGGCGGCGACTGCGGCACCTGCAGCAGGCCTTGGGTGGTGCTGACGATGAAGTCGGCGTAGCGCATCACCTTCTCGGGCTGATCGGCGGTGATCAGCAGGCAGAACTCGTCGCCTCCCAAACGGCAGGGGATGTCGTCCGGCCCGGCCACCGAACGCAGGATGTTGGCCACGCTTTGCAGGACGCGGTCGCCGGCCAAGTGGCCGTGCTCGTCGTTGACCTGCTTGAAGCGGTCGCAGTCCACCAGCAGCAGTCCGAGGCTCGCCGGCATGCCGATGGCGCGGCTTTCCTGCAGATGCAAAGTCAGGCCGCGGCGGTTGTACAGGCCGGTGAGGTCGTCGGTGCGGATCAGCTCTTCGGTCTGGTTGAGCTGGTGGGTGGTGGCGTGCAGATGGTCGAGCGCGCTTTGCAGTTCTTCGTTGCGCAGGCGCAGGCGCCGGATCAGGCTTTGTTCGTTGAGCACGACGCGCATGATCGTGCGGCGCAGGAATTGCGCCAGCATGCGCGGGTTGCGCTCGACCAGGCTCTCGAACTCGGCTTGCTGCAGCACCAGCAGCACGCCGGCTTCGGCCATCACCGCGCCGGCGCTGCGGGCGTGGTCGCCGATCAGCAGGGCCAGCTCGCCGAAGAATTCGCCGGGGCCGAGCGACTTGGCGGTAAGGTCGTCGCCGAAATCCAGATCGACCGTGCCTTGCGCGACCACGAACATGGTGGCGCCGTGATCGCCGCGATGGAACAACCGCTCGCCCGCAGTCACCCGACGCGGAGTAGCGAACTCCGCGAACAGGGCGTACTCGTCGGCCGTGAGCGAGGCCGTGCCCATCTCCCCAGGATGGGCTGCATCCAATGCGTTCGTTGCGCGGGCCGAAGGCGGCACCACGGAATGACGATTCATCCCAGCTCCCCCGGATTCGTCGGTTTCAGGATACCACTCGATCCGGATACCTGAATGGGACGCGAAAAGTTCCGGGGACCGGCCAAACGAAGGCCTGAACAGGCGCCGCGGCCACGTAGCCCGGGTAAGGCCGCAGGCGGCACCCGGGAAACCATGTCTCGGGCGTGTTCCTGGGTGAGCTGCGCTTACCCGGACTACGGTTACGCCGCCTTTTCTTCCTGGAATTGCGCTTCCTCGGTCGAACCCTTCAGCGCCACGGTCGAGGACTGACCGCCCTGGATGGTCTGGGTCACGCTGTCGAAGTAGCCGGTGCCGACCTCGCGCTGGTGCTTGACCGCGGTGAAGCCGCGCTCGGCGGCGGCGAATTCGGCCTGCTGCAGCTCGACGAAGGCGCTCATCTGCCGACGCGCGTAGCCGTGCGCCAAGTTGAACATCGAATAGTTCAGCGCATGGAAGCCGGCCAAGGTGATGAACTGGAACTTGTAGCCCATCGCCGCCAATTCCTTCTGGAACTTGGCGATGGTGGCGTCGTCCAGGTTCTTCTTCCAATTGAACGAAGGCGAGCAGTTGTAGGCCAGCAGCTTGCCCGGATGCTTGGCGTGCACCGCTTCGGCGAATTTGCGGGCGAAGTCCAAGTCCGGCTTGCCGGTTTCGCACCACACCAGATCGGCGTAGGGCGCGTAGGCCACGCCGCGCGAGATCGCCTGGTCCAGACCGTTGCGGGTCTTGTAGAAGCCTTCGACGGTGCGTTCGCCGGTGGTGAACGGCTTGTCGTTGTCGTCGATGTCGGAGGTGAGCAGATCGGCGGCTTCGGCGTCGGTGCGCGCGACGATCAGCGTCGGCACGCCCATCACGTCGCTGGCCAGGCGCGCGGCGGTCAGTTTGTCGATCGCCTCGCGGGTGGGCACCAGCACCTTGCCGCCCATGTGGCCGCACTTCTTGACGCTGGCCAGCTGGTCCTCGAAATGCACGCCGGAGGCGCCGGCTTCGATCATCGCCTTCATCAATTCGAAGGCGTTGAGCACGCCGCCGAAGCCGGCCTCGGCGTCGGCCACGATCGGCTGCAGGAAGTCGATGCTGTCGTCGCCCTCGGCGTGATGCAGCTGATCGGCGCGCAGCAAGGTGTTGTTGATGCGCTTGACCACCATCGGCACCGAGTTGGCCGGATACAGCGACTGGTCCGGATACATCTCGCCGGCGACGTTCGCGTCCGCCGCCACCTGCCAGCCGCTCAGATAGATCGCCTTCAGCCCGGCCTTGACCTGCTGCATGGCCTGATTGCCGGTCAGCGCGCCGAGCGCGTTGACGAAATCCTCGGTGTGCAGGTAGCGCCACAGCTTTTCGGCGCCGATCTTGGCCAGCGAATGCTCCACCGGCACCGTGCCGCGCAGGCGCACCACGTCTTCGGCCGAATAGGCGCGGGTCACGCCCTTCCAGCGCGGGTTGTTGGTCCAGTCCAGTTTGATCTGTTCGGCGGTGGGCAGGGTCTTCATGGCGTTGGGTCCTTCTTCGATGTCGGGGCGTATCTTTGCTTCGGTTGGTGTAGAGCGGAGCTTGCTCCGCTGCTCTTGCTTCTATCGCGACTGGCCGAAAAGCAGCGGAGCAAGCTCCGCTCTACACGAGCAAAGGCGGGCTGTTATGGCAAACGTTCGTAGGCCGGCACAGTGAGGAAATCCTCGAGCTCGTCGCGGTGGGTGAGTTCGTCGAGCAGGCCGATCGCCTCCTGCACCTTCTCCGCGCCGACCACCTTCTCGTCGGCCAGTTTCGAAGGCAGATTCAGCAGGGCGCGCTCGAACAGCGCGAAGTCGACCCGCGTGCCGTCGTCCAGATGCACGTTGCCGTGGTGCAGCCATTGCCACAGCTGCGCGCGGGCGATCTCGGCGGTGGCGGCGTCCTCCATCAACCAGTGGATCGGCACGCAGCCGCTGCCCGCCAGCCACGCGGCGAGATAGCGCACGCACACCTCGACGTTGCCGTCGAAGCCGGCGCGGGTGATCGTGCCCAATGGCGGCGCGAGCAAATCCGCGGCGGCGACGTTCACGTCGTCGCGCGCCACGCTCTGCTGGTGCTTGCACGGCATGCCGGCGTCGAAGATCGCGCGCGCGATCGGAATCAGCGCCGGATGCGCCACCCAGGTGCCGTCGTGGCCGGCACCGACTTCGCGCTGCTTGTCGGCATGCACGCGCGACATCGCCGCGGCGTTGGCCTCGACGTCGTTGGCGATCGGGATTTGCGCCGCCATCCCGCCCATCGCATGCGCGCCGCGGCGGTGGCAAGTCTTGATCAGCAGCTCCGAGTACGCCTTCAGAAACGGCTGCGTCATCGTCACCTGGCCGCGCTCGGGCAGCACGCGGTCGCGGTGCGCGCGTAGGGTTTTGATGTATGAAAAGATGTAGTCCCAGCGCCCGCAATTCAGGCCGACGATGCGTTTGCGCAGCGCGTGCAGGATCTCGTCCATCTCGAACGCGGCCGGCAGCGTTTCGATCAGCACGGTGACCTTCAGCTGGCCGCGCGGCAGGCCGAGCGCGGATTCGACATGCGACAGCGCGTCCTGCCATAGCGCCGCTTCTTCCATCGACTGCAACTTGGGAATGTAGAAGTACGGGCCGCGATCCCTGACCGCGAGCGTCTTCGCGTTGTGGAAGGCGAACAGGCCCAGATCGAACAGGCTGGCGCTCATGCGCTCGCCGTCGATCAGCACATGCTTCTCGTCCAGATGCCAGCCGCGCGGGCGCACGATCAGCACCGCCCGCTCTTCGAACGGCTTCAACGCATAGCGCTTGCCGTTCTCGTTGACGAACTCGAGCGTGCCGACCACCGCCGAGCGCAGCGAGCGCTGGCCGGCGATCAGGTTGTCCCAGGTCGGCGCGGTCGAATCCTCGAAATCGGCCATGTAGCAATTGGCGCCGGAGTTCAGCGCGTTGATCACCATCTTCGGATCGACCGGACCGGTGATCTCGACCCGGCGGTCCAGCAGCGCCGCCGGGATCGGCGCCACGCGCCAGTCGCCTTCGCGGATCGCGCGGGTGTCGGTGCGGAAATCCGGCAAGGCGCCGGCGTCGAATTCGGCCTGGCGCTTGCGCCGCGCGGCGAGCCGGGCTTGGCGGCGGGGCTCGAAACGCCGGTGCAGATCGGCCAGGAAATCCAAGGCGGCCGGGGTCAGCAGCTCGGCCTGGCCAGCGGCTTGAGCCGCGATTTCGACGGCGGGACGGGTTGCGGGTTTCAGCACTGCCGACATGCGCGGCTCCGGTGAGGGTCCGACCTCACCGTGCGCCCCAGTACTGTATTTGACAATACAGTTTTCTCAATGCTAAGTATTATTTCCGCTAATACAACCTTTCGAATCAATGATTTCCGGCGGCTCAGACAGCCCGCGTTTCGCTTACAAGGCCGATCGGTTGAAGCCTTTGCGGGCGTTTTGCCAGACCGCCCGGCTGGGCTCGGTCTCCCGGGCCGCCGAGGCGCTTTATGTCAGCCAGCCGGCGATTTCGCTGCAGTTGCAGGCGCTGGAGCGCGACATGGGGGTGCGGCTGCTGGAGCGGTCCGGACGCCGGATGACCCCGACCCGCGAAGGCCAGATCCTGTACGAACTGGCCCGCCCGCTGGTGGAAGGCCTGGACGGCCTAGACGCCGCCTTCCGCGACCAGATCGGCGGCCTGGACGCCGGCGAGCTGCACGTGGCGGCCGGCAGCTCCACCATCCTCTACCTGTTGCCCAAGATCGTGGCCGCCTTCCGCGAGCACCACGCCGATGTGCGGCTGAGCCTGCACAACGTCACCGGCGCCAGCGGACTGGATCTGCTGCGCTCGGACGCGGTCGATCTGGCGGTCGGCTCGATGCTGGATGTGCCGGGCGATCTGAGCTATGCGCCGGTGTATCGCTTCGAGCCGATGCTGATCGCGCCGCGTGGCCACCCGCTCGCGGACAAGCGCGATCTGAAGCTCGAAGACCTGTCGCCCTATGGCCTGATCCTGCCGCCGAAACGCCTCACCACTTATCGGCTGGTCGACTTGGTGTTCCAGCAGAACCGCGTGCCCTACACCGTGGCGCTGGAAGTCGGCGGCTGGGAAGTGATCAAGCAATACGTGGCGATGGGCCTGGGCGTGAGCATCGTCACCTCGATCTGCCTGACCGACGCCGACCGCGAACGCCTGGCCGCGCGTTCCCTGGCGAAATATTTCCCGTCGCGCAGCTACGGCGTGGTGATGCGCAAGGGCAAATTCCTCTCGCCGCAGGCGCGGGCCTTCGTCGATTTGATCAAGCCGGATCTGTTCGTGCGCGGTGGCTACGACGAGACCGGGCATTCGGAACGATGACGTAGGGTGGGCCTTGGCCCACCTTACGGCAGGATGTCGCGGACGGCCTCGATGAAAGCGCGCAACTTCGGCGCTTCCGCCGCGCGGCGCGGGAAATACAGGAACAAACCGGGCTCTTCGATCGCATGCGCCGGCAGCACTTCGCGCAAGCGCCCGGCATCCAATTCCGCCGCCGCCAGCGGGACGAACAGATAGGCGATGCCGA
This sequence comes from Luteimonas gilva, assembly GCF_005239095.1. Classification (GTDB taxonomy): domain Bacteria; phylum Pseudomonadota; class Gammaproteobacteria; order Xanthomonadales; family Xanthomonadaceae; genus Luteimonas_C; species Luteimonas_C gilva. Next base: position 277,709 of record NZ_SZUA01000002.1, on the reverse strand, counting down.
TGCCGGCCAAGGCCAGCTCGCGCGCATGCAGCGCGTCGGTGACGCGCGCGCTGCCGGCGACGTCGACCGCCACGTCCTTGCCGCCTTCCCGCAGTTCCCAGGCGTAAGCGGCGCCGCTGGCGAGCAGGCGGTAGCCGATGCAGTTGTGCTGGGAGAGTTCGGCGATGGTCTTCGGTTCGCCGCGCGCGGCCAGATATTCCGGCGACGCCACCAGCGCGGTGCGGAACGGCGGCGTCAGGCGCACCGCGACCATGTCCTGCGCGATCATTTCGCCCAGCCGCACGCCGGCGTCGAAACCCGCGGCGACGATGTCGGTGAGCGCGTCGTCGGCGATCACTTCCACGACCAGTTCGGGATGGCGCCGCGCCAGCGCCGCCAAGATCGGCGTGATCGCCAGCGGCAGCGCGATGCGCGGCGCGTTGATGCGCAGCACGCCGCCGATGCGGCCCGCGGCCGAGCCTTGGCGCTCCAGCGCGTCTTCGATGTCGCGCATCGCCGGGGCGATCGCGCCCAGCAAGGCCGTCCCGGCCTCGGTGAGCGCGACGCTGCGGGTGGTGCGGGCGAACAGTGGCGTCCCCAGCCGCAGCTCGACGGCGCGGACCGCATGGCTGACCGCGGACGGGCTCATGCCCAATTCGGCCGCGGCCGCGGCGAAGCCGTTGCGCCGGGCGACGGCCAAGACGACGGGCAGGTGCGGCAGCAGGTCTCGAAGCATTCATGCACCGAATCGCATAACCCTTGCGAACTATACCGTCTTATCAAACGATCGGTCGGCGCCGATCCTGTCTCCATGCCCGGCGCAGCCCGCACCGGCCCAAGGAGACAACCCATGAACGCTCAAGCCCAAACCTGGCTCATCACCGGTGCTTCCTCCGGCTTCGGCCGCGCCTTCGCCGAACATGCCCTCGCCCAGGGCCACAACGTCGTCGCCACCGCTCGCGACGCCGCCCGCCTCGCCGGCCTGGCCGCGCTGGCGCCCGATCGCGTGCTGGCCTTGTCGGTCGACGTCGACCGCGCCGGCGATGCGCAGCGCGCCGTCGACGCGGCGGTCGAACGCTTCGGCTCTCTCGACGTGCTGATCAACAACGCCGGCTACGGCTTGGTCGGCGCGGTCGAGGAGACGCCGGAAAACGAATGGCGCGCGGTGATGGAAACCAATTTCTTCGGCGCGCTGGCGATGACGCGCGCGGCGCTGCCGCGGATGCGCGCGCAGAAGCGCGGCGCGATCGTCAACGTATCGAGCATGGGCGGCCAGTTGTCGTACGCCGGCTACGGCGCCTATTCGGCGACCAAGTTCGCGCTGGAAGGCATGTCCGAAGCCTTGGCGCTGGAAGTCGCGCCGTTCGCGATCAAGGTGATGATCGTCGAGCCGGGCGCGTTCCGCACCGACTTCGCCGGCAACGCGTTGCGGCACATGCCGGAAATGGACGAATACCGCGAAACCTCGGGCGTGGTGCGCGAGTTCTCGCGCGGCATGCACGAGACGCAGGCGGGCGATCCGGCGAAAGCCGCCGTCGCCGTCGCCGCCGCGCTGCAGGCGGACAAGACGCCGCTGCGCCTGCAACTCGGCGCCGACGCGGTGGACGCGGTGCGCGGCCACGCCGAACAGTTGCTGTCCGATCTGCGCGCTTGGGAAGGCGTGGCGTTGGATACCCGCATCGACGCCTGAATGTCGTTGCTGTTTCCCTCTTTAAAAAAGGGGGATCAAGGGGGATTTGCTTTTGATCTTGCTTCATCGACCTCGATGCAAGAGCAAATCCTCCCCGGCCCTCTTTTTCAAAAAAGGGAGAACAGCCCATCACGTCGCTGGCGGCTGCACCACATCGCGATTCTTCCCCCGCCACGGCGCATACCACCGCTGGATGCGGTGGATGTCGGCGACCATGTCCTCGCCCAGTTCGAACGTCGGGCCGATGCCGATGATCTTCTGCGGATAATCGAAATACGCCGGCAGCACCGGGACGTTCGCGGCCTTGGCGATCTTCCAGAAGCCGGTCTTCCAGCGTTCGACGTATTTGCGCGTGCCTTCCGGCGCCAAGCCGTACCAGAACTTCTCGCGGCTGTGGATCAGGGCCGCGGCCTGTTCGACCACGCCGTGCGCGGCGTTGCGGTCGACTTCGATCACGCCCAGCCGGCGCAGGAGCGGACCCAGCGGCCACCAGAACAATTGATGTTTGCCGAGGATGCGGATGTCCAAGCCCAACGCGAGCTTGGCGGCGAAACCCCAGACGCCGTCCCAGTTCGACGAATGCGGCGCGCCGATCAGCACCAGCTTCGGGATGTCGGGAAACGCGCCGGCCATGCGCCAACCGCCCAGGCGAAGGATGCTGCGGCCGAGCCAACGGGTGAAGCCATTGGGTTTGACGCGCGGCGCGTTCGGCGGCAGCGGCAGGACCACGTCGTCGTTTCCGGTCATCCGTCCCCTCGGTCAATCCCAATCGCGCTGGGTACGCTGGCGCTTGATCGTACCGCGCTCGCGCTTGGCGTCCAGCCGCCGGGCTTTGGCCGCCCGGCTCGGCTGGGTCGCGATCCTCGGCTTGGGCGCTGCCCGGCCCGATTCGACGAAAGCGGCCAGCCGCTCGCGCGCGTCCTGCCGGTTGCGATCCTGCGTGCGGAAACGTTGCGCGTTGATGACCAGCACGCCTTCGGCGGTCACGCGCCGGTCGCGCTTGGCCAGCAGGCGCGCGCGCACGGCCTCGGGCAGCGAGGGCGAATTGGCCACGTCGAAGCGCAATTCCACCGCGGTCGCCACCTTGTTGACGTTCTGTCCGCCCGGCCCCGCCGAGCGCACGAAACGTTCGCTGAGTTCCTGTTCGGGAATGACGATGGCCGGCGCGTTCATGGCGCGATTGTAGTGTCTGGCGCGCGTTTGACGCCGGATCGCCGCTGGCCGAGGATGGCCGCATTCGAGGGAGGGGGAACCATGAAGAAGATCGCGATCGCGCTGTCGGGCTGGCTGCTGTGCCTGACGGCTTTCTCGGCGGTGGCGCAGACGCCGGCCAGCGACGCCCAGGTCGACAAACTGCTGGAAGTGATGCGCGCGCGCCAAACTCTGGATGCGGTGATGCCGCAGGTGGCCGCCTCGCAGCAGCAGATGGCGGCGCAGATGACCGCCGACAAGCAGTTCACGCCCGAACAGCGCGCCAAGCTGGACCGGATACTCGAAAAGTCGATGGCCGGCATCCAGCGCGCGATGGCTTGGGAAAAACTCGAACCGATCTACCGCGACATCTACCGGCAGACGTTCACCGCCGAAGACATGGACGCGATGATCGGCTTCTACGGCAGCCCGGCCGGGCAAAAGCTGCTCGAAAAGATGCCGCAGCTGATGCAGAACACGATGGCCGGCGTGCAGAAGCTGCTGGTGCCGATGCTGGACGAGATGCAGCGCGACATCGAAGCCGAATTGCAGGCGCCGGCCCAGCCCTAGCGCTCGCGGCTAAAGCCGCTCCTACGAAGAGCAAGAGCAAGTCCGCTCTATAGAACCGGTTAGCGGAACAGGGCCAGCGCACGGCCGAATTCGGCGTCCACCGGCGCGATCGCCTCGATCCGCTTTCCGTCGACCGGGTGAACGAACGCCAGCCGCTCGGCATGCAGCAGCATGCGGTGGATGCCGAGCATGCGGAAGGTGCGGTTGTGGCGGCCGTCGCCGTGGCTGGTGTCGCCGATCAAATGATGCGAAACGTGCTTGAGATGGCGTCGGATCTGGCGGAAGCGGCCGGTCTCGGGCGTAGCACGCAGCAAGGCGTAGCGTGAAGTGTCGAAGCCGGCGGACGGCGCATCGATCTCCGCCGTCCCCAGGCGCGCGAAACGCGTGATCGCGGGCTTTTTCGCTGGTTTTCCGGGCCCGCCGTCGAGCGGATGATCGACGGCGAACGTTTCCTCCGGCCAACCGCGGCACACCGCCAGATAGTCTTTTTCGACTTCGCGCGACATCAGCGTCTTGCCCAATGCCGAGGCGGTGTCGCGGTCGAAGGCCAGCAGCAGGCAACCGCTGGTGGCGCGGTCCAGACGATGCACGAGGAAAATCGGTCGGCCGAATTGCTCGCGCAGACGGTCGGCGGCGAAGTCGGTTTCGCCGCGGGCCAAGGCGCTGTCGTGGACCATCAGGCCGGCAGGTTTGTCGACTACCGCGAGCCAGTCGTCGCGATACAAAACCGGCAGCCCGACATTCCGCTGTTCCTCCCCCTTTGAAAAAGGGGGATCGAGGGGGATTTGCTCTTGATCTCGAGAGATCATCGGTAAAGCGCAAATCCCCCCTGCCCCCCTTTTTCAAAGGGGGGGACAGCAGGTGCAAATGCAACCAAGACAAAGCGAGTCATTGACGACGCTTCAACGCCGCGGCCAAGCGGCGAGCAGGCCCCACAATCCGCCCAGCCCCGCTACCCACACTGCCGCCGGCACGCCGAACAGGCGCGGGCCGCCCGCTTCGAGCGCGTACAGCACCGCCGCGACGATCAACAAGCCGGTGCCGAGGATCGCCGAGACGATGCGCTTCTGCATGCCCTTCATGGTCTGCGCCAAGTCGTGCAGATCCTTCGAACGCAGCGCTAGCTGATGCTTGCCTTCCACCTGCTGGGTCAGCCAGGCGTGCAGCAAGCGCGGCATGTCAGGCGCGTGCGTCACCATCTCGGGCAGGCGCTTGCGGAATTCGCCGGCCAGGCGCTGCGGGCTGTAGCGCTCGACCAGGATCCGCTCCAGCACCGGCCGCGCCACGGCCCAGATGTCGAGCTGCGGATCGAGCAGGCGGCCGACGCCTTCGATGTTGAGCAAAGTCTTCTGCAGCAGGATCAGCTGCGGCTGCAAGGTCAGCTCGTAGCGCTGCGCGGTGCGGAACAGCTTGATCAGCACCTCGGCCAGCGAGATTTCGGACAGCGGCCGGGTGAAATAAGGTTCGCAGACCGAACGCGCCGCGGCTTCCAATTCGTCGATGCGGATGTGCGAGGGCATCCAGCCGGCCTGCACGTGCAGCTCGGCGATGCGGCGGTAGTCGCGGTTGAAGATCGCCATGAAATTCTCGGCGAGGTAGTACTGGTCCTCGCTGGAGAGCTGGCCCATGATCCCGAAATCCAGCGCGATGAAGCGCGGATCGAGCTTGCGTTCCGGATCCGAATCGACCCAGATGTTGCCGGCGTGCGCGTCGGCGTGGAAGAAATTGTCGCGGAACACCTGGGTGTAGAACACGCGCACGCCCTTCGCGGCCAACGCTTTGCGATCGATGCCGGCGGCGTCGAGCTTGGCGATGTCGTCGCTGGGGATGCCGTGGACGCGCTCCATCGTCAGCACGCGCTCGGCGGTGTGCGACCAGATCGGCTCGGGCACGTACATGTCCGGCGAATTCGTCCAGAACCGGCGCAACACGCTGGCGTTGGCGCCTTCGCGCTGCAGGTCGAGTTCGGCGGCGAGGGTGCTTTCGATTTCGGCCACGATTTCGCGCGGCCGGATCTTGTCGGCGCTGGGATGGGTGCGGTCGACCAAGCCGGCGATGTTGTTCAGCAAGGCGATGTCGGCGGCGATCTGGCGCTCGATGTCCGGGCGCAGCACCTTCACCACCACATCGCGCGACGGCGCGGCGTCGGTCGCCGGCAAGGTCGCGGCATGCACCTGGGCGATCGAGGCCGAAGCCAGCGGCACGGTATCGAATTGCGCGAAAGCTTCGGCGATCGGGCGGCCCAAGGCCTGCTCGACGATGGCGCGCGCGGCTTCGCCGTCGAACGGGGCGACCCGATCCTGCAGCAACGACAATTCCACCGCCACGTCCGGCGGCACCAGGTCGCGCCGCGTCGACAGGATCTGGCCGAACTTGACGAAGATCGGGCCCAATTCCTGCAACGCCAAGCGCAAACGCGCGCCGCGCGGCATCGCCGCGATTTCCTGCGAAGCGCGCGGCACGAACGGCCGCATCAGCCGCAGCCAGCGCTCGGCGGGCGTATCGTCGAGCAGATCGTCCAGGCGATAGCGCAGCAAGACCCGGCCGATCTTGCCGGCGCGCAGCAGCGACGACATCATTCGCGCGCTCCCGCGTTCGCTTGCAGGCGCGCGACGCGAGCCGCGGCGCGGTCGACGCCGTCGCGCAGCCGGTCGACGTCGTCGTGGAAGGCGTTCAACTCGGCCTTGGAGACGACGTCCCGCGATTCTTCGGTGACGAACTCGGCCGCATCCTCCGCCAGGCTCGCCGCGGCGATGCGCGCCTGCTTGAACGCGGCGGCGGCCGCATTGGCGATCTGCACGCCGAGCACATCGCCGAACACGGCGGCGAACGGGCGCTGCCAGTCCGGATCGAAACGCTCCGCCAAGCGCTGCAGGCGACGGGCCAAGTCGGCGTCGCCGGAAACGTGCAGCTTGCCCGCCGGCGCTCCCTCGTCCCGGCGCAAGAACGGCAGCTGGCCGATCAGTGCGCCGAGGGTGCTGCGCACGGCGAGATCCGGCTCGGTTGCCTCGTCGACGGGACCGACCGTCAGGCGCTCGCCTTCCACCGCGATCTGCAACGTCAGCGGCGGCGAAGCCAGGCGTAAGGTCACGCGCTTGCCCGAAAGCGGCGCCAGCGCGGCGCGAGTCTCGGGGTCCAGCGCCAAGGCGCGATTCAAAGCGGTTTCGAGCGCGCGGCCGGCGACCGGCTTCAACGCATCGAACGGCAGGGAGGAGGATTCGGCCATGCCGGCATTGTAGCCGGCCGGCGTTTCTGCTTTTTCCCTCTTGGAAAAAGGGGGATCAAAAGCAAATCCAATCGGACTTCGGCCGATCCGCCCCCTTTTTCAAGAGGGCGACGGCATCAAACCTTTCGGCCGCGGAAGAACGAAATCGCAGCCAGCACCAGGAAAACCACGAACAGGATCTTGGCGATGCCGGCGGCGGTGCCGGCGATGCCGCCGAAGCCGAGCACGGCGGCGATGATCGCGATGACCAAGAAGACGATGGCGTAATGCAGCATGGAACGCTCCTAGAACTCGGCCGATGCCGATGCGCGCCATTTTCGTTCGCCGCGGATCAGCGCGAAGTGATGGCGGCGCGCGCCCTCCATGAATCCTTCAGCCGGATGATGCCCTCGTGAAAAGACACACGCGGCACGTAGCCGAAATCGCGCGTCGCCGGCGCCATGTCGTACCAATGCGTGGTGCTCAATTGCTCGGCCAGGAAACGCGTCATCGGCGGCTCGCCGCGCAAAGGCAGCAGCGACCACAAGCCTTCGCACACCGCGCCGACCGCATAGGCCGCGCGAAACGGGATCGTCTTGTCGACCGTCGGCGCGCCGGCCGCGCCGAGCAGACTGTTGACCACTTCGCGCACGCTCTTGGGTTCGCCGTTGCTGATGAAGTAGGCCCGGCCGGCGCAAGCCGCACTCGGCGAGAGATGGTCGAACGCGTCGAAATGCGCTTGCGCGGCGTTGTCGACGTAGGTCGTGTCGATCAGGTTCTCGCCGTCGCCGACGAACCGCAAACGGCCGGCGTTGGCGCGTTCCACCAAGCGCGGCAGCAATTGGTTGTCGCCCGGGCCCCAGATCAAGCGCGGCCGCAGCGCGACGGTGGACAAATGTTCGTCGTTCGCGGCCAGCACGATCTTTTCGGCGATCAATTTGGTGCTGGCGTAGGGCGCCTTCAGATCTTCGCCGTAAGGCACGGTGTCGGCGGTGCCGCCCTCGACCGGATGCGTCGCGCGATGCGTCACGCTGGGCGTGGACGTGTAGACCAGCTTGCCCACGCCGTGCTCGCGGCAACCGGCCAGCACGTTGCCGGTGCCCATCACGTTGGCGCGGTGGTAGCCGTCGTAATCGCCCCAGGCGCCGGCCTTGGCGGCGTTGTGGAATACGGCGTCGACGCCTTCGCAAGCCGCGACGACGGCCTTGCGGTCCGCCAGGTCGCCCTGTATTTGACGGACGCCCATGCTTTCCAGCGGCGGGTAGTGGCCGCGATTGAAGCTGGCGACCTGGAAACCGCGTTCGACCAGGCCGCGGCATAGCGCCTGGCCCAGGAATCCGCCGCCGCCGGTCACCAGAATCCGCATCGCTCGTCCTCCGCGAAAGGTGCACACCATAACGGCATGCCAACGCGATGGCCATCCGCCGCGCGCGCAAGCGCTTGATCCAGCAACCTTCAGAATTCTTCATTCGCATTTCAGGCGCTTCATTCGCGGGTGCGGTGCAGTCGAGCCTCCTCACACGGAGTGCTCCGATGCGCCGATTCACACTGCCCGCCCTTTTGCTGTTCGCCTGCGGATGCGCCGACGCCGCTTCCAATACCCCGCCGCCGCGCTTGGATGACGGCTGGGCCGTCGCCGACGCGGCGAAATCCGGCTGGAACGCCTCCACCCTCGCCGCCATGGAAGAGGCCATCGCCTCGGGCGCGGCGCCGGACACCACCAGCGTGCTGATCGCACGCGACGGCAAGCTGGTCTACGAGCGTTACTTCAACGGCGGCGGCCGCGACGTGCTCAACAACCCCCGCTCGCTGACCAAGAGCGTCACCGCTCTGTTGGTCGGCGCGGCGATCGACCGCGGCCTGATCGCCGGTCCGCAAGCGAAGGTGTACGGCTTCTTCCCGGACCGCACTTGGCGCAACGACGATCCGCGCAAACGCGTTTTCGCCGTCGAAGACCTGCTGACGATGAGCTCGCAATGGGAATGCGACGACGAGAACGAATTCTCCTCTGGCCACGAGGAGCGCATGTACCTCAGCGCCGACTGGACGCAGTTCGTTTTGGATCTGCCGATGAAAGGCTATGCGCCGTGGATGCGGCGCCCCCAGGACAGTCCGCACGGCCGCGCCTTCGCCTACTGCACGGCCGGCGCGTTCCTGCTCGGCGCGATCGTCGAACGCGCGGCCTCGAAGCCGTTGGACGCTTTCGCGCGCGAGGCGTTGGAAGGCCCGCTCGGCATCCGCCAGAGCGCCTGGGGCAAATCGTCCGAAGGCGTCGGCATGGGCGGCGGCGGCACGTCCTATCGCAGCCGCGATTTGGCCAAGTTCGGACAGCTGCTGCTCGACCAGGGACGCTGGCAGGGCCGGCAGATCGTCTCGGCCGCGTGGGTGCGGGCGATGACGACCGTGCACGCGCAAGCGCGCGACGACGCCGATTACGGCTATCTGATCTGGCGCTTCCGCTTCGACGCGCACGGCAAGAAACGCGACGCCTGGGCGATGTCGGGCAACGGCGGCAACTATGTGTTCGTGCTGCCGGAGGAGAAACTGGTCGCGGTGATCACCCGCACCCGCTACAACCAGCGCGACATGCATCAGCAGTCGCACAAGCTGCTCGCCGACTACATCCTCAAGGCGATGCCGTAATCCCGGCCTTGCGCTCCAGTCCGCGCGAACGCACGGCCTCGCGTTCGCGCGCGACGGCCGTGTCGATGGACGACAGGATCGCGGCGAATCCCGGCGCCGTCCGCAACGAAGCGAACAGCGGCGAAACGCGCAAATAAGCCGCGTCGCGATAGCCCTGCTCCACCGCCGCGGCCAATGCGGCGAGGGCGGCGGCGCGATCTTCCGCGGCATCCGACAGCAAAGCGGCGTCGAGTCCATCCAAGGGCTCGCCGCCGCTGCGCATGCCGGCGCGCAGCGATTCGGCCTGCGCGCGCAATGCGGCGGCCGGAGGTTTCACTTCGGCCAGGATCCATCCCACCGTGCGCGGAAAGCTGGCTTGCGGACGCAATGCGATCGCGCGCGCAGCCGCGCGGCGCGCAGCATCGCGATCGCCGCGCTGCAAGGCCAGCTCGACGGCGAGCAGGTGCAGGCCGGCGTGCTCGGTGCCGCGCGACACCGCCTCATCCAGCGCGGCCTGGGCTTCCGCGAAACGGCCGCGGCGCATCAGGAATCCCGGCCACGCGGCGTTGGAGAACACGTTGTCCGGATACAGCTGGAAGCTACGCCGGTAACGCGCTTCGGCATCGGCGGCGTAGCCCAGCAGATCCAGGTTGCTGGCGATCTGGATGTCGAGGAAGCGCACGCGCGCCGGCTCGCGCACGCCCAGGTTGGCGGCCAGCGCATCGGCCAGCCGGCCGCGGCGTTCGTACAAGTACGCGGCCGAAGCGCGCACGTTGTCGGACAGCGGATCCAGCTCCAGCGAACGTTCGTAGCCGCGCAAGGCCTGGTCGGTGCGGCCGCGGCAATCGAACGAATACCCCAGCGCCGCATGCGCCGCGGCGTTGCGCGGATCGCGCGCGATCACTCGCTCGGCCAGTTCCTGCGCAAGCCGCACCGAAGCGAGATCGCCGTTGTACAGGCAGGCCCGCGCGCTGTACGCGCGGCTGAGGCCAATCTGCGCTTCTCGATCGTCCGGCGCTTCCTGCAAACGCTGCCGATACAGCCCGATCGCGCGTTCGTTGTCGTCGCGTTGGCCGATGCCGGCGTAATAGGCGGCGCGTTGCAGCAGCGCCGGACGCTCCGCCACGGTTTCGGGCGTCCGTTTCCACAAGATGGCGGCGATGGGGGCGCCGATCGCGACGACGATGAGCGCACCGACGACGATCCGCCGCCTCCGCCGCTGCGGCGACGGCTCCGGCGCTGCCTCCTCGCCCAACGGCTGCGGCGCAACGCAAAGCTGATAGCCCTGGCTGCGCACCGAGCGCAGATAGCGCGGATTGCGGCCGTCGTCGCCCAGCGATTGGCGCAGCAAGCGAATGCGCTGGGTGACGGTCTCTTCGTTGACGATCGCCGGCGCCCAGACGCGTTCGATCAGTTCGTCGAACCCGACCACGCGCTGGCCTTGTTCCAGCAGATAGTGCAGCAGGCGGTAGCTCAGCCCATTGACGTCGAGCGCCTGGCCGTCGCGCTCCACGCGTTGCCGCGGAACGTCGATGACGAGATCGTCGAGGCGGTAGCGGCCGGCCATGCGCGTCAGCCCTTCGGCAAGCGCGCGGTGGCCCAGGCGGCCAGTTTCTCGCGGCCGATCTTGGCGTTGTGGCGGATGTCGACCGGGAATTGCGGATGAAACAGAAAGACCTCGACCTTGGCCGTATGCACGAAGCCTTCGCCGAGGTGGCGCAATTCCTCGACGATCCGCTCGCGTTCGCTTTTCGGCACGCCTTGGCGCAATTCCACGCACAGCACCGGCCGCTGCGCGCCGCGTTGGCCGATGCCGACCAGGGCGGTGCGGCGCACCTCGGGATGGGTGTTGAACACCGGCTCCACTTGCTCGGTACACAAGGTTTCGCGCGCGGTCACCACCCGCTGCGATTTGCGGCCGCAGAACCAGAGCCGGCCGTCGCGGTCGAAATAGCCGAGGTCGCCCATGCGATGGACGATGCGCGAGCCGCCGTCCGCCGCCGTCTCCCGGATCTTAGCCAAACGGGTCTGCGCGTCGCGGTTGTAATACGTGTCGGTGGCGGTCGGTCCGGCGACGGTGATTTCGCCGACCAGCCCGCCCGCCACGAGCAGATCGTCGGACCAATGTTCGATCGCTTCGTCGGTGACCCGGATCAAGCGCACCTCGTTCGGCGGCACCGCGCGGCCGACGCAGGTGCCGGCGCCCTGCTCGGTACGTTCGCGCAGCCCGATCAATTCGCGGCTTTCGATCACCGCCACCGGCAGGCATTCGGTCGCGCCGTACGGCGTCCAGAATTGCGCTTCGTCCGCGAGCAGCGCGCGCATTTTTTCGACCACGTCTGCCGGCACCGGCGCGCCGGCGGAGGTGACGCGCTTCAGCGAAGGCAGCTTCGCGCCGTGCTCGGCCAATACCCGCATCAAGGCGGGCGAACCGAACAACTGGTCGACGCCGAAACGCTCGATCGCGCGCAACAGCTTGCGCGGATCCGCGCGCGCGGGCCGGGTCGGATCCATGTCGGGGATGATCGTGGTCAATCCCAGCGCCGGATCGAACAAGGCGAACGGCGGGAACGTCGGCAGATCGACGCCGCCGGGTTGCATGCCGAACGCTTCTCGCATCATCTCGATCTGCGCGACGAAATGCCGATGCCGGTAGACGACGCCTTTCGGCACGCCGGTGGAGCCGCTGGTGAACAGGATCGCGGCGACTTCGTCCGGCGCGGTGTCGGCGAGTTGCGCGGTGGCGCCGGCGCCGTCGCGTTCGACTTCGGCCAGCGTCGCGTCGGCCAGCCAAGCGCGCGCGCCGGTGGTGATGCGGATCCGCGCCGAGCGCGCCCAGCCCAACAGCGCACGCGCGAATTGCGCGAGCGGAATGCCGATGAAGGCGTCCGGCCGGGCTTCGTCCAGGCATTGCTTCAACGCGCGCTTGTCGATGCCCGGATCGACCAGCACCGGCACCGCGCCCGCTTTGAACAGGGCGAACATCAGCAGGAAGAACTCGGGCGTGGGCCGCACCATCAGCACGGTGCGGGTGCCGCGGACGATGCCGCGCCTGGCCAGGCCGGCGACGATCGCGTCGCTGCGCGCGTCGAGCTGGGCGTAAGTGAGGGCGATGCCGTAACCGCCGCCACGGCCGGGGCAGCGCATCGCTACTTGCTCGGGGCGCTCGCGGGCGAGCCGGGGCAAGGCGGCGGCGATGTTGCAGGGTTCGCTCATGCGTCCATTGTCGCTGAGCATTCCCTCTCCCGCTTGCGGGGCGAAGAGGCGCTGCTTGCGCGGCACCGCCGCGCGCGCCGTTGAGCGCCTGCGCGTAAGCGCGGGCCGGGGCGCGAGGGCTAGGGTGAGGGCAATACGGTCGCGACTCACCCTCACCCAACCCTGCTTCGCACCCCGGCCAACGCGCATAGCGCATTGGCGTTCGATGCCCTGCGAGCCAATGGCTCGCAAACAGGGCCCCTCACCCCGCAAGCGGGAGAGGGCTTGTCTCGGCGCTTGCGCGGAGGCTACGAATCGGCAGAATGCCGCGCCCGGCAATCTTTTTTCTCGCGATGCCCCATCCCTGCCTTAGCTGCGGCGCCTGCTGCGCGGCCTTCCGGGTCAGTTTCCACTGGCTGGGATTGGCCAGCGCGGGCGGTGCGATTCCGGATGCGCTGGCCGAGCCGGTCGGTCCGCATCGGATGGCGATGAAGGGCACCGATGCGCGCGATCCGCATTGCGCGGCATTGGACGGCCGGGTCGGGGAAGCGGTCGGCTGCCGGATTTATGCGGCCAGGCCCGATCCGTGCCGCGATCTGCTGCCGGCCTGGGAAAACGGCGCGCCGAGCCCGCAATGCGATCGGGCGCGGCAGCGTTATGGGCTGTCGCCGCTGACCCCGGACGCCTGGCTACCCGCTTAGCTCGTGTAGAACGGAGCTTGCTCCGCTGCTTTTGCCATTGCATTCGCTTTTCGTAGGTGCGAATTCATTCGCACGCTTTTCCCCTCGATCAAGGGCGTGCGAATGAATTCGCATTACGAAGAGCAAGAGCAGCGGAGCAAGCTCCGCTCTACACGAGCGAAAAGCTCAGGTCGCGTCGAGGAAGGCGCGGATCGCCGGCACCAGGACTTCGTGCTTGTCTTCCATCACGTAATGGTTGGCGTCGTCGAAAGTCCGCACTTGCGCCTTCGGCAAGGCGGCGGTGAATTCGTCCAGGCAATGCCGGTCGAAGACGAAATCCTTCAAGCCCCAGCCGAGGAACGCGGGCCGGTCGGCGAAGTCGTGCAAGCGCCGGCCGGCTTCGGCGACGAGCGGCCATGCGGCGTCTTTTTCCGATAGCGGAATGTCCTGCACGAAACGCAGCGTGGCGATGCGGTTCGCCCACGAATCGTAAGGCGCGACATAAGCGCGACGCACATCGGCCGGCATGCGCCTTTCCACGCCGACGTACGAAGCGATGCCGGAGAACGCGTTGAAACCGCGGATCGCCAACGCACCCAATGAAGAATCGCGGCCGAACGACAGCTGCCAGGGCATTTTCTTCGCCGCGGGCAGCGGAAACGCGGCGGTATTGGTGATCACTAGCCGCTCGACCTGCGCCGCGTGCGACAAAGCCCAACCGAAGCCGATCATCCCGCCCCAGTCGTGCACCACCAGCGTCACCGGGCCGTCGATGCGCAGGTGTCGCAGCAACGCCGCCAGATCGTCGACGCGCGATTGCAACGTGTAGCGATAATTTTCGTCGCTAGGCTTGTCGGACAAGCCCATGCCGACATGGTCCGGTACGATGCAGCGATACCGGTCGCGCAATCCCAGAACCAGATGCCGCCAGTAATAGCTCCACGACGGATTGCCGTGCAGCATCACGATAATTTCGCCGTCGCGCGGGCCTTCGTCCAGGTACGACATCGCGATGCCCGGGAGGACTTCGAAGCGCTGCGGCTGGAACGGGTAATCCGGGAAATTCATCGCGGTCGCGGACATGAAAAGGGCCGGACGAACCGGCCCCGTGATCGTGATGCGGCCGGGCTTACCAGACCACTTCGGCCATCGAGCAATTCAGGCCCGAGCCGATGCCGAGCAACGCGACGCGGTCGCCTTTCTTCAGGCGGCCCATCTCGCGCAGCTTGCTCAACACGATCGGCACCGAGGCCGGGCCGATGTTGCCGTGCTCGCCGAAGATGGTCATGACCTTCTTCGGGTCGATGCCGAAAGCCTTAATGAAGGCGGCGGTGTGCGCCTTGCTGACTTGGTGGATGACGAATTCGTCCATCTCTTCCACCACCCAGCCCAACGCGATCTTGGCCGCGTTGAAGGTCTTCTGCGCGAGCTTCATGCCTTCGATCAGCAGCATGCGCGTGTCGGTGACCATGCGGTCCAGGTTGCCGCGGCACAGCGCGTTCCACTCGGTCGCGGCGCGGGTCACGCCGCCGCGGTAGCGCGGCGCGCCCGGGGCGAGTTCGGCGCGGGCCAGGACCATCGCGGCGGCGCCGCAACCCAGGGTCAGGGTGGCCAGTTCGTTGCGGAACTGCTCTTCGGTGACGTCGGGGCTGAGCAGGCGCTCCATGGTCTTGTCGTAGGCCAGGTTGGCGGTTTCGCCGTCCACGACCAGGGCGTAGTCGATCTCGCCGCGCTCGATCATGCGGCTGGCGATGTCCATGCCGTTGAGGAAGGCCAGGCAGGCGTTGGCGACGTCGAAGTTCTGGCACTCGTCGCCCAGGCCCAGGTTGCCGCTGACGATGGAGGCCGTGCTCGGCTCCAGGAAGTCGCGGCTGACCGAGGTGTTGACCAGCAGGCCGACCCGGCTGGGTTCGATGCCGGCATCGGCCAGTGCCTTCACGCCGGCCAGGGTGGCGGCGTCGGACGCCTGCACTTCGCCGTCCCACAGGCGGCGGGCGTGGACGCCGGCGATGTCCTGCAGCACGTCGACCTTGATCTTCAAACGATCCAGGGTCGGCTTCAGGCGGGCGTTGATCTCGTCGCTGGTGAGCCGGCGCGGCGCGTCGACGTGGGCGAGGCCGGCGATGGCGACATGTTGGAACAGCATGGGCGAGCCCTTGGCGGTCAGCCGAAAATGACCGCGCATCGTACCGGATAGCGCCCCCCGGCGCATGAAGGCTTCAGCCGCTGGCAGGGTAGGTCTGGGCTTCGCCGGCGGCCGGCGCGGTGCGCGGAGCGGGCGCCGAAGCGTTCGGACCGCAGCGCCAGGCTGCGTAGCGCTGTTCGCCGTTGCTCGGCGGGGCCAGCGGGCTGACCGT
The DNA here is from genome assembly GCF_005239095.1 of Luteimonas gilva. Taxonomy (GTDB): domain Bacteria; phylum Pseudomonadota; class Gammaproteobacteria; order Xanthomonadales; family Xanthomonadaceae; genus Luteimonas_C; species Luteimonas_C gilva. The sequence goes on along the minus strand of NZ_SZUA01000002.1, from coordinate 262,220 downwards.
ATCGGCGCCCAGGCCCGGGGCTTCGTTGCGGGCCAAAGTCTCCAATTCGTCGCGGACTTTGAGCTCGTTGCGCTGGTAGAAGGCGACGCTGTCGCGCACCGACACCGAGACCTCGCCGCGCTTCTCGCAGCCGGCCGGCGGGCCTTCGACCACGCGCACCGCTTGGGCGCCCGGGGCCATGTGGACCCAGGTGCAGCCGGTAGCGGCGAGAATTCCGATGAAAAGGACAGCGATGCGCATGGGCCGGCTCCGGGAAGAATCGCGGAAGGATTGTGGCGCGGATCGAATGAATCGTTCGTGTGGACCGCGGCTTTTGTGGGAGGAGTTTCAGCCCCGACAAGCCATCCCGCGGCTCTTGTCGGGGCTGAAGCCCCTCCCACAAGAGCGCGCCCTTCGACTCCGGCAACAAAAAAGCGGGCACGGATGCGTGCCCGCTTCTTCGACGACGCAGCGGCGGTTTACTTCTTCCCGGCCGGTTTGCCGTCCGCATCGATGATCGAGATGTCGCCCAGGTTCAGCGCGCGCACCGGCTTCTCGATCTTGGACAGATCGCCGACCACGACCCAGGTCAGCTTGGCCGGGTCGATCGTCGCCGCGGCGGCCTTCACTTGGTCCGGCGTCAGGCCTTCGATCTCGGCCTTGCGCTTGAACACGTAATCGTCCGGGCGGCCGTAACGCACGTTGCTGGCGATGGTGCCCATCACCGCCGCGGCGGTTTCGTACGAGCCCGGCAGGCCGCGGATCTCGGTGGCCTGGATCTTGGCCACTTCTTCCGGCTTCGGCCCGACCTTGCCGCTGGCGTACTCGGAGATTTCGCGCTGCATTTCCTTCAGCGAATCGGCGGTGCGGTCGATCTGCACCGGCGCGAACGCCAGCCACGGCCGCTGGCCCAACGCGTTCGGGGTGAAGCTGTACGCGCCGTAGGCCCAGTGCTTGTTCTCGCGCAGGTTCATGTTCAAGCGCGAAGAGAACTCGCCGCCGAGCACCGAGTTGGCGATGTCGAACTTGATCGCGCCGGCATCGGCGCTGGACGGCACCACTTCGCCGGCGAAGATGTTCGCTTGCACCGCGCCGGGCTGGTCGATCAGATAGACGCGCGGCTTGGCCGGGCGTTCCACCTGCGCCAGCGTCGCGGTCTTCGCCGCCGCGCCGTCGCCGCCCTTCCAATCGCCGAAGTACTTGTCCAGCAGCGGCACGATCTCGGCCAGCGTGGTGTCGCCGACCACGACCAGGGTGGCGTTCTCCGGCCGCACCCAATCGCGCTGGAAGGCGAGCATGTCCTCGCGCGTCAGCGACGCGATCGACGCTTCGGTGCCGCTGCCGCTGAACGGAATGCCGTAAGGATGGCCTTCGCCGTACAGCAGCGGCGGCAGCACGCGCAGCGCGGCGCCTTGCGGCTGCGCCTTCTCCTGCTTGATGCCGGCGATCCAGGTGGCGCGGACGCGATCGATTTCCTTCTGGTCGAAGCGCGGCTTGCGAATCATGTCGGCGAATAAGGCCAGCGACGGATCCAGGTTTTCCTTCAACGCGGACAGCATGGCCGAACCGCCGTCGAGCGATGCGCCGGCGCTGAGGTTGGCGCCCAGCGATTCGCGGCGGTCGCCGAAGGCCAATGCGTCGAGATCGCCGGCGCCTTCGTCCATCATCCCCATCGAGAAGCTCGAAGTGCCGAGCTTGCGGCCCTGGTCGGCGCTGTAGCCGCCGTTGAACAGATAGGTCATCTGCACCACCGGCACGTCGTGGCGTTCGGCCAGGATCAGCTTGGTGCCGTTCTTCAGCGTCGCGCGCTGCTGTTCGGGGAATTTCAGTTCCGGGAACTGCGCGGTTTGCGGCACGCCCTTGCTGCGGTCGACGTCGCTTTGGGTGACGGTGAATTTGGGATCGACCGGCGGCAGCGCCATCGGTTCCGGCGTGACCGCGACGTCTTCCGGAATCTCGGTGCGCGCGCCCGGCAGCACGACCAGCGTGTGGCCGCCGCGGCTGAGGTATTTCTCGCCGCTGGCCTTCACGTCGGCCGTCTTGGCGTCGGCGATGACTTTCAGGCTGTCGCGGAAGCAGCCGGGATTGCCGGTGTAGACCGCGCATTCGGCCAAGGCGTCGGCCTTGCCGCCGAAGCCGCCGATGCGCTCGATGCCGCGCACGAAGCCGGCCTTGAACACGGTCTGCGCCTGCTTCAGTTCGGCGTCGGTCGGGCCTTCGGCGAGCAGCTTCTTCAACTCTTCGTCGATCGCCGCTTCGACCTTGGCCGGATCCACGCCTTCCTTGACGTCGGCTTGGATGTAGAACGTGCCGGCCAACTCGAACGGCCACACGAAGGCTTCGACCTCATCGGCCAGCTTGTCCTGGAACACCAGGCGCTTGTTCAAGCGCGAGCTCTTGCTGCCGCCCAGCACCTGCGCGAACAGCTGCAAGCGGTCGAGGTCGGCATCGCCGTATTTGGCCGTGCTGAAGGCGCGGTAGACGCGCGCCTGCGGCACCTTGTCGGTCATGGTCGCGCGCGTGGCTTCAGCGTGCGCGCCTTCGGTGACGGGCTGGCGCTTCATGGTCGGCGTGGCGGGGATGTCGCCGAAATACTTGGCGACCTTTTCCTTGGCGGTGGCGACGTCGATGTCGCCGGCCAGCACCAGCACCGCATTGTTGGGGCCGTACCAGGTGCGGAACCACTGCTTCACGTCGTCGAGCGAAGCCGCGTTCAAGTCGGCCATCGAACCGATGGTGCTGTGGTGGTAGGGATGGCTCTTCGGATACAGCGCCTTGTAGATCTCGTCGTCGGCTTGGCCGTAAGGCTGGTTCTCGCCCTGGCGCTTTTCGTTCTGGACGACGCCGCGCTGTTCGTCGAGCGTCTTCTGGTCGATCGCGCCGAGCAGATGGCCCATGCGGTCGGATTCCATCCACAGCGCCATGTCCAGCGCGGTGGTCGGCACGTTCTCGAAATAGTTGGTGCGGTCGAGCCACGTCGTACCGTTCATATTGGTCGCGCCGACCAGCTCGAAGGGTTCGAAGAATTCGCCCTTGTGGTTCTCCGAACCGTTGAACATCAAATGTTCGAACAGGTGCGCGAAGCCGGTGCGCCCGGCCGGCTCGTCCTTGCTGCCCACGTGGTACCACAGGTTCACCGCCACCACCGGCGCCTTGCGGTCGGTGTGGACGACGACGCGCAGGCCGTTGGGCAAGGTGAACTCTTCGTACGCGATGTCGACCTCGGCCTTCGCCGGCGCGGGCGCGGCCGCGGAGGTTTGCGCTTGATCGCCGCTCGGCGCCGGTGTCTTGTCGCAGCCGCCGACCAGGGCGGCGAGCAGAGTCGTGTACAGAACGGCGCGGGGCAGGCGGATCGAAGGCATGCGGCACTCCTGGAAGCGGGCGGACGAAGCCCGTCATGCTACCGGGACGTGGGGCTGCCTACACTAGCCGTCGGTCATGAATTTCCGGGGGTGCCCATGCCTGTCCGCCACTGCCTGGTCACCGGCGCCAATCGCGGCCTGGGCCTGGAATTCGTCCGCCAATGCCTGGCCCGCGGCGACCGCGTCGTCGCCGCCTGCCGCCACCCGGGCAAAGCTTCCGCCCTCAATCAACTGGCCGGATTGAATCCGGGGCGTTTGCGGATGTTGCCGCTGGACGTGACCGATCCCAAATCCCACGCCGAATTGGCCCGCGAATTGGACCTGCTCGGCGAGGAAGGCGAACCCTACCGTCTGGATCTGCTGATCAACAACGCCGGCGTGCTGCATTCGGGCGAGCGCTTCGGCCGCGTGTCCGCGGCGAACCTGGAAGACAGCTTCCGCACCAATGCCATGGGCCCGTTCCTGCTGACCCAGGCTTTGTCGGAAAAACTCACCGATGGCGCCACGGTGGCGAACATCACCTCCGAATTGGGTTCCATCGCCGGCCTGGGCCGGTTCGGCACGCCCAGCTACAACATCAGCAAGGCGGCTTTGAACATGGCGACCGCGTTGCTGGCCAAAGCGCTGGCCGATCGCAAGATCGCAGTCGTCGCCCTGCATCCGGGCTGGGCGCAAACCGACATGGGCGGCGATCAGGCGACCTTGCCCGTGGCCGATTCTGTGAAGGGTCTGCTGCAGCTGATCGACGGCTTGAAGCCTGCGCAGAGCGGCGGGTATTTCGATTGGCGGGGCGAACGGTTGCCTTGGTAATGCACGCTTTTTGTGGGAGCGGCTTTAGCCGCGAGCTCTTCTTGTAGATCGTCGCGACCATGGAAGAGCTCGCGGCTAAAGCCGCTCCCACAAAAAAACGGCCGAGCGTCCGCCGTCCGCGCGGACGGACGCGGCGGACACGCGTCCTGGGCGTTATTCGCGCCGATCGAAGGCCAAGGCTGGCACGCCGCTTGCGTCGATAGAGATACCCGAAGGAGGTGTCCCATGTCGTTCCGTCACCAATTGCGCCGCGGCCTGCTCGCCCTGCCGATGCTGTGCCTGCTCACCGCCGGCTTCGTCTCGGTGCGCTTCGCCCCACAGCAGGAACAGGATTTCTTGCGCGCCGAAGCCTGCCTGCGCGCGCCGATTTCCAGCGCGATTCCCGGCTGAGCGCGGACGCCGCGCATAATGCGCGGATGTTCGATGTCGTCCTCTACCAGCCCGAAATCCCGCCCAACACCGGCAACGCCATCCGTTTGTGCGCGAACACCGGCGCGCGATTGCACTTGATCGCCCCGCTCGGCTTCGCTCTGGAAGACAAACAGCTCAAGCGCGCGGGCTTGGATTACCACGAATACGCCACGCTGCGCGTGCACGACTCGCTCGACGCCGCCCTGGCCGCGATCTCGCCGCAACGGCTGTTCGCGCTGAGCACCCGCAACAGCGTGCGTTACGACCAGCCGCGCTTCGCCGCCGGCGACGCCTTCCTGTTCGGACCGGAGACGCGCGGGCTGCCCGACGCCGTGCTGGCGGCGATCCCACCCGGACATCGCTTGCGCCTGCCGATGCGTCCGGACAACCGCAGCCTGAACCTGTCGAACGCCGTCGCCGTGGTGGTGTTCGAGGCTTGGCGCCAGCTCGATTTCAAAGGCAGCTAGCCTCGCTTTCCTTCTCCATCGGGAGAAGGTGCCCGAAGGGCGGATGAGGGTTCGGCGAAGCGGCATCGCTGCAGTTCACGACGCGATCTGAAACCTGCTCGACTTCGCCGAACCCTCACCCCAACCTCGCTCCGCGCCCCGGCCCGCGCCAGCGGCGCTGGCGTTCAACCGCACGCGCGCCATGGCGCGCAAGCAGTGCGGTTTCACCCCGATGGGAGAGGAGCTACAGGCGCTCAGGCGTAGCGCGCCGCGGCCATGCAGACGATGGTGAGCGCCAGCAGTGGCGCGGCGATGCGCTGGATCTTCGCCATCCGCAGTTTGGCGCCGTCCAAGGCCAGCGCGCCGCGTTTCATCTGAGCGCGGGCGATGGCGCCGCCGCCGGCCTGCAGCACGAACGCCAGCAACGCGCAGCCGATGCCGACCACCAGCACCGTTTCCGGCTTGCCGAACGCCGCGCCGTGCAGCGCATGCCATAGGTAGCCGCCGCTGAGCAGCGTGACCAGCGCGGCACCCAGCATCGGCTTGGCCAGGCGCCTGCCGTCGGCCGCGCCGCGCGCCATCACGAAGGTGCCGCCGGCCCAGAACACCGCGGCGAGCACGTGCAACGACAAGGCTATGATCAGTACCGTCTGCATCGGGGATTCCCTTGCGATATTTGGTTATACAAGTTGTATACTCAATAAAACCGGATTGCAATGCCCGAACGCACCTACTCCAGTCCGGCCCGCGATGCCGCCGCCGCCGAAACCCGCGCGAATGTGCTCGCTGCGGCCGAGCGCCTGCTGCGCAAGGCGCCCGATCCGGGCAAGGTCTCGCTGGAAGCGGTCGCCAAGGCCGCGGGCGTCACCCGGCTGACGGTCTACAACCAATTCGGCTCGCGCCGCGGCTTGCTGGAAGCGGTGTTCGACGAGATCGCGCGCGAAGGCGGCCTGCACCGCTTGGCGGGCGCGATGGCCATGCCCGATCCGCGCGCCGCTCTCGATCGCGTCGTCGACGTGTTCTGCGAGTTCTGGGCCCATAACCAGGCGCTGGGCACGCTGCATGCGGCCGCCGCCGGCGATTCCGAATTCGCCGCGGCGCTGGCCGAACGCAACGCGCGCCGGCGCAAGCTGATCGGCGCGCTGATGCAGCGGCTGGTCGACGCCGGCGAATTGCGCGCGGCGCAAGCCGACGAGATCGGCGACTTGGCGTTCGCGCTGACCAGTTATGCGACGTACGCCACGCTGACCGCGCAAAGTCGCAAGCCCGCGGCGGCGCGACGCATGCTGAAGTCGGCGCTGTCTGCGCTGCTCGCCGACGCGGCGCGCTGATCGCTCAGGCGCCGATCGCAGGATCGCTGAAGCTGGCGACCTGCGCGGCAGTCTGCGTAGCGCGCACGGCATTCGCACAACGACGGGAAGCACCGCACGCATGACTTTCCGCCTACGACCATGCATGACCTGCGTCACGACCTGAATCGCAGCCAAAAGTTTCAGAACTTGTGAGTTTAAAATTCAGGTTCCGTTATCCGGGTCTGCGGATACTGCGCGCACCGGCAGCGAACGGCATCCGCGCGATCGCTTCAGCGCCGGTCTAATAACAACCAATCACAAGGTTCGGCCCCCATGAAGAAGTCCTTGCTCGCGCTCACCCTGCTCGCCGCGCTGCCGTTCGCCGCATCGGCCGCCGAAGGCATTTCCTATAACTACGTACAGGGCGGTTATGTCGCCACCAACGGCGACGGCGACGCCGACGGCTGGGGCCTGGACGGCTCGGTCGCGGTCCATCCCAATTTCCACCTGTTCGGCGGCTACGCCAAGCAGGAACTGAAAGACATCAACGGCGATTTCGACCAATGGCGCGTGGGCGTGGGCTACAACCACGAAATCGCGCCCAAGGCCGACCTGGTCACCCGCATCGCCTACGAAAAGTTCGATGCCGACCTGGTCGACTTCAACGGCTGGAGCGCGGAAGTGGGCGTGCGCGGTTCGTTGCTGCCGAACTTGGAAGGCTACGCGATGGCCGGCTACGAGGATTACCAGAAGAAGTACGGCATCGACATCGACGGCGACTTCTACGGCCGTCTCGGCGCGCAGGTGAAGTTCAACCAGAACTGGGGCATCAGCACCGACGTCAAGTTCGCCGACGGCGACACGCAGTGGTTCGTCGGTCCGCGCCTGACTTGGTAAGCGCGCCCTGATAAGCGTTCTGCGAAATCGCGACTGACGGCTCTCTCCCCTCTGCCGTCGCGATGCGAAGCCCGGCTCAGGCCGGGCTTCGTTTTTTTCGCTTCCGTAGAGTCGAGCCTGCTCGACTGCTTTTTCTGCCGAATCACTGCATTGGGACAAGAGCAGTCGAGCAGGCTCGACTCTACGGTTCCATGTTGGCCGGATAGGCCAAAAGACAGGGTTGTCCGCAGGATTAACGATTATTTATCATTCGCCACCGCCGCGGCTTGGGCGCGGCGTTTTTTAATTTCTCTAATTCAAGGACGGGGATTTCATGAAGAAGCAACTCGCACTGGCGCTCGCGCTGGCCGCACTGCCGCTGGCCGCTTCCGCGGCCGAACCGGGCTACACCTACGTCGAAGCGGGCTGGGCCCGTCTCAACGTCGATGTCGACGGCGTCGGCGATGCCGATTTCGACGGCTTCCAGGTGCGCGGCTCGGTCGAAGCCGGCAAGGATTTCCATTTCTTCGGCAGCTACGGCTCGACCAAGAACGACGACGCCGGCGTCGACGTGGATTTCGACGAACTGCAGCTGGGCGTCGGCTACCACTATCCGCTGGGCAACGGCAGCACCGATCTGATCGCCGAAGTGGGCTATCTGCGCCAGGAAATCGGTGCGGGCGATTTCGCCGACGGCAAGGCCGACGGTTACCGCGCCAGCGTCGGCTTCCGCAGCGCCTTCAACGACCGTTTCGAAGGCTATATCAAGGGCAGCTACAGCGGCGGCGACTTCGACGGCTTCTCCGGCCTGATCGGCGCGCAGGTCAAGTTCAACCAGACCTGGGGCTTGGTCGGCGAGATCGAGGCGGGCGAGATCGACGACGGCATCGATGCGACGAAGTACCTGATCGGCGTGCGCGCCAGCTTCTGATCTTCGCGTTCCGCAGCAAACGAAAAGCCCGGCTACGCGCCGGGCTTTTTGTTGCGCTTTATTGTGGGAGCGATCAGCGGAACAGGGTTTCGGGATATTCCGGCTTCTGATCGCGCGCCAGCAATTGCCGCAAACCGTCGGCCGGGGTGATCTCGCCGTGCAGCACCGCTTGCACCGCGCGCGAAATCGGCAATTCCACGCCGTGGCGCTCGGCCTGGCGCATCACTTCGTCCGCGGTCTGCACCGATTCGACGACTTGGCCGATTTCGCGCACCGCATCGTCGATCGATTGGCCGCGTCCCAGCGCCAAGCCGAGGCGGCGATTGCGCGAGAGATCGCCGGTGCAGGTCAGCACCAGATCGCCCAAGCCGGCCAAGCCCATCAGCGTTTCCGGCTGCGCGCCGATCGCCGCGGACAGGCGCAGCATTTCGTTGAGGCCGCGGGTGATCAGGCCGGCGCGCGCGTTCAAGCCGAGATTCATGCCGTCGGCCACGCCGGTGGCCACGGCCAGCACGTTCTTCATCGCGCCGCCGAGTTCGGCGCCGACCATGTCGTTGCCGGTATAGGCGCGGAACGCGGGGCCGTGCAGCACGTCGGCGACCGATTGCGCGAATTCGGGCGTATCCGAATGCACGGTCAGCGCGGTCGGCAAACCGATCGCGACTTCCTTGGCGAACGAAGGCCCGGTGACGACCGCCAGCGGCACGTCCTCGCCGAGGATGTCGGCGGCGACTTCATGCAGGAAACGTCCCGAACCCGGTTCGAAACCTTTCGTCGCCCAGGCCACGCCCGCATGCGCGGGCTGGTGCGGCGCCAGGGTGCGCAAGGTTTCGGCGAAAGCATGCGAAGGCACCACCACCAGGACCAGATCGGCGTCGCGCAAAGCGGTCTGCAGATCGGTGGTGGCGCGGATGCTTTCCGGCAAGGCGATGCCGGGCAGGTAATGCGGATTCTCGTGGCGCGCGTCGATCGCCGCGACGCATTCGGCGTCGCGGCCCCACAACACCACCGGATGGCCGTGCCGCGCGATCAGCGCAGCCAGCGCGGTGCCCCAAGAGCCCGCGCCCAGCACCGCGACGGAGGGCGCGGTCGCCATGGATCAGGCGTTGCCGGCCGTCTCCGTGCCCGAAGACAGATCGCCGTTCTCCTGCGCTTCGGCGCGCTGGCGCAGGCCTTCGGCGTAGACGGCGTCGAAGTTGATCGGCTGCAGATAGAACGGCGGGAAGCCGCCGCCGACGATCAAGTCGCCGATCGCTTGACGCGCATAGGGATACAGCACGTTCGGGCACTGGGTGCCGAGCATCGCGTCCAGGCCCTGTTCGGCGAAGCCGCTGATGCCGAACACGCCGGCCTGCTGCACTTCGGCCAGATACGCGGTCTTGCCGTTCACGGTGCAGGTCAGGGTGATGCCCAGGACCACTTCGTAGGCGTCTTCGCCCACGCGCTGCACGCGCTGGTTGAGGTTCATCTGCAGGTCCGGCTGGCCCTGCTCGTTGAAGATCATCGGCGCGTTCGGCGCTTCGAAGGAAACGTCCTTCAGGTACAGCTTGTCGACCACGAAGGTGGCGCCGGCGGCTTGTTCGGCCGGGGCGGCCGCGCCGTTGCTGATTTCGTCGGACATTGCCTTACTCCAATCGTTAATTCGTGCGGGAAAGTGGGCGATTATCGCACGCCCGGGGATTTGGCTCTTGCGGAAGGGGCTTCAGTCCCGACAGCAAGCGGCAGCGGGTTTGCCGGGGCTGAAGCCCCTCCCACCAAGACTCAGCGGCCCTTGACCAGGGGCAGATCGGCCTGCTGCCAGGCGGCGATGCCGCCGTCGAGCCAATAGACCTTCTCGAAACCGGCCTTCTTGAGCCGCTTGGCCGCGTCCGCCGAAGCCTGGCCGTTGCGGCACACCGCCACCACCGGCAGCGAACGGGCGCCGGCGAGCTGCTTGTTTTCGGGGTCGAACTGGCTGGGCGCGACATTGCGGCTACCGGCGATATGGCCTTTGTCGAAGTCCGCGGTCGGCGACAGGTCCACTACCAGCGCGTTCTCGCGGTTGATCAGCCCGGTCAGTTCGGCCGGCCGCAACGCCTTGTAGGGGCGGAACAGACGGGCGACTTCGGTGTAGACGATCGCCAGGGTCAGGCCCGCCAGGCCCAGGGACAACATCGGGTGGCGGCCGGCGAAAGCCAGCAATTCTTCGAAATTCAAGGCAGGGACTTCGCGCGAAACGGGCGGCGATTGTCGCCGAGTCGCGGTTACGGCGCAAAGAATCCCTAGCCGGAGCCGCTCAGCCGCCGGCCCAGAAGTCCGGCAGGCCGCCGCGCACCCACCAGGTCTTCTTTTCCGAATCCCAGCGCCACTCCTCGCGGTAGCGGATCGTGCGCTCGGCCTGGGTGTGCTTGTTGATCACCCCGATTTCGATCAGCCGCGCCGGGCTGCCGTCCTCCAGCACCGCTTCGTCCAGGTCACGGTAGGACGAAACCTGGATTTGCGCGTACCGCTCGAATTCGAGCTCGGTCATGGGGTGCTGTTCGCGGTACTCGGGATCGACCCGCGCCCAGGCGCTTTCGAACTCGCCCCAGCGGATCGCGCCGGCGTAAGCGTTCTGCGCCGCGAGCAGCGCGTTCTTCTGGCCCCCGCCGCAAGCGGCCAGCAGCAGCGCGACACAGACCGCCAGGGCGAACGTGAACTTGCGCATCGGCTTTCCCCTCCTTCGCATCGGCGCCCATCCTAACCTTTGGCGAAGGCGACGAAGCGTCCGCTGAATTCCGCCGCCGTCTCGCCGCCGGGCAAGCGCACCCATGCGTCCACGTGCGTGCGTGCGCGGCCGCGGCTGCGCAGCGTGGTCAGGAATTCGTCCCACGAGCCTTCCGGCGACAGCGCCGCTTCGGCCTCCAGGTCCGCATACAGCGGCGCCAGATAGCGCACGCGGTTGTCGGCGACGTACACGTCCGAAGGCAATCCGGCGGCTTCCAGGCGCATCGACACCAGTCCCCAGGCCGCCAGCGTCATCAGCGAACTCAAACTGCCGCCGAACGCGCAGCCCTTGTCGTTGACGTGGTGCGCCAACGGCGCGTGCAGCTTCAGATGCTGCGCATCGTAATGGGCGATGCGCAAACGCATCGCCGCCACCGGCGGCATGGCCTGGTAGTAGGCGTCGAGCTTGGCGAGGGCGTTGGCGATGTCCATCGCCGCAAGGATACGCGACGACAACGCGCTTCGCGGCACCGCTGAAACGTACGGCCTGGATCTTGTGGGAGCGGCTTCAGCCGCGAGTTCTTTCTTTCCGCCGCGACGGCGACTGAAGCCGCTCCCACAATGCCGCGGCTGTGCCAAGCTGTGCTCCATGACGCGCGCACCTCCGTCGCCGCTGTCCGGTTGGACACTGATCTCGCTGCGCCCCGCCGGCGGGCATGCGCCCATGCGCCGGGCGGCGGCGAAACACGGCGCGCGCGTGCTGGCGTTGTCGCCGTGGCGATTGCGGCGGCGCGACGATCCGGCGACCCGCACCGCGTTGCGCGAAGCGCTCGCCGCCGAACGCGTCGTATTCACCAGTCCGGCTGCGGTCGCCGCCGCTTCCGCATTGCGCAAGTTGCGGCCCGGACCGGGGCGGATTTGGTTCGCGATCGGCGAAGGCACGGCCGCCGCGCTGCGGCGCGCCGGCGTTCCTCCGCAACGCATCCGCACGCCGCAGCGGATGGACAGCGATGGCTTGCTCGCACTACCCGATTTGCAAGCGCTGCGCGGCACCGATGTCGGCCTGGTCACCGCGCCCGGCGGGCGCGGCGCGATCGCGCCGGCGCTGGCGGCGCGCGGCGCGCGCGTGTTGCGCAGCGACGTGTACGAACGCGAGCCCGTGGTCTGGTCCGCGGCGACATCGAACAAACTGCGCGCCCTGACCCGACCGTACGCCTGGGTCGTCAGCAGCGGCGAAGCCTTGCAGCGGACGCGGCAAGCGCTGCCGCCGGAATGGGCCCAGGCTTGGCCGGATTCCCTCGCCGTCGTGGCGAGCGAACGCCTGGCCGTTGTCGCCCGCGAAGCCGGCTTCGGCCGTACGCTCGTCGCCGCCAGCGCGCGCCCGGCCGACTTGGTCGCAGCGCTCGCCCAGGCAGCCGCCGAACGCCGCTTCCGCTAGCATGGGCCACCCCGCGAAGAACCGTAACGTGAACGATCCCGCTCCTCCCGCCCCGCGACGCTCCGGCTTCGGCTGGCTTTGGCTGGTTTTGTTGGCGCTGCTCGCCTTCGCGGGCTGGTACGGATGGCGCAGCTGGCGATCGCACGAAGCCGATGCGCGCGCGCAGATCGTGGACGCCGAACAACGCGTCGCTTTGATCGAGGAAAGCGTGAACGCCTTGCGCCGCGACCTGCGCTCGCAAGCGCAGCGCCAGCAACAGGCCGACGCCACCAACCGCGTGCTGCGCGACGAATTGCTCGGCATCGGCCAGCGCGCGGCGCTGCTGGAAGACAACGTGTCCAAGCTGGCCGATCCCGACCGCCACGGCGCGCAGGCCTTGCGCGTCGACGAAGTGGAAATGCTGCTGACCAGCGCCGCGCAGCGCCTGGACCTGAACTCCGACCTGGACGGCGCGCGCCGCAGTTACGCCTTGGCGGCGGGGCTGCTGGACGGCATCGACGATCCGGCTTATTTGAGCTTGCGCCAAACCTTGGCGCAGGAACGCGCGGCGCTGGACGCCGTCGGCGCCGATCCGCGCAGCGTCGCCGCCGGCCGCTTGGAGGTCTTCGCCGCGACCTTGCAATCGCTGCCCGAACGCGCGAGCGCGATCGAACCGTCGCGACTGCCGTGGTGGCGGCGGGCGTTCGGACGCATCGTCGAAGTGCGTCCCACCCAAGGCAGCGTGATCGTCGAAACCGCCGATCGCGCCGCCGGACTGGCCGCGCTGCAGCTCGAACTGACCCTGGCCCGCGCGGCGCTGGAACGCCGCGATGCGGCGGGCTACCGCACCGCCTTGCGGCGCGTCGACGCCTGGCTCACGCGCTTGTGGCCAGACTCCGCGGAACGGCGCGCGCGCCGCGACACCGTGCGCCGGTTGCAGGCCTTGCCGCTGTCGCTGCGCTTGCCGGTGCTGGGCACCACCCTGCAGCAACTGCGGACCTTGCGCGGCGCGCGCTGAACACCGCGAGGAAACCGATGAATTTGTTCCGCAATATCCTGTTCTGGCTGGTCCTGGCCGTGATCGGCGCGCTGATCGCGCAATTGCTGCTGCAGGATCCCGGCTATGTGCTGGTCCGCTACCGCGGCAACGACTACACGACCACGGTCACTTCGGGCGTGTTGATCCTGCTCGGCGCGCTGTTCGCGCTGTGGATCCTGTGGACGCTGCTGATGCTGCCGTTCCGCGCCTGGCGCGGCATGCGCCATCGGCAATCGCGGGCGCGCCTGGCCGACGGCCTGAACGCGCTGCACCAAGGCCATTGGGCGCGCGCGGAAAAACTGCTTAACCAGGCCGCGGAAGACGGGCAAGCGGAAGCGGCGGCCCGCATCGCCGCCGCACGCGCCGCGGATGCGCGCGGCGACGCGGACGCGGCGCAACGGCAGATCGATTTGCTCGGCGACAAGCATCCGGCGGCGCGGGCGATCGCCACGGCCGAACGCGCGCTGTCGCAACAGCGTCCGCTCGACGCCTTGACCGCGCTCGATGCGTCCGCCGCGCAACCGCTGCCCCCGCGCGGCCTCGCCTTGCGCGCCGAAGCGCTAGCCGCTTCGGGCCAGGCCGGGCAGGCTTACGGTTTGCTCGGTCCGATGCGCCAACAGAACGCTTTGCCCGGCGAACGCCTCGACGGCATGCAAACGCGCTGGGCCGAAGCTTCGCTGCGCCAAGCGGCGGATGCGAACGTGCTGGCCGAGCGCTGGGAAACCTTGCCGAAAGCCGCGAAAAGCGAGCCCGACGTCGTCGCCGCCTACGCCGAGCGCGCCGCCGCGCTGCGCTGGGACGAAGCGGCGGCGAAAAGCCTGGAACAAGCCTTGGACGCGCGCTGGTCCGAATCGCTCGCGGCGCTGTACGGCCGCCTGCCGATCGGCCGCCTCGACGCGCGCCGCGCCAACGCCGAGCGCTGGCTGCAAACGCACCCTTCCAGCCCCGCGCTGCTGGTCGCGCTGGCGCGCGTGGCGCGCGCGCAGAACCAATGGCCGCAAGCCGAGGAATACCTGCACCGCGCGTTGGCGCAGGGCGCCGGCGGCGAAGCCTGGGAAGAACTCGGCCATGGTTTCGCCGCGGTCGGCGACGAGACCCGCGCGCGCCTGAGCTACGCCAACGCCTTGCGCGCCGCGCGCAACGAACCCGCGCAGGAACTGCCGGGCCGCGATTTGCGCCAGCGCATCCAGGATCAAGCCGCGGTCGAAGAACGCGACGAGCACGGCGTGCCGCGGCTGCGCGGATAGACCGCGTCGAAGTTGCTCTTCCTTCTCCCTCCGAGAAGGCGCCTGAAGGGCGGACGAGCGTTCGGCGGAGCGATGAAGCAGCCGACAGCGAGAATTCGTCTGCGCTGGCGTGCCGCATACGGCGAGATTTCAGCGTCCACGCACACCGAACCCGCACCCCAACCCCTCTCCCGGTGGGAGAGGGGCCCAACGTCGCCATCGGCGACTACGCTTTGCTTCGATCCGAAGCACGCGCACGCTTGAAGAACCTGCGATAGACAAAGAACGCCGCGACTGCTGCCAACCACAGCGGCCAAAGCTTGGCTAGCTCGACCAACGCATTGAGCGCGCCGTGCCAACCGATGCTGAGCGAGCTGCCCAATCTTGCGAAGAAACCGGGGCTGTTCTGTTCGAATACCGCTTCGACATCGGTCAGCTCGGTCCGGCGGATCCGCGGCGCTTGGTACAGCGACAACTGGAGGGTGCTGAACTCCACCCGGTCTTCGAATTCCTTCTGCGCGACCAGCGCCTCGTCGCGGGCGAGTTTGGCGTCGCCGCGCGCGGCGATGGCGTCCGCCTTCTGGCCGAGCTTGCCGCCCTGCGCCGTCGCCGCGCCCAATTCCTGCTGGGTCTCCTGGCTGCGCTGGTAGGCCAGCTGTTGCCGCAGGAGTTGGAACTGCGCGTCCATCGCTTCGAAATTGCGGCTGTCGAGGAATTCCATCTGGCCGACGATCGCGCGCAGGAAATCCTGGGTCTTGTCGCTGGGCACGCGCACCGCGACTTCGCCGCGCACGGTGTATTCGGCCAGCTCCAGCAATTTGCCTTCGCCCATCGGCCGGCTTTGCACGGCGCCGGTTTGCGCGGAGATGTCGTTGCGGATCACGAAACCGCCCTGCGCCGCGGCCACGTCCTCGATGGCCAACGCCGACCGGTACACGTCCGCGACCCGGAATTGCGCGCGCGCGGTGCGGATGAATTTGCGCCGCGCGTCGGTGTAGGTCGCGGCGCTGGACGTCATCTGCTGCGCGGTCGGCGCGTCTTGGTCGACCCGCTGCGCCTGTTCCTGCATGCGCTTATCCATACCGCCGCCCGAGGTCGGCTCGGGCGCCGGGGGCGCTGCAGGCGCCGCGGCCGCGACTACGGCCGCATCCGCCGCCGATTCGGCCTCCGGCGCATGTTTGCTGCAGGCCGCCAAAGCCAGCGCGATCGCCGTAGCCAGCGCTAAACCCGTTCTGGTGTTCCGATGCACGTGTCGCCCCTGCTCGATGGAAGGAGCTGGTGCAAACGCGCCTGCAAGCTAAATGGGGTTGTAGCCCGGGTGGAGCGAAGCGATACCCGGGAACGGGTCGCGACGTGTTTCCCGGGTATCGCTTCGCTCCACCCGGGCTACCGCATCAACGCTCGAGGATCGCCACCACGCCCATGCCGCCCGCGGTGCAGATCGACACCAGGCAGCGGCCGCCGCCGCGTTCCTTCAATTCCTTGGCGGCGGTGGCGACGATGCGCGCGCCCGTCGCGGCGAAGGGATGGCCGGCGGCCAGCGAGGAACCGTTCGGGTTGATCTTGGCCGGATCGATCCGCCCCATCGGCGCATCCAAGCCGAGCCGGTTCTTGCAGTATTCCTCGCTCTCCCAGGCGCGCAGCGTGCACAGCACCTGCGCGGCGAAGGCCTCGTGGATTTCGTAGATGTCGAAATCCTGCAAGGTCAGCCCGTTGCGCTTGAGCATTTCCGGCACCGCGATGGTCGGCGCCATCAGCAGGCCTTCGCCGTGGACGAAATCCACCGCGGCGACTTGCGCGTCGCGGATATGGCACAGCACTTCGTGGCCGTGCGCCTGCGCCCACTCGTCGGTGGACAGCAGGCAAGCCGCGGCGCCGTCGGTGAGCGGCGTCGAATTGCCGGCGGTGAGCGTGCCGCGGCCGGAAGTCTTGTCGAAGGCCGGCTTCAGCGTCGCCAGTTTCTCCAGCGAGGTGTCCGGGCGCAGGATGTTGTCGCGCGACACGCCGCGGAAGCTGACGACCAGATCGTCGAAGAAACCGCGCTCGTAGGCCGCGGCCAATTTGTGGTGCGAGGCGACCGCCAGTTCGTCCTGCGAATCGCGCGAGATGTTCCACTGCTTGGCCATGTCCTCGCAGTGCTCGCCCATCGACTTGCCGGTGCGCGGCTCGGCCACGCCCGGGAAATCGGGTTTCAGTTCGCGGAAGTGGAAGCCTTTGAACTGGGCGATCTTGTCTTTCGTGGTCTTGGCCGCGGCCGCGGCCAGGATCCGCCGGCGCAGCTTCTGGCCGTACACGATCGGCACGTCGGAGGTGGTATCGCTGCCGCCGCCGATGCCGGCTTCGATCTGGCCCGTGGCGATCTTGTTGCCGATGGTGATGATGCTGTCCAGCGAGGTGCCGCAGGCGCGCTGCAGGGTGATGCCCGGCGTCAGCGGCGACAGTCCCGACGACAGCGCCGCTTCGCGGCCCAGGTTCCAGTCGCTGGAATGCTTGATCACCGCACCCATCGCCACTTCGCCCAATTGCTGCCCGTGCAAGCCGAATTTTTCGACCAGGGCGCCGAGCGTGCGGACCGACATGCCCAGGTTGCCGACGTCGGCATAGGCGGTGTTCTGGCGGCAGAAGGGAATGCGGACGCCGCCGAGCACGGCGACGGGGCGGCCTTGCAACATCGGAGGACCTCGCTGCGAGGACCCGCCGACCTTGGCGGGCCATAATGTCGCGCAAGTCTAACGCCGCGCCCGTGCACGGCCAATCACGAAATCCGCCGATGACCGCCTCCGCCGCCGATGCCGACGCCACTCACGTTTTCGGCGTGATCGCGCTGGAACTCTCGCCCGACGCGCGACCGGGGCGCGAAGCCTTGCGCCAGGCCGATGCGGGCGCGCTGGCCGGCTTGCTCGGCCGCGACCTGGCCGCGCTGGTTCCCGAGGCGAGCGGGCTGGAACTGGCGTTCGCCGCGGCGCATTTCGATCCGGCCGAGGTCCTGCGTCCCGGCTGGCCGCTGCATCGGCGCCTGGACGAATTGCGCCGGCGCGCGCCCGGCCGGCACGACGGTCCGCGCGTGATCGCCTTCGGCGCCGACGAACACGGCCGCGTGCCGCAGCCGCTGCAGGCCGAGTCCGCTTTGCAAGGCGGCAGCCTGCGCGTGCTGCCTTTCCTGCTGACCGGGTCCGGTGCGGCCGAGGTCGGCGAGGCTTTCGAACGGATCCTGTTCGACCGCGGCATGGCCCAGGCCGAGACGGCGTTGTTGGCGCAGGAAGCGTTCGGCTGCCGGATCGAACACGCGCGCTATCTCACCGTGCACGACCTGGCGGCGATGACCGCGCTGCAATACGGCCACCAAGGCCTGGAACCTTTGTGGCCGGTGCTGGAAACCGCCTTGCTGGCGCCGCAGGAAGAAATCCTGCTCGACGCGCCGCCCGAACCTTTGCTGCGCTACGCCGGCGGCGAGGCGAACATCGCCTTGTTCGCTCCGGACGCCTGGCGCCGGCGCTACCACGGCGACGCGTCGATCGATGCGGAACTGCTGGCGCGCCGCTTCGCCCATTTCGAAGCGCGGCAACGCCAATTCGCCGCGGTGCTGCAGGCGCACGGCGTGCCGGTGACGTTCGTGCATTGCGGCGACGAAACCGCCGCGGATCTGTAGCGCCACCGTCGCTTTGTAGAGCGGAGCTTGCTCCGCTGCCTTGACTCCGGCTCTTGTGGGAGCGGCTTTAGCCGCGAGCTTTTCCATCATCGTTTGTGGATCGAAAGAGCTCGCGGCTAAAGCCGCTCCCACAAGAGCAACAGCAGCGGAGCAAACCCCGCTCTACAAAGCAAAAAAGCATCGGCTCAACGCGTCGCGCGCTCGAACTCGTCTTCGCAGATCAGATAACCCGCATCGGCCATGCCCAGCGAAGAATAGGTACGCTGGGCGGTCTCGTTTTCCTTTTCCACGTACAGACGCAGCCCGATCACGTTCGGATCGGCGCGAGCCAGTTCTCGGACGTGCTTGTACAAAGCGGCGAATACGCCTTTGCGGCGATGCTCCGGCGGCACGTAGACGCTCTGGATCCACCACCAATCGCCATTGCGCCAATCGCTCCACTCCTGGGTCAGCATCAAGGTGCCGACCGGCATGCCCACCGTTTCGGCGCCGGCGAGCGGCAGATCCTGCATCGCGATGAAATAGCGGGCCTTGGCCGCGTCGGCCAAGCCGGCGGCGATGCCGGCGCGCAGTGTGTCCGGATCCAAGCGCTTGTATTCGGTTTCCCAGGCCATCGCTTGCGCGCCCTCGGCCAGCCAGTCGAGATCGGAAGTTTCGGCGGGGCGGATGCGGAGGGCGGCGTTCATGCGCTCATCTTATGTGGGAGCGGCTTTAGCCGCGAGCTCTTCGCTCTCGCCGAGATCGCCGAAAAAGCTCGCGGCTAAAGCCGCTCCTACAAAGAGCGCAAAGCAGCGGAGCAAGCTCCGCTCTACAAAGCGAAGGCTGCGATCGCGGGCCTACTTGGCGACGGTAATGATCCCGCAAGCCACGCGCGCGCCGGCGTTGCCGGCCGGTTGGCTTTTGTAGTCGTCGGGCGAGGCGTGCACGATCACCGCTTTGCCGGCGACGTCGTTGGCCGCGCCGCCGCCCAAGGTGACGCCGCCGAAATGCGCGTCGACCTTGGCCACGCCGTTGGCGTCGGCGATGAGATTGTCGGCATCGCCGGCGTGATGCGCGCCCGCGCCGGCTTTGCCGTGCGCGCTGCCGGCGGGATTGAAATGACCGCCCGCGCTGGACGCGTCGGCCGCGCTGCAATCGCCCTTCTCATGGATGTGGAAGCCGTGCGTGCTGCCCGGAGGGAGGCCGCCGATCTCGCCGGCCACGTGCACGCCGTCGCCCATCGGCGTCACCGTCAGCGTGCCGCTGACCAAGCTGCCCGAAGCGGAAGCCAGATTCACCCGCGCCGATTGCGCCGTGCTTTTGGCCGCGGGCGCGGACGGCGCGGAAGCGGACGGCGAAGGCGTGCTGCTGCAACCGGCCAGTACGGCCGACGCGATCGCAAGCGAAACGAGGGTGGTTTTCATGGCGGGGCTCCTGAAGGGACTCGGCAAGGCTAGTGCCGGCCGAGTAGAGGCGCAATGAAGCCCGGCACCGACCCTTCGCTTTGTAGAGCGGGGCTTGCCCCGCTGCTCTTGCCGCTGCTCTTGCCGCTGCTCTTGCCGCTGCTCTTGCCGCTGCTCTTGCCGCTGCTCTTGCCGCTGCTCTTGCCGCTGCTCTTCGTAGGAGCGGCTTTAGCCGCGAGCTCTTTCTGTCAAATCCTGCGATGTCGCGATTTTGAAGGAAAGAGCTCGCGGCTAAAGCCGCTCCTACGAAGAACTAAAGCAAAAGCAGCGGAGCAAGCTCAGCTCTACAAAGCGCGATGCCTCAACGCCGCTTGCGGCCCGGGCCGAGCTTGCGGGTCAGCGTATTGCGGCCAAGGCCAAGACGCACCGCCGCTTCGCTGCGGCGGCCGCCCGTGTGCGCCAACGCGGCTTCCAGCAAGGCGCGGTCGAAGCGCTCGCGGGCATCGGCATGGATGCCCTCGTTGCCTTCGGCGAGTTGGGCGCGCGCCCACGCCGAGAGCGCGGCTTCCCAGGCCGTCGCCGATTCGGCCGCGGCGAAGGGTCTCGCCGCGAGCGCTTCGTCCACGTCGGCCCGGGAGATCGCTTCGCCCGGTGCCATCGCGGCCAAGCGCCAGCACAGGTTTTCCAATTCGCGCACGTTGCCGGGCCAGTCGTGCGCTTGCAGGCGCTCCAGCGCCTGCTTGCTGAAGCGCTTGGCCGGCGCGCCGAGCTTGCGCGCGGCCGATTGCAGGAAGACCTCGGCGAGTTTGGGCACATCGTCGCGGCGTTCGCGCAGCGGCGGCAACCGCAGGCGGACCACGTCCAGACGATGCAGCAAATCGGCGCGGAAACGGCCGTCGGCGACCAAGCTTTCCAACGGCTGGTGCGTCGCCGCGATCACCCGCACGTCGACGCGGATCAGCTCGCGTCCGCCGACGCGGAAGAATTCGTTCTCGGCCAGCACCCTCAACAAACGCGTCTGCAGCGGCAAAGGCATGTCGCCGATTTCGTCCAGGAACAGCGTGCCGCCGTCCGCCTGCTCGAAGCGGCCGATGTGGCGCCTCGAAGCGCCGGTGAACGCGCCGGCTTCGTGGCCGAACAATTCGCTCTCCAGCAACTCGCTCGGGATCGCCGCCGTATTCAACGCCACGAAAGGCTTGCGCGCGCGCGGCGATTCCCGATGCAGGGCGCGCGCCACCAATTCCTTGCCGGTGCCGGTTTCGCCGGTGATCAGCACCGACACGGGCGCCTGCGCCAGGCGTCCGATGCTGCGGAACAGCGCGCGCATCGCCGGCGTGCCGCCGATCAGGGTTTCGGCCTGCGCCGCACCGTCGGCGGGCGCTTCGGCCGAGGCGTGGTTGTCGGCCGCCGCATTCGGCAGCACGCGCTCGGCCAGGGCCACCGCATCGTCCAGATCGAAAGGCTTGGACAGGAATTCGTGCGCGCCGCCGCGGAAGGCGCCGGCGGTGCTGGCGATGTCGGTGTAGGCCGACATCACGATCACCGGCAAGCGCGGATGCGCCGTCTTCAGTTTGTCGAGCAGCACCAAGCCGTCGTCGCCGGGCATGCGCACGTCGGTGAACAGCAGGTCCGGCGCGGGGCGCGAACGCAGAGCGTCCAGCGCGGACTGCGCCGAATCGAAGCCGTCGACTTCGAAACCGGCCTCGCGCAATGCGGTCGCCAGTACGAAGCGCACCGCGCGATCGTCGTCCACTACCCAGATCCGGGCCGCCTCATTCGCCATCGGCCGCGATCTCCTCTGCGTTTTGCTCTTCCGGCTGCAGCGGCAGCAGCAGCGTGAACACGGTATGGCCGGGGCGCGAACGATAGGTCAGCGAACCGCCATGCTCGCGCGCGATCTGTTGCGCCAGCGCCAGGCCCAAACCGCTGCCGTCGGCGCGGCCGCTGACCAGCGGCAGGAACAGGCGCTCGGTCAAGTCTTCCGGCACGCCGCGGCCGTCGTCGACGATTTCCAAGCGCAACGCCAGCGCGTGCAGGGCATCGCCGATGCGCACGCCGTGCTCGGCTCGCGTGCGCAAGCTGACGTTGGCGGCGCCGGCTTCGATCGCGTTGCGCACCAGGTTCCAGATCGCCTGGGTCAGGCGGTCCGCATCGCCTTGCAGTTCGGGCAGGCTGGGGTCGTAATCGCGCACCAGCCGCACCGCCCAACCGGCATCGCTTTCGGCCAGACGCAGGACTTTTTCCAGCGAGACATGGATATTGAGCGGAGCGTGCGCGGCCGGCGGCGTCGGCGAGAGCAGGCGGTCGAGCAATTCGGCCAGGCGATCGACTTCCGATTCGATCAATCCGGTCAGCTCGCGGGTGTTGGCGTCGAAGGATCCGTTCTCGTCTTGGCCGCGACGCGCCAGCAGCTGGGCCGCGCCTTTCAAGCCCGCCAGCGGATTGCGCAGTTCGTGCGCCAAACCTTTCAGCGCCGCCGACAAAGCGCCGGGCAAAACGATGGCGGGATCCTCGCCCGGGAATTCGTCGACCGGATGCACTTCGAGCCACCAGCCGTCTTCTTCCCGGCTGAGCCAAACGTCGGCGAAACGCGGTTCTCCGCCCAGGTAAGCCAGGGCGATGCGGCGCAACCGCGACGGCTCGTCGTCGACGGTTTGCACCGACAAGGCGCGGCGCAAGGCATCGCCCTCGGTTTCCAGCGCGGCCAGCGGTTGGTCGATCAGGCGCCGAGCGCTGATTCCGAGCCAGCGGCCGAAAGCCGCATTGCAGCCGGCGATATGGCCCGAAGCATCGGCCCAGGCCAAAGGCGTGGCCAGACGGTCCAAGTTCGGCGGGAGAATGGGGCCGGGCGGCATTGCACCAATATAGTGCAATAACGCCGCCCTTTCCTCAGGATTTCGATGTGTTGGCTTGTGGGCAAAACACCGAAGTTTGTAGCGGAAAACAAACTTCAGTCTTTTTTGCGGACACCTAGACCTAGAGATCCCCTCTTCGGCTGAAGGATGACGCCTTTACCGAACGACGCGTGTTCAGGTTCGAGGGTCTCAGTCTTGGAGCGCTGCTGGACCGCGACTCCTTTCGCGGATGGGTTGGCTCGACGTAAGTGGTCGCTTGACATCCTCGCCAGATTTGGCGAGGCTTGGCCTCATGCGATATCCCGGCGGCAAGGGGCGTAGCTATCCCCAGCTCATCAACTTGATGCCGCGGCACACGACCTATGTGGAAACACACCTGGGCAGTGGTGCGGTCATGCGCCGGAAACGACGGGCTGAGCGGCAGATCGGAATAGAAATAGATCCAAGCGTGATTGCCCAGTGGCGTGCCCAAGGGCCGCTTCCTTTTGAGCTGGTCGAAGCGGACGCCGTGATTTGGCTGGGCGACAGCGCGTTGGATCCAGGCTCTCTGATCTACGTCGACCCGCCGTACCTACCGTCCACGCGAAAACGGCAGCGCGTGTACCGATTTGACTATACCGAGCGAGACCACGAGCGGCTCTTAGCAACTCTGCTGAAGCAGCAGTGCCACGTGATGGTCTCAGGATATTCCTCTTCCCTCTATGACTACTGGCTTCGTGACTGGAATCGCCGTTCTTTTCTGGCGAAGGCGCATGACGGGCTGCGTCAGGAGGTCGTCTGGTTCAACTTCGAACCGCCGGTTCAGTTGCACGACCCCAGGCATTTGGGTCGGAACTTTCGCGAACGCGAGGTCATCTTCCGGCGCCGGGAACGACTAACGCGTCGCATTGATTCGCTTTCGCCACACGAACAGCATGCCTTGCTCCATTGGCTCCAAGAAAAACTGGAGGTTTGAACATGATGCGGAAAGTCGCATTGCCGTTGGATTCAGCCTACGTCGAGCGCTACCTCCCGGCAGCGGATGAAGAGGTGATGCCAGGAGTGCGATGGGGAGAACCCTGGGTGGTTTTCACTCCAGCTTACTGGCTAACCCAGGCCTGGATGCTGCACATGGATTCAACGAGCTCCAGCGACTATCGCGCCAGGCAGGGCGTTGTCGAGGAGCTTGTGTTCTGTTTGCTCGGGGGGTTCGGAATCACCGCTGAACTCAATATCGCCGCGTTTGAGGCTTGTGAGCGCTCCGGCCTTATTGCCAACCGAGAACAGAGCGTCGACGCTTGGGCAGCTGAGTTGCACCTCCCCCTCGAGATCAACGGCCGTAAGATTCACTACCGTTATCCGAATCAGAAGGCGAAGTTCCTTGCCACGGCAATGCAACGCATCTCCGAGCTACGTTTGGAGGGGAAGGATGCTCGAACCATTCGTGACTTGTTGATGCAGCTACCAGGGGTGGGATTCAAGACGTCAAGCTGGGTCGTCCGAAATGTCTATGACTCCGATGAAGTGGCTATCCTCGATATTCACCTGATTCGGGCAGGGCTACTTTGCGGCCTATTTTCGACAGCTGACCGCATCGAGCGAGACTATCTCTCGATGGAGTCTCGGTTCCTGCAGTTCTCAGCAGCGCTTAAATTGCGGCCTGCTGCCTTGGATTGCCTGATATGGGACGGCATGCGCGAGGCAGGTGAGCTACCTATACGACTACTTGCGCAGCAAAATGAATCCCTGGCCGCCTAGGCGCGTACGCCCATGTGCATTCTGCTCATACATGTGTGCCTTGAATTCACCGTTGCCTGTGGTTCTTCCGTCACCGGCCGGTATCAAACTTCCTGGCGTAGCGGATAGCGCGTCTGCCTGACGCTTCGTCGTTGAACTCGACGGTCGTCCCGCCAAGCACCTCAGCAGCCACCTTCAATGAAGCGGCGTTGTCGACGCTAATCACCGCTTCGACATAAAAGGGCGGTCGGCCTTTAAAGCCGTTCCTCAGCTCGGCAATCCCGGCCCGCAGGATGTCCTTTGCCAGACCTTGATTGCGATAGGCCTCCAGAACTGCATACCCGGCAGCGAGGTTTGGATGGCCGAGGTAGTAGCCGTTTGGTACGAAGGAAGCCAAGGCGGTCACCTTTCGCCCTTCCAGACGCACATAGGTGAACCGAGGCTTCCCATCAGCCCTATCCACGTGTAGGTAGACGTCAGGGTCCAGACGGCCCCGTTCCAGCTCCAGCGATCCAGTCAGCAGGGACTCTTGGAAGGACTTCAATGCCTCGGTCGGATCTGTCATTTCGGACATGACGCGCCCTGACCGGAATAGAAGTGCCTATCCTCGCCGGTCCGGCTTTGGCCCTCAAGCTGCTGTTGGGCCTCTCGGCTATAGCCAAGCCTGGTGACCCGCCGTGGGGCGCTCGTCTTCATCTTAGCCACAAGGGTCGTTAGCCTTGTTTATGGGCTACGGAGAGATTCATGAAACTCAGGCGTGAAGCTAGAACTCTCAAGGCCAAATCCCTCGCTTCGTTAAAACGAGGGCTTGAGGCATTCAACAGCCACGACGACGACGGGCGACCAGAGTCAGTGCTCTTGCTACTACAGCACGCCAGCGAAATGTTGATCAAAGCGCTGCTGGTTCAGAAGGGTCAGAACATCTTCGATAAGGAAAAGGGTACCTCGATCGGACTTGAGAAAGCACTGAACGTCGCTCACTCAAAAGGGTGGCTAACGACGACGCAGGCTGGCTCGATGCGCGTAATAGACGCAATGCGTGACCAGGCCCAGCACTGGATGCTCGTGGTACCAGAAGACGCCTTGTACATCAACGCAAGGGCATTGATTACCACGCTTGATGAGATTCTCGAGGCGCACTTCGAGGACTCGCTGGCGGGCAATCTCCCCTTGCGGGTTCTCCCTTTGTCCACTCAGCCGATCCCCGACTTCATGTTGCTGGTCAACAGGGAGTACGGCCAGATTCGTGAGCTGCTGGCACCCGGTAGACGAGCCCGGGATGAAGCGAGGGGCAGGATCACGGCATTGCTCGCGATGGAGGCGCACGTGAGCGAGGAAGTCTCAGTCTCCCAAAGAGATCTAAACCGGATCGAGGAAGCGATAAGGGCGGATACGCCTATTGAGCGGGTGTTTCCGAGACTCATGACCCTAGCCACTGATGTTGCTGGCGAGGGGCCGACGATGCGTGTGCGGATTACAAAGGCTGAGGATGCTCCTGCAATTCGCTATGTATCGGGCGATGATCCCGAGGGAGCGGCAGCCATCCGTGAGGTAGATCTACAAAGGAAATACCACTGGAGCCCCAAAGCGCTTGCGGACAAGCTTGGATTGACTGTCGCAAAGGCGAAGGCCGTCCGGGACCATCTGCAGATTGACAACGATGCTGCCAATGTAATGATTTTCGAGTTTGGATCACAAAAGCATCAGCGATTCTCAGACAACGCTTTACGTGTGCTTCGCGAAGCAATTACTCCTGAGCTGGTCGAGCTTGCTTGGCGACAAAGGCCACAGATTCGGCGGTGACGAAATAGTCGGAGCCCATATTCCGCGGTTTCCTGAGGAGAAATACTGGCGATATGCAAAATTCTTGCCGTCATCGGCTCCAGCCAAGGGCCTCCATGATTTCAGAATGTTTTACGCAGCCCGGACACGCGCCACAAGCCAGAGATCCAGCGTGGCAGGAATGGGTCCAGCCTAAAACCGATGCCGGCACCTGTGCCCGTCGCACCAACGACAGGGTGTCTTCATTGATACCTGGCGCTTGAATCTCGATACCACCCTCCTGGCTGCTGATCAATTCGTGCATAGCTCGCAGAAAACTGCGAGAGCCATCGCGGTGCCGAACGTCCGTTGCCACCGTCCCTATGAGCACACGGGTGAGAGAGTTACTCGCCGCGTACATCGCACCAATGGTGAGAAGAAGCTGGTTACGAAAAGGCCAGAACTCCTCCCTTTCAGACAGCACCGAACGCGTTCCGCCAGCCATAAGTCCTTGCCCTATGCTTGAAAGCGGGACCGCAAGCACGACATGGCTAATCCCCAATTCTGTGCAGATCGCTTTCGCGGCGGTAATCTCGCCCGGCGCTGCCCTTTGACCATAGTCCACAGTAAGCGCGATGGCTGGACGTTTGAGAACCGCAATCGCGGTTGAATCGATGCCACCTGAGAGCAGCAACAGCTCATTCATCGACTAGGAGCTGCCAACAGGCTTCGTATATACCGCTGCAAAAGTCACTTCGAACAATGCACCCAGATCCGATGATCATCGTTAGAGATTGCTCTTCTACCGATTCGGCGATGGCAACGACGGGGATACCCAGTGCACGAGCGTAGCCCACTTCAAACAATGTCCCGGCGTCCAGCCCATCGAGAAGCGCCAGTACCAGTCCGCATTCTCTTATCGCTCGAAGATCTTCCGGCGCCACCTCGTCAGCGGGGCCCTCGCCAACGTCATGGATCGGAGAAAAAACCGCTACACCAGCGTCATGCAATGCAGTACGGGCTTCCTCCACTTGCCACAGTTGGGCCGTATTGAAGAACGGGCCGGCCAAGTAGATCGGCTTAGGATTGATTGTCGGACGGTTGCGAGGCATTGCCTGGGCGGCGGCCTCGGCCCGCACCCTTTCTAGTTCGGCCGCGCCTAGGGCCTCACACCGGGTGGAGACGTATTCGGCGACCCATCGGGAGGCGAACCAGGCTGCGTCCAGGACGCCGAGACCTTCGACGAGCCAAGCGTGTGCAAAGGCGGCCGAGAATACATCTCCCGAACCGATCTTCCAGACATAGTCGGTCGGAAATGCTCGGATCCATGTCAGTCCTGCCGCCGTAGCGACGACCGCGCCGAGCATGCCGCATTTGACGATGACGACGTGCCCGCCTTGGTTCAAGAGCTCTGACGCTGCGTCCTCTGGGGTTTCCTTTCCCGAGAGACTTCGTGCCTCCGACAGTGAGGCGACAATGGCCAACTCTTTAGCGCTTGATCCATTGGAGCTGAACGACGCCGCTCGGTCACCGTCTTGGGGGTCGTACACCACGCGATCGCCATGCACGATCGGCCGCCCTTCAATCATTCCAAACACCAGCGCAGCATCGGCGCTAATCGCGCTCCTGGGCTCCGTCCCCACAGATTCACCGTCGATCTCAGGCACCCCCAGCGGGTGTTGATATACGAATGTGATTTCGTGATCGCGCCTCGCAGCTTGGAGCGCAAACCCTTTGAGCGACGCGATCTGTTCGAACTCACCTGCCAGTTCATTACCCAGCACGGTATGCAGCGTAACGGTATTTCCCATGCCCGCAAGAACGCAGGCGGCTCTCACTCCACTCCCGCGGTAAACAATCGAGCGCGGAGAGGAACAAGCTTCCAAGTAGGAGCCCCCTACTACGGCAAGCTGACTCACGGGACCGCCACGCGGACGATGCACTGGCCACCGTCGAGTTTCCGGACAACAGCGTTATATACGAATCCGGAATTCATACAGTCGATAAGCTGTGCGACACGCACCCCGGTTAGCGTCCCAACGATCGTTCCTTCTTTCATAACGACGACACCTTGCCCGCTGTTTATAAGCGAGAGCTCAAGGGCCTCCCCGATCGCCAGCGCGGCAATCTGGGTGGGCTGAGGCGAATTCACTGTGGCATCGAAAGACAACGAGCTGCAGAGACTTGGGGCGGTGCTCCGACCCGGTCTTTTCGGTTTGTTTGAGCCAGTCACGGTTCCTCCAATTGTGATATTCCAGGAGCAACACACAGTGCCTTGCTTAGCGATATTCCTGCACTTATCTAGCTACCTCCCGATCCTGCCAGGGCGGCCAAGCACTCATGCCCCGGGGAAGGACTAACAAGGTCATCGTCGTGTCGTAGTCGGTCGCGGTAAGCTTCATTTCCCGCAAGGCCAAATTCTCCGGCGCATGAGGGAACCAAGTCCTCGCGGAGACCTCTACCCCCGTACGCTCGGTTAAAACCAACTCATTCGCCGCCAGCGATTGGCTAGGCACTTCGACAAGTTGCTGGCGCGATCGAAAAAACGCTCCGTTCCTTGCGGCAGCGTTGCTGGAGTAGGCCCATCGCATATAGCCGTCTCGATGCACAACCAGCACGGCCTGTCGATCTGTATTCTTGAGCCAGCGCAACGTGGCGGCCGTCAGGGAAACGCCATACCGCTCCGCGCAGGCCCCCAGCCCCTCAAAATTCTCCGCGTCATTCATCTGACTGCGAAAATCATTGAGCGGCATGAGCAACGTGGCTGCGAAGGAATCCGCTTGGGCTTCGATCGTGGCTTCATGCGCCTCCCTATTGACGACGTCGTCCTCAGCGCAGTTGAAAGCGTTTCGTTGTTGTCGGTGTAGAACGTAGTGGCCAAGTTCGTGGGCTTGGGTAAAGCGAATCCGGCCTGGCGATTTCATTGCACTGTTGTAAAGCAGGCACCATTTGCTCCTTTCATCGTTCGCAAATAGCGCCCCTTCAAACTTTTGAATATTGGCCGCTTCAACCTGTGTGATCGGATCCTTCCAGCCGAATTGGTTGGCAGCATCCATGGCGAGTGCAACAATATCGATGGGGAAACGAGCGGTCCCGTGCACCTGGGAAAACAGGTCTAAGACATGCGTGAACTTATAGGCAGCTTTGGAAGGCGTGAGCTCGTCAATCATTAGGGCGTCTTCTTAAAAGACTCCATAATTTTTCGCATTACCACTTTTTCGCCTGCGTCGAGATTTTTGTAGTTGCGAAAAAAGGCTTCATCTACATGCGCCTCTTCAGGAGTACTGGTTTCATCCTCCAAAAAATAAGCCACGGGTTGCCCTAATATTTTTGCGAGCGCATCCAGCTTTTCGGCAGAGGGGCGTGGAGCTGGTCGATTTTCAAGCTCCCACAAGTAGCTTTTACTCATGCCGGCCGCCACAGCCAGCGTCTCTAAGGTCATCTCCTTGTCTTTGCGGAGTTCCCTGATTTTCTCGCCCAGTTTGGTCGTCATATGAAATGTTCAATTTATGTAAAGTTTGGGCAACTACCACTATACCGAACTTCCCGTTTGACAACACCGAACAGGCGGGGCAGACTCGGCTCTGTTCGACGTACCGAACAAAAATACATGGCCTGACAGAAATTTCTGGCACTCGGTCACGAAGAGTGCTAATGTTCAGGTAAATGAAAAGGGCCCGGCACTGTGGCCGGGCCCTAGATATAGTGGTTAAAGCTCTTTTTCAACCCGAAATCTGGTGATCGATCTCGTAAATCGACCCTATTCGTTAAAACTGCACTTGCACGGTATTCAGCATCGTGCAGTCTTGCGGGGAAAAGCGGCTGCCCGCCAAGGCAGACGAAAAATTATGTTTCTGAACGCTCAGTCTGTCAATAGCTGCGCTATTTCCTCGTGAGTTTCTAGTTGGATGCCTCTGCCATGAGGATCCACGCCGATGTCCACCAAGACACCGACGACTCCCCATCGCCCCGGTTACAGGCTGATTTTCCGGCCTGTCATCACCTTGAAGAACGGCAAGAAGTTGCACGCCGCCTCCAAGGGGTTGAAAGCCTGGCCGATCTGGGTGCGCGATGACGACAAGTAAGGTCGTCTAACGCAGATGGCTGGGTAGCAGCAATGCTACCCAGCCCATCGAGAAGAAAGTGTAGGTACAACGCCGCGGATCTACCTACTAGCGCAACACACACAGGAACCAAGAAATGGCTACCAATCCGCCGAAAGGGGACGGGCATCGCAAAGGTGCCGTCCGTGAACGCTCCCAGACCCAAACGCCGTCTGGGCATTTTGTGAAACGTGATACCAACTCCGGACGCTTTATGGACGTGAAGTCCGACAACAAGCCCTTTAAGGGCGTGCGGAAGGAAAAGTAATAGCATTCGCTAGCTAGAGG
The DNA here is from genome assembly GCF_005239095.1 of Luteimonas gilva. Classification (GTDB taxonomy): domain Bacteria; phylum Pseudomonadota; class Gammaproteobacteria; order Xanthomonadales; family Xanthomonadaceae; genus Luteimonas_C; species Luteimonas_C gilva. Next base: position 231,992 of record NZ_SZUA01000002.1, on the reverse strand, counting down.
GGGCCTTCGGGCCCCCTCTTCTTTTTTCAGTGCTGCGGACCTGTGCGTGCCGGGCAGATCTGGTTGACCATTGCTCAATCGAGCGCGGCTCAGCTACTTTCCGCCCCAAGCTACCGCACGACCTTCGACTTGGAGATTTGGTCATGGCAGAGCGCTGCGTCCCATGAGCATTCCGATTCTTTCAGACATACTCAAGTGGCTGCTGTCGAAGCGGCGAGAGCAAACGGTAGACACGAGGGAATCGACGAAAGCGTTGGCCGCTGAGCTGGATGGGTTGGCTGAACTAATGGAAGATCTGCTCCAGGTCACCGGCACGGATGGTCGCGTCGCACAGGATCGAGTTGGTGATCTCATGACCGTCCAAGACGTCCCCGTCCCGCAAGCCGTCGCCGCGCCGTTGACTCGCGCGGCGATCTTTCTGGTGCTCGCGATCAAGCAGGACGCCGCCAGCGTAGCTGCGGTACGCGCCTTTCTGCCCGACTTCTCCGGCTTCGTGCGTTCGGTCTGCTTCCGCGACGCGGAGCGCAGCCTGTCTTGCGTGCTCGGCATCGGCGCCGAGGCCTGGGACCGGCTCACCGGCCTGTCGCGCCCGCCGGGCCTGCATCCGTTCGTGGAGCTGCGCGCGGGCGCGCGCCATGCCGTATCCACTCCGGGCGACTTGCTCCTGCACATCCGCGCGGGCCATATCGATTTGTGCTTCGAGCTGGCGCGGCAGATACGCGCGCGTTTGGGCGACGCGGTCGACGTCGTCGACGAGGTGCACGGCTTCCGGTATTTCGATGCGCGCGATCTGCTCGGCTTCGTCGACGGTACCGAAAACCCCAGCGGCAAAGAAGCCGAACAGGCCGTGCTGGTCGGCGACGAAGATCCGCCGCACGCCGGCTCGAGCTATGTGATCGTGCAGAAATACCTGCACGACCTCGCGGCATGGAACGCCATCCCGGTCGAGGCGCAGGAGAAGATCATCGGCCGCACCAAGCTGGACGACATCGAGCTGGAGGACTCGGCCAAGCCGAGCTATGCGCACAACGTATTGACCAGCATCGAGGACGACGGCGGCGAGCTGAAGATCCTGCGCGACAACATGCCGTTCGGCCGGATCGATGGCGACGAGTACGGGACCTACTTCATCGGTTACGCGCGTGCGCCATCCACCATCGAGAGGATGCTGCGCAATATGTTCATCGGCCTGCCCGAGGGCAACTACGACCGGCTGCTCGACGTCAGCCGCCCGGTCACCGGCACCTTGTTCTTCGTCCCGACCGCTACGTTCCTGGATGGTTTCGCCATTGCCCCAGCCAGCGCGCCTATTTCGCAATAGCTTCATCCAAAAAAAAGGCGCCGCGCGGCGACCGGGGAAGAGGATGCCGCGCGGCGGAAGGAGCGGCCGGGAGAGACAGGGGCCGCCCGCAACGCTGTGAGTTCTTATTTTTCGATTCTTTCCACGGGCGGCTCGGCCAGGCCGCGGCCCGCGATGACGGCGTCGGAGCAGAACCGCATGTAATCCATGATGGCGCAGCCCGCGCTCCGCTTGCGCTGTTCGGGCGTCGTGACTGCTTCGCATTCCTTCTTGGCCACTTCGCGGTATTCCGCTCGGGCTTCGGACAGGATCACCCGGCAGCGCGGCACGGCGCCATTCAGCACGGCGGAGTCGGCATGCAGCGGTCGCTGGCAGCCGCCCACCAGCAGGCTGGCGCCCGCGCCAAGGATTAGGTTGAACGTGTGGAGCTTCTTCATTTTTTCGATTCCTTGGTTGTCTTCCGCTTCGGCGCCAGGCGCGCAAGAGCGAAATGTCGTGTCGTTCTCATGGTTAAGGGCTATCTGGAAATCCCCGATGGCCTATGCATGCAGATTTACGGAGCTCGCTTCTCTTCTTCCAGCGACAGCTGGTCCTCTGCCAGCACGGCGTAACCGAGCGTGACGGTGCCGTCTTCGCAGGCGGTGCTGTGCTGCCAGCCCAATGCGACGGGTTCGTCCAGATCCGACAACAACTTCTGGCCCGAACCGCGCATCATCGGATAGAGCTTCAACACCACTTCGTCGATCAAACCCGCCTTGAACAGCGACGCTGCCAAACGCGCGCCTCCCGCTAGGCAGATGTCCTTGCCGGGACAAGCCTTGATCCGGCGCACCCAGGACTCGGCGGACTCGCGCACCATTTCCACGCGCGGATGAACAAACGCGTCTTGCGTGCGCGAGAACACATAGCTCATTAGGTGCGGGTACGGATCGTCGTGGCCGGCCTGTTTCGCGGCTTCATAAGCGCAACGGCCCATCAGGACGATGCCGTAGGCATGCAGCGAGTGCAGGTACTGCTCGGGATCGTCCTGCGACGGATAGATTTCGAATCCGTCATCGGGTTCCAAAAGATATCCGTCGGCACTGACCGCAACCTGGTACTTCAGCCGGCGCATCGGCACCCACGCCTTGCTCCGTTCCCGCGGCTCAAAGGCGTAGACCGATCCAGGCCACAAATGGCGGGCGTATTGCGGCGCCGCCGCCTGCGCCCTACCGGCTTTGTGATTGAAGGTACGGACCATGGCCATCGCCTACGAAGAAGAGACTCCGGCGGCCGAAAGTGGCTCGGGGGAGAGACCACGCTGTCGGGCCGCCGGAGCAAAACGTTGCTCGGCATCGGATGGGGCGGTGAACCGCACCATCCGACACTTCATTACCAGCCGAAGCCGTAGCCGACGCCGACGGTGCTGGTGCCATGACGGCCCAGCGCACCGCTGACGGTGAAGGTGGACTTCTCGTCGATCAGCTGTTGGTAACCGACCGAGAGCGCCATTTGACTTCCCTGATAGCCGAAACCAGTACAGATACGATGCTCATTGTTCTGGCCTGCGCAGCTGGCGTTCGACGTAGCCATCGCAGACTGCATCGCACCATTGGCGTTAAGGCGCTTATCGAACTTCGCGAACCTGTCGTTCACTTCGTTTTTGAAGCCATCCAAGGCGCCGCCGAAGTCGAGATTCAGATTGGCGATCTGCTGATCGGTGTAGTTATTGGACGTGACGATCGCAGTTTTGACACCCTTGTCGAGCTGATCGACGTTGACGGCATCCGTACCTGCAGTGCCTGCGGCGACGTTGGTGACCTGACGCTCGGCGCCTGCAGCGCCCACGGAGATGGTGTTCGCACGGTCAGCTACCGAAGCGTTGCCCAATGCCATGGCATTGTCGGCAGTGGCCCGGGCCGCGACGCCGATGGCGGTGCTGCGCGCGCCAGTCGCTTCGCTGCCGACGCCGATGGCCGTAGCATTATCGCCGCTAGCGCTATTGCCGGCACCGATTGCCGTCGAACGCGAGCCGCTGACCGTATTGTTGCCGCCCAACACCGAAGCACCCGCACCCGTTACTTGGTTGGCCTCACCGACGACGGCTGTATTGCCAGCAGTCACCGCATTCCGCACGCCCAAAACCGTAGCGCTTTCGCCATCGACCGTATTCTGCGAACCGACCGCTACGCTGTTCTCACCATTGGCCGTGTTTCCAGAACCGAACGCGACACTGGCAAGCCCGGTGGCCGTATTGTTGGTTCCGACCGCAGCACTCAGATCGGCTCCAGCAAAGTTGCCCACGCCAAGCGCAGTAGATCCTTGACCATCGGATTGGTTGCCCACGCCCATAGCGGCAGAGCGGTCGGCGTTAGCCGTATTCAGACTGCCGGATGCGACGCTGAGGATGCCATTAGAAGTGTTCTGGAACCCGACCGCACTCGACTGTTCGCCAGCAGCAACGTTGGTGACACCCACCGAAGTACTGCCATCGGCAGAGGCAATGTTGCGTGTACCGACCGCATTGCTCTCGAAGCCCAACGCAAAGTTGTTGTTGCCCAACGCGCTGCCGCCTTCCCCCTGAACTAGGTTGTTGGTGCCGACCGCAGTGCCTGCATTGGCTTGCACGACATTCAAATTACCGATGGCCGTGGCGTCGTTGAACGCCTCCCCGTTCGGACCGGCGATGTTGTTGGAAAAGCCGAAAGCGGAATTGTTATTCCCCACCACTATATTTTGAGTCCCCACCGCCGTATTGAAATCCCCGGTAACGCCATTAGCCTCGCCAATTGCCGTGCTGCTATCGCCCGCAGCGATATTGTCGTTACCAATCGCGGTGCTGTCCCTACCCGTGGCAAAATTGGACGAACCGATGGCAGTAGCATCGAATAAAGTGGCTTGATTGCCGACGCCGATAGCCGTAGCGAAAATATCGCTCGCCGTATTGTTAGAGCCAATCGCGCTGCTTTGCAGGCCACTGGCAGTGTTGCCACTACCGATCGCTGAACTTCCTTGACCCGTTGCAGCATCGTTGAGACCGCAAGCAGTGGCTTGCGCGGAAGGTGCAGTGCTTCCGCCGGTGTTTTCGACCATCGGGTCGCCATCGGTTAGATCACAAACCGACTGCGCATACGCCGGCACAACAGCCATAGCCGCTAACAAGGCCAGCGCCAATGCTGCCGGGCGAGTTTTGGAACGGGACATCTTCATTACGTACTCTCCATTCGTTTTGATAGGACGGCACCGTTGCCGCGTCGGCATGGCGCACTGCTGGTTAGAAGACGAAAGTCCGGAAAAAACTGGCCATCGTCTGGACCACCCGCGCCATGCATGTGGCGACGAGTGCGTTTAAGGACGAAGGTCGTTCGAAAAAGTGGCCATCGCTTTTGCTGAGCGCGATGGCTTCGATTCATGAGACTGAACACGCTACTTATAAGTAGCCGTCGCACGCTTGATGCAGTCACATATGAATGAGGGAAGCCGCGCGCGGCTTCCCTCTGTGTGGTACGCCTTACCAGCTGTAGCCGGCGCCGCCGCTGATCGTGCTTTCGCTGCCGGAGAAAGCCGCGCCCAGCGAAACGCTGGCGCGATTGCCGTTGCCGATGGCGCGCTGATAGCCGAAGGCGAAGGCCTGGCGCCCGCTTTGCGAACCCACGCCCACGGCCACGCGATTGCGGCCGCTGAGGTTGGCGCTGTTCATGGCCATGCCCGCGAGCGCGCCGCTCATGGCGCCGATGCGGCCGATGCGCGCGTCGGTGCGGTCGAAGCGGTCGTCGATGGCGGCGAATTTCTGGTCCGCCATGCCCAACGCGCCTTGCAGCTGCGATACGTTCACCGCGTCGGTCGGCGCGATGCCGGCCGCGACGTGGGTGATCTGGCGCTCGGCGCCGGCCGAACCGACCGACACCGTATTCGCCCGATCCGCCACCGAACCCGCGCCCAAGGCCACGCTATTGGCGGCATCGCGGTTCACGAAAGCGCTGGCGCCCAAAGCGACGCTGCCATCCGCATAGCCCCAAGCGCCCGGGCCGACTGCGGTGGATGCCTTGCCGTAAGCCGTGGTGCGCTCGCTGCTCGCGTCGAAAATTCCGTCCTGGTTGGTGTCGATGTCCGAATCGAACACGCCATTGCCATTGGCGTCGTGCCAACTGCCGACGGCCACGCCGGCATCTCCTTTCGCCTGCGTGAAATTACCCAAGGCGGTGCTGTACGCGCCGTTGGCCGTATTGTCCGCCCCCAAAGCGCTGCTGTACTTGCCCACGGCCAAATTCGCGACGCCGACCGCCGTACTGGAATCGCCCATGGCATTATTGCTGCGGCCTAGCGCATTGCTGTTCTCGCCGCCGGTCACATTCAACATGCCGAAGGCGTTGCTGCCCTCGCCGTTGGTCGTGTTGAACCGGCCGAAAGCGCTGCTGAACTTTCCGCCGGCGAGGTTGTTCCCGCCGATCGCGCTGCTCCACTCCGCGGTAGCGTTGTTGCTGCTGCCGAAGGCATTGCTCCAGTCCGCAGTAGCATTATTGCCGTTGCCGAACGCATTGCTGGACGCGCCGGTGGCGTGATTGGCGAATCCCATCGCGCTGCTGTTTTCGGAGCCGAACGCTTCGTTGCCGACGCCTACGGCCGTATTGCTGTCGCCGATCACGCCGTTATCGAAACCGAGCGCCACGCTGTCGTTGCCGACGACTTGGCTGCTCACGCCGCAGGCAAAGGAATTGATGCCTGCAGCACTACTGTTGCTGGCGTATTCGCTATTCGGGTCGCCGACGGCGACCTCGCAAACCTCCCCGGCGTGGACAGGCCGACAGGCCAGGGCGGTCAACAACGCCAGCGTCAACAACGCCGGCTTATGGAACGAGTTCAATTGGGTGTTCATGGGTCTCTCCCGTGAGTAAGCCGGCCGCGAAGTCGACCGTGCGTTACAGGACGAGAGGTCTCGAAAAAACTGGCCAATCCATTTGCTGAAATTCAGGATCGGCTTAGGAACGGCCTGGCTACGGACCTAAGTTTCCCCAGCCCCCACCCCTCTCTCTTCGATTTACGAGGAGAGAGGGGATCGCCATCGCCCTTACCAGCCCAGGTTGACGCCCACGCCCGCCGCACTGTCGCTGCCGGCCAGGGCCGCGCTGACGCGCACCGCGGCCCGCGGAGAGACCAACCGGCTGTAGCCGACCGCCAGCGCCTGCGTGCCGCGGTAATTGCCCACGCCCATGCTGAATTGATTGGCTCCGCCTACGCGCGCATCCGGCGTGGCCAGGCTGAGCGCGGCGGACAAGGCGCCTACGCGGTTCAAGCGCCGGTCCAGCGCGCCCACTTGGTTTTCCAGTCGATCGAAACGATTGTTCAGGCCGGAAAAATCCAGGCTGGCGACTTTCTGGTCCGTATAGGCCTTGGCCGAAGACAAGGTCTGCGCGTCGCCGGTCTGCATCTGCTGCACGTTGACGGCGTCGGTCGCTTGGGCGCCGGCAGCGACGTTCGTGATCTGGCGTTCGGCACCGGCCGCACCGACCGAAACCGTGTTTTCGCGGTCGGCCCGCGAACCGCTGCCGAGGGCGACTGCGCCGACAGCGTTGCTTTCCACAAAGGCGCCGCTACCCAAAGCAACGCTGCGATCCGCGAATCCCCAAGCGCTGGGGCCAACGGCCGTAGCTTGGTTACCGAAAGCCGTGGTCCGCTCGCTGCTGGATTCGAAAATGCCGTCCAGATCTGTGTCGATATCCGGATCGGGGCTGCCATTGCCATTGACGTCGAACCAACTGCCGACGGCTACGCTCGCCACGCCGCTGGCAGTGGCCAGATTTCCGAGAGCGCTGCTGTTCAAGCCGCTAGCGGTATTGCTCGCACCGACGGCGCTGCTGTTGATGCCCGTAGCCGAGTTCGCGATTCCGAATGCGCTGCTGGAATCGCCGCTGGCCACATTGCCGCGACCGAACGCGTTGCTGGAATCGCCGCTGGCGATATTGTCGTTTCCGACGGCGCTTGCATCCGCACCTGCCGTATTGCTGAACCCGACCGCCGTGGCGCGGTTGCCTTCGATTTTATTAAGAGTACCTGCCGCGAAACCAAAATTGCCAGTAACAGTATTATCGTTGCCTATAGCAGTACTGTTGCTGCCGTCGATGGTGTTCAAAGCACCGACTGCCGTGCCTTGAAATCCGAGCACATTATTGAATGCGCCTACGGCTGTACTCAAATCCCCGGACGCGACGTTGACGTTGCCGACTGCGGTGGCATTGGGACCATTGGCCTTGTTATCGAAGCCGATGGCTGCGCTGGCCGCGCCGCCCGCCGCGTTCTGGTTACCGAAAGCGTTGCTGTCTTCGCCATCGGCCGTATTGCCGTGGCCGCAAGCCACCGCATCCGTGCCGGTCGCGCTGCTGCTGCCAGCGTCTTCGGTCATGGGGTCGCTATCGTTCAGGTCACAAGTTTGACCGGCGTGGGCGGGGGCATACGCCGATACGGCCAGCAAAGCCGCCAACAAGGCCGGTGGATGGAGCAGATGCAGTTTGATGCCCATGTGGACTCTCCCGTGGTCTACGGCCGCAAGTCGGCCGTGGGCTACAGGACGGAAGGTCCGGAAAAAGGTGGCCGCCGATCGGATTGGGGAACAGTGCGGCAGAGCTGCCTGCGCTTATTTCGAATATTCGCTCACGATTGCGATCGCGCGCGGGGGCCGCCGCCGCCATCACGGTCAACGCCGGCTTGCGGCGATGCGCTGCGCAGTTTGCGATTGCGTTGCATCGCGTCCGCGCCGCAACCTTTCCATGCGCGCCAAGGCGCGCGCCCCTGGGATCATTTGCGCTTTGAGCGGCGCTTCGGCGAGTTGGAGCTGAGCGCGCGCCTGGTCGGGTTTTCCGTCCGACCGCAACCAGTTCGCATAATCCAATCGCCATAGCGCGGGCCAAACCGAATCCCGGCCGGCGTATCGATCGGCGATCTCCAGTGCTCGCTTGTACTCGGCCGCCGCCATTTCGCGATCTACGCGCACCTGCGCCGCGCGGGCGAGCCAATAGTGGCGGCGCGCCTGCATCATGGGTTGTTCGAGAGTGGGATCTTCCGGCGGCAGTACGGATTGCACGTCGGTTTGGCCGGTGGCTAGCCGGCGTTCGGCTTCCAAAAAGAGGGCGTCTGCCAGATCGGATGGAACATGTTTCCGTTCTGTGCCGTAAATAGCGATCCAATCGCTCAAAGCGCTTTTCAAGCGTTCGTTGGACCAACCTTTGCTGTTTTGGCGAGCCTTGAAAGCTTCGCGATAAGCGATCGCATGCAGTAGGTTCAAATCGGATGGAGCGGCCGTGCCGGCCACGGTTTCTTCCGCATGCTGATAATTCCGTGCGGCTTTAGTCGCATCGCCGCGGATTTCCTGTATCTGTGCTAATGCGCCGAGTTGGTTTCCCGCTTTTATGCTGTTCTCGCGACCGCCGTTTTTCTCTATCTCGAAGGCATGTTGGTAATTGGCTTCGGCGCGCACAAGGTCACCCTTTTGATATTGCGCCTCCCCCAACCGGCCATAGAGCGTGGCCTGTTTCGTGCTTTTTGGATCGTAGAATTGCGTCGCTAAGCGAATGTTTTTCTCCAGCATGGCCTCGGCCTCGGAGAATCGACCCTGAGCACCGATCGCCAAGGCCATCACGCCTCTTGTGATGTAGACGGATCGTTCGTCGGGACTCGGCATGGCCGTGAGGGATGCCTTGTACAAGCGCTCCGCCTGAAAGGGATTGCCCGATACGTTGGCTAAATATCCACGGGTATTGAACGACTTCGAGACCGATTTTGATTTCATGCCCTTAGTCTTTACCCAATAGTCGTGGACGGCCGCCAGCTCGCGTTCCGCTTCTTCGTAATGCCCTGGCATGATCAACGCCATGCCGAGCGTGTTACGGGTATTGACGACCTCTTCTTCGGGACTGTCGGAATGCCGTTTCAGGTCTACGGCGCGACGGGCCAAGTCGATCGCCCGTTGGTGGTTCTCACGCCCTCCCTCCACCATGGACTGCAGCACCATCGCATCGGCTGCCAGCCCTGGGCGATTCACCGAGGGATCCATATAGCTTGTCGTCGACGCCTCTAGCATCTCGATGGCTTTTTCGTCATGCCCTAGGTTCAGGTATGTACGTCCAAGCATCAGTTGTATGCGGGCGCGCACCTCCGGCACTTCGGCGAGTTCCTTCGACACACGGGCCGCACTCGCATCCAGCACTTCTTCGGCGGTCAGCTTAGTCACGGATCTCCTGTAGTTCGGGTCGGCCGCCTCAAACGCCGAGATCAACATATCGCTGGCCTTTTCCGATGCCAGCGCTTCTTTCTTAGCAATCTCCGCCTGCCGCGCCGCCTCTTGCGCCTGTGCGATTGCCTGCCGCTGCTGCCATAACGCCCAACCCGTTGTGCCGAGCAGCGCCAACACAGCTGCGCTAGCCGCAGCAGCGGCCAATCGATGCTGCCGCAAGAAGACGCCGATACGATAAGCGCGATCCCGACGCAGGCTGATCGGGTGCCCTTGCGCCACCGCGCGCAGATCCTCGGCCAATGCCGCTGCCGAACGGTAGCGCCGTTGCGGGTTTTGGTCCAAGGCCGCACGCAGTATCCGGTCGAGGTCTCCGCGCAATATCTTGCGCAACGACTTGGGCGTCGTGCCCCGATCGGCCGCGCGCCTCCCGGTGTCGTCCCCATCTTCGGTCGCCGCACGCGAGGCTTGCGGCGCATCGCGAGGCGCAAGCGGATCGACGAACGGCTTGCGCCCGGTCAGCAGTTCGAACAACACCGCGCCCAGGCCGTACACGTCGGTGGCGGTGCTGATCTGGCCGCCGCGCAATTGTTCGGGCGCGGCGTAGTCCGGCGTCATCAGGATCGTGGAGCCCGCCCGATCCGAAGCGCGTTCGCCTTCGTCCAGCAGCTTGGCGATGCCGAAATCCAACACCTTCGGCTCGCCGCGCGCATCCACCAGTACGTTGCCCGGCTTCAGATCGCGATGCACGATCAAGAAGCGATGCGCGTGGTCCACCGCATCGCAGACTTTGGCGAACAGCTCCAGGCGGGCGTTCACGCCCAGCTTGCGCGCATCGCACCAGTCGGTCAGCGGCGCGCCGTCCACGTATTCCATCGCGAACCAGGGCTGCGCTTCCGGGCCGACGCCGCCGTCGAGCAGGCGAGCGATGTGCGGATGCTCCAAACGGGCCAGTATCCGCCGTTCCTCCAAGAAACGCGCCCGCGCCGTGCCGGCGTCGAAGCTGCCGTAGCCGCCGATCAGTTTCAGCGCGACGGTCTGGGTGAAGTCGGCGTCTTCGCGTTGGGCCAAGTACACCCGGCCCATGCCGCCCTGCGCCAGCAAGCGGACGATCTTGTAGGGCCCAAACCGCTGCCCGCATTGCTGTTCGGCGTCGCCGTCCAGCAGCAACGTGCTGGCTTCGCCTACGATGTCGCGATCCAACGGGTTTGAAGTGCGTTGATCGGCGCGCAGCAAGCGGTCGACTTCGGCGCGCAACGCCGGGTCGCCGGCGCATTCGGCGCTCAGGATCCTTTCGCGTTCCTCTCCCTGCAGATCCGCCACTCGGTCGAACAATTCCGACGCGCGACGCCAAAGCTCGGTTTTGCTCACGGCAGCTCGTCGTCGAGCGCCTGCTCGTCCAGGGATTGCTCGTCCAGCGGTTGTTCGTCCATGTGCGCGCGCAGGAACGCGCGGGCGCGCCGCCAATCGCGGCGCACGGTGCGCTCGCTCATGTCGTGGGCCAAGGCGATCTCGTCGTAGTTCATCCCGGCGAAGAAGCGGCATTCGACGACGTTGACCAGACGGGCGTCGATCTTGCCCAACGCCTGCAAGGCCTTGTCGACGGCGAGCACGTCGATCAAGTCGTCCTTGCCGTCGTCTCCGTTTTCGCGGTCCAGATCCAGCGTCGCCATGATCTGGCCGCCGCCGCGCTTCACCGCGTTGCGCGCGCGCAAATAGTCGACCAGCAGGTTGCGCATCGTTTTGGAGGCCAGGGCGAAGAAGCGGGCCCGGTCCATGCGGTCGTCGGCGTCCGGGACGTCCAAAATTTTCAGGTAGGCTTCGTGCACCAGGACGGTGGTATTGAGATTGGTGCGGGCTTGCCCGCCCAATCGATGCCTCGCGATCACGCGAAGCTGGTTGTAGATCTCTTGCGACAGCTGCTTTTGCGCCGCCCCGTCGCCGCGGCTGATCGCTTCGAGTGTTTCGCTCAGCTTGGTCTTGGACATCGTTCCCCCGCTCGTCGTTCCCCTCCGTTCCGTGGACGACCGGACGATGCCCGCCCTGGCATCGCGATTCCGTCTATCTCGTCACATATTTACACATGCCGCCCGGGGCTATTCCAGCGGTGCGCAAACCGTATTCAGGCGCCGGCACACATTCGACCGCTTCCTCGCCGCCGGTCGACGCTGCTCCGAAACCCTCCAAAACGCATTGCGGATGCGCGCAAACCGCTCACCGATCTCACTGCGGGCCGGGGATGCGCGATAGCAACGAGCAAGAAGCCTGCCGCAACGCCTACCGACGAATGGCTTACTTCGTGGGTTGGGCGGTTGTGCGACTAAGGCTATTCGCAAAGCCGGCAAGCCCTGCCGAAACGACCTTGGGCTCAATGCCTCCTCGGTTTCGGCGGCTATCGACGGCCGTCGACAAGGTTTTTTTCCGTCCTTGATTCCACATTACTTGTATCGGAGCCGACATGCCGTCCGGATCATCCTTGGCGTCCTCCTCCGCCGACGCTGGCATCGATCGGCGCCTGACCCTAATCGCTTGCGGCTGCTCGGTAGCCGCCGGCCTCGGCTTGCTCTATTTGTCGCTGGGGCGAGCCGGAGACTGGGTCACGACCTGGTTACCGTTGGGAACGGGCATTTGCCTAACGCTCGCCAGCGTTAGCGCCGGCGGTTTAGTTTTGCGTACTAAGCGCCGCCGGCGTTCGCCTCCTCAGCAAAATCGATTGCCGTCGCCCGAGGTTCATTTCGCCAACCCGGAAGTGTGGCGGGAGATCGATACGAATCGGGATCTGCTTTACGCCCTGTTGGAACTGTCGCGCCGGCGCATGCTTGCCGCCGCTTCCGGTTCCTCGGATGCCGCATCGCGCGTCAAATCCGGCGATTCCCGCTCCGCGGGGACCTGAACGACCTGCCTGCGCGGGCGGCTTGCGCCCGTGTCGTTCCGCCATTCGGCGGTCCTGAAGAACACTTTGTCAGTTCAATCTCCAAAATGATTGATTTTGGTATTCCAATCTACTATATCTTGGTTGCCGCTTCATACCAAGCGGCGCTCGATTCGATTCCTGGAGATTGATAGATGAAAGGCAAGTTTCTGTACGTGGGCGCCGCGATCCTGTCGCTGGCGATGATCAGTTCGGCCGTGATCGCCAAGCGCAGCAGCGATCTGGAAATCGTTTATTACGACCAGAAAGGCCAAGAAGTCGGCGGCAAGTACTACTCCTGCTTCGGCAGCGTGAGCCAGTGGGGCACGGTGACCGCCAACGCTCAGAAGTTCAGCTCGCCCTGCGACCTGTAATCGCGTCTGTGCCGGCGCGGCGGGCGGAGCTTCGATCCCTTCGTCCGTCGCGTCGGTTTTTTACTGTGCTTCGACGACGTCGACTCGCCATTCTCGCGAAACTGCGGGCTTGCGGTTGAGCCAAAGGCCTTCGGCGCGACTTTACAAAAAACGGCCGCGGGTTGACCGCGGCCGTTTGCGTTGCGCATCGGGAGGCTAAGCGGAACGAGGCTGCGGCGCATCCTTCATCGCTTATCCAACTCAGACGGCGATCAAATTCCCACGTTACGCCGAAACCGGATTGCGCTTCGAAAAAACGCCGTACGCCGGGGGACGACGTACGGCGGATGCGGCAGCCCAGGGACAGTAAGCCGCCGCAACGGTAGACGAGTTAAAGCCCGAAACCGACGCCGATGGTGGCCGAGCGTTCCGAACCGCTGAACGCACCGCCGATGGTCAGCGCCGCACGCGAGTTGATGCGTTGCTGCAGACCCACCGACAAAGCCTGCTTGCCGCCGTACGCGCCCGCGGCGATGCCGATGCGCGTCCGGCCGCCCTCGACCGCCGCCGCGCTCGAAGCCATGCCCACCATCGCCGCGCCGAGCGCACCGACGCGGTTCAGGCGATCGTCCAGATGGCCGACGCGCCGGTCGATCGCATCGAAACGGTCGTTAATGCCGCTGAAATCCAGATCCGCGAACTTCTTGTCGGTGTAATCCTTGGCCGCCGACAAGGTTTGCGCATCGCCGGCTTGCATGTCTTGCCGGACCGCGGCTTCGCGATTGTCGGTGTAGGCGTTCGCTTGAGTGCCGCCGGTCGCCACTGTCGTGTCCGCGTAAGCCTTGGCAGTGTTCAACGTTGACTCTAACTGCGAGAAATTAACTGCGTCGGTGGGCTTTTCGCCAGCCGCCACATTAACTATACGCCGCTCGTTGCCGGCGCTTCCCACCGAAATCGTGTTGACCTCTTCGGCACGAGAGTTGCTTCCAATAGCCACACTATCATTCGCCACGGCAAAAGATCCGGCACCGAAAGCAGCGGTACGATTCCCGAAGGCCCAAGCTCCAGGACCGATAGCGGTACTGTGGTCACCGAGAGCGGTGGTCATCTCGCGTCTTTCATCTCCCAAACCATCATTGTCAACGTCGATCAGATCGCTGACTTCGTCAAAAGTGCCATTGCCGTTAGAATCAAACCAACTTCCAAATGCGATGCTAGCTGAGCCCCTAGCTACGCTTCCCTGACCGAAAGCTGCGCTGCGCGCGCCTGTGGCGCTATTGTCTGAGCCGAAAGCGGTGCTTTTAATGCCGGTAGCGAGATTGGAGAATCCGACCGCGCTTCCTTGCATATCGGCAACGTTGGAGAATCCAACAGCCGTAGCGCTTTCGCCCATGGCTTTATTGACTATACCAACAGCCGTTCCATCGGCCGCAGCTTCGTTGGAAAAGCCAATAGCCGTGCCACGCTCGCCGAAAATATGGTTGAAACCACCTACGGCTGTACTGTCATCACTGTTGGCGATATTAGACCTTCCGATTGCAGTGGCATCTTTAACAGCCAAATTAAAAAAACCAACCGCCGTGGCATACTTTCCGCTTGCAGCATTATTGCTTCCTACAGCGGTAGATTCGAGTTCGGCACTGTTAAAATATCCAATTGCAGTAGCGTGTTCTTCCGAGGCTTGGTTTAAATCGCCGATTGCAGTACTGCCCTCTCCGAAAGCCTTATTGATGCTTCCGATAGCCGTGCTTTCTTTGCCGCTGGCCTTAGTAAAGGTGCCGATGGCAGTACTGCCTTGGCCGCTAGCCGTGTTTGAATTGCCTACGGCAGTTGCATTTGCAACTGCTTCGTTCTGTGCGCCGATAGCCGTGCTTAGTACGCCAGCTGCTTGGTTTGAAAAGCCGCATGCTAAAGCTGCTTGTCCGGGGGCTATGCTTCCACCGTCGACTTCAGTGCCCGGATCGCCATCGCTCAAATCGCAAGGACTACCGGCATAGACCGGCGCGGTGGCCAGCAGACTAATTAGGACTGCCGTTTTTCTTTTCGCGTAATTCATTTTGAATACCTAGTCATTGATTTGTGGGGAAAAGGACGAATTCTTGAAAAAAACGGGCAGCAGGATTGTTATCCTCGGCATGAGGCATTAGCCGAGTTAATAATCGAGGCATGCATTCGCTCAGCCCGGCGAGCCAAGCGGAACGGGTCGGGGTTTTGCTTCGTCATACGTGCGTTACAGGACGAAAGCTCACGAAAAATGTGGCCACCATATTCGGATGGCGGTCAGGCAACGGCGTGTTTGTGACTACTTTCGTGCCCGAAAAGAAGGCGCTTTGCTATTGACACCCATAAATAGCAGGACTTTCTAACTCTTTTTTGCTTGAATGGATTTTTCGTTAAGCGGACTATCGATATAGGCTGCCGCCGCTCTATGCCACTACGAACTCCTAGGTTGGCCTAGCGTTTCAGCGATTGACCGACAACTCGCCGATCCAATCTCTGACGCGATGGCGGATGCTGCTCGCGAACCATTTGCTGTGTCAGAGCAATGCGACGCTGGCGCGGATCATCGGGGGATATCGGCCATCAGATCGATGCCGCTTTCAGCCGCGCGCTCCATCGCGAATACGGTTGTCCACCTGCGGGCTAGCGGCGCTGCTACGCGCCGAAAAGATCATGCATTGAGGCAATAAGCAGCTGGCTCGATTCTGCCTAAGGCTGTGCAGACGGCTTGTACGCCGTCAGCACTGGCGTGCTCGTGAATCGGTCGGCGGCGATGCGGAAGAGGGTCCGATGGCCGTAGCGGCGCCAGGCGAGGCGTTCGACGTAGACCAGCTTGGGATTGTGCTCTTCGTCGTCCGGAATCGCCTTGGCGACGATCCTTTCCCAATCCGCTTGCGCCGCCGCTTCGTCGGTATCGACCGCATCGCGATAACGCGCATCGAGCTCTTCGAGGGCCGCGCCGGCCGGGAACGCCCCGCGCGAGAACAGGATGCCCAGCATGCCGCTCCAATAGCAGGCGGCCGCTTCGCGCTGCTGCGCTTCGGACAACGGCGCGGCGATATGCTCCATCGCGTGCAGCGAAGTGATCAGGTGCAGCACGGTGAAGTCGCCCGGCTTGACCAGATAGAGCAGCGATGCCGCGTAGTGCAGGGACGCCCACAGCGCGCCCGGCGGCAGCGTGCGCACCCACGCGGGCGTGGCGTGGATCAGAGGATGTCCCTTGGCCAACACCCGAGCGATCTTGTATTGCGATCCGTGCCTGGCCAGGTCCGGATGCACGAACGCGGTTTCGTCGGCCATCGCCGCATCCAGCCATGCGCGCATCGCATCGCCCTGCGTTTCCCAGACGCGCGCGATGCGCAGCAACGATTGCGTCGGCGTCGCGTCGTCTTCCGGCGCGGGCGCATTCTTTTCCGGATGGCAGGAGACGTAGGCGAAAGCCTGGTAGGCCAGGCCTTCGACGATCATCCAGCGATGGCCCGCATCCAATGCCCAGCCCAGATGGATCGCGCCGTGCGCCAGCGCGCCGGCCCAACCCGGGAATAGTTCGGGTAGATAGCGCCTGAGCAGCGCGTCCATGCCCAGCCGCTTTTCTTCCCCTTCGAAGAAATCGCAATAGGCCGAATAGCTGCTGCGCCGGCCCAGGTGCGTCTTCCAATTGCCGGCATCGATATCGTGTTCGGAAACCTTCGGCGCTTCCAGGCCGTAGCCGTAGGTCTGCGCGGCGTAGCGGGCGTAGTAATCGGCGATGCGTTCGGCCGAAGCGCCGAGCCGGTCCAATGCGATCACCGCATGCTTGTCGTGATTGCTCAACCAGCCGCCGAATTCCACGTGCTTGAATTCGATGTGGTAGTCGCGATCGTCCAGCAAGGCATCGATCAGCGCTTCGCGCGAACCGGCGTCGGCAATGGCGGAGGGACGGTTCATCGCGGCTCTCGCATCGGGGCTTCGTCGATTTTAATGCCCGTCGCGCTTACCAATGCCAGGGCGTTCGCCTGCCCAAGCGCACTGACGCGGCCGTCGGCCCGAAGCCACACTGCCGGAATGCTCCGGCGGCCGTCGGCCGTCTCACCCCGGGATGCCGGCGGCCGCCGGGGCGCTCGCGCGCCGCCTGCGTCGGTCCGGTTAGGCTGATTTCACGCAGCGCGAACGGAGGCCGACGATGACGCAGATGAGCGCCGCTCAGGCGGCGGAATTCGCCGGGCGCTGGCTGCCGGCATGGACCGGCAACGGCCCGGAAACCCTGGCCGGTTTCTATGCGGAAGACGCCTTCTATTCCGATCCCGCGGTGCCCGACGGCTTGAGCGGCCGCCCGGCGCTGCTCGCGTATTTCCGCAAGCTGCTGGCGCGCAACCCCGACTGGGTGTGGACCCAGATCGAGGGCATCCCCATGCAAGCCGGCTTCCTCAACAAATGGCGGGTGCGGATTCCGCTCGCGCGCGGCGCGTTGGACATGGTCGGCGTCTGCTTGGTGCAGTTCGACGCCGCCGGCAAGATCCGCCGCAACGAAGTCTATTTCGACCGCACGCCGTGGCTGGCCGCGCTGAGCGCGGCCGCAAAGGCGACGTAGCCGAACGCTGCTAGCGCGGAGCGGTTCGCAGCAGGCAGCGCAGCGGGCGAACGGCATCCAACGGTTCGAGCCAGCTCGTCCACGGACGCGGCGCCAGACAGAACGCGAGCGCCATGTAGTACCGCCGCCGGCGAATGTCCGATGCCGTCTCAGTGGGAGCGAACGACGGCAGCGCGCGCACTGGAGCGGGCGCCGCCCGCTGCGGTATCGGCTTCGACGTCGAGGTCTGCGCCGGCGGGTTGGCGACGGTCGCCGGCGGCGCGATCGGCTGCGAACGCGGCGGAATCAAAGGCTGCGCGCCTTCCATCGGTTTCGGCTCGCCGCCGGGCAGCACTTCGGCCAGCTCGAAAGCGCCGATGTCCAAACCGTCCGCCGTGCCGCGCGGTCGTTGTCCGCCGATCGCGAGCTTCGTCCGGTACGGCGGATCTTGGATCGGCACCAGCAACGCCGACGGGAACGGAGATCCGATCGGCCCCGGCGGCGCGGGGTTGGCCGCATTGAGCAAAGCGCTGCCCGCTTTGGGCCGCAACAAGCGCTGCGCGATGTCGGTATCGCTCCAAGACGAAGGGTTGGTCCCTTTCAACGTGCCGCTCCACTCGCTCGCGCTGGGTACCAAGGCGGCATTGGTCTGCACCCAGTTGTTGCTGCCGGTCACCTTGCGCCCCAGCACCCAAGGCTCGCGGTCGAAGGGCGCGCAGAACGGCGTATCGACGTCCGAAGCCGGGTTTTCGCGAACGATGGCGGGCGCAGTGCCTTTGGATTGGTAGAAGACGTTGTTGTGCATCTCCAGCCGGCCCTGGCCCAGCTGCACCAAGATCGCGTTCACGCTGCCGCTGCGGTCGAGCAGGATCGTGTTGTTCACCAGCCGCACATGGCCCATGTTGCGGCCGTTGAGATCGCCACCGGCGCGGATCGCGTTCGGCCATCCCGTCGAAGTGTGGATGATGACGTTGCCGACCACGTCCGAATTCTCGGTCTTCAGGCCCGGCGTCCAACCCGGATTGTCCGCTTGCGCTTCGCAATCCGGGCCGATCAGTTCCATCTCCTGATAAGCCGCGCCTTCGAACCAGTTGTAGTAGATCTCGTTGCGTTCGTGCCGGCTCTTGAGCAGATTGCCGCCCAGGCCGTCGTGGACGTAGTTGTATTGCATGCGGAACACCGAGTTCGGGAACGCGACCTCGTCGGAGGCCACGTAAATGGCGTGCCGCTGCGTGCCTTGGCCGGCGTTGTAGATCTCGTTGTATTCCAAGGTGAAGGAACCCGAGCCGATGTCGGCGCCGAGCACGCCGTGCGCGGGGCAATCGTGTATGACGCTGTCGCGCACGACCACGTCGTTGGCGGCGTTGAACACGCAGCTGCTGGTGCCGCCGGCGACGTCGAAGCCTTCGAACACGACGTGGTTGGATTCCTGGAACTTGATCGTATGCGTGCCGCCGGAGATCTTCGGCCGCGACGTGCCCGGATCGCGGCGCCAGCGGATGATCACCGGATTGCCCGCGGCGCCGCCGTCGTCTTCCGTCACCACGATGCCGCCCGCATAGCTCGCATTGCCGTCGACCAGGACGATGTCGCCGGGTTGCAGATTCACCGACGGGCTGTTGAACAAAGCGGTGAGCTGGGTGAATTGGCGGCCGCTGGGGCCGACCGTGTACGTGGCGGCCGCGACCGGCGCGGACGCCAGCGCGGATAGGATCAGCAAACCTGCGGTTCGGGCATCGGGGCGCATGCGCATGTCCTTGCTCTGCGGAAGCCCGGATTCTGCGCCCGTTCGCGGCGCGGCGATACCGACGCAAGTCAGGCCGCCACCGCGAAACGTGACGCCCTGCTCAGGGCGCGGCGACGGGTTCGCGCGTCAAGGCGTATAGGATGCGCGCGTCTTCCGCGTCGAGCGCGTCGGTTTCGGTGCCGCGGTAGTGCCGGTGGAAGGCGCGCACCGCGGCCGCGCGATCCTCGATCGGATAGCCGACCAGGCGCAGCGCCAGCCAAGGATCGAAATCGGGCGGCGGCTCGCCGGCCGCCGGATCCGGCCAGCGCCCAAAGCCGGCGTCGGCCAGCTGCTTCCACGGGAAGAAGATGCCCGGATCGCGTTTGCGGGTCGGCGCGAAATCGGCGTGGGCCACGATCTGGGTGCGCGGGATGTCGAGCCGTTCGCAAAGATCGCCGAGCAGCTCGATCAAGCTGGCGATCTGCGCCGGCGCGAACGGCGAAGCGCCGTCGTTGTCCAGTTCGATGCCGATCGAGGCCGAATTGACGTCGGTGATGGTGCCCCAGCGGCCGGGGCCGGCGTGCCAGGCGCGCGATCCATCCGCCACCAATTGGTAGATTTCGCCGTCCTTGCCGACCAGATAGTGCGCGCTGACCGGACCGCCGCTGTTGCGTGTGCGCAGCGTGTCCAAACTTTCCTGCACGCCGTTCTGCTCGGTCGCATGGATCACGATCAGGATCGGCCGGCGCGGTTCGTGGTTGGGCGATGGCACCCACTTCGCCAGCGGATTGCGCGGCGGCGCATGGGTGCATGCGACGAGCGCAATCGCCACCAGCAACGACAGGATCGGCCAAGGTTTCATCGCCGCATTGCAACCGCTGACCGGCGCGATTGCAAGCCTTCGTCGCCGTGGTGGGGCGCTAGCGTTTCGCGCAAAGCCAAGCCGGATCGCCTGCCGGCATCGGCCGGCCCGGCGGCGGGCAGCGGTAACGCGACAGCACGCCGGTGGATTTGTCTTCCTCGCGGCCCGGCAGCCAGGACTCTTCGGTGAAGGTTTGGCCGTCCGCCGATATCGTCACCGTGCCGTATTGGCCGGGCTTGCCGCGGGTCTTCATCACATAAGCGATCTTGCGTTCGGAAACCCGCGTCACCGCGAACACCGTGTCCGACGGCGCGGACGGGCCAGTGAGTTTCATGTCGCGGCCGTCGAAGCGGCCGACCAGGCTTTGCTTGTCGGTCGGTATGGCCCAAGTGATGTTGCCCGATGCGTCTTCGCTGATCACGTAACCGTCGGGCATGTTGTTGGTGTCCATGGCCTCGCCGCGCCAGGTGCCTGCCAGGCCGCGGCCCGCACCGACGCGGGCGTAGCGTTTGTCGTGCTTGTACGGCGTGCCGTCCGGCAAGAAGCCTTCCGCTTTCACCGTCAACGCCTGGCCGTCGGAGGACAAGGTGCGGATCGCGGTTTCGGTGGTCTTGCCGGCGATCTTGGTTCGGGTTTCCCAGCGCCCCGGGGCGAGCTGTTTCCAGGAAACGGCGCGATCGTCGACGGTCTTGTGGTCTTTGCCGTCCACGGCGAAATCGTATTGCACGGTCGCGCCGTTCGAATAATGCATGCGGCCGCCGCCGAGGTCGGTATAGCGCACGGTTTCGGCCTTAAGGCGGCTGCGGGCGGGGTCGAATTTCCAGCTGCCGACGAAAGGGTTCCCCGCGAGCGCCGTCGCCGAAAACGTCAGCAGCGCCAGCGCGATCCATTTTCCAGGCTTCATGGCGTTCCTTACTCGCGTTCGACGGATGGTCGACCTTCTATACCACCGATACGCGCACCGCCGGTCCGGTTGCATCCGAGCGCCCGGCCTCCCGTAGAGTCGAGCCTGCTCGACTGCTTTCCTGCAAGATCGCCGGATCGTGACGAGAAGCAGTCGAGCAAGGCTCGACCCTACAAAAAAGCGGACGGCGTTGCGCCGTCCGCCCCTATTCAGGCCTCGTAAGCCGCTTCGCCGTGAGAGGTGATGTCCAAGCCTTCGCGCTCGGCCTCCTCGCCGACGCGCAGGCCGAAGACGGCCTTGGCGATCAGGAAGGCCACGACCGACACCACGCCGATCCAGACGATGGTGATGCCCACGCCCAAGGCCTGCGTCGCCACCTGCTTGACGATGCTGAAATCCGCAGCGCCCGTGCCGCCCAGCGCGGGCGCGGTGAACACGCCGGTGAGGATCGCGCCGACGATGCCGCCGATGCCGTGCACGCCGAACACATCCAGGCTGTCGTCGGCTTTCAACAAGCGCTTCAGCCCGTTCACGCCCCACACGCAGATCACGCCCGCCGCCGCGCCGATCGCGATCGCGCCGAGCGGGCCCACCGTGCCCGCCGCAGGCGTAATGCCGACCAAGCCCGCGACCGCACCGGAGGCGATGCCCAGCACCGAGGATTTCTTCTTCGCGAGCTTTTCGACCAGCGCCCAGGCCAGCAATGCCGCTGCGGTGGCCAGCAAGGTGTTGAGGAAGGCCAATGCGGCGGTGCCGTTCGCTTCCAGCGCCGAACCGGCGTTGAAGCCGAACCAGCCCACCCACAGCAACGCCGCGCCGATGAAGGTGAAAGTGACGTTGTGCGGCTTCAACGCTTCGCGGCCGAATCCCAGGCGCTTGCCGACGAAGTAGGAACCGACCAAGCCGGCGACGCCGGCGTTGATGTGCACCACCGTGCCGCCGGCGAAATCCAGCGCGCCTTTGCCGAACAGGAAACCCGGACCCGCCCACACCATGTGCGCGATGGGCAAGTAACCGAACGTGAACCACAACACCGCGAACAGCAGCACCGCCGCGAACCGCGCGCGTTCGGCGAACGCGCCGACGATGAGCGCGCCGGTGATGCCGGCGAACGTCGCCTGGAACGCGACGAACACGTATTCCGGCAACTTGAAGCCGGGCGAGAACGTGTCGGCCAAAGTGCCGATGCCGACGCCCTTGAGGAAGACCTTGTCGAGCGTGCCGATCCAGGCCCCGCCGCCGGCGAACGCCAGGCTGTAACCATACGCCACCCACAACAACGTGAGCAGCGAAAACACGCTGATCACCTGCGCCAGTACCGACAGCACGTTCTTGGAGCGGACCATGCCGCCGTAGAACAGCGCCAGGCCCGGCACCGTCATCAGCAGCACCAATAGCGTCGAAGTCAGCATCCAGGCCGTGTCGCCTTTGTCGACCACCGGCGTCGGCGCGGCCTCTTCCGCGGCCGGCGCTGCCGCGACCTCCGCCACGGCGGGTTCGGCGCCGGTTTGCGCCGCGTCCTGCGCGGACGCGTCGAAAGCGAACAACGCGCCGATGCACAGCGCGATCAGCAGCGAAGCCTGCAGGCGGATTTTCCACCCGGAGAACAACGATCGAATCTTCATGCTTGCCTCCATGGATGGTCAGAGCGCGTCGGCGCCGAGTTCGCCGGTGCGGATGCGGATCGCCTGGTCCAGCGCGACCACGAAGATCTTGCCGTCGCCGACCTTGCCGGTGCCGGCCGCGGATTGGATCGCCTCTAAGGCCGCGTCGAGCGCGTCGTCGGTGACCGCGCATTCGATCTTCAGCTTCGGCAGGAAATCGACGACGTATTCGGCGCCGCGGTACAGCTCGGTGTGGCCTTTCTGGCGGCCGAAGCCTTTGACTTCGGTGACGGTGATGCCGGATACGCCGACCTCGGTCAGCGCACCGCGCACGTCGTCCAGTTTGAACGGGCGGATGATGGCGGTGATCAGTTTCATGCGGTGTCTCCCGTGGTGCGCATCGGCGTCTCCTTAGAAGGCCTTGGCGAAGGTGAGCGAGAACCTGCCTTCGGCGATCTCGTTGCCGAAAGCGTTGGTGTAGAGGGTTTTTTCCGCGTCGGTGCCGGTGTAGGCGGCGGCGATCGAGAAGCCGTTGTCGAAGGCCTTGGTCACGCCGAGCTTCCAGTCGGCGTATTCGTAGGCTTCGTTGTTCTCGATCCACTGCTTGCCGCCGTGGACGTTCAACGTCCAACCGGGCGTGAATTGCCAGTTCAATGAGAGATCCAGATAGCCGCTGCCGTCCGAATCGGCGTAGCCGAACAGATCGGTGACCGCGTACGAATACTTGGCGGCGAGGGTGGCCGTATCGGACAGGCCGGCGCTGAGGCCGAAATAGACTTCGCCGGTGTCGGCGCTGTTGAAGCCGGCGGGGAAATCGCCCGGATACCAGTAGTAAAGCGCGCCGACGTCGTAGGCGAGCTTGCTGTCGCCGAATTTGCCGCGGTAGCCGAGATAGCCGTCCAGTTCCACGTCGCTGGAGATCGGCGCTGCGTCGGTGGACAGGTCGGACAGCCAGCTGACGCTGCTGCCCCAGGCGCCGACATAGAAACCGCCATCGGCCGCGTATTCGACGCCGCCTTGGACGGCGGGCTCTTGATTGGTTTGAGAAACGCCGCGAAACAGGTAATCGCTGGTCAAGGCGACGTTGCCGGTGGTGCCGGCGTACGCGTGCCCCGCGCCCAGCAGGAGCAGCGGTAACGACGATGCGAGTGCGGTCTTGCGAGACATGACAGGCTCCATGCGTGTAGGACACGCCCAAGTGAGCCCTCCCCAGTCATTGCTGCTTGCGCCTTGCGTAGCGCCTGCCCGGCTTCGTCGCGTCCGGGTCGCGCTTGGAACGGTTTCGCTTTCTCCTCTGCGATGGTTAGGCCGTTGCTTGGCTTGTCTCCTTCCCCTTCAAGGGGAAGGCCGGGATCGGGATGGGGTTCATGTCGCAGCGCAAACCCCTCCCCACCCAACCCTCCCCTTGAAGGGGAGGGCTCAAAACTCATCAGATCGCGTAGTACATCTGGTACTCAAGCGGATGCGTCGCCGCGCGGAACGCGGTCACTTCCTTCATCTTCAGCGCGATGTAGCCGTCGATGAAGTCGTCGGTGAACACGCCGCCGGCCTTCAGGAACTCGCGGTCCTTGTCGAGCGCTTCCAGCGCCTGGTCCAGCGAATGGCACACGGTCGGGATGCCCTTCTCCTCTTCCGGCGGCAGGTCGTACAAATCCTTGTCGCTGGGGCCGCCCGGATCGATCTGGTTCTTGATGCCGTCCAAGCCGGCCATCATCAGCGCGGCGAAGATCAGGTAGCCGGAGTTCATCGGATCGGGGAAGCGGATTTCAATGCGGCGCGCCTTCGGATTGGCCACGTACGGAATGCGGCAGCTCGCCGAGCGGTTGCGCGCCGAGTAGGCCAACATCACCGGCGCTTCGAAGCCGGGCACCAATCGCTTGTACGAGTTGGTGGTGGAGTTGGCGAACGCGTTGATCGCGCGCGCGTGCTTGAAGATGCCGCCGATGTACCACAGCGCCATCTGGCTCAGGCCGCCGTAGCCGTCGCCGCTGAACAGGTTGACGCCGCCCTTGGCCAACGACTGGTGCACATGCATGCCGCTGCCGTTGTCGCCGACGATCGGCTTGGGCATGAACGTGGCCGTCTTGCCGTTGCGGAAGGCGACGTTCTTGATGATGTACTTCATGGTCAGCAGCTCGTCGGCCTTCTTGACCAGCGAGTTGAACTTGGTGCCGATCTCGCATTGGCCGGCGTTCGCCACTTCGTGGTGGTGCACTTCGACTTCGATGCCGACTTGTTCCAGCGTCTTGCACATTTCGGCGCGCAGGTCGTGCAGCGAATCCATCGGCGCGACCGGGAAATAGCCGCCCTTGATGCCGGGACGGTAGCCGCTGTTGCCGCCTTCGTATTCCTTGGCCGAGTTCCAATGCGCTTCTTCCGAATCGACGTGGAAGAAGGTGTGGCCCATTTCGTTGGCGTAGCGCACCGAATCGAAGATGAAGAATTCCGGTTCCGGACCGAAGAAAGCCTGATCGGCCAAGCCGCTGGACTTCAGATAGGCCTCGGCGCGCTTGGCCACGCCGCGCGGATCGCGCGAGTAGGCCTGCATGGTGGCCGGATCCAGGATGTCGCAGGTCAGCACCAAGGTCGGATCGGCGGTGAACGGATCCAGGAACGCGGTCGACGGATCGGGCAGCAGCACCATGTCCGATTCGTTGATGCCCTTCCAGCCGCTGATGGAGGAGCCGTCGAACATCTTGCCGTCCTCGAACAGGCCCGGCTCGACGATCGACTTGGGGAAGGTGACGTGGTGCTGCACGCCGCGCATGTCGGCGAAGCGCAGGTCGACGAATTCGACCTTGTGGTCCTTGATGAGCTTTTCGACGTTCTCGTAAGACATGGCACCGCCTTGGTTTGGGATGCCGTGTTTATTGCAAGCTCTGTGCCAACAATCAAACTATTGATTTATAAAGAATTACAGCTAATTTGTGATTTGAAATGCACTAACTTGGTGCTTGTCATTGTCGTTTAGCACTAATTAGATGCTTAGTCTCGATCGGCTATGCTTCCCCGCTTTGTAGAGCGGAGCTTGCTCCGCTCTACAAAGACAAGACCACCGCCACGGACCCATCGCGCACCCATGACCGACCTGCTGGCCGCCCTGCTGCTGGGCATCATCGAAGGCATCACCGAATTCCTGCCCATCTCCAGCACCGGCCATCTGCTGATCGCCGAACACTGGCTGGGCCGCCGCAGCGACTTGTTCAACATCTCGATCCAGGCCGGCGCGATCCTCGCCGTGGTGCTGATTTATCGGCAGCGTCTTTGGCAATTGCTGATCGGCTTCCGCGAAAAGGCCAACCGCGACTACGCGTTGAAGCTAGCGGTCGCGTTCGGCTTCACCGCCGCCGGCGGCCTGCTGGTGAAGGCGCTGGGCTGGGAATTGCCGGAAACGGTGGCGCCGGTGGCCTGGGCGCTGATTTTGGGCGGCGTATGGATGATCGCGGCCGAGCAACTGGCCGCCAAGCGCGCCGAGAAACTGGGCGAACGCAGCGAGATTTCGTGGACGACGGCGATCCTGGTCGGCATCGCGCAAGTGGTCGCCGGCGTGTTCCCCGGCACTTCGCGCTCGGGCGCGACGATCTTCGTCGCCCTGCTCGCCGGCACCACCAACCGCGCCGCGGCCACCGAGTTCGCGTTCCTGGTCGGCATTCCCACCATGTTCGCCGCCACCGGCTACGAACTGCTGCACGTGCTGCGCAACGGCGGTGCGGCGCACGAGGATTGGACCGCGCTGGGCGTCGCTTTCGTCGCATCGGCGATCACCGCCTTCGTCGCGGTGAAGTGGCTGTTGCGCTACATCCAGAGCCACCGCTTCACCGCGTTCGCCGTGTACCGCTTCGTCGCGGGCGTCGCATTGCTGCTGCTGGTGCCGTCGCCGTGAGCGAGCCGGCGGCGGACGCGACGGCTTCGGCGGGTTTCTTCCGCGACGTGTCGCTGTCGGCCGCCGTGGCCGGCTTCGTCACCGTGCTGGTCGGCTTCGCCAGTTCGGCGGTGATCGTGTTCCAGGCGGCGCAGGCTTTAGGCGCATCGCCGGACGAAATCAGTTCCTGGATCTGGGCGCTCGGCTTGGGCATGGGCGTCACCTGCATCGCCTTGTCGCTGCGCTATCGCGTGCCGGTGGTGACGGCGTGGTCGACGCCGGGCGCGGCAATGCTGATCACCACGACGTCCGGGCTGCCGCTATCGCAGGCGATCGGCGCTTTCTTGCTGTCGGCGTTGTTGATCCTGATCGCCGGCTTCAGCGGCTGGTTCGAACGCGGCATGCGCCGCATTCCGCTGGCGCTGGCTTCGGGCATGCTGGCCGGCGTGTTGTTGCGCTTCGGGCTGGACGCGTTCGTGGCGATGCAGACGCGGCTGGTGTTGGCCTTGGCGATGCTGGTCGTCTATTTGTGCGGACGGCGGTGGTTTCCGCGCTATGCGGTGATCGCGACGCTGCTGACCGGCATCGCCATCGCCGCGGGCACCGGCAGCCTGCAACTGGGCGCCGTGCATCTGCAGTTGGCCAAGCCGATCTTCACCATGCCGGACTTGTCGCTGGCCGCGGTGTTCGGCATCGCGCTGCCGCTGTTCGTGGTGACGATGGCCTCGCAGAACGTGCCGGGCGTGGCGGTGATCCGCGCATCGGGCTTCGACGTGCCGATATCGCCGGTGATCGGCTGGATCGGCGCGGTGAACGTCGTGCTCGCGCCGTTCGGCGCCTACGCGCTGAACTTGGCGGCGATCACCGCGGCGATCTGCATGGGCCGCGAAGCGCACGAGGAACCGTCGCGGCGCTACGTCGCTGCGGTGTTCGCGGGCATTTTCTATGTGGTCGTCGGTTTGTTCGGCGCGACCGTCGCGGCCTTGTTCGCGGCCTTCCCGAAAGAATTGATCATGGCGATCGCCGGCATCGCCTTGTTCGGCACCATCGGCAACAGCCTGGCCGCGGCGTTGCGCGAGGAACAAGACCGTGAGCCGGCGCTGATCACTTTTCTGGTAACCGCTTCGGGGCTGAGCCTGGGCGGGATCGGTTCGGCGTTCTGGGGCTTGCTGGCCGGCGTGGCGGTGCTGTTGGCGCTGCGCCGACGCGCGGCCTGAATGCTGGCGCCGTCCTCACCGCCGCGCTGCTAGGATCGGCCCGCAACGAAGGCTGAGCGCTGCAAGCCAGGGCCGTCTTTGTGGGAGGCGCTTCAGCCCCGGCAAGAGTCGCCGGACAGCTTGTCGGGGCTGAAGCCCTCCCACAAGAGCCGTTGCCTGCGCTAACCCCGCCATAGCCTTAGGCACGTTAGGTATGGTCCCCACCGGAGATTCGTCATGAACCTGCGCCTCCTGTTGCTGTTGTTGCCGTTGGCCGCGGTCGCCTGCACCCCGACCGACAAACCCGCGCCCGTCGAGCCCGCTTCGACCACCGAACCGCCCGCTCAAACCGAGCCGACCGCCGATGCCGGCGCCGCGCTGGCCGGTTACCGCTGGAAGCTGGAATCGGCGACCGACGCGCAAGGCAAACGCATCGACGCGCTGTTCCCCGGCGGCGACCGCGCGCTGAGCCTAAGTTTCGAAGGCGGCAAAGTCGGCGTTTCCGGCGGCTGCAACCACATCGGCGGCGCGTATGAAACCGACGCGCAGGGCAAGCTGAAAGTCGGCAGCCTGCAATCGACGCTGATGGCCTGCGACGAGCCGCTGATGAAAGCGGACAAGGCGGTGAGCGACCTGCTCGCCAAGCCGCTGGAAGCGCGCGTGGAAGAAAGCGCGCCGCCGCGCCTGCGCCTGGTCGCCGGCAACGGCGAGCAATCGGCCTGGGTCGGCGAAGCGACGCCGGAAACGCGTTACGGCGGCCCCGGCGAAACCGTGTTTTTGGAAGTCGCGCCCAAGCGCGTGGCTTGCAACCATCCGCTGATTCCGAACCACCAGTGCCTGCAGGTGCGCGAAATCCGCTACGCCGACAACGGCGTCAAGCAATCGCCGCCGGGCGAATGGCAGCCGTTGTACGAAGGCATCGAAGGCTTCGATTTCGTCGAGGGCGAACGCAAGGTGCTGCGGCTGAAGAAGTTCAAGCGCGATCCGGCGCCGGCCGACGCTTCGTCGGTGGTTTACGTGCTCGACATGGTGGTCGAGTCGGAAATCGCTCCCGCTAAATAGCGTTTTTCGTAGAGTCGAGCCTGCTCGACTGCTCTCCGTCACGATCTGCGGTCTTGGAGGAAAGGCAGTCGAGCGGGCTCGACTCTACGGTCGCACTACGGTTCGCGCCGGAGAGCCTTTGCCCAGCTCGCCCAGGAACGCGCACAAGAAAGTTTGCAAGAACGCGACCTGCGCGGCGAGTTCCAGGCATTCCTCCAGCGTCTGCTCGAAACGCTGCATCGGAATCGACAAGGACGCGAGATCGATCGAATCCAGGGCCACCGCCGCGATCGCAAAGACGACCGCAGCGATCAATCTCGCGCGCGCGCCTGGGTCCGCGCAGATCAGCCGCCAAACGCGCGGCAGGAAAATCAAGCCGACCGCGGCGTATCCCAGCATGATGAAATCGCCGGGCGCGACCCAGGGCAGGAAAGGAATGGACACGCCGTGCGGGGCGAGCACGCGGTCGCGCAGGCGCTCGTGCAGCGCGAAGCGATCGTCCAGCGCGAACCAGAGGAAGGCCGCCGCGAGCAGCCACCACGTGGCCGCTTGCGGCGCGCGCGACAACCAAGCGCGCGCGCCGGCCACGAAGGCGGCCATCGCGGTGGCGAACATCACCGCCACTTCCAGCGTGGTCATCGGGGTGTGTTCGAAATTGATCCATAGCCAATAATTCGGCCATTGCGCCAGGATCAGCAGCGCCACGAAGCCGGCCGGCAACAACGCGCTCAGCCACAACAAAGCCGAGCGCAGCCGCGCCAAGCGGGCGGGATCGCCGATCGCGACGGCGTCACTCATGGGCGACCTTTTCCGCCAGCGCGGTCAATGCGGCCACCCAATGCGCCATGCCGCGGGCGATGGTTTCGTCCGAATACCAAGCGGTATGCCCGGTTTGCAGGATGCGTCCCGGCTCGATGCCGGCCAGCGCCGCTTCCGCGAACACTTTGTCGTCGACGGCGTAGCCCGACAGCGTTTTCGCGCGGATCGCCGACAGGACGGCATGATTGTCCACCAAGGTGCTGCGCGCCGGATTGATCAGATAACTCCCCGGCCGCATCCGTTCCAGCTCGCGCGCGCCGACGATCGGCGCCGCGCCGCGCCGCTGCGGACAGGCCAACACGACCACATCCGACCGCTCGATCAGCGCATCGAAACCGACGCCCGCGCCCGTCGCGGGAACGGCGGGCGCCGGATCGCTCCAAGCCACTTCCATGCCGAACGCCTCGGCCAGGCGCGCGACGCGCGAACCGATCCGGCCGTGGCCGACCACGCCCAGGCGTTTGCCCGCCAATTCCCATCCGCGCAGCGACACCGTTGCCGGCAGGTCGCCGCGGGAGACGCGTTCGCTCAGATGCAAGCGCCTGCTCAGCGCGAGCAGCATAGCGATGCTGTGTTCGGCCACGCTCACCGCGGAATAGTCCGGCAGGCTCGCGAAGGCGATGCCGCGTTCGCGCAATGCTTCCAGGTCGATCCATTCGGTGCCGGTGGCGTGGATCGCGACGGCGCGCAGCTTCGGCAGCGCGTCGATCGCGCCGCGATCGAAATCGGCGATGGCGCGGCGGGTGAAACCGAGTATCTGCGCGTCGCCGCAACGCTCGACGAATTCCGCCGCGGACAAAGGCGCCAGCACGGGACACAGCATCAAGTCCGCAACCTGGTGCAGGGCGTCCAATTGACCGGGAACGAAGCTGTCGCGCCCGCGTGCGCACATCACCGTCATTTTCGGCAGCGGCATGCGCGCCGCCGCGGCGGACGCGGTTCCCGAGATCGACATCTTGCTTGCCCCCTAGCGCGGTACCGCTCCCCCCGGCGCTAAGCATAGCGGGCAAAACGGCGGAAGCCACGTCCACGCTTCGGTTGGCTGGCTTTTGTAGGAGCGGCTTTAGCCGCTCCTACAAAAAGCGGAGGCGCTCGCGGCTAGCCGGCGAGCACCTTCGGATTCAGCGAGTAATTTCCGGTGACGGCCGCTTCGGCCAGAACCTGACCTTCGGCCGCTTTGCGCACGTCGGCAGCGGTGAATTTCGCGGGCAGTTCGAGCTTGTCGGCGCCCAGCGCGAACAAGCGGAAGACGTAGCGATGCGTGCGAAGATCGTTCGGCGGCGGGTAGGGGCCGTCGTAACCGAAATAATCTCCGCCCAGTTCGGCGTCGCCGGTGAACCAGCCGGTGTAGTCGTTCAAGCCTTGGCGCGAACCGGCCGGGCCTTGCGGCGAACGCTTGCCTTGCTTGGTCACGCCGTCGCTGCAACTACCCGCGGCGATTTCGCGGACGTCGGCGGGGATGTCCGCCATCGCCCAGTGCACGAATTCGCCGCGAGGGTGATCGGCCGGAATCTCGACGCCTTCCTTGCCGACCAGCGAAGGATCGGTCGGCGCGTCGCCATCGATGCACAGCAGCGCGAACGAGCGCGCGCCGGGCGGAACCTCGTCCCAGGCCAGATGCGGATTGCGGTTGCCGCCGAAGCCGTCGACGGCGCCCATCGCGAATTCGGGCGGGATGCGGCCGCCGTTGTCGAAGCTGTCGCTGCGCAGTTTCATGGCTTTTCCTTGATGGGGTACGCGACTCGGGATTATCGGCCCCCCGCAATGAAAAATTCGTAGCCCGGGTAAGGCCGCAGGCCGCACCCGGGCACATGTCGCGACTCGCCTCCCCGGTGCGCTGCGCTTACCCGGGCTACGGAGATGCCGCGGCGCTCAGGCGCTCGGCCACCCAATGCTCGCCGTAGCCGTCGAGCTTGCCGTTGAGCAGGAACCCGCAATGCCCGCCCCAGCGCGCGATTTCCAGATATGCCGTGCCGGGCAGGCGCAACTCGCGGAAATCGGCCGCGGGAATCACCGGATCGTCTTCGCTGGTCAGGATGCTGGCCGGCACCTGCAGGCCGGCCATGCGTTCGCCGGCGATGTTGTAGCCGTCGAAATAGGCGTCGATGGTGCCGAAATCGGTATGCCTTTCCACCAACCAGCGGGTCAGCTCGCGCATGCCCTGCTTTAAGGTGCGGTTATCGTAGTCGTGCAGCTCGGGGAACAGCGCACGCTTGCGCACCAGCGAATCGCGCCATTTGCGTTCGAAATAGCCCAGATACACGCCCACCCCGGCTTCCATCACTTCCATCGTCCGCGCCGGATCCAAGACCGGACATACCGCCGCGACGTGCGCCAGCGGCAATCCGGCGACGGGCGCGCGCAGCGCCAAGCGCAAAGCGAAATTTCCGCCCAGCGAATAGCCGGCCGCCATCAGCGGCCGTGCCGGGAAGCGCTGCGCGATGTCGCAGGCGGCATGCACCACTTCGCCGATGCGGTTGGAATGGAACAGATCTTCGTTGAGGTGGTGAGTGTCGCCGTGGTCGCGGAAATTGAGCCGGAACACTTCGAAACCGGCGCGCAGCAGCTGCGCCGCGGTCAAGCGCATATAGCTGGATTCGGCGCTGCCTTCCCAACCATGCAGCAGCAAGGCCAGGCCGCGCGGCGGCGCGCCTTCGATCCGGCTGTGCAGGCCGTGCAAGCGCACGCCGTCGCCGCCGTCGACGATGTGTTCGGTGGTGATCGGGCGCAGCGCGGCCAGCTCGCGTTCGCCGCGGCGACGGCGCATCGGGCTGGAGCCCAGCATCGACTGCAAATGCGGACTGCGCAGCCACCAGGGCGGCCGATAGCCGGAGGCCTGCGGCGAAACCTGCGCGGCCGCCGTCGTTTTCACGACGCCATCGCCGCCACGATCCGGTCGCGCGCCAGCTCGGCGATGCGGCGCCGGCCTTCGGCGTCGACGGTGGCGATCGGCGCCAGGAAATGCACTTCCGCATCGCGCGACGGTTCGCCGAGCAAGCGCAGGAAATTGCCGAAGAAGCTTTCGCCCGGGCCGAACGCGACCACGGTCTGCGCCGAGCCGCGCGCGCCGTAGCGCAACGCGATCGGCTGCACCGGCGCGCCCGCTTCGACCGCGGCCAGGAAGATGCGCGCATGGAACGGACCGACCGCTTCGCCGCCGCGGGTGCGGCCTTCCGGAAACACGCCGACCGAGCGCCCGGCGCGCAGCCGCGCCAGCATTTCGTGCAGCACGCCGCCCAGCGATTCGGTGCTGCCGCGCTGATGGAAGATGGTCTCCCCGCGCGCGGCCAGCCAACCCACCAGCGGCCAACCGCTGATCTCGCGCTTGGCCACGAAACCCATCATCCGCTGGCTGTGCAGCACGACGATGTCGGTCCAGCTGACGTGGTTGGCGACGAACAGCGCCGCGCCCGGCAGCGGCGTGCCGAAGCGGCGCAGGCGGAAGCCGAACACCCGCATCAAGCCGGCCGACCAGGCGCGGATGACGCGATAGCGCAGCGGTTCGTCGCCGATGCGGATGCCGTCGGTCAGCGGCGTCATGCACAGCAGCGCCAGCGGCAACCCGACGACGATATGCACCGCCAGCAGCGGCACGCGGATCGCGTATCGCAGCCAGCGCAGGACCGGAGAGGAAGAGGAGCTCACGGAGCAACGATACTCAAGCGCATTAGAGTCGGGCTATAGCTTCGGCTGTAGCCCTCTCCCGCCTGCGGGAGAGGGTTTGGGTGAGGCCGCGGGGAGTCGCCGATTGCGGCAGCCCTGGAGGGTGGTCGGAAACCGGTTGTTTGTCGCGACCGGCAAGCCCGCGCGCCCTCATCCGGCGCTTCGCGCCACCTTCTCCCGCCTCGCAGGAGAAGGAGAGGTCATGCCGGCTTGTCGATCACCGCCAGCGTCAGCCGCGACACGCACACCGGCCGTCCGCGTTCGTCCTCGATCTTGATCTCCCACACCTGGGTGCTGCGGCCGACGTGGATCGGCCGCGCGGTGCCGACGACCAAGCCTTCGCGCACGCCGCGCAGGTGGTTGGCGTTGATCTCGATCCCCACCACGCCCTGGCCCGGGCCGACGCACAAGCCGCCGGCGCTGCTGCCCAGGGTTTCGGCCAATGCCACCGAGGCGCCGCCGTGCAACAGGCCATAGGGCTGGTGCGTGCGCGCATCGACCGGCATCGTGCCGCGCAGGTAATCCGCGCCGAGCTCGGTGAAGCGGATCCCGAGCGGCTCCATCAGCGTGCCTTTCGACAACGCGTTGAGTTCGTCGAGAGTGACGTCCTGGCGGAACACCGACGCGGCGGTTAGGACCGGATCAGTTGAACTTGAACATGCCCGGCCGCCAGGTGCGCGTGTAGGTGCGCTTGGCCGCGTACCCGCTGCTGCTGCCGTAGCCGGTGCCGTAGTCGCGCTCGCGGCGCTGGTGCATGCGCTCGAACAGCTCCTGGCGGCGGCTGTCCAGCCAGTCGGGATGGCCGACCGCGGACGGTTCGATGCCGCGCTTCTCGGCTTCGCGCTGGCGGAAGTCGCAGAAGTCGTCGTAGGCGTCCAGCTCGTGCTTCAGTTCCTTGACGCACAGCTCGATCATGATCGCGTCGTCGAGGAAGCCGAGCACTTCGATGTTGTCCGGGATCACGTCCGCCGGATCGGCGAAATACACCAGCGCCGACAGCACCCGCTGCTTGTCCGCTTCGGGCAGTTCCCAGCCGGTGTCGCGGACCATGGCGATCATGTCGTCCAGGCGCAGCAGGCGGTCCAGGATGAAATCGGGCACGTGCACTTTCTGCGCGTCGGCCAGCAGAGCGCTGGCGGCGTTGATCACCTCGTCGGACGACTTGCCTTCGGCCGCCTTGCGCGCCGCTTCCATCGCTTTATTGAAGTGCTCGAGGTCGCGGTCGTTCAGTTCGATGGTCAGCGAGATCGACATGGCGGTTCCGTGGGGTCCGGGGCGGAAAAGGAAGCCGCCAGACTAGGCCGCCGCCCCCGGCGCGTCAATCGCGACGCTGCGCGCGCGGGGGCCAAAACGTATTTTTCACGCCATGCGGAAGCGTTCCTGGCCCCAATCTTCGGCGTAGCGCCGATCGCTGGCGTAGCCGCTGCTGTTGCCGTAGCCGACGCCGAAATCGCGCTGGCGCCCCAACTGCCATGCCGGGCCTGCGATGCGGAAGCGGTTCGATGCGGTGGGCGCGGTCCGAGTCGGGGTCGGCGCGGCCGGGTTGTTCTTGTTCTGGCGGTTCATGGCGATTCCTGCACGTCGTGGGGGCGGGCCGCGCTACCGGGGAAGCGTTATCGGCGGCCTTCGAGTATTTGGATGACGCAACGCGCCGAACGGTTGCAAGCGCGCGGGCATGACCGATGGCAGGGTCTTTGCTTTCGTCCATGGCTTTTGTGGGAGCGGCTTCAGCCGCGAGCTCTTCCGGTCACATCGCTGCAATCTGCAGGAAAGCTCGCGGCTGAAGCGCCCCACAAAAAGCGGTTACAGGATCGGCGCCAATCCCGCGCCGAAGGCGGTGAAGATCCGCGTGCTGAGCCATTTGAAGCCCAGGTCCACTTCCGGATAGTCGCCGACCGGTTCGTAGCAATCGCGGAAGCCCGGCGCGTCCGGCGGCAGCGGCAAGGGGCAGTTCGGGCCCGGCTTGAATTCGTAGCTGGTGGCGTAGCGCACCGGCCATAGGTCGAACAGCGGCAAGTGTTCGGAAATCTTCGCCAGCGAATATTCCAAGCCGGAGAACACCGGCGGCTTGTCGCGCCGCGCGATCACCCACGAATTCTCCGGCGCGATGTCGCCGCGGATGCTCGCCGCCAGCGCCTGCGCGAACGCGTCGTCCTCGATCACCACCGCGCTCTCGGTGTTGTAGCGGTCGCCGCGCGGATCGAAATTGTGGGTGCCGACTACGCCGATCCGGTGGTCGATGACCATCGACTTGGCGTGCAAACCGATGCGCACGCCTGCGCTCTTGAGCGGAACGGGGCGGTTGGCGCCGCTGCCGAAATAGCGGCCCACGAACGATTCCCGCTCGAGCGGGGCCCGCGACGCGTCGGCGCCGCGCAACGCGCGGCCGCTGCCGCCGCTGCCCGAAAGGCCCATCGGTTGCGGCGACGGGGATGGAACGGCCTGTCCGGGCAAGAGCAGGGGGGCCACATCCTTCGGCAAATCGGCGCCGGTCGCCGTCAGGTCGATCGGCGCGGTGAGCGGGAACGGCTTCAATTCGTAGATCTGGAAGCCGAAGTCGCGCAGATAGCGTCGCTTGTATTTGTAGGACAGCGCGTAGGTGATGAACGAATCGGTCGCCGCCAGGCTATTGGTCGAAATGACGATCCGCGGCGGATTAGGGCCTTCGTGCAGTTGCCGGAACAATTGCTGCGCCGGCTT
Organism: Luteimonas gilva; assembly: GCF_005239095.1. Taxonomy (GTDB): domain Bacteria; phylum Pseudomonadota; class Gammaproteobacteria; order Xanthomonadales; family Xanthomonadaceae; genus Luteimonas_C; species Luteimonas_C gilva. The sequence continues at coordinate 196,299 of NZ_SZUA01000002.1, read as the reverse complement.
GGACAGCACCAGGTACGGCGTCTGCAGCAAGACTTCCTCGCGCGCCGAGGCGATGAGCTGGTTCAAGCCCGGCGTGGTCAGCTTCGCCGCTTCGGCGCGCTTGGGGTCGCGGCGGTGCTTTTGCGGAAGATCGGCGACGAAATCCACGCCAGCCACGCGCATCGCTTGCGAAGCCAGTTCGCGCTCCACCAGCGCCGCGTCGCTCGCGTTCTGCGACATCGCCTGCGCACGCTGCGGCTGTTCGTAATGCGGCGACGGCAGAGCGGGCACGCCTTGCCGCAGCAGGCGCTTGCCGACGTCGCCCAGCTGTTCCACCGGTTTAGTCCGGAAGGCGCCCCAAAACGCCTCGAAGTTGGCGGCCATTTCGCGCGCCACGGGGCCGGCGACCAGGACGTCGCGGTCGCGGAAGTTGTACGACGGATTCCAGTCGTAATAGTCGTCCTGATAGTTGCGGCCGCCGGTGATGCCGACTTCATCGTCAATCAACAGCAATTTGCTGTGCATGCGCTGATTCAAGCGGCGGAAGCAGCACAAACCGGCGATCAGGTATTGCGGGTAACTGATCCGGGCGCGGTTGAGCACCGGGTTGTAGATCCGGATCTGGAAATTCGCATGCGCGCCGGCCAGCGCGGCCAAGGTGTCGACGCTCTTCAAGGCCGACAATTGGTCGACCAGCACCCGCACCCGTACGCCGCGCCGCGCCGCGGCCAGCAATTCGTCCAGCACCAGCCGGCCGGCGTCGTCCTCGTCGAAGATGTAGGTCTGCAAGTCGATCTTAGCGCGCGCGCTGCGCAGCAGATTGATCCGCGCCAGCAAAGCTTGCGGGCCGCGGTCCAGGATCAGCGCGTAATGGCGCGGCGCGTCCGGACCCGATTCCAGCAAGGCTTTTTCGCCCAGTTCGTGCAGCGGCGACGGTTGCGCGCAGCGGTCGGCTGCGGCGCAGTCGATAACGGTGGAGCGCGCCTGCGTCGCGATCAGCGTCGCGCGTTCGCGCTGCGACTGCGACATCGTCGCGCAGGCCCCGCACGACAAGGCCAGCAGCGCCAGCAGTAGCGCGCGCGCTGCGTTCAAGCCGGCGGCTCTGCGCGCATGCGCAAGTTGAGCAGGAAGTACACGCGGTTGTGGATCGCCAGGCCGAAGCCGTTGATGCCGTAGTTCTCGCGGCGCACGCTGCCGCGCGCGACCACGTCGCAATCGTGCGCGGGCCGCGCGCACGCCGCCGGCGCGATCGTGAACACTTCGCGGCGGGTGACGCCGCGGATGGTCAAGCGTCCGCCGAGCTCGCCGCCGTTGCGCAGCAGCGCTTCGTCGTAAGGCTCGGAGATGAATTCGATCGACGGATGCCGTTCGGCGTCGAAGAAGCGCGAACCGCGGGCGAAGCGGCTGTAGCGCGGGCTGTCTTCGATCTCGACCGCGCCCGCGGCCAGGCGCAGCTGCACCCGGTGCCGGCCTTCGCTCAGCGGCACGATTTCACCTTCGTACTGCGGGAAGCGGCCGTCGAGGGTTTGTCCCCAACGCGTCTCGATGCTGAAACCCAAGCGGGTATGGGCCGTATCGATCCGCAGGTTCGCCGGCGCCGCGGAAGCGGCGCCGAGCGCGAGCAGCCAACACAGCCCAACGAACGCGCGCATGGCGCCGGCGCTGGGCCTCACGGCCACCAGAACGCGGAGAGGGTGGCGATGCCGGGCTCGATCGCCGCATCGGCCGGCAGCGACAACACCGCGATCCCGCCCGGCGGCATGCCGCGGTAGTCGCCGGATTGGCCGCTGTGCATCAGCGCGGCCAGTTGTTCTAGACCGGGGTTGTGGCCGACCAGGAGCAGGCGTTCGGCCTCGCGATGCCCGTCGGCCAGCGCGGCCAGCGCGCCGGGCGTCGCCTCGTAGATGCCGGTTTCCAGGCGCTGGTCGACGTAGCCGATCTTGCCCAGCACCGCCTCCAAGGTTTCCCGTGTCCGCCGCGAAGGCGAGCACAGCGCCCGGTCCGGAATCAGGCCCTGCTCGGCCAGCCAGCGGCCGGCGGCCTCGGCTTCGGCCAGTCCTTCCGGCGACAGCGGTCGGTCCAGATCGGCCTGGCCGGTGGTGGCCGGTTCGGCATGGGCGTGTCGCAGCAGGATCAGTTCTCTCATGGGCTCGCTTCGCGCATCGCAGGCCTTAGCGTAGCCCGGGTGGAGCCGCAGGCGATACCCGGGATTCGCCGCGGCAAAGATTCAGGATTCATGTAGCCCGGGTGGAGCGAAGCGATATCCGGGACCGAGTCGCGTCTTGTTCCCCGGGTATCGCCTGCGGCTCCACCCGGGCTACGTCAGCGGGCTTTGCCCAGCCACTTCAATAATGGCTGCCAATCGTTCTGGTGCTCGCGGATCTGCGCGGAGTTGTAGTCGAACAGGCTTTTGCCCAGCCCGGTCAGCATCACGTAGGCCTGGCTGTCGCGCAGCTGGGCCACGACCGGGATGGACCACTCGTTCATCACCGCCACCGCCTGCTGGGAAGCGTTGGTCCAGGGCTTGAGCTTGTTGGCCACCAGCGCCACCGGCAATTGGCCTTTGCGCACGCGGGGATGCTTGGCCAGAGTGTTCAGGAACGGCACCGTGGCTTCGATGTCCAGGGCGGAGGGCAGCACCGGCACCACGACGGCACTGGCCTGGTCGAGGAAGCTTTCCAGATCTTCCGCCATCGCCCCGGCGGCGCCGTCGACGATCACCCGCTGGGTGTCCTCGGGCACGGCCCTCTGCCAGCTGCGCTTCTTGGTCCCGTCGATGGGCAGCACCGCGCCGTTGGCCATGCCGGCCCGGCGCTGGGCCCAACGAGTCGAGGAACCTTGCGGGTCGGCGTCCACGATCACCGTGCGCTGCCCGGCCTGGGCCGACTGAGCGGCCAGATGGGTCGCGATGGTGGTCTTGCCCACGCCGCCCTTGGAACTGGCCACGATGATCGTCTTCATCCACGGTCTCCGGCACGAGGAACGGGGGAGCTTAGCATCGCCTTCGCTGTTGACTGTCTCAGCCCCCGGCGGGCGCCCGGTTTCCCCGGAAGCTGACCATCTTTTTCTCGGAACTCCGTCTTTTCGCTCACTGCCGCTAGGTGCAGCCCTTCGACGGAGCTTCTGTATCATGACTCTTCCCCTTTCGAACGCCATCTTGCGGCCGACTGCGTTGGCAATCGTTTTGCTCGGCCTAGCGGCATCTCTGCCGGCCCAGGCTGGCCGGACTTGCGACCTCCATGATGGCGACCCGAATACGGAGTTCGCCGATGGCAGCACCGCTACCGGCGTTTTTGGCCTGGCTTGCGGGCACAACAATGACGCTTCGGGCGATGGGAGTGCTGCTATCGGCTCTGGCAATATTGCTTCCGGCAGTGGCAGCAGCGCGATCGGCGGCGGCAACGATGCCTCAGGTTTTGCCAGCACAGCGATCGGTGCGGCCAATACGGCGAGCGGCAAACACAGCATGGCCGCTGGTTTCCTCGCTACCGTCAAAGGTCAAGCCGGTCTGGCTATCGGTAGCTGGTTCGACGCCAACGGTAACGGGGCCGTCGATATAGATTTAGATACCGATGGCGACAATTCAGTCGACGCCAGCAGCGAGCTGACCGTAGCCTCGGGAAATCAGGCCATAGCGATCGGCGCTGCGAGCCGAGCGACGGGAAATCGCTCCCTTGTATTGGGCACTCAAAACGTCGCCAGCAGCGTTGAAGCCAGCGCCATAGGTACGAACAATAGTGCCGATGGTTTGTTCAGTGGCGCTTTCGGCAGAGGCAATAGCGCCAGCGGCTTCGCCAGCAACTCGTTCGGCGACGCTAATGCCGCCAGCGGTTTCAGCAGCAGCGCTTTCGGCCGCTTGAACTCGGCCGGCGCGGATAACAGCAGCGCTTTCGGCGTTGGGAATAACGCCGGCGGCACGCGCAGCAATGCTTTCGGCCTTGCCAACACGGCTATGGGCGAGAACGCTAGCGCATTCGGCAACGAAAACGTGGCTGTGGGTAATGGCAGCTCTGCCTTCGGCCACCTCAGTTCGGCTATCGGCGAAGCCAGTTCGGCCTTTGGCGGATTCTTCGATGCTAATGGCAATGGCACGCCCGACTTAGACATCGACACCGATTTGGACGGCACCTTCGAATCCAGCAGCGAGCTGACCACCGCTTTCGGCAATCACAGCACCGCGATTGGCCCAGGCGCTTGGGGCTTAGGCGCCCGCTCCGTCGGCATCGGCGCTGGCGCTTTCGCCACCGGCGACGACAGCGTCGCCATCGGCAGCGGCTCCCAGGCCGATGCGCCCAACACCGTCTCGGTCGGGAGCGTTGGCAACGAACGCCGCATCACCAATGTGGCCGACGGCACTCAGGCCACCGACGCCGTCAATGTGCAACAGTTGCAAGCCACTCTCGCGACTGCGAACGCCTACACCGATACGGCCGTGGCGACCGGCGGCACTCAAGCGAATGCCTACACCGACAACCGCGAAGCCGCGGTTCGGAAAGACATGCAAGCCGGCGACGAGCAGACCTTGTCGGCAGCCAACGCCTACACCGACAAGAAATTCGCCAGCGTCGACTTCGGCGGCATCAACGACCGCTTCGACCGCATCGACCGCCGCTTCGGCGAACAAGACCGTCGCATCAGCCGCATCGGTGCGTTGAGCGCGGCCATGACCCAATCCAGCGCCATCGCCGCCATGGGTCGCGGCGCGCGCGGCTCGTACGGCATTGGCGCGGCGGTGCAGGGCGGCCAGAAGGCGCTCGCGGTCGGTTGGGGCAAGAAAATCGGCGACAAGCACGTGTTCACGCTGGGCGGCGCGTTCAGCGGTTCGGAGCGTTCGGCGAGCATCGGCTTCGGCGGCGAGCTGTAGTTTCGTTCGTGTCAGCTTCCGGCGCCGTCTTGCTTAGGCGGCGCCGGGCTGATCGACGGTCGTTTGCGGATTCCGAAAGGTCGAAAAAGCAATCCGCTGCCGAATGCGGCATGACCACATTTTTTAAGGGGTTTCGTCTGTGATTGGCCCGGCCGTATCCCGCGGCCGCAACGACGAGACCTCTATGAAAATCCCGATTTTCATCTCCCACCGGCCGACGCTGCTCGCGCTGGCGCTTTTGGCGGCATCGGCAATGCTGCCTGCCTACGCGGGCCAAACCTGCGATTTGAATGATGGCAATCCCAACAACGAAAATGGTGGCGGCAGCACCGCCGTTGGTACTAGTGCTTTTGCTTGCGGCAGCGCCAACCAAGCCGATAGCAATTTCAGCACTGCAGTCGGCACCCTCAACAACGCCAACGGCGCATTCGCTACAGCGATCGGCCTGTCCAACCAAGCTTCCGGCGAAAATAGTCTTGCTGTAGGCTTCGGAACTACCGCCAGCGGCTTGGGTAGTCAGGCCATCGGTAGCTGGATGGACAGGAATGGCAATGGCTTCGCCGACTTAGATCTGGATACCAATGGCGATAACATTGCCGATGCCAGCAGCGAGTTGACCACCGCTTCGGGCGATCTTGCGATCGCCGTTGGCTCAGCGACCCGGGCTACTGGACTGCGCTCGCTTGCGGTAGGCACGATAAACGAGGCAACCGCATCGTTCAGCACGGCTGTCGGCAGCCTCAATCACGCCACGAGCGACTTCGACACCGCAGTCGGCAATATCAACACTGCGTCGGGGGGCGATTCCACTGCGGTGGGCACGGCTAATAACGCTTTGGGGGTAGGGAGTACAGCAGTCGGTAATACCAATAATGCCGTCGGCAGATCCAGCACCGTGATTGGCGCGTTCAATAACGCCATAGGCGAAGGCAGCCTCGCCGCGGGATTCAGCGCTACCGCCAGCGGATTCGGCAGCCAGGCCATTGGCGGTTGGTTCGACTCGAACGGCAACGGCTTCGTCGATTTGGACCTGGACACCGACGGCGACAACACCGCCGACGCCAGCAGCGAGCTGACTATGGCTTCGGGCGAAAACGCTGTCGCCATCGGCTCGGCCAGCCAAGCAACAGGCTCTAAATCTCTGGCCATAGGCGTACACAACATGGCGAGCGGGATTAACAGTTCAGCAGTTGGCGCGTTCAACATCGCCACTGCCGACAGCACCGCGTTCGGCTCATTCAATGAGGCAAACGGAGATCAAAGCAGCGCCGTCGGCATTTTTAATTTCACGTCCGGCATAGGATCTAGCGCCTTCGGTGTTGGCAACTTCGCTGGTAACCTGATGAGCAACGCATACGGATTCAACAATATTGCGTCTGGCATCGAAAGCAGCGCATTCGGCAGCAATACTTTCGCTGTAGGCACTTCCAGCCTGGCCTTTGGCAGTTTTTTTGATGCCGATGGCGACGGCATAAAAAGCATTGATATTGATATCAATCAGGATGGCATTGCTGATACAAGCAGTGAGCAGACCACCGCTTTTGGCGATCACAGTACCGCCATCGGTCCCGGCGCTTGGGCTTTCGGCGCCCGCTCCGCCGGGTTCGGCGCCGGTGCCTTCGCCGCTGGCGACGACAGCGTGGCTATCGGTAGCCGCTCGCGCGCCGACGAAGCGAACACCGTTTCGGTCGGCAGCGTCGGCAACGAACGCCGCATCGTGCATGTCGCCGACGGCACGCAAGCGACCGATGCGGTCAATCTGCAACAACTGCAAGCGTCCTTGGCCACCGCGAATGCCTACACCGATACGGCCGTGGCCACCGGCGGCACGCAAGCGAACGCCTACACCGACAACCGCGAAGCCGCCGTTCGGAAAGACATGCAAGCGGGCGACGCGCAAACCCTGTCGGCGGCCAAGGCCTATACTGACCAGAAGTTCGCCGACTTCTCCAACCTCAACGATCGTTTCGACGCCGTCGATCGCCGCTTCGGCCAAGTGGATCGCCGGATCAACCGCGGCAATGCGCTGGGCGCCGCAATGGCCCAGATGAGCGCCATCGCCGCCGGCGGCAACAGCGAGCGCGGCCGCATCGCAGTCGGCGCCGGATTCCACGGTGGGCAGCAGGCTTTGTCGGTGGGTTATGGCGTGAAAGTCGGTTCGCGCGGCGTGTTCACGCTGGGCGGCGCCTTCAGCGGATCGGAACGTTCGGCCGGCATCGGTTTCGGCGCGGATCTTTGATCTGCCACGACATAACCGGAACCTTGAACGCCGTTCTTAGCGATCCGAATGTTTTTCAGTTTTAGGCCCTGCGCTGTCCTGGACAGCGCAGGATTGCCGAATGCGGCGTGGGCAAACGCATGAATGCACCGATAGACGGGCTGGCCACTTTTCCCAGACCTCTCGTCTTTAGATTGGACCTGACATCAGGCCATTCCTTCCAATCGGTGATCTATGAATACCCCGCTAATTCCGTTGTCCAATCGCCCCCAGCGTTGGCTGTTGAGCGCCGCTCTGCTGAGCGTTATTTCGGCTCCACTCGCCCAGGCGGCAGAACCTTTCACTTGCGACCTGAACGATGACATCATCTTAGACGAGGACGATGGCGGAAGCGTGGCCAACGGCCTGGGATCGGTAGCTTGCGGCAGAAAGAATAGCGCCAGCGGCTTTAATAGCGTCGCCTTTGGCGCGTTCAACCAAACGGACGGAGAGACCAATACCGCCTTTGGTGTTAGCAATAAGACCAAAGATCTTCATTCCACCGCCGTCGGTTTCGGCAATACGGCGGTTCAAGACGGCGCCGCCATCGGCGTTAACAATACGGCGAGCGGTATCGGAAGCGGCGCCTACGGAACCGGCAATACCGCCAGCGGCGCGGAAAGCAGCGCTTTCGGCGTGGGCAATGCCGCCGCAGGTGATAACGCTAGCGCGGTCGGTCACGTCAATACGGCCAGCGGCAGCGGCAGCACCGCAGTAGGCAATGTGAATAAAGCGACCGGCATTGGCAGCACGGCGGTGGGTCGGAACAATCGCGCCGAGGCCGATTTCAGCAGCGTGTACGGCTTCAGCAACGAGGCGTACGGCGCCAACAGCGCCGCAGCGGGCTCGCAGAACGTGGCCAGCGGCATTAACAGCGGGTCTTTCGGCTTCCACAATCAGGCGATGGGCGCCAGCAGCAATGCCGTTGGCTCGCAGAACATGGCAAGCAATGTAAACGCAAGCGCCTTCGGCACCAGCAATGTCGCGAGCGGGTCGAATAGCAGCGCTTTCGGAAGCCAAAACCAAGCATCCGGCCCCAGCAGCCATGCGTCCGGCTTTTCCAATGAAGCCAGCGGCGGGTCCAGCAGCGCGGTCGGCGCCGACAATATCGCTAACGGCCTAGGGAGCGCCGCCATGGGGAATAAAAATACCGCCAGCGGCACAGATGCAGCCGCCTATGGAAGCTTAAATAACGCCGGTGGACCCGCGGCGTTGGCCGCGGGTTCCACCAACTTCGCCTCCGGATTCGCGACCACGGCGGTGGGCTCCGGCAATGTAGCGACCGGAGATGTCAGCAGCGCTTTCGGCCACAACAATTTCGCATCCGGCATCAATAGTACCGCGGTCGGAGCAAGCAATAGCGCATTCGGCGACTTCGGTACGGCCGTTGGTTTCAACAACGATGCTGGCGGCGACCGCGGTTTCGCAGCCGGTTTCGCGGCCAGCGCCATCGGATCGGACAGTCAGGCGATCGGAAGCTGGCTGGATGTCAACGCCGACGGCATAGCCAATCTGGACACAGATACCGACGGCGACAATGTGGCCGACGCCAGCAGCGAGTTGACCGTGGCTTCGGGCAATCACGCCGTCGCGATCGGCGCTGCCAGCCATGCAGCGGGCATCAAATCCCTCGCAGTGGGCCTGCAAAACAAAGCGAAGGGGGCGAACAGTTCCGCCGTCGGCGTATCCAACATCTCCACTGCTGACAGCAGCGCTTTCGGCCTAAGTAACTTCGCCGCAGGCCCTGGGAGTAGCGCGCTCGGATCGTTTAATACCACAAGCGCCGTGTCCAGCAATGCGATCGGCACAGGCAATACCGCCAACGGTATGTTCAGCAGCGCGATGGGCACCTTCAGCAGGGCCGATGGCGGCGGGAGCAGCGCCATTGGCTTCTTTACCAGCGCTAACGGAGATACCAGCGTGGCCATAGGCAGTTGGTTTGACGGCAACAACAATGGAGATTTCGACCTGAACGTCGATGCAGATTTGGACGGCATTTTCGAATCGAGCAACGAACGCACTACCGCGTTCGGCGATAGCAGCACCGCGATCGGTCCGGGGGCCTGGGCTCTAGGCGCACGCTCCGTGGGCATCGGTGCAGGGGCGTTCGCCACCGGCGACGACAGCGTCGCCATCGGCAGCGGCTCGCAGGCCGACGCACCCAACATCGTCTCGGTCGGCAGCTTCGGCAACGAACGCCGCATCACTCACGTCGCCGACGGCACCCAGGCGACCGATGCGGTCAACCTGCAACAGCTGCAAGCGACTTTGGCTACGGCGAACGCCTACACCGATACGGCCGTGGCGACTGGCGGCACTGCGGCGAACGCCTACACCGATAACCGAGAAGCGGCGATCAGGCAAGACATGCAGACCGGCGATGCGGCCACCCTGACTGCGGCGAATCAGCATGCCGATGCCGGCGATGCGGCTACGCTGACCGCCGCCAACCAACACGCCGATGCGGGCGACGCACAGACGCTGGCTTCGGCCAAGGCCTATACCGATAAAACCATCGGTGGCTTCGGCCTCAACGACCGCTTCGAAACCATCGACCGCCGCTTCGGCCAGATGGACAAGCAGATCGGCCGCGTCGGCGCGCTGGGCGCTGCGATGTCGCAGATGAGCGCCATCTCGGCGGCGGGCGCAACCGCGTCCGATGCGCAGAACGGCATGCTGTCGGTGGGCGCCGGTTTCCACTCCGGAGAGAAGGCGATTTCGATCGGCTACGGCAAGAGCTTCGGCCGCACCGTATTCACCCTGGGCGGCGCCTTCAGCGGCTCGGAGCGCTCGGCGGGCGTCGGCTTCGGCGTGAAGCTGTAGGGGCTTCGAAGATAGTTGCGGCTCGGCAGACTGCAACGGTATTTCGCTAGAACGTACATCTGCCAGCAAACGAACAAGGGCAGCTAGCTGCCCTTGTTTCGGAAACCAACAGCGTCACGCAGCCCCGATGACCGCTCTCCGCCGCGAGTGACGACGGTCTCGATACCTATCGCAAGTAAACTGCGACGCGCATCCTCTTCCCACACGCGCATCCGAACAGGCGCCGCCGTTCGGTTTCTAGATGCAACCGTTTGGTCGAATTTCCTCGATCGATAGCGGGAAACCTCAAGAATATTTTTGCGCGGAATCCGTCTTTCCGTTCGCTGCCGATTCGGCAGTTTTTCGACGGAGCTTCCCGCCTATGAAGGTTTATCTTTCTGCTCCGGCCCTACGGCCGACCACCTTATCCCTCACCTTACTCGGCCTGATGGCCGCCTTACCGGCCCAAGCCGGACAGACTTGCGATTTGATCGACGGCCTCCCTGTGATCGAAAACCCCGGCGGCAGCACGGCGAGCGGTCTGGGCGCTGTCGCCTGCGGCTTCTTCAATACGGCCACGGGCGATCAAGGCACGGCGATCGGCAATCTCAACAACGCCGGCGATAACGCTACGGACTTATTCGCCACGGCGGTCGGGACCGACAACAACGCCTTGGCTTCCAATGCCACCGGTCTGGGTTCGTCCAATACAGTCCAAGGCAACGCCGGTACGGCCGTCGGCAATGGCAACATCGCTGGCGATGCGGTAACCGACGATTTCGCCACTGCCATCGGGGCCAGCAATATCGCAACGGCTTCCGCTGCCACTGCCGTCGGTGCGTTCAACCAAGCGACGGCGCAAATGAGCACGGCCATAGGAGCCGGCAATTTCGCCACTGGCGCAGGCAGTAGCGCCATCGGCTTCGCCACCGCCGCTCGGGGCAATGCTAGTTTGGCCATAGGCGGTTTCTTCGATGCCAATGGCAACGGCATGCCCGATAGCGACATCGACACCGACCTGGACGGCATGTTCGAATCCAGCAGCGAACTGACCACCGCCTTCGGCGATCACAGTACCGCCATCGGTCCGGGCGCTTGGGGATTGGGCGCTCGTTCCGTCGGTATCGGCACCGGCGCTTTCGCCACTGGCGACGACAGCGTCGCGATCGGCAGCGGATCTCAAGCTGTCGATCCGAACACCGTTTCGGTCGGCCGCCTCGGCAACGAACGCCGCATCGTGAATGTGGCGGCAGGTTTTGAGGCCACCGATGCGGTCAACGTGTCGCAGCTGCAGTCCGGTTTGGACGACATCTTCCTCAAGGCCAGCGCTTATACCGACACGGCCGTGGCCACCGGCGGCACCCAAGCCAACGCCTACACCGACAACCGCGAGACGGCGATCCGGCAAGACATGCAAGCCGGCGATGCGGCCACGCTCACCGCGGCCAACCAGCACGCCGACGCCGGCGATGCGCAAACGTTGACCGCGGCCAAGGCTTATACCGACAAGGCCGTCGGCAACTTCGGCTTGAACGATCGCTTCGAGGCCATCGACCGCCGTTTCGGCCAGGTGGACAAGCAGATAGGCCGCGTTGGCGCGCTGGGCGCGGCGATGTCGCACATGGCCGCCAACGCCGCCAACGGCAGCGGCGACCGCGGGCGCATCTCGCTGGGCGTGGGGCATCAGAACGGCTCGAACGCCGTCTCGGTCGGTTACGGCATGAAGTTCGGACGCGCGTCCTTGACCCTGGGCGGCGCGTTCAGCGGCAGCGAGAATTCGGTGGGCGCCGGCATCGGCATGGATCTTTGAAATAGGCGAGCGGGCGAGGCGCAGCGCCTCGCCCGTTTCGCGGGCATCGACGGCCGGATGCGTCGTCCTGCGCATCCAACAGCCTCATCATTCGGAATGAGCATGCACCACCGTTTGTTCCCGCGGACCGGTGTTTGCTATCTTGCGGCGCCTTCGGCAGTCGCCGCCAAGGACGTTCCGGGACCGCCGATGAGCCAACTGCAAGACCTGGTCGCGCTGATCCGCGCCGACACGCCGCTGATCGTGATCGAAACGCCGGACGAGCAGCGCGTGATCGAGCTGTTCCGGCAGACGCTGACCCACGTGTGGCGGGCGCTGTACCGCTGGTCGATCACCGAAGGCCTGCGCCGGCTCGATTTGGACCGCGAAGACGAGTCCGAAGTGGCGCCGGACGCGTCCAACACGCTGCAGGCGATCCGCGATGCGGGCCAGCGCGGCGTCTATCTGCTGCTGGATTTCGACCCTTATCTGGAATACGCCGGCACCCAGCGCATGGTGCGCGACATCGTGCAGCGCCGGCATTGCCAGCCGCACGTGCTGGTGCTGGTCGGCACCAAGATCGAACTGCCGGCGGACCTGGAACCGTTCGCGGTGCGCTTCGCGCCGCGCCTGCCCGATGCGGGCACGCTGCTCAAGCTGGTGCGCGAGCAGGCCGACGCCTACGCCCGCGAGAACGGCGGCAAGCGGGTGCGTTCGGACGAAGCGGTGGTCGCGCAGATCGTGCGTAATCTGCAAGGCCTGAGCGAGACCGACGCGCGCCGCATCGCCCGCCACTTGATCTTCGACGACGGCGTGATCGACGCCAACGACTTGGCGCAATTGGCCAAGCTGAAGTTCGAACTGCTGAACCGCAGCGGCCATCTGCATTTCGAATACGACACCGCGCGCTTCGCCGACGTGGCCGGCGCCGCGCGCGCGAAGCGCTGGATCGAACAACGCCGCGCCGCCTTCGTCGAAGGCAAGCCGCCGCCGGGACTGGATCCCCCCAAGGGCATGCTGCTGCTGGGCGTGCAGGGCTGCGGCAAATCGATGCTGGCCAAGGCCGTCGCGGGCGGTTTCGGCGTACCGCTGCTGCGGCTGGATTTCGGCACGCTGTACGACAAATACCACGGCGAGACCGAAAAGAACCTGCGCGCCGCGCTGGCTTCGGCCGAACAGTTGGCGCCGTGCGTGCTGTGGATCGACGAGATCGAGAAAGGCCTGGCCAGCTCCAGCGACGCCGCCGACGGCGGCGTGTCGCACCGCGTGCTCGGCTATTTCCTGACCTGGCTGGCCGAACGCAAAGCGCCGGTATTCCTGGTGGCGACCGCGAACCAGGTGCAGGCGCTGCCGCCGGAATTGCTGCGCAAGGGCCGCTTCGACGAAATCTTCTTCGTCGACTTGCCCACGCCCGCCGCGCGCGAGGAGATCTTCAAGCTGCATCTGGCCAAGCGCCAGCTCGATCCGGGCGCGTTCGACCTGCCCGGCTTGGCGCGCGCGTCGGAAGGCTTCTCCGGAGCCGAGATCGAACAGGCCATCGTCGCCGCTTTGTACGCCGCCTATGCGCAGAACGCGCCGCTATCCGAGTTCCAATTGCATGCCGAACTCAAACAGGCGCGGCCTTTGTCGGTGCTGATGCGCGAGCAAGTGCAGGCGCTGCGCGAATGGGCGCGCGAGCGGACCGTGCCGGCGGACTAGCGCTTCGCCAGTTCCCGACCGCGAACGCCCTATCTTGCGGAATCTTGATCCGCATCTCTTTATTGCCGGCGAAATAGTCCGATAACTAGCGCCTCTGTTCCTGCCGAGGAGTTGGCCGTGAAAGGAGCGCTCGCCTGCTTGCTCGCCCTTTGGATCGGAAACGCCGCCGCGGTCGGACCCGCCGATTTCCAGGGAATAGCCAACCATAACGCGAGCGTGGCGATCCACGTTTCCGAAAACACGGACTCGCAGTGGGGAGCGATCGTCGACTCGGCCAATCGTCCCGATCCGTACCTATCGACCTTGCAGGGACCCGGCGGCTGGAAGTACTGGCACATATACGGGTTTTTGATGGAGCAGCTGCGCTCGGACGGAACCGCATTCGACGTGGTTTTCGACTCCGACATAGCAAACGGGGCCTTATTCGTTTCGCAGGCCGACGTCGGCGCGGATATCGCGGCGGGCCGAGTCCCTAGGCATCGAGGCGAGCCGAAATATGCAGCGTTGTTCAGCCTGAGCAATATCTGTTCCAGCGATGCGGTAGTCGCGGCGATCGACGGTTTTGTCCTCGGCGGAGGCAGGGCGATCGTAGGCGGCGCCTCGTACATCAAAGCGGGCAACTGCAGCGAATGGGTGACCCCTCCGTTCTCGATCGCATCCGTCGCCGCACCGCGCACGCTGGTCACGGCCAAAAATTCCTTCTCTTCCGCCTTTCCTGCTATCGCCACGGTGGATCCGACCCACCAGAATCTTTGGTTGAACCAAATCGACGATGTCTTGCCGGCCTGGCTCACCTACCGGTTCGAAACCGGTACGGCAGCGATGCCCATCGTCACGCAGGTCGCCTTGCAGCATTCCACTTATCAGGATCGCGGCTTCGGCTACACCTATTTGATCAAGGATTTCGACGTGCAACTCTCGGCCAACGAGAGTTGCGCCGACGGGACGTTCGTCACCGTGGCGTCGGATGTGGGCAGCCAGCTGAGCGGCGCTTATCAGATCGTAAGTTTTCCGGCTCAGGAGGCCCGCTGCGTTAGGGTGAGGATCACCAGCAGTTACGAAAATACACCGTATCCGGGCTACGACACCTCCAACTGGGTCGGTTTATCCGGTTTTCAAGCGTTCAACCATTACGGCAACGCCCTGATCCCGAATACCTACGCGGCAGGCCCCATATGGCGGGCCATGGGTTTGAGCGCCACCGAGATCGACGGTTGTTTCGACCACATCCGGCGAGAGGACGCGAGCGCTCGCGATCCTTTGCTGCAGCACTTCGTCGAAGACGACGAGGCGCGCGGCTATCGCTTGGGTAGGAGCCAGACATCGCCTGGTTACGAGCAAACCCACCACTGGGGGCAGAAGGTGGCGTTGGATGCGAGCGCGCCCGATGGTTCCGCCAGAGTGCTGGCCGTCGATGATCCGATAACGCTCGATGCCGGATGTCCGACGGCGGACCCGGCCAAACCGATATTCGCCACCAAGCAAAGGAGCCGCGGCAAATACATCTACTCCGCTTCCATCAACTCCCTCGCCGGGTGGTCGATGCATTCGTCGGCCGCCTACGTCTATGGCGTCTATCGCAACGCCATAAACGAAGCCCATCAGAATCGCGGAATCCCGAACCTGCGGATCGGCGCGTGGCCCTGGCCATACAAAGCCGGCTTCATGACCCGGCACGACCATTTTCCTCACCGGGGTTTCGACCCGGCCTCGCCGGCCGACGATGACCTGGTAGCGAGGATAGAGCGTTATAGCGACGGCCTTGCCGGCGGAAACACGCTGCGGGACTTTCCGGTGAAGGGAAGCTATTTCCTGCTCAATGAGTGGTCGCCGGACGGCAGCAGGATCGGCTTGCCGATAGGTTCTTCGCCGTGCACCCTCAGCGCCGCCAATGATTGCGACGCGCAAGTGGCCGCTTCCATCGGGAGCCTGTTGCAGCTCGGAGCCGAGATAGGCAACCACCAATACGTTCCGGGCCAGGGCCTGACCGAATTCACGGGAGAGCTAGCGCGCCTGGACGCATACGTGGGCGCCAGCGTCAACCCCAGAATCTACGTTTCGCATGGCGCCTACTCTCATTTCGATGCCGATCAACCCGATTTGGTCGGCATCCAAACGCTGGCGCAGAACGGCGTCGTAGCCAAGGGCGAAGATTCGCACGGGCCGCATCCGCATTACGCCCTGAGATTTTCGGATCCCGCGATCATCGTGTACAACGATGCGGCTCGGCACGGCATCGTCGACATTCCTGCTACGGGTTTGAGCACGCGCCCGAGCCTGGACCAATGGCCCCAGCGGTACGGCCTGATCTCCCACGAAATCACCGCCAATCCCCCCGCTTGCAACCAGGACAGCCTCCCGGCGAGGCCCTGCATGGAGCGCGCGGCCGATTTGATGTACGCGTTGGGCGGCGTCATCAATCTGTACGACCACATCGGCGATCACAGCCCAAGCTTCAGCAACGACGGAAAACCCGATGCGCAGGAATTCGACGCCTACATCCGGTATGCGCAAGGGCTGCCCTACGTTCTTACGACCAGTACGCGCGGCATCACCGCGTGGTGGAACGACAGGAACGACGTTCGCGCATCGCTGTCGCGAACCGGGGCCACGGCTTATCGCATCGATCTGACCGGCAATTCCACGCTTCCTGTCAGCGTGAACCTCGACATCCCGACCAGCGCGCAACTGCAAAGCGTCACCGTCAATGGAACGTCTCGATCTCAATGCCCGGCCCTGGGCAGCGGCAACGCGCTCAAGTCTTGGTTGACCGCCAACCCGCATACGCAGTGCTATGTGCGAGAAGGCGGAGCGTTGAGGATCGGAACGCAGGCTCCAGCCACGGTTTCCGTGGCCTGGCTATAGCGGTTAAGGAAAGCGCCGCACCTACGCGGTTCCTTCCAGCACCGGCTTGAGCTCCAGCATCGCCTCGCGCATCCCATCCATGAACGCGCGCACGCGCGCCACCCGGCGCAGGTCCGGGTGGGTCAGCAACCACAGTTCGTTGCGCAACTCTTCCACCGGTTCGCCGACGCGGGCCAAGCCCGGCGTGCGATCGCCCAAGTAACAAGGCAGCACCGCAAATCCCAGGCCTTGCGCGGCGGCGTCGCGCAAGGAAAGCAGGCTGTTGGCGCGATAGGCGGCGCGGCGGTCGTAGCCGTGCCGCGCCAGCCAACGCGTGGAGTTGAGGTGCGACAAGCTGTCGTCCGGCACGACCCAGTCGTGCGCGCTCAGATCGTCGCCGTCGCGCGCGCGCCAGCGGCTGGGGCGGTAGACCGCGAAAGCGATGTTCGCGATCTTGCGGCCGACCAAATTGTCGGGCGGCCCGCCGCTGGGCCGCAGCGCGACGTCCGCTTCGCGCCGGCTCAGGTTGTAGACCGCGTTGTCGGCGACCACTTCCAGCACGATCTGCGGATGCGCGCGCCGGAACGCGGCGAACACCGGCGGCAATAAGCCGAATAGCAAGGTGTCGGTGGTGGTGACGCGGACCGTGCCCGACGGTCGCTCGTCGCGTCCGGCCAATCGCCGCTCCACCGCTTCGATACGCGTCTCCAATTCGGCCGCGGCGGCGATCACGTCCTCGCCGGCGGCGGTCGGCGAATAGCCGTCGCGGGCGCGCTCGAACAAGCGCACGCCCAGCTTGCGCTCGATCGCATTGATTTGACGGAACACGGTGGGGTGGCTGACGCGCAGGCTTTTCGCCGCGCCGTTGAGCGAACCGGCGCGGCCCACGGCCAGCACCAAGCGGTAGTCGTTCCAATCCAGCGATTGTTCATTCATGCAAACTCCACTTGCCTTTTTGACGGAGTGATTTTCATGGATGAACATCCTACTTTGAGCTCATCGCAAATGCATCCCCTGCCGCCATGACCGACCTGCTCTACATCGAAGCCTCTCCCCGCAAACAGCGCTCGCACTCGATCGCCGTGGCGGAAGCCTTTCTGCACGCCTATCGCCAGGCCAAGCCCGACGCCGTCGTCGACAAGCTCGACCTGTGGCGCGAATCCCTGCCGGCCATGGACGGCGCCATCCTGGACGCCAAGTACGCGATCCTGGCCAAACAGCCGCATAGCGAAGAGCAGCGCCAGGCTTGGGGCGACATCGAACGCGTCGTCGCCCGTTTCGCCGCCGCCGACCGGCTGTTGTTCTCGGTGCCGATGTGGAACTTCAACGTGCCCTACGTGTTGAAGCACTACATCGACGTGGTCACCCAGCCGACGCTGACCTTCAGCTTCTCGCCCGAAGCCGGTTATCGCGGCCTGCTGCAAGGCAAGCGCGCGCTGGTGGTCTACGCCAGCTCCGGCGATTACCTGCCCGGCACCACCAATCCGCGGCCCGACTACCAGAAGCCGTTCCTGGAGGCCTGGCTGCGCTTCGTGGGCATCCACGATTTCGAAACGGTGGCGGTGCAGCCGACCATCGGCAATCCCGACCTGCTGCGCGCGACCACCGACGACGCCGTGCGCCGCGTGGTCGAGCTGGCGGCGGACTTCTGAGGCTATGGCGATGAGCACAGGACTCGCATGGCTATTGCTGATCGTCTCCGGCGCGCTGGACGTGGTCTGGGCGGTGAGCATGAAGTACTCGCAGGGCTATACGCGACCGGGCTGGAGTTTGCTGTCGCTGGCGACCTTGGCCGCTTTCGTCTGGCTGCTCGGCCGCGCCTTGCAAGCCTTGCCGTTGGGCAACGCCTACGCGGTGTGGACCGGCGTGGGCGCGGTCGGCAGCGTGCTGATGGGCGTGTGGCTGTTCGGCGAAGCGATCACGCCGCTGCGGCTGGGCTTCATCGGCTTGATCGTGGCCGGCATCGTCGGCTTGAAACTGACTTCGTCCTGAGGAGGCCGGCATGCAAAGACTCGACGCCAACGCGATTTCGCCGCAGGGCCGCAAGGCTTTGTCGGCGCTGCACGATCATGTCGCCGGCAGCGGCCTGGAACGTTCGCTGCTGGATTTGATCAACGTGCGCGCTTCGCAGATCAACGGCTGCGGCTATTGCCTGTGGCTGCACCATCGCGAAGCGCTGGCGCACGGCGAGCGCGCCGAGCGTCTGCACGTGCTGCCGGCCTGGCGCGACATCGACGCCTTCACCCCGCGCGAGCGCGCGGCGCTGGCCTGGACCGAAGCGGTGACGCGCATCGCGGACGGCGGCGTGGACGATGCGCTCTACGCGGAAGCCCGCGCGCATTTCGACGAGAATGAATTGGTCGCGCTGAATTATGCGGCGATCGACATCAACGCCTGGAACCGGTTGGCGATACCCTTCCGTAAAGCGCCACCGGGCTTCAAACCGCCGGCGGCTAAAGCCGCTCCCACAAAAAGCCGAAGCAGCGGAGCAAGCTCCGCTCTACACGAGCAAAATAAGGAGAACCGACATGCCCCTCGTCCGCATCGATCTGCGCGCCGGCAAGCCGCCGGAATACTTGCGCGCCATCGCCGACGGCATTTACGCCGCGATGCGCGAAGCCTTCGCCGTACCGGAGGACGATCGCTTCATGCTGGTCAGCCAACATGCGGCCGAAGAGTTCGTCTACGACCCCGGTTATCTGGGCATCCGCCGCAGCGACGACCTGGTGTTCGTCCAGATCACCGCCAACAACACCCGCTCGCTGGAACAGAAGAAAGCGTTCTATGCCGACGTCGCGCGCCGGCTGTCCGAATCGCCCGGGCTGCGGCCGGAAGACGTGCTGATCAGCCTGGTCGAAGTGCCCAAGGAGAACTGGTCGTTCGGCCTGGGCCTGGCCCAGTACGCCTGACGGCTCGGCTCATGTAGGAGCGGCTTCAGCCGCGAGCTTTTTTTCTGAAATCGAAGCGGTGTCGCGATTTGAAGGAAAGAGCTCGCGGCTGAAGCCGCCCCTACAAAAAGCAAAGCTGCACCTCGGGACTGCCCTAGCTGGCGGCCGCCTGCAGGCCGGCCTACCGTCGCGCGATGACCCGAGGGAGGGGCGTGCGATGGCAGGCGTGCAACCGCTAGGCATCACTCCGCAAAGCTGGCAGGACCGGGCGGCCGCGTTCCGGGCCGATCCGCAGGCGCTTCCGCAACCGCCCGCGACGCCCACCGGCAGCTACCGGCTCGAACCCAGCTACCACCCGCAACTGTTCGGAGCAGCGCCGCGCCAGGGCGGGCCCACCGCGGGCGCGACCTCGTTCGCCGACGAAGTGCGCGGCCGCGACGCCAAGGCCGTCGATCTGGAATTGATGCAGATCGCCAACGCCGTCTACGACCCGAGCGTGCGCAGCGTCGGCGATTGGACGCGCCTGAGCGACGCCCAGTTGCGCGAAGCCGGCATCGACCCGGCGACCCTGGAAACGCCGGACACCGGTTTCCGCGCCGGCATCTACACCGACGGCGACGGCAACTACGTCCTGGCCTTCTCAGGCTCCAACGAACGCATCGACTGGACCGGCGCCAACTTCCCGCAAGGCCTGGGCCTGCGCACCGAGCAATACGACCAGGCGGTGGCGCTCGCCCAGCAAGTGGCCAATAGCGAGTTCGGACGCGAAGGCAATGTGGTCATCACCGGCCATTCGCTGGGCGGCGGCTTGTCCGCCATCGCTTCGCTGGCCACCGATATTCCGGCGGTCACTTTCGACGCCTCCGGCGTGCACGACGACACGATGGAGCAGTTCGGCCTGGATCCCGGCCAAGCCAAGCAGGACGCCGAGAACGGCTTGGTCCGCCGCTACAACGTCGACGGCGATCCGCTGACCGCGGCGCAGGAAGACACGCCCGGCTTGAACCGCATCATGCCGGACGCGCCGGGCCACGAAATCACGCTCGACAGCCCGTTGCCGCCGATCGATCCGCCGAAGTGGACTTGGAACCCGATCGAGATGGCCCAGCGCACCGCCGACTATCTGAAGGCCAAGGCCGAGCGCGTGGGCGATCTGCATCGGCAGCAGACGATGATCGATGCGCTGCAGCAGCAGCGGCCTTGGGAGCGTTGAGCGCGCCCGTTGGCGTTATCGCTAGTCATTGGAACCGCACCGCTTCGCCGAACCCTCACCCCAACCCTCTCCCGATGGGAGAGGGGCTTTGCTCTTCCTTCTCCCATCGGGGGAAGGTGCCCGAAGGGCGGATGAGGGTTCGGTAGCGGGATATTCGACCCGATCGCCGCATTCCGCTATCGAGCGCATCGCCATCGCAATCCATTGACGGCACCGTGCAAGAATCCCGCCATGCGCGCCGCGACGATCCAGGTTTTCGTGCTATTGCTGGCTTTGTGCGCCGCCGCCTGCCGCGGAGATCCCATGGACGCCCAGCAAGTCTTCCCCGATCCGCAGACCGCCGCGCTCGCCGATGCCGCCGCGCAAGGCGACGCCGCCCGCGTGCGCGAACTGGTGCGCGAAGGCGCCGATCCGAACGCGAGCGGCGACAAAGGCATGAACCTGCTGCAGTACGCCCTGGCCAAGCAAAATCCCGACGGCTTGAAGGCTCTGCTGGACAACGGCGCCGACGCGTCGAAACCCGGCTTGGGCGGCAGCACCGTGATCCACAACGCCGCGATCGCCGACGATGCGGTGTATCTGGAGATCCTGCTGGCCCACCGCGCCGATCCCGACGCGCCGCACGGCCAGACCGGCGCGCCGCCGCTGGCGGCCGCGACCGGTCCGCGCACCGACAAGCAGTTCCGCTTATTGCTGTCGGCAGGCGCCGATGCCAACCGCGCCGACCGTACCGGCAACACGCCGCTCCACGCCGCCGCGATGATCAATGCCGGCACCCATGTGCTGGCCCTGCTCGAGGCCGGCGCCGATCCGCGGGCCAAGAACGCGCAAGGCCAGACCTTCCAGCCCTATTACTTCAAGTTGCCCGAGGCCCGCTTGAACGACGCGGCCCGGCAGGAGCGCAAGGACGTGATCGCCTGGCTGCAGGCCCACGACGTGGCCCTGGAAAAGGACGCATCGCCCTAGCTGGACGCCGGGCCCCGCATTTCCCGTCAATGGTTTTGCCGCGCTGCGCGGACAACCAGGGACGAGCCATGAGCGGATTGCACGAACGGGCGTTGGCCAGCGCCGATGCGATCGAAACCGAACTGCGCCGGATCGGCGCCTGGCGCGACGAACCGCTTCCGGAGGGAGCCTACGGCTTCCGCAAAGCCTTCGCGGCCGACACCATGGCCTTCGAAGAATGGTTGCAGTTCGTACTGCTGCCCCGGGTGCGCGAGATCGTCGCGACAGGCGGCGCCTTCCCGCCGCGCAGCCAGGTGGGCACCTACGCGATCCGCAACCTGGACGGGCGCGAGGACTGCGAGCGACTGATCGGCCTGCTGTGCGAGTTCGACTATCTGTTCGCCTCGGCATGACCGTAGCCCGGGTAAGCGCAGCGCACCCGGGAAATCCGCTGCGGCTGGCCCCGGGTGCGCTGCGCTTACCCGGGCTACGGAGCTGATCCTTCTTTCCGCTCATGTCCGCCGCGGCCGGAGAGGGCGATGGTGGGCCAAGGCCCACCCTACGGCTCGGCGCCTTCCCTAGGGTCTGCACTAGCTATTCAGCCGCCCGAACCGCCCCCTAACCTACGGCTCAGTACGGTCAACCCCGGGTGGTCCGCATGTCCTTGCTCGACGGCGTCAACTCCAGCGTCTCCAACGAAGCGCTGATGCGCTATCTGATGCAGCCGGTGCAACCGCAGCCGACGCAGCAGAGCTATCCGCGCGCCGCGCAGACCAACGGCGAGACCTTCAGCGACCAGATCGCCGGCCAGCAGCCGCAGCAGCAGAACGATCTGCAGTTCGCGCAGATGTCCAACGACGTCTACACGGTGACCGGGCCGAACGGCACCGGCACGCAGTCGTCGACCGAACTGGAAGCCGCCGGCTGGAACCGACTGCAGCCGGATCCGAACGGCGGCAAGTTCCTGGTGGACAAGCAGGGCAATCACATCCCGATCGATCCGGCGATGCTGGAAGACAGCAACACCGGTTTCCGCGCCGGCATCTACCAGAACGACCAGGGCCAGTACGTGGTCGCCTACGCCGGCACCGATCCGTCGGAAATGGCCGACATCGGCGCCGATGCCGGCCAGGCGTTCGGCTTCGAGACCGCACAGTACAACCAGGCGGTGGCGCTGGCCAAAGAAGCCGAAGTCGCTTTCGGCGACGGCAACGTGGTGTTCACCGGCCACTCGCTGGGCGGCGGCCTGGCATCGGCTGCGTCCTTGGCCACCGGCGGTGCGGGCGTGACCTTCAACGCCGCGGGCCTGAGCGACGATACCCTATCCGACCTGGGCTTCAGCCCGAACGCCGCGCGCGAAAATGTGGCCGACAGCGGCCAAGTGCGCCGCTACATCGTCGAAACCGATCCGCTGAACACCGTGCAGCAGGACGTGCCCGGCCTGAACGGCACGCCCGACGCGGTCGGCACCGAATGGCGCCTCGCCTTGCCGGCCGGTATGACGCCGTTCATCGACAGCCACGGCGGCAGCGGCAACGGCACTTCGTTCGTCGAAGCCGTGCGCAACGGCACGCCGCGCGCGCCCGAGTCCGAAGTGCTGAACGTCGACGGCCTGGCCGGCGACGTGCGCGAGAACGCGTCCGAATACACGATCAACAGCATCGGCAACATCGCCGAAGGCCTGTGGACCACCGGCACCGACGTAGTCGATTCGGTCGGCGGCAAGGTCGACGACGTGCAGAACGTGATCGATACCGACTTCGCGCAGGGCGATTACGTCGAAGGTTCGTTCAACATCCTGGGCGACGTGGCCGAAGGCGCGTTCAACGTGACCGGCGACCTGATCTCCGGCGGCGCCGACTACGCCAGCGCGCAGGTGAGCGACATCGCCAACTACGGCGGCAGCACCATCCGCGACCTGGGCGATTTCCTGGGCCTGGAGACGCCGGCCAATGCCGTGGCCGGCGTGCTTGAAGGCGGCGGCGAACTCGTCGGCGACGTGATCGAATTCGGCGGCGACGCTGTCGAATGGACCGCCGATACCCTGGGCACCGTGACCGAGGGCGTGGTCGACTTTGCCGGGGACGTGACCCAAGGCGTGACCGACTTCGCCGGCGACGTGGCCGAAGGCGTCAACAGCGTGATGCCCTGGAACTGGTAATACGTCCAGAAACTAGTGGTGAGGAACGAGAAACGAGTGGGAGCCTTCGCTTTCCACTCGTTTCTCGTTCCCATTCACTCGTTCCTCGCATAACCTAGCCCCATGCTCGCTCCGCTCCGCATCATCGCCTTCCTCTCGCTTATGCTGCTGGCGTGCGCGGCCTGCGCACGCCAAGGGAACTCCGCGCCGATGGACACCGCCAAGACCTTCCACGATTCCGCTTCCGCCGTGCTGGCCGACGCCGTTAAAGCCGGCGACGCCGCGCGAATCAAGGAACTGGTCGCCGGCGGCGCCAATCCCAACGCGCAGGGCGAGAAAGGCCTGCCCATGCTGCAATGGGCGATGCTCAACCAGAGCCGCGACGGCTTCGACGCCCTGCTCGCCGCAGGCGCGGATCCGGCGCGCGGCAACGACGACGGCGTCACCGCCGTGCATCTGGCGGCGATGGCCGACACCGATTACTACCTGCGCAAACTGCTGGAAAAAGGCGCGAGCCCGGACACGCCGAACACGGTGACCGGCGTCACGCCGCTGATGGCCGCGCTGATGGCCGAACGCGCCGACCACGCCGATTTCCTGCTCAAATCCGGCGCCAAGGTCGCCGCCGCCGACCGCCAAGGCAATACCGCCCTGCACCTGGCCGCGAAAATCAACGAAACCGGACGCGTGCTGCAGCTGCTCGAAGCTGGGGCCGACCCGAACGCGAAGAACGCGCAGGGCGTCACCTTCCAGCGCTACCTGTTCATGACGCCGGAAACCTCGCTCGACCTGAAGAGCAAGCGCGAACGCGAGCAAGTGCGCGAATGGCTGCAAGCGCACAACATCGCCGTCGAAGCCGGCTGACCCACGCTCCGTCTTGTAGAGCGGAGCTTGCTCCGCTGCTTTGCTGTCGCTCTTCGTAGGAGCGGCTTTAGCCGCGAGCTTTTCTCTGAAATCGCGGCGATGTCTCGATTTGAAGGAAAAGGCTCGCGGCTAAAGCCGCTCCTACAAAAGCCGCCCTACAAAACCGGCCCGGCTAGCGAACGGGCGCGAACCGCTGCGCCGACCGCGCCTTCGCCTTGGCCGCTTCCACCTCGCGGTCGCGCGGCTCCGAAATCGTCGTCAGCGAATCGACCAAAGCCCGCGCCGAAGCCGCGATCTCGTCCACCGCCCGGTCGAATGCGGCCTGATTGGCCTTCGACGGACTGTTGAACCCGCTCAGCTTGCGCACGAACTGCAGCGCGGCGTCGCGCACTTCGCGGTCGGTGGCCGGCGGTTCGAAGTTGAACAGGGTTCTGATGTTCCGGCACATGTCTTCGCTCCAAAAAATCGGATGGCTCCATTTTCCCTGATTCGGGTTAGGACTTCGTTGAATGCCGGAACGCCCGCTCAATGGGCGATGCGAACCGGCCGCGGCGCCGGTCCGTTAAGCATCGCCGCCGAACTTCTTCAGCACGGCATCGGCCGTAATCGCGGGCGCGAACAGATGCCCTTGCGCGCGGCCGATGCCGCATTCGCGCAACGCGTCGGCCTGCTGCAGCGTCTCCACCCCCTCGGCCACCACTTCGATGCCGACCTGCCGCGCCAAAGTCGAGATCGCTTGCACGATCGCCAAGTCGTAGCGGTCCGTCGGCAACCCGGCGACGAAAGCCTGGTCGAGCTTCAGCGCGTCGATCGGCAGATGCTTGAGATACAGCAGCGAGGAATAGCCGCTGCCGAAATCGTCCAGCGCCACGCCTACACCCAACCCGCGCAGGCGCGACAGGGTGTGCGCGGCGGCGAGTTCGTCGCGCAGCAGCGCCGTTTCGGTCAATTCCAGGCATAAGCGCTCGGCCGGCAAGCCCGACGCCATCAAGGCCTGGGTGACGTCGGCGATCAAGCCGGGCTGCTCGAATTGCCGCGCGGACACGTTCACCCGCAGCAGCGGCGCGGCGCCGTCGCGCTCGGGCCAGGCGCTCGCCACACGGCAGGCTTCGCCCAATACCCAGCGGCCGAGCGGCACGATTTGGCCCGAAGCTTCGGCCACCTCGATGAATTCCGAGGCCGAATGCAGCCGGCCCTGCTCGTCGCGCCAGCGCAGCAAGGCCTCGGCGGCGCGCCAGCGGCCGTCGCGCAAGTCGATTTCGGGCTGGTAATGCACCTCCAACCGGCCTTCCGTGACCGCATCGCGCAACGCGCGTTCGGTGCGCAGGCGATTCATCAAGCCGCGATGGTGTTCGGCGTCGAACACTTCGCAACGGTCCGGGCTGCCCTGCCGCGCGCGCTGGCTGGCCAGCTCCGCGTTGCGCAGCAGCGCATCCGCCGACGGCGCCACCAGATCGCGCGAGAACGCGATGCCCGCGGCGGCCTGGATGTCGTGCGCGCCGGCATCGCGCGCGGCCTCGTGCACCAGCTCGATGCAGCGCTCGGCCAAGTTCAAGGCTTCGGTTTCGTGCAGATGGCGGTGCGGCAGCAGCGCGAACGCGTCGCTGCGGACCCGCGCCAAGGTGGCTATTTCGCAGAATTCTTCGCGCAAACGATCGGCGGCGGCGATCAGCAAGGCGTCCGTCGCCTCCGGATCGTCGTGCAGCAGCGTATCGACCTGCAGATGGATCGCCGCCACGCCGGCGGTGTCTCCGTGCAAAGGACGCAAAGCCGAATGCGCGACTTCCAGCAGATGGTCGCGATTGGGCAGATCGGTGTGCGGATCGTGCAGCTCCAGATAGCGCAGGCGGCCTTCCGCATCGCGCCGGCGGTGGGTTTCGTAGGCCATCGCCGCGTAATCGCCGATGCTGCCGGCGAAGGCTTCGTCCTCCGGCGTCCACATCCGCGCCGCGCCGACCTGTTCGTGGCAGACCACGCCGATCAACTCGCCTTCGCTGCGCATCGGCGCGTCGAGCAGCGAACGGACGTCGTGGCGGTGCAGATAATCGCCGAGCGAAGTGCCCGATGCCGACAAGGTCGAATGGGCGGTCACGTCCGCCGCGTCGATCACGCGCACCTCGCCGAGCAGCGCCGCGTAGTCGCCGAGCGGGCGGATCGTTTCTTCGAAGCCGGGCGGATTGTGGCGGCGCGCGCTGCGCTCGTAGCTGTGCACGCAGCGCAGAGCATCGGCGGCGTCGCAGCGCCAGATGTTGACGCGCTCGACTTCGAGCGTCTCGGCGGCGGTCTCGCAGATGATCGCGTAGGCGCTGGCGAGCGAGCAGTCCTCGTGCCAGACCTGCCGGGCCAGCGCCACCAGGGCGTGGTTGTGCCGGCGCGCCCAGGCGCCTTCCTCTTTCCGGTTCGCCTGCATGTTCGGCATGCCTGGCCTCCGCGCGTCCGGTCCTGGACTCCCCCGAGGGCGCCACTCTACCCCGCTTTCGCTGTGGGGAGCGGCTTCGGCCGCGAGCTCTTCGGGCAGGTCGCCGCGCCGCCTTCAGGGTCGCTCGGGCGTGAGGGAAAGAGCTCGCGGCTGAAGCCGCTCCTACACGAGGGTGATTGGCGGGCGGCTGGTAGAATTGCGCTCCCCATTCCGCAGCCCACGGCGCCTTCCCGGTGCCGCAGCCACGCACGCCATGACCAGCACCGCCGAACTGTCCTCGCCCGAATCCGCCAACACCGAGCTGACCAAGAGCGCGTTGGATCTGGATTACACCCTGGAAGACAAATTCACCCGCACCTCGGGCCGCATCTACCTGTCCGGCGTGCAGGCACTGGTGCGGTTGCCGCTGATGCAGCGGCTGCGCGACCAAGCCGCCGGTTTGAACACCGGCGGTTTCATTTCCGGCTATCGCGGCTCGCCGCTGGGCGGTTTCGATCTGGAACTGTGGCGCGCGCGCAAGCACCTGCAGAACGCGAACGTGAAATTCCAGCCCGGCTTGAACGAAGACCTGGGCGCGACCATGGTCTGGGGCACGCAGCAGACCAACCTGTTCCCCGGCGCGACCGTCGATGGCGTGTACGCGATGTGGTACGGCAAAGGCCCGGGCGTGGATCGTTGCGGCGACGTGTTCAAGCACGGCAACGCCGCCGGCACTTCCAAGCATGGCGGCGTATTAGCGCTAGCCGCCGACGACCACGCCTGCCGCAGCTCGACGCTGCCGCACGGCAGCGAAGGCGAATTCACCAGCGCGATGATGCCGATCCTCAATCCGGCCGGCGTGCAGGACATCCTGGACATGGGCCTGATCGGCTGGGCGATGTCGCGCTACACCGGCCGCTGGGTCGGCTTCAAGACGATCGCCGAAACGGTCGAATCGTCCGCATCGGTGGAAGTGAATCCGTTCGCGCTGCAGATCGCCACGCCGGACGATTTCGAAATGCCGATGGGCGGCTTGAACATCCGCTGGCCGGATCCGCCGCTGGACCAGGAAATGCGCCTGCACCGTTACGCGGTGAAGGCGGCGCAGGCCTTCGCCCGCGCGAACCTGATCGACCGCGTCGTGGTCGATTCGCCGAACGCGCGGCTGGGCATCGTCACCACCGGCAAGAGCTACCTGGACGTGCTGCAGGCGTTGGAATACCTGGGCTTGGACGCGCGCGCTTGCGCCGACCTGGGCATCCGCGTCTACAAGGTCGGCATGACCTGGCCGCTGGAGCCGATCGGCATCCGCGCGTTCGCGCGCGGCTTGCAGGACATCCTGGTGGTCGAGGAGAAGCACAGCTTCATCGAGAGCCAGATGAAGGAGCTGTTCTACAACTTCGAAGGCATCAATGCCGATAACAGCAGGCCGAGCATCGTCGGCAAGTACGACGAAAGCGGCGAGTGGATTCTGCCCTCGACCAACGAACTGACTCCGGCCCGCATCGCCGGCGTGATCGCGCGCCGCATCCAACGTTTCCACGACAGCGTCCACATGCAGGACGTGCTGCGCTGGATGGAGGAAAAGGAAAGCGAACTCGCGCTGCCCCGCGCCAACTTCCCGCGCGTGCCGCACTACTGCAGCGGCTGTCCGCACAACACCTCGACCAAGGTGCCGGAGGGCTCGCGCGGCCTGGCCGGCATCGGCTGCCACTACATGGTGACGTGGATGGACCGCGACACCGACACCTTCACCCAGATGGGCGGCGAAGGCGTCACCTGGTGCGGCCAAGCGGCGTTCACCGACACGCCGCACGTGTTCCAGAACCTGGGCGACGGCACCTATTTCCACAGCGGTTCGCTGGCGATCCGGCAGTCGGTCGCGGCCGGCGTCAACATCACCTACAAGATTCTGTATAACGACGCGGTCGCGATGACCGGCGGCCAACCCGTCGACGGCACGCTGTCGGTGCCGCAGATCGCGCATCAGGTGCGCAGCGAGGGCGTGCAGACGATCGTCGTGCTGTCGGACGACATCGAGAAATGGTCGGATCGTTCGGTCTTCCCATCCGGCCTGGAATTCCTGGACCGCCGCGAACTGGATGCGGTGCAGAAGCGCCTGCGCGAAGTGAAAGGCGTCAGCGTGCTGATCTACGACCAGACCTGCGCCACGGAAAAACGCCGCCGCCGCAAGCGCGGCAAGATGCCCGATCCGCAAAAGCGCGTGTTCGTGAACACCCTGGTCTGCGAAGGCTGCGGCGACTGCGGCCAGAAGAGCTTCTGCGTCTCGGTGCTGCCGAAAGACACCGAATTCGGCCGCAAGCGCGAGATCGACCAATCCAACTGCAACAAGGACTACAGCTGCGTCGAAGGCTTCTGCCCCAGCTTCGTCACCGTCCACGGCGGCGCGCCGCGCAAAGGCAAGAAAGTGTCGGCCGCCGAGCGGTTGGCGAATATTCCGATGCCGCAATTCGCGTCCGATCTGTCGCAACCCTGGAACATCCTCATCACCGGCGTCGGCGGCACCGGCGTGGTGACGATCGGCGCCCTGCTCGGCATGGCCGGACATCTGGAAGGCCGCGGCTCGACCGTGCTCGACCAGACCGGCCTGGCGCAAAAGGGCGGCGCGGTGACCACGCACATCCGCATCGCCAAGACGCCGGAAGACATCCACGCCGTGCGCATCGCCGCCGGCGAGGCCGACCTGGTGCTGGGCTGCGACATGGTGGTGGTCAACGACTATTGGGCGCTGTCGAAGATCCGCAGCGGCCGCACCCAGGTGGTGCTGAACACCTACGAGGCGATGCCCGGCACCTTCACCACGCGCCCGGACATGCAGTTCCCGGCCGCGGACATCGTCGCCGCCGTGCGGCACGCGCTGGGCGCCGCGCCGCTGCAAGTGGACGCCACGCAACTGGCGACCGCGCTGATGGGCGATGCGATCGCCGCCAACCTCTTCATCCTCGGCTATGCATGGCAGCGCGGCCTGGTGCCGCTGTCGTTCGAATCGATCGCGCGCGCGATCGAGCTCAACGGCGCGGCGGTCGAGATGAACAAGACCGCGTTCGCCTGGGGCCGGCTCGCGGCGATCGATCCGGATGCGGTAGCCGAAGCGGCCGGCGTCGTGCGCAACGCGCCGACCGCGGCCGAATCCAAGCCGGGCGAACTGCCGGTGCTGCCGCCGCGCCCGTCCGAAGGCCGCGAATCCGGCTTGAACGACGCGCTCAACGCGACCCGCCGCGAAGACGAACTGCGCCATGTGCCCGCGCACGGCGACAGCGTCGCCTTCCTACCGCTGGACGACGCGCGCCTATCGCGTTCGCTGGACGAGGTGATCGCGCGCCGTGTCGCCTTCCTCACCGACTACCAGAACGCCAAGTACGCCAAGCGCTACTCGGACTTCGTCGCCAAGGTGCGCGCGGCCGAACAGGCCAAGGCGCCGGGCTCGACCGACTTGTCCGAAGCCGCGGCCCGCTACTTCTTCAAGCTGATGGCCTACAAGGACGAATACGAAGTGGCGCGCCTGTACACCAGCGGCGACTTCAAGCGCAAGTTGGAGCAGCAATTCGACGGCGACTACAAGCTGCACTTCCACTTGGCGCCGCCGCTGTTGGCCAAGAAGGACGCCCAAGGCCGGTTGCAGAAGAAGGAATTCGGCCCGTGGGTCTTCACCGCGTTCAAGCTGATCGCGAAATTCCGCGGCCTGCGCGGCGGCGCGCTGGATATCTTCGGTTACACCGAGGAACGCCGCGGCGAGCGCCGCTTGATCGAGGATTACGAGAAGACGATCGGCGGCCTGTTGAACGAACTGGATTCGGGCAATGCGGCCTTGGCGGCGGAGATCGCGAGCATTCCCGAACAGATCCGCGGCTACGGGCATGTCAAGGAAGCGCATCTGCACAAGGCCAAGGAACGCGAAGCGGCGTTGCTGGCGGAGTGGAAGAACCCGCTCAGGATCGTGCAGGCGGCTTGAGGTTCTTTGCTTTCTCCCCCTTTGAAAAAGGAGGAAGTCCATAGATCGCGAGGCGACGTCTTACTGCTCGCTGCGCCTATCCGCGCAGCGAAGCCCGCATCTGCCGCAACGGGCCTTTCAGCGGCAAGGCCAGATGTCGATAGAAGAACGAGAGGGCGCGCCGCGACGGCGGGATGCGCCGCGCCAAGCCTTCCTCGATGGTGTACACGCAAGGCCCGCAAACCCCGCAGGGCTTGCCGCCCACCGGCGAATGGCAGAACCAGGTCATGTCCATGTATGCGCTCCAGCCCGCGTCTTCGGCTTGCCGCGCCATGCCCAGCTTGTCGATCCGGAACACCGGGAAGCTGAAATAACGGAACAGCTCGAACTCGGCGCCGCCTTCGTGCCGCGGATCCAGGCGCAGGGTCGGATAGCCGGCGGGATGCCGGGTTTCCGCCACGAAATCGCGCAGCAACGCCTGCACCTTGTCGTCGACGTGCACGCACAGCTCCACGTCCAGAATGCCGTTGCGCTTGCAGAACGAGGCCAGCCAGCCGTATTGGCTGCCGATGTAGACCCGCTTGCGCACCTCGCGCAAGGCGCTCTCGATGTCCGCGTCTTCCTCGGCCTCGGCCGCATCGGCAATGCGCACCGGCTGCAGCAGCCCGCGCGTATGCGGATGCTCCTCGCGCAAACGCCGGCCGATGCGCGCCATCGTCTCCAGTTCGGTCTGCGTCGAAGCCCGCGTACCGTCCTGCAGATAGATCGGCGCGACCTCGAACCGGTGCTGCAGCAGCAATTGCAGCAGCCTGAACGTCGAATCCCAGCCGCCGGTCCAAAGCAGATTCACGGGGCCGGCGGTGGCGGTGCGCGAGACGTTCATCGATCGGGCGTTCCTCTTCGGTTCATCGCGGCTGCATCGATGTTGCGCATCGACGCAGTCGGTAATGTTCATGAATGCGCGAAACAGCGAGGCCAGGATGCTGAATGCGTAGCAGCGCAAGCGTTCCGCAACGAGTCTCGTCGAAATTCGTGTCGCAGCGGTGAACACGATGTGAACTTCTTCTTCGGCATCGCGCATTAGAGTTCCGATGCCGCTCTCCGAACGTTACGGTGTGCGTGCTTCGTCACTTCATCGCCGCATGTCGACGCTACGCTTCTTCGCGGCCCGTACCGAATTGGATGCGATGTCACTACTAAAAACACAAAGCGCGCCCGCTCATCCCGCCTTTTCCGCCATCGCGATGCGGCCCGACGCTTGGGATCGGGACACCTTCTGGCGCTTCGCCGACAACGCCAAGGAAGCGACCGAGGCGCTAGCGGCGGAAAAGATGAAGGTGCTGCCGCAATTGCCCATCGAAGCGCTGCGCAGGTTCTGCACGCAGTACCGCTTCTTCACCATCGACTACATCAGCGATCTCGCCTTGCTGCTGGCCAAGCTGCCGTTCGGCGGATTGCGCAGCCTTTTGAGCGAAATCCTCGCCGAGGAACTCGGCGAAGGCGATCCGGCCAAGGCGCATCCGGAGATCTACGACCGCTTCCTGGCCAGCATCGGCGTGGCGCCGCGGGAACTGGACCGCGCGCTGCCCGAGAATCACGTCGTCCTGGGCGGCCTGACCGAGGAACTGCGAGAACGCGACGCCGCTTTCGGCGTCGGCTTGCGCGGCATGGGCGGCGAATGCCTGTGCCAGACCTATTTGTCGGTGATGTTCGAGCACATGCGCGCGCATCCTTATCTGCGCGAAAACGCCGACCGTATCGATTGGGAATTCTGGACCATCCATACCGGCGAGGCGGACATCGTCCACGGCGAGCTGACACGCCGCGCCATCGACGATTATTTGCGGCGCGATCCGAGCGTGCTGCCCGAACTCGCCGAAGGCTACGAGCGCAGCATCACCGCCTGGAACCTGTTCTGGCAGAACATCTTCGATGCCTACGCGCCCCAGCCGAGGGCCGTATCGTGAGCGCCATCGCCCAATTCCACCTCGCCTTTCCGGTCCGCGACCTCGACGAGGCGCGCCGCTTCTACGGCGACACGATCGGCTGCCCGCAAGGCCGCAGCGACGTTTCGTACCAGGATTTCGATTTCTTCGGCCATCACTTGGTGGCGCACATCGGCGGCGACGGCGCGCCCTTGCAGAACGGCCGCTTCGACGGCGAAGCGGTGCCGGTGCCGCACTTCGGCATGAACCTCGACCGCGAATCCTGGGAAGCGCTGGCCAAGCGTTTGAAGGCGGCCGGCGTCTCTTTCCACGAAGAGCCGCACCTGCGTTTGAAAGGCAAGCCCGGGCAGCACGTGACGATGTTCCTGTTCGATCCGTCGGGCAACGCGTTGGAGTTCAAGTCCTTCGACGATCCCGAACAAACCTTCATTCCCTGAGGAGGCGCCGATGCGCGATGCGGGCGCCGAACGCCTCGGCATGGATGCGGCGACGCCAACCGACCCGGTCGTCCCGATAGCGTCGGCGGCGCGCCGCAACGATGCCCGGCACGTGCTGCATCCATGGTCGTCGCACGGCGCGCTGCGGCCGGTCGTGGTCGCCGGCGCCGACGGCGCGCATTTCTGGGACGAAGACGGCCGGCGCTGGCTGGATTTTTCCAGCCAATTGGTCAATACCAACGTCGGCCACCAGCATCCGAAACTGATCGCCGCGATCAAGGCGCAAGCCGACAAGTTGTGTACGGTGGCGCCCTACCACGCCAACGAAGCGACCAGCGAAGCGGCGCGCTTGATCGCCGAACTCGCGCCGGGCGATCTGAACCGGGTGTTCTTCACCAACGGCGGCGCCGAAGCCATCGAGAATGCGATCCGCATGGCGCGCCTGCATACCGGACGCCACAAGATCCTCGCCGCCTATCGCAGCTACCACGGCGCGACCGCAGGCGCGATCGCCGCCACCGGCGATCCGCGGCGCTGGGCTTCGGAACCCGGGCCTCCCGGCATCGTCCGATTCTGGGGTCCGTATCCGTACCGCTCCGCATTCCACGCGACGGACGCCGCGCAGGAATGCGAGCGCGCGCTCGCGCATCTGGCCGACACGATCATGGCCGAAGGCGCTCAGAACGTCGCCGCGATCCTGCTGGAAACCGTAGTCGGCGCCAACGGCATCCTGGTGCCGCCGGACGGTTATCTGCAGGGCGTGCGCGCACTGTGCGACGCGCACGGCATCGCGATGATCGCCGACGAAGTGATGGCGGGCTTCGGCCGCTGCGGCGAATGGTTCGCGGTCGATCGCTGGAACGTGGTGCCGGACCTCATCACGTTCGCGAAGGGCGTGAATTCGGGCTACGTGCCGCTGGGCGGCGTGATCATGAGCGATGCGATCGCCGCGGACTTCGCGACCCGCGCCTACCCGGGCGGACTGACTTATTCCGGGCATCCCTTGGCTTGCGCGGCCGCGGTGGCGTGCATCGGCATCTACAAGGAAGAAGGCTTGATCGATCGCGCGCGCGCGTTGGGCGAGGATATCGTCGGACCGGCGTTGCAAGCGATGCAAGCGCGCCATCCCAGCGTCGGCGACGTGCGCGGCTTGGGCTTGTTCTGGGCGATAGAACTCGTGCGCGACCGCGACACGCACGAGCCGCTGGTTCCGTTCAACGCTTCGGGCGGCGCCGACGCGGCGATGGCCGAATTCGCCGCCGCCTGCAAACGGCGCGGGTTGTGGCCGTTCGTGGCGGGCAATCGCTTGCACATCGTGCCGCCGCTGATCGTCGGCGAACAGGATTTGCGCGAAGGTTTGGCGATCGTCGACGAGGCTTTGGACATCGCCGATCGCCACAGCGTCGGATAAAGGATTTCCGCCTTTCGCTCGAACTTATGTGCCCACGGGCCGTTCGGCTTCACGCCTCATCCCCCGTCCGTTCACTAAGCTGCTTTTTCCGGCGACGGAGGGCGCATGGAACTGTCACTCGAAGAAGATCTGTGGATCCTGGCCCGCGTCGCCGCGGCGATGCTGCTGGGCGGCGTGCTGGGCATCGAACGCGAGCTCGGCAAACATGCGGCGGGCCTGCGGACGCATATGCTGATCGCGGGAGCCGCGGCCTTGATCGTCGGCTTGGGCGACATGATCGCCGAACATTTTTCCGGCGAGCAGTACCGCGAATTGATACGCGTGGATCCGGTGCGCTTGATCGAGGCCGTCGTCGCCGCGGTGGGCTTCGTAGGCGCCGGCGCCATCCTGCGCCGCTCCGAATCCGATCAGGTGCAAGGCCTGACCACGGCCAGCTCGCTGCTCATGGCCGCGGCGATCGGCATCGCCGCCGGCTTGGGGAATTATCTATTGGCCTTGGGCGCGTCGCTGCTGTGCGTGGTCGTGCTCGCGGTATTCCGCAGGCTCGAGACGAAAATAGACGGCTGAGCCGGCGCGACGGTTCCTGTAAACGAAGCCGAGTTAGCCCGACTGCAAAAAACGATCAGATCGCAGGAACGGACGCCGGCGCTCTCTGCAGCCAATGTCGGCGGACGGCTCGTTCCGCGGGATCGGAGAACCAGCGCGCCACCGCCGCGCCGAGCAGCCAGCACAGCAGCACCGCCGGCAAATGCCACCAGAATCCGTTGCGCATGTCTTCGCCGGCGGCGCGGAACGCGCCGACGATGGCGAACACCACGAACATGTGGGTCAGATAGATTTCGTAGCTCAACCGGCCCATCGAACGCAGCCAACCCAAACCGGGGAACGGCCGGCGCACGGCCGCGTGATGCCAGTGCAGGCCCAGGATCAGGCCCGCGGCGGACAGCGTCAGAGCCAGCATGTAGCCGTTGCCGATCGCGCGCCAAAGTTCGGTGCCGGCGAACCACACCAGCACCAGGCCGCAAGCGCCGGCGATGCGGGCGCAGGACGCGATCCAAGCCGGCGGCCTCTTGTCGGCCAACAAGGCCGCGAGCACGCCGGTGGCGATCGCGGCCATGCCGGGCAGATAGGCCTTTTCCTGCCAGATTTCGTTTCCGTCCAAAGCGGCGCGCGTGATCGGCAGCGATAGCGCCAAGGCCAGCAGCAACACGGCGAGCAGTCGCGCGTCGCGGACCAGCAAGCAAACCAACGGGAAGCCGAGATAGAACGCTTCTTCGATCGACAGCGACCACAACACGTCCCAGCCGCCCGGCAACCAGCCGGTGCGGCCTTCGTACCAATTCAAATACAGGCCGAACGCCGAGAGCGTGGCGCCGCCGAGCGATTGGCCGGGCTTGTCGATCACGTAATGGGGCACGCCCGCCCAGTGCATCGCCGCCAGCGCCGGCACCAATGCGATCAGGCACGGCAAGATCCGCGCCGCGCGCCGCACGTAGAACGCGCGCACGTCGATGCTCGCCAGCGAACCCCAGCGCGCGATCGTGTGCGAGGCGATCAGAAAGCCGGAGATCACGAAGAACACGAACACCGCTTCGTAGCCGGAATAGCTCAGCCCGCTCAGTATCCTTTTCGGAACGAAGTCGGCCAACGCGGTCTTGCCGAGCGGAATGCGCAAAGCGACGTGATGGATCACCACCAACAGGATCGACAAGCCGCGCAGAGC
Source organism: Luteimonas gilva (assembly GCF_005239095.1). GTDB lineage: Bacteria > Pseudomonadota > Gammaproteobacteria > Xanthomonadales > Xanthomonadaceae > Luteimonas_C > Luteimonas_C gilva. The sequence goes on along the minus strand of NZ_SZUA01000002.1, from coordinate 160,149 downwards.
GTCGATGCCGGGATTGCGGGGCAATGTTCGCGAAGCGCTTATGGCCATTCTTCGTTCTTATTCAGACCAGCGAAGCTCACGCTGTTGTCCCTCTCCCTTTTACGGGAGAGGGACAGGCCGAAGGCCAGGGAGAGGGTTCGGCTTTTGGCGTGCTGCTTCAAACAACATCAAAGCACGCTCGTTCCGCTCGCGCCCTCTCTCCTGCCCTTCGGGCATCCTCCCCCGCGAGGGGGAGGAAGAAGCATCGCGCTCGCTATCGGCGGCTAATGCCGCCGGATCACTTCTTGGTGAAAATCGGCGTCAAATAATCCGTCTTGCCCTCGATCCGCTCCAAATGCGGATAGCGCAGGCCGCCGTGGTAGTCGACCGGAATCGTGCGGTAGCGGTCGAACTCCTTCACCATCAGACGGATCGGCGCCTTGTCGTCCTTGGCCGCTTTGATCGCGTCTTCCAGCGCATCTTTGCTGTATTCGACGTCGTTCACCGCCACCAAGGTCATGCCCGAGCCGACGCCGGCGTTGAACGCGGGGCCGTCCCAGCGCACGTCGCCGACCTTGCCTTCCTTGTCGGCGCTCAAGCCGATCGAGTAGGTGAAGTCCGCGCCGCCGGCGCCGCGGCCGCCCTGGCGCGCGCGCGCCTTAGCCAGCTTGGAAGGCTCGTCCTTGTAGACCAAGCGCCAACCGCTGGCTTCGATGCCGCCGGTCAGCGGCACTTTGCCGTCCAGGCGTTCGCGCAGGAAGGTGGCCCAATCGTAGGCGGCCACGCCGTTGAGCGTGGCGACCACGTCGTCGAAGGTGTAGGTGTTCTGCGTCTTCCATACGCCGTCGTCGACGCCGAAGAAGGCGCGGGCGAAATTGTCCAGCGACTTCTTGTTGCCGGTGAGCTGGCGGATCTTCGCATCCGCTTCCAGCCAGATCATCTGGCCCGCGGCGTAGTAGTCCTCGCTCATTTGGTAGTTGCGATAGGGCTTGGGCGCGCGGCGGGAGATGATCGGATCGTTGGTGGTGTCCTGCACGTTGCGCCACTGCAGGCCGGGGCGGTTGTCGGCGTAAGTCGCCGCGACCATCGCCAGCGCATCGCGCGAACCTTCCTGGGTGCGCAGGCCGGAACGGCCGGTCAGCACGTTGCCCCAGTACTGCGTCTGCCCTTCGTAGACCCAGAGCAAACTGTCCTGCATCGGCACGTTGAAATTCGGCGTCCACAGATCGGCGGGACGGCGGAATTTGCCGTTCCACGAGTGCGTGTACTCGTGGCCGAGCAGATCGGTGCTGCCGATCTTTTCGTCCCAATCGGTGAAATAGTCGGTGCCCACGCCGTTCTCGCTGGAACGCTGGTGCTCCAAGCCGTTGCCGCCCATCTGGTTGGACAGCGAGAACAGGAAGTCGTAATGGTCGTAGTGCTGCGCGCCGTACAGCTTCAGCGCCTGGCGGACCAATTCGAGATGCCGTTCGATGTGATCGGGCTTGGCTTCGAGTTGCTTCGCCGCGTCGGCGATCACGTTCAAGCGCACCGGCACTTTCGCGCCCGGGGCCAAATCGAAGGTCTTGAAGTAGCGGCCGGCGTAGATCGGCGAATCGGCCAGGATGTCGAACGGCACCGGCTTGTAATGCACGGTGTCGCCTTCGCGGCTTTCCACGTCGAGCGCGGTGGCGGCCTGGAAGCCCGGCGGATACTTCACCGAAGCCTTGTATTCGATCTTGCTGGTGTAGTGGCCGGCCGGGTACAGCGCCGCTGCGATCCACTGCAGGTTCAGCATGTTGGGCGTCATCACCACCCGGCCTTGGGCACCGTCGGTGGGCGTCAGGTATTGGAATTCCACCTGCAGCGTTTGCGCGCCGGTCGGCACGTCTACGTTGAACGCGTAGACGTTGAGCGGATCGCGCTTCCACGCCACCGGTTGGCCGTTGGCGGTGATCTTCAAGCCGGCGATCTTGTCGATCGGACCGGAGGGACCGTGATTGCCGGGCAGCCATTGCGGGAACAGCAGGGTCAGCGCGCCGCCCTTCACGGGCACCGTCTGCCGGATCTTGAAGATGCGTTGCGCGAGGTCGGTGGCGTCGACGTCGATCGCGATCGTGCCCGGATAGGCTTCGTCCACCGGCGCCGGCACTTCGGCGCGGACGATCGAGGAAAGCAAAGGCGCCGACAACGCGAAAGCGACGGCGAGCGTGAGAGCGGCGAAGCGCGAGCGTGGCATACGGTGATCTCCCCCGGTGGTCGAAACTCCGCATCCTGACGGCTCTAGGCCACCGGTACCCCTGCCATTCGGCATGCTCGGAGCGTTTACACGGGCGTTTTTCGGCCGCGGTCACGGACTTGTCCGCAGCGCCCGCTATGCTCCGGCGAAAGGGAGGCGGCGGGCATGGCCCTCAAACGCATCTACGACAACTGGGACCAGGTCCGCCGCGCAACCGGCACGCCCGGCAGCCGCGAACGCCGCGCCTGGCGCGAATACCTGGCCACGCGCCCGGCCATCGCCTATTGGGGCGATTCCTGGTTCAGCACGCCGCTGTACAAGAACCTGTACTGGAACAGCTTCGCCCGCATCGACGGCATCTCGCTGCGCCTGGGCGGCCCAGGCCTGACCGCCGCCAAGATGCTCACGCCGTCGGCCTGCCGCAATTACGCCGAGCGCTTGAAATCGCGCGAATTCGACGCGCTGTGCCTGAGCATCGGCGGCAACGACGGCATCGGCGCGTTGCCGGCGCTGTTCGCCGGCGCGGGACGGCTGAGCGCCGAACAAGCCTTCCAGAAACTGCTGGACGCGCGCGTGTTCGAAGCCATCCGCGCGCGTTACTCGGTGCTGCTCGAAGCGATGTCGCGAGTGCGCCCGGGTTTCCGCGTCGTCGGCCACGGCTATGCGCCGCTGCTGCGGATCGGCGAACCCGGTGCGACCAGCATCAAGAATCTGGGCTTGGCCGCGCCGCTGATCGGCAACGTCGGCCCTTGGCTGTGGCCGGCGACGAAGTCCGCGCTAGGCAGCAAGGCCGAGGCCCGCCGCTTCGCCGAACTGATGCTGGTGAAGGGTTTCCGCGATCGCGTGCTCGCGCCGAGCAAGGCGGATTTTCCGGGCTTGTTCTCCTACGCCGATTTCAGCCAGGTGGCCGACGCCGCGCAAGAGTCGTTCTGGTACGACGAGATCCATCCCACCGAAGCCGGCTTCGGCGTATTGGCCATCGGCTATAACGCGATGATCCGCGCCGCGTTGCCGGCCTCCAAACGCGATGCTGTCGCCTGACGCTTCCGCTCTTGTAGGAGCGGCTTCAGCCGCGAGCTCTTTCTCTCAAATCGCGGCGACGTCGCGATGTCAAGGAAAAGCGCGCGGCTGAAGCCGCGCCTACAAAAAGCCGTGGCGGACGTTAACATCGCGCACACGTCCCCGGCCGCAGGCTTGCGCGGTCCTTTCAGGAGATCCGCCATGTCCCGCACCGCGCTGAGCTTCGCCGTTCTGTTGCCGCTGGCCCTTTCCGCGTGCAGCAGCTCGCCCTCTTCCGACGCCGCGGCATCCGCGCCGCCCGCGGCCGATGCGCCCAAGCAATGCGATGCCGCCGCCGCGCAGTGGGCCGTGGGCAAAGCCGCGGATCAAGCGCTGGTCGACAAAGCCGTCGCCGACAGCCATTCGTCGAACGCGCGCGTCATCAAACCCGGCCAAGCGGTGACGATGGATTACCGTCAGGATCGGCTGAACATCGAAGTGGACGCCGCCAACAATGTCGTCGCCGTTCGTTGCGGCTGACGACGGATACGCAGCGCGAACTTGAACGCAGCCGCGCAGGCTGCGTTTTGTTAGCCTAATTTTGACGCGGCTCTACGCACTTCCGCGCAAAGTCGCAGCGTACTTGACGCAAGGAGTCCGCATGACCCGCATCACGATGCCCATCGCTGCCTTGGCTTTCGCGCTGACGCTGGCGGCGTGCAATAAAAACGAGAACACCGAGCCGACGCCGACCGACGTCACGCCGACGCCGGCCGAAACGCAGACCACGCCGCCCGCCGATACCACCACTCCGCCGCCTGCGGACCAGAGCGCGCCGCCGACCGAAGGCATGGCGCCGGAACCACCGACGACGACACCGCCGCCCCCGGTCGACGATACGCAGCCGCCGGCGGACAAGAAGGAGCCGGAGAAGACCACTCCGCCTTCGTCCTAATCGATCGCGCTTCGCACGCACCGCCCCCTCCGCGGAGGGGGCGGTCTTATGCGCGTGCGCCGTTCCGATGCGCGCGGCGCAGGAAGCGCAAGGCGGCGGTTTCCCATTGCCGGGCGCCTTTTGCGGCGCCGGCCGCGCGCGCCAGACTGCCATCGCGCCATCCGGCGTAAAGCGACGGATCGATATAGGCCTTGCGGCACACCGCGACCGTGTTGCCGAGCGTGCGCGCCACTTCCGCGATCACCTCGTTCTGCGTTGCGGCCAGCGTGCGTTCGCTGGGGTCGTCGCCGCGCGCCGATTCGGGCAACGGCGTCGCGACGAACCGCCGGAACGCGAGCAAGGTGCCGCCCCAGGTGCGGAAGTCTTTGGCGGTGAACTCCTCGCCCATCGCTTCGCGCAAATAGTCGTTGACCATGCCCGAATCGATGCGCTGCCGCTTGCCGGCGTCGTCGACGTATTGGAACAAGGCCTGCCCAGGCAATTGCTGGCAAGCCTTCATCAGCTTCACCAGCCTCGCATCGTCGAGTACGGTTTCCTGCGCCTGCCCGCTTTTGCCCGGAAAACTCAGCCGCGCGCGCCCGCCGCGCAGGAATTCGACGTGGCGGTTGCGCAGCGTGGTCAGCCCGAACGAGCCGTTGTCGCGCGCATAAGCGTCGTTGCCCACGCGCAGCAAGGTTTGCGCCATCAGCGCGATCGCGATGGCCAGCACTTTCTCGCGCGGGAATCCCGGCAGCTTGAGATCGCGGCGCACCGCGCGGCGCAGTTTCGGCAGCGCCCGGCCGAAAGCGACGATGCGGTCGAACTTGCCGAAGCCGCGCACTTCGCTCCACTGCGGGTGGTAGCGGTATTGCTTGCGGCCGCGCGCGTCGCGGCCGGTGGCCTGCAGATGGCCGCGCGGGTCGGCGCAGATCCAGACGTCGGCGTAAGCGGGGGGGATCGCCAGCGCGCGGATCCGCGCCAGCGTCTTCGCATCGCGCACCGCGCGCCCGTTCGCGCGCACATAGGCGAAGCTGCGGCCTTTGCGTTTGCGCCGGATGCCGGGCATCGCATCGTCGACGTAGCGCAAACCGGCGCTGCGGGCGGCGCGTTTGCCGGCTTGGGCGGGATCGTCGGTTTGGGCCATCGGCCCAGCTTCGGGCCGCCCGCGTCAACGCCGCGGCAAGGCTTTGGTTTTTTGTAGGAGCGGCTTCAGCCGCGAGCTCTTGCCTTCAGTCGCAGCGACGTGCGGTAAGAGCTCGCGGCGGAAGCCGCGCCCACAAAAAAGCGATTAACCGTTCAGCGGATCAGCCGTCGCCGTCCTTCTTCTTGAAGTCGATCTTCTCGCTCTTGCGCTCGGTCTTGAGCTCGGCGCCCAGCTCGCGCTTGCACCAGGGCGCGACCGCTTCGCCGGGCCGGCTTTCGGCGCCGACGCAGGCCGGGTTGGCATCGACGGCGGCGTTGGTGTCCTTGTATTCGACGCTGCCGCAAGCGCTGGCGAGCAGCGTGGCGGCGATCAGCAGGGGGAAACGCATGGCGGAACCCTCGGTCGGTGGGTGCGGGGATTATCGCCAGCGGCGCCGGCAGCGCCATATGCCGAGATGCCTATGCTTTTTTGTGGGAGCGGCTTCAGCCGCGAGCTTTACCCATCAGGTCGCGGCGGTCTGACGGAAAGAGCTCGCGGCTAAAGCCGCTCCCACAGGTATTTACGCCGCGTCCACCACCGCGTCCGCCGCGGGCGCCGGCACCCGCGCGAAGCGCCATGCGACCAAGCCCGCCGCCATCAACATCAAGCAGGCCAGCAGGAATGGCGCGCCCGGCGCATGCACCGGCGCGCGCGCGCCGATGAACAGCGCGAACACGGTGGTGTACAGCGCCGGGCCGATGATGCCGGCGAAGCTGACCAAGCTGGTCAATGCGCCTTGGATGCGGCCCTGCACGCTCGGGCCGACTTGGCGCGTGACCAAGGCCTGGGTCGCCGGCATCGCCAACGCCCACATCGCCATGACCGGGATGCCGACCAGGAACCAGTGGCCCGTCGGCGCCAAGCCGTAGATGGCGAAACCGACCGTGCCGAACATCAAGCCGATCAGCAGCGTGCGGCGTTCGCCGAAAGCGCCGACCACCCGCTTCACCACCAAGGCGTTGACGATCACGCTGAACACGCCCACCACCGCCAGCACCCAGCCGACCGCTTGCGGACCCCAGTGGTAGCGGTAATCGGCGTACAGCACGAAAACGCTGGGGTACACGTAATGCGCCAAGTTGATCAGCAACACCACCGCGGCCAGCCCGAACACCTGCGGATAGCTCTTCAGCAGCATCAGCGAGCCGAGCGGATTGGCGTGCGACCAGTCGAAACGCGTCGTGCGCTTGTCCGGCGCCAGCGATTCGGGCAGCACGAACCAGCCGTAAGCGAAATTGCACAGCGCCAGGATCGCCGCGCCCCAGAACGGCAGGCGCAGATCGATGCCGCCGAGCCAGCCGCCGATCACCGGACCGATGATGAAGCCCAGACCGAACGCGGCGCCGATCATGCCGAAGGCCTGCGCGCGCTTGTCCGGCGGCGTGACGTCGGCGATGTAGGCGTTGGCGGTGGTGAAGCTGGCCGAAGTCATCGCCGAGATGATCCGACCGACGAACAGCCAAGCGAGCGTAGGCGCCAATGCCATGAAGATGAAATCCAGGCCCAAGCCGAGGCAGGACAGCAGGATCACCGGACGCCGGCCGTAGCGGTCGGACAACGCGCCTTGGATCGGCGCCGTCACGAACTGGATCAGTGCGAACATCGTGCCGAACACGCCGACCCACAGCGAGGCCTCGGCGATGTCGCCGCCGACGAAGCGCTGCACCAGATGCGGCAGCACCGGGATGATCAAGCCGAACGCGAGGATGTCGATCAGGACGGTGACGAAGATGAAGGCGAGCGCGGCTTTGCGGGCTTGCGGGGCGAGGGCGTTCATGCCGATTCCTGAAGTTGGATCCGCGATCGATCGTGTGAATTTCGCCAACAGCAAATCACTATGCGATTCCCGGCCCTCGCTTCCGCGAGGGCGCTCGGTCAGCCGCAAGCCTTTGGCTTGCAAGCGGCTGCCCTCGCCCCCTGTTTCCCCTTTTTTCAAAGGGAAGAAAGCCGTGGCGGACTCGGCTCTTGCTGTCCCCTCTGTGAAAAAGAGGGGGCAGGCGGATATTTGCTTTTGACTTTGCTGTTGTCGCGTCGCAGCCGTTGAGACGGCCGGACCGCGGCGCGCGCTAATGATGCCGCTTGCGCGCCCGCGCCGCCATCACGCCAGCGCGTCGGCGGCGAGCATGGCCAGGTGCTCGCGCACGTCCTCCGGCCAAGCCGCGATGCGCTCCTCGAATTGCGAGGCCTCGCCGGCGAACAGGGCCCGCGATGCCTCTTCGAAACCCGGCGCGTCGCCGGCCATCGCCGACATGAAGCGATAGGCCGATTCCTGCGCCTCGCGGCGGCGGTCGTTGCCGGCGTGGGTGCGGCGCGCTTCCTCGACCAGCTTGCGCAACGCCACCGAAGCGCCGCCGGGCTGGGTCGCCAGCCACTGCCAGTGGCGCGGCAGCAGGGTCACCTCGCGCGCGATCACGCCCAGCCGCGGCCGGCCCGGCCCTTTGCGCGGGGTCGCCTCGGCCGCGGCCGGATCGGCGCTGCGCGCGGCCTGGTCCGAAGCCTCCGCCAAGCGCTTGAGCAGATCCGCGGCCGTGCCGCGCAGATCGATCTCGATCTGCTCGCTGCTGCGGTCGTCGAAGATCTGCACCGGCGCCGCACCCGGGGCGGAAGACGCCCGTTGCGCCATCAAGGCGACGTGGCGCAGCTCGCCGGAGGCGATGCGGTGCTGGCCGGCGAAGGCGGTGCAGCGGGTGTCGGGGGCGGCTTGCATGCGGGCGGTCGATCCGAAGAGTGCGCGGATAATACCCGGGTTTATTTGAAAGTCAAATATACCCGGGCGTTTTGTTCGCGGCAGGAATCGATCACCGTACCGAGACGAATTGCCGCAACGCACAAATTGTGTTCTAGTCGGACCATCCTTGCAAAGGCAGGCCGGAGCGCGCGAGCGCACCGTAGCCCGCCGTCGCCACGCGAAGCGCAGCCGACGGAGACAGGATGGACGATCGCCAAAGCCGCACCGGTTTGTACGACCCCCGCGACGAGCGGGACAGCTGCGGCTTTGGCTTGATCGCGCAACTCGACGACCGCCCTTCGCGCGATCTGGTCGAGCACGCGCTGGAAGCGCTGGGCCGCATGACCCACCGCGGCGGCGTCGCCGCCGACGGACTCAGCGGCGACGGTTGCGGTTTGCTGATCAAACGCCCCGACGCTTTTTTACGCGCGCTCGCCGCCGAAGCTGGCATCGCGCTCGGCGTGCAGTACGCCGCCGGCCTGGTGTTCCTGCCGCACGACGAAACGGACGCGGCGAAAGCGCGCGCCGGCTTGGCCCAGGCGCTGCGCGAAGTCGGTTTGGCGATCGCCGGCTGGCGCATCGTGCCGCTGGACGAAAGCGCCTGCGGCGCGAGCGCGCGGCGTTCGCTGCCGCGGATCGAACAGGTCTTCGTCGGGCCCGCGTTGGACGTCGACGGCGCGCGGCCCGAACCGGCCGCGTTCCAGCGCGGGCTGTACCTGGCGCGGCGCCGCGCGGAACAACGCATACGCGGCGAATTGCCCGACTTCTACATCGTCACCTTGTCCGCGGACAGCGTCGGCTACAAAGGCATGGTGCTGCCGTCGCATCTGCCGCGGCTGTATCCGGATTTGCGGCGCGCCGACCTGGCCAGCAGCGCGGTGGTCTTCCATCAGCGCTTCTCCACCAACACCAGCTCGCGCTGGTCGCTGGCGCAGCCGTTCCGCTTGCTGGCGCACAACGGCGAGATCAACACCATCGCCGGCAATCGGCGCTGGGCGCAGGCGCGCGCCGCCGAGTGGCGCACCGACACGCTGGATCCGCGCGAATTCGATCCGGTGATCGAAATCGACGGTTCCGATTCGCAAAGCCTGGATTCGATGCTGGAACTGCTGCAAGCCGGCGGCATGGACCTGCTGAAGGCGATGCGTATCCTGATTCCGCCGGCGACGCAGTCGCTGGAATACAAGGACGCGGATCTGGCCGCGTTCTACGAGTACTACGCGCTCAACACCGAACCTTGGGACGGCCCGGCCGGCATCGTCGTATTCGACGGCCGCTACGCCGCCTGCACGCTCGACCGCAACGGCCTGCGTCCCGCGCGCTGGCTGCTGTCGCGCGACCGCCATTTCCTGGTCGCTTCCGAAGCCGGCGTGTGGGAATTGCCGACGGCGGAGATCGAGGCCAAGGGCAAGCTCGGACCCGGGCAGATGATCGCCGCCGATCTGCATACCGGCGAATTGCTCGACAGCGACGCGATCGACGCGGTCAACCGCGCGCGCGCGCCGTACAAGCGCTGGCTGAAGCAGGGCATGACCTATCTGCACAGCGAATTGATCGATCCTGCGCTCGCTGCGGAACCGTTCGACCACGGCACCCTGGCCGGCTTCCAGAAACTGTTCCAGCTGACCCGCGAAGAACGCGAGCAGGTGCTGCGGCCTTTGGCCGAAACCGAACAGGAAGCGATCGGCTCGATGGGCGACGACGTGCCGATGGCCGCGCTGTCGCAACACGTGCGGCCGCTGTACGACCGCTTCCGCCAGGCGTTCGCGCAGGTGACCAACCCGCCGATCGATCCGCTGCGCGAAGACTGCGTGATGTCGCTGGCCACCCAGATCGGCCGCGAAGGCAACGTGTTCGTCGACGGGCCGGACGTGGTCCACCACGTGCTGCTGAATTCGCCGGTGATGTCGCAGCGCAAGGTGCGGCAGTTGCTGTCGATGGCGCCGTACGACGCGTCGCATCGCTACATCGATTTGAATTTCGCACCGGAAGAGGGCCTGCGCGCCGCTTTGGAACGCATTTGCGCCGAAGCCGAAGAGGCCGCGCGCGCCGGCGTGCTGCTGTTGATCCTGAGCGACCGCCGCCCGCGCCGCGACCATCTGATGCTGCACGCGTTGCTGGCCACCGGCGCGGTGCACCAGCATCTGGTGCGCATCGGCCTGCGCTGCGCGGCGAACCTGATCGTGGAAACCGGCACCGCGCGCGATCCGCACCATTTCGCCTGCCTGGTCGGCTTCGGCGCGACCGCGGTGTATCCGTATCTGGCGTACCAGACGCTGCACGATCTGGGCGTGCGCGGGATCCTCAAGACCAAGCACGGCGGATATGCTTCCCAAGAGCCGGCCCAGATCGGCCGCAGCTATCGGCGCGGGGTCAAGAAGGGGTTGCTCAAGATCATCTCGAAGATGGGCATCAGCACCATCGGCAGCTATCGCGGCGCGCAGCTGTTCGAGATCGTCGGCCTGGATCGCGAAGTCGTCGAGCTGTGCTTCGCCGGCACGCCGTCGCGGATCGGCGGCGCCGGCTTCGACGCGCTGCAGGCCGAGGCCGCGCATCTGGCCGCGTTGGGTTGGGACAACAATGCGCTGCCGGAAATCGGCGGCCTGCTGCAGTACACGCCGGAGGGCGAATACCACCAATTCAATCCCGATGTGGTGATGTCGCTGCAGCGCGCGGTGCGCAGCGGCGACGCCGCGGATTGGAAACGCTATGCGGACACCGTGAATTCGCGTCCGCCGGCCGCGCTGCGCGATTTGCTGGCTTTCGACACGACCGCCGTGCAGCCGGTTCCGCTGGACGAAGTCGAACCGATCGAAGCCATCGTCAAACGCTTCGACACGGCGGCGATGAGCCTGGGCGCGCTGTCGCCGGAAGCGCACGAAGCGTTGGCGATCGCGATGAACCGTCTGGGCGGACGCAGCAATTCCGGCGAAGGCGGCGAGGATCCGGTTCGCTATCGCAGCGAGAAGACGTCGAAGATCAAGCAGATCGCCTCCGGCCGCTTCGGCGTCACGCCCGAATACCTGGTCAACGCCGAAGTGCTGCAGATCAAGATGGCGCAAGGCGCCAAGCCGGGCGAGGGCGGCCAGCTGCCGGGCCACAAGGTCAACGAGCTGATCGCGCGCTTGCGTTACGCGCGGCCGGGCATCGGCCTGATCTCGCCGCCGCCGCACCACGACATCTATTCGATCGAAGACTTGGCGCAGCTGATCTTCGACCTGAAGCAGGTCAATCCCGACGCGCTGGTATCGGTGAAACTGGTCTCGCACGCGGGCGTGGGCACCATCGCTACCGGCGTGGCGAAGGCGGGCGCGGACCTGATCACGATCTCCGGCCACGACGGCGGCACCGGCGCGAGCCCTTTGTCGTCGATCCGCTACGCCGGCACGCCTTGGGAACTGGGCTTGTCCGAAGCGCGGCAAGCCTTGCTGGCGAACGACCTGCGCGAGCGCGTGATCGTGCAGGCCGACGGCGGCCTGAAGACCGGCCTGGACGTGATCAAGGCCGCGCTGCTCGGCGCCGAAAGTTTCGGCTTCGGCACCGCGCCGATGATCGCGCTGGGCTGCAAATACCTGCGCATCTGCCATTTGAACAACTGCGCGACCGGCGTGGCGACGCAGGACGAACGCTTGCGCGAAAACCATTTCTCCGGATTGCCGGAGCGGGTCGAGAATTTCTTCCGCGGATTGGCCGAGGAAGTGCGCGGCTATCTGGCGCAGTTGGGCGCAAGGACGTTGGATGAAATAGTCGGACGCGTCGATTTATTGCGGCAGATCGAGAGCGGTTACGACGCGCACCGGCACCTGGACCTCTCGCCTTTGCTGGCCGTTGCAGCGACGCACAAATCCCCCCCGGCCCTCCTTTTTCAAAGGAGGGAGAACAGCAACGGCCCGCGCACCGCCGTTCCTCCCCCTTTGCAAAAGGGGGACCGAGGGGGATTTGCGGAGAACGTCGGATCTTGCGGCGCACCCGCGCTAGTAGCGGAGCCCAATGGCTTGTCCGTACGCCTGGAGACCGAACTCGCCGATCCGATTGCGGAAAAACGCGGCGGCCGCTTCGAATATCCGATCCGCAACACCGACCGCAGCATCGGCGCACGCTTGTCCGGCCGCATCGCGCGCCTGCACGGCAACCTCGGCATGAACGACGCGCCGATCGAACTGCGCTTCGACGGCACCGCCGGGCAGAGCTTCGGCGCTTTCCTCGCCGGCGGACTGCAGCTGGAATTGCACGGCGAAGCCAACGATTACGTCGGCAAAGGCATGGCCGGCGGCCGCATCGTCGTGCGACCGCCGGCGAACGCGCGCTACGCCGCGCACGAGGCGCCGATCCTCGGCAACACGTGTTTGTACGGCGCCACCGGCGGCGAACTGTACGCCGCCGGACAAGCGGGCGAGCGCTTCGCGGTGCGCAATTCCGGCACCACCGCGGTGGTGGAGGGCGTCGGCGACCACTGCTGCGAATACATGACCGGCGGCACCGTCGCGGTGCTCGGCCGCACCGGCCTGAACTTCGGCGCCGGCTTCACCGGCGGCATGGCCTACGTGCTGGATTTGGACCGCGATTTCGTCGACCGCTACAACCACGAGCTCATCGACATCCTGCGCATCAACAGCGAAGGCTTCGCGGCGCACCGCTCGCATCTGCTCGACTTGATCGAAACCCACGCGCGCCTGACCGGCAGCGCCTTCGCGCAGCGCATCCTGGAAGAATTCCGCGATTTCCTCGGCAAGTTCTGGCTGGTCAAGCCGAAGGCGGCGAGCCTGGAATCGCTGGCCGACAATTTGAGGCGGGCGGCATGATCATCGTAGGCCTCGGTATCCGGGCTCCGTGCAGCCGCATCGGATGCTGTGCATGAGCAAAAAAACCGCCTTCGAATTCCTGGACACGCCGCGGCGCATGCCCGAACGCATTCCGTTGGAACTGCGCAGGCAAGGCGACTGGGGCGAGCTCTACGGCCGCTTCGGCGCAGCGGAAGCCAAGCATCAGGCCGGGCGTTGCCTGGATTGCGGCAACCCCTATTGCTCGTGGGGCTGTCCGCTGCACAACTACATTCCGCAATGGCTGGAACTGGCGCGCGAGGGCCGCATCCACGAGGCCGCGGCGTTGTGCCACGAAACCAATCCCTTGCCGGAAATTTGCGGCCGCGTCTGTCCGCAGGACCGCCTGTGCGAAGGCAGCTGCACGCTCAACGACGGCTTCGGCGCGGTCACCATCGGCGCGGTGGAGAAATACATCGTCGACGCCGCGCTCGCCGACGGCTGGCGGCCCGACTTGTCGACGGCGAAGAGCATCGGCAAGCGCGTCGCCGTGGTCGGCGCCGGGCCGGCGGGATTGGCCTGCGCCGATCGCCTCGCGCGCGCGGGCATCGCCGCCACCGTGTTCGACCGCTACGAAAAGATCGGCGGACTACTGCAATTCGGCATTCCGAGCTTCAAGCTGGACCGCGGCGTAATGGCGACGCGCCACGAAATCCTGCGCGGAATGGGCGTCGAGTTCGAACTCGGCGTGGAGATCGGCCGCGACATCGGCCTGGACCGTCTGCTCGACGAATACGACGCGGTATTCCTGGGCCTGGGCAGCTATCGCTACACCGACGGCGGCCTGCCGGGACAGGATTTGCGCCACGTGCTGCCGGCGTTGCCGTTCCTGGTGCAGAACGGCCGGATCGTCACCGGCGACGATCCGGCCGGCCGGCCGATCGCCGGTTGGGAAGACGAGATCGCGCTGCCCGATCTGCGCGGCAAGCGCGTGGTCGTGCTCGGCGGCGGCGACACCGGCATGGATTGCGTGCGCAGCGCGGTGCGTTTGGGCGCGTTGAGCGTGCGCTGCGTCTACCGCCGCGACGAAGCGAACATGCCCGGCTCGGCGCGCGAAGTCGCGAACGCGCGCGAGGAAGGCGTCGAATTCCTGTTCAACCGGCAGCCGCTGGCGCTGCTCGGCGACGGCGATGTCGCCGCGGTGCGCGTCGCGCAGACGCGCTTGGGCGAAGCCGACGCGCGCGGCCGGCGCGGCGCGGACATCGTGCCCGGCAGCGAATCGGAGCTCGCCGCGGACGTGGTGATCATCGCTTTCGGTTTCCAGGCCGATCCGCCGGCCTGGCTGGCCGCTCACGGCATCGCGGCGCACGCTAATGGTCGCATCCGCGTCGATGGCGGCTTGCCGTTCCAAACTTCGAACCCGCGCATCTTCGCCGGCGGCGACGGCGTGCGCGGCGCGGATCTGGTGGTGACGGCGGTGCACGAAGGCCGCGAGGCGGCCAAGGGCATCGTGCGGTTCCTATCGCAACCTTCTTAGAAACGGCCTGTTGTAGGAGCGGCTTTAGCCGCGAGCTCTTTCCAACAGATCGCCGTGGCCTGATTGGAAGAGCTCGCGGCTAAAGCCGCTCCCACAATTTGTCCGACATCAGCGCTGCGCCATCAACTGCGCGGTGGACACCGCCAGCCGCTCGACCGCGTCGCCGAAATCGCCGTGGCCGCCGTCGGCATACACGCCGTTGCCGCGCGCGAATTGGGAAGCGACGTCGCTCGAAATCCGGCTGGCCTGCGAGAACGCGCTGTTGAGGCTGCCTTCCAACGTCGATACCGCATCGACCACGTCGACGAAATCGCCGCGCATGGCGCTGTCCATCACGCTGCTGGCGACGTTCGACAAACCGCGCATCTCGCGCGCCACCGAAGCGATGTCGCCCAGGCCCGGCACGCGGCCGTTGGTCAGCGCGCCGGTCGCCAGCGTGCCGAGCACGCCTTGCAAGCTGCTGCTGGTCGCCGCGCCCGGAATCTTGCCGGCGAAGGCGTCGATGGCCATGTTCGCCAACGGCTGCATCGAAGCGGGCAGATTCGACGAGACCGCGCTGCGCGCCGCCTCCTGCAAGCTGCCGCCGACGAGCGCGTTCACCACGCCCATCACCGCGCCCGGCAAGCCGCCGGTGATCGCGCCCATGAACGCCGCGCCGACCAGGCCCTGCAGATCCTGCGGATCCAGGCCGAGCATATTCGCCAGATTGCCGACCGCCTCGCTGAGGCCGGCGGCGTCGGCAACCGAACCGAGCATGCCGCTGACCGCGTCGGCGACCGCATCGACCGCTTGCCCGAGGCTGTCGGCGACCGAATCGGCGGCGTTGCCGAGCCCGTCGGTCGAGCTGTCGTTGCTCGCGGAATTCGAACCGCCGCTTCCGCCTACGCCGCCGGCGCCATCGCTACCGTCGCTGCTCATGGGCGTGCCCTCCGTCAACCGGTGTCCATGGAGGGTAGACCCTGGTTTTACAGGGAAAAACCTAGTGCGAACCCCAGGTCGCGATGTCTTGCCCCTCTCCCCTTGCGGGAGAGGGAAAGGCGCGCAGCGCCAGGGAGAGGGTTCGGCTTTTAGCGCGTACTTTCTAGCGCTCGAAGGATGGATTCCAGCACATCCTCCGTCCGCTGCAGGATGTCGTTGTTCCAGAAACGCAGCATGCGAAAACCTTGCGCTTCCAGCCAAGCCGTTCGCTTCTCGTCGTATCCAACGGCATCCGCATGCTGTCCGCCGTCGGCTTCGATAACCAGTCGGCATCGCAAACAGACGAAGTCGGCAATGTAAGGGCCGATCGGCTGTTGCCGCCTGAATTTGTACCCTGAAAACCGCTTTCCGCGCAGATGCTGCCAAAGCTTGGCCTCCGCATCCGTCTGTCCGGTGCGCATGCGCTTGGCATGGTCCAACAATTTCTGTTCTGTCATTCGGGTCCCACTTAAAAGCCGAACCCTCTCCCTGGCCCTTCGGGCCTGTCCCTCTCCCGTAAAAGGGAGAGGGACTTAAAGCATACCGACGCCGCGAGCGGTTACGCGTGCCCGTCGCGGATGAAGCGCAAAAACTCGGCGCGGGTGCGTGCGTCGTCGCGGAAGCCGCCGAGCATTTTCGAGGTGACCATGCTCACGCCGCGCTTGTGGATGCCGCGGGTGGTCATGCATTCGTGGGTGGCTTCGACCACCACGCCGACGCCGCGCGGATTCAGCACCTGCTGGATGCAATGCGCGATCTGCGCGGTCATCTTCTCCTGCACCTGGAAGCGGCGCGCGTACGTTTCGACCACGCGCGCGAGCTTGCTGATGCCCACCACTTTGCCGTCGGGCAGATAGCCGACGTGGGCCTTGCCGATGATCGGCGCCATGTGGTGTTCGCAATGGCTTTCGAATTCGATGTCGCGCAGCACGATCATCTCGTCGTAGCCGGCCACTTCCTCGAACGTGCGCGCCAGGTATTCCTGCGGATCGCCGGCGTAGCCGCTGAACCAGTCGCCGTAGGCTTCGACCACGCGCTTGGGCGTGTCGAGCAGGCCTTCGCGGGCCGGGTCTTCGCCGGCCCAGCGCAGCAAGGTGCGGACCGCGTCTTCGGCCTGTTCGCGGCTCACGCCGTTGTCGTTCTTCGCGGCCATGGCGGCTCCGATGCTGCGGAAAGCCGCCATGTTAGCGCGCCCAAGCGCGCGCGGCCCGCAACGCTCTATTCCGCGCGGCCCATCGTGCGTAGGTTCTCGTCGAGCTCGCGCCACGCATGCGCGACGGCCGCTTGCGCCTGGTCCCATTCCAGCCGCGATCCGCCGCGCGCGCGGCCCCATCCTTCGGCGAGCGCCGCGGCGGCCCGCTCGAAGGTTTGGCCGCCTTGCGTGGCATAGGTGTCCAGGCCGTAGCGATAAGCCGGCGCGTAGTCCGACCAAGCCATGCCGTCGATGTAATAGGGCGTGGTGCGATAGACCTGCTGGTAGTGGCCGAGATCGCCGCGCGGATCGGTCGCTTCGGAAAGACGATGCCCGATCAGCGCACCGAGCGCGCCGCCGGCCACCGCACCCAAAGTCAGCCCCGGCGTGCCGCCGAGCAACGCGCCTACCGCCGCGCCCAAGGCGCCGCCGCCGAGGGTCGCGCTGCCGGTGCCGAGGATATGGTCTTTTTGGAGCGTACTCATCGTCTCGCTCCTGGTCTGGGAACGAGTTGAAACTAGTCCCGGAGGCGTCCACCGCGAGTGAATATGCGCCTAGCGCCGGCGGTTCTGCGCCGGCCGCGCGCCGATGTCCCCCGGTGCGTTCAGCTCCAGCCGCCGCCAGATGTCGCGGATCGCGCCGCGGGCCTCGGCCCAAGCCAGCCGCGAGGCGGCGCGGCCGGTTTCCCAGTCGCTTTCCAATTGCGCTTCGACGTCTTCGAAATGGCGGCCGGGATGGCGGACGTAATGCTCGTAGCCGTAGCGGTAGGCCGGCGCGTAATCCACCCAGGTGCGGCCGCTGGAGTAATAGGGCGCATCGCGGAAGGCGAGCAGGTAATGCTCTTCGTGCTCGGCCCAATCTCCGCCCGCCGCGGCGAGCCGCGATGCGCGTCCGTGCAAGTGCGCCCCCGTGTTCATCCTCATGCCGTTCCCGACGCTCGGGCGCCGCTGCTTCGCCAACATGGGCGCGACGCTAAAACAGCGGCAGTCGGCGTGCAGTGAAGACTCGCGCGTTCAGCGGCCGGCGCAACGGCGATTCATCCGCCGTTGCGCCGTCGCGATCCGCATTCAGCGCAAACCGGCGACATCCTCGCGCGCCGGGCTGCGCTGCGGCCAACCGCCCGCCAGCGCCTTGTACAGCGCCACCGCGCTGGTCACGCTGCGGGTGCGGCCGTCGGCGAAGGCTTCCTGCGCCTGCAGTTGCGTGCGTTCGGCGTCCAGCACTTCGAACAAGCCCGAAGCGCCGGCTTCGTAGCGCACCCGCGCCAGTTGCGCGGCGCGCGCGCTGTCGGTGGCGGCGCGCTCCAAATGCTGGTCTTCGACCCGCGCCTTGGCGTAGCGCACCAGCGCGTTTTCGGTATCTTCCAGCGCGAGCAGCACGGTTTGCTGGTAGCGGGCCAGTTCGCCGGACGCGTCCGCGTCCGCGGCGGCGATGCGCGCCTTCACCCGGCCTATGTCCAGGAACGACCAGTCGATGCCCAACGCGACCAAGCGCGTTTCGCTGTCGCGTTCGAACAAGGCGCTGCTGTCGATCGCCTGGCTGCCGATCAATCCGCTCAAGGTGAACCGGGGAAACAAGTCCGCCGTGGCCACGCCGATTTTGGCGGTAGCCGCGTGCAGGCGATGTTCGGCGGCGGCGATGTCGGGGCGGCGGCGCAGCAGTTCGCCCGGCGTACCGGCGTCCAGCCGCGCGGGCAGGGCCGGCAGCGGTTTCTGCGGATCCAGCTGCGCGACCAGCGCATCCGGCGTTTGTCCGCTCAGCACCGCGAGCCGATGTTCGGCCACCGCCACTTGCGCTTCCAGCGACGGAATCCGCGCCGAGGTGGTTTCCAATTGCGCGCGGGCGCGGGCGGTATCGAATTCGGTGTCGCGGCCGGCGTTCAAGCGCGCTTCGACCAGGCGCAGCGTTTCGCGCTGGTTCTCGGTGTTGTCGCGCGCGACGCGCAAACGCTCCTGCAGGCCGCGCAGCTCGACGTAGGTGCGCGCGACTTCGCCGACGATGGCCACCTGCAGCGCTTCCAGATCCGCCGCGTCGGCCGCGGCGTTGGCGCGCTGCGCTTCGACGTTGCGGCGCACGCGGCCGAACAGGTCCAGCTCCCAACCGGCGGAAATGCCGGCGCTGTAGCTCTTGCCGTCGCGGTCGGCGCGGGGCACGCCCGGCGCCTGGTCGGCGCTGCTGCGCGCGTCGCTGCCTTCGGCGTTCGCGGTGATGGTGGGGAAGCGGTCGAACTTGGCTTCGCGCAGCAGCGCGTTGGCGCTGTCGTAGCGGGCCAGCGCGATGCGCAGGTCGTGGTTGGCGGCCAGCGATTCCTCCACCAGCGCAGTCAGCTGCGGATCGCCGAAGCCGCGCCAGAACTCGGCGTCGGCTTCGCGCAGGGCGATGTCGGGATCGCGCGCCGTGTCGGCCGGCGTTTCGGCGCGCGAGAATTGCGCGGGGACGGCGATGTTGGGACGCACGTGATCGGGGCCGACCGCGCACGCGGCCAAGGCCACCGTGAGCAGCGTCAGCGCGGGGAATTTCAGCTTATGCATGGGGAATCTCCTCGGGAGCGGTTTGCGCGGCTGTCGGGAACAGCACCGCGGGATCGCCGTTCCACCAAATGTTGTCGATCCGCAACCGCTCGATCACCCAACGCGGTCCGTGCTTGGACAGGACCACCGTGTACAGGTTCTTGAGCAGCAGATGGCGGGCGTGGTCCTTGCGCGGCAAGTGCTGCGCTTCGACCAGGGCGGAGAGCGTGGCGCGCGCGCCGTCGTAGGAGGTCACGCGCGGATTGGTGACGGTGTGGGTGGTATCCAGCCCGGCGATCGACGCGAACACCGCATCGGCGATGGCCTGGCGGCCTTCGAACGCTGCGATCTCCACGCCCAAGCGCCGCGCGGGACCGGTGAAATCCAGGATCGCGTCGGCCGCGAACGCCGATTCGAACAAGCCGCGATCGCGCAGATCCTGGCCGGCGCCGAAGCGGTACAGCGCATCGACGATTTCGAAATGCTCGTTCGCGCTCGGCGCATTGCGCGGACGGTCTTCGCCGGCGCCCATCGCGCGACGGATCTCGTCGCGCGTGGGCAGGTGCGGTCCTGCGTTAGGCATGGCTGCTCTCCGCGACGGCGGGGCCGTGGCTGACCAGCTTGCGGTTGGCCAGCTTGCGCAGCGCGACGTAGAACACCGGCGTCAGGAACAAGCCGAACAGGGTCACGCCGATCATGCCGGAGAACACGGTGATGCCGGTGGCCTGGCGGACTTCGGCGCCGGCGCCGTGCGACAGCACCAGCGGCACGGTGCCGGCGATGAACGCGATCGAGGTCATCACGATCGGACGTAGACGCAGGCGGCAGGCTTCAAGCGCGGCTTCGACGATGCTCTTGCCCTGGAGTTCCAGCTCGCGGGCGAATTCCACGATCAGGATCGCGTTCTTGCACGCCAAGCCCATCAGCACCACCAGGCCGACCTGCACGAACACGTTGTTGTCGCCGGTCAAGTACACGCCGAGCAAGGCCGCGAGCATGCACATCGGCACGATCAGGATCACCGCCAGCGGCAAGGTCCAGCTCTCGTACAGCGCGGCCAGCACCAGGAACGCCAGCAGCACGGCGAGCGGGAACACGATCAGCGCCGCCTTGCCCTGGGTCGCCTGCTGGTAGCTCAGGTCGGTCCATTCGATTTCCATGCCGTTGGGCAGCGTCTTGTCCGCCAGTTCCTGGATCTTCTGCATCGCCTGCGCCGACGACAGCATGTTCGGGTCGGCTTCGCCGAGCAGGTCCGCGGCCGGATAGCCGTTGTAGCGGATCACCGGGTCGGGTCCGTAGGTCTGGGTGACCTTCACCATGCTGCCGATCGGCACCATTTCGCCGTTGAGGTTGCGGGTGCGCAGGTTGGCGATGTCTTCGACGTTGTCGCGATACGGGCCGTCGGCCTGCGCGATCACCTGCCAAGTGCGGCCGAACAGGTTGAAGTCGTTGACGTAGGCCGAACCCAGATAGGTCTGCAGCGTGTCGAACAATTCCGTCAACGGCACGCCTTGCGCCTTGGCCTTCACCCGATCCACTTCGGCGTCCAGCTGCGGCACGTTCGCCTGATAGCTGGAATTGATGAAGCCCAGTCCCGGCGTTTGCGCGCCGGCGCCTTGCATGCCCTGCACCGCGCTCTGCAGCGCGCCGTAGCCCAAGTTGCCGCGGTCTTCGACGAAGGCCGCATAGCCCGAACCGTTGCCCAGGCCTTGGATCGGCGGCGGCAACAGCGAGAACGCGAAGCCTTCCTGGATGCCGGCCAGCTTGGCGCTAAGCTCGGCGTTGATCTCGCCCGCGCTGCGGTTGCGTTCGCCGAATGGCTTGAGGTTGATGAAGGTGACGCCGTAGTTCGGGGTGTTGATGAACTGCAGCGGGTTGAAGCCGGGGAAGGCGACGTCGTTCTGGGTGCCTTCGATGCTCATCGCCATCGCGCCGATCTTCTTCAAGACCGCGTCGGTGCGTTCGATCGAAGCGCCCTCGGGCATCTTAACGCCGGCGATGATGTAGGACTTGTCCTGCACCGGAATGAAGCCGCGCGGCACCAGATGGAACATCAGGCCGGTCGCCAGCAGCAGCGCGGCGTAGACCAGAAACACCGCGCCGCGCTTGCCCAGCGCCTTGGACACGCCGCGCTCGTAGCGCTGCGCGTTGGTGCCGAAGAAGCGGTTGAACGGACGGAACAGCCAGCCGAAGCCGCGGTCGATCAAACGGGTGAGTCCGTCCTTCTGCGCGCCGTGCGGCTTGAGCAGTCGCGCGGCCAGGGCCGGCGACAAGGTCAGCGAGTTGATCGCCGAGATCACCGTGGAAATGGCGATCGTCACCGCGAACTGCTTGTAGAACTGGCCGGTCACGCCGCTCAGGAAGGCCATCGGCACGAACACCGCGCACAGCACCAGGGCGATCGCGATGATCGGCCCGGACACTTCGCGCATCGCCAGATGCGCGGCTTCCAGGGGAGTGGCCCCGTGTTCGATATGGCGCTCGACGTTCTCCACCACCACGATCGCGTCGTCCACCACGATGCCGATCGCCAGCACCAGTCCGAACAGGGTCAGGGTATTGATCGAGAATCCGAGCAGGTACAGCGCGGCGAACGTGCCGATCACCGACACCGGCACCGCGATCAGCGGGATGATCGAAGCGCGCCAAGTCTGCAGGAACAGGATCACCACCAGCACCACCAGCAGGGTCGCTTCCAGCAGCGTGGTGATCACCGACTTGATCGAGTCGCGGACGAAGATCGTGGTGTCGTAGATCGACTTGTATTCGATGCCCGGAGGGAAGGTCTTGGCGGCCTCGTCCATGCGCCGGATCACTTCGTCGCGGATCTGCAGCGCGTTCGCGCCCGGCGCTTGGAAGATGCCGATCGCGGCCGCGTTCTCGCCGTCCAGGCGCGCGCGCATGGTGTAGTCGCCGGCGGCGAGCTCTACGCGCGCCACGTCGGACAGGCGCACCACTTCGCCGCCTTCGCCGCTCTTGAGCACGATATTGCCGAATTCCTCCGGCGTGGACAGGCGGCCCTGGGCGTTGATCGGGGTCAGGAACTGGCTGCCGTTGGGCATCGGCTCGGCGCCGAGCTGGCCGGCCGAGACTTGGATGTTCTGCTCGCGCACCGCGCGCACCACATCCCCGGCGGTCATGCCGCGCGCGGCGACCTTGTCCGGATCCAGCCACAAGCGCATCGCGTAGTCGCCGCCGCCGAAGGCCTGCGCGTCGCCGACGCCGGGAATGCTGGCCAGACGGTCCTTGATGTGCAGGCGCATGTAGTTACGCAGGTACAGCGTGTCGTACTTGCCGTTCGGCGACACCAGGTGCACCACCATCAGGAACACCGGCGACTGCTTCTGCGTGGTCACGCCTTGCCGGCGCACGTCTTCGGGCAGGCGCGCCAGCGCCTGGCTGACCCGGTTCTGCACGCGCACGGTGGCTTCGTCGGCGTCGACGTCGGGCTGGAAGGTGACCGTGGTGGCCAGCACGCCGTCGGAACTGGCGACCGACTTCATGTACATCAGGCCTTCGACGCCGCGGATGGATTCCTCCAGCGGCGTGGCGACGGTTTCGGCGATCACCTTGGGATTGGCGCCCGGGTACACCGTGCGCACCACCACCGAGGGCGGCACCACTTCCGGGTATTCGCCGATCGGCAGCAGCGGGATCGAGATCAGGCCGGCGGCGAAGATCACGATCGACAGCACCGCGGCGAAGATCGGTCGGTCGATGAAGAATTTGGAGAAGTCCATGGGGAATCCTTGGCAATCGGGTAGCCGGACCGCGCTCTTGCGCAGCCGGCTTATTGGTTGTTTCGGCGCGATCGGATATTCGGCGCGCCCTCACCCAGCCCTCTCCCGCTTCGCGGAAGAGGGCTTTTCACGTCACTTCATCGCGACCTGCGGATTCGGCGCCGGATCGCCCATCGCGATCTGCTTCGGCGCCACCGGCATGCCGGGGAAGAACACTTTCTGCACGCCGTGCACGATCACCTTGTCGTTCGCCGCCAGGCCTTTCTCGACCACGCGCAGGCCGCCGATCATGCGGCCGAGCACGATGTCCTTGCGCACCGCGGTGTTCTTCGGGCCGAGCACGTACACGTACTTGCGGTCCTGGTCGGTGAGCACGGCCTTGTCGTCGATCAGCATGGCCTTGAACTCGGCGCTGCCTTCCAGCTGCACGCGGGCGAACAGGCCCGGGGTGAACACGCGGTCCGGGTTGGGCAGCACCGCGCGGGCGCGGATGGTGCCGGTGGCCGGATCGACCTGGTTGTCGATGAAGTCGACCACGCCCTCGTGCGGATAGCCCTGCTCGCTGGCCAGACCGACGCGCACCGGGTTCTTGTTGTTCACTCGCTCGCCCTTGCGAGCGAGTTCCTGGTAGCGCAAGAAGCTCTGTTCGTCGCTTTCGAAGTAGACGTACATCGGATCCTGCGACACCAGCGTGGTCAGCAGGGTCGAATCGGCCTGGGCCAGATTGCCTTCGGTGACCATCGCGCGGCCGGCGCGGCCATTGATCGGCGAGCGCACCTGGGTGAACTGCAGATCGAGCTGGGCGCTGGCGACGGCGGCTTCGGCGGCGCGGACGCCGGCGTCGCCCTGCGCGGTGGCGGCCTTGCGCGTGTCGAACTCTTCGCGCGAGATCGCCTTGGCTTCCAGCAGGGTTTGCGCGCGCACGTCCTGGCTGCGGGCCAGGCGCGCTTCGCTGCGCGCGCGTTCCAGGTCGGCCTGGGCGCGGGCGAGTTCGGCGCGGTAGCGGCGCTGGTCGATCACGAACAGCAGATCGCCCTTATGCACTTCCTGGCCTTCCTGATAGGCGACGCGTTCGACGTAGCCGCTGACGCGCGGCCGCAATTCGACGGTTTCGATCGCGCTGACGCGGCCGGTGAAGTCGTCCCATTGCTTGACCGGCTTGGACAGCACGGTGGCGACGCTGACTTCCGGCGGCGGCGGCATGCCGGCGCCTTCGCCCGGCGCGGCTTGGCTGCTGCAGGCGGCGATGACCGCCGCGACCAGCGCACTCAGCGCCAGCGAGGCGAGGGTGTAGCGCGTACCCGAACGGGATTGGTTCTTGTGGGGAGCGTTCATCGAGGGGAGGGTTCCTGGTTGGTTTTCTTGGCGGTGATCTGGTGCAACAGCGTGCGCGCGTCCTGCAGACAGCGTGATGGCAGCAGGCCGGCGTCGCTATCCGTGTTTTGCGTTTGCGCGCACGTTTCGGCGGCGGCGGTTTCGGTTTCGTTGTCGGGCGTCAGGACCGGCAGGTCGATGTCGTCCGACCAGAGCGTCTGTCCGATCGGCCGCGGCGCGTAACGCACCACGGCGTGGGCGGGCGCGGCGGCGGAGCGTTCGAGCAGGGCCAGCGCGCGCTGGCCGACCGCCAACGCGTTCGGCCATTGCGAGCAGGCGTGCTTGCTGTTCGCTTCGGTGCGCAGCGGCGAATCCACGGCGAGCAGCTGCACGCGCACCGGGTAGGCGCGCGCTTCGTCGTGCAGCACGCGCGCGAGCATGCGCAACGCGGCGGCGGCGATCGAATCGTGGCCGTAGCCGGCCCACGGATGTTCGCCGCCCGGACCGCCGATCAGCACGTAGCCGCCGCCGCGATCGGAAGCGGCCAGCAGCGGCAGCAGATGCCGCGCTGCGGCCAGGTGCGGCAGCAGGTCTTCGTCGAGCGTGCGGCGCAAGAAGTCGGCCGGCTGATCGAGCAGGCGGCCGCGCTTGCTGCCGCCGCAGATGGTCGCGACCACGCCGCCGAACGGGCGGCCCAGCGCGCGCAAGCGTTCGGCCAACTTCGCGGCGTCGGCTTCGACCAGGATCGGTGCGCTGATCGTCACCAAGTCCGCGCCGGCGTGGCGGGCGCGCAAAGCGTCCAAGGCCTCGGTATCGCGGGCCACCGCGACCACCGGCCAGCCATGGGCCAGCGCGGCCTGGACGACGCCGCAGCCGACGATACCCGTGGCGCCTAGGACAATCAGGGCGGATTTCATTGTCCCGCTCCCGGGATTTTTTCTCCCGTGAATGGGATGATGTGGTCCCGGCTGAGCCAGGCCAACAGGGCGCCGACAGCAGGCAGCACCAGCATCGAGGACGGCACGGAGATCACGCCGGCGACCAGCCAGGAGTCCTTGCCGTCCAGGGCAAACCATTGATGCATAAGGATTGCCATCAGGACGACGAACAGGGCCTGCGCCGCCAGGGCAACGGGCAGATAGATGAAGCGGGCTTGGGCGGGGGTAAGCATGGCGGCCACCGGGTATCGGGTTGCGATACACAGTAGTCGCGTGGAGGCCACTTGATTAGACACTGAATCGGGGAATAATTGTCCCCGAGATGGGCCAATGGGCCCACCCCCACTCTCAGGAGGCCATCGATGGCCCGCGATCTGAACGACACCCTGATCTTCGTCAAAGTGGTCGAGCACGGCAGCTTCATCGCCGCGGCCAAATCCCTGCGCCTGCCCAAGACCACGGTCAGCCGCAAAGTGCAGGACCTGGAAACGCGCTTGGGCGCGCAACTGCTGCACCGGACCACCCGCAAACTCGGCCTCACCGAAGCCGGCAACATCTACTACGAACATTGCCAGCGCATCGCGCGCGAACTCGACGAAGCCGAAAGCGCCGTCGGCCAGTTGCAAGGCGGGCCGCGCGGCTGGCTGCGCGTCACCGCGCCGTATTCGCTGGGCATCGAACGCATCGCGCCGCTGCTGGGCGAATTCCACGCGCGCCATCCCGAAGTGCGGGTGGAGATGCTGCTCAGCAACGAACCGCTGGATTTGATCGACAAGGAAATCGACGTCGCCCTGCGCGTCGGCAGCCTGCCCGATTCCAATCTGGTCGCGCGCAAGCTGTCGACGTTCCGCACCCAGATCTACGCCAGCCCGGCGTACATCGAACGGCACGGCGAACCGCTGCATCCCGACGATCTGCAGCACCACCGCACCCTCGGCATGCAGAAGATGCACCGCAACGGCCACTACTACTGGCCGTTGAACGACGGCGAGAAGACGTCCGAATACCGCATCGATCCGGTGATGGTCGCCAACGACCCCGCCGGCGTGCGCGGCGCGCTGCTGTGCGGCGAAGGCCTGATGCTGGCCAGCGACATCATGGTCAAGGCCTACGCCGAGCAAGGCTACGTGCAGCGCGTGCTGGCCGGATGGACCGGACCGGAATACGAATTGAACGCGGTGTTCCCGCGCGGCCAGGTCACTTCGCCCAAGGTGCGCGCGTTCGTCGACTTCCTGGTCGAACGCCTCAACTTCGACGCCGATTACATGCAGATCCTATGCCCCGACGCGCGCGGCCGCTGCATGGAAGCCGAACGCGCCTCCGTCGCCGCGATGAAGGCCGAGCTGGACAAGGTGGCGAAGAAGCCCGCGGGCAAGGTTAAGGCTGCGGAGCCGGTGGGAACTACGCGGGATGATGAGGATGAGGCGTTGGTTGAGTAGATAGAGCGCATCAACCTTCTTCAGATTAGGAAGGCGAAAGCCCGAACTACGTAGCCGTGCGGTGACGCCACGGGCGTATCCAATCACCACGTCCGCTTCCAAAGTGGACGCCCTGTCACGTTCAAGACGACGGGATGATCCGAAGGCTCTGGGCCTTGAACGTGCACCGTCGCCACCTTAAGCCTGAGACGCGCTGGGCCGGTCGTGGCTGCTTGCCTGGTCTTCGAACCAGCGTAGTGTCCTGACATAATCTGAGCGTGGTTCTGCCAGGAGCCCGTTAGGCATGCCGCGACTAGGAAACCTCGACTTCGACGACCGTATCCTTGATGCGATCAAGGACGGCAAGCTCGTCGTGTTTGCGGGCGCCGGCGTCTCGATGGGGCCGCCTTCGAATCTAGATAGCTTCTGGAAGCTCGCCGAGAAGATCGCCCGCAACACTGGACTGGCACCAGATCTTCCTCTCGACCGGTTCCTTGGCGTGCTACAGCACCAGGGAGTCGCTGTTCACCAGCGCGCCATGGAACTGCTCTCACCGGAAGGCAGTGCCCCCAATGACCTGCATCGCGATCTCATTAGCCTCTTCGGTGCAGCGGATCGCATCAAGTTGGTCACCACGAACTTCGACCTCCACTTTGAGACAGCGGCGCAAGAGGTCTATGGCAACTTGCCAGAAGTTTACCGAGCGCCCGCGCTGCCCTTGGGCTACGACTTCCAGGGCATCGTGCATGTACACGGCGCCCTGCCGCGCGCATCCAGCATCGTACTCACCGATGCCGATTTTGGCCGCGCCTACTTGACTGAGGGATGGGCCCGCCGCTTTCTGCTGGACGTCTTTCGCACCCATACCGTTCTGTTCGTCGGCTATAGCCACGACGACATGGTCATGAACTACCTGGCCAGGGCGCTGCCGGCTGACGGTTCAGCAGGGCGATACGCACTGACGGAGACTGATGGGAAGTGGAACCTTCTCGGAGTCCAACCCGTTCGGTTCGTCAAGGGCGAAGGCGCCGAGGCATTTCGAGAGCTCTACGAGGGCGTGGCAAAGCTTGCCGAACGGGGCGCGCGTGGGACGCTTGAATGGCAGTCACGGATGTTGGAGCTGGTTGGCCGAGCGCCACCAGTTGACCCCGAGTTGGTCGGTGAGATCGAGCAAGCGCTGAGAGAAGTATCTACATGCCGCTTGTTCACTGACGTGGCACGCGATGTCTCATGGCCTAAGTGGCTGGACGGCAGGAAGCACTTGGAAGCGTTGTTCCGGCCAAGCGAGCTTAGCGAGCGCGAAGTCCAGCTGGCCTTCTGGCTCGCCAAACACTATGCGATTGATTACTTCGACGAATGCTTCGAGCTCATCGCGGGACACGGCCTCCAGCTTAATCCCGTACTTTGGAGTGCCATTGGTCGAGAGCTTGGACTAGAGAAGAATAAGCTGATCGAACCCGCCATGCTACGACGCTGGATCCTGCTGCTGCTCGGGAGCACGCCAGAAAGGGCAGATCGCCACGTGCTTATGTGGCTTGCGGAACGTTGTGAGGCGCTTGGCTTGATTGACGATACGCTGTCAGTCTTTTTGCAGATGTGCACCCACAAGTTTGAGCTCAAGCGCGGCTACGATTGGCGGGAAACCGATGACGACGAAGAGCGTTCTCGGTTAACCGCAGAATGCGCGCTCCGAACCGAACACTGGTTATTGAACGAGGTCTACAAAAATCAGATACAACCACATCTTGCTGAGCTGGCTCAGCCTTTGCTGTCTGGGCTGATCTATCGATTCGAGCGCATGCACGTGGATTTGACTGCGTGGTCAGGTGCGCGGGACAAGTGGGATTCGATGAGCTATCGACGATCCGCGATCGAGCCTCATGAGCAGGATCGCTACACCGAGGCGTCGGACGTGCTCATCGATGCCGCGCGTGATGCCATGGAGTGGCTCGGGGCAAATCACCTCGCGCAATTCGATGCACGGATCGAGTATCTGTCGAGTTCAAAGGTTCCCTTGTTTCGGCGATTGGCGGTGCACGTCGTGACGTCGCACCCCCGCAAGTCGGCAGACGAACGGCTCGCGTGGGTTCGGTCGCATTTTGAACTTGATTCGCTCGCCGAGCACCATGAAGTTCATCGCTTGGCGGCACTCAGCTATCCAGACGCTACGGACGCCGCGCGGCAGGCATTGATTGATGCCATCGTGACCACCAACTTTGAGGATGCTGACAACTGGCCGGCCGAAATACACGCTCAGCGCTTCCAGTTCGACTGGTTATCGTGGTTGTTGGCAGCGAAGCCAGACTGTGCGCTCGCAGAGGCCGTTCTGGCGCCCATTCGTGCGCGTTTTCCGCAGTGGATCGTCTCCGAGCATCCAGACCTAACGCACTGGATGGGCGGAGGGTGGGTCGGGTCAAAGAGCCCCTGGTCAACCGAACAATTGGTCGCGAAGCCACCAAGTGAGCAGCTCGACGCTCTCTTGGAATTCAAAGGCACCGACTTCGATGGTCCCAGTCGCGAGGGACTGCTGTCGGCAGTGCGGGATGTTGCCAAGTCGGCCCCCGACTGGGGCTTTCGGCTGGTCGCCGAGCTGGAGCAGCGGGCACTATGGTCATCCGACTTGTGGTCAGCGACGTTGCAGGGATTCCAGGACGCAGAACTGGACAGTACCCAATGGCGTCGCCTGCTCGAAGCCGCCGCTCGCAATGATTTGCATACCGAACATACCCGGGACATCGCCGATGCCCTGCTGCGGCTGGTCAAGGATGGCGGCAAGCCGTTCGCGTCAGAATTGCTGGAGATCGCGAACCCGATCGCAGAGCACCTCTGGGCCGCGTTGGAATCCGACGACGATGCCGACTTCGACAACGACTGGCTGACACGGGCCATCAACCGATCAGGTGGTGTGCTGGTCGAGTACTGGCTCGCCGCGCTCTCGCTCACGCTGAAGGGCAAAGAGGGCACGGATTGGGCGATGCCTCCTTATTACCGCGAGCGATTTACCGAAGCCATCCACGATCCGACGTCGAAAGGAGCGCATGCACGTTCCATATTAGCGAGCCAAGCCGCCTTCCTATTTCGGCTCGACGAGGCGTGGGCACGGGAGCACTTGATACCTCTGTTCCAGGACGCTGATTCGCGGATCTTCGCGCAAGCATGGCATGGCTTTCTATCTTGGGGGCGACTTTATCCCCCGTTAGTTAATGCGTTGTTGCCCGCTTTCCTGGAGGCCGTGGCGCGAGCTCCTGCGGATCTGCCGGAACATCGCGCGCGACTGATCGAGTTCTATGCAGCCCTGTGTGTCTTCCACGTCGACAACCCGCTGCAACAACTACTCCCGAATTTATTCCAGCACGGCACGGAGGAAAATCGAACTACGTTTGCATCGCAGATCGAATACATGCTGCGGCAGCTGGATCCTCAGGGAGTCGACAAGGTTTGGGAGGGTTGGCTCTCTCGCTATTGGCAGGAACGGCTCCAGGGCGTGCTCGCGCCGCTTGCTCCGAGGGAGTGCCGGGAAATGGTCGAGTGGCTTCCCCATTTGGGCGTGCACTTTCCGGCGGGTGTGCAGCTGGCGACTCGCATGCCGGCGCTGCCCGGGGAACACAATCACGTCTTGTTCGAGTTACGCGCCAGTGATCTGGTCACTCGTTTCCAGGAGGCTACTGCACAGCTGCTGATCTACCTGTCCGACGGCATAGCAGGGTTCGACCTTGCGTACCTCACTGAGGTGGCCGCGCGACTCGACGCACTACCGGAGCACGTTTCTCGGCGTCTCCAAGAGGCATTAGTACGTGCCGGTGCTCGACCCTAGTCACCTGCTGTCGTATCGATGACTGGTTCTTGCCAAGAGCGGACATCTGGTTACGGATCAATCCAGGTAGGCTCTTCGTACGTGCTAGCGGCCGACTCTTTTTAATCGCCCGCCAACCCAGAAACCCGCACCGCATGCCGCCAGCGCGGCGCCAGTATTTACCCGAGGCAGTGCAATCGGCGCGCACAGAGTAGTTGAACCCGCTACAGGTTCTAAATCCCCTCTTCTTTTCGAGGGCTAAGCGCCACTGAGTGCAAGCAATCCGCAGCTATATCTAAGAACACGAAATAGTAGCTGCCCCATGGCTGGATTGATTGGGCGATTGTGTCGTCGAACGGTGTATGCCCTTTTGGAGAGTCTACGATGACAAGTGGGCCATATTTTTTCTTGACTTCCTTGTACGTTATGCACGCTCCGTGAACCGTTAGACTCGCATGGCGAAATTTATGTTCATTGTCGAGCTGAAGCTTCAGGTCTGACACACCTAGATAGTTGCTAAGGGCGTGAGGCTCACCGATCAAAACAATACCGTCACGGTGTTCCTCCTCCCTTTCATAAGTAGAAACATTCAGAACGCTTTCAAAAGAGGGTTTCGTCAGCGGCATGTTTTGCCCCATAGAATCCAATAGCACCCATAGCCTCTGCCTGCTGGATGTATTGATGTCTTGGGAGCTATCTGCCGCCGCCGCTGCGAAAGATATAAAAACTGCCGTAATTGCCGATCTTCTAACGACCGTACCTAAGGTCATACTCTTCTCCATAGTATTCTCGGTAGCTCTTCTTGGCGCCTTTTCTTACGGAAACGTATTCATGATCTCCGAATACATTGCCGATTGACGTTCGTAACTTGACTTCATCTTTATCTAATAAGTACTGATCGTAGGCGGCGTTATATTTTTCGTGATTAACCGCGGTTCCATTCAAACCGATATCAGTCTGCGCATTGGTTGATTCCAGTATTTCTCTCCTTATTTGAATGTTCTTAACCATGGCTGCGGCCTCATCGCATAACGCGCCACGAATGTACGCCTCACGTGACGAATAGTCGGGCTTGTATGGGTAACTTGCATGCCCAATTTCGTGCACGAGCGCGCGTAAGGTTTCTTTGTCGTTGCCCTTCCAGCGTCCATCAATAATTATTGATGGCGGGTCGGTGCTTCTGTCCGTAATTGAACCTTTGTCTGGTGCGCCATATACAATCTTCCAGTGCTTTGTTTGTAGTTGAAGAAGGTCTTGCTGAAGCGTTGCCGAAAGGCCTATCAGGCGATCTACCTTGTCACCAAATACAGTGCTTGCTACAGCGCCCCTATCGCGTAGAGCCACAAGTTGCGCAGGCAACGAATCGCCTGTCCCGGTTCGGTTGTCCAACGAAGCTGTCGCATTCGGATACCGCTCCAAGAACGACCGCGTATCCTCGGCCGGCTTAACCCGATCCTCATGCGCGACCGTATGCGTGGACGCAGGTACGCGATGCGCATGCGTCTGCACAGGCGCCTGCTGGCGCTCGCCTGGGTCTGTGTGCGAACGTGCATGCATGTGCGGTTGAGGGGCGTGCGCCGTACCGGTGTGGGCTGCCGCACCTTGGCCGAACGCCGAATACGGGTTGAAATCCCCCAACAGCCCCTTGAAGAACTTAGCTGCGGCCGCCGGTGCGCCGATGATCAAGGTGGTCAAGATCAGTCCCAAACCGCCCTGCTGCATCGCCAGGCTGTTGATGCCTTCCACCGACGCGCCGGTCAGCTTGGCTGTCCAGAAGGTCGCCGCCACGGCGCAGATCATGTTCACGGCGATCGCGGCCATGACGTGCAGTACCGACAAAGCGAACAGCACGCCGACCAAGTGGTTCAGCCAACCCCAGAACAACGCCTTGGTCTGAGGAAACAGCAGACACAACACGAACAAGGGCGCGAAACCCAGGCATAGCGCCAGCATCAGCTTGTACATCAGCAGCAGGGCGCCGGCGACGATGGCCGGGCCGCCCATGCCTACGGCGACGAAGCCCATGTTTCTATCCTTGGCATCAAGCAGAGCGCCGTTGTCGCCGGCCTGGATTTCGTCGATGAACCCGAAGGCCATCTGCATGTAACCCAGCATCCGGTCGATGCCTTCGAAGACATCGCCGGTCTGGCCGGTGATGACGCGGTGGACCATTTGGCCCAGGTCATGGTCGACCCATTCGTACAGCGAACCGCCGCCCAGGCAGGCCCCGGTGGCGATGGTCGTGATCACCAGCGCCTGCGTCGTCTCGGTCACGAAAGCCGTCATTGAGCGCTGCGAGCGGCCGATGAGGATTTGGAATCCTTCGACCAGGAACCACAGCGTCAACAAGGTAGTCGCGGCGGTGCCGACCCAGGTCAGGAACCGACCGAACAGATCGATGCCGAACTGCCGGACCATGCCGTCGAGATGTTCGTAGAGGACACGGAAAACGACGTATCCGCTTGCATCGTCCAGCGGCCCGCCGCGGAATGCCTTAAATCCATCGAATAAGAACGTGGTGACCGAAGCCTCGTCCATCGTTCCGCCTCTTCCATGCGTTGGAACTGGAAAGACGGCAACGAAAGAAACCTGTGGCCACCTCGATCAATCTGCAAAGAGATTGATAAGAAGTCGCCTGACTCAGCTATACATATAGGTATCGGCGCAAGGCCTAGTGTTCGCTAGCGACGCGTGCCTTCAACCGCCCCGCCAACCCGGAAACCCGCATCGCATGTCGCGCCAGCGCCGCGCGCAGCACGGTTTCGTCCGCGCACAGGTGCAATGCATTACGGGCGCGGGTGATGGCGGTGTAGAGCAATTCGCGGGAGGCGACGCGGGTGTCCACGGCGGGCATTTGCAGCCATACGGTGTCGAATTCGGAACCTTGCGCTTTGTGCACGGTGACGGCGAAGGCGCCGGTGTGCGCGGGCAGGGTGGCGGGGTGGAAGCCGCGGACGCCGGCGGCGCCGCCGAACCAGGCGACGGCGGCGCCGTCGGAGCCGCGCAGGCAGACGCCGATGTCGCCGTTGAACAGGCCGTGGCGGTAGCTGTTCTCGGCGACCAGCAGCAAACGTCCGTGGAAATAAGTCTCGCGCTGGGCGCCGGCCAGGGCTTCTTCGATGCGCGCGTTCAAGCGCGATGCGCCTTGCGCGCCGTCGCGCAGTGCGCACAGCACGCGTTGGCGCGCGGCGCGTTCGAGCGCCGCGGCGGGATCGTCCAGCACCGTCAGTTCGCGCCAGGGCGTCAGCAGCGCTTCGCGCGTGGAGGCGGCGAGCGGATCGGTCGCGCCGGCGTGGTAGGCGACGCCGCGCAAGCCTCCGCCCAGCAGCGACAGCACTCGGTCCGCATCGCCCAGACGCGCAGCCTCGGCCAACGGCGCCAGTTCCAGCGACTGCGATTGCCGATAGCCACGGCGCAATTGCACGCGATGGCCGGCTAACGGCGACGCCGACGGCGCCGGCGTGGCGCGCACGAACAGCGACATCTGCCGCGCCGCGGCTTCGCTGTCGTTCGCGACGGAGGCGCCGCGCTTCGGCGGTGCGCCGAGCAACGGCGCCAGCGCGGCGGCATCTTCCGGCGCGAGCGTTTCGTCTTCGCCGGCGGCATCGACGATGGCTGCCAGCACGTCGCCGGCTTCCACCGACGGCAATTGGTCGCGATCGCCGAGCAGGATCAACCGCGCGCCGCTGGGGACGGCTTCCACCAGCTTGCACATCAGCGGCAAGTCGACCATCGATGCCTCGTCGACCACCACGGCATCGAACGGCAACGGATTGTCGCGATCGTGGCGGAAGCGCGGCGTGTCGCCGACCGGGCCGAGCAAGCGGTGCAGCGTGCGCGCTTCGGCGGGCAGCGCGTCGCACAGCGCGGGGTCGATGCCGGCCGCGCGCATCTGCGCGATCGCGCTCGCCAAACTTTGCGCCATCCGTTCCGCGGCGCGGCCGGTGGGCGCGGCCAGCGCGATCCGGGGCGCGGCGTGGCCGGTTTCGCGCGCTTGCGCCGCCAACAGCGCCAGCAGGCGCGCGATGGTGGTGGTCTTGCCCGTGCCCGGTCCGCCGGTGACGAACAACAGCTTGCGCAGCAGCGCCAGCGCCGCGGCGCGCGCCTGCAAATCGCCTTGGCGCGCTTGCGGGAACAGTGCGGCGAACAGCGATGCGAGCGGGCGCACATCGGCCGGCGCGGCATCCGATTGCGCCAAACGCAGCAAGCCCGCGGCCAGGCGCCGCTCGTATTCGCGGTAACGGCGCAAATACAACAGGCCGCCTTCGAACGTCAGCGGCTTCGCCGGATCGGAAGCCGCGTCCGCCGCAGGCGCATCGATCCATCGGGAAGCGGCCAGCGCCGCACGCCATTCGCTGGCTTCCGGCCAGGGGCGGCCGTCGTCGATCAGCAGCTGCGGTCGCGCCGGGTCGAACGCCGCATGGCCTTCGCCCACCGCGAACGACGCCAGCGTCGCCGCCTGCAGCACGCGTTCGTCGGTATCGGCGCCGCGCGCGCGATCCTGGCGGCGCAACGCATCGGCGAAGGCGCGGTCCACCGCGCGCAAGGTCTCGCGATCCGCGGGTTCGGTCCGGCGCCTGACGCTCATGCGCGCTTCCCGTTCGACAACAACGCATCCGCGGCTTCGATCAGTTCGCGCGGCAATGCTGGCGTCACGACGCCGCGCTGCGGATGGCGCGGATCGAGTCCGCGGCAAAACAGATAACGCACGCCGCCGAAATGGCGCTCGAAACGGTACGCGTCGCCCAATCGCAAGCGCAGCCAGCGATGCACGGCGACCGCGTACAGCAGCGCCTGCAGATCGTATTCGTGTGCGGCCATCGCCCGTTGCAGCGACGCCTCGCCGTAATCGGGCAGGAAGTTGGACTTGTAGTCGATCACGAAGGCGCGGCCGTCGGCGCGGACGATCAAATCGATCTTGCCGTTCATCAGCCCGTTCAAGCGCGGCCAGACCCCGAAATCGCGACGATCCGAAGTCAAACCGTGCGCGTGCAGCAGCGCCAGCAGCGCGGCGCCGTCCGCATCGTCCAGGGTGAAATGGAATTCGAGCTCGGCGATGCGCTGCGCGGGCGGCAGGTCGCACAGGCGGAAGTGGAGATCGCCTGCCGAGAGCGTCGCCTGCAGCGTGGCGCGAACCAGCGGCGCGAGTTCGGCGATGCCGTCGGCATCCTGGTCCTCGCGATAGCCCTGGCTGCGCAGCGCGCGGCGCAGCAGGTCGGTTTCGCCGTCCGGCACGCCCTCGGCATCGCGCCAGGCGGCGAAATTCGCATGCTCCAACGCGTAGTGCAGCGTGTTGCCGAAGCGTTCGCCCGAAAACGCGCGCGCCGCGAGCGGCCAATCCGCGCTGGGCCTTTCGTCGCCCGCCGAGGTTTCCTCGACCAAAGCGGCGACGCCGTGCGGGCGCTGGCGATGCAGCTGGCTGAAGCTATGGATCCACCAGTCGCGCCGGAGCGGCCCTTGCGGCACGCGCGGCGGCGGGGTCGGCGCAACCGCGGCCGCACGCAAGCGCATGACGTCCTCGGGATCGAGCGGGCGATCGTCGACGTACAAACGATCGCCCAGTTCGTGCCGCAGAAATGCGCTGGGTTGCGCGCCGCCCAGCAAGCGGAACAGCGCCGACTTGCCGTTCGCGAATACGGCGCCACCGCAAGTCCACAGAAAATCGATCGCGCGGGTCAAGCCCACGTACAGCAGGCGCATGTCCTCTTCGGATTCCTCCTGCTGGGCGCGGCCGTTGGCCTGCTTCCACGGCACCGCGCCGTGCGCGTCGTCCGTCTTCCATTGGCGGACGCGTTCGTCGGCATCGTCGTGGTAGGCGATGAAGCCGGATTTCGACGAAGCGTTGCGGCCGACGCCGGCGAACGGCAGAAAAACCAGCGGAAATTCGAGGCCTTTGCTCTTGTGCAAGGTGAGGATCTGCACGCGGCTCGCATCCGATTCCAGGCGCGGCCACTGCGCTTCGTCCTTGTCGTCGGCGCGGTCGATGGCCGCGCGCAGCCAGTCGACCTGGCTGTGCGGGCCGAGCTGCGCGGCATTCGCTTCCTGCATCGTTTCGCCGAGCTGGAGCAGGTGGGTGAGGCGACGCTCGCCGTCGGCGAAGGAGAGCACCGTCGCGGCCTGCTGCGCGGCCACGTCGGTCAGCATCGCTTGCGGGCCATGCTGCTGCCAGCGCAGCCGCCAATGTTCGAAGCGGGTTTGCCAGCGGCGCAGCGCCTCGCCGTCGTCGTCGAGCGCGCGCAGCTCGGCCGCGTCCAGGCCGAACAGGAACAAGGCCAGCGCGGCGCGCAAGCGGCGCTCGTCGCCGGGCGCAGCCAACGCGAGCAGCAACGTCAACAATGTTTGCGCCGCGTCGCTGGAGAAAAGGCTTTGGTTGCCCGTGGCGACGGCGGGCACGCCGAGCTTCGACAGCGCGTCCCGCACGGCCTGCGCCTCGCTATGGCGACGCACCAGCACCGCGCAATCGCGCGGCTCCAGCGGACGCGACCGTTCTCCGTCGCGGCGCAACGCGCGGCCGTCCGCAGCCAGCTGCAGCCAGTCGCGGATCGCCTGCGCGCACGCGGCCGCCGCGGCAGCCATCGTTTCGGCGGCGTCGCGATCGCGCAGCGGGCCGCCTTCGCCGGCGACCTGCGGCAGCGCCCGGAAAACGAAAGCCGGCGCCGTTTCGCCGTCGATGCTCAGACCGTCTTCGCCCTTCGCGGCTTCGACCGGCGCGTAGCCGATGCCGGCGCCCATTTCGCCGGCGGGCAAATCCGCGAACAGCGCATTGACCGTATCGACCACGCCGCGCCGCGAACGGAAATTGCGTTCGAGCCGGGCGCTCTGATCGACGTTCGCGCGCGCGCGCAGGTACGCATGCACGTCGCCGCCGCGGAAGCGGTAGATGGCCTGCTTGGGATCGCCGACCAGCACCAGCCCGCCGTCGCGCGATATCGCATCGAAAATCGCCCACTGGCGCGCGTCCGTATCCTGGAATTCGTCGACCAGCACCAACGGATACTGCGCATGCAGCGCCGCGACGAGGCGATCCCGGGACTCGGGCGCGGCCAGGGCGCGGTAGACGGCGTCGACCAGATCGTCGAAACCGCGCACGTTGAAGGCCGCCTTGCGCGCCGCGTCGCGCGCCTTCGCTTCGGCGCGGAGCGCGTGCAGCCGTTGCAGGTCGGCCGCCTCGCGCCAGACGGGCACGCGTTGCTGCGCGTCGATCCAAGTTTCCATCGCTTCGAACAACGGCGATTGCGGCGTGCGCCCCTTGTTGGCTTTGAGCGTTCCGGCTTCCAGCGCCGCCGGCGTGTATTTGCCGCACTTTTCGTGCGCGCTATCCGGAGCGGCGGCCTGGCGCGTCCGATCCGCCAGCCACGTCCAGAGCCCTTCGACGTGCTCGGCTTTGTATTGGCCGCTGTGCAGCATCTTCGCGTCGATCGCCGCCGACACCGCAAGCCGCGCCGTTTCTCCGTGCGCGGCGAAGGCGGCCCGCAGCCGTTGCCAGGCGGCATCGGATTGCGGCCGCGGATCGTCCGGCAGTGCGGCCGGCGCTTCCGGCAGCAAGGGTTCGAACGAAAGCAGCGGCACCATCGCTTCGGTCAGCTTGCCGATGTCGCCGAACGCGCGCCGCAGGAAATCGCTGTCCGCCGCATCGACGCTGAAAGCGCGCCACAGCTCGACCGCGAGCGCCGTTCGCGAGGCGCGGTTGTCCGGCTGCAATGCGTTCGCCACCAGCCGTTCGCCGGCGTCGAGCGCGTGTTCGGCGAGCAGACGCTGGCAGAAACCGTGGATAGTGGTGATCGCCGCCAGATCCATGTCGCGCACCGCGCGGCCCAGGCGCAAGCGCAGCGCGGGCAGCGGCTCGCCTTCCTTTCCGGCGGGATGGAGCGCGGCGTGGATCAATTCGCGCAGCAACGCGGTTTCCGGCGCGTCGTCCGCGCGCTGCGGCGGATCGCCTTCGCGCCACGCCATCGCCAGTTCCGCGGCTTGCTGCAGGCGCAAGCGGACGCGGGCGTGCAGTTCCTGCGTCGCGGCGATGGTGTAGGTCACGGCGAGGATCTGCGGCACGCGCAGGCGTTCGACGATCACCGCCCGCGCGAACAGGCCGGCCAAGGCATAGGTTTTGCCGGTGCCCGCGCTCGCTTCGAGCAGCGCCCGGCGCTCCAGGTCGACATTGCGCACCGCGTCGCTCATCGCAGCGCCTCCACCGCAAGCGGCGCATCGCCGTCGAGCGCGGAGAACAAGGCGACCGACAACCGGGCGAAGCGCTCGCGCTGCGCGGCATCGTCGTCGAAGAACGGATCGCGGCCGCGCAAGGCCAAACGCGTCGTCGCGCCCGCTTCGGCGAACGTGCGGTCGCTGCCGCTCCATGCCTTCTTCGCTTCCTGCCGGGCGCCGTCCGCGCCTTTCTCGGCCAGCGCCGCGAAATAGACGTAGCCGGGCTTAGGCAGGAACGGCAGCGGCGCGGCGAGCGCCGATTCCCGCAAAGCGACCAGCGCTTCGAGGTTGGCGATGGCCTGCGCCCTCGGCAACGGCGGGTGCGTGCGCAGCGTCGGCGCCGTTTTTTCGTTCGCCGCGGCGATTTCGTACAGCGGCAAGCCGTGCAGCGACGCCAGCCAGCGGTCGAGGCCGTGCCGCAGCGCATGCCCGCCGTGGCGGCCCTCGGGCCGCAGCGCGACGCGCAGCGCGCCGCCGTTCTGCACGTCGCGCAGCGCGCCTTGCAGCAGCCGCGATCCCGCGGCGATTTCGATCGGCTTGGTTTCGGAAGCGGCCTCGAAGCCCGCTTCCAGCGCGCAAAGCGCGAACGGTTGCACCTCGTCCAGCGTCGCCTCCACGCTGGCGCGCCCGTCCGCGCCCGGCGCGACCAGCGCGCGGGCGAGCAGGTGCGCATGCAACGCGGCGGCGTCCGGGCGCTCGCCCGATGCCAGCCAGGCGCCGAACGCCTGCTGCCGCAACGCGTAACGCGGCAACGGCGCGGGCGCGCCGAAGGGTTCGTATTCGGCGAGCGGCGGCTCTTCTTCCGGCAGGCGCAGGCCGAGCGTTTCCTGCAGGTAGATGTCGTGCGGCTTGGCGATGGCGCGGCGCAAGCGGTCGATGGACAGCGATTCGGCCGGCTCGGCGACGCGCGCGAGCGGGCTGGGCGCGAAGATGGGCGGCCGAGAGGTGCCGGGCGCGCCGCTCGCGGCGTCGTGCCAGCGCGCATCGTAGCTGAAGCGCCGCGGATCGCCTTTCGCTTCGTCCACGATCGCGGCGCCGAACGCGGCGGGCGAAAACGGCTGCAGCGCATGCCGCACCGCCAGCGCCCGGCGCACCGCTGGTTTGTCCGCGTCCGCGTGGTAGCGCGCCGCCGCATCGAGCAGTTCGGACACCGTCGCCGACGGTTCGCGCTCGCTGCCGTCGCGCGGATCGATCCCGCACCAGCTGAGATAGAACACGCGGCCGGCGCCGCTGAAGAGTTGCAGGAACAAATAGCGGTCGGCGTCGCGCCGCGACGGATCGCCGATGCGGCGCTCGCGCGTGTCCAGGTCGCGCACGATGCGGTCGAGCGGATCGCGCGCGTCGCGGGCCGGAAACGAAGCTTCGTCCATACCGAGCAGGCACACCGCCTGGAACGGAATCAGCCGCATCGGCACCATCAGGCCGAAGCACACGCCGCCGGACAGGAATGGCGCGCGCGCATCGCCGCGGACGAGTTCGCCGCGCAGATGGTCGAGCACCACCGCGTGTTCCACCGGCGCGGCGTAATCCGCCAGCCGCGCGCTTTCGGCGAAGCCGGCGATGCGGTCGCGCAGCCGGCGCAATGCGGCGGCGTCGGGGCTGTCGCGTTCGGGGTCGAAGACTTGTTCGAGCAGCCGCTCCAGATCGCGCGCCCACACCGCCGGCGCATGCGCCTGCGCCATGCGCGCGCCGCTTTCGCGCAGCACCGCGAGGAAGCGCAACAGCCCGTCGAGCGCGGCCGTCGAGCGGCCCTCCAGTTCCGGCCAGGGCGCGACATCGCCGATGTCGGCCTCGTCGCCGGAAGCATGGCCCAGCAGCAGCCGATCCAGCGCGAATTCCAGGCTGTACGCGGCATCGGCCGGTGCGCCGTGGCGGGCGCGGTCGGCGGCATCCAAGCCCCAGCGCGCGCCGGCTTCTTCCAATTGCGCCTGCAGCGCGTCGCGGTCGCCTTGATCGAGGTCGAAGCGCGAGGCGATGGCCGGCACCGCCAGCAGATCGATCACGTCGTTGGCGGTGAGCGGCCGCAGCGGCAGCTCGAGCAGGCGCAGGAACGCGGCGGCGAGCGATGCGTTGGCCAGCGGGCTGGTGTCGGCCAGCGTGTACGGTATTTCGCGATCGCTGCCGAGCGCGCCGCCGAACACCGCTTCGATGTGCGGCGCGTAGGCGTCGATGTCGGGCGCCAGCACCGCGATGTCGCGCGGGCGCAGCTTCGGCCGGCCCGGCGCGGCCGGCGCATCCAGCAGCGCGCGCAGCTGGTCGTGCAGCACCTGCACTTCGCGCAAGCGCGTGTGGCAGGCGTGGAATTGCAGGCTCGCGTCGCCGGCGTCGACGCCGCTGCGCGGCCAGCGCGCGTCTTGGTTCCCGGCGAGCGGCGCGCGATTGTCGAGCAGGTCGCGCTGCATGCGTCCGAGCAAGGTCGCGGCATCGGGCTCGGCATGCGGCGCGATTTCGAACGACGGCGCCACGCTCTCGCCGCTGACCAGGCCGGCGACGAAATCGCGGCCGGCCTGGCCCCAGGCCGCGAGCAGTGGATTGGGCGGAATATCCGCCTCGCCGCCGAGGAAATCGTCGTCTTGCGCGGGCGCGTACGAGGCCCAGCGATCCAGATCGCCCCAGAACGCACGCGCCGGCGTGTGCAGATAGAAATGCTGTTCGCCCGCGCGCGCCTGGCTGGCGATGACGCGCAGCACGTCGGGCGAAGTGTTCTGGCAAGCGAACACGAACAAGCGCGGCGGCAGGCCCAGCGGATGTTCGACCCGGCGCAAATAGTCGTCGATGCGGCGCGCGCGATGCCGGCGGCCGCGCGCGATGCGCCGCCACAGATCGGCCTGCCAATCGCCGGCGGGCGCCGCGCGCTCCCAATCGAGCAGCCAAGGCCGGCGCCAGGTCTGGTATTTCTCGTACGTATCGGCCAGCGCGTTCGCCAGCGACCATCGCTTGAGCGGATCGGCGTCGGTGCCGAAGGCGTGCAGCGCCTCGGGCGGCGCCGTGCGCAGTTCGCGCATCAGATGCCAGCGCAGCGTGTCGGCGGTCAGGCGGTCGGCGTCCGCGGCAGTGCCGAGGTTGGCGTCCAGCGCCAGGTCGACGAACTCGCCCGGGGTCAGGAAGATCAAGTTGGCGCAGATGCCGCTGTGCTCGGCCAGGGTCTGCTGCAGCCAGCGGCGCATGGAATGCTGCGGCACCAGCACGATGTCCGGCCGCAGCCAATCGCCGTCGGCCGGGAGCGCCGCCACCTGCTCGGCGAGCAGGCTGGCGAGCACGTCCAGGGCGTTGGAGTGGTAGAGACGGAAATCGGCGCGCAAAGACATGCGTTATCTTGCCGCAGCGCGGTCGCGAGCGCCGAGACGGCCCGGGCCAAAGATTTCTTAAACAACCCCGGCGACCGTAGCCGGATGAAGGGATAGACCGCTCCCGGCCGGAATGCCGACCCTCGTAACCGATTTTCGCAGCGCGCGACGGCGCGTTGAGGCAGTATCACAAGCGTATGACCCCGCTGCGCCCCTGCGACAATGCCATCGCTATGACCCTGTTCAGCCGCCGGACGCCAAGCTGCGCCCCTTTGCGCCGCGCGCGCCCGATCCTTAGATAAAGATCGCTCCCGCCCGAATGACCGCCGACACGCCCATCGTCCGCCTCGCCGATGTCCGCCTCGACCGCGGCGGCCGCGCCGTGCTGCGCGACATCTCGCTGGACGTGCCGCGCGGCAGCATCACCGCCGTGCTCGGCCCCAGCGGCAGCGGCAAGTCGACCCTGCTGGCGGCGCTGACCGGCGAACTGGCGCCGGCCGCGGGCAAGGTCGAAGTGTTCGGAAAGCCGGTGCCGCAGGCCAAGAAGGCCTTGCTGGAAATGCGCAAAGGCGTCGGCGTGCTGCTGCAAGGCAACGGCCTGCTCACCGATCTGACCGTCGCCGAAAACGTCGGCCTGCCGCTGCAGGCGCATACCGATCTGCCCAAGCCGGTGATCCGCCGCTTGGTCGAAATGAAATTGCATGCGGTCGGCCTGCGCGCCGCGGCCGATCTGTTCCCGCGCGAATTGTCCGGCGGCATGGCGCGGCGCGTCGCCTTGGCGCGCGCGCTGGCGCTGGATCCGCCGCTGATGATCTACGACGAGCCGCTGACCGGGCTGGACCCGATCGCCTCGGGCGTGATCATGAGCCTGATCAAGCGCCTCAACGACACCCTGGGCCTGACCAGCATCATCGTCACCCACCACGTCCACGAAACCATGCCGGTCGCCGGCCACGCGGTGGTGATCGCCAACGGCGGCATCGTCTTCTCCGGCACGCCGGCGCAGTTGGAAGCCAGCACGGATCCGCTGGTGAAGCAGTTCCTCAACGGCGAGCCCGACGGCCCGATCGCCTTCGACGCGGTCGCGCGGAGCCAGGCCGCATGAGCGCGTTCTCGTCGATCCGTTCGCTTGGCCAGGCGGGCTTGTTCTCGCTGTCGGTGCTGCGCGCCTCCAAGCCCACCGCCGATTTCTGGCGCGAGCTGGTGCGCGAGATCTACAAGATCGGCGCGCGCAGCTTGCCCATCGTCGCCGCCGGCGGCGCCTTCGTCGGCCTGTCGGTGACCCTGCTCGGCTACCGCGCGCTGGAAACCTATGGCGCCACCAGCCAGGTCAGCGTGCTGCTGGGCCTGGGCTTGTATCGCGAACTGGGCCCGGTGCTGACCGCGCTGCTGTTCGTCGGCCGCGCCGGTTCTTCGATCGCGGCCGAACTCGGCTTGATGCGCGCCACCGACCAGATCACCGCGCTCGGACTGATGGCGATCGACCCGGTCGCGAAAGCCGTCGCGCCGCGCTTCTGGGCGGCGGTGCTGTGCGTGCCGCTGCTCACCGCCTTCTTCTGCAGCCTGGCGATCAGCGCCGGCTA
Organism: Luteimonas gilva; assembly: GCF_005239095.1. GTDB lineage: Bacteria > Pseudomonadota > Gammaproteobacteria > Xanthomonadales > Xanthomonadaceae > Luteimonas_C > Luteimonas_C gilva. The sequence goes on along the minus strand of NZ_SZUA01000002.1, from coordinate 116,880 downwards.
TTTCGAAGCCGTGCACGTGATCGGCGTCGACTCGGGCACGTTCTGGCAGACGCTGAAGGACAGCGTCGATTTCGCCGACGATTTCGGCCAGGCTTTCCTCAAAGCCGCCGTATTCGGCGGCACCGCGGCGCTGGTCGCGTCCTATGTCGGTTTCCATTCCGAGCCGACCATCGAAGGCACCTCGGTCGCCACCACCCGCGCGGTGGTGAACGCCTCGCTGCTGGTGCTGATGTTCAATTTCGTACTTTCCGCTTTGCTGTTCCGGAGCTAACGCTATGGCCATCCGTGGTCCACGTCTCGAATTCGCGGTCGGCGCCTTCCTGCTGCTGGCCCTGGCCTCGCTGCTGGTGCTGGCGATCGCCTCCACCAACGGCAAGTTCGGCTTCGGCGGCGGCGACAATTACGCGCTGAAGGCCCGCTTCGGCACCATCGGCCAGTTGCGCCTGGCCGCGCCGGTCAAGATCGGCGGCGTCGTCGTCGGCAAGGTGGGCGAGATTCAGCTTGACCCGGTCAAATTCGACTCCATCGTCACCCTGGACATCGACAACCGGTACAAGGACCTGCCGGTCGACACCACCGCCGGCATCTTCACCAGCGGCCTGCTGGGCGAAAGCTATGTCGGGCTGAATCCGGGCGGCGATCCGGAAACGCTCAAGCCCGGCGACGAAATCGCCTACACCCAATCCGCGGTCGACCTGATGCAGCTGGTCGGCAAATACATGTTCGGAGGCGGCGGCGGTCAGCCTCCCGCGGGCGCGCAGAACGCCCCGCAGACGGCTCCGCAGACCGCACCCGCCCCCCAGCAGACTCCCACGGAAGAAACCCCATGAAGCAGACCGTTCTTTCGATCCTGATCGCCGCGGCCGTCGCCGCGGTGGCGCCGACCGCCGCGTTCGCGCAGCAGGCTCCGGCCGCCGCCAAGGCGAATTCGCCCAGCCAGATGGTGCTGACCAACAGCACCCGCATCCTGACCACGCTGGAGAACCGCCGCGCCGAGTTCACCAAGAACCGCGCCGCGCTGCGCCAGTTCATGGTCACCGAGTTCAACCAGATGTTCGACCGCGACTACTCCGGCCGATTGGTACTCGGCCGCCACGGCCGCGGCGCGTCCGATGCGGACGTGAAGCTGTTCTCCGACGCGCTGGCCGAAAACCTGATGCAGCGCTACGGCGCCGCATTGCTGGATTTCAACGCCAAGCTGCAGGTAAGGGTGAAGTCCGAAAGCGCGCTGCCGGGCGGACGCGGCGTGCGCGTGTCCAGCGAATTCCTGCGCCCCGGCGCCGAGCCGGTGCCGGTGGATTATCTGATGCGCCAGGTCGGCGGCCAGTGGAAGGTGTTCGACGTGATGGTCGAAGGCGTGTCCTACGTGCAGACCTTCCGCACCCAGTTCGATACGCCGCTGTCGCAGAAGTCGATCGCCCAAGTCGCCGCCGAACTCAAAGCCGGCAGCATGAAAGTCGATGCCGGCAACGACTGACGCCGGCGTGCGCGCCGACGGCGATGCGCTGGCGTTCGCCGGCGCGCTCGACCGTCCCGCGGTCGCGTCGCTGTGGCCGGCCGCGCTGGCGGCGATCGGCCAGGCGCGGCGGCTGGATTTGCGCGCGGTCGCCCAGGTGGACAGCGCCGGTCTGGCTTTGCTGGCCGAGTTGGCGGCGCGGATCGGCGCAGGCGTCCGGGTCGAAGGCGACCCGCCCGGCCTGGCCGAGCTGCGCGCCGCCTACCGTCTGACGCCCGACCTGGCTTTCGATACCTAACGCGCCCGGCCCCACGGCGGGCCCTGCCTCCGGTAAACTGAACCGATGCGTCCATTAATCCCCCTGTCGGCGCTCACCCTCGCGCTCGCCCTGTGCGGCGGCGCGCACGCGCAAACCGCGCCCGAAGCGGCACCGCAAACCGCCGCGGCGCAAGACGCCGCGGCGCTCCCGCCGCAGGATCCGAACGCCGCGCCGACCGCGGCGGAACAGGATTTCGACGCGCTGTACGGCAGCCAGGAGTACAACCCGGTCGCCGATCCCACTTTGCCGCCCGGCGTCGAATCGACCGCGGTCTACGATCCGTGGGAGAAGTACAACCGGCGCATGCACAAGTTCAACAATGGCGTCGACCGCGCGGTCGCCAAGCCGTTGGCGAAGGCGTACGTGAAAGCCGTGCCGCGACCGATGCGCCTGGGCGTCAGCAATTTCTTCAACAACCTCGGCCAGCCGGTCAGCGCGTTGAACGCGCTGCTGCAGGGCAAGCCGAAGCAGGCCGCGCAATCGCTGGGCCGCTTCCTGCTCAATTCCACCTTGGGCATCGGCGGCATCTTCGATCCGGCCGACGACGCCAAGATCCCGAACAAGAGCGAGGATTTCGGTCAGACCCTGGGCGTGTGGGGCTGGAAGCGCTCGCGCTATCTCGAACTGCCGCTGTTCGGGCCGCGCACCGTGCGCGACACCTTCGGCCTGATCGGCGACGCGCCGCTGTCGCCGATCCGCCAGATCGAAAACGACAAGATCCGCATCTTCACCCAAGGCCTGCAATTGGTCGACGTGCGCGCCCAACTGCTGCCGCTGGACAGCCTGCGCGACGGCGCCACCGACGAATACGCCCTGTTCCGCGACGGCTGGAGCCAGCGCCGCAACTACCAGATCTTCGGCGACAGCAGGCGCGAGAAAGACCAGGATCGCGACCTGCCCGATTACCTGCGCGAAGAAGAAGACAACCCGAGCGTGCCGGCCGATGCGATGCCGATCATGCCGACGGATCCGAATTTCGATATCAACTGAGCTTGTGTAGAGCGGAGCTTGCTCCGCTGCTTTGTTCTTAGCCCTCCCCTTCAAGGGGAGGGTTGGGTGGGGATGGGTTTCGAGTCGCGACGTAAACCCCATCCCCATCCCGGCCTTCCCCTTGAAGGGGAAGGAGACAAGCCAAGCAGCGGAGCAAGCTCGCTCTACGCAAGCGGATCACTCGCTCTCGTCGTCGCGCACCGCATCGCCGATCAAGTGCTGCGCCTCAGCCCCCGGCAACGTCTCCACGCCCTTCAGCTGCTTCTCGATCGCGCGGGTGCGCACGCCGGCCTGTTTCAGGCTGTTCTGCACGGTATCCAACTGCCCGTGCGCCTTCTCCAAGATGCCGGCGAACTTGCCGAACTCGGCCTTGACCGCGCCCAGCAATTGCCAGACTTCGCTCGAGCGCTTTTCGATCGCCAGCGTGCGGAAGCCCATCTGCAGGCTGTTGAGCAGGGCCAGCAGCGTCGTCGGGCCGACCAAGGTGACGCGGAATTCGCGCTGCAATCCGTCGAATAATCCAGGGCGGCGCAGGACTTCGGCGTACAGGCCTTCGGTGGGCAGGAACAGCAGGGCGAAATCGGTGGTGTGCGGCGGCGCGAGATATTTGTCGCGGATGCGCTTGGCTTCGACCTTCACCTGCCGCTCCAAACCGGCCGACGCCGCGGCCATCGCATCGGCGTCGGCGCGATCCTGCGCGTCGAGCAGGCGCTCGTAATCCTCGCGCGGGAACTTGGCGTCGATCGGCAGCCGGATCGGCTGGTCGTTCTGCGTGCCCGGCAAGCGCACCGCGAATTCGACGCGTTCGCTGCTCCCCGGCACGGTGACGCAGTTGGTTTCGTACTGCTCGATGGTGAGCACTTGTTCCAACAACGCGCCGAGTTGCACTTCGCCGAACGTGCCGCGGGTCTTGACGTTGCCCAGCACCCGCTTCAAATCGCCGACGCCGACCGCCAGCTGCTGCATCTCGCCCAGGCCGCGCTGCACTTGCTCCAGGCGCTCGGACACCAGCTTGAACGAGGCGCCGAGCCGGGTTTCCAGCGTGGTCTGCAATTTCTCGTCGACGGTGGCGCGCATCTGCTCGAGCTTCTGCGCGTTGTCGGCCTGCAAGCGCAGCAGCTGCTGTTCGAGCGTGGCGCGCATTTCGCCCAGGCGCGTCTCGTTGTTGCGGGAAAGCTCGGCCACGCGCGCGTCCAGCGCGGCGGCGAAATCGCGCAGGGCCAGCGCGGTCTCGCTGCGCGACTTGCGCGCGTCTTCGGTGAGGGTCTCGCGCAAGTCCTCCATCCGCTGGTCGTTGTTCGACGCCATGCTGTTGAGCAGGCTGCCGAAACCCAGGATGCGCTGTTCCTGCGCGGCGGACAGGCTGTCCAGCTGCTGGCGCAATTCGCCGCGGCCTTCGCGCTGTTCGTCGCGCAGGGCGCTTTCCAGGCTACGGTCGCCCCGGCGCAGCAACTGGACCAATTGCAGCAGCAAGACCGCCGCGAGCAGGGCGAGCAGCAGGTAAGCGAGAACGTCGGTCATGCCCCAGTTTAGCGCGGCCGTTCTCAGCGGCTAAGACGCCCGGCGCAACCTCTCGCCGCATCAATCCACGACTCGGCAAAACACGGCCTTCAAATACCGCGACTCCGGCACGCTGGCCAGGAACGGGTGATCGGCGCCCGCGCCGGCCACTTTCAGCACCTGGATGGTGCGGTTGGCGTAGAACGCGGCGCGTCGCAGCATGTCCAGGAACTGCTCCTCGCTGACTAGGCCGGTGCAGGAGAAAGTGGCGAACAGGCCGCCGGGCTTGACCACGCCCAGCGCCAGTTTGTTCATGTCCAGGTATTTCTTCAGCGCCGGGATCACCTGCTCGCGGTCGCGGGTCATCTTGGCCGGATCCAGGATCACCAGGTCGAAGGCTTCGCCGTTGTTGGCCGCGTCGCGCAGCCACGGGAAGATGTCGGCCTGCACGAACTTGATCCGCACGTCGTTCAACTTGGCGTTGCCGCGGGCGATGTCCAGCACGTCCTGGTCGATGTCGATGCCGACTACTTCCGTTGCGCCGCGCGCCGCCGCGTACACGCCGAAGCCGCCGGTGTTGCAGCACAAGTCCAGCACGCGCTTGCCGGCGGCCTGGTGCGACAGCCATTCGCGGTTGTCGCGCTGGTCGGCGAAGAAGCCGGTCTTGTGCGCGCCGGCCGGATCGGCGCGGAATTTGACGCCGTATTCGGCGATGACGGCCGGCGCGGGCGCTTCGGTGCCGCGGAAATCGAAGCTTTCCTGCTTCTGCACGTGCTCGTCGGCGAAACTGTAGAAGCGCGCGCCGGGGAATTCGCGCTTGAGCGCGTCGTAGATCCATTCGCGGTGGCGGAACATGCCGGCGCTGAAGAATTCGACCACCAGCAGGTCGCCGTAGCGGTCCACGACCAGGCCGCTCATGCCGTCGCCTTCGCTGTGGACCACGCGCCAGGCGTCGGAGACCGCATCCAGTTTCAGCGTTTCGCGGCGCAGCGCGACCGCTTCGCCGATCTTGCGCGCGAACCAGGCCGCATCGACCGGCACGTCGCGGTCCGTTTCCAGAATGCGCACCGCGATCCGTGAATGGCCGTTGTAGAAACCGCGGCCGATCCACTCACCGTCGACGCCCACCACGTCGACGATGCTTCCCGGCTTGGGCCGCTGAACGGGCTTCTCCACCAGTTTCTGGAAGATCCAAGGGTGGCTGGAGCGCCAGGCGTTTTTGAGGCGGACGATGGGAAGCGGCGAATTCATGAACCTATTTTATCCGCGCGATTGACCGGACCGGGCCGCATCCGCACAATCGACCGAGAAGGGGAGTAGCTCCCGACGTGAAGGCCGTCATTTCGAGCGTTCCGCGCTCCGGTCCCACGGCAACCCGCCAGGGTTGTGAGCGAGACCTTCGCCGCGCTGGCGAAGGCATGTCCCCGAACCGAACCCTCGACGCTTGAGTTCAGGTTCCCAGGGCCCTCCGACGGCTCTCTCAATCTCGCATGGGAACCGCTATGGACACGATTGGCAACCCTTGGTTATGGGCCGGCTTCGCCGGCGTGATCGTCGTCGCCCTGCTGGCCGACCTGCTGCTGATGCGCCACGGCGGCGCGCACCGGGTGACGTTCAAGGAGGCGCTGTATTGGAGCATCGGCTGGGTCGCGCTGTCGCTGCTCTTCAACGCCGCGCTGTGGTGGTACGCGAACGCCGCGGCCGGGCCGGCCGAGGCCAACCGCATCGGCCTGGAGTTTCTGACCGGCTACCTGGTCGAAAAGTCGCTGGCGGTCGACAACATCTTCGTGTTCCTGATGCTGATGAGCTATTTCGCCGTGCCGGAGGAATACCGCCAGCGCGTGCTGGTGATCGGCGTGCTGGGCGCGATCGCGTTGCGCGCGATCTTGATCTTCGCCGGCGCCGCGCTGCTGGCGAAATTCCATTGGCTGCTGTACGTGTTCGGCGCCTTCCTGCTGCTGACCGGGATCAAGATGTGGTTCGCGGCCGGCAAGGCGCCGGATCTGGAACGCAATCCGGCGCTGCGCTGGATGCGGGGGCATCTGCGGCTGACGGACGGCTATCACGGCCAAGCGCTGAGCGTGAGGCGCGATGGCGTGCGTTGGTTCACTCCGCTCTTCGTAGTGCTGGTCCTGATCGGCGTGACCGACGTGATCTTCGCCGTGGACAGCATACCGGCGATCTTCGCGATCACCGCCGACCCGTTCATCGTGCTCACGTCCAACGTGTTCGCGGTGCTGGGCCTGCGTGCAATGTTCTTCCTGCTGGCCGGCATGGCCGAACGCTTCCACCTGCTGCCCTACGGCCTGGCGGTGGTGCTGGCCTTCATCGGCGCCAAGATGCTGCTATTGGACATCTACAAGATCCCGGTGCTCTGGGCCTTGGCGACGGTGCTGGCGATATTGGCGGCCACGATCGCGCTGAGCCTGGCGCGCCCGCCGAAGCCTGGGGCAAATGGCGCGTAGGAGCGGGTTCCAGGGCCTTGCATCCGTCCGGATCGCCGCCATCCTGGCGGAATGCACCTGCATACGCCCGAGACGCCGCTGGACGCCAAGGCCCAAGGCCGGCTCGACCGCGCGCGCATCGTTCGCGCGTTGAAGTGGAGCCTGGGTTTCGTGCTGCTGCTCGCCACCGTGTTCTTGGCCCAGCCGCATTTCGACGTCGGCGCTTGGGCGGTGGCGCCGCACGAGCTGCGCGGCTTGGTCGGCATCTTGACCGCGCCGTTGCTGCACGGCTCTTTCGAACACATCGCCGCGAACGCGGCGGCGCTCGTTTTGCTCGGCACGCTGGCCGGCAGCGTCTATCCGCAGGCCACGATCCGCTCGCTGCCGTTGTTATGGCTCGGTTCGGGCTTGGGCGCGTGGTTGCTGGGCGAAACCGGGACGCGACATCTCGGCGCCAGCGGCGTCACCCACGGCTTGATGTTCCTGGTGTTCGTGCTCGGCCTGCTGCGCCGCGACCGGCCCGCAATCGCCGCGGCGATGATCGCTTTCCTGTTGTACGGCGGCATGCTGCTGACCGTGCTGCCGCGCGAAGCCGGCGTGTCCTGGCAGGCGCATTTGGGCGGCGCGCTGGCGGGCGCGGTCGCGGCGTTCCTGTTCCGGCGCAGCGATCCGCTCGCGCCGCGGCGCAAATACAGCTGGGAAATCGAAGAGGAAATGGCCGAGGAGGCCGCGCGCATCGAACGCGAACAGTTCGAACCGGAACGCCCGCGCGACGTGCCGGTATTGTGGAACCGGCCGCAGCCGCAGCCGCCGCGCGGCGTGGTCCTGCGTTTCCCGCGCCGCGAGGATTAACGCCGCGGCCGCGGCGAAGCTAGAATCGCCGCTTCTTTTCGCAAGGAGCGGACGCGATGCGGATCCTGGTCACCGGCAGCTCCGGCCATCTGGGCGAAGCCTTGATGCGCACGCTGCGCGCCGCCGCGCACGATGCGGTGGGCATCGACATCGCGCCTTCGCCATATACCGATGCGGTCGGCTCCGTCGCCGACCGCGATTTCGTCGCCCGCTGCATGCGCGGCGCGCAGGCGGTGCTGCACGCGGCCACGCTGCACAAGCCGCACGTGGCTACGCACACGCGCCAGGATTTCGTCGACACCAACATCACCGGCACGCTGAACCTGCTGGAAGAGGCCGCGGCCAACGGCGTCGGCGCTTTCGTCTACACCAGCACCACCAGCGCGTTCGGCGACGCTTTGGTGCCGCCGGCGGGCGAACCGGCGGCTTGGATCACCGAGGACGTGGCGCCCGTGGCCAAGAACATCTACGGCGCGACCAAGACCGCGGCCGAAGACCTGTGCCGCATCTTCCAGCGCAAGCAGAAGCTGCCTTGCCTGGTGCTGCGCACCTCGCGCTTCTTTCCCGAGCCGGACGACGACCCCGCGCTGCGCGGCGCCTACGCCGACGGCAACATCAAAGCCAACGAATTGCTGTACCGGCGCGTGGACGTGCAGGACATCGTCGACGCGCACCTGCTGGCGGTCGCGCGCGCGCCGGAGATCGGCTTCGGCCGCTACATCGTCAGCGCGACCACGCCGTTCGAACACGAAGACCGCGCCGAATTGCGCCGCGACGCGCCCGCCGTGCTCGCGCGCCGCGTGCCCGGCTACGAGGCCGAGTACGCGCATCGCGGCTGGCGCATGTTCCCGAGCCTGGACCGCGTGTACGTGAACGCGTTGGCGCGCAAGGAGTTGGGTTGGCGGCCGCGCTACGATTTCGGCCACATCCTCGAGCGGCTGCGCGCGGGCGAGGATCCTCGCAGTCCGCTGGCGCAGGCGATCGGCATCAAGGGCTACCACGGCCAGGCTTACGAGGACGGGTTGTATCCCGTCGAGTAGCGCTTTGTAGGGGGCTTTTGTGGGAGGGGCTTCAGCCCCGACGCTTTTCTGGAGAGAAGTTCGCCGCGACACGAAAGCGTCGGGGCTGAAGCCCCTCCCACAAAGTCAAAGCCTTCCATTTGCAAGAAACCCGCCTTTCGGCGGGTTTCGTTTTTCGATCCGTTCTTAGAACTTCGCGGTGAACTCCAACCCCCACATCCGCGGCTCGTTGATGAAGCCGGTGAGGTTGTTGAAGTCGATGCCGCCCACCGCGCGCTCGGTGTCGGTGATGTTGCGGCCGAACAGCGCCACTTCGTAGTTGCCGACGTTCCAGTTGTAGCCGACGCGCAGGCCGCCTTCGACCAAGGGCTTGCCCTTGAATTCTTTTGCTTCGTACAGGAAGTAGTTGATCTCGCCGCGATAGGCCCAGTCGGTGTAGACGAAGAACTCGCCGTCGCCGACCGGCACGCCCCAGCGCGCGGTCAGGTTGTGGATCCACTTCGGCGCCTGCGGCAGCGGGTTGCCGTCGATGAAGGCGACCGTGGTGCCGTTGGCCAGTTGCTGGGTGGGGTTGGTCACCGTGCACAGCGGCGGGGCGAAGAACGTCGCGCCGCAGACCGCGACGGCCAGCGACTTGTCCTTGATCTCGGTGTCGTTGTAGCTGCTGCCCAAGGTGACCAGCAAGTTGTCGGTCAGATACGCCTCGAGATCGAATTCGAAGCCTTGGCCGAGACTCTTGTCGGCGTTGAGCAGGATCGCCGAATTGTTGGAGCCGCCGACCGCGACCAGCTGCTGGTCCTTCACGTCGTAGCGGAACACGCTGAAGCCCATCCGCGCGCGCTTGTTCCACAGGTCGGCCTTGATGCCGGCCTCGAAGGAAACCACTTCCTCGGAATCGGCTACCGACGGCATCGGCGAGAACAGCAAGCGCGCCTGGATCGACGGCGCGCGGAAGCCTTTGGCGACGCGGGCGTAGAAGTTCACGTCCGGATTGATCGCATAGGTGCCGCTCAGATCCCAGCTGACGTCGTTGGCGTCGGTGCGCACCGGGAACGGACCCGATACCGGCGTGCCGAACGGCGCGGCCTCGAGCACGCTGGCGGTGAAGTCCTTCTTGTCCTGGGTATAGCGCAGGCCGCCGCGCAGCTTGAACTTGTCGGTGACGTCGTACTCGCCCGAGGCGAACACGGCCCAGGCTTTGTTGCGCTGCTTCTGCACCGCATGGCCGGCCTGCGCGCCGCCGGCGAGCGAGTCGTAGTTGAAGCTGTCGACGGTGATGTCTTCGTCGAAATAGAACAGGCCCGCCTGCCAATCGAAGCGGCCCCATTCGTTCGATTCGATGCGGAATTCCTGGCTCAGCTGGCGATGGTCGGGCAGGCCGTCGGCCGATTCGGACGCGAACGGGATGTTGCCCGGTCCGAAATTGCCCGGGCCGAGGAACGACGCGCCGAAGCCGCCGTCGATGTCGCCGCGGCTGAGCGTGTCCACGCTCTCGTAGCCGGTGATCGAATACAGCGTGGTGCGGCCCAGGTCCCAGCTCAGGCGCGCGCTGGCGCCCTGCGATTCCAGCTTCTGGAAGTTCTGGCCGTCGATCGACACCTTGTCGCGGTCGAAGCCATCGACGAAATCGTTGGTGCCTTTCTTGAAGATGTTGGCGCGGAACAGGCGCGCGGTGCCGCCCAGGTCGCGCGCGTGGACGTTGAACAGCGCTTCGAAACCGTCGCCGCTGTCGTACAGCAGCTGCAGGCGCGCGGCCATTTCCTCGTAGCCTTCCAGCTTCTTTTCAGGACCCGCCGCGTAGGTGTTGTCGACCCAGCCGTCCTGCTTCTGGTACAGCATCGAGACGCGCGCGGACCAGCGGTCGCTCAATGCGCCGCCGACCGCGCCTTCGACGTTGACGCTCTCGTTGGTGCCCACCGAAGCCTGCACATAGCCTTCGGTTTCCTGGGTGGGACGGCGCGATTCGAACTTGACCACGCCGGCCGGCGTGTTGCGGCCGAACAGCGTGCCCTGCGGGCCGCGCAGCACTTCCACCTGGTCCAGGTCGAACACCGGGAAGCCCTTCAAAATCGGGTTTTCCTGCACCACGTCGTCGTAGATCAGCGACACGGGCTGCGATGCGTTCAAGTCGAAGTCGGTGTTGCCCAGGCCGCGGATGTAGAAGCGCGGGAAGGCGCGGCCGAACGAGGATTCGATGTTCAGCGACGGCACGCGTCCGGACAGGAAGCGCACGTCCTGGCCGCCGGAGGCGAGCACGTTGAGCTTTTCGCCGTCGACCGCGGTCAGCGACACCGGCACGTCCTTCGCGTTTTCCACACGGCGCTGCGCGGTGACCTGCACGGCGTCCAGAGTCACCGCCTCCTGCTGCGCTTTCGCTTCGGCGGTAGCGGGAGTTTCCTGCGCGGCCGCCGCCAGCGGCAACAAGGCGGCGACGGCGATCGCGAGCGGACGCAAGCGGGCGGAGTGCGACGGAACGCGAAGAGGCAAAGGCATGGCGGGATCCTCGAAAGGCTGGCTGTGGGCGCGGGTTCGCGCGGTGTCCCCTCAGGCGGAGATTGTTACAGATTCGTGATGTACGGGCCACGCCGGATTGGCTCCGTGACCTGCGGCATTCCCCCGTTCGCGCCTCGCCGTTTAACGTGGCGGCAAGCCCGAACGGAGAACCCCATGCGCCTGCCGACGATCTGCATCCCGCTCGCGCTCGCCCTCGCCGCCTGCGCGCAGCCTGCCGCGCGCGAACAGGCCGCGGCGCCCGCCGCGACGCCGGCCCCTGCCGCGTCCGTCGCGTTGGCGCCGGGAGAGCGGCGCATCAAGGCTTCCGACGGCGCCGAGTTGTATCTGAAGGTCGCCGGCCGCGGCCCGGTGTGCATGCTGATCCATGGCGGACCGGGCCAGGGTTCGCTGTCCACCGAGAAGATGGGCGCCGACAAGCTCGAAGACTTCCTGACCATGGTCTGGTTCGATCAGCGCGGCTCGGGCAAGTCGCCGGATGCGCAGGATTACCATCTGGATCGCGTCGTGCAGGATTTCGAAGACGCGCGGCAAGCGCTGGGCGTGGACAAGATGTGCCTGATCGCGCACTCCTTCGGCGGCATCCTGGCGGTGGAATACGCCAAGCGCTATCCGCAGCACGTGTCCAAGCTGGTGATGGCCAACACCACGCTGCATTTCCTCGGCCCGGAAAATTCGCGGATGCAGATCGATTTCGTCAACCGCGTGCTGGGGAAGCAAGCGGTGAAGGTCGCCGCCGACGCCGACGATGCCGCGCTCGCCAAGGCCCGCGACGAGGCGCGCGCGGCGCTGATGAAGAGCGGCAACGGCTACCGCTTCCTGTCCGAAACCACCGACAGCATCAAGGTGATGGGCGAGATCGACGGCGGCTACGCGCGCTCGCGCGGCTTCGGCAACGCGATCTTCGACGAGAACGCAAAGTATCCGGAATACATGGCCGACTACACGGCCGACTCCGCCGCGGTGACGCAACCCGTGCTGGTGATCGCCGGCAGCAAGGACTATGCCGTAGGCCCGGACGAGCACAAGCGTTTCCGCTTCCCGAACCAAAAGGTCGTGGTGCTGGATGGCGGCCACATTTCTTACTACGAGAACAACGCCGAATTCGTCGGCGCGATCCGCGAGTTCATGGCCGAACGTTGACGCTCTTGTAGAGTCGAGCCTGCTCGACTGCTTTTCCGCCCATTCGCCAGATCGCCCTCGAAGAGCAGTCGAGCAGGCTCGACTCTACGATGCCGGCCCGAGCTGCCGATCGTGCAACCGCGACCACACCAACAACGACACGATCGCCCCCATCAAGCACAAAAACATATCCCACTGCGTATCCCACTGATCGCCTTGCGTGGCGAGGAACGCATCGGCGTCCGCGCCGAAGGCCAGCGCCGCCCACCACTCGATCAGCTCGAAAAAGGCCGAAAAACTCAGGCACGCCGCCAGCACCAGATAGACCAACCAGCCGCCGCGGCGCAGCGGCGTCAGCCGCAACAACAATTCGCGCGCCAGGATCGCCGGCACGAAACCCTGCATGACATGGCCGACGCGATCCCAGGGATTGCGCTCGAAATGGAACAGGTCGCGCAGCCAGAAGCCCAGCGGCGTTTCCGCATAGGTGTAGGCGCCGCCGTGGATCAGCACCAGCGCATGCGCGGCCAGCAGCCAGCACAGCAACCGGGTCAGCGGAAAACGCGGCCAGGCGAAATAGATCAGCGGCAAGGCCGCGATCACCCACACCACTTCCATGAACCAGGTCATCCGGTCTTTCGGCGCGATGCCGGAGTAGATGAGCGCGCCGACGACCAGCGCGAGCAGCAGGATTCTTTCGGGCCGCGTGGGTGGAGCGGCTATCGGGAACGTCATCGCAGATCTCCTGATCGCTTTTTTGTAGGAGCGGCTTTAGCCGCGAGCTCTTCCTTCAAATCGCGACATCGCGGCGATTTCATAGGACAAGCTCGCGGCTAAAGCCGCTCCTACAAGGGCAAAGGCAATCCGCGCATCGCCTTGACGGTGCGCAGCACGAAACTGGAATTCACGTCCGCCACGCCGCTTTGGTTGAGCAAGCGATCGAGCAGGAAACGCGAAAAATGCTCCAGATCGCGCACCGCGACCTGCAGCAGATAATCCATGTCGCCGGTCAGCGCATGGCAGGCCACCACCTCGTCCCAGTCGTTGACGAAGCGGGCGAAGGCGGCGACGGATTCGGCGTCGTGATGGTTCAACTGCACGCGCACGAAAGCCTGCAGGCCCAAGCCGAGCCGCTCCGGATCCACCTCGGCGCGATAGCCGGCGATGACGCCATCGCGCTCCAGCCTTTGCACGCGGCGCAGGCAAGCCGACGCCGACAAATGCACGCGCTCGGCCAGCTCGGCATTGGTCTGGCGACCGTTGCGCTGCAGCTCGGCCAGCAGCAACAAATCGGTGCGATCGAGATCTATGGCGCTCATTTGCGTTGAATCCATCCATTCCTACGCACGTTTATTGCGCCTTATCGGCCATCCGACGCAATTTTGCAACCTTTTTGCGTCCTACGGCGATTACAGTGGCTGATCCCTCGGAGTCGCGCCATGAACCAGCCCCGCCGCGTCGAAAACCTGCATACCGACAAGGGCAAAGTGCCGGTCTACGCCACCGGCGTGGTCGAACAGCCCTGGGCCGATTACAGCGCCGTCGATCACGACGTCTGGCGCCGTCTGTACGAACGCCAGCGCCAGATCCTGGTCGGCCGCGCCAGCGACGAATTCTTGATCGCGCAAGACGCGATGGGCATGACCCCGGACCGCATTCCGAAATTCGACGATCTCAACCAAGCGCTGCGCGCGGCCACCGGCTGGGAGCTGATCGGCGTCGAAGGCTTGTTGCCGGAATTGGATTTCTTCGACCACCTGGCCAACCGCCGCTTTCCGGTCACCTGGTGGATCCGCAAGCCCGAGCAGATCGACTACATCGAAGAGCCCGACCTGTTCCACGATCTGTTCGGCCACGTGCCGCTGCTGATCAACCCGCTGTTCGCCGACTACATGCAGGCCTACGGCCGCGGCGGCGTGAAAGCGCACGGCATCGGCCCGGAAGCGCTGGTCAACCTGACCCGGCTGTACTGGTACACGGTCGAGTTCGGCTTGATCAAGCAGAAAGAAGGCTTGCGCATCTACGGCAGCGGCATCGTCTCTTCCAAAGGCGAGAGCATCCATTGCCTGGAAAGCGCGGCGCCGAACCGGATCGGTTTCGATCTGGAGCGGATCATGCGCACCCGCTACCGCATCGACACCTACCAGAAGACGTATTTCGTCATCGACAGCTTCGAACAGCTGATCGAAGCGACCGAGCCCGACTTCACCCCGATCTATGCGCGGCTGGCGGCGCAGGATTCGTATCCCGCCGGCACGGTGCTGGATGCCGACCAGGTGTATCACCGCGGCAGCGGCGAAGGCTGGGCCGGCGACGGGGACGTGTAGGGTGGGCTTCAGCCCACCATTGCCATTTCGCGACTACGACGAACAGCGATCGAGACGACGACCGTTCGCTTCTCCTGTTTTTCGTCACCGACCCGACATGGCAATGGCGGGCTGAAGCCCGCCCTACAAAGACGATGCGCCGCCGACGGCGGCCATATAGGCTTCCAATCCGCGCTCGGGCGCGTCCGGGAAAATTTCGTCCAGCTCGGCGATCGCGGCCATGCGGTCGGGCCTGAAATTGCGGAAGCCCACGCGCAGCCGGCACCACGCGCCCAGCGTCCACGCGCCGCCCCAGAACGCCAGGCATAAAGGTTCGACCACGCGCACGGTGATGCGCTCGTCCTTGTCGCGGTAATCCAATTGCAGCGGCCTGCGCGCTTCGATGGCCGCGTGCAGGCGGTCGATGACGCCGCTGGCTTCGATGCGATGCGGGCTTTCCGGCGCGAAGATGCGGGTGCGCCGGCTGCGTTCGCGCAGCTCCGGCGGCAGCACCGCTTCGATCTTCAGCAAGGCCGTCTTCGCGCCCAGGCCCAGGCGCTCGCCGCCGAACGCGCGCACGAAGCGCGTGCCGACCACCAAGGCCTCGAGCTCATCGACGTTGAACATCAGCGGCGGAATGTCCGAACCCTTGCGCAGCACGTAACCGACCCCGGCTTCGCCCTCGATCGGCACGCCCGACAACTGCAGGTCGGCCACGTCGCGGTACACCGTGCGCAAGGACACGGCCAAGGTCTCGGCCAGCGCGCGCGCGGGCATCGCCGAACGGCGTCCGCGCAGGGCATGGATGATCAGGAACAGGCGGTCGGCGCGGCGCATGCGCCATGATCGCGCGCGTCGGCATCGGACTCAATCTCCCAAGGCCCGCGAACGCGCCGCGGGAACCAAACGCCGCTCTTCGGCCGGCTTGCTCAAGCGCCAGGCCAATTCGGATTGCGCGTCGCGCCACGCCGTCGAATCGCGCAACGCGATGCGGTAGCGGCCGTACGCGTCCGCGCCCGCGAACGCGGCGACCCAGACGAAGACATGTTCGCCTTCGCGCACCGGCAGGCGCGGGAAATTGTTCTGCGCGTATTCGCTCGCGTACGCCGCCAGCGGGCGGGCGCCGGCGGCGCGCGCGGCGGGCAGCAAGCGTTCGCGCAGCAATTCGAGCGAGCCGGCATCGACCGGCGATGCGAACGAATAGGTCGTGACCAGGATGCGGATCTTGTCCTCGCCGGCGGCGCCGACCGGCGGCCGCGCGCCGGCGCCGGTCAGGCCCGCGCCGGACCACGCTTCGCGCAGCAGCAGCACGTTGTCCGAATCGATCATGGTCGCGTTCGCCGTGTCGCGATGCGTTCGCCAGGCCTCGCCGTGCAAATAGAACGCCGGCAGCGATTCGCCGCGCGCCTCCATGCTCGGAAAGCCGCGGAACCAGACGAAGCGGTCGGGCCGGTCTAGGTCGCGGAAATGCGCCAGCACGGCCATGCCGACGTCTTCCTGCGTTTCGATCAGATGCCGCTCGAACACGTCGATCAGCGCGTCGCGTTGGCCCGGTTCGAGCGTGTAGTCGCGCAGTTCGGCGATCGGGTAGGGGCCGGTGGCGGAATCGGTGTCGAAAACCATCGTTTGAACTCCATCAACAGAATGCTTTTGCTAGGCGACGCGAGTGAAACGCATGACCCAATTGGTTTCCCAGGTCTTGCCTTCGTCTATCGACCAGGCTTGCCGCCAAACCGCGCTGCTCGGCGTGACCTCGGACCACACGAAGCGCTGCAGCACCGGCCGGCCTGCATGCGTCTCGCGTCCGTAGAAGGTGCCGACGCCGTCCTTGAAGCCGCCGACCACCGGCGTTTCCAGGATGCCGGTGCGGTCGCTGGCCCAGTAGATGCTCCATTGCTTGGTCTTCGGATCGAACAGGCGCAGCGCCATGCCGACGTAGCCGCCGTCCCAGTCGCTGACGAAGTCGTCGATGTTGCCCATCCCGTCCAAGATCGGCCGGCAGCCTTGCGCGGCGTCGAACGTGTCCCATTCGTCGCTGCCGGCCAGGCGTTGCTTGAGGCGTTCGTTGCGGATCTTCCAGCGGCCGTGCAGGAAGTCGAAGTCTTGGCGTCCGTCGCGTGGGGTCATGGTGCGTGCTCCTGTCATTGCGTTCATGCGAGGCGGGTCATGTCCATGACCAGGTTGGTTTCCCAGGTCTTGCCCTGGTCGATCGAAAAAGCCTGTTCCCATTTCACGTGCGCGGCGGTGATCTCCGACCACAGGCAGCGCACGTACACGGGGCGGTCGCCGTCCTTGTCGTAGCCGAAGAAGGTGCCGATGCCGTCCTTGAAGCCGCCCACGACCGGCGGATCGAGCGTGCCGCTGCGGTTGGTCGACCAATACGCGCTCCACAAGCGCGTCTGCGGATTGAAGAAGCGGATCGCCATGCCGCGGAAATCGCCGCCGAAGTGATCGGTGCGGTAGTCGTCGATGCTGCCCAGGCCGCCGAGGATGGGTTTGCTCTCATCGGTGGCCGCGTACTCTTCCCAGTCGTCGCTGCCGACGAAACGTTCTTTGAGACGGCGGTTTCGCACTTGCCAGCGGCCGAGATAGAAATCGAAATCGCGGCGGCCGTCGTTCGGTGGCGCGGACGTGGGCATGGTGTCGGGTTTTCCGGAAGATGGGTTCGATGCCTTCGCCCGCGCTGCGGCCGGCAGGATCAAGGCGCTCGTCGCCGCGACTACGAGCAGGCGCCGGCGCGCGGGATCGGTATCCGCATCGGAATCGATGCGACGGTCGGGCGAGAACGGCATGCTGTTTCCTGGCTGCGTGCGGAGCGCACGCCGACAGCATCGCGGCCCGCTGCTGCCAACCTGCTGTCAGCAGGCGGAATGGCTCAGACCATTGGCGCTGAATGGCTCAGTTCGGCGCCCACCCGGCGCCGATCGCCGCGGCCGCCGTCATCGCCGCGAGTCCTGAGGCGATGCGCAGACCGTAGGCGGCGCCGCCGCTGAGGAAAGCGAGCACCGATTTCGCCGCCGAACTGGTCGCGAGCAAGGCGACGATCCCCCATCGCGCTTCGGCCATCGTGAGCGCCTGCGCGCCGGCGAGCTGCCCGACCGCCACGGCCGCGGCCTGCAGTTCGGCCATCGCGGCGAGCGCCGCGGCCAACAGCGCGCCGCGATCGCCGATCCATTCGCGCAACCATGCCGTCAGCAAGAGCAAACCGGCCACCGCCAGCGCGAACAGCAGCGCGTGGCTCAGTTTGAACGCGCGCGATTGCGAATCGCCGCGTTGCGCTTGTTCCGACGGCGCGTGCCGCAAGCCGAAGGCCGCGATCGCCGCCAACGCCAACGCCGCCGCGGCCAGCGAAACCGCGCTCGCGCGCAGCAGCGCGAGATTGCCGGCCGCCAATACGCCGGCCAACAACAGCAGCGAACCCAGGTTCGCCAACAGCGCCGCCGAGACCGCGTAACGCCGCGATGCCGGATCGTCCTTCGCGCGCTGACCGAAACCGGCGACCGCCGCGGTGGACGAAGCGAGGCCGGCGAAAAAGCCCGCTATCGGCATGCCGAAACGTGCGCCGACCAAACGCTGGGCGATGTGGCCGGCGACCCCGGCGGCCATCACCAGCACCACCAGCTTCCACAATTCCGCCGGCTTCAGCACGCCCCACGGATCGACCGCCTCTCGCGGCAGCAGCGGCCATACGATCAGCACGCAAGCGGCCAGCAGCAGACCGTCGCGCAATTCGCGCTCGCTGACCACTTCGCGCGCGAAGCGATGCATCGCTGTTTTCGCGTACAGCAGCACGGCGGCCACCACCGCAAGCGCCGCGGCGAGCGCGGGCGCGCGCATCGCCAATGCGCCGAGCAGCGCGGTGAACAGCAGCGCGATTTCGCCGGTCAGGCCCAGATCGCCTTCGGCACTGTGTTTGTAGCTGGCGAAGACGAGCAAGGCCACGGCCGCGAACGCCGCCACGAAGACGGGCACGCCGAGATGCCAAGCCACCGCCGCCGATACCGCGGTCAGCGCATGCGTGCGCAAGCCGGCGGCCGAGGGGCCGTGTTCGGGATCGTCCTTGCGCCGCTCGCGCACGACGCCGATCAGCAGCCCTGCGCCCAGCGCGGTCAGCAGGCCTTGCAGCAGCGTATGGACTTCGAAATCCATGGCCGAAGTGTAGCCCGGGTAAGCGCAGCGCACCCGGGAACACGCCGCGACATGGCCCCGGGTGCGCTGCGCTTACCCGGGCTACGGCTCAGGCGCGTTTTCCGCCGCGGAGGGGAAGTAGACCGTCACCGACAAACCGCGCCCGCCGATGCCGTCGCCGACTTCTATCCGCGCGCCGTGGCTGCGCGCCGCGCGCGCGACCAGCGACAAACCGATGCCGCTGCCGCGATCGCCCTGGCTCTGGCCGTTGCCGTTCGGCGCGCGGTAGAAGCGGTCGAAGATGCGT
Organism: Luteimonas gilva; assembly: GCF_005239095.1. GTDB lineage: Bacteria > Pseudomonadota > Gammaproteobacteria > Xanthomonadales > Xanthomonadaceae > Luteimonas_C > Luteimonas_C gilva. The sequence continues at coordinate 97,926 of NZ_SZUA01000002.1, read as the reverse complement.
TCGCGGTCGGCGGCGGGTACGCCTGGGCCGTCGTCGGCCACCTGCAGCACGATGCCCGGCGCATCGTCGCGCAACGCCGGTCCGCACGACACCGAGATCGTGCCGCCTTCGCCGGCGTAACGCACCGCGTTGTCGAGCAAGTTGCGCAACAAGATGCCGAGCTGGTCGACATCGCCGGTCACGATCGCCGGCTCGGCGTTGAGGGTGATGCGCTGGCGGCGTTGGCGCGCCAAGGTTTCGACGTCGCGCACCAGCAGCACCAGCAGCTCGGACAGATCCACCGGACCGCGTTCGGCGCCGTCGGCGGCCGTGTCCAAGCGCGCCAGGTCCAGCAATTGCTCGGACAAGCGCGCGCTGCGCTGCACGCCGGCGTTGAGCCGCTGCAGCGCCGCGTTCTTCTCTTCGATGGTATTCGCGCGCAGCGCCAGGTCGGCGTGCGCGGTCAGCACGGCCAAGGGCGTGCGCAATTCGTGCGCGGCGTCGGCGATGAAGCGGCGTTCGTGCTGCAAGGCTTCGTCGACGCGGCCCAGCTGGCGGTTGAAGGCTTCCACCAACGGCTGCAATTCGGCCGGGATCGGCCCCAGCGGCAGCGGCGTCAGATCCAGGGGCGGGCGTTCGAGCAGTTTTTTGCGCAGCGCCGTCACCGGGCGCAACGAGCGCCCGATCACCAGCCACGCCACCAAGCCGAACAGCACGAACACTTGCGCGGCGGCGATCAAACCCACCCGCACCCAGCCGCTGAACTCCTCGGCCATCATGTCCTGGGTGCGGCCGACTTGGACGATGATGCCGCGCTTGGCGTCGGCGACGCTGTACACGCGCCAGGTCTCTCCGTCGATGCGGCGGGTGGCGAAACCGTCGCGGAAATCCGGTTTCATCGCCATCACCGGCGCGGCCGGGGAATGCACGACGTTGCGGCCGGCGGCCCATATCTGGAAGCTCATCTTCTGATCGTCGCGGCGCTCGCTCGGTTGCGGCGGCTTGGCCGTATGCGCCAGCAGCGCGAGATTGTCGGGCATCGAATCCAGGATCTGGGTCGCTATCTCGCGCAGCGACGCATCCCAGAATCCGGTGCGTTCGCGGGTCAGCTGCCAGCTCTGGTAACCCTTCCAGCACAGGAAGGCGAGCACGATGCAAAACAGCAGCGCCTTGGTCAGGTGCCAACGCAGCGAATGCCGCTCGCGAAAGCGGCGATGCTGGCGGAAGCGTTCGCGCCAATCCCGGTTCACGGTTGCGGCCCGCCGATGCGATAGCCGTAGCCGTGCACGGTGCCGATCAGCTTTTCGCCGAGCTTGCGCCGCAGCTGGTGCACGTAGACCGCGATGGTGTTGCTCTCGATGGTGCCGGAGCTGCCGTACACCGCTTCCTCCAATTGTTCGCGCGTGGTCACCCTGCCCTGGCGTTCCAGCAACAGCATGAGCGTGAGGAATTCGTGCGTGCTGACTTGCACCGGCTTGCCGTCGCGGGTGACCAAGCGCTTGGCCGGATCCAAAGCGACATCGGCATGGCTCAGCACCGGCGATACGCGGCCCTGGCTGCGGCGCAAGACCGCGCGCAGGCGCGCGTACAGTTCGTCGGGCTGAAAGGGCTTCACGATGTAATCGTCGGCGCCGGCGTCGAGACCGGCGATGCGGTCGCTGAGCTTGTCGCGGGCGGTGATGATCAGCACCGGCGTGGTGTCGTAACGTCCGCGCAAGAACGACAGCACGCTCAGTCCGGAACTGCCGGGCAGGCCCAGATCCAGCAGCACCGCGTCGTAGCCGTGATCGACCAATGCGGTGCGCGCGGCGCCGGCGTCGGCGGCCCAGTCCACGCTGGCGCCGAGCTGCTCCAGCCCGGCGCGCAGCGCGTCGGCCAGCATCGCATCGTCTTCCACCAGCAGCAGATTCATGCCTTTCTCGTTGCCCATGCCGTCACTGTGCGCCGGCGCAATTAAAAACTTCTTAAAACCGGCCTTCTAGGCTGGCTTCGCAGGTTACGGAAAACCGTCCGCGACCGCAGGCCTGGAGTCCCCCCGATGTCTCCGCACGCTCGCCTGATCGCCTTGCCGATGCTAACCGCCGCTGTGCTGGCCGTGCCATGAGCGCCGCTTTCCTGATCCTGGAGTCGATGATGAACGCCGAAGTCTTGACCCTGTCGCGCTTGAAACCCTTATCCGTGCGTCCGGTAAATCGCGACGACATACCCGACCTGCTGCGGCTGTGCGCCGAGCACGCCGAAGTCGTGGCCTTCGAACGCCTGCCCTACGGCCGCGCGCGCCAGGATCCGATGGAATTGATCGAGGCCCTTTTCGAGCCGCCGTTGCGCGCCTGGGCCTGGCTGCTGCGCGCCGGCGACGAAGCCGTCGGCTATGCGGCCGCGACGGTGGGTTTTTCGCTGCTGGAACGCGGCTACTACCTGCAATTGGAACCTTGGCATGTGCGCCCGCTCTGGCGCGCCGGCCAAGCCGATCGCCTACTGCTGGAACAGGCGCGCGAATTGGCGGCGAAGCTGGGCTGCCTGAACCTGCAATGGCAAGCGCCGGCCTGGAGTCTGGCGGGACGCCCATCGGGCGCGAACGCGCAGGCCACGCGAATCGAAACCACTCGCTATGTGTTGCCGGCAGGCGCGACCTTGCTCAGCGACGCTTCCGCGAATGCCTGATTCTCCCTGCTTCGTAGAGCGGGGCTTGCTCCGCTGCCCTTGCTCTCGCATGCCATCGCTTTCGCCCGCATCCCCTTCCGGCCGAAGCGAAAAGCAGCGGAGCAAGCCCCGCTCTACAAAGCGCTTCTTTCTCGCTCTTTCCATTCTGATCATGACCACCGCCACGCTTTCCTCCTGCACCACCACCGCGCACTACGCGGACTCCCCGCAATATCGCGACGGCGCTTTCCGCAATCCGGTTCAGCCGAAGATGCGCGGCAATGCCTTCGTCATGACCTGGCGCTTCCTGTTCGGCAAGCCCAAGGACACCGTGCCCACGGCGCCGTTGCCGGTGACCGCGATCACGCCCGACATCCTGCGCGCGACGCCCGACGGCAGCCTGTTCCGCCTCGGCCATTCGACCGTGCTGTTGAAGCTGGGCGATGCGTTCTGGCTGACCGACCCGGTGTTCTCGCGCCGCGCCTCGCCGATGCAGTGGGCGGGGCCGGAACGCTTCCATCCGCCGCCGATCTCGATCGCCGAGCTACCGCCGATCGAAGGCGTGATCCTGTCGCACGATCATTACGACCATCTCGACAAGGCCGCGATCCTGGAACTCACGCCGAAGACGAAATATTTCCTGACCCCGCTCGGCGTCGGCGATCTGTTGGTCGAATGGGGCGTGCCGGCGGACAAAGTGCTGCAGCTGGACTGGTGGGATTCGATTCCGGTCGGCGGCATGCGTTTCACCGCCACGCCCGCGCAGCATTTCTCCGGGCGCGCGCCGTTCGCCGAGAATCCGACGCTGTGGGCCTCGTGGGTCATCGAGGGCGCCGGCCTGCGCGTGTTCTTCAGCGGCGACACCGGCTATTTCGACGGCTTCAAAGCGATCGGCGACAAGTTCGGCCCATTCGACCTGACCTTGGTCGAATGCGGCGCGTACAACCAGGACTGGCCCGACGTGCACATGCAGCCCGAACAGACGCTGCAGGCGCATCTGGACTTGCGCGGCAAGCGGCTGATGCCGGTGCACAACGGCACCTTCGATCTGGCTTTCCACGGTTGGCGCGAGCCGATGGATCGGATCACCGCGCTGGCCGCGGCGCACGGCGTGGAGATCGCCACGCCGGCGATCGGCCAACCGCTATCGGTCCGCGAATCCGCCGCGACCGCAGCATGGTGGCGAACCGCGCGCTGAGGCCTGCAAACGTTTCCAGCACATCCCGTTGGGCCGCGTTTTGCGCGGATCGGCGACAATGGCGGCCTTCCATCGCCGAACCGAGCCATGTCGTCCATTTCCCTGACCCGTTTCCTGATCGAAGAAGAGCGCGCCGGCCACGTCAATCCGGATTTGCGCCTGCTGATCGAAGTCGTCGCGCGCGCCTGCAAATCGATTTCGGTGGCGGTGGGCAAGGGCGCATTGGGCGGGGTGCTGGGCGACGTCATCGCCAGCGGCGCGGCCAGCATCAATGTCCAGGGCGAAGCGCAGAAGAAGCTCGATGTGCTGAGCAACGAGATCCTGCTGGAAGCCAACGCCTGGGGCGGGCATCTGGCGGCTTGCGCGTCGGAAGAAATGGACCACAGCCAGCCGATCCCGGACGCGTTCCCGCGCGGCGCCTATCTGTTGCTGTTCGATCCGCTGGACGGCAGCAGCAATATCGACGTCAACGTCAGCGTCGGCACCATCTTCTCGGTGCTGCGTTGCCCCGAAGGCGTGGAGCAGGCCGGCGACGAGCACTTCCTGCAGCCGGGGCGCGAACAGGTCGCCGCCGGCTACTGCATCTACGGGCCGAGCACGATGCTGGTGCTGACCATCGGCCACGGCACGCACGCGTTCACCTTGGACCGCGAGCAGGGAAGCTTCGTGCTGACCCAGAAAGGCATGCGCGTGCCGGAGGAAACCAAGGAGTTCGCGATCAACGTCTCCAACCAGCGCCATTGGGAAGCGCCGATGCAGCGCTACGTGTCGGACTTGCTGGCCGGCAAGGAAGGCCCGCGCGGCAAGGATTTCAACATGCGCTGGATCGCCTCGATGGTGGCCGACGTGCACCGCATCCTCACCCGCGGCGGCATCTTCATCTACCCCTGGGACCGCAAGGATCCGGGCAAGGCCGGCAAGCTGCGCCTGATGTACGAGGCCAATCCGATGGCGATGCTGGTCGAGCAGGCCGGCGGCGCGGCCAGCAACGGCCGCGAACGGATCATGGACATCGCGCCTTCGCAATTGCACCAGCGCGTGCCGGTGTTCCTGGGTTCGAAGAAGGAAGTGGCCGAAGCGACGCGCTATCACCTCGAACACGACGCCAACCCGGCCTGATCCGCTTTTCGTAGAGTCGAGCCTGCTCGACTGCTTTTTCCCGTCGCACGCGGATATCTGGCCGAAGAGCAGTCGAGCAGGCTCGACTCTACGAAGGGCCCGATTGCGGCGCCTCAGCAAGAAACATGCCGCAGATTGGCGTCATCGAAACGTCAGATTGATCGCCAGCTTGTCCTGTTTCGGTCATCGGCTGCGTTCACCCTACTACCCACCGGCTTTCGAGCGCTCCGTTGCGGACCGGCGGAGGTGGGTAACGAATCGGGGAGAAGGTGCGGATGAGCGCGCAAGCGGCTCGCGACGTTATCTATTTCGCCTGCGCGCCGACGGACGGCTCGCCGACGCTGCAAGGACTGGCCGCTTTGGGCTGGAACCTGCGCCGCGCCGACAGCATGCCGGCGGTGTTGAAGATCCTGCGCGGCCATCCCGGCCTGCGTTTCGCGGCTTTGCTCGATCTGCGCGGCGGCTTCGACGCGCGCGATCTGGCGGCGATGGCGCCGGTGCTGTCGGCCAGCAACGCCGGCTGGGTCGCCTGCGTGCAACCGGACCAGTTGACGCAGGAACCGATCCGGCAACTCATCCGCGACTACTGCTATGACTACGTCACCCTGCCCTGCCCGGAACTGGTCCTGAGCACGGTGATCGGCCACGCCTACGGCATGGCTTCGCTGTCGCCGCGCGCGCTGGACGTCGCTCCGGACAGCAACGACGGCATGATCGGCGAATGCCCGCCGATGCGCGCGCTGTATCGCGCGCTGCGCAAGTCCGCCTTGACCCAGGCGCCGGTCTTCATCGCCGGCGAAACGGGCACCGGCAAGGAACTCGCGGCGCAGGCCATCCATCGCCATTCCTCGCGCCACGATCAACCTTTCGCGGCGATCAATTGCGGCGCGATCGCGCAGAACCTCGTGCAATCCGAATTGTTCGGCTACGAGCGCGGCGCGTTCACCGGCGCGCAGCAGCGCAAGATCGGCCGGATCGAGCATGCCCATCGCGGCACGCTGTTCCTCGACGAGATCGGCGATTTGCCGCTCGATTGCCAAGCCTCGTTGCTGCGCTTCCTGCAGGAGGGCTATTTCGAACGCGTCGGCGGGCACGAGCCGATCCGGGTCGACGTGCGGATCATTTCCGCCACCCATCAGGACTTGCGCGCGCTGATCGCCGAAGGCCGCTTCCGCGCCGATCTCTACCATCGGCTGTGCGTGCTGCGCCTGGAACAGCCGCCGCTGCGCGAGCGCGGCGACGACATCCTGCGCCTGGCCGAGAATGCGTTGCAGCGCTACGCCAGCGAAGGCCGGCGGGTGATCCGCGGCTTCTCGCCGTGCGCGATCCACGCCATGCACACCTACGAATGGCCCGGCAACGTGCGCGAGTTGATCAACCGCGTGCGCCAGGCGGTGGTGATGGCGGACGGGCGCTTGATCACCGCTTCGGACATGCATCTGGCCGACGAGCACACCAGCATGCTGCCGCAGACGCTGGAGGAAGCGCGCAACGTCGCCGAATGCGCCGCGATCCAGCAGGCGCTGCGTCGCAATCGGCATCGCTTGATCGACGCGGCGCGCGACTTGGGCGTATCGCGGGTGACCTTGTACCGGCTGATGGAGCGGCACAATATGCGCCGGCCCGAGTCCGAAACCAGCGACGCCGGCGCGGCTTGATCTCCGCCTCTTGCAGGAGCGGCGTCGGCGCCTATTTCCGCGGCGGAAACCAGACGTTGAGGATCTTGCCGTCGCGCACTTCGTACACCGCGATCGCTTCGGGCACGCCGCGTTCCGGCGGCAAGCCGCGGATGAGTTCGTGGTCGACCACGATCGGGCCGCTGACGATGCGGTTGGCGCGCTCGGCGCGGTAGGCCTTGGGCGCTTCCTTGAGGAAGAGGTAGTCCTCGCGCAAAGTGCGCAGGCCTTTGCGCGGCGGCTTATCACTGCTGAGGTTGTGGATGGCGACGCCTTCCGCATAGCACGAGACGAAGGTGTCCAGATCGTGCGCGTTGTAGGCATCGAGCTGGGCCTGCACGACTTTTTCCGGATCGGACGAATTTCCGCAGCTCGCGGCCGCTGCGGGCGGGCGCGCCTGCGCCTTGCGCAGGCGCAAGGCTTCGGTCAGGTCCGCACGCTTGCCGCTGCGTCCGTGCACGCCGACGATGTTGACGACGTCCAGGTGTTGGCTTTCGATCAGAGCGGCGAGTTCTTCGCCCACCGCGAACGCCGCCTGCACCGGTCCGACTTCGGGCAAAAAGAACAGGTCGCCCTGGAAAACCGTGCGCGACTCGGGCGCATAGCCCACCAACATGGTTTCGGAATGGCCGCTGTCGATCGGATAGAGATCCACGCGCTTGCCGCCCAGGTCGATTCGGCGATGCGCTGCGAGCTCGGTGAGCTTGGCGGGCGCCTTGTCGCCCAGGTTCCGCTTCAGCGCGACGCCCGCATGGGCGCCGGCGAAGACCTCCACGTCGCCGTCCGCCAGGTAAGCGGGCAAGCCGCCGAAATGGTCGCCATGCGCGTGCGACACCACCACATAGGCGATGCGGCGGCCGGGCGCGGCGCGCTCGATCTCCGCCTTCACTTTGGCCGCTTCTTCCGGAGCGATCGGCGCATCGAACACCACGACGCTCCGGTCGCCGACGACGAATCCGGTGTGGTAACCGGAGGGCGCGCCGTCGATCCGGTACGCCCCTTCGCCGAGCGGCGTGGCCCGCAGCGGACCGGGCGAAGACTTTTCGACATACCCCGGCGGCAAAACGAATTCGGCGGCGGGCGCAGCGGCCGCGCGCAGCGAGACGTCGCTCCAAACGTAGTTGAGCTTGCCGTCCCGCGATTGTTCGATGCGCCCGGGTTGCCTCAGGCCCGCGACTTCGCGGTATTCGGAGTAGGCGTAACTGCGCGGGCCGACGCTCGCGGCGAGCACTTGGCCGCTGGCCGGATCCAGGGTCAGGGTCGCGGCCCTGCCGGCGCCGTCTTGAAACGCGACCGTCGCGCTTGCGCCTTCGGTCGCGACCTTGGCGCCGCGCGCCGATGCGTCGCGCAACAACAGCGCAGGCGCGAGGAACAACAGATCGGCATGGTCTTCGCGCGAGCTTTCGGCCGTCTCGCGATCGATTTGGATGCCGTCGCGCCATTTCAGTTCGTCGATGGTGGCCGACCCCGACGCCGACCCGACCGTCAGAAAACCGAACTCGATGTTTCCCGGATAAAGGGTGCGCGTGCGCCAGCGGAATCTGCCGTCGCGATCGATCAGCACCGTTTGCTTGGCTTCGACCTTGGCGATGGCGACGTCGGCGGTGCGCGCCTGATCGGGCGTGTAGCGGAGTCCGCGCATGTCCAGTTCCACGGCGGAGGTCGTCGCCGGCAGCCTCGAGTAGTCGAGAGCGCGTTGCAAGATGTCCGATTCCGCCTGCGCGGGAGCGGGCGCATTCGCGGCGAACGCCGCAAAGCACAGGGCCAGGGACAGGGATAGACTTGCGAGGCGCAAGACTCGGACGGAAAGATTCGAAGCCATGCGATCCACCTGGTCGGCGCGAACCGCGATCTTGCTGGCGATGCCCCGCAACACCAATAGGCCGTAAGTCATCAGAAATAGGCAGGGCTGGCCCGGGACCCCTAGAATCGCGGTTCGCGATCTCGGGGGCGGGATATGAGCGAGGATCGTTGGCGGCGCATCAGGACGTTGTTCGAACGGCTGGCGGAACTGCCTGCCGAACGATGGCGCGAGCGTTTGGCCGAAGCCTGCGGCGGCGATCGCGAACTCGAGCGCGAAGTGCTGGATCTGCTGATCGCCGACGCCGATGCGGCGCAGCCGCAGGAACGCATCGCGCGCGGCGTCGAAGCGATGGCCGCGGACACCGGCGAACGCCTGGCCGGCATGCGCCTGGGCCCGTTCCGCCTGCTCGAGCCGATCGGCCGCGGCGGCATGGGCGCGGTCTGGCTGGCCGAACGCGCCGACGGGCAGTTCGCGCAGCGGGTCGCGATCAAATTGGTGCGCAGCCAGTGGGACGAAAACGAGCTGCATGCGCGTTTCCGCGCCGAGCGGCAGATGCTGGCCGATCTGCGCCATCCGAATATCGCGAGCCTGATCGACGGCGGCGTGACCGCGGACGGCAAGCCCTGGCTGGCGCTGGAATACGTCGACGGCGTCGACCTGTGCCGCTACGCCGAGCGCCAGCGGCTCGACCTGAGGCAACGCGTGGCGCTGTTCCTGACCGTGTGCTCGGCGGTGACCCACGCCCATGCGCGGCTGATCGTGCACCGCGACCTGAAGCCCTCCAACATCCTGGTCCGCGACGACGGCATGGTGAAGCTGCTCGATTTCGGCATCGCCAAGCTGATCGACGCGCCCGCCGCGCAGGCCACCGCGATCCGCGCGTTCACGCCCGAATACGCCGCGCCCGAGCAGATCCGCGGCGAACCGGTCACCACTGCGGTCGACATCTACACCTTGGGCCTGCTGCTGTACGAACTGCTGACCGGGCGCGGCCCGTACGCGCTGGATCGTGCGACGCCTTCGGCTTACGAGCGCGCCGCGCTCGAGCAGACGCCGACGCGGCCGAGCCAGGCCGTCGCCCGCGATGCCGCCGAGGGCGCCAATGCGGCCGAATTGGCGGCGCAACGCCGGCTGACGCCGCAGCGGTTGCGGCGCGAGCTGCGCGGCGACCTGGACGCGATCGTGCTCAAGGCGCTGCGCAAGGAACCCGAGCAGCGCTACGCGTCGGTGCAAGACTTGGCCGGCGATCTGCGCGCATGGCTGCAGCATCGCCCGGTCGAAGCGCGCCGCGGCGGTTGGCGTTACGGCGCGGCGCGTTTCCTGCGCCGGCACGCGTTCGCCGCGAGCATGGGCGCGGTGGCGGCGGCGGCCTTGTGCGGCGGCTTGGGCGTCGCGCTTTGGCAGGCGCAGCAAGCGCGGCTGCAGCGCGACGTGGCGGTGGCCGAGGCGTCCAAATCGCGCGCCGTGGTCGACTTCATGCGCGGCCTGTTCGAACTGGCCGATCCGGACAAAGCCCGCGGCGAACAAGTCACCGCGCGCGAACTGCTGGCGCGCGGCGCCAGCGACATCCGCGGCCGCTTCGAAAAACAGCCGGAAGTGCGCGCCGAACTGCTGGCTGCGATGGCCGACGCGCAACGCGGCCTGGGCCTGTACGCCGACGCTTTGCCGCTGGCCGAAGAAGCCTCGCGCCTGGGCCGCGAACTGGGCGCGGATTCGATCTACCGCTCGGCCGAATTGAACCGCGTGCGTAGCCTGCTCGCCTTGGCCCGTTACGACGATGCGTTGGCGGCGCTCGCGCCGCTGCGCGCGGCTTCGGCGGAAGACGCGGAAAACGCGGCGCTGCGTGCCGACGCCGAATATCTGCGGGCGCAAGCGCTGCGGGCGCTGAACCGTTTCGACGAAGCCGATGCGGCCTACGCCCAGGCCTACCGCGAACAAACCCGGCTGCACGGCGCCGGCGACCGGCGCAGCCAAGACGTGGCGATGCGCTATGTCGCGCTGCTGGTGCTGCGCGACCGCAAGCAGGAAGCCGAAACGCTGGCGCGCGCCACCCTCGCCGCCGTGCGCGAGCGCACCGGCCGCCGCGATCCGCATTTGGCCGAAGCCATCGCCAGTCTCGCGGTCGTGCTGGCCAACAACGGTCCGCTGTCGGAAGCCGAAGCGCTGCGCCGCGAAGAAGTCGAGATCCGGCGCGCCGCGCAAGGCGCCGATCATCCCGACACGGTCGGCGCCCTGAACAACCTGGCCGCCGTGCAATACGCGCAACGCCGCTTCGCCGAAGCCGCCGACACCTTCGCCGCGGTATTGGCCAAGCGCCGCGCCCAATTCGGCGATGCGCATCCGCTGGTGGCCACCGCCGCCAGCAATCTGGCCAATTGCGAACTGGAACTGGGCCGCGCCGGAAACGGCAAGCGCCTGGCCGAAGAAGCCTTGCGGATACGCCTGGCGCAGTACGGCCCGGACCATCACACCACCGCCGCGGCGTTATTGACCCTGGGCGCGGCCGAGCTCGATCTGGGCGAATACGCCGCCGCCGAACGGCATCTGCGCGAATCGGTGCGCGCCTACGACAAGGCCATGGGCGCCGGCAGCACGCATGCCCTGGCCGCGCTGCGCGAACTGACCCGCGCCGAATTGCTCGCCGGACATGCCGATCCGCAATGCGTCGCCGCCGAGCGCGCCTACGCGATGGCGCCGCCGCGCGCAAACGACGCGCCCAAGCACGCCTATCTCAGCGCGCAGCGCGCCGCTTGCTGGCTCGCGAACGGCCGGCGCGAGGCCGCATCCGCCCTGGCCGCCGATCTGGCCCTATTGCGCAAGGCATGGGGCGAAGACGACCGCCGCACCCGCAAAGTCGTCGCATTGGCGCAGGTCGCCGCCCGGTAGCGTCATCGCGCCCGATAGTTCGCCGGCACTTCGCGGTCCAAACGCAGGCTGCGGCGGCGTCCGGAAAACGTCGGCAACCAGTGCGACGCTGCCGGCGCGCGTTCGCGCCGCTGCGGCAAGGCGGGATGTTGGATCAAGTGCGACCGCAGCTCGCTCGGCAACGTCGACCAATGCGGCGCGAAGTTCAGCAGGATCGCATTGCGGCTGCGGTCGGTGGCATTGGCGTGGGTGGCGTGCAGCAGGCGGTAGTCCATCGCGACCGCGTCGCCGGGTTCGGCGGCGATCGTGATTTGTTCCGGTAAGTCGGCATCCGTCTCCAGACCGCGAACGCGATCGTGCGCCGGCATGCGCCGGCGGTGCGATCCGGGAACGATGCGCAACGCGCCGTTGCCGGCATCGGTGGCGCTCAGATAACACGCGACCACGATCTGCGCCGGCGCGCGCCGCGTCGATACCGGATGGCGCCAGCACCACCAATCCTGATGCCAGGGCAGCGCGCCGGAGAACGCGGGCTTGACGCTGACGTAGCCGGAAATCCAACGCAAATCGCTTGCCGCCACGGCGCGCGCCAAGCGTTCGCGCCGGTGCGCCGGCATCACTGCGGCGGCGACGGCGGAATCCGACCAGCGCAACGGCAGCAGCCGGTTGTGCGGCCGCACGCAGGCGCCGTGTTCGGGGCCGAGCGCGACCGCTTCGGCGCGCGCCTGCAGCTTGGCCACTTCGGCCGGCGCCAGGAATCGCGGCAGCCGCACCCAGCCTTCCCGTTCTATCGACATGCCCGCCGCCGTGCGAAACGCCCGGCGCGCAGTATGCGCGCCGCTTCGCGCGGCGACGAGTCCTCAGAATCCGCGCGAGGCGCGGAACGACATCACGAAGTTCGGCGCGTCCGGGGTCAGGCCGTTGGCGATCTGCCCGTTCAAGGACCAGCCCGACGGCAGCAGATAGCTGGCGCCGATGTTGAGCGTGGCGGTGCTGGTGGAGCTGCCCGGGATCCGCTCGTAGTCGTCGCTGCCGCGCGATTTGACGTGAGTGGCGCCGGCCATCGAGGTCGACACGCTGAAGCTGACCGCGGCACGGTCGTTCAACGCGATCGCCAGGCCGCCGCTGAGCTGGTACGGATTGCCCAGCTTCACCTTGGCCGGATTCGTCTGGCCCAGCACCGGCGAGATGTCGTCGAAATCGCCCGGCAGGTTGTAGGTGTAGCCGATGTTGCCGAACAGGATCACCGGATCGTAGGTGCGCAGCGCGGACACGCTGAAGGTCGCGCTCCACAAGCCGCTGCCGGTGGGCAGGTCTTCGGGCACGTTGAGGTTGTTGTTGTTGTCGTCCGGCGCGATCAGCTTCAAGCCGAACGGATCGCGGCCGGTCGGCGCGCGCACACGCACGCTAGCGACCAGGTCGGGCCAGCGCGCCGATTCCTTCACCAGCTGGTAGTAGCCGGCGACGCTCACGTCGCCGATGCCGCTGGAGCTCTTGGTGACTTCGCTGATCGACGTCGACGCGCCGCCCGCGCCGCCGCTGACGAAACGGCTGGTGCGGGTCACATACGGGATGTTCGCTTCCAGGTTCAAGCGATCGGTAATGCCGTAGCGGCCGGTGACGTCGGTGGTCAGCACCGCCGCCTTGGTTTGATCCAGGTTGATCGTGCCCAGGAAGATCGCATCCAGCGCCAGGAAACCGCTCAACGCCAATTGTCGGCGGTCGTAATAGCTGTAGCTGGCGCCGGTTTCCAGGGTGAACTTGCGTTCGAACAGCGGCGCGTGCTCCTGCACGACCAGCGCTTTTTCCTGTTCGCGGCGTTCGCTGTCGTCGACCTTTTGCTCTTGGCCGATCTGGGTGATCGCCTGTTCGCCTTCCGGCGCTTGCGGATTCTGCGCCTGCTGCGGATCGGCGACGAGTTCCTTCGGCAGCGTTTGCTGCGCCGTCGCGGTTTGCGGATCGCTCAAGCCGCGGCCGCGCATTCCCAACTCCAGGAATTGCACTTGCGCGCGCAGGCGTTCGATTTCCTGCTGCTGCTCGTTGACGCGCGACTCCAGCCGGTCAAGTTGCGTACGCACGTCGTACGCCGCGGTCGCCTGTCCGCCGGCGCCCGCGTCCTGCGCGCGGACCGGTGCGCTGAGCGCGAAAGCGATGGCGAAAGCGAGGGTCGTTTGCCGGAGCATGGCTGTCCCTAGATATGCGAGAGAGGGCGAGGCGCTGCGCGTTTGTAGAGTCGAGCCTGCTCGACGGCTCTTGCTCTTCGCCCCTTCGCGGTCCGGGGAAGGCGAAAGCAGTCGAGCAAGCTCGACTCTACGGTCCTCTTATCAACGCGGCAGCTGGCGCAATCCGGCCATCGCTTCGTAGATGCCCAATTGCTGCTGCGTCAGCGCCGGCATCGTGGCGGTCTGCAGTTGCAGCTGCATCGTGTTGCTGCCGATCTGGTCCTGGCCGGCGACGCGCGCGGCCTGCATCACGCCGCCGTCGGCGCCGGACACCACGCTCTGGCTGAGCAATCCGCTGGGCGCGGACAGGCCGAGCCTGGCGCCGCCGTTCTCGAAGGACACGTTGGCGACCAGATTGCCGTGCGTGCTGCTGCTGCTGGTCTGGCCGTTGAAGCTGCCGCCGGACGCGTCCTTGGGCGAGAAGCTGATCGACGTGAGGTTGCCGAACTTGTTGCCGTCGCCGGCGATCTGCACCACTTGGCCGATGCCGTTGACCGAGATCTTGTCGCCGCCGGTGGCGGTGCCGTTGGCCAGGCCGTTGCCGGCGCCGCCGGTGCCTTGCGCGTCGCTGCGCGTGTCGACTTGGACGGTGAAATTGCCGTTGGCGTCGCGCTGGATCTGCAACGTGCCGGCGGCGCTCAGGCTGCCTTCGGCGGTGCGCCAGTTGGAGAGCAATTCGATCCGCAAGCCGACCAGCATGTCGGCGCCATAGAACTTGCCGCTGATCCGGCTGAGCGTGTCCTCATCCACGACTTCCACGCGCACCGGTTGGGGCTTGGCCGCGGGGGAAGGCTGGGCGGCCTCGGCGTGAGCCGAGGCCGCCATCCCCACGAGGGTCCCGAACAAAGCGAGGGGGAGAGTTCGTATGTTCATGGCGCACCTCGTTAGAGCAAGTCCGTCCGCATCAGCCCGAATTCGAGCACCGGCGGCGGAGTGGTCGCACGGTCCAGCGCATCCATGCGGCGCTTGAGCGCCAACGAACCGCGGTCCCGCATCAGGAAAGAGTCGGGATCGATCGGCTTGCTGCCGACCACGGCCAGGATCACGCCGTTCCAACCCTTGACGAAATCGTTTTCGAACACGACCCGGTGCCCCAGCGCCGGGTCGGCGATGAACACGCGTCCGGCGGACGCGCCTTTCACCAGCACGAAATGCCGGTAGCCGCGGATTTCCATCAGCGCGATCACCGGCATCTGCAATTGGTAGAGCGCGTCGGGCTTCACCCGGAAACCGTGCGCGCGCATGCCGATGCTCTCCACGTAACGCTTCATGTCGAGCATCGAGAAACCGTTCCTGACCACTTCCTTCGGATCGGCGCCGACCAGCATCTTCTTGATCAGGTCCGTCTCCGACACGTTCATGCCGTAGCCGTTGTTGAGCAGCGTCGCCAGCGCGGCCGAGCCGCAGCTGAAGTCGTAGTGCTGCGGCATCATGTCGCGGAAGCGCAGGTCGCGGAACGTCTTGACCTGCTTGACCACCGGCGCGCTGCCGATGCGGGTCGCGTCCAGCGCGGTCTGCGCTTGCGCGGCCATCGCCGCCAGCGACAGCGCGGCGGCGGCGATGCCGCTCAGCCAGTTCCGCGTTGTGTTCGCCTTCGCCATCGCATCCGCTCCGTTGGTTCCCTAACCGCCTCGACCGCCGCGCCGGAGCGCGGCGACCGAGGCGCCCTGCCTCTGTGTTGCTTGTGTTACCGGCTACCGATCAATCCCCGCCGCAGCTCGGGCACGGATCCGGCGGCGGCGGCGCGCACAGTTCGCACGCGGCGACCGCGATCGACAGGCCGTTGTGCTGAGCGTTGCCCACGCCGGCGGCCACGTTCACGCCGATGTTGCCGATCGCGCCGGACAGCGCGCTGCCGCTCAACAGGGCGGTGTTGTCCAGGTCGCAGTCGGCGGCCAGGGTGTTCCAGAACGTGGTCTGTTCGCTGTCGGCCGAAGCTTTGGCGATCGTGCCCGAGCTGTTCACCGAAGCGGCCAGCGCGTTGGACTGCGCGTTGCCGACGCCGGCGGCGACGTTCAAGCCGATGTTGCCCGAAGCGCCCGCCAGGGCATTGTCGGTGACGGTGGCGTCGTAGAACAGCTGGTTGTCGGCGTGGCCGTCGTCGGTGCCGAGGTTGGAGTCGGTGTACTGGCTGTTGAAGATCATCGCCGAAGCGAACACCTTCTCGCCGTCGACCGAGGACAGCGCGACGTCGTTGGCCTGGGCGTTGCCCACGCCGGCGGCGACGTTGGCGCCGATGTTGCCTTCCGCATCGCGCAGCGCATTGCCGTCGACGGTGGCGGAGTTGTCGCCGTCGCCGAGCGACCAGTTGGCTTCGGTGGTCTGGTCCTGATCGACCAGCGCGCCGGATTCGCTCTTGACCTTGATGTAGCCGCCGGCCCAAACGTCGCCGATGACGTAGATGCTGTTGTACATGTCCCAATTGCTGTAGATGTCGGCGTCGTCGCCTTCGGCGAACGCGGCCGGAGCGGCCAGCGCCAGGACGGCGGCGGCCAACAGGCTGTGATGGAGTTTCATGTCGATCCCCTAACGAGGTGTTGGTGGAGGAAGATGCCGAGAGCGGCGCCCCGCCGCTCCCGGATCCGTCGCTTCAGGTCAGTCGCACAGCTCGCACGCGGCCACGGCGATCGCCAGGCCGTTGTGCTGGGCGTTGCCCACGCCGGCGGCGATGTTGACGCCGATATTGCCCACGGCGCCCGACAGCGCGTTGCCGCTCAGCAGCGCGGTGTTGTCGAGGTCGCATTCGGCGGCCAGGGTGTTGATCAGGGTCAGCTGCTCGCTGTCGGCCGAAGCTTTGGCGATCGTGCCCGAGCTGTTCACCGAAGCGGCCAGCGCGTTGGTCTGCGCATTGCCGACGCCGGCGGCGACGTTCAAGCCGATGTTGCCCGAAGCGTTCGACAGCGCGTCGTCGGTGACGGTGGCGTTGTAGAACAGCTGGTTGTCGGCGTGGCCGGCGTCGGTGCCGAGGTTGGCGGCGGTGGTCTGGCTGCTGAAGATCATCGCCGAGGCGAACACCTTCTCGCCGTCGACGGACGACAGGGCGACGTCGTTGGCCTGGGCATTGCCCACGCCGGCGGCGACGTTCGCGCCGATATTGCCTTCCGCGTCGGACAGCGCGCTGCCGTCGACGGTGGCGGTGTTGTCGCCGTCGCCGAACGAAGCGTTGGCGACCGTGGCCTGGTCCTGATCGACCAGCGCGCCCGACTCGCTCTTCACGTGGATGTAGCCGCCGGCGTACACGTCGCCGATGACGTAGATGCTGTTGTACATGTCCCAATTGCTGTAGATGTCGGCGTCGTCGCCTTCGGCGAAGGCGGCCGGAGCGGCGATCGCGAGCAGGGTGGCGGCCAGAATGGAATAACGCAGTTTCATGTGATCTCTCCTGTGACGTGGTTACAACGGGTTTAAGGCGTGCTACCCGGAAGCTGAAGCACGATGGCGTTGGTCGAGAGGTTCCCGACTCCCGCGGTCTGATTGACCTGTACCACCCCCTGACCGCCGCGGAACGCATCGAGATCGATGACGGCGCGGCGATCGGGCGTTGCGGTTGCAGCCCCCTCAGTACTGGTGCCGGTAGTGGCGGTGTCGGCCAGCGCCGCGTCGTCCGCGAGCGCGATCAGCGAACCGCCGCCGCTACCGATGGAAAGCGTGTTGAGCTGCAGGTTGGAATCGCCTGCGGCTTGGTTGAGAGAAAACGCGCCGCTGACGCCGTCGAACGCGCCGGCGCCGATCGCCGCATCGGCGGCGACCGCGCGATGCGTATTGGCGGCGCGCTGATCGCTGTGCGTATCGGCCAGGCCCAGGCCTTCCTGCGCGTGCGCCAGTGCGGCGAGATTGGCTTGCGCATTGCCCACGCCGGCGGCCTGATTGATCGCGATGCGGCCTTGGCTGTTGGCGCCGACGCCGGCGTCGATCACGGCCTGCGCGCTCTGCGCGAAGGCCGGCGGCGCCAGCAGCGCGGCGAGGAGGGCGAGCGAAGCGCGCTTCATGGCGTGCTCCGCGAAACGCCGACCGAGGTTTGCGACATCGCGTTCGACAACGCGCCGGTGATGGTGCCGCCCAAGCCTTCGGTCGCGCCGCGTACCGATCCGCCGACCGTCGCGCCCATTCCTAGCGGGGTGCCGCCGCCGGCCGACACGCCGGCCATGCCCATGCCCGCCGCGCCGATCGGCGCGCTCGTGCCGAGCATGTCGCGCGTCGCCTTCAGCACCAGGCCGCCCGAACCGGTGGCGCCGTTGAGCTCGTTGTCGCCCAACGCATCGCCCAGCGCGTTATCCAAGGTGCCGTGGAAGATGTGCGCGGGGAACGTCGTCGCCCGCACCTTGATCGGATTGTCTTCGGTGGGAATGCCGCGATAGGCGATGCGCGGATTCACGGTGCGCGCGATCACGAATCCCGGATCCTCTTGCGCGGGCGCCTGTTGAGCGGACGCGAACGGCGCCAGCAATGCGCCGATCAACGCAGCGCAGGCACGCAAGACGAGGGTGGTATTCGGTCGGCGCATTCGCTTTCCCCGTATCCAAAAGGCCGCCGCGGAGCACGGTGGCGGGGGAAGCAAAGCGATATGCGTGCCAACGCCGAAAGCTATTGATTCGGCAGGCTTTTTATTTGCGTTGTAAGGGCGGCGTTAAATCTGTCATCGAAAAACGTTGCAGGCTTGAAACGCCGTTTCCGTCGCCTATGCTGGCGGGCGCGATGCGCAGCGCGAAGCGCGACCGCACGCCCGTGTTTATGCGGCGGCGCCGTTCGCAGGCGCGCCGTTTCAGGATTGAACAGTGCGATTTTCGCGCCGCGACTGTCCGGTTTGGCGGCGCGGATGCGTTACCTGCCAAGCGAGCCGGCGCTCGTGCGCGCGCGTGTCCGCGCGCACGGATTCATTCCTGGCGCGGGCGGTTCAGCACCAGCCAATACAAGCCGATCTGCTTGACCGCGCCGACGAACTGCTCGAAATCCACCGGCTTCTGGATGTAGCTGTTCGCGCCCAGCGCATAGCTGGCTTCGACGTCGAACGGCTCGGCGCTGGTGGTCAGCACCACCACCGGCAAGGTTTTCGTCACCAGGTTGTCGCGGATCGCCTGCAGCACTTCGCGGCCGTCGACCTTGGGCAGGTTCAGGTCCAGCAGGATGATCGACGGCAGTTCCAGCGGATCGCGGTCGGCGTACTGGCCGCGCGCGAACAGATAATCCAGCGCAGCCGCGCCGTCGCTGACCACCATCAAGCGGTGGGCGATGCCGGCCTCGGTGAACGCGATCCGGGTCAGCTCGACGTCGTCCAGGTTGTCCTCGATCAGCAGGATGTCTTTGTCGCTCACGGGGCGTCCTCGTTGCCGGTGGGGCCGTCGGCCGGATGGGGAAGGATGATATGGAAGGCGCTGCCGGCGCCGGGCGCCGATTCGGCCCAGATGCGGCCGCGGTGGCGGAGCACGATCCGCTGCGCGATCGCCAGGCCCAGCCCGCTGCCGCCGCCTTCGGCTTGGCCGTGCAGGCGCTGGAACGGTTCGAACAGCTTGTCGGCATAGGCCATGTCGAAGCCGCGGCCGCGGTCGCGGATCGAGAGCTGCATTCCCTCGGGCACGCGCGCGCCGCGCACCTCGACGGCGACCGGCTCGCCCGCCACGGAAAACTTCCAGGCGTTGCCGAGCAGCTGCGCGAGCAGGGATTTCAGCAGGCGTTCGTCGCCATGCACGTGCAGATCCTGCTGCACGTCGATGCGGGCCTGGCGATCCGGCTCGGCATCCTGCAATTCGGCGCCGACCCATTCGGCCAGCAGGCTCAGATCCACGTCCTGCGGCTTGAGCTCGGCGCTGGTGGCGCGCGACAGTTCCAGCAGGCCGTCGATCAAGCCGGACATGCGGCCGGCGTTGTCGCGGATCCGGTGCAGATAGTCGCGGGCGGTATCGTCGAGCGCCGCGCCGCTGTGGCGCTCGAGCTGCGCGGCGAAACCGTCGATCGCGCGCAACGGTCCGCGCAAGTCGTGCGAAACGCCGTAAGCGAACTGGCGCAGTTGCTGGTTGGCTTCGAGCAATTCCGCGGTGCGGTCGGCGGCGCGCCGTTCGAGCCGGCGATTGAGCGCCTGCAGCGCTTGCTCGGCCTGCTTCTGCGCGCTGATGTCGCGCACCTGGGCGATCATGTAAGCGCGCCGACCGGCTTCGTCGTGCACCATCGCCACGTTCAGGTGCGCCCACAGCACGCTGCCATCGCGGCGCAGGTAGCGCTTGGGCGCGTCGAGCACCGGAATGCGGCCTTCCACCAGGCTGCTCATATAGCCGCGGCTGAGTTCCAGATCCTCGGGGTGGGTGAACTCCAGGACGTGATGGCCGACCAGCTCGTCGGCCGAATACCCGAAGATCTTTTCGAAGGCCGGATTCACTTCGCGCCAATGGCCGCCCAGGTCCACGATCGCCATGCCGATGCCCGAGGAGGCCATGGCCAGGCGGAAAAGGCGGCCGTCGTCGCGCTCGGGATCGTGCAACGGCGGGGCGGCCGGGACGGGGATGGTCGCGGACATCGTAAGCGGGAGTGTAGGCCAGGGACCGGCGGGTGGCGAACATAGGCGTCGTCCCGGCGCGGGCGAGGATTCAGGCCGGGCCGCACGCTTGCTGAGCCCTCAAAAGCGCGGCCGCCGCGGCACTCCATCACACCAGGCCGGCCAGCGACCACGCAGCGAAGCGACGTCAACTAATGGTCTGCCATCAAACTTCGGGCCGAGATCGAGAGTCGGCGTGCTGTCCAGCTGCAACGCCCGGCGCATCTAGAAATACGACTTCACGCACCGCCGATGAAGTTAGGCACTTTCTTTGGTTACTTTCTTTATGCCAGTAAAGAAAGTAACCCGGGCGTCAGCCCGGAAGCCTTTGTCCATGTAACGAGCCGCACCGCATCTGACGCGTAAGTAAGCGAACGAGGCGGATCAGAACAACTCGCCCTGCGGCGAAGGCGGTCGCGGCGGCACGAACTTGCCGGCGTCCAGGCCGGGGAAGCTGCCGCGGGCCGGATAGCCGTAACGCTTCAGCGCCAGGGCGAAGCGATGCGCGAGCAGGTCGGCGTAAGGGCCTTCGCCGGTTTGCCGCTTGCCGAAGGTCGAGTCGTAATCGCGGCCGCCGCGCATCTGCTGGATCGTGCTCATCACATGCTCGGCGCGCTGCGGCAGATGCGTCTGCAGCCAATCGCGGAACAGCGGCGCCACTTCCCAAGGCAGGCGCAACAGCACATAACCCGCGCTGCGCGCGCCGGCGTCGCGCGCGGATTCGAGCACGGCCTCGAGCTCTTTGTCGTTCACCCAGGGGATGACCGGGGCGAACATCACGCCGACCGGCACCCCGCGTTCGCTCAAGGTGCGGATCGCCTTCAGCCGGCGATGCGGCGCCGAAGCGCGCGGTTCGAGCTTGGCCGCGAGATGGTTGTCCAGCGAGGTCACCGAGAAATGCACGCTGACCAGGCGGTCGCGGGCCATCGCTTCGAGCAGATCCAGATCGCGTTCGATCAATGCGTTCTTGGTGATCAGCGATACCGGGTGCTTGGTTTCGGCCAGCACCTCCAGCAGTTGCCGGGTGATCCGCCATTTGCGTTCGATCGGCTGGTAGGCGTCGGTGTTGATGCCCAGCGCGATCGTGGCGGGCTTGTAGCCGGGCTTGGCCAGCTCGCGCCGCAGTTGTTCGGCCGCGTTCACCTTGGCCGACAGCTTGGTTTCGAAATCCAGCCCGGGCGAGAGATTCAGATAAGCGTGCGACGGCCGCGCGAAGCAATAGCTGCAACCGTGTTCGCAGCCCCGGTACGGATTCACCGATTGCGAGAACGCGATGTCCGGCGATTTGTTGCGCGAGATGACCGAACGCGCGAATTCCTCGCGCACCTGGGTGCGCGGCAAGGGCTCGACGATCTCCTCGTCGGCGTCGGCGCGTCCGTCGTGCCAGCCGTCGTCGACCGCCTGGCTGACGGTGACTTCGTAACGGCCCGGCAAATAGCCGGTGGAGCCGCGGCCTTTGATTGCGTCGCCCATGCGGCTAGCCTACGCCCATCCCGTCGCAGCTCCTGCGACACTGAACGCGCGCGCCGATGCTCGATTCGCTGCAACACGCCTGGCAGTGGCTGGCTTCCATTCCGCACATCCGCCTTTACCTGGCGCTGGGCTGGTTGGGTTATTTGATTTGGCTGGGCGGCTGGATCGTGCTGCAAAAACGCGAGCCGGTGGCGACGCTGAGCTGGCTGTTGGGACTGGCGGTGCTGCCTTACGTGGGTTTTCTGATCTATCACGTGTTCGGCCCGCAAAAGATCAAACGCCAGCGCTTGCGCCGCGGCCACGCGCGCGTCGCGATGGGCGCCCTGCCCGAAGCGTTCCCGACGGCGCCCGAGGCGGTGGAATTGGCCAAGCTGGGGCAGGCGTCGACCGGGCTGCCGCCGACCACGTCGCGCGAGGTGCGGCTGCTGGTGGACGGCGGCCAGACTTACGACGCGCTGCTGCAGGCGATCGCTTCGGCGCGGCATCACGTGCATCTGGAGTACTACATCTACACCGCCGACCGCACCGGCGCACTGTTTCTGGACGCGCTGGTCGAACGCGCGCGCGCGGGGGTGAAGGTGCGGCTGCTGTTGGACGCCGTCGGTTCGGGCAACGCGCCGCGCGCTTTCTTCCAACCTTTGCTGAATGCCGGCGGCGAGTTGTGCTGGTTCCATCCGATGCGCTTCGGCAAGATCTGGAAGCGGCCGTGGCTGAACATGCGCACGCACCGCAAGATCGTCGTCGTCGACGGCGCGATCGGCTTCACCGGCGGCATCAACGTCACCGACGAGGAGAACGAACGCCTGCGTCCGGACGCCTACCGCGATCTGCACCTGCGCATCGAAGGCGACGCGGTGCGCGCGCTGCAGCGGGTGTTCGCCGAAGACTGGGCCTACGCCACCGGGCGCCGCGACTTCATCGGCGAGGTCGCTCAAGCCACGCCGCCGGCGCGGGGCGGCACGATCCCGACCCAGGTGCTGACCTCTGGGCCGGATTCGTCCTGGGAAGCGATCCATCGCATGCACGTGGCCGCGATCCACGAAGCGCAGCGCCGGGTCTGGTTGACGACGCCCTACTTCGTGCCGGGCGAGGCGGCGATGATGGCGCTGACCTCGGCCGCGCTCGGCGGCCTGGACGTGCGCCTGATCGTGCCCAAGATGAGCGACTCGCGGCTGGTGACCTACGCGGCGCGTTCGTATTTCGACGACCTGCTCGCGGCCGGAGTGAAGGTTTATGAATACGGCCCGCGCATGCTGCACAGCAAGGCGCTGCTGGTGGACGACGAATGGGCGATGGTCGGCTCGGCCAATTTCGACCACCGCAGCTTCCGCTTGAATTTCGAATTGAGCGTGCTGTTCCACGACCGCGCCCTGGCGGCGCAGCTGGCCGCGCTGATCGAATCCGAGCTGTCGCACGCGCCGCGCGTGCACGACCAGCGCGCGCGGTCGCTCTGGCGCTACCGCCTGCCCGAGGCGCTGGCGCGGCTGCTTTCGCCGCTACTGTGACGGCTGTTCCGACCGGCGGTTTCGGCGTGCGGACGGGCCGCGCCGGGTCCGGCGCCGACGCGGTAGACTTCGCCCATCGCTAAGGGAGAGAACGCGATGATCTGGCTGTACCTCTTGCTCGCGCTGGTGGCCATGGTGGTGGCGATGAAAACCACCTCGGTGCTGCTGATGGTGGTCTGCCTGCTGGCGGCGCTCGTTTTCCTGGTGCTGTGGGCCTACGGTTGGTACGCCAGCCGCGTGGGCAGCGTCAGCCGCGACGCCAGCCTGATGCTGGATCCGGACGAACTGCGCCGCCTGCGCGAGCAGGCCGAGGCGCGCAAGCTGGCCTCGCAGTCGCCGCCGGAACCGCCCGCGGCCTGATCCGCAAAATCGGAAACGCGATGGCGGCGCTGAGCGTCAACGTCAACAAGATCGCCGTGCTGCGCAATTCGCGCGGCGGCGCCGAGCCCGACGTGGTCCGCGCCGCGCGCGCGTGCCTGGACGCCGGCGCGCAAGGCATCACCGTGCATCCGCGTCCCGACGCGCGCCATATCCGCGCCGACGACGTGCTGGCGTTGGCGGCGCTGACCCGCGAATACGGCGTCGAACTCAACCTGGAAGGCAATCCTTTCGCGCCGCCGCGCGCCGGCTACCCCGGGTTCGCCGCGTTGTGCGCGTTGGCGCGACCGGCGCAAGCGACGCTGGTGCCCGACGGCGACGGCCAAATCACGTCCGACCACGGTTTCGATTTCGGCCGCGACAGCGACGCGCTGCGGCCGCGGATCGCGGAATTGAAAGCGCTAGGTTGCCGGGTCAGTTTGTTCGTCGACGCCGGCGTCGAGGGCGTGGGGCGTGCGGCGGAAATCGGGGCGGATCGGATCGAGCTTTACACGGGCCCTTACGCGGAAGCGCATGCGCGCGGCGATGCGAGCGCGGCGCTCGCCGCCTGCGTCGCGACGGCGCGCCAAGCGCAGGCTACGGGCCTCGGGGTGAATGCCGGGCACGATCTCAGTCAGCAGAATCTCGGCGATTTCGCCGCGGCGGTGCCGAACTTGCTCGAGGTGTCGATCGGGCATGCGCTGATCGGAGAAGCCTTGTACGACGGCTTGGCTGGTACCGTAAAAACTTATCTGCGGATTCTGTCGGCAAGGCCGGGGTAGGCATCTTGAAGTTATCGAACGAAGCCGTCGCGCGGAACGAGGCCATCATTGCGCATATCGAATCCATCGGCGGAGGGTGCGTGTGGGAGGAATATTTCGCCGTCTCCCTGATGGACGTCGCCGCCACCGACCGCGACGTGGCTGATCTTCCGGACCTTCGCGGCGTCCAACAGATTGCGCTCGACGCCCTTAATCTCTCGTTCCCGGTCCT
Organism: Luteimonas gilva; assembly: GCF_005239095.1. GTDB lineage: Bacteria > Pseudomonadota > Gammaproteobacteria > Xanthomonadales > Xanthomonadaceae > Luteimonas_C > Luteimonas_C gilva. The sequence goes on along the minus strand of NZ_SZUA01000002.1, from coordinate 73,566 downwards.
GGTTGCGATCGCTCGCATTCCTGGCTTGGAATCTCTCGTCCTTTCCCATGCCGCGTTGTCCGACTCGCAGCTCCAAACGCTGCAGGCCGCAGTCGCGGAAGTCGTCCTGGTCGAGGACGAGGACTGACACTCCGCTCGAAGCGGCACCGTTCCTCGGCTAAGGCGCGTTCCGGACGAATCCCACTCGCTGCAGATCCGCGTTCTTCGCCGCAGCCAGCACGCGCGCCAACACCTCGTACTCGGCATCCTGATCGGCGTCGATCTGCAGCAGCGGCGGCTGGGCCGGATCGCGCTGCACTTCCGCGGACATCATGTTTTCCAGGGCTGAGAGCGGGGTCGGGCTACCGTTCCAGGTCACCTGGCCGACGCTGTCGATGCGCAGCTCGATGGGTCCGGCGGGAGCAACCGGCGGATCCGGCGACGCCTGCGGCAGCAGCATGTCGATGCGCTGCGACAGCACCGGCATCGTCATCATGAAAATCACCAGCAGCACCAGCATCACATCGACCAAGGGCGTGATGTTGATCTGCGCGTTCTCGCGCTGCATGGACACGGCGGAATACGACATGGCGTCCTCCCCTGTTCCGTTGGCTCGGAACCACCCTACTCCCGTCCCGATCGAACCCGCAAGGGCCGGCTTTTTGTAGGAGCGGCTTTAGCCGCGAGCTTTTTCGGTCAGGTCGCGGCATGAGGGAAGAGCTCGCGGCTAAAGCCGCTCCTACAAAAGCCGAGCCGCGGCACCCCGGCAGCAGGACAAAAAAATGCCGCCCTCGCGGGCGGCATCGAAATCAAAGGTAGGTAAGCGTCCCGGCCGTGGCCGGTTATTGCGTGTTCGTTATTGCGTGTTCTGGACGAAGCCGATCTTGACCATCTCGGCGTTCTTGGCGGCGGCGAGCACCTTGGCCAGCACGTCGTACTCGGCATCGTCGTTGGTGTCGATTTCGAGCGTGGGCTGGTTGGTCGGGTCGCGCTGCACTTCCGCGGACATCATGTTTTCCAAAGCCGAGATCGGCGTCGGCGAGTCGTTCCAGTAGACCTGGTTGGACGCGTCGATGCGCAAGCGAATCGGTTCCGGCGGTTCCTTCGGATTCTCCTGCGGCTTGTCGGTCTTCTGCGGCAGGTCGACCTTGATCGGGAACGACTGGATCGGCATGGTCACCATGAAGATGATCAACAGCACCAGCATCACGTCCACGAGGGGCGTGACGTTGATGTCGGCCATCGGGCCGCCGCCGGAATTGGATGCGAATGCCATGGTTCCGTAACTCCGATTACTTCTTCGGTTTGGTGGCCACGTAGCCGATGTCGAGCATGCCCTGCGCCTGCGCGATCTTGGTGATCTCGTTGATCGTGCGCATCTTGGTGGTGCGGTCGCCGCGCAGGTTGAGCGGCGGCTGCGGCTGCAGCTGGGCCGCGCTGGACAAGCGGCTTTCGAGGATGTCCTTGGTGATCGGTTCGTCGTTCCAGAACAACGAACCGTCCTCCTTGACCGCCAGCTGGATCGGCGTGGCCTTCAGCTTGGCTTCGTCTTTCTTCTTCAGATCCGCCCGCGGCAGTTCGACTTGCGTCTTGTTCTGCATCAGGGGCGTGGTGATCATGAAGATGATCAACAGCACCAGCATCACGTCGACGAGCGGCGTGACGTTGATCTCGGCCATGGGGCCGCCGGTGTTGTCGCCTGCGCTGAAGGCCATGTCAGTATTCCTCTAAAGCTACGTTCGCGATCAGCGACGGGCGACGGCGGCTTCGCCGACGCGGGCGCCGGTCGCGAAGAAGTCGTGCAAGTCGTGGGCGAAGGTGTCGAACTTGTTGTTGGTGACGCGGTTCAGGCGGACGAAGAAGTTGTACGCCAGCACCGCCGGGATCGCCACGAACAAGCCGATCGCGGTCATGATCAGCGCCTCGCCCACCGGGCCGGCCACTGCGGAGATCGACGCGTCGCCCGACGAGCCGATGCGGATCAGGGCGTGGTAGATGCCCCACACCGTGCCGAGCAGGCCGACGAACGGAGCGGTCGAACCGACCGTGGCGAGCACGGTGAGGCCGCTTTCCAGGCGCATCGATTCGCGGGTCACGCCTTGGCGCAGGGCGCGGTCGACGAACTCGGAGCGGTTCAGCGACTCGACCAGGCGCGAGCCTTCGTGGCGCTGGTGGTGGGCGGCGGCCTGAGCGGCGTCGAGCGCGATCTTCGAGAAGGGCTCGCTCTTGGGCTGCTCTTCCATGAAGCGGATCGCGTCCTGCGCGTTCGGGGTTTCCCAGAACGTGCTGACCACACGGTCGGCGCGGCCGCGCAGGCGCGTGTTCTTGATGAAGTTGATGACGATCCAGTAGACCGACATCACCGACATCAGGGCCAGGGTGACGAACACGATCCAGCCGACGGCGTCGAAGTTCTGGAGCAGATGGCCGAAGCTCATCTGCTGTAGGGCCGCGGCGTTGTTGTTACCGGCGGCGGCGGTGGCGGTTTCCTGCAGCATGACGCTTACCTTTGAATGTCGTGGAAGGATTGGGTGACGCTGGTTTCTCTAATTTATATAACGGTACCGCTTGCTCTCACACCGGCATCAGCCGAGTTTGAATTCGACCGGGACGCGGACGCGACCGGCGGTTTTCTGTCCGCCGGACTGCGCGGGGTTGAAGCGCCAGCGCTTCGCCGCCTGGACCGCGGCGCGGTCTAGGTTGCGGTTGCCGCTGGACTGTTCGACCTGCACGTCGGTGGCGTTGCCGTTGGCGTCCACGGTGATCACGAGCACCACGGTGCCTTGGATGTTGCGGCGCTGCTCTTCCGGCGGATATTTCGGCGGATTCATGTTCTTCGACGAAATGTCGACGGTGGCCTCCATCGAGGCGACCGGAGCCGGCGGCGCGGGCGGCGCGGGCGGCGGCGCCTGCACGTCGGTGGCGCGCGCTTCGTCGACGATGATCGGCGGCGCATCCGGCGGCGGCGGCACAGGCGACGGACGCGGAGGCGACAGCTCCTTGATCGGCATCGGCTTGGGCGGTTCCGGCGGCGGAGGCGGCGGCGGCGGCGGCGGCGGCGGCGGTTCGATGAAGGTCACATCGACGCGGTCGTCGCGTTCGTCTTCTTGCGGCGGCGGCGAAATCGGCGCCAACAGCAGCAGCAGCGCCGCGGCATGGATGGCGATCGCCAACGTGATACCGGCGATGCGCGGCCAGTTCAGTCCTGGTTCGCGGTCGTCTGAGTTCTCGTGGCGGGCGAGACGTTCGATCATGCGGAGCTCTGCATTGGGCTCGGCGCCGCAGCGCCGCGGATCAGTTTTCGAGGACATGCGGCCCTGCTTGGCCGCATGAACCTCTTAGCTTATACCAATCGAGCGGCGTCGTTCCAATCGATTCCGCGCTTAATGAAATACTTACTTACTTGAGCAGCGAATTCGCCTGGGCGGGATCCTTCACGCCCTTGTCCAGCGCCTTCTGCGCGGCCTCTTTGGCCTGGGCTTTCTTGCCCTGGAAACTATAAACCTTGGCGAGGTTCAGGTAAGCCTCGCCGTCGGCGGCGATCGGCGCGGCCTTGCCGTACATTTCCTCGGCCGTCTTCGCGTCGTCGTCGGCGTACGCCTTCTGCGCCACGATCATGTAGGCGCGGGCCAAGTCGGCGTCTTGCGGCAGCAGGCCTTTGGCGGCGCCGTCTTCGATCACCGCTTTGGCTTCCTTCCACTTGTCCGAATTGAGGTAGCCGGCGTACAGCGCTTTGTACTCGCGCGCCTCGGTCAATTGGCCCTTCTTGTAAGCCTCGCCGAGCAAGCCATTGGCTTGGTCGTATTTGTCGGCCTGTTGCAGCGCGGCCACCGCGTTCATCAGCAGCTTCTTGTCGTTCGGATTCTTGGCGTACAAATCCTGGTAGAGCTTGGCCGCTTCGTCGTTGCGGTTGAGGCTGAGCAGAATGCTGCCGCGCATGGACTGGTATTTGGGATCTTCGACCTTGGTTTCGGCGAGGAACCGGTCCAGCGTCTTCAACGAAGCGTCGTACTGGTCCAGGCCGAACTGCACCGTCGCCAGATTGCTCATCACCTGGTAATGGCTGTTGTTGTCCAGGCCGTTGCTGTCCAGCGCTTTCTGGAAGTACTCGGCGGCCTTGGCTTCGTTGTTCGCGTCGGCAGATGCGCTGCCGGCCAGCTGGTACGCGAAGCCTTTTTCGTAGGCGTTGGCTTCGGGGTTGTTCGCGATCTTCTCTGCTTGCGCGACGGTGCCGGCGAAGTCCTGCTTTTCGTACGCTTCCTGCGCGGACTGCAGCGCCTTCAAGGTTTTGCTGCTGGCCTTGGCGTCGGGTTCCTGGCGCGTCGCGTTGGGGAACAGCGGCGCGGTCGCCTCGGCTTGCTGATCGGTCTTCTTCTGGCCCAACTCCGCCTTTCGCCGATCGCGCTGCGCGCGCATGCTTTCGCTGCCGACACCGTTGCGGTCACCGGCGCGCGGCTTGGTCTGATCGGAGTTGTTGCCCATCGCCTGGCCGTAAGCCGGTGCGGCGAAAACGGCGGAGATAGCGGCGGCGATCAGCAGGCTGGCGGGAAGGTGGGTTTTCATCGACATTCCTCGGAACTGGATACGGCTAACGGTTGAAGAGGGAATTCGGGTGCACGGCCCCGGGGGCGGCCACGCTAACAGAACAGACCTTCAAAAGTCGCAAAGTTTTCGCAGGAGCCGCTCTCGGCCTCAGCCGCAGTTGGGCTTGCGCCCGGCGGCGCGCGCCTGTTCGTAGACCGGCACCAGTTGGGCCGAACGCTGGCGCAGCTCGGAGATGCGGGCTTGCGGATCGGGGTGGGTGGACAGCCACTGCGGCGGACGGCTGCCGCCGGCGGCGATCATGTTCTCCCACAGGTTCACCGCCTGGCGCGGATCGAAGCCTGCGCGCGCCATCAGCTGCTGGCCGACCACGTCCGCTTCGGTCTCCTGTTGGCGCGAGCCGGGCAGCAGGAAGCCGGTCTGGGCGAGGATGCTGCCGCTCTGCACGGCGGCGTTGCCGGCGCCCTCGCCGTAGCGCGAGCCGGCCAGCGCGCCGAGGATCTGCAGCGCGCCCTGCGCGCCCATCTGGCGGGTGATGCGTTCGTCGTGGTGGCGCGAGACGACGTGGCCGATTTCGTGGGCGATGACCGCGGCCAGCTGATCCTGGTTGCGCGCGACCGTGAAGATGCCGGTGTTGACCCCGACCTTGCCGCCCGGCAGCGCGAACGCGTTCGGTTCCTGATTGGCGAACAGCGCGGTTTCCCAGCCGGCTTGCGCGCCCGGCGGCAGCTCGCGGGTGATCGCGGCGACCACGCAGCGCACGTAGGCGTTCTGCTTGGCGTTGTTGCTGATCGGGCCCTTGCTTTTGGCTTCGGAGAAGGCCTGCGCGCCGAGCTGGTTCAGCTCCTGCTGCGAGACCCCGCCGACCATTTGCCGGCGTCCGGTCGGCGAGACGGTGGTGGCGCAGGCCGCGACCAGGCAGGCGATCGCGACGCCCAAGCAGACTGCTTTCATGGCTTCCCCCATTGAGGCGTCGAAGGCCGACGGCCGTTTTGTAAGCCGGGCTACCTGAAGGCGATGTCAAACCGGCCGGGCGCGCGGCCCGGCCATAGCCACCGGAAATCACACGTCCAGGTTGGCGACTTTCAGCGCGTTGTCTTCGATGAATTCCCGCCGCGGTTCGACCACGTCGCCCATCAAAGTGCTGAAGATCTGGTCGGCGGCCACCGCGTCCTCGATCCGCACCTGCAGCAAGCGGCGCGTGTCGGGATTGACCGTGGTGTCCCACAGCTGCTCGGGGTTCATTTCGCCCAGGCCCTTGAAGCGCTGGATGCTGCGGCCCTTCTTGGCCTCTTCCAGCAGCCACGCCTGCACTTCGGCGAAGCTGGCCACCGGTTGCGACTTGCCGCCGCGCACGATCTGCGCGCCGTCGCGGATCAGGCCGTGCAGCACCGCCGCGGCTTCGCGCAGCGGACGCAGCTCGCCGCTTTCGAACGCGGACAGCGACAGCACCTGCACGAGTTCCTCGCCCATGTGCTTGCGCGTGACCAACAGCGCGCCGGGACGGTCCTCGCGCGCGGGCTGCAAGGTGAGCGTGTAGCGCGGGCCGCCGATGCCGCCGCGGTTGAGCCGCGCCTGCAGCGCTTCCAGTTCGTGCTGCTCGTCGGTGTTCTCGGCCAGGCGCGCGGCGTCCAGCGGGGTGAAGTCGATCAGCGACTCCAGCACGATCGGGTCGTAGCGGTGCGCGTTGCGCGCGATCGCCTCGCGCGCGCCGGAGTAGGCGATGAGCAATTTCTCCAGCGCTTCGCCGGTGATCGGCGGCTCGCCGGCGGCGGGGATCAGCGCGGCGTTTTCGACCGCGTTGCCGGCCAGATATGCGTTCAGCGCCGCGTCGTCCTTCAAGTACAGCTCCTGCTTGCCCTGCTTCAGCTTGTACAGCGGAGGCAAGCCGATGTAGACGTGGCCGCGCTCGATCAGCTCCGGCATCTGCCGATAGAAGAACGTCAGCAGCAGCGTGCGGATGTGCGAGCCGTCCACGTCCGCGTCGGTCATGATGATGATGCGGTGGTAGCGCAGCTTGTCCGGGTTGTATTCGTCCTTGCCGATACCGGTGCCCAGCGCGGTGATCAGCGTGCCGACTTCGGCCGAGGCGAGCATGCGGTCGAAGCGCGCGCGCTCGACGTTGAGGATCTTGCCGCGCAACGGCAGCACCGCCTGGTTCTTGCGGTTGCGGCCCTGCTTGGCCGAGCCGCCGGCGGAGTCGCCCTCGACGATGAACAGCTCGCTCAACGCCGGATCCTTCTCCTGGCAGTCGGCGAGCTTGCCCGGCAAGCCGGCGATGTCCAGCGCGCCCTTGCGGCGCGTGAGGTCGCGCGCCTTGCGCGCGGCTTCGCGGGCGCGGGCGGCGTCGATGATCTTGCCGGTGATCGCCCTCGCCTCGTTCGGATGCTCCTGCAGGAATTCCTCCAGGCGCGCGCCGAAAGTGCTTTCCACCACCGGACGCACTTCCGAGCTGACCAGCTTTTCCTTGGTCTGCGACGAGAAGCTGGGATCGGGCACCTTCACCGACAGCACCGCGATCATGCCTTCGCGCATGTCGTCGCCCGACAGCGTGATCTTGGCCTGCTTGGCGATGCCGTTCTGTTCGATGTAGTTGGTCAGCGTGCGCGTCAGCGCGGCGCGGAAGCCGATCAGGTGAGTGCCGCCGTCCTTCTGCGGGATGTTGTTGGTGAAGCAGAACATCGTTTCCTGGTAGGCGTCGGTCCACTGCAGGGCGACGTCGACGGTGATGCCGTTCTGCTCGCCGGTCACGGAGATCACATTCGGATGCAGCGGCGTCTTCAGTTGCGCCAGATGCTCGACGAAGGAACGGATGCCGCCCTCGTACTGGAACGTATCGCTGCGCCCTTCCCCGCGCTCGTCGGTCAAGGTGATCTTGACGCCGGAATTGAGGAACGACAGTTCGCGCAGGCGCTTGGCCAGGATGTCGTAGTGGAATTCGACGTCGGTGAAGATCTCCGCCGCCGGCTTGAAGCGCAGCAGCGTGCCGCGCTTGTCGGACGCCTCGAGCTGCTTGAGCGGATACACCGGCTCGCCCAGCGCGTATTCCTGCTGCCAGTGGTAGCCGTCGCGCCAGATGTCCAGCCACAGCTTTTCCGACAGCGCGTTGACCACCGATACGCCGACGCCGTGCAGGCCGCCGGAAACCTTGTAGCTGTTGTCGTCGAACTTACCGCCGGCGTGCAGCACGGTCATGATGACTTCGGCCGCCGATACGCCCTCTTCCTTGTGGATGTCCACCGGAATGCCGCGGCCGTTGTCGTACACGCCAACCGAACCGTCTTCGTGGATGCGCACGACGACATCGTCGGCGTGGCCCGCGAGCGCTTCGTCGATGGCGTTGTCCACGACTTCGAACACCATGTGGTGCAAGCCGGTGCCGTCATGCACGTCGCCGATGTACATGCCGGGACGCTTGCGGACGGCTTCGAGGCCGCGCAATACGGTGATCTTGCTCGAGTCGTAATTCTGGTTCGGAGTATCGGGGGTGAAGCCGTCTTCGGTCGTTTCTGACATGCGGTTCGCGAGCTCCCGCGACGCGGGACGCTGGCCTCGCATCGCGACACATTAGCTATAGGGGATTGCTCCGGGAATTATAGCATCTGGGGCCGCTGCAAGCGCCTGTGCAGCCGGCCGGCACTCCCCGCTCGCAACGTCTTAGCCCTCTCTCGCTTGCGGGAGAGGTTGGTGAGAGCGCGCGTAGTCTCCGATCGCGGCGCAATTCAGGGCCGCACTGGATGCCGTTATCCCTCATTGGTAGCTATCCCCACCTTGCGCGCCCTCATCCGGCGCTTCCCGCCTTCTCCCGCAAGCGGGAGAAGTAAGGATCGCTGAAGCCTTCAGATACCGCGGATGACCCGCCCATGTTCCACGTGGAACCATTCGGCGTCTCTGATTTCCTCAGGCTTGTCGGTCCCTGTAATGAAAACCTGGGCCCCGCTAGCTTGCAGTCTTGCCAGCAGCTGATGCTGATGGGCCCGGTCCAACTCGGAAGCCAGATCGTCCAGCGCCACCACCGGCCACTCGCCCCGCTCCGCCGCGTAATCTTCGGCCTGGGCCAGCAGGCAGGCCAGCGCGGTCAGCTTGGCTTGGCCACGGGACAGGGCCTCGCGGCCGGGCCGGGCGGCATATTCGATGCGCCAATCGGCCCGGTGCGGGCCGACCGAGGTGTAGCCGGTCGCCAGATCCCGCTCGCGGGCCACCAGCAGCGCATCGGCCAGCGACAACTCCTGGCGCCGCCAACCGGGCTGGAAGTCCAGCCCCGCCTGCCCCAGCGATGGAACCAGGTCGCTGGCCACGGCCGTCAATTGCGGCTGCAGGCGGTCCAGATAGGCCTGGCGGCGCGAGGTGAGCGGTTCCCCTGCCTCGGCTAGCTCGCGTTCCCACACGTCCAGCTGATCCGGCTTCGGCCGCCCCTTCAGCAAGGCATTGCGCTGCTTCAGGGCCCGGGCGTAACGCCGCCACAGCGGCAGGAAGTCCTGTTCCACGTGGAACAAACCCCAATCCAGCCAGCGCCGGCGGGGTTCGCCGCCGCCGGACACCAAGGCATGGCTGCCCGGTTCGAAGGTCACCACGGCAAGCGCGGCGCAGAGTTCGCCCAGCGCGGCGGCAGAAGCTCCATCCAGGCGCCCCTCCCAGGTCTGCCCGGTGTGGCGCAACCCTACCCGGCGCTGCCGCGAGGCTTCCTGCCATTCGGCGAAGACTTCCAGCGACTCGGCGCCCGTCCGGATCAGCCCATCGCGGACCGGGCCGCGGAAGCTGCGTCCGTAAGCCAGCAGGTGGATCGCTTCGAGCAGGCTGGTCTTGCCGGCGCCGTTGTCGCCGGTGATCCAGTTGAGGGTTGGGCCAGGGGCGATCGAGACGGGCTCGAGACGGCGTAGGCGCTGGACGTCGAGTCGGGTCAGGCGCATAGCGGGCGCCCAAAACGACACCGCCCGGCAAGAACCGGGCGGCGATGTTTCACGTGGAACTGAATCCCGCTCATCACAGCCGGAGCGGCATCACCACATGGCGGCAGCGTTCGTTGCTGGCTTCGCGGACCAGCGCCGACGAATTGGCGTCGCGCAGGGCGATCACCACATGTTCGTCGCGCAAGGCGGTGAGCGCATCGAGCAGGTAGTTCACGTTGAAGCCAATGGCCAGGCCGTCGACCTTGGTGTCGGCCTCGACTTCTTCCTGCGCCTCTTCCTGCTCGGGGTTGTGGGCGTTGATCTTCAGCTGGCCCGGCGACACTTCGACGCGGACGCCGCGGTATTTCTCGTTGGACAGGATCGCCGCACGCTGCAGCGAAGCGCGCAAGGCTTCGCGGTCGACCTTGACCTCGCGGTCGGCGCCGATCGGGATCACGGCCTCGTAATCGGGGAAGCGGCCGTCGATCAGCTTTGAAGTGAAAGTGACATCGTCGCGCTTGACCCGGATGTGGCTACGGCCCAATTCCAGCTCCAGATTGCGATCGCCGCCTTCCAGCAGGCGCTGCAGCTCTTGCACGCCCTTGCGCGGCACGATGATCTGGCGCTTGCCGCCGCCACCGTCCAACGCCGCTTCGCACAAGGCCAGGCGATGGCCGTCGGTGGCCACACAGCGCAGCACTTTGTCGCTCAGGTCGAACAGCAGGCCGTTGAGGTAGTAGCGCACGTCTTGCTGGGCCATCGCGAACGCGGTGCGTTCGATCAGTTCCTTCAGCGAGGCTTCCGGCACCTGAACCCGTTCGGTCGCTTCGACCTCGTCGATCGACGGGAAATCGTTGGCCGGCAAGCTGGCGAGCGTGAAGCGGCTGCGCCCAGCTTGCACCGTGATCTTGTCGCCGGACTGGCTGACCGTGACCTTGCTGCCGTCGGGCAGGGCGCGGACGATTTCGAACCACTTGCGGGCCGGCACAGTGATCTCGCCGTCCTGCGCATCGTCCACCGCGGCGCGGGCGATCATCTCCACTTCCAGATCGGTACCGGTCAGCGACAACTGGCCTTTCTTCACCTGCACCAACAGATTGGCCAAGACGGGCAGGGTCTGCCGACGTTCGACCACGTTGACCACTTGCGCCAACGGCTTGAGCAAGACTTCGCGTTGCAGACTGAAACGCATGCGGGCCTGATCCCCTTCGCTCTGGTTCTAGACGGATGGATAAATCAAAAGCTTGGTGGTGATGGTGTCGCGGATAACGGTGGGTAACTCAACTAACACATTGTTTTTATTGATTATTCAGCCCTAACAAACCCGTTTGGTAAAGGGCTGTTGGGGGGCTGCACAAGCTGTGGGTAACTTTTCCGGCGGCGTTTATCCCCGAATTATCCACAACTGACGAGCGCAGTTACTCACTGAGTTTCCGGATCAGCTTGTCCCAGTCCTCGTGCAGCTTGCCGTCGGTCTCCAACAAGCTGCGGATCTGGCGGCAAGCATGCAAAACGGTGGTGTGGTCGCGGCCCGCGAAAGCGTCGCCGATCTCCGGCAGGCTGTGTTCGGTCAGCTCCTTGGCCAGCGCCATCGCTACCTGGCGCGGCCGGGCCAGCGAACGCGTCCGCCGCTTGGACAGCAAATCCTTCAATTGCAGGCCGTAGTAGTCTGCCACGGTCTTCTGGATGTTGGGGATGCCGATCGCCTGCTGCTGCGCGCGTAGCAGATCGCGCAGCGTTTCCTGGGCGAATTCGGCGGTGATGCTGCGCCCGGTGAAGTTGGCGCGCGCGGCCAAGGTGTTGAGCGCGCCTTCCAGGTCGCGCACGTTGCTGCGCATCTTCTTGGCGATGAGAAAAGCGACATCTTCCGGAATCAGGGTGCCGCGCTCGCGCGCCTTGGACAGCACGATCTGGGCGCGCGTCTCGAAGTCGGGCGGCTCGATCGCCACCGACAGCCCCCAGGCCAGGCGCGATTTCAGCCGCGGCTCCAAGCCTTCGACTTCGCGCGGATAGCGGTCGCAGGTGAGGATGATCTGCTGCTTGCCGTCGAACAAGGCGTTGAAGGTGTGGAAGAACTCTTCCTGGGTGCGGTCCTTGCCGGCGAAGAATTGGATGTCGTCGATCAGCAGCGCGTCGACCTGCTGGAACTGGCGCTTGAAGCCATCCATCGCCTTGTCCTGCAGCGCTTTCATCATCGCGCTGAAGAACTGCTCCGAGCGCAGATACATCACCCGCGTGGCCGGATTGTGCACGCGCATCGCATTGCCGGCGGCGAACATCAGATGGGTCTTGCCCAGGCCGGTGCCGCCGTACAGCAGCAACGGGTTGTGCGCGCGGTCACCGGGGCGGGTCGCGGCTTGCCAGGCGGCGGCGCGGCCGAGCTGGTTGCTGCGGCCTTCGACGAAATTGTCGAAGGTGTAGTGGCTATCGAGATTGCCTTGGAAGGCTTCGACACGGGCCGGGGACGCGAGGGCCGCGCCGCCGAACGCGGCGGTCGGGGTCGGCGCGCGCTTCAGCGCGCCGATTTCCAAACTCACCTCGGGCGTGCCGGCGTAATGCGCCAGCAATTCGCGGATCCGGCCCAGGTAGCGGTCGCGCACTTGTTCGACCACGAACGCGTTCGGCGCGAACAGGACCAGGGCGTCGTCGCGCTGGGTCGCTTGCAACGGCTTGAGCCAGGTGTGCACGTCCTCGGCCGGCAATTCGGCTTCCAGGCGCTCCAGGCATCGCGGCCAGGCATCGAGGTTGGGGGTCAAGGTCATTATCGACAGGCTGGCCGCACGACGCGGAGGCGTCGCGATAGGAATTCATCGGGATGGCGGCAGACTATCACCCGCCCCCGGATCGCGCACCTGTGGATAACGCGGTTCGGCCGGCGGGCGCCCAGTCGCCGCAGCGTTTGACCGGCAGCCATAGAACCCTTTATCCTTAGCGGTCTTGCTCACCGATAACCGGCACGATCATGGCCACCAAGCGCACCTACCAGCCCAGCAACCTCAAGCGCAAGCGCGACCACGGCTTCCGTGCCCGCATGAAGACCGCCGACGGCCGCAAGGTGCTGGCCCGTCGCCGCGCCAAGGGCCGCAAGGTCCTGTCGGCCTAAGCCGACCCGCCGGCCGTCGCGGCCGGAGTCCCGAACCCATGCCCACGCGCGCCCGCTTTCCGCGTAGCGCGCGCCTGACGGCCGCGTCCGATTTCGACGCCGCGTTCAAATCCGGGCAGCGCTACAACCATCCCTTGTTCGGCTTGCACTGCCGTGCGGACGCTGCCGCGCCCGCGCGCCTGGGCCTGGCCGTGTCGCGCAAGGTCGACGGCCGCGCCGTCGGCCGCAACCGGATCAAGCGCGCGCTGCGCGAACGCTTCCGTGCGCTGCGGGCCGACCTGGCCGGCGGCGACTACGTTTTCGTCGCCCGGCCCGCCGCCGCCAAGGCTTCTTCCGCCGATCTGATCGCCGCCATGACCCAGCTGCTGCAGCGCGCCGGCGCCTGCCAGCAGTCGACGGGGGAGGGCGCGCCCGGCACAATGCGCAGCGCCGCCCTTGCCGGGGCCGCCGCCAATCCCGATGTATCCACCCACGATCCCGCGCCGGCGTCCGATGCCGGCTGAGCCTGCCGCTGCCTGATGAACCAGACCCGAGTTTTCCTGATCTTCGCCTGGCTGATGGTGGCGACCCTGTTGTGGATGGAGTGGGGCAAGGAGAAAGCCGCGCCCGCCACGCCGACCCTGCAACCGGCCGCCGCCGCGCCGCAAGCGACCGGCGCGCCGCCGGCCGCCGGTGCGATTCCCAGCGCCACGCCGCTTGCCGGCGCGCCCGCCGCGACGCAATCCGCGGCCAATGCCGCGCCTGCGGTCACGGTCACCACCGACGTCTTCAAGATCGGGATGGACGGCGGCGCGCTGCACGTGGCCGACCTGCTGAAGTATCCGACCACCGCGGACGAGAAGAGTCCGCCGGTGCGTTTGCTCGACACCGCGCCGGCGACGTATTTCGCGGTGAACAGCGGTTGGGTCGACCAGCGCAACAACGCCGTGCGCAGCGTGTTCGTGCCCGAAGGCGGCAAAACCGAGTTCGCGCTCGCGCGCGGCGAGCGCAAGCTGCAGGTGCCGTTCGTATGGAACGGTCCGAACGGCGTCAGCGTGCGCCGCGTCTATACCTTCACCCGCGGCCAGTACACGATCGACGTGCGCGATGAAGTCGCCAACGCCGGTTCGGCGCCGTGGCAGGGCTACGTCTTCCGCCAAATCGAACGCGTGCCGCGCGCGCTGGTGCGCAGCGGACCGACCAGCGCCGAGCAATACAGCTTCCAGGGCGCCGCGTGGTTCGACGCGCAAGACAAATACAGCCGCCGCAAGTACGAGGACTTCGTCGACGACCCGCTGCAGAAGACCGTGACCGGCGGTTGGCTGGGCATGCTGCAGCACCATTATTTCGCCGCGTGGATTCCGCAGCAGGACCAAGCCTCGCGCTTCGACCTGAGCACGCCCAACGGCCGCTACGCGATCCAGTCGACCGGCCCTTCGTTCACCGTCGCCCCGGGCGGCAAGGCCAGCACGCAAGCGCGCTTGTGGGTCGGGCCGAAACTGGTCAACCAGATCCAGGCGCAGAACGTGCCGGGCCTGGACCGCGCCGTCGACTACAGCCGTTTCAGTTTGATGGCCACCATCGCCGGCTGGCTGTTCTGGGTGCTGGAAAAGCTGCACGGCATTTTCGGCAACTGGGGCTGGTCGATCGTCGGCCTGGTCGTGCTGATCAAGCTGCTGATGTATCCGCTGTCGGCCGCGCAATACAAGTCGATGGCGAAGATGCGCAGGTTCCAGCCGCGCATCGCGCAATTGAAGGAGCGCTACGGCGAGGACAAGCAGAAGTTCCAGATGGCGATGATGGAGCTGTACAAGAAGGAGAAGATCAATCCGGTCGGCGGCTGCCTGCCGATCTTCCTGCAGATGCCGGTGTTCCTGGCGCTGTACTGGATGCTGTCCGAATCGGTCGAGCTGCGCCACGCGCCGTGGATCGGCTGGATCCACGACCTGACCGCGCGCGATCCGTATTTCATCCTGCCGGCGATCAACCTGGCGGTGATGTGGGCCACGCAGAAGCTGACTCCGGTCACGCCCGGCATGGATCCGATGCAGCAGAAGATGATGCAGTGGATGCCGGTGGTGTTCGGCGTGATGTTCGCCCTGTTCCCGGCCGGCCTGGTGCTGTACTGGTGCACCAACGGCGCGCTCGGCCTGCTGCAGCAATGGTGGATGACCAAGCGCTACGGCGAACCGCCGCCCAAGCCCGGCACCGTGACGACCTGACCGAAAGCCCGCCGCAAGGCGGGCTTTTTCTTGCTCCTGTTTTGTAGAGCGGAGCTTGCTTCGCTGCTTTGATCTTCCCGAACAAGTCGCTAGAGCAAGAGCAGCGGAGCAAGCTCCGCCTTACAAAGCAAGGTCGCCGCCGCCGTGCGACCATAGCGCCATGTCCGCGAACATCGACACCATCGCCGCCATCGCCACCGCGCCCGGCGCCGGCGGCGTCGGCATCGTGCGCCTGTCGGGGCCGCGCGCGCGGGCCATCGCCGAAACGGTCTGCGCGAAACGACTGCCAGCGCGCAATGCCGAGTACGCGCGCTTCCGCGACGAAACCGGCGAAGCGCTCGACGACGGCATCGCCCTGTATTTCGCCGCGCCCGCCAGCTACACCGGCGAGGACGTGGTGGAGCTGCAGGCGCACGGCAGCCCGGTCGTGCTGGGCCAGATCGTCGCGCGCTGTTGCGCGCTCGGCGCGCGCCATGCGCGGCCCGGCGAATTCAGCGAACGCGCCTTCCTCAACGGCAAGCTCGACTTGGCCCAGGCCGAAGCGGTCGCCGATCTGATCGCCGCGTCCGACGCGCAAGCCGCACGCGCCGCACGCCGCGCGCTGGACGGCGTGTTCTCGCAGCGCGTCGACGCGATCGCCGACGAACTGCTGGCGCTGCGCGTGCACATCGAAGCGGCGATCGATTTCGCCGACGAACCGATCGACACCTACGGCGGCGCCGAATTGCGCGCGCGCTTGGACCAAGCCGCGCAAGCCATCGCAACGTTGACGCGCGAAGCCGAGCGCGGCCAGAAACTGCGCGACGGCCTGCATGCGGTGATCGTCGGTCCGCCCAACGCCGGCAAGAGTTCGCTGCTGAACGCGCTGGCCGGCAGCGAACGCGCGATCGTCACCGAGATCGCCGGCACCACCCGCGACCTGCTGCGCGAAGCGGTGAAGATCGACGGCGTGGAATTGCTGCTGGTCGACACCGCCGGCCTGCGCGAAGGCGGCGATGCGATCGAACGCGAAGGCATGCGCCGCGCGCGCGACGAGCTGGGCCGGGCCGATCTGGCGATCGTGGTGCTCGACGCGCGCGAGCCCGAAGCCGGCACGCGCGCCGTAGCCGACGTCGTCGCAACGGTGCCGCAGCGGTTGTGGGTGCACAACAAGGCCGACTTGCTGCCGCCGTCCGCGCCGGCGCCCGCCGAGCATGCGCTGCGCGTTTCCGCGCGCACCGGCGCGGGCCTGGACGCGTTGCACGCCGCGCTGCGCGAACATGCGACGGGCGAACAGCTCGGCGCGGGCGCCGGCGCCTTCACCGCGCGGGCGCGGCACGTGGACGCGTTGCGCCGCGCGGGCGAAGAAACCGATGCCGCGCGCGGCGAACTCGCCGCCGAAGCGCTGGAGCTGGCCGCCGAACGCTTGCGCCTGGCGCACGAAGCCTTGGGCGAGATCACCGGCCGGATCACGCCCGACCAATTGCTCGGCCACATCTTCTCCAGCTTCTGCATCGGCAAATAAGCCGCACGCCATGCGCGGATTCGAAACCGAACGCTTGCTGGAAACGCCCACCGTCGCGGTCTGGGATACGCGATGCGCGGGCGGCGATTGCCAGCATCCGCGCGACGAAGCGGGCATGCACGCCACGCACTTGGTTTTTCCGTACCGCGGTTTGTACGTGCGCCATCAGGGCGACGACGTCGCGGTCGCCGAAGCGGGCCAAGTGCTGTTCTTCAACGCCGGCGAAGGCCATCGCATCACGCATCCGGTGCCCGGCGGCGATGCGGGTTTGTCGGTGCGGGTGGAAGAATCGATGCTGCGCGAACTCGCGCCGAAAGCGCTGCTGCGCGACGGCGACCTGCTGGCGTTCCGCGAACAGCGCCTGCGCATCGACGCGCGCGCGCAAGTGCTGGTCGCATTGCTGCGCCACAGCCTGCGCGAGAACATCGCCGAAGCGCTGGAAGCCGAAAGCCTGGCGCTGACTTTGACGCAGCGCTCGCTCGGTCCGCGCACCACGCATGCGGCCGGCGCCAGCGCGGGCCGGCAAAAACTGGTCGACCGCGCCAAGCTGGTGCTGGCCGGCGATCTGTCGCGGCGCTGGGCCTTAGCCGAGATCGCCGCCGAAGTCGGCGTGTCGGCGGTCTATCTCACCCAGGTTTTCCAACAGGTCGAAGGCTTGCCGCTGTACCGCTACCAATTGCGCCTGCGCCTGGCGCGGGCCTTGGATCTGCTGGGCGAATACGAAGACCTGAGCGCGCTCAGCCACGACCTCGGTTTTTCCAGCCATAGCCACTTCAGCGCCGCGTTCCAGCAGGCCTACGGCCGCTCGCCGACCGAGTTCCGGCAGTCGGTGATCCGCCGCTAGCGCAGGTCGCTAAAGATTCTGACAGCGGCCGCGACCGCCGCGCGGCTTAATGGCGTCGCCTGGATTGCAGGCGTTGGATGGAGACGCTGTCATGACCGAGAGGACCTGCGCGGCCTGCGACTGCCCGCTCGACGAGCACTCGATCAAGATCAAGATCGGCGGCAAGACCGTCGAGGTGTGCTGCGACGAGTGCGCGGTGAAGTTGCGCGAAGCGCACGATTCGGCGATTTCGCCGGGACAGGCTTGAGCCACGGGCATCGGCCAGGCGCACATGAAACCCGCGCCTAACGAAGCATAACGCCGCGACGCGATTTCGCGCTTCGCGGCGCTCCCAAGACTCCACGGAGCGGCGATCTCGCCGCTCGACGGGCGGCTGCGCGCCCGCGATTCGCGCAGAAACAGGAGAAAGCCATGAATCGGCGGAATTTCATCAAGATGGCGGGCGGCGCGGCGATGGCCGGAGCGATCGCCGGTTGCGTCGGCCGCGGCGCAGCATGGGTCGGCGGAGCCGGAGGCCGGCTCGACGCGGCGGCTTTCCACACCGCGCGCCGTTACGCCAAGACGCCGTTCGGCGACATCGCCTACGTAGAGCGCGGCGCCGGCGATGCGGCCTTGTTCCTGCACGGATTCCCGTTGAACGGGTTCCAGTGGCGCGGCGCGATCGAACGGCTGTCGCCTTACCGGCGCTGCATCGCCCCGGACTTCCTCGGCATGGGCTATACCCAAGTGCGCGAAGGCCAGGATGTCGGCCCGCGCGCGCAAGCGGCGATGATCGTCTCGCTGCTCGACTCGCTCGGCATCGCCAGCGTCGATCTGGTCGCCAACGACAGCGGCGGCCAGGTCGCGCAGCTGATCGTCGCCGCGCATCCGGAACGGGTGCGCACCTTGCTGCTGACCAATTGCGATACCGAAACCAACAGCCCGCCGCCGGCGATGCTGCCGGTGATCGCGCTGGCGAAGGAAGGCAAGTTCGTCGACCAATGGCTCGGCGCCTGGTGGGACGACAAAACGCTGGCGCGCTCGCCGCAAGGCATCGGCGGCATGTGCTTCGCCGATCCTTCGCAGCCCACCGACGAAGCGATCGACACCTATTTCGGTCCGTTGCTGTCGACCTCGCGCCGCAAGGCGTTGGCGCACGCCTACGCGATCGCGCTGGAGCGCAATCCCTTGATCGGGATTCGGACGACGCTGGAACGCAGCGCGGTGCCCGCGCGGATCGTCTGGGGCGCGGCCGACACGATCTTCCCGGCGGACAGCGCCGCCTATCTGGATCGCACGCTCGGCGGATCGCGCGGCGTGCGGCTGCTGCAGGGCAGCAAGCTGTTCTGGCCGGAAGAGCGTCCCGATGTGATCGCCGAAGAGGCGCGCATGCTGTGGAACGCATGGGCGCCGCGAACGGCATGGCGCTGAGCCCCGGCAAGCGAAATCGGCACTCACAGGAGCGGACATGACCACCCATCGCATTCTCAAGACGGCTTTCGCATCGGCCGTCGCCGCAGCGTCGCTATGTTCGGCGGCCTCGGCCTCGGATCATCTCGACACGCCCACCGTGATCGCCGATCCCGCGGCCGATATCGGCGACCTGTACGCCTGGACTTCGGCGGACGGGCGCCGGTTGAATCTGGTGATGGACATCGTCGGCGGCAAATTCTCGGACAAGGTCGCTTACGTCTTCCATGTCGATAGCGGCCGCACGGTCGGGCATACCGCAGCGACGATCGCCATCGATTGCCGCTTCGACGAGGAAGGCGACATACGTTGCGAAGCCGGCGACGATCGCGTCGCGGGCGCGGCGGACGGCGCGCAAGGCATCGAAAGCGCACATCGCCGATTCCGCGTCTTCGCCGGCTTGCGCGACGATCCGTTCGCCAACAACGTGCGCGGCACGCGCCAGGCCTACGACGTCGCCGCCAAGGCGCTGCAAGCCGGCGTGGCGCGCGACGGCGCCGGTTGTCCGAGGTTCGATGCCGCGACCGCGCACGGCATCCTCGACCGGTGGCGCCACACCGACGGCGGACCGGCGCAGAACCTGCTCGCCGGCTGGAAATCCGCCGCGCTGGTGGTCTCGATCGATCTTTCGATGGTGAACCGCGGCGGACCTGTGCTCGGCGTTTGGTCCGCGACCTATGCGATCGGCGGCGCCGACGCGGAACTCGATGCGCCGATCGATCGCGCCGGCCGTCCGCTCACGGGCAATGCGCTGTTGGGTCCGCTGGATCCGGAAGCGGACAGCGATCGCCGCAAAGAACAATACAATCGCGCCGCACAAACCGACTGGCCGAGTTTCGTGCCGGACATCCAACGCACGCTCGCGCTTTACGACGGCTTCGACGGCGTTTGCGGCAACGCATGGCGCGCGAAATCCGAAGCGCAGGATCCGGAACGCTACCGGGCGCTGGCCGAACTGCTCGCCGACGACCGCCTATGGGTCGATAGCCGCGCCAAGGTCTGCGCCCGCTTCATGGGCGTCGAGCGCGCGAACGCAGGCGCGAAGCCCGCCGACTGCGGCGGCAGGACGCCCGACAGCGACGCCGTCGACGTGTATCGCGCCTTGTTGGTCAACGGCACCGATCGCGGCGTGGAAGACGGCATCGACCGCGACGACAAGCGGCATTCGTCCGTCGATTTCCCTTTCCTGGCGGCGCCATGATCCGCGCTCTGGCCTTGGCGGCAGGATGCGTCGTCGCGATCGCCTGCGCCCGCGGCGCCGTCGCCGCCGAGGATGGGGTATCCACGACCTCCGGCGCGATCGCGATCGCCAATCTCGATCACCAAATCGCGCAGGCGAACGACGACGGCAGCCGCATCGAACTGCTGCTGGCCCGGGCGCGCTATCTCGGCGACTACGCGGCCTTGGATCGCGCCGTCGCCGTCGCCGAAACGGCGGACGCGACGGGAGAAGGCTTGCTGCGCCGCGCCGAGGCCCGAGCCGCGATCCACCGCTTCGCCGATGCGCTCGCCGATCTGGACGCGGCGCAGCGCGCAGGCGTTCCGGCGAGCCGCATCGAGCCGCAAAAAACGCCGATCCTCATCGCCACCGCCCGCGCGGCGGAAGCGGCGCCGGCCTTGGAAATCGCAGCCGAAAGCGCGCCCGGTTACGCCACGCACGGCGCGCTGGCGACCGCCTACGCCGAGCTCGGCCGTTACGAGCTTGCCGACCGCGAATACGCCGGCGCGCTCGCCGGCTTGCGCACGACTTCGCCGTTTCCGTATGCATGGCTCTATTTCGCGCGCGGCACGATGTGGTCGGAACAAGCCGGCGACCCCGCGCGCGGCGAGGCGTTCTACCGTAAAGCGCTTGCGCATCTGCCGCAGTTCGCCGCGGCCAACGTGCATCTGGCCGAGCTCGAAACCGCGCGCGGCGAGTACGCGGCGGCGGCCGAGCGGCTCGAACGCGTGCTCGCGACCAGCGAAGAGCCCGAAGCTCGAGCCCTGCTCGGGGAAATACGTCTGCGCGGCGGCGACCCTGCGGGCGCGCGCGACATCGACCGGGCGCGCCGGCGCTACGAAGCGCTGCTCGCCCGCCATCCGCTGGCGTTCGCCGACCATGCCGCCGAGTTCTACCTCGGCCCGGGCGGCGACGCCGAACGGGCGTGGGTGCTGGCCGAGCTCAATCTGGCCAATCGTCCGACCGGACGCGCGTTCGCGCTCGCGAACCGGGCCGCGGCGGCCAGCGGCCGCGACGCGTGCGCGCCGGCGCTGAGGCACGAATTCGGGCCCTGGCCCCTCCAGCCTTGCAGGCAAGGGCCTGTCCGTTGATTCGCAAAGGCCGACGCGACGGAACGCCGGTCCGGCCCCTTCGGCCGATGTGACCGAATGCCCTTTCCGGGCAGCTTAATAGCCGGAAACGGACATCCTCGGCATTTCATAGTTGACAAACGTCTCTCGCTGTCGCGTGCTACGCATACGTGCGCGAACCGCACCACAGGGGAGATTTGCAAATGTTCGTCGTAAAGCCATTTTCGCGGCTGGCGGAGCAGCGCCGGCCCGGTTTCCACCTAGCGCTGGGGATAGCGCTGGCCTGCGCAGTCGCCGGCTGCAGCAAGGACGAGCCGGCTTCGGCCGACGGCACCACGCCCGGAACGGCCGCTACGGCCGCGCCGCCGGCACCGGCCGTCTCGGCCCAGGTCGCGGCGATGGGCGCCGATCAGCTGCGCGAGTCCGCCAGTACCGCCCTGCGCGAGCAGCGCCTGTACGCGCCGGCCGGCAACAACGCCATGGAGTACTACCTGGCGCTGCGCGACAAGCAGCCGAACGACCCTGCCGTCGTCAGTGCGCTGACCGACTTGCAGCCGTACGCGCTGATCGCCACTGAGCAGAGCATCGGCCGCGAGGACTTCGTCGAAGCCCAGCGTTTGTACGCGCTGATGGAGAAGACCGATCCGCAGGCCCCGGCGCTGCCGCGCCTGAAAGCCAGCATCGCCGCCGGCCAGCAGGCCGTCGCCCAGCGCGCGGTCGACGAGAAGACCCGCACCGAGGACGAAGCCAAGCGCCAGGCCGACTTGGAGAAGCAGCGCGCCGCGCAGCAAGCCCAGGATCAGCAGCGCGCCGCGGCGCAATTGCAGCAGCAGCAAGCCGCCGCGGCCGCCGCGCCGCCGCCTGCGCCGGCGCAACCCGACGCCGCCGCCCAAGCCGCGCAACGCGAAGCCGCCCAGCGCGAAGCCGAGCGCCGCGCCGCCGAACAGCGCGCCGCCGCTGCCGCACCCGCACCGGCCGCGCCGGCTCCCGCCGCCGCAAGCACCGCCGCCGCGTCCAACGACCTGCGTCCGATCAGCATGCCTCAGCCGCGCTATCCGGCCGCCGCTCTGCGCGCGCGCCAAAGCGGCAGCGTGCAGGTCGAATTCACCGTCGCTCCGGACGGCTCGGTCAGCGCCGCACGCGTGGTCAGCGCCCAGCCCGATCGCGTATTCGACCGCGAAGCCGTCGCCGCAGTGCGCCGCTGGCGCTTCCAGCCGGTGGATTCGCCGGTGACGACGCGGCGGACGATCGCGTTCAATCCGGGCAACTGAGCGGACGCGCAGCGACGAACGACAGCCCGGCCATCGGCCGGGCTGTTTCGTATTCGAGCCAATAGCCATGAACGACAATCCTTATGCGGCGCCGCACGCCGCGGTGGCCGAGGCGCCGGAGCCGCGGGTTCCCGAAGAGATAGCGAAGCAGATCCGCAGCGCGTGGATCGCGGCGGTCGTGTCCGGCACGCTGACGCTGGGATTCACGCTGCTGGCGATGAGCGGCAACTCGATGGCCGGAATCACCGCCTGGAACCTGGTCGACGTCGGCCTGATTTTCGCCCTGGCCTGGGGCATTTATCGCAACAGCCGCGCCAGCGCCGTCGCGATGCTGGTTTATTTCATCGTTTCCAAGATCCTAATCATGATCGAGGTCGGCAAGCCCACCGGCATCGTGTTGTCGCTGATCTTCATCTACTACTTCTATCGGGGCGTGCAAGGCACATTCGCGTACCGCAAGTTCGTGCGCGGACCGGCGAACGCGGGCGCGGCCGCGTGAGCGAGAATCCGTATGCGGCGCCGAAAGCGGCGGTCGTCGGCGCGCAGCTCGCCCATGGAGAAACGATCGAGCTGTATTCGCCGACCCAGGTCGCCGCAGGCGCATTCCTGGGCGGGCCGGTGGGCCTGGTCTACTTCCTTTGGGCCAATTTCCGCGCATTGGGCCAAGCCGAACGCGAACGGATCACTTTGTATTGCGGCGCGGTTTTTTTGCTCGCGGCCGCCATCGGCATCCCGCTCTTGCCGGAAAAATTCCCGTCCGCCCCGATCAACCTGTTGTATATCGTCGTCGCGCGCCTGGTGGCCGATCGCTTCCAGATGAGCAAGCAAGCCATACGCGATTCGGACCGGTACGGTTTCCATTCGAACTGGCGGGTGGTGGGGCTCGGCCTGCTGTGCATCCTGGCCAGCTTCTTGCTCGTCGTCGGTTCGGCCTTGGGCATAGCGTATTTCGGTCTGTTGTCCGTAGACTGATCGGGACACAAACGGGGCGCGACGAGGCGTCGGAAACATGGAAATTAGAGCCGACGACCTCGAAGGGCCCGAAGTCCTAGGCCTGCTCCAGGAGCACTTGTCGGCGATGCAGCTGACCTCGCCGCCGGAAAGCCGGCATGCGCTGGACGCCGCCGGTTTGCGCCGACCGGACGTCGCGTTCTGGAGCATTTGGGACGGCGCCGAATTGGCCGGCTGCGGCGCGCTGAAGGAACTGGACGCAACGCACGCCGAAATCAAATCCATGCGTACCGCGGCTGCGTACTTGCGCAAGGGCGTGGCGTCGAAAATGCTCGAACATCTGATCGCCGAAGCGCGTCGCCGCGGCTACCGTCGGTTGAGCTTGGAAACCGGTTCGATGGCTTATTTCGAACCGGCTAGGAAGCTGTACGCGAGCTTCGGATTCGTCCCGTGCGCGCCGTTCGGAAACTACAAGGAAGATCCGAACAGCGTCTTCATGACGAAGCTGTTGTGAGCCCCTCTCCCATCGGGAGAGGGGTTGGGGTGAGGGTTCGGCGAAGCCATGTCGCTTGGCGGGCCGTAGAGATCGTCAGCCGACGATTCAGGCGCCGAGTCGAACCGGCCTCGCTTCGCCGAACCCTCTCCCGCAAGCGGGAGAGGGCTTAAGCATTCAAGCCGAAATCGCCAACCGCTCCTGGTGATACCGCCGCGTCGCCGCGAACCACAGCAGCGCGGCCAGGCCGAAGCCGGCGGCGAAATACACCATCCACTCCATCGGCTGCACCGCTTCGCTGCGCACCACTTTCAGCAGCATCTGGTTCTGCGCCAGGAACGGCACCGCGAACATCCACAGCTGGTTCTTGACCGGGCTGACCATCAGCACGATGGTCGGAATCATCGGCATCAGCATCAGGAAGGTCATATAGCTCTGCGCTTCCTTCACCGATTTGGCGCCCGCGGCGATGTAGGTCAGCAGGGACGTGCCGATGAACAGCATCGGCAGCAGCACGGCCAGCATCTTGGCGATCGACATCAAACCCATATCTAGTTGACGCGCGATGCCCGGCGCGACGGACGCGCCCAGCTTGAAGGCAAGCAAGGTCAGCAACAGGCTCAACAAGCCGACACTGCAGGCCGCGGCGATCTTGCCGCTGACCACCGCCCCGCGCGGCGCCGGCGTCGCCAGCAGCGGTTCCAGCGATTGCCGTTCGCGTTCGCCGGCGGTGGCGTCGATGATCAGGTACGCGCCGCCGAGGAAGGCGCTGAGGATCAGCAGATAAGGCAGCATCGCCATCGCGATGCCCTTGCGCGATTCCGGCGTCGACAGATCCTTGTGCGACACCGCCAGCGGCGCGGCGACCGCCGGATTGATCCCGCGCGACAGCAAACGCAATGCGCCGACTTGCTGGCCGTAACGCGCCAACGCGCTCTCCAAGCGCCGCACCGGCACTTCCGCGTCCTGGCGCGTGCTGTCGTGGACGATTTCGACCAAAGCCGGTTCGCCGTCGCGCCATTGCTGGGCGTAATCGCCGCCGATCTTCAGATACACGTCCTCGGCCTGGCTGCGGATCGCCGCGTCCGGATCGCCCTTGAAATCCTTGCGCTGGATGCCTTGCCCGGCCAGCCATGCCACCAGGTTCGGCGCCTGCTCGGCGCCGACCATGGCGATCGTCAGCGGCTTCTCCATCTGGTCCTTGGCGCGCGACTCGGCCAGCGTGAGCAGGCCGACGAAAAGCGCGGGCGCCAGCAGCGGGCCCATCACCAGCGCCAGCATCAGCGTGCGCCGGTCGCGCGAGAGTTCCAGCAATTCTTTCCACCACACGGTGAACATCGACTTCATGCGTGCAAGCCCTCATCCGAACCGATCAGCCTGACGAAAGCCTCTTCGAGATTGTCCTGACCCGTCTGCGCGCGCAGTTCGTCGGGCGTGCCTTGCGCGGCGACGCGGCCGTGCGCGATCACCACGATCCGGTCGCACAGCGCCGCGACCTCTTGCATGATGTGGCTGGAAAAAATCACGCAGCGGCCCTCGTCGCGCAGCTGCTTCAGGAAGGCGCGCAAGCCGCGGGTGGTCATCACGTCCAGGCCGTTGGTCGGTTCGTCCAGGATCACATTGCGCGGATCGTGCACCAGCGCGCGTGCGATCGCGGTCTTGGTGCGCTGGCCTTGCGAGAAGCCTTCGGTCTGGCGGTCGAGAAAATCGTCCATCTGCAGCGCTTGCGACAGCATCTGCGTGCGCCGATCGATCTCTTCGCGCGACAGGCCGTGCAGTTCGCCGAAATAGCGCACGTTCTCGCGCGCGGTCAGGCGCTTGTACACGCCGCGCGCGTCCGGCAGCACGCCCAGCGCGCGCCGCGCGGCGGCGGGATCGGCGGCGACGTCGCGGCCGTCGATCAGCACGCGGCCCTGTTCCGGCGCCATCAGCGTGTACAGCATGCGCAGCGTGGTGGTTTTGCCGGCGCCGTTCGGGCCGAGCAAGCCGGTGATTTCGCCGTCGCGCGCCTCGAAACCGACGCCGTCGACGGCGATCACGTCGCCGGTCTTGCTTTTGAAGGTCTTGCGCAGGTTTTCTGCGACAATCATGCGGATGCTCCGTTGCGGCGGGGACCGGTCAGGGTTCCCAACCGTTGAAGGAAGTGAAGGGCGGCGTGTAGGTCAGCGCGTCCAGGCATTTGGCGTCGAGCGATTTCGCATCGGCCTTGTCCAGGAACTGCGCGAACAATTTCGGCATGCAACCGGCGCCGATCACGTTGTGGCCTTGTCCGCGCAACGTCAACGCGCGGCCGTTGGGCAGCGTCTTGACCACGCTGTCGGCGTAGCTCGGTGGCGTCACCGGATCCAGTTCGCCCGACATCAGCAAGGCCGGCACCGGCGTCGCCAAGGGTTGGTGGAAATCGTCGGGACGCGCGCCCTTCGGCCAGATCGCGCATTGCGCGACGAGCACGTCGACCAGCGCGTTGCCGAGCAGCGAGGACGCCATCGACGGATCGCCGCGCACCCCGTCCACGTCTTCGCTGCAGATCACCGACAACTGCATGCCGTAGGCCATCTGGTCGGACAGGCTGCCGGTCAGCATCTTGGACAGCGCCATCAAGCCTTCGTAGCGACCGGCGCTGGCTTCGTCGATCAGCAAGGGCAGCAGCGAAGCCGCCGCAGGCGCGTAGGCGTACATGCGCGCCAAGGCGGCCACGTGCATGGGCGTGAGTTTTTCCTGCTTGGATTCGCCGGTGGCCGCGTCGCGATAGCTCACCATCGGCTGCTCGGCCTTCAGCTTGGCCATCAAGGCGTTCAAGCGCTGGCGCGGATCGCCCAGCGCCTTGGCGCAGTTCGGGATCTTGGCGCAGCGGCCGAATTGCAGATCCAGCGCGTTCTCCAGATTGCGCGCGAAATCGTTGCCCAGGTAGATCGTGTTCGGCGCGACCGAATCCAGCGCGATCGTGCGCGTATTGGCCGGGTGCCGCATCGCGTATTGCTGGGCGACGCGGGTGCCGTAGGAAATCCCGATCAAATTGATCTTGTCGGCGCCGATCGCCTTGCGCACCGCGTCCAGGTCGCGCACCGCGTCGGTGGTGGTGTAGAAGCGCAGGTCGGCGTTCTTGGCCAAGGCGTCGCGGCATGTTTCCGCTTCCGCGCGCGCGGCCTGCAGCGCCGCGGCGTCGTCGCCGGCGTCCCCTTCGCCGGCGTCCGACTTGCAGGTCAACGGGTGCGACTTTCCGGTGCCGCGCTGGTCGACCAGGATCACGTCGCGCTTCTTCGACACTTCGGCGAAGGCGGGCGCCACCGCCGGATAGCTTTCGGCCGCGGCCTGGCCCGGACCGCCGGCGAGCATGAACACCGGGTCGGGCGCGTGGTCGCCTTTTTCGTCGGCGGGAATCCAGGCGATGTTCAGCGCGATCTTGCGTCCGGCCGGCTGCGCCGGATTTTCGGCGACTTGCAGCGAACCGCATTGCGCTTCGATGCTGCCGGCGCCGAACGGCGAAGCCAGCGTGCAGGGCTTGAAGGCCAGGCTGCCGAGCTTGCGCTGCGGCGCCGCGGGCGCGTTCGCGGTTGTGGTCGCGGCCGCCGGTTTACGGTGTTCGGCGTAGTAGCGGTAGCCGAACCAGGCGGCGAGCAGCAGCGCGACGACGATGTAGCGGGATTTTCGGGACATGGGCCTGCGGATTCCGTTGCCAGGACTCGGCGTTCAGAATGACATGACGTGGCGGCGGGCCGCATGTGACCGGAGTTCGGCCACAAAAAAGCTCGGGCGCCGAGGATGCGTCGTTACTTGTTGCTGATGTACTTCTCGCGGCGGATCTGCGGTACGGGCAGGCCGTGGCCTTTCAGCGATTCGAAACAGGCGTCGACCATGTTCGGGTTGCCGCACAGATAGGCGATGTCGCTATCGCTCGGCGAAAATTCGTCGAGGAATTGCTGCACGTAGCCGTGGCGCACGTCCGGATGCGGGTCGGCCGGCAATTCTCGCGAGAAGCAAGGCACGAAGCGGAACGCGGAATGCGCATCGGCGAAGGCGCGGAATTCGTCGCCGTACAGCAGTTCTTCCGGCGTGCGCGCGCCGAACAGCAGCACCACTTCGATGCCGCGTTCGGCGATCAGCTTCTCGATCTGCGGCAGCATCGCCCGGTACGGCGTCACGCCGGTGCCGGTGCCGATCAGCAGATAGCGGCGATTGGCGTCCGCCGGCATCAGGCAGAAACGGCCGAACGGGCCGCTGGCGTCGATCTGCCCGCCGTCCTCCAAGCCTTCGAACAAGGCCGTAGCCGCGCCGCCGGGCACGTAGCTGACCGCGATCTCGACCGCTTCGCCCGGGCTCAGCGCGTGGTCGTGAATGGTAGCCAGCGAGTAGCTGCGCTTGGTCGCGGTGCCGTCGGCGTAGTGGAAGTGGACCTGGATGAACTGGCCGGGGATGAAATCCAGCGGCGCGCCGTCGCCGCGGACGAAGGTGTAATGGCCCACGGTGGGGGCCAGCATGCGGCGCGAGACGAGCTTGAGCGGGAAGTGCTGGATGGCCACGGAAATCCGACGGATCTGCAACGGTCCGTGGCCTGAACGGCGCCGCGGGGCCGCCTATACTAACGGGATTCGCCGCGCCGCTCGCGGCGCAGGTCCCGGAAATGGCTGAAAACCCCGCGGCGGGAGCCGCAACGCCCGCGCTTTCGGTGCGCCGGCTGCGCAAAACCTACGACAACCGCGTCGAGGCGCTGAAAGGCGTTTCGCTCGACGTCGCGCCCGGCGATTTCTTCGCCTTGCTGGGCCCCAACGGCGCCGGCAAGTCCACCCTGATCGGCATCGTCAGCTCGCTGGTCAACAAGACCGACGGCGACGTGGAAGTGTTCGGCGTGGACCTGTCGCGCCGGCGCGACGCGGCGATGCGCCTGATCGGGCTGGTGCCGCAGGAATTGAACTTCAACATGTTCGAGAAGCCGCGCGACATCCTGGTCAACTACGCCGGCTTCTATGGCGTGCCGCGCGCCGAAGCGCTGGTGCGCGCCGAAGAAGAACTCAAGCGCGCGCAGCTGTGGGAGAAGGCGGACATGATGAGCCGCACGCTGTCCGGCGGCATGAAGCGGCGATTGATGATCGCACGGGCGATGATGACCCGGCCGCGCCTGTTGATCCTGGACGAGCCGACCGCCGGCGTCGATATCGAAATCCGCCGCGGCATGTGGAAGACGCTGAAGGAGATCAACGCCGCCGGCACCACGATCATCCTCACCACGCATTACCTGGAAGAAGCCGAAAGCCTGTGCCGCAACCTGGCGATCATCGACCGCGGCCGGATCGTGGAGCAGGGGCCGATGAAAGCGCTGCTGGCCAAGCTCGACGTGGAAGGATTCTTGTTGGACATCGACGGCCATTTGCCGCAAGCGTTGCCGACGATCGAAGGCACGACGCTGGTCGCGGCCGACGACCATACGCTCGACGTGGAGATGCCGCGCGCGATGGATTTGAACCGCGTATTCGCGGCGCTGGGCGAGGCGGGCATCCGGGTGCGGTCGATGCGGACCAAATCCAATCGCTTGGAAGAGCTGTTCGTGCGGCTCACCGGCGAAAACGCCGAAGACAGCACCGCGCAGCCGCCGCCGGAGCAGGTGGCGTGAGGCTTAAGCCCTCTCCCGCTTGCGGGAGAGGGCTGGGTGAGGGCGCGCGGCGCACCAAGGTCGCCTCGTCGCTTTCTGCAGAAAATCAAAGTCGCTGGATTCCCGCCTTCGCGGGAATGACGGCTTAAGAACAAAGACAGGCCAATGAATCAAGCTATCGCCACCGAACCCAGCGCCGCGCAACGCAACCTCACCGCGTTCGGCACCATCGTCCGCCGCGAAGTGAACCGCATCTTGCGCATCTGGGGCCAGACCCTGGTGCCGCCGGCGATCACCATGACCTTGTACTTTTTGATTTTCGGCGGCCTGATCGGCTCGCGCGTCGGCACCATGGACGGGATCAAGTACATGGACTTCATCGTCCCCGGTCTGGTGATGATGAGCGTGATCCAGAACAGCTACGGCAACATCTCCTCCAGCTTCTTCGGCGCCAAGTTCGGCCGCCACGTCGAGGAATTGCTGGTCAGCCCGATGCCGAACTGGGTGATCCTGGGCGGCTACGTCGCCGGCGCGGTGGTGCGCGGCTTGATGGTCGGCGCGATCGTGCTGCTGATCGCGATGCTGTTCACCCACGTGCGCGTCCCGCATCCGCTGATCACCTTCACCACCGTGCTGCTCGGCGCGACCATCTTCTCGCTGGCCGGCTTCGTCAACGCCGTGTACGCGAAGAAGTTCGACGACGTGGCGATCGTGCCGACCTTCATCCTGACCCCGCTGACGTACCTGGGCGGCGTGTTCTATTCGGTGAAGCTGCTGCCGCCCTGGGCCGAGGCGATGACCCACGCGAATCCGATCTTCTACATGGTCAACGCGTTCCGCTACGGCCTGCTCGACCGCAGCGACGTGCCGCTGTGGGTGGCGTACGGGCTGATGCTCGGCTTCGTCGCCGCGCTGGCGGCATTGGGGCTGTGGCTGCTCAAGCGCGGCGTCGGTTTGCGCTCGTGATCCGTAGCCCGGGTAAGCGAAGCGCACCCGGGGCTTTACCGGCAGGTGCGGCATGGCGTCCCGGGTGCGCTTCGCTTACCCGGGCTACATGAAAAACCGTCGTAGGGGCCGTTAGCCTCAATCGCAAACCGCGCCGTCTTTGCCGTCGGAGCGGCACACGTCAGGCCACCCGTGCTCGCGCCAGAACGCGAGCAGGCCGCTGCGGCGCAAATACGCTTGGAACGCCGGATGCCGGCGCAGCGCCTGCGATTCGGGTTGCCAGAACACCCACTGGTAGGTGGCGTAGCCTTCCTGCTGCACACCGTCCAAACCGTCGATGTCGCGCGCGTAGTCGCGTTGCGGCAGCAGCATGCGGGTGAAGTCGTAAGGGACCATGCCGTCCTTGGCCAGCGCTTCGTTGGCTTCGATGATCGGCATCACCTTCGGCCATAGCTTCGGATCGGCCATCGCGTCCAGCGCGGCCAGTTCCGAAGCGCGCCAGGGCACTTCTTTCGGCAAAGCCTCCACCGCGCGCCGCGCGGTCGCCCGGTCGCCGCGCCACAGCGCGTTGAAGAAGATCGCGGTCGGGCTGAGCGCCGGATCGGCGCGCAGCAGATACGTGCGCGCTTCGTCGTGCCGGCCCTGCGTGTCCAGCAGCCTGCCGCGGGTGAAGTTGTGCATCGGCACCAGCGGATCGGTCGCTTGCGCCACGTCCATTTCGCGCAGCGCGGCATCGACGTAGCCCATCGTCGCCAGGCGGTACGCGTACCAATTGCGCCAGACGCTGTCCGACGGCGCCAGCTCCACCGCGCGGCGCGACAAGCGCAGGCAATCGCTCCAACGCTGTTCGTTGCAGGCCTTGGCCGACAGCACGGCGAGGGCGTCGGTCTGGTTCGGGTCCAGGCGCAGGGCGGTGGCCGCGGCGCGATCGGCTTCCTTGCGCATGTCCCCGCGTCGCGGCGACGGCCGCAGCGCCTGCATCCACAAGGTCACGGCCAGGCCGCCCCAGGCGCGCGCATAGCCGGGATGCTCGGCCAGCATCTCGCGCATCGTGCGCTCGGCGACCGCGCCCGCTTGCGCGGGGTTGGAGGCGTTGCCGCCGCTGTCGCCGCGGCTGAACAAATACCGGCGATACAACTGCGGATCCTCACCCGGGCCGGGCCGCGGCCGCGAGCCGACGTTGAGCTGCAACTGCAGCGCCGAGCCGACCAGGCGGGCGATGCTGTCCTGGATCGCGAAGATGTCGCGCAATTCGCGGTCGTAGCTCTGCGTCCACAACGTGCGGTCGCCATCGGCCTGGATCAGGCGCAAGGTGATGCGCAGGCGTTCGCCGTCCTGACGCACGCTGCCTTCCAGCAAGTGGGTGGCGTTGAGGCGCCGTGCGACTTCGCTGCGCGGCGCCGCGCCGTCGCGCAATTGCAGCGAGGAGGCGTACGAGGTCACGCGCAGGCCGTTGATCCGGGCCAGCAGATTGATGAGTTCTTCGCTCAGGCCGTCGGCGAAGGCTTGGCCGCGCGGATCGTCGCCGAGGGCGCGCAGCGGCAGCACGGCGAGCACCGGATTGGCGACGGGCGCCGTCGCCCCGGGTTCGGAGTCGGCCCCGTGCGCGTACCGCCGCCACAGCCAGCCGGAAGCGGCGACCAACAGCAATCCGACCGAGACCCAGATCGCGATGCGCCAGCGCGATTTCCCGGCGGCTTCGATGCGATCGCCGGCGCGGCGGCGCGGCGGATCGCCGCCCGTTTCCGCGCTCGGAGCCGGATCGGGCGCGGCGGGCAGATCGAAGCGATAGCCGACGCCGTGCAAGGTGTGCAGATAGCGCGGTGCGTTGGCGTCTTCGCCCAACGCGTGCCGTAACAAGGTCATGACCCGGTTCAGCACGCCCGGAGTGACGTGGCGGTGCCCCCAGACGGCGTCGAGGATGTCGTCGCGCCCGAACGCGCGCCCGGGCGCCGAGGCGAGCAGGGCGAGCACGGCGAAGGCTTTGGGTTCGAGCGGCTGCACTTCGCCCGCGCGCAGCAGGCGGCGTCCGGCGAAGTCGATGACGACATCGTCGAAAGCCAGCGGCGAGGGCGGGTTCGATTCGCTCATGAGGACGGTAAACGGGGCGACGCGGCGGGAGTTTGACACGCGTACGGGCGGCCTAAGCATTCCCTAAGCCTCTCCGCACAACCCTCTTAAACGCAGAACGGCCGCCTCAAGACCCCTGCCGCTTCCGGCCGGACGCTGGCGTCGCCGGAAATCTCCGGCGCCGACAGGACCTTCCCCATGAACGCCAAGCTGTCTTCTCTGATCCTGTTCGCCGCCGCCCCGCTCGCCGCGGCCGCGGCGTCGCCGTCCAACGCGCTGACGGTGGATTGCGCCCGCTTGCCCAGCCAGCGGACGGTGGCCGAATTCACGGGCATCGCCAACTTCGGCCATGCCTATGCCGCGCGCGAGCGATTGATGTCGGAAGTGCGGCGCGCCTGCAAGCCCGGCGTGCGACAAGTGCGCCTGGTGCGCGAAACGCGCGCGAACGAGCCGGACGCCGCGTTGGCTGTCGCGACCGAAGCGCCTTGAAGCGCGGCGCCGCACATCGGTGATTTGGCGACGGCCCGGATTCGGGCCCCCGCGCGGCATCCCGGCCGCGCGGTTCTTTTTCTCCGGGCCACGAAATTTGGCCACGCGCCGGCGGATCGATCGCAGCCGGTGTGCGGACAGGTCCGGCGCGACGAACGGAGGGATCGAAGCTCCGCCCGCCGCGCCGGTTACAACGCTGTTTCGTTCGCGGCGCGAGGGGTGGGCGTTCGCGTCCCGCGAAGGCGTAGCCGCACGGGCAGCGCGCCGTAGTGCTTCACCAGGAACGCTATGGCGCGGTCCAGGTCCGGCCAGCGCCGAACGCGGCGGCCTTCGCGCACGGGCGATAGGCGGCCTTCGCTGCGCAGCAGCAAGCTATAGCCGTTGCGATTGAAGCGCACCTCGGCGTCGCTTACGGGACGGCGGTCCGAACGCGGACGCGCAGCCATCAGCGGACTCTTGTTCGCCGCACGGTCGCGCGGCGAAGGATCCGGATAGCGAACGGCCATTCCGAACTAAAAGACCCACGTCCGCCCACCCTGCTCGAATCGCGACGGCGCGCTCGCGAGATCTGCGGCGGCGCGCGCACGCCGCGAAAGTGGGGCGGAGAACACATGCTTGGCGATTCCGATGGACGGCATGGAATTTCTGAAGACGAAAAAGCCCGTCGCCCATGGCCAGGCGGAAAGGCCTGCTCGACAGCCCGCGAAGGCAGGAAAGGCCGGAGCGGCTAGCGCGCGGCCCGCTTCGCTGCGGGCGCTTTCATCAATTCGATGCTGACGTGCCGCACCGTCGGATACCGCTCGCGGATATGGCCGACCAAACGCTCAAGGCTCTTGAACATGCGCGGCTCGGCGGCCGCGCGGCGCGTACGCAAGGCCACGCGGTCCGGATGCCAGCTCAAGCGCACGACGACTTGGTAGCCCTGCGGCGTTTCTTCGATCGCCATCTCCGTCACCGCCCCCAGCTTCGCTTGCCGGGCCAGGTCGACTTCGGTGATGGTGTTGTCCGGGTGCCAGGCGGTAGTCACGCGGATCCTCGCAATGGGCGCGGGTCGATCGCCGGAAGCGGCTTCGGGAGCGCTCCGCCCAAGCCCCTTGCCTGGCCGCTCGTCGGGCCGGGCGAGGGATCATAGGCCCCCTAAATGAGCGGCTCAAGCGGCTGCGCGCTGAGTTTTGACCGCCGTCACGATACATGTCGGAAACCAGATGCCCGCATTCTGGCGAAGCCCGGGACGAGGCATCGCCAACATCTCGAGCCAAGTTTTAACTGGTTGATTTTGAAGGAATTACGGCCTCAACCGAAAAGACAGCCGCCGATCCGCCGGCAGCGCGGCCGACGAGGCTGCGGGTGCGGGGCGCGGCTCGAAACGATGTCGATTGGCGCGGCTGCAGAACGATCGCCAGACGGGCCAGCGACGCTTCGATCGGCTCCGATGGCGTGGAATGAGCGCGTATATAGTGCGACGCAGTTCTCGGAAGCATCCGTCGGCCGCGCAGGCCGGTCGGTGAAGCGGCGGCAAAGCGAGGCGGGAGCTCGCTCCAATGAAATCAGTGCAAGGCGTTCCGACCAACCCTCCGTCGCCGATGGGCCCGGGCGGCCAGGCGGTGCAGAAGCAGCTGAGCCAGGACATCTACGAGCAGCTGCGCACGATCGCGCGCTATCGGCTCGGCGGCCGCGCCCGGACCAATTTGGACACCACCGTCCTGGTCCACGAAGCCTATCTGCGCATCGCGGACAAGCAGGCCGGCGACGATCCGCTGGTGCGCGCCCGCTTCTTCGCGCTGGCCTCTAAAACCATGCGCAATCTGCTCATCGACTATCTGCGCGAACGCAAGGCGGCCAAGCGCGGCGGCGGCATGGTGATGCTGACCTTGGATCCGGATCGCGAAACCGGCATGGAAACCAACTACGTCGACGTGCTGGCGGTGGAAGACGCGCTGCAGGCGCTGGCCGAAGTGGATCCGCGCTTGGTCGACGTGGTCGAATGCAAATTCTTCGCGGGCATGGACTACGCCCAGATCGCCTTGGCCCACGACATCAGCGAGCGCACGGTGCGGCGCGATTGGCGCCGCGCGCGCGCCTTCCTGCGCGCGCATCTGGACGACCAAGCGCCGGCCGCGGAATCGGACGCGGACGAGGAGTAAGCGAGGTTTCGCGGCCTAAGCCGGCGCTTCAAGCCGCCGGCAAGCGGAAGAACGCGCGTGCCGCGGCCGTGGTCGCCGCGGCCGTCGCCGCGACGTCTTCGCCGCGATCCCGTGCCAGTTCTTCGACGATGTGGGCCAAAAACATCGGCTCGTTGCGCCGATGCGAAGGCTGCGGCTTGACCGTGCGCGGCAGCAGGTAAGGCGCATCGGTTTCGATCATCAGCCGCTCGGCGGGGATGTGCTTGACCAGCTCGCGCAAATGCAGCCCGCGCCGCTCGTCGCAGAGCCAGCCGGTGATGCCGATGTGCCAATCCTGGTCCAGGTAGTCGAACAATTCTTCGCGGGTGCCGGTGAAGCAATGCACCACGGCCGGTCCGAGCCGGCCGTCGAAATTCTTCATCATCGCGATGAAATCGGCGTGCGCGTCGCGCTGGTGCAGGAACAGCGGCTTGCCGGTGTCGGCGCCGATCTGC
Organism: Luteimonas gilva; assembly: GCF_005239095.1. Taxonomy (GTDB): domain Bacteria; phylum Pseudomonadota; class Gammaproteobacteria; order Xanthomonadales; family Xanthomonadaceae; genus Luteimonas_C; species Luteimonas_C gilva. The sequence continues at coordinate 38,343 of NZ_SZUA01000002.1, read as the reverse complement.
AGCTGGCGCTCGAAGGCCTTGCGTTGCGCCGGGCGCGGCGAGAAATCGCGGAAATAGTCCAGCCCGCATTCGCCGACCGCGACGACTTCCGGATGCGCCTGCAGCGCGCGCATCTCCGCATCGGCCTCGTCCGTGTATTCGGCCGCGTGATGCGGGTGCACGCCCGCGGTGGCGAACAAGAAGCCGGGGTGCGATTGCGCCAGAGCCAGCGCCTTGGGCGAATGCTCGCGGCTGGCGCCGGTGACCACCAACTGCGCGACGCCGGCTTCGCGGGCGCGCGCGAGCACGGCGTCGCGGTCGTGATCGAAGCTGTCGTGGCTGAGGTTGGCGCCGATATCGATGAGCTGCATGCGATGGCCAGCGAGGAAGGGTGGGCGGAAGACGGCATAGCTTGGTGCCTGCCGTGCGTTTTTCAAAGGCCGCGCGACGGAAACCATTATCCTGAGCGGATGGATTCCGCGTTCCCCATCGCCGAACTGCTGCCGCGCATCCGCGAGTCGCTGGCCGCGCATCCGCGCCTGGTGCTGGAAGCGCCGCCCGGCGCCGGCAAGACCACCCAAGTGCCGTTGGCGCTGCTCGATGCGGAGTGGCTCGGCGGCCGCAAGATCGTGATGCTCGAACCGCGACGCGTGGCGGCGCGCGCCGCGGCGGGTTTCATGGCGGCGCAACGCGGCGAGGCCGTCGGCGAAACGGTCGGCTACCGGATCCGCTTCGAGAACAAAATATCGGCGAAGACGCGGATCGAAGTGGTGACCGAAGGCATCCTGACCCGGATGCTGCAAGACGATCCGTCTTTGGACGGCGTCGGCGCCCTGCTGTTCGACGAATTCCACGAGCGCCACCTCGCCGGCGATTTGGGCCTGGCCTTGGCGCTGGACGTGCAGTCCGGCCTGCGCGAAGACCTGCGCATCGTGGTCATGTCGGCGACGCTGGACGGCGAGCGTCTCGCGCAATTCCTCGATGCGCCGCGCCTGGGCAGCGCCGGCCGCAGTTTTCCGGTGGCCGTGGCCCATTTCCCGGCGCGCCGCGAAGAATCGTTGGAAGCGCAGACGCGGCGCGCGATCGAACACGCGCTGGCGCAGCATCCGGGCGACGTGCTGGTGTTCTTGCCGGGGCAGCGCGAGATCGCGAGGGTCGAGTCCGCGTTGAAGGCGGGAAGCGGTACGGAGACGGCCGCGGTCGTGATTCCGCTGCACGGCGAACTTCCCATCGAAAAACAAGCCGAAGCGCTGCGTCCGGATCCGCAAGGCCGGCGCCGCGTGGTGCTGGCCACCAACGTCGCCGAATCCAGCGTGACTTTGCCGGGCGTGCGCGCGGTGATCGACAGCGGCTTGGCACGCGAGCCGCGCTACGACCCGAACTCCGGTTTTTCGCGCTTGGATGCGGTAGCGATTTCGCAAGCCTCAGCCGACCAGCGCGCCGGCCGCGCCGGTCGCGTCGCCGAAGGTTGGGCGTATCGCTTGTGGCCCGAATCGCAGCGCCTGGATCCGCAGCGCCGTCCCGAAATCGCGCAAGTGGAATTGGCTGGCTTGGCCTTGGAGCTGGCGGCGTGGGGCAGCGAGGCTTTGCGTTTCGTCGATCCGCCGCCCGCGGGCGCGATGGCCGCCGCGCGCGATCTGCTGCGCCGGCTCGGCGCGCTCGACGGCGAAGCGATCGCGCCTTTCGGAAGGCGCTTGCTCGCCCTCGGCACGCATCCGCGGATCGCGGCGATGCTGCTGTCGCCGCGCGCGGACGACGAACGCGCCTTAGCTTGCGATCTGGCCGCATTGATCGAAGCGCGCGACCCTTTACGCTCGCGTTCGGACGCGCTGGCCGAACGCTGGCGCGCGCTGGCCGCGTTCCGCAGCGGCCGCGGCGCGGGCGCCGCCAGCCGCAGCGCGTTGGCGGCGATCGACGCGGCCGCGAAGCAGTGGCGGCGGCGCTTGCGTCTGGAATCCGCGCCGCCGCCGGACGCGCCAGCGCATCTGCTCGGCGATCTGTTGCTGCATGCCTTCCCCGACCGCATCGCCTACCAGCATCCGGGCGATCCGCGCCGTTATCTGCTCGCCAACGGCCGCATGGCGCGCTTGTTCGACGACAGCGCCTTGTACGGCGAACCCTGGCTGGTGGCCAGCGAACTGCGTTTCGAAGCGAAGGACGCCCTGATCCTGCGCGGCGCGCCGTTGGACGAAGCGCGTTTGCGTCGCGATTTTCCGGAACGTTTCCGCGAGGTCGACGCGGTGCGTTGGGATCCCGCGCGGCGCGCGCTGACGGCGCTGCGCGAAAGCCGTTACGACGGCATCGTGCTGTCGTCGCGCCCGGCCGGCAGACCGGATCCCGCGCAAGCGGCGCAAGCGCTGACCGACGCGGTGCGCGAACTGGGTCTGGAAGCGCTGCCCTGGTCCGATGCGCTGTCGCAATGGCGCGAGCGCGTGCGCAGCCTGCGCGAATGGATGCCCGAACTCGGGCTGCCGGATCTTTCCGATGCCGTCTTGCTCGAAACGCTCGACGATTGGTTGCGCCCGGCGTTCGCCGGCAAAACGCGCTTGGACGCGCTGGACCAGGAAGCGCTGTCTTCCGCGCTGAGGGCCGCGCTCGATTGGAACCTGCGGCAGCGCATCGACCAGCTCGCTCCGGTGCGGATCGCAGTGCCGTCGGGCATGGAGCGCGGCATCGAATACCGGCACGGCGAACCGCCGGTATTGGCGGTGAAGCTGCAAGAACTGTTCGGCTTGGCCGACACGCCGCGGATCGCGGAAGGCCGCGTGCCACTGACCCTGCATTTGCTCTCGCCGGCGGGGCGTCCGTTGCAGGTCACGCAGGATTTGAAGGGATTTTGGGAACGCACCTATCCGGAAGTGAAGAAGGAAATGAAAGGGCGTTATCCCAAGCATCCCTGGCCGGACGATCCGTGGTCGGCGGTCGCGACCCATCGCGCGAAACCGCGCGGGACCTGATCGAGCTCCGTTTTCTGCGGGAGCGGCTTCAGCCGCGAGCTTTCAACCAAACTGCTAGCTGAAGGAAGAGCTCGCGGCTGAAGCCGCTCTCGCAAGAACCCTGGCCTTCTCACGCGGCCTGAACGCCCGCGCCCGGACACTGCGGGCCTGTTCCTCCGCCAGGAAGACCGACATGAGCAAACTCGAATCGCTGCCCGGACGCGCCTTGGAATTGGCCGGCAGCATCGGCCAAGGCATCCGCCAGGCGGTGCCCGACAGCGCGATCAAATGGGTCGAAACCGGGGCCGCGCTGACCGCGTTGAGGAGCGGCACGAAGGTCGCCACGCGATTGGTGAAGCGCAACCCGGCGGTCGCGGTGGCGGCCGTCGCCGCGGGCGGGCTGCTTTGGTACATGGCTCGGCGCCGCGCGAAACAGCGCGACGGCCAAGGCGCGATCGAAGGCACGTCGAAGCGGGTCGAAGCCAAGCGCGCGTCGCGGCCGGCGACATCGCGTTCGCGGCGCACCCCCGCCGCCGAGTAAGTCAGTGTTGTAGAGTCGAGCCTGCTCGACGGCTTTTCGTATCGTGATCAACAGCAGTCGAGCAGGCTCGACTCTGCCGAAGTGGAGCGCCGGGCCTACGAACCGCGCGCTTCGGGACGTTCGATCACGAACCGCGCGCCGCCGCCTTCGCGATCCTCGTACCAATGATGGCCGCCGGCGTTGGCGATGATCTGCCGCGCCAGCGACAGGCCCAGGCCGCTGGACATCGGATCGCTGCCCGTATGCTCGTCCAAGCGCACGAACGGCTTGAACAGATCGCGTTGGCGGTGCAAGGAGATGCCCGGTCCGCGGTCCTGCGCGATCAGTTGCCGATAGCCTTGCGCGCCGTTGCGCGCCGACAGTTCCAGCTCGCCGCCGGCCTGGGCGTATTTGATCGCGTTGGTGACCAGGTTTTCGGCCACCTGGCGCAGCACCAGGCCGTCGATCGCCACGCGCGCCTCGTCGCTCGGCATCCGCACGATCAATCGCATGCCGCGCGCCTCCAGTTGCATCTCGTAGCGGCGCACCAGCCATTCCATCGCTTCGCCCAGATCGCAGGTCGCCGGCGGCGCCGCAGTGCTGCGCGCCTGCTGCGCGGCCGATTGCATTTCCAGATATCGGTGGATGTAGTCGATGGCGTCCTGCGCGCTTTCCCGGATCACGTGCAGATAATGCGGCGCCCGTTCCGGGCGGGCGGCGCCGCTCATCAGCAGATCGCTGGCGAACAGCACGCTGCTCAAGGGATTCTTCAGATCGTGCGCGACCAAGTTGACTAGTTCCTCGCGTTCGCGGGCGACCCGTTCCAGCCGGTCGCGGGTCAGCTTCAAGCCGATGTGCGCGCTGACCCGCGCCAACAGTTCTTCGGGCGTGAACGGCTTGGTGACGTAATCGACGGCGCCGGCGTCGAAAGCGCGCAGCAGCAAGTCGCGATCGTGGGCGGCGGTGAGGAACACCACCGGAATGCGCAGCAGTTCTTCGTGCTGCTTGAGCTGGGCGATCAGGCCGAAACCGTCCATGCCCGGCATCATCATGTCCAACAGCACCAAGTCCGGCGCGTGCCGGCGGCACAGTTCCAATGCGGTCGGGCCGTCGCCGGCGTTGTCCACTTCGTAGCCCTGCCGGGACAGCAGGGTGCTGACCACGCGCAGGTTGGCCGGCTGGTCGTCGACGACCAGGATCCTGCCCGCATGGTTGGCCGTTACGATCATTCCGCCCCCGAACCGACTACCTATCGCCATCGGCGCGACGACGGTATCAGGTCCGCCGAACATCCGACAACGTATTCAGCCTAGCGAACGGCGTCCCTGAATGGTTAAGCGCCCGGCCGAATATCGATGCTTCGCCACGTCCCGGGTCGCAATCCGTCCAGCCCATGGTCGGCGACGGCGACGCGCACCAAGCGCAAGGTCGGCAAACCGACCGCGGCGGTCATCCGCCGTACCTGCCGATTGCGGCCTTCGGAGATCGCCAATTCCAGCCACGCGTCGGGCACGGTCTTGCGCATGCGCACCGGCGGATCGCGCGGCCACAGCGAGGGTGCGGCGTCGAGCAAGCGCGCTTGCGCCGGCGCGGTGGGGCCGTCGTTGAGCGTCACGCCGTCGCGCAAGGCTCGCAACTGTTCGGGTTGCGGCGCGCCTTCCACTTGCACCCAGTAAGTCTTGGATCGTTTGTGGCGCGGATCGGTCAGCCGGTGCGCCAGCGCGCCGTCGTCGGTCAGCAGCAGCAGGCCTTCGGAATCGAAATCGAGCCGGCCCGCGGGGTAGACGTCCGCGGGCAAGCCGAATTCGGCGAGCGTGCGGCGCGGCGGCGCGCTGCGGTCGGTGAATTGGCACAGCACGCCGTAGGGTTTGTTGAAGGCGATCAGCATCGGACGGGAATCCCGTAGCCCGGGTAAGCGCAGCGCACCCGGGGTCGAGCCGCGATCGTGTCTCGGGTGCGCTGCGCTTACCCGGGCTACACAGGCCTCAAGCCTTCGGCTTGACGAACCGCAACGTCATCCGGTCGCTTTCGCCGATCGCCTTGTACTTGGCGTCGTCGGCCGCGTCGTGGCGATTGGTCGGCGGCAGCGTCCACACGCCGTTCGGGTGGTCGGTGGTGTCCTTCGCGTTGGCGTTGATCTCGCTCTTCGCCTGGAGCCTGAAGCCGGCGTCGGTGGCCAGCTTGATCACCAGCGCTTCGGTGAGATAGCCGGATTCCTTCATCTTTTCCAGATCGGTGCCGGGCTTGGCGCGATGGTCGGCCACGCCGAGCGTGCCGCCCGGCTTGAGCACGGCGTAGAACGCTTTGAAATAGCTTTCCGCATTGCCCGCATCCACCCAGTTGTGGACGTTGCGGAAAGTCAGCACCGCGTCGGCGCTGCCGGCCGCGCCGAACGACGGCGCCTTGGCGTCGAACTCGGCGATCTTGACGCCGCCGTAGCGCGCTTTGTCGGCGGCGAACTTGTCGGTGAGCGCTTTGTTGTTGCGGCCGCCGTAGCTGTTGGGGTCGGAAGCCTTGGCCAGCGCGGCTACGTACTGGCCCTTGGCCTGCAGATACGGCGCCAGGATTTCGCTGTACCAGCCGCCGCCCGGAGTGATTTCGACGACGGTCTGGTTCGGCTTCACGCCGAAGAAAGTCAGCGTTTGCGCCGGATGGCGGTAGACGTCGCGGGCGACGTTCTTCGGATCGCGCCATTGGCCGGCGATGGCGGCGCTCAGCGCGGGATCGGTTTTGGCCGCGGGCTTGTCGGCGGCGACGGCCGAAAACGCGCAGGCGCAAAGCAGCGCTGCGGCGAGCAGGGGTTTGGCGGAAAGGCGCATCACGATCTCCAGCGGGCGGGAGGGCCGATTGCAACGCGGCTGCGCGTCCGGCGCAAGTCTCGAAGGCCACGGAACGTAGAGTCGAGCTCGCTCGACTGCTTTTTCGCTTCGCGCATGTAAGCCACGGCCGTTAAGGGCAGTCGAGCAAGCTCGACTCTACGAAGACGAGGCGTCGGCCGGCCCCGCGCCTTCCATATGCTGCGCATGCTCGTCGGCTTTGCCGCGCAGCCATTCGCGGAAGGCGAGCAGGCCGCGGTGCGTGGCCGAGCGCGACGGATAGACCAGGTAATGCGCATAGTCGGTTTTCATCCGCTCGCGGGTCAGGCGCACCAATTGCCCCGAATCGAGCAGCAGTCGCGCGCGCGTCAGCCGTCCCAGCGCGACGCCCACGCCGTCGAGCGCGGCGCGATGGTGGGCTTCGGAATCGTCGAAATACGCCACGTAACGCGCCGGCGGCTCGATGCCGTGGCGCGCGAACCAGCGGTTCCATTGTCCGTCCGGATCGCCGAGCAGCGGCCAGTCGCGCAGGGTCTGCAAGCTCGGCCGGCCCATCTTCGCGATCAGCGCGGGGCTGGCCATCGGCACCAGCCATTCGTCGAACAGATGCTCGGCGGTCACGCCGGGCCAGTGGCCGTAGCCGATGCGAAGCGCCGCGTCGACGCCGGTGTCGCGGGCGAAATCGACCACCGCCGAGCTCGATTGCAGATTGATCTCGATCTGCGGATGCGCGGCCAGGAAGTCGCTCAGCCGCGGCACCAGCCAGGCCGAGGCCATCGAGGGCGTCGCGCTGACGGTCAGCACGTCGTCGTGCCTGGCCGCGTACGGGCGCAGGGCTTGATTGATCGCGTCGAGGTGCGGCGCGACGCGTTCCAATAAGCGCTCGCCGTCCGCGGTCAGGCCGACCCCGCGCGAATTGCGCACCAGCAGCTGCTGGCCCAACCGCTCCTCCAGCCCGCGCATCTGGTGGCTGAGCGCGCTGACGGTCAGGTTCAGCGATTCGGCCGCGCGCGACAGGTTGCCCAGCCGGGCGGCGGCGATGAAGCCTTGCAGGGCGTGCAGCGGGGGGCGGCTCATAGCTTTGATTTGAATTGAATTCAACAAAGACTTGCAAAAGCGTCGCTTTTGCTAGGGAAAGCATGCGCCTATCTTTCATCCCACTCAAGTAGTTTCATGGGAGCCGATCATGAATCTCTATACCGGATTGCTGTTCCAGCAGGGCTATATCCAGGACCCGCAGCTGGCGTTGAGCCTGGCCGGCAAGACCGACCAGGGCGAGCCGATTCCCTGCGAGCCGCAGGCGGATGAGCCCCGTCGTCCGGCGCGGCCCGAGCGGCGCGCTTCGTTCCGGCGCGGCGCCATCTTCGCGGTCTGCTCGACCTCGCTGTCGCCGTTCCGCTGATGGCAGGCGAATCCACGCTGCGATCCATGCACCGGACCGCGCTGACCGCGATCGCGCCGGAGATCTACCGCAAGCGCTTGCTGGTCGAAGGCTACTACCGCACCGAAGTCGATGAGGATTCGGTGCGGGCTTACTTCGCCCGGATCACCGGCGACTTGAACTTGCGTACTTACGGCGAGCCGATCGTCCACCGCACCAGCGGCGCAGGCAAAGCGGCGAACGAAGGCTACGACGGTTTCGTGCCGCTGATCGACTCGGGCATCTACGTCGCGGTCTGGACCGGGCCGCGTTTCGTGTCCACGGTGATCTACACCTGCGCCGATTTCGACGAAGACCGCGCGGTCGGGTCCGTGCGCGATTTCTTTTCCCTGGCCGAACACGAAGCGGCCGTGTTCTGACTTTCGCGAGGACGAGGCTTTGATCGCAAGACTCTGGCATGGCATCACCCTGACCGCGGTCGCGGACGAATACCTGAAATTCCTGCGCGAGCGCGCGGTGCCGGATTACCGCGGCACGCCGGGCAATCGGTCGGTGAGCCTGATGCACCGCAAGGCCGGACGGATCGCGCATTTCCTGATCCTGACCCATTGGGATTCGATGGACGCGATCGAAGCCTTCGCCGGCAGCGACGTCGAGAAGGCCAAGTATTACCCCGAAGATGCGGGTTTCCTGCTCGAGTACGAGCCCAACGTCGTCCACTACGAAGTCGACGGCACCGCTTTGTAGAGCGGAGCTTGCTCGCCGATTTTGCCGTTGCTGTTGCTCGTGTAGAGCGGAGCTTGCTCCGCTGCTCTGGATTTTCGCCCTCGTCCGAAAAGCAGCGGAGCAAGCTCCGCTCTACACAAGCAAAGAGCCAAGGCAGCGGAGCGAGCCCCGCTCTACAAAGCCAGGCCCAAACAAAAAAGCCCGGCTTGCGCCGGGCTTTTGAGGTCGTTGCGAAACGGCCGCTTCAGAGATGCTTGATGATCTCGTCCGCGAACTCGCTGCACTTCACTTCGGTGGCGCCGTCCATCAGGCGGGCGAAGTCGTAGGTGACGCGCTTGGAGCCGATGGCCTTGTCCATCGCGGCGATGATCGCATCCGCCGCTTCGGTCCATCCCATGTAGCGCAGCATCATTTCGCCGGACAGGATCACCGAGCCCGGATTGACCTTGTCCTGGTTGGCGTACTTCGGCGCGGTGCCGTGGGTCGCTTCGAACACGGCGTGGCCGGTGACGTAGTTGATGTTGGCGCCCGGCGCGATGCCGATGCCGCCGACCTGCGCGGCCAGCGCGTCGGACAAATAATCGCCATTGAGGTTGAGCGTGGCGACCACGTCGTATTCCTTCGGCCGCAGCAGGATCTGCTGCAGGAAGGCGTCGGCGATCGCGTCCTTGATCACGATGCCCGCGCCCGGCTTGCCTTCCGGGATCACGTGCCAGGGGCCGCCGTCCAGTTCGACCGCGCCGAAGGATTCGCGCGCGACCTGGTAGCCGAAGTCGCGGAACGCGCCTTCGCTGAACTTCATGATGTTGCCCTTGTGCACCAGCGTCACCGACTTGGCGCCGGTGATGATCGCGTAGGTGATCGCGCTGTGCACCAGGCGCTCGGTGCCCTGGTAGCTCACCGGCTTGATGCCGACGCCGACCTGCACCTTGCTGGCGCGCGCCGGCATGCCGATGCCTTGCAATTGCTTGTCCCAGGCGTCGATCTTGTCCTGGGTGCCGAAACGGATCTTGTCGAACGACTTCGGGAATTCCTTCTGCAGGAAGTCGAGCACTTTCTGCGCGTCGGCGCTGCCGGGTTCGAACTCGATGCCGGCGTAGATGTCCTCGGTGTTCTCGCGGAAGATGGTCATGTTGACGTCGCCCGGCTTCTTCACCGGCGAAGGCACGCCTTCGAACCAGCGCACCGGGCGCAGGCAGACGTACAGGTCCAGCATCTGGCGCAGCGCGACGTTGAGCGAGCGGATGCCGCCACCGACCGGCGTGGTCAGCGGGCCCTTGATCGAAACCAGGTAATCGCGGCAGGCGTCGACGGTAGCGTCGGGCAGCCAGTTGCCGGTGGCGTTGAAGGCTTTCTCGCCGGCCAGCACTTCCATCCACTCGATCTTTTTCTTGCCGCTGTAGGCTTTGGCCACCGCGGCGTCGAGCACGCGCACGCTGGCGCGCCAGATGTCGGGGCCGGTGCCGTCGCCTTCGATGAAGGGAACGATGGGGCGGTCGGGGACGTTGAGTCCGCCGGGCTGCTTGGTGATCTTGGCGCCGCCGGCGGGCGGCGTCGGGAGGGACGCGTCGGACAAGGGGATTTCTCCTGCGATGCCGCGCAACGTACGGCGCGGGCCAGGGGCGTATTGTCGCGGTTTGCGCGGCCGGGGGCAAAGGGCGGGCCGGTTCTCTTGCGGCACCCGACCGGTCTTCAGCCGTCATTCCCGCGGAGGCGGGAATCCAGCGACTTTGCTTTTTTGCTCGTCATCCCGGCGAAAGCCGGGACCCAGGGGGCGCCGATGCGCGTGATGATCGCGATGCGACTCATCGCATGGACAAAGGCTTCCGGGCTGACGCCCGGGTCACTTTCTTTGCTGGCACAAAGAAAGTAACCAAAGAAAGTGCCCAACTTCAACGGCGGTGCGTAGCGTCGCATTTCTCGATCCGCCGGGCGCTGCAACTGGACAGCACGCCGATTCTCGGTCTCGGTCCGTAGTTCGATGGTGGACCGTTCGTATTGGCGTCGCTTCGCTGCGTGATCGCTGGCGCTCCAGAAGAATGAATTTGCCGCGTTTGCGACATTAGAAAAATGCGTCGGCGCGAAAGGAAAAAAGAAGGCGCGGCTTTCGCCGCGCCTTCTTCGGTTCCGCGAACTTCGCGTATCAGTTCTTGACTTCGATCGACTGCTGCGTGCCCGCCGGTGCGCCGTTCAAGGTCACATCGACGGTGTACTTGCCGGCCGGCCACGGGTTGGCGTTGCTGAACTCGATGTTCGTGGTTTCCGGGCCGTTGGTGTTGATCGTCTGCTTCTGTTCGCCGGCGACTTGGCCGTCCTGGTAAGTCAGCTTGGCGCCGACTTCGACGTTGCTGGCGGCGCCGTCGGTCTTCACCGAAACGATGATCTTGTCGCCGGACTTGAACGAAGTCGCGGCGGCGACGGACTTGTCTGCTGCGGCCGTGGTGCCGACGGTGACGCCGCTGACGGTCGCGGCGGCGGGCGCCGGCGCGGGCGGGGTGGCTTCCGGCATCGGCGCCGGTTCGGTGGCGGCCGGCGGTGCGGCGGCGGGTTCTTCCTTCTTCTTGCAACCGACCAGGGCGACGGAGCCGGCCAAGGCGACGATCAGTGCGTAAGCGAGAGTCTTGCGGTTCATGGAGGTGTCCTCGAGAGGCGGGAAAGGAGGGTCAGTCGTTATCGGCGGCAGGAATCTTCAGCACCTGGCCGGGCTTGATCAGATCCGGATCGTCGAGCTGGTCGCGGTTGGCTTCGAAGATCGCGTGCCACTTGCTGGACTTGCCGTAGAACTGCTTGGAAATGTGCGACAGCGTGTCTCCTTTCTGCACGGTGTAGGTCTGCTCGGGCGATCCCACCTTCTCGGCGGTGGTATCCACCTTGGCGGTGACGCCGGAAAAGTCGGCCTTCTCCACCTTGTCCGCGGTGGTATCGACCTTGGCGCTTACGCCGGAAAAATCCGCTTTCTTGTCGTTGCTCATGTCGGCTCCTTACCCGGACCCGGTCCGGATGGCGCACGTTTGCACGAGTCTTGTTAAGAAAGCATTGCGGCTATGTGAACCGGACGTACGAAAACGGTTACTGCCGAGGGTCGCGCCGCGGCTCGGGCGCGGTCCGGTCCGGGGTCGCCCGCCAAGGGTTGATGTCCAAGCCGCCGCGGCGGGTGTAGCGCGCCTCGACCGACAACGACCCCGGCGCGCAGCGCGCCATCACGTCGACGAAAATCCGCTCCACGCACTGCTCGTGGAATTCGGCGTGGTCGCGGAACGAGACCAGGTAGCGCAACAGGCCGGCGCGATCCAGACGCGGGCCGCGATAGCTCACGCGCAGGCTGGCCCAATCCGGTTGCCCGGTGACCGGGCAGTTCGATTTCAGCAGGGACGAAGCCAGGGTTTCTTCGACGATCGCGCTCGGGTCCGCTTTCAGCCAAGCGGGATCGGGCGGGCCGTAGCGGTCGATGTCGATATCGAGCGCGTCGATGGATTCGGCTTCGTCGGCGTCGCCGAAAGGCGGCAGCCCGAATTCGGCGGCGACGTCGGCGCCGGCCGCTTGCGACAAGTCTTCGACCATCGTCGAAAGCACCGCATCGGCGCCGTCGAAGCGATGCGCGTTGAAGGAGTTCAAGTACAGCTTGAGAGATTTGGATTCGATCAGGTTCGGCGAATCCGCGGGCACCCGCAGCGTGGCGGTGCCCATTTGCGGCTTGCCGCGCGGGTCCAGCCAGCTCAGTTCGTAGGCGTGCCAACGATCGTAGCCGACGAAGGGCAAGGCCTCGTCCCAAACGCCGAGCGCGGTGCGGCCCAACGCGCGCGGGATCGAATAGAGCAGCGCGGGGTCGTAGTGCGCCGGGTAGGCGACTTCGCGGCCGAGGGGAAGGGCGGGGGTCATGCGCGCATATTAATGCGCTGGCGCGGGTTTGTTCGTCGAATAGCGAGGAATGTTGGAGATTCTGTTTTGCTTCAAAAATGAAACAGCAGCAGCGATGCGGCAGCTTTTTCCTCTCCCCTTGCGGGAGAGGATGCCCGAAGGGCAGGAGCGGGGAACGAGCGAAGCGAGTGCTCTTCCTCGGTTTGCAGCATTTGGCCAAAAGCCGACCCCTCTCCCTGGCGCTTCGCGCCTGTCCCTCTCCCGCAAGAGGGAGAGGGACTAAAGCGCGGCTACTTCGCGGCTGCGCCGCCGTGCAGATAATCCAAAGCCACCTGCAGCATCGCCCGCGTACCCAGCTTCAGTGCCGATTCGTCCAAGAAGAATTCCGGCGAATGGTTGCTCGGCGCCTTCGAGGCGTCTTGCCCTTGCGGCGTCGCGCCGACGAAGAAGAACAGCCCCGGCGCTTGCCGCGCGTAATACGAGAAATCCTCCGAACCCATCACCAGCGGCATGTCGACCACGTTCTGCGCGCCCGCGATCTTCTCCAAGCTCGGCCGCATCCGCGCGGCCAGCGCGGGATCGTTGACGGTGACCGGGTTGCCTTCGGTTTCCAGCGGAATCTTCGCGTCGACCGTAGCGCCGTGCGCGGCGGCGACGTGTTCGGCGAGGTTCTTCAAGCGCGCGAACACGTCCTGGCGCATGCCTTCGTCGAAGGTGCGGATGGTGCCGATGGTCTGCACTTGATCGGGAATGATGTTGTGGCGCACGCCGCCCTTGACCGCGCCGAAGGTGAGCACCACCGGCTGCTTGCTGATGTCCATCTGGCGGCTGACGATGGTCTGCGCGTTGTCGATGATCTGCGCGGTCGCCACGATCGGATCGACCCCGCTCCACGGCCGCGAGCCGTGCGTCTGGCGTCCCTTCACGGTGAGTTCGAACCGGTCGGAAGCGGCCATCGTCGGCCCCGCGCGCAAGCCGATCTGGCCGGCGTTGAGCGTGCTGAATACGTGCAGGCCGAACACCGCGTCGGGTTTGGAATCGGCGAACAAGCCTTGTTCCAGCATTAGCGGTGCGCCGCCGCGCTCGCCGTCCGGCGGGCCTTCTTCCGCCGGTTGGAATACGAACAGCACCTCGCCCGGCAGTTCGGCCTTCATCGCGACCAGCGCTTCGGCCACGCCCATCAGGATCGCGGTGTGCGCATCGTGGCCGCAGGCGTGCATCACGCCGACGGTTTCGCCGCGGAAGGTGGCGGTGGTCTTGGATGCGAACGGCAGCGCATTGCGTTCGGTCACCGGCAACGCGTCCATGTCGGCGCGCAAGGCGATCCGCGGCCCGGGCTTGCCGCCTTTCAGCAGTGCGGTCACGCCGGTGTGGGCGACGCCGGTCTTGGGCTGCAAGCCGAGCTTGCGCAGATGGTCGGCGACCAGTTTGGCGGTGCGCGTTTCGCGGTTGCCGAGTTCGGGGTGCTGGTGGAGGTCGCGGCGCCAGGCCAGCACCTTCGCGTCGACCTTCGCGGCCAGGGCATCGGCGTCCGCGGCGTCGGCTTGCGGAGCGATCGACATCAACGCGCCGAGCGCGGCCAGGGTGAGGAATCGCATCGTCGGGCTCCGTCCGGAACGCAGCGATGCTAACCCAGCACTCGCGTCCGGGGGCGGGTCCGTGCGAGTCTGCGCCGTCCGGGAACGAGGCCGACCATGAGCGATCCACGATCCGCCCCCCACGGCGGCGCATTGCAAGGCGAGGCCGCGTTGGTGCGCGCGGTGGGATCGTTCGCGTTGACCGCGGCGGTGATCAACATCATCGTCGGCGCCGGCATCTTCAAGATGCCGGCCACGCTGTCGGCGCAAATGGGCGCGGCCGCGCCGCTGGCGTTGATCGCCGGCGCGCTGGCGATCCTGCCGGTCGCCTTATGCTTCGCCGCGGTCGGCAGCCGCGCGGCGGCGACGGGCGGGCCTTACACCTACGCCAGCGCGGCGTTCGGGCCGTTCGCCGGTTTCGTCGCCGGCGCGTTGATGTGGATCAGCAACGTCGCTTCCAGCGCCGGCGTCGCCGCCGCACTGGGCGTGCAGGTCGCCAGCTTGTTCCCCGCGTTCGAAACGCCGCAAATGCGCGCGGCGCTGTTGGCCGGCGTCTATCTGATCATCTTCCTGTTGAACGCGTTCGGCGTGAAGCTCGGCGCGCGCGCGATCGCCACCCTGGCGACGCTGAAACTGACGCCGCTGTTCCTGCTGACCGCGGTGGGCCTGTTCTTCGTCGATTGGACGCAGGTGAACTGGACCGACGTGCCGTCGTGGGGCGCGATGGGCACCTCGATGGTGTTGGTGATGTTCGCCTACTCCGGCATGGAGACCGCGCTGATCCCGTCGGGCGAAGTGCGCGACGTGTCGCGCAGCGTGCCGCGCGCGACGATCGCCGCGATCCTGCTGGTAGTGCTGCTGTATCTGGGCCTGCAGATCGTCAGCCAGGGCGTGCTCGGGCTTGCGCTCGGCAAAAGCGGCGTGCCGCTGGCCGACACCGCCGGCGCGCTGTGGCAGCCGGCGCGCGTGCTGTTGCTGCTCACCGCGTGCGTGTCGATGCTCGGCTTCCTGATGGGCAATCTGCTCGGCACGTCGCGCCTGGTCTACGCGCTCGGCCGCGACGGCTATCTGCCCAGCGCTTTCGGCGCGGTCAGCGCCAAATACCGCGTCCCGCTGCTCGCGATCACCGCCCACGCCGGTTGCGCTTGCGTCTTGGCTTTGGCCAGCGTGCTGGACGTGTCGTCGTTGGTGTCCGGCGGCTTCGACGCGCTGGTGCTGATTTCCGGCGGCGGCAACTGCCTGGTCTACATCCTGGTGTGCGCGTCGGCTTGGCGCTTGCAACGGTTGGACCTGCGCGAACGCGGCGAACCCTTCGTGCTGCCGGGAGGCGCGATCCTGGTGCCGCTGATTTCGGTGCTGGCCATGACCGCGATCGTGGCGACGTTGACCGCCAAGGAATGGATGGCGCTCGGCGGCGCTTTGGCATTGCTCATCGCGCTGTACGCGGCGCTCAGCGTCGTCCGCCGACGCCGCTTGGCGCAGCAGGCGAGTTGACGCGGTCTTAACTTGAGCGCGCCGCAGCACCGCGCAACACATCGTCCTGACGGCTCTTTCATCGCCGCTCTTCCATCATGCGCGGGCAGGCGCCATATCGGTTGCGCCAACCCCCACGATGGAGCAGGACGATGGCTTACACGCTTCCCAAACTGCCTTACGCCTACGACGCGCTCGAACCGCACGTCGACGCGAAGACGATGGAAATCCACCACACCAAGCACCACCAGACCTATGTCGACAAGCTCAACGAAGCGGTCGACGGCACGCCGCTGGCCGACAAGCCGGTCGAAGCGCTGATCCGCGATCTGGACGCCGTGCCCGAAGCCAAGCGCGGCGCGGTGCGCAACCACGGCGGCGGCCATGCCAACCACAGCTTGTTCTGGACGGTGATGAGTCCCGACGGCGGCGGCCAGCCCGACGGCGATTTGGCGAAAGCGATCGACAGCGATCTCGGCGGCTTCGACAAATTCAAGGAAGCCTTCACCAAGGCCGCGGTCGGCCGTTTCGGCAGCGGCTGGGCTTGGCTGGTCGTCGACGGCAAGGGCAAGTTGGCGGTGGAAGACAGCGGCAACCAGGACAGCCCGCTGATGAAGGGCGTCGGCTCCGGCCATACGCCGATCCTCGGCTTGGACGTGTGGGAACACGCGTATTACCTGAAGTACCAGAACCGCCGACCCGAATACATCGCCGCGTTCTACAACGTGATCGACTGGAAGGAAGTGGCGCGGCGTTACGCCGAGGCCAAAGGCTGATTTTTGCTTGTGTAGAGCGGAGCTTGCTCCGTTGCTTTGCTTGTCTCCTTCCCCTTCAAGGGGGAAGGCTGGGGATGGGTTCACGCCGCGGCTCGAAACCCATCCCCACACAACCCTCCCTTGAGGGGAGGACTAAAAACAGCGGGGTTCGCCCGCTCTACAAAGAGTTGAGCTCGGCGAGAGCGAGCTCCGCGATAGGCAGATCGATCTCCGCGCTCTGGCCGTCGTCCAATCGCCAGGCCGCGGACAAACCGCACCAGGCCAGGATCCATTGCAACAAGCGTCGCCGCTCGATGCCTGACGCCTCGACGACGATCTCGACGCGTCGCCCGAAACGCTCCTGCGCCACGTCGGTGCGTTCTTCCGGATTGCAGAAGATATTGGCGTAATCGAAACCGCGCTCGCCGTGCAGGCGTTTGGGATCGATCGCCAACCAGCCGCGTTCGCCGAAATCGAGCACGTTGTCGTGGTGCAGATCGCCGTGCAGCGCGACGCTATCCTGCGGATCGTCCAGCAACAGGCGCGCGGTGCGCGCCGACTCGGCGAAGATGCCGCCGTACTTCGACGGCGCCGGCCACAATTGCTCGAACCAGGGTTCCAGCCCGATCAACTCCGGCAAAGGCTTCGCGCGCGGCGCATGCAAACGCGCGGCGGCGGCGCAGAGGATGCGCGCCGCCTCGTCGTCCTGGCCGTTGCCGGCCATCCACGCCAGCGAGCGCGTGCCCATCG
This sequence comes from Luteimonas gilva, assembly GCF_005239095.1. Lineage (GTDB taxonomy): Bacteria > Pseudomonadota > Gammaproteobacteria > Xanthomonadales > Xanthomonadaceae > Luteimonas_C > Luteimonas_C gilva. The sequence continues at coordinate 21,572 of NZ_SZUA01000002.1, read as the reverse complement.
CGCGCTCGAGCAGCAACGCGTCGCCTTCGTACGCGAGCACGGGCGCGGCGCCGTCGCCGTCCCACCATCGCATCAGCAGTCCGCCGAGCTTTTCTTCGGCTTCGCGCGCGATCTTCAGCATCGCGGGGCGGTCGCGATAGCGCACGGGCAAGAGGTCGCTGCTGTGGGTGTGCAGCGGCGGACCGTCGGGAGTCAGGGCCCAACGGGCCAAATAAGCATCGAACATGCGGCCAGATTATCCGATACGAACGCAGCGCGACTGGATTCTCTTCCTGTCTAACAAAAGAGGAACGGCCTGACACCGCGCCCTATGCCGGCAACGAAGGCACCGCTGTGGGTCGGCCGCGCGCATCCAACGCGATCATCACGAACCGGCCGCGCGTGCACGGCTCGCGTTCGCCGCTGAGCAGATCTTCGGCGATCAGCTCCACTTCCACCTGCATCGAACTGCGGCCGACTTCAACGATCCGCGCGACGGCTTCGACCAATTGGCCCTGCCGGATCGGCAATCGGAAATCCACCTGCTCCGAACGCGCGGTGACGACGCTGCGGCGCGCGTAACGCGAAGCGGCGATGAAGGCCGCTTTGTCCATCCACGCCAGCGCTTGCCCGCCGAACAGGGTGCCGAGGTGGTTGGTGTGGTCCGGGAAGACCATCTCCAATAGCCGCGCCTCGATGGGTGCGGGCGTTCCGCCCGAATCAGAAGGCATGATCGAAGCCGACCTCGCCCTGCACGCCGACTTGGTAAGCCGATACGCGGCGCTCGAAGAAATTGGTCAGTTCCTGCACGTCCTGCAGATCCATGAACGGGAACGGATTGCGCGCGCCGAAATGCTTGAGCATGCCGAGCTGAGCCAGGCGCTGGTCGGCGCAGTATTCCAAGTACTGGCGCATATCCCTCAGCGACAGGCCGGCGACGCCGCCGGACAGCGTGTCTTCGGCGAACGCGGCCTCGCAATCCACCGCTTCGGACATCATCTGCAGCACTTGCGCGCGGAAGTCGTCGTCGAACAGGTCCGGCTCTTCTTCGCGCGCGGTGCGGATCACTTCGAATGCGAAGGCCATGTGGCAGCTTTCGTCGCGGAACACCCAGTTGGTGCCGGAAGCCAGGCCGTGCAGCAGGCCGCGCGAACGCAGGTAGTAGACGTAGGCGAAGGCGCCGAAGAAGAACAAGCCTTCGATGCACCCGGCGAAGCAGACCAGGTTCAACAGGAAGCGCCGGCGCTGCTCGCGCGTCTCGAGCCGCTGCAGGTCTTGGATCGAGTCGATCCATTTGAAGCAGAACTCGGCCTTCTTGCGGATCGAAGGGATGTTCTCGACCGCGGCGAAGGCCTTGGCGCGTTCGTTCGGGTCCGGCAGGTAGGTGTCGAGCAAGGTCAGGTAAAACTGCACGTGCAGCGCTTCCTCGTACAGCTGCCGCGACAGATACATCCGCGCCTCGGGCGCGTTGATGTGCTGGTACAGGTTCAGCACCAGGTTGTTGGACACGATCGAATCGCCGGTGGCGAAGAACGCGACCAGGCGCTCGATCAAATGGCGTTCGGCTGGCCCGAATTTGTGCTTCAGGTCGTTGACGTCCAGCGCGAAGTCGACTTCCTCCACCGTCCAGGTGTTGCGGATCGCGTTGCGGTACATCTCGTAGAACTGCGGGTAGCGCATCGGGCGCAGGGTGAGTTCGAAGCCGGGGGAGAGAAGGCAAGGAATTAGTGGTGAGGAACTAGAAACTAGCAGGGCATTTTCTGACGCGGTCATAAAGGTTTTCCTAGAGCGAAACTGGGTTTGGGATGCCAGGCTTGAATCGACTGCGAGGTGACGCGTGAATTACAGGAATGCGGTTGTCTGGAACAAGGCGATGCAATTGGCCGAGTCGGTGTGCCGGCAATCGACATCGTTACCTAGCGTGGAGCGGTTCGGAATCAGGTTGCAGATCACCAGGGCGGCGATCTCCGTTCCGAGCAACATCGCAGAAGGATGGACGCGAGAATCCAGAAAGGAGAAGCGTCAGTTCCTCGCAATCGCACATGGATCGCTATCCGAATTGCACACCCAGCTTCTCCTTTGCTTGAAACTAGGTTGGTTGACGGAGCGATCGTTGGCCGATGCGATGTCGTTGATCGTCGAAATCAGCAAAATGCTTACCAGCCTACGCAGGCAGCTCCGCCACACCCCTACTAATTCCTAGTTCCTCACCACTAGTTCCTGCTTCACTGGCACGCCTCGCAGGATTCCGGATTTTCCAGCGAGCAGGCGACCGCGTCGCTCGGCGCCACTGCCGCTGCCGCTTCGCCCACCGTCGTCTTCGCGATCTTCGTCGCCGGCCGCGAACGCAGGTAGTAAGTCGTCTTGATGCCCTTCTTCCACGCGTACATGTACATCGACGACATCGCGCCGATGTTCGGGCTTTCCATGAACAGATTGAGCGAGGCCGACTGGTCGATAAAGGCACCTCGGTCGGCGGCCATGTCGATCAGCGAGCGCATCGGAATCTCCCAGGCGGTGCGGTAGATCGCGCGCAGCGTTTCCGGCACTTGGGCCAAGCCCTGGACCGAACCTTCGGCCTGCTTGATCGCGTCGCGTATCTCCGGCGTCCACAGTCCCAGCTTCTTCAGCTCGACGACCAGGTAGCGGTTGACCTGCAGGAAGTCGCCCGACAACGTCTCGCGCTTGAACAGGTTGCTGACCTGCGGCTCGACGCATTCGTAGCAGCCGGCGATCGAGGCGATGGTCGCGGTCGGGGCGATCGCGATCAGCAGCGAATTGCGCAAGCCGTGTTCGCGGATGCGCGCGCGCAGGGCTTCCCAGCGTTCTATGTTTTCCGGCGCGACGCTCCAGGCGTCGAACTGCAGCTCGCCCGCGGCGGCGCGCGTATCGGCAAACGAAGGATGGCGGCCGCGTTCTTCGGCCAGTTCGCACGAAGTCTCCAGCGCGCAGTAATAGATCGTCTCGGCGATCTTCGCCGACAGCGCGCGCGCCGGTTCGCCGTCGAAGGGCAGGCGCAGCTTGAAGAACACGTCCTGCAATCCCATCACGCCCAGGCCGACCGGGCGCCAACGCAGATTGCCGCGGCGCGCCGATTCGATCGGATAGAAGTTCAGGTCGATCACGCGGTCCAGCTGGCGCACCGCCAGGCGCACGGTTTCGCCGAGCTTGTCGAAATCGAAATAGCCGTCCTCGTCGAAGTGGCGGACGAGGTTGATCGAGCCCAAGTTGCATACCGCGGTTTCATCGGCCGAAGTCACCTCGAGGATTTCGGTGCACAGGTTCGACAAGTGGATGACGTTGCCGGGCTTGCCGGTCTGGTTGCTGGCGCGGTTGCACTTGTCCTTGAACGTCATCCAGCCGTTGCCGGTCTGGGCCAGGGTGCGCATCATCCGGCCGTACAGTTCTCGCGCCGGCACGGTCTTGACCGCTTTGCCTTGCTTTTCGGCTTGTTCGTAGGCGAGTTCGAAGGCTTCGCCGAACAGGTCGGTGAATTCGGGCACGATGCGCGGGTCGAACAGCGACCACTCGCCGCCGGCTTCCACCCGCTTCATGAAGAGGTCGGGAATCCAGTTGGCGAGATTCAGATTGTGCGTGCGCCGCGCCTCGTCGCCGGTGTTGTCGCGCAGTTCCAGGAATTCCTCCACGTCGGCGTGCCACGGCTCCAGATAGACGCAGGCCGCGCCTTTGCGCTTGCCGCCTTGGTTGACCGCGGCCACCGAGGAATCCAGCGTCTTCAGCCACGGCACGATGCCGTTGGAATGGCCGTTGGTCGATTTGATCAGCGAGCCGCGCGAACGCACCCGCGTGTAGCTGACGCCGATGCCGCCGCTGAATTTGGACAGCTGGGCGATGTCGCCGTACTTCTGGTAGATCGATTCCAGCGAATCCTGCGGCGAATCCAGCAGGAAGCAGGACGAGAGCTGCTCGTGGGTGGTGCCGCTGTTGAACAGCGTCGGCGAGCTCGGCAGATAGTCGAGGTTGCCCATCCGGCGATACAGCGCCAAGGCTTCGGGCACGTCCTCGCTCAGCGCGCAGGCGATGCGCAGGAAGAATTGCTGCGGCGTTTCGATGACCTTGCGGGTGTGCGGGTGGCGCAGCAGGTAGCGGTCGTAGAGCGTGCGCAGGCCGAAGTAGTCGAAATGCAGATCCAGCGACGGATCCAGGGCGTCGTTGAGCTTGCGCGCGTTGGTCTGCACGAATTCCAGCAGGCGGTCGTTGATCAGGCCGACATCAAAGCCGCGCGCGATCGATTGCGAGAAGGCGTGGATTTCCTGGCCGGCGACTTCTTTGGCGATGTAGCCCGCCAGCAGGCGGGCCGCGAGCCGGCTGTACTCGGGTTCTTCGGCGGTCAGCAGCGCGGCGGTGCGGATCGACAATTCGTCCAGTTCGCGCGTGCTCGCGCCGTCGTACAGGCCGGAGATGGTGCGGGTGGCCACGCGCATCGGATCGATCGCGTGCAGGCCTTCGCAGCAGCGCTGCACGGCGCGCACGATCTTGTTCAAATCGACCGGCTCGCGGCCGCCGTTGCGCTTGGTCACGCTCATCGCGGTGGCGGTGGGCGGCGGCGTGAGCAGGAAGGAAGCGTTGCGGTCTTCGTTCGCAACGATGGCGTCGGCGGTGTTCATGGTGATGTCCTCTTGCGATGTCGCACCGGGCCGTCTGTCCCTCGCGGACGGCGGAAGAAGCGACATCGCGCATGGACCAACGCCCACGACGCGACCTCGCCCCCTCGGGCGGGCGGACATCTCGGGACGGTTCAGCGGTGTCGCAGCGGCCGCAAGAAGACGGCCGGCAACGTCACCAGCCGTCTCCCCCCGGAGACTCCGCGGCCGGCACCGCGCGGCGTGCATCGCGCGGCTGTCGGCAGGTCTTCGGACTCGTGGACTTGGAGCTATGGAACGAGTGAATAGGAACTAGTAAAAAGCGTCGCTTACTAGTTCCTGATCTCTAGTTCCTCGTTCCTGCTTCTTTCCTACCGGCCGTCGCTTCCCAGGAATCGGATCCCAGTGCCAATGACGGCTTTCGTTTCCACACACCGCTGCGGGGCAGTGCCGGAGTTGTTTCGTTAGAAACGCACCGGCTTCCCTTTTCATCCGACGGCGTGCCGTCGGAACCGACGGGCACAACATATCGGGGTGATCATGATTCGTCAACACGATATGTCGAGTCCGTGCGCAATCCGATAGGTTTGAAGCCGGGCGGCCCGAACACCGTCAACCAATGCTCGCGCCATCCTCGCGCGTGGCGCAAATCGCGGAACATTCCCAACCACGCGTTGAACGCGACGCGCAACGGGTTGTAGCTGTATATCGGCACGGTCAAGCCGTAGCGCACGGACAAGCCCTCGCGTTCTGCGCGGAACGAGCCGAACAGCCGGTCGAACAGGATCAGCACGCCGCCGTAGTTGCAATCCAAGTACTCCGGATTGCTGGCGTGGTGCACGCGATGGTGCGCCGGCGTGTTGAACACGTATTCGATCGGCTTGGGCAGGCGTCCGATCAGTTCGGTGTGCAGCCAGAATTGGTACAGCAGATTCAGCGCCAGCGCGGCCAGCACCAGCGGCGCCGGAAAACCGATCCATACCAGCGGCGCGAAGAACAGCGCCGCGCCGGTGATCCTGCCGGTCCAGCCGAGCCGGTAGGCGGCCGACAGCGCGTATTGGTTCGGCGAGTGGTGCACGGAATGGTTCAACCAGAACCAGCGGATGCGGTGGTCGGCGCGGTGCATCCAGTAGTAGCAGAACTCCTGGCCGAGGAAGAGCAGCGCCCAGTGCCACCAGCGATCCATCGCCATGGTGGCGATGCGCCATTCCCACACCGCGTACAGCGCCGCGCCGACGATGCCGGCCTTCAATAGACCGTTGATCGCCAGCCGGCCCAGCGCATCGCCCAGCGAGGCCCAATACGCCTTCCAGTCGTAGCCGTGGCCCCTCCGCTGCCGCAACCAGCCTTCGATCGCGGCGATCGCGGCCAGCAGCGGCAGCGGAACCAGCAGGAGTCCGAAAGATTCCATCGCTCGCGAAGAATCAACGGCCGAAGCGTTGGCGTGCGTTCTGCGCCGCCTGTTGCAATTCGCCGGTGGAGAGCCGGCCATCCTGGTCCTTGTCCAGCGCATCGAAATTCTTGGCTACGCGCGGCAGCCCGGCATCGGCTTCCTTGCGGTCGATATAGCCGTCCTGGTTGGCATCGGCGGCTTTAAGGCGCTCCTGCATCTTCTGGCGGGCTTGCGCGCCGCGTTCGCCATTCTGGGCGCAGGCGGTGGCGGAGGCGGCGAGCAGGATCGCGGCGAGAAAGTAACGGGAATAAGCGGGCATGGGTCGATCTCTTCAGTGATGGGAAAAAGACGGCCGTCCTTGGCCGGGGGGACGAGGAGGGTCAGCGTCCGCGACAGGCGATGGCTTCGCCTGCGGCATTGGTGCAGGCGCGGGTATGGGTGACGACGCCGTTCTGCACCGTGGTCGAACCGTTGTAGGTATTGCCGTTCGCGCCGGTGGCGCTGGTGCTGCGGCTGCCGCTGACGTCGCCGTTAGCGTTGCGGGCGATGCTGCCGCTGGTGTTCAGGCCGCCGCCTTTGGCGCCGTCGATCGAAGCGCTGCCTTGGCGGCCGGCGCTGCCGTCGGCGTTGCGGTAGAAGCTTCCTTGACGCTGCGCCGTGCCGCCGTCGGCGCCCACGGCGTAAGCGCCGCTGCGGCCGGCGGCATTGCCTTGGCCGTCGCTAAGCACGTTGCGGCCGCGAACATAGGCGCCGCGTTCGCCGCGCCCGGCGGCGCGCGTCGCGGCGGCGCGTCCGCCGTCGACGCCGTGGACCACGGCGTGGCCGCGCACGCGGCCCTGTGCGGAGGCGTCCGGGATCGTGGCGGTCAGAGGGCCGATCAACGTCAGCAGCGCTAGCACTAGGGGGGTCTTGCTCATCGGGATCTCCGTGGGGTCGGCGCGAGGCGGGGCGCATCGCGGAGAGCCCAAGCTAAGCCCGCACAGGCCGTCAGACGTGTCGCGCCGGTGAGCAGATGTGTCGTCAACGCAGGCAAGAAACATTCGTTTACAACTCGGCGTCCGCACCGGGTTTGCGCGCCGCGATCGAGCCTGGATAGTGACGACATGAACGGATCACCGCCGCGCGTACTGCTGATCGACGACGATCTGCGCCTGCGCGAACTGCTGACGCGCTATCTGGAAACGCAAGGCTTCCAGGTCAAAGGCGTGGGCGACGGCGCGCAGATGCGGCAAGCCTTGGACCGCGGCCATTACGATCTGATCGTGCTCGACCTGATGCTGCCGGGCGAGGACGGACTGCAGATCTGCCGGCGCCTACGCGGCCAGGGCGACGCGACGCCGATCGTGATGCTGACCGCGAAAGGCGACGAAATCGACCGGATCGTAGGTCTGGAGATCGGCGCCGACGATTACCTGCCCAAGCCGGTCAATCCTCGCGAATTGCTGGCGCGGATCCGCTCCGTGCTGCGGCGCACGAACCCGGCGCCGGGCGCACCGCAGGCCGAAGGCGGCGAAATCCGCTTCGGCGCCTTCCGGCTCGATCTGGGCCGGCGCGAATTGAGCCGCGACGGCCGACCGCTGCGCCTGACTTCCGGCGAATTCGCGGTGCTGGCGGTATTGCTGCGGCATCCGCGCCAGCCGTTGAGCCGCGATCGCCTGATGAGCCTGGCGCGCGGCCGCGAACACGAAGCCTTCGAACGCAGCATGGACGTCACCGTCGCGCGCCTGCGGCGTTTGCTGGAAGACGACGCGCGCCATCCGCGGATCCTCCAGACGGTATGGGGCGTGGGCTACGTCTACGTGCCGCCGGAGCCGGCCGCATGAATCTCTTGCCGCGCAGCGTGTTCGGCCAGCTGGCGCTGGTGATCGGCCTGGTGCTGCTGGGCGCGGCGGTGCTGGCGGTGGCGCTGGGCCGCGAATTGGCCACGCGGCCGGCCGCCGAACGCCTGCTGCGCGCGATGGACGGGTTCGCCGATGTGGCCGAAGAACTCGCGCGCAGCCAATCGCGCGATCGCGCAGCCGAGCACCTGCGCCGCGCCGGCCTGGAAGTGAGCGATGCGCCGCCGCCATCGCCCGCGCCGCGCGTAGCGCCGTTCATGCGCGAATTGCTGGAACAGGCGCCGCAGCAGCTGGATCCCGGACGCGAAGTGCGGCTGGGCCGGGTCGGCCGCGCCAACGCGGTCTGGCTGAAGCTGGATACGCAGCCGGCGTTATGGGCGTCCTTGGCTTTCGATCGCCGCGGCGACGGCGTGCTGCGGTTCTCGGTGCTGATGCTGTGCGCCGGCGCGGCGCTGGTCTGGCTGGCGGCGGCTTATTACGCGCGCCGGCTGGTGCTGCCCTTGCGGCGCCTGGCGCGATCGGCGCCGGAACTGGTGCGCGGCGAAGCGCCGGAGCTCGGCGCAATGGAAGGCCCGCGCGAAGTGCAGGAACTCGCCCAGGTGCTGACCGAAGCGAGCGACGAGGTGCGCGAAGCCGCACAAGAACGCAGCCTCATGCTGGCCGGCATCTCGCACGACCTGCGCACTCCGCTGACCCGCCTGCAGTACGCCGCCGAGCTGCTGCCGGAGGCCGATCCGGAACTGCGCGCCGGCATGCATCGCGATATCGCCGAGATCGACGCGATCCTGTCGCAGTTCATCGCCTACGCGCGCGACGGACGCGACGAAGCCGCCGAGCCGCTCGATTTGGCGGTGCTGTGCCGCAATGCGGCCAGCGCATCGGAGCAGACGTGGCGGCTCGAAACGCCGACCTACGCGCCGATGATCGGCAAGCCTATGGCGCTGCTGCGCGCGGTGGAGAACCTGCTGGTCAATGCGCAGAAGCACGGCGCGCCTCCGTTCTGCCTGCGTTTGCGCCGCGAAGGCGAGGCCTGGCGCATCGATGTCGAGGACGGCGGGCCCGGCTTGTCGGCGCGCGATGCCGAGCGCGTGCGCCAGCCGTTCGCGCGCGGCGAGGGCGGCGGCACCGGGCTCGGATTGGCCATCGTCGATCGCGTCGCGCGCCAGCATGACGGCGAACTGCGGCTCTCGCCCCGGTCGCCGCAGGGGCTGTCGGCGACGCTCGTGCTGCGCGGCAGCTGAAACGTTATTCGGATCGCAGAAGGTAGAACGGACATGAAACGCCAACGGTCGATCATCGCGATCGCATTGCTCCTTTTGGCCGCGGCCGCCCCAATGCCCGAGGCGCGCTCCGCGGCCGCATCCGGCGAGGACGCGGGCGCGCAAGCCTTGCCGGCGGGAACGCGGGCGATCCGCGACGTCGCTTACGGCCCGGATCCGCGGCAGCGATTCGACGTCTATCTGCCGCCCGCCGCGCGGCGCGCGCCGGCGATTCTGTTGGTGCACGGCGGTTCCTGGAATTTCGGCGACAAGGACCATCCCGGGCTGATCCCGAACAAGGCCGGCTATTGGTTGCCCAAGGGCTATGCCTTGATCTCGGTGAACTACCGCATGCTTCCCGATACGCCGCCGCGCGAGCAGGCGCAGGACGTGGCGCGCGCGCTGGCGGCGGTGCAGGATCGCGCGGCGGCCTGGGGCGTGGACCGCGACCGCATCGCGCTGATGGGACACTCGGCGGGCGCGCACTTGGTGGCCGTGCTTGCCGCATCGCCGGAATGGCTGCGCGAAGCCGGAGCGGCGCCGCCGCGCGGCGCGGTGCTGTTGGACAGCGCCGCCTACGACGTCGAGCGATTGATGAAGGGGCCGCATCCGCGCTTGTACGACCGCGCGTTCGGCGCCGACGCCGCGGCATGGCGCGCGGTATCGCCGTATGCGCTGTTGACGCGCCGATCTTTGCCGATGCTGGCGGTATGTTCCACCCGTCACGTCATGGCCTCTTGCGCGCAGGCCCGGGCGTTCGAGCGCAAAGCGGCGGGCTTGGGCGTGCGCGTGGAGACGCTGCCGCAGGATCTGTCGCACATGCAGGTCAACCGCACGCTCGGCGAAGCTTCGGCCTATACCGAGAAGATCGCCGCGTTCCTGCGTTCCCTGGGCGTCTAGCGAAGCTCGGTCGCGCGGGGCGGAAGCGGCCGTTCATCCGGCGGTAGGCCGCCGGTTCGGAGCGGATTCCATAATGCGCATCTTTCGGAGGTCTAGGGGGGCGACGATGAAGATCGGACGATTGCTCGCTTGCGCGCTGTTGCTGGGCTGCGCGGTCGCGCGCGCGCAAGCGCCGCAGATGCCGTTGGAGATATCGCTCGCGCGCGGCAGCGAAGCGGAGAAGGCGGCCAAGGCGCAGATCGAACGGATCGTGGCGCGATACGACGTGTCGCCGTGGCTGTTCACGCGCAAGATCGTCGTCGACGAGCGCGCCTTGCCGCACAGCCATCCGGTGCTGACCCTGCACACGCGCCATCTGAAGGACGACGAATTGCTGCTGTCGACGTTCGTCCACGAGCAATTGCACTGGTACCTGGGCCAGAACGCGGCGAAGTCGCAGGCCGCCGTGGGCGAGCTGCGCAAGCGCTACCCCGACATACCGGTCGGCTTTCCGCGCGGCTCGAGCGATGCGGAGTCCAATTACTACCACTTGCTGGTGATATTCCTGGAATACCGCGCCAACCGCGCCCTGTTGGGAGAATTGCGCGCCCGGCAGGTGATGGAGTTCTGGTCCCAGGACCACTACACCTGGCTATACGCGACCGTGATGGAGCAGGAGCGCGAGATCGGCCGCATCGTCCGCGATCACGGCTTGATTCCAGACGCGGGCCGGTAAGGCGAGCCGCGGCGAAAGCGAAAAACGGCGCGCCGGGGACTATTGGCGGTGCTCGAGGGCGAGGTATTCCGCCGACTGCATCTCGATCAGGCGCGAAGCGGCGCGCTCGAACGCCGCCGCCAGGCGCGCGCCTTCGTACAGGGCCGGCGGCGCGGCGTCGGCGGTGCAGACCAGGTTGACGTGGCGGTCGTACAGTTCGTCGATCAGGGTGATGAAGCGGCGCGCGGGATTGTCGCGGCGCTCGTCCAGGCGCGGCACGCCGCCGAGCAGCACGGTGTGGAATTCGCGCGCGATCTCGATGTAGTCGGCGGCGCCGCGCGGGCCTTCGCACAACTCGGCGAAATCGAACCAGGCCATGCCCTTGCAACGCGCGCGCACCGCGATCTTGCGTCCGTCCAGTTCGATGGTGCCGTCGCGATGAGCGTCGTCGCCGCCCAGCGCATGCCAGCGCGCTTCCAGCCAGGCGTCGGAACCGGCGTCGAGCGGCGCGCGATACACCGGCGAGCGGGTCAGCTCGCGCAGCCGGTAGTCGGTGGGGCTGTCGAGATGGGCGATGATGCAATAGCGCTGGATCAGCTCGATCGCCGGCAGGAAGCGCGCGCGTTGCAGGCCGTCCTTGTACAGCTCGCCGGGCGGCGTATTGGACGTGGTCACCAGCACCACGCCTTCGGCGAACAGGCGGTCGAGCAGACGGCCGAGCAGCATCGCGTCGCCGATGTCGCTGACGAAGAATTCGTCCAGCACCAGCACGCGCAGCGTGCGCCGCCATTCCTTGGCGACGATCGCCAGCGGGTCGCGTTCGCCGGCGTGCGCGCGCAGGCGTTCGTGCACGTCGCGCATGAAGCGGTGGAAGTGGGTGCGGCGTTTCTGCGTTATCGGCAGTCCGTCGTAAAACAGATCGATCAGGAAAGTCTTGCCGCGGCCCACGCCGCCCCACAGATACAGGCCGCGTTCGGGCGGCGGCGGACCTTCGCCGAACATGCGCGCCAGCAAACCGCGCGATTTCGGCGGCGCGACGAGCGATGCGTGGATGCGGTCCAGTTCGCGCAAGGCCGCGTGCTGCGCCGGATCGTCCTGCCAATCGCCGCGCGCGACGCCGGCGCGGTAGTTTTCCGACGGCGTCGCCGTCGCGCCCGCGTCAGCCATGCGCCGCGGGCAGGTAGGCGCGTACGCCGTTCTTGATCGCGCCGCGCAGATCGATCAGCTTGCGGTGGAAGAAATGGCTGGTGTCGGGCATGCGCACCACGTCGGCCTTGGCCTTGGATTTCTTCAGCCAATCGTAGACGGCCTGCGGGTCGACGATCTCGTCGTTCTCGCCCTGGATCACCAGCCACGGCATGGTGGGCAGCGCTACCCTTTCGAAATCCCAACGCCCGGCCGGCGGCGCGATCGAGATCAACACAGCGGGTTTCAGTTCTTCCGCCGCGCGGATCGATACATAGGCGCCGAAGCTGAAACCGGCCAGCCAAAGCGCATGGTCGGGTCGCTGCGCGCGCACCCAGGCGACGATCGCGCGCAAGTCGTCGGTCTCGCCCTGGCCCTCGTCGAACTCGCCCTCGGAATGGCCGGTGCCGCGGAAGTTGAAGCGCACCGTGGTCGCGCCGAGCTCGCGCAAGCTGCGCGCGGCCATGGTCACGACCTTGTTGTGCATGCTGCCGCCTTCGGTGGGCAGCGGATGGCAGACCACGGCGACCACCGGCAGCGGCGCGACATCGGGCTCCGGGGTTTCGACGGCCGCTTCCAATGCGCCGGCGGGGCCGGGCAGCGAGAGCGTGGCCGATTCGTTCGGGAAGGCGGGCAGGACCATGGCGCGATGATACAAGGCGGGCGGGAAGCGCCGATGACGGCGGGTTTGGCGTGCCGATCGCCGACGTTCGCCGCCCGATAACGACGACGCCGCCCTAAGGCGGCGTCGTGCGCGTCGCGGAATGCCTTGCGGCGCTTACTTCAGATTGTCGACCATCCAGTCGACGGTGGCCTTGACCTGCGCTTCGGTCAGCGCCGGGTTGCCGCCCTTGGGCGGCATCACTCCGCCGTCGGGACCGGTGAAGCCTTCGATGGCGTGCTTGTACAAGGTGTCCTTGCCCTGCGCGATGCGCGGACCCCAGTGGGCCTTGTCCATGGTCGGCGCGTTGCCGGCGCCGGAGGTGTGGCAGCCGGTGCAGAGGTTGCCGAAGATCACCGAGCCGTCGGTGGTGCCGCCGTAGGCGACTTGCGAGGCGGCCTTGGCCGCGGCCGCCGCGACGGCTGCGGCCTGCTGCGCGGCGCCGGTGGTGCCGGCGTAGACGGAACCGACCGGTGCGATCCGCTGCTCGGTGCGCTTGGCGGCCTGCGGCGAGACTTCCGGCGGGATCACGCCCTGCAGATGGTGGGCGAACAGGATCAGGCCGAGGGTGACCGCCATCAGGAAGACGATCACCAACGAGAATTTCTTCAGAAAATCGAGGTCGTAATTGCGCACGTTCCACCTTTGGCGGCCGCTAATCGAGGCCGTGCATGCCCACAGTATAAATAAATCGCCCCAGCCCAAAAACCGCCAGAAAAGCCTGCGGATCAAGCATTTGGCGCGCCTGGAGGGATTCGAACCCCCGACCAATGGCTTCGGAAGCCACTACTCTATCCGGCTGAGCTACAGGCGCCGAGCCGCCTATTGTCCATCATCGCGCCGCGCCGCGCGAGCCGTTAACCTTGCGCCCGCATGAGCTACGAACGCTACAGCTCGCCCGTCCCCCTGCCCGTGCCGCGCTGGCGCGAGCGCCTGGGCCAGTACTGGAAATTGGTGCGCGGGGACCGGCCGATCGGCTGGCTGCTGCTGCTCTGGCCGACCTGGTGGGGCCTGTGGATGGCGGCCGAAGGCGTGCCGCCGCTGTGGACGCTGTTCGTGTTCAGCGCCGGGGTCTGGCTGACCCGCTCGGCCGGTTGCGTGATCAACGACTACGCCGACCGTTGGCTGGACCCGCAGGTCGAACGCACCAAGCATCGGCCGCTGGCCACCGGCGCGGTGTCCGGCCGCGAAGCCTTGCTGGTGTTCGCGGCGCTGATGCTGGCGGCGTTCGGTTTGGTGGCGACATTGAACCGGCTGACGATGTATTTGAGCTTCGTCGGCGTGGTGCTGGCGGCCAGCTATCCGTATTTGAAGCGCTATACCTATCTGCCGCAGGTCTATCTGGGCATGGCTTTCGGCTGGGGCATTCCGATGGCCTTCGCCGCCGTGCGCGGCGAGCTGCTGCCGCTGGCCTGGGTGCTGTACGTGGCCAACATCTTCTGGTCGACCGCCTACGACACTTGGTACGCGATGGTCGACCGCGACGACGATCTGCGCGCCGGCGCCAAGTCGACTGCGATCCTGTTCGGCGAGTTGGACTTGATCGCGCAGGGCGTGCTGTACGCGATGTTCTTCGCCGCGCTGGCGCTGTGCGGGCGGCAGGCGCAGATGGGCGTGTACTTTTGGTCGGCACTGGGCGTGGCGGCGCTGCTGGTCGCCTACGAATTCGTCCTGGCCCGGCACCGCGACCGCGACGCCTGCTTCCGCGCCTTCCTGCACAACCACTGGGTCGGCATGGCGGTGTTCGCCGGCATTGCCCTGGACTACGCGTTCCGCAATCCGGGTTGAACGTAGCCGGGTGCGGCCTGCGGCCTTGCCCGGCTACGCCCTGCGTCGCCTTTGCGGGGTAGACTCGGCTCGCCCGCGGGGAGCGGGTCCATTGCCAAAGGGGTAAGCGATGAAATCGATCGGCGGCCTGATGCTGTTGCTCGGCCTGGGTTCGTTCGTGCTGCACTTCATGAACATGGAATTCAAGCTGCTGTCTTGGGTGGACCATTGGGGCGCCGACGTCGGCGTCGGGATCCGGATCGCGCTGGTCGTGGTCGGCGGCATCCTATGGTTCTTGGGCAATAAGCGCGAAAAAGCGGTGCCGGCGAGCTGACCGCACGACGGAGGCCGGCGTCCGCGCCGGCCTCCGCCGAACGGCGCTTGCACCGGACATCGGCCCGCGCTGCAATCCGATTCCCCGGTTCGAGGACATCGACGATGCGCGCCTGCCTATTGACGTTATCCCTGCTCGGCCTGTCGCTGTGCGCTACGGCCGGCGCGCAAACTCCGGTCGTACGCGAGCATCTGGCGCCGTCGGGCTGGGAAGGTTCCTACTACGATTTCCATTACTCGCCGGTGGTGAAGATCGGCGACCGCGTGATCGTGTCCGGCATTCCGGCGGGCGGTCCGGGCAAGACCGACGAAGAGAAGATCCGCTGGATGTTCGCGCAGCTGAAGGCGCATCTGGAAAAAGCTGGCGCCACGATGGAAGATGTGGTCGAAATCACCAGCTTCCACGTCGCCAAGGACCACGACGATTTCCGCAAGCGAATCGAGCCGATGCTGAAAGTGCATCGCGAAGTGTTCCGCGACCACTACCCCGCCTGGACCGCGGTCGGCACCACCGCGCTGTTCTCGAAGGACGCGCCGGTGGAGATGCGGGCAGAAGCGATCATCGGTTCGGGCAAGGCGGCCAAGGCGGATATTCCCAAGCCGGAACCCGCCAAGGCCGATTAGCTTTGTGGGAGCGGCTTCAGCCGCGAGCTTTTTCTGTATTCAACGCGATGTCGCGATTTGAAGGAAAGAGCTCGCGGCTGAAGCCGCTCCCACAATAGCAATAACCGCTCAGCCGCCCGGCTTGATCCAAGTGAACTGCGAAGACTGCAGCAGCCACTTGCCGCCGAGCTTGCGGAAATGGAACAGCACGCGCGCCGGACGTTTCTGCTCCACGCCTTTCACCTTCAGCGTCGCGGTGTCTTTGGAAACGACGATGGCCTGGTCGCCGTACACCCGCACCCGCGGCTCTTCCATCACCGTCGACACCGGCTCCATCCCGGCGGCCAGCATCTGCGCCTTGGCTTCGGGCGTGTAGAAGCTCATCACTTCGGCGCGCTCGTCGACGTCGCCGACCGGCGAGATCTCGACGTAATCCGGCGCCAGGATCGCGTCCAGCGCTTTCAGATCGAACTGCAGCTGGGCATTCATCATCGCCTCGCTGGCCGCGATCAGTTGCTTTTCGGCATCGGCCGTCGAATCCGCGGCGGCGGCCTGCAGGGAACCGAGCGACAGTGCGGCGGCGAGTACCGCGGTCGTGAACGTCTTCATCTTGGATGCCGGTTGGGGAAGGTCGGCAGAAGATGCAGCGTTCCGGCCGGCGCGGTATCTGCCGAAAGTCGGGGGCGGTCTGGGTAAGATGCGCCGATGACTCCCGCCGCCGACCCGCCGCCGCGTCCGCGCCTGCGCGACCATATCCGCGAGAAGCTGCCCGAGATCGCGGTCGAAGCGTTCTCGGTGGCGCTGGCCGTGGGCTTGGCGCTGGCGATCGACAATTGGAAGGAAGACCGTTCGCTCAATCGCCAGGCCAACGCGCTGCGCCAAGCCGTGGCGGCGGAGATGCGCAGCAACTTGGACGAATTGCAGCGGGTGCTGCCGAAGATCAATTCGAACCTGGCCGAAGCCGAGCACGTCGTCAAATCGGAAACCGACGCCGAGCAGCCTTCGCGGCTGGAGGTCACCTCCGCGGTGCTGACCGCGGCCGCCTGGCAGACCACGCAGAATTCGAACAACGCGGTCGAACGCTTGTCGCCGGCCTGGCGGATCAAGGTCGCCAAGGCTTACGAACTGCAGGAGCTGTACCAGCGCCAGCAGGAATCGGCGATGGACGCGCTGGTGCAGTTCACGACCCGCCGCGAAGGCCGCGCCAGCGACGAAGAG
Source organism: Luteimonas gilva (assembly GCF_005239095.1). GTDB lineage: Bacteria > Pseudomonadota > Gammaproteobacteria > Xanthomonadales > Xanthomonadaceae > Luteimonas_C > Luteimonas_C gilva. The sequence continues at coordinate 5,138 of NZ_SZUA01000002.1, read as the reverse complement.
CTGATCAAGACCTTGTTCTACCAAGTGCGGATGCAGAAGGCCGGCAACCTCGAACTGACCAGCGCTTATCTGGAATTGCTGGAGCAGGAAGCGCCGGAGCGCTGAGGCGCTGCTTCTCCTTCTCCCATCGGGAGAAGGTGGCGCGTAGCGCCGGATGAGGGTACGGCGCGAGCGCGTAGCTTCAATCGCACACCGAACCCTCATCCGCCCTTCGGGCACCTTCTCCCGATGGGAGAAGGAAAAAAGCGGTCACGGCGTTCGCGCGCACACCCACGCATCCACGCGTTGCGCGCCGGCGCGACGCAAGGCCTGCGCCGCGGCATGCAGAGTCGCGCCGGTGGTGACGACGTCGTCGATCACGGCCACGTGCGGCGGCAGAACGACGCCGGGATCGACCGCGAACGCGCCGCGCAGATTGCGCCGCCGCGCGGCGGCGTCGAGCCGGGATTGCGGCGGCGTGCCGCGCTTGCGGATCAGCGCATCGTCCAACAGCGGCAAGGCGAAGGCGTGCGCCAGCGGCCGCGCCAATTCCAAGGCTTGGTCGTAGCCGCGGCTGCGCAAACGGCCGCGGTGCAGCGGCAAGGGCACCAGCGCGTCGGGCCTCGGCAAGGCGGCGAAGGCTTGGATCATCAATTGCGAGAGCAGCCGGCCGCAGGCCAAGTCGGCATGGAATTTCAACCGCGGCAGCAGCCGGTCCACCGGGAAGGCGTAGACCAGGGCGGCATGGGTTTCGGCCAGCGGCGGCGGCCGGCGCAGGCAAAGGCCGCAAGCGGGCGCCGGCGCGGGCAAGGGCAGGGCGCAGCGTAGGCAGGCGTTGCGGTTCCAGGGCAAGGCCGCGTCGCAGTCGCGGCACAAATCCCGGCCTCCGCGGCCCGATTCGCCGCATAGCAGGCAGCGCGGCGGCCACAGCAGGGCCGCCAAGCGCCGGCCGAGCCCGTCAACATCCACGGGCGGCATTCGGTTGACAGGACCCGGCATGGTTTCCAGACTGCCGGGCTTGCCAGCCCTTGTCCGTCGGGAAAAACCCATGCCAGCCGTCAGCGAACCGCTCTCCGCCGCGCCCGCCCTCCGCCACGATTGGTCGCGCGCCGACATCGAAGCGCTGTTCGCGCTGCCGTTCACCGAATTGCTGCATCGCGCCGGCAGCGTCCATCGCCGCCATTTCGATCCGGCCGAAGTGCAGATCAGCACGCTGCTGTCGGTGAAGACCGGCGGCTGCCCCGAGGACTGCGCCTACTGCCCGCAGGCGCAGCGCTACCACACCGGCGTCGATGCGACCAAGCTGATGAGCACCGAAGCGGTGCTGGAAAAAGCCAAGCAGGCCAAGGCCGCCGGCGCGTCGCGCTTCTGCATGGGCGCGGCCTGGCGTTCGCCGAAGGACCGCGACATCCCGAAAGTCGCGGCGATGATCCGCGAAGTGAAAGCGCTGGGCCTGGAAACCTGCGCCACGTTGGGCATGCTCAGCGACGGCCAAGCGCAGGCGCTGAAGGCCGCCGGCCTGGACTACTACAACCACAACCTGGATACCGCGCCGGAGTTCTACGGCGAAATCATCCACACCCGCGAATACCAGGACCGCCTGGACACGCTCGCGCACGTGCGCGACGCCGGCATGAAGACCTGCTGCGGCGGCATCGTCGGCATGGGCGAGTCGCGTGCGCAGCGCGCCGGTTTGCTGCAGGCTTTGGCCAATCTGCCGGCGCATCCGGATTCGGTGCCGATCAACCGCTTGGTCCAGGTCGAAGGCACGCCGCTGGCCGGCACCGCGGAACTGGATCCTTTCGAATTCGTGCGCACCATCGCGGTGGCGCGGATCCTGATGCCCCAATCTATGGTCCGGCTGTCGGCCGGGCGCGAGACCATGAGCGACGAACTGCAGGCGCTGTGCTTCGCCGCCGGCGCCAATTCGATCTTCTACGGCGAGAAGCTGCTCACCACCGGCAACCCGGACGCCGAGCGCGACATGGCGTTGTTCGCGCGTCTCGGCCTGCGGCCGATGCAGATCGTGGAAGAAGCCGCCACCGTCCACGCCGACATCGTCGAAGCGGCGGCCTGAGCATGGCGCGCGCCGACCTGCACGAACGTCTGCGCGAGGCGCGCGCGTTGCGCGAGGCGCAGCAGCGGGTGCGCGTGCGGCGCAACGTGACCCGGCGCGACGGCGCGCGCTACGAAGTCGACGGGCGCTGGCGGGTCGGCTTCTGCGGCAACGATTACCTGGGCCTGGCCCAGCAGTTCGGCGTGGTCGCCGCATTGCAGGACGCCGCCGCGCGCGACGGCGTCGGCAGCACCGCTTCGCATCTGGTTTGCGGCCATCACGCCGTGCATGAGGCGTTGGAGCGCGAGATCGCCGAGTGGCTGGAATATCCGCGCGGCCTGCTGATGGGCAGCGGCTTCCTGGCCAATCTGGCGGTGGTGCAATCGCTGCTGGGCAACGACGACATCTGCGTTCAAGACCGCTTGAACCACGCCAGCCTGATCGACGCCGCGCGCCTGGCCGACTGCCGCCTGCGCCGCTATCCGCACGCCGACGCCGAGGGCGCGTTGCGCCAGTTGCGCAGCGTGCCGGACGGCGCGGCGATGCTCGCCACCGACGGCGTGTTCAGCATGGACGGCGACATCGCGCCGTTGCGCGCGCTGATGCTGGCCGCGCGCATGCAGCAGGCGCTGGTGTACGTGGACGACGCGCACGGCGTCGGCGTGCTCGGCCCGAGCGGGCGCGGCAGCGTCGCGTTCAGCGGCCTGGGTCCGGCCGACGTGCCGTTGCAATTGGTCACGCTGGGCAAAGCGCTCGGCGGCTACGGCGCGGTGCTGGTAGGCGACGAAACCGTGATCGGGCATCTGGCCGAAACCGCGCGGCCTTACGTGTACAGCACCGCGATCCCGCCCGCGCAAGCGGCGGCGTCGTTGGCCGCGGTGAAGATCGCGCGCCGCGAGGAATGGCGGCGGGTTAAGCTGCGCGAATCGATCGTGCGCCTGCGCACCTCTGCGGCCGCGCACGGCTTGGAATTGCTGCCTTCGGACACGCCGATCCAGCCCTTCGTCTGCGGCAGCGAAGCGCGCGCGCTGGCTTACGCGCAGGCGCTGGACGACGCCGGCTATTGGGTCGCCGCGATCCGCCCGCCGACCGTGCCCGAAGGCGGCGCGCGCTTGCGCATCACCGTGTCGGCCTTGCACAGCCCGGCCGAGATCGACGGCTTGATCGACACGCTGTCGCGCGCGCGCGACCGCCTCGGAGACGCGCCCGTCGCGGCCCCCGCCGCTTGAACGCCGGCTTGCACATCGAAGTCGCCGGCTCTGGTCCGGCGCTGGTGCTCGTCCACGGTTGGGCGATGCACGGCGGCGTGTTCGCGCCGCTGGTCGCGCGCTTGCGCGATCGCTACACGCTGCATCTGGTCGACTTGCCCGGCCACGGCTACAGCCGCGAAGACGCGACGCCGCTCGAGCTGGACGCGACCGTCGCGCAAATCGCCGCGCGCACGCCGCCGGCGATCTGGATCGGCTGGTCGCTCGGCGGCTTGTTCGCGCTGCGCGCGGCGGCGACGTCGGCGCAGGTGCGGGGCTTGGTCATGATCAGCGCCACGCCGCGCTTCGTGGTCGACGACGGCGCCGACGGCCGGCCGTGGCCGCACGCGGTCTCGCCGCAGGTGTTTACGCAGTTCGCCGCGGATTTGCAGAGCGACTACCGCAGCACGCTCGACCGCTTTCTGGTGCTGGACACGATCGGCGCCGAACACGGCCGCGAAGAGTTGCGCACGCTGCGCCAGCAATTGTTCGCGCGCGGCGAGCCGGCGCGGCGGGTGCTGCAGCAAGGGCTGTCGCTGCTCGACGAAACCGATTTGCGCGAATCGCTGCCGCAACTGCGGGTACCGAGCTTGTGGATTTCGGGTCGGCGCGACCGCTTGGTGCCGCCCGCCGGCATGCGCGCCGCCGCGGCACTCGCGCCGAATTCCGAATTTCTTGAGATCGCCGGCGGCGGGCATGCGCCGTTCTTGGGACATGCGGACGAAGTCGCGGCGGCCATCGACACTTTTGCTTCCGCTTCAAGCTGTCATTCCCGCGAAGGCTGGAATCCAGCGACTTTGGCTTCTCCAGAAAGCGACGAGGCGGGTTCGCAGCGCCGCGCGCCCTCACCCAACCCTCTCCCGCAAGCGGGAGAGGGTTAAAACCAAAGGCATGAACGAAGTCTTCGACACCCGCCAAGTCCGCCGCGCCTTCTCGCGCTCGGCGCAAGGCTACGAAGCCGCCGCCGCGCTGCAGCGCGAGGTGGAATCGCGCCTGCTCGAATCGCTCGACTATTTGGAAGATCGACAGCCGCAAATCGTCGTCGATCTCGGCTGCGGTCCGGGTCGCGCTTCCGCCGCGATGCGCAAGCGTTGGCCGAAAGCGAGAGTGCTGGCGCTCGACCTCGCCTTGCCGATGCTGCGCGAAGCCAAGAAGCAGGGCGGCTGGTGGCGATCCTTCGACCGCGTCTGCGCCGATGCGCGCGCCCTGCCGCTCGCCGACGCCAGCGTCGACGTGCTGTTCTCCAATTTGTGCGTGCAGTGGATCGAGGATCTGCCGACGCTGTTCGCCGAATTCCGGCGTGTGCTCAAGCCGGGCGCGCGCTTGCTGGTGTCGAGTTTCGGTCCGGAGACGCTGATCGAATTGCGCGCGGCCTTCGCCCGGGCGGATTCGGCGCCGCACGTCAGCCCGTTCGCGTCGATCGCGCAGTTCGGCGATGCGATGGTCCAGGCCGGTTTCCGCGACCCGGTGCTCGACCGCGACCTGTTCGTGCCGGGCTATCCCGATTTGGCCGCGCTGATGCGCGAATTGCGCGCGCTTGGCGCGACCAACGCGCTGCGCACGCGCCGGCACACGCTGACCGGACGCGCGCGCTTCGCCGCGGCAGCATCCGCCTACGAAGCCGAACGCCGTAGCGACGGCTTGCTGCCGGCGACGTGGGAAGTGCTCTACGCCCAAGCCTGGGCGCCGCCGCCGGGCGCGCCGATCCGGATCGGCGGATACGAGGTCACCGCGGTGCCGCTGGACCGGATTCCCATACGCCGGCGTTGATGCGCGCTTTTGTAGGAGCGGCTTCAGCCGCGAGCTCTTTCCCACACGTCGTCGCGACCTGAAAAGGAAGGCTCGCGGCTGAAGCC